>NZ_NJDE01000001.1 GCF_002205895.1 Saccharibacillus sp. O23
TGGATCCGTCGGCGGCCCCCGCCGGGGTCGTAACTCTTGCCTCAGCGGGCGCTCTGCCGATCTCGCTCGCCGCCTCGGAAAGCCGTGCTCCGCCGCTTGGCGGCGGACAGGCGCGCCATCGCGCCTTCCTCCGCGGGAGCGGCTTCGCTTTCCGCGGCGCCGGAACCGCGCCGACGGGCCGCCGCGAACGGCGCGGCCAGCGCGGCGGCGAGCCGTTCCCACGGAACGGCCAGACGGCGGATCGCGATATCCGCGATCCACAAGGCCAGCACGACGGCCAGCAGGAGCGAGGTCCAATCCCGCATCTGTTTATGCGGAGCCGCCGGCTGCGCGTAGACGGCCGCCGGATCGTCCCAAGACAACAGACGTCCTCCGGTCAACTGCGCCAGCTCGGCCAGACGCCCGCCCGCTTCCTGCGAAGCGGAAACGATGCGGTACTCCGGCGAATACGGAATGACGAGTCCCGTACCGGTCGAAGCCGGCAGGCCCGAAGCGGTACTTTCCGTGCCGTTTTCGGCCGCCGTTTCGGTGCCCGAAGCTCGGCCGGGTTCGTCTTCGACCGCTTCCGCGCTTTTCGGCGACAGATTCAGCAGGTAAGCACCCGGGTCGCTGACCGGCAGCATGCCGGTATATTGGCCCGGCGAGGTCTGGACCAGCGTCACCGGTTCCACGGCCGCGCCGTCGCCTCCGACCGAAGCGACCAGTTCGTCGGGCAGCGGAGCCTCGCCCTGCTGCGCCGCCGTCACGCTGAGCTGCGTTCCGCCTTCGGCGAGCGACGTCTCGATCCGGTACGGCGAAGCGCTAAACTGCGGGAAGGTCCATTTGACCGTCTGCGTCAGCACGTTGGCGAACCGGTCCCACGAGATCCAATCTCCCGACCATTCGCCGGTCAGATCGCTGGTCCACGCCACCGAACGGCCCGAGCCGTACTGCCATCTGGCGAGCAGCGGATCGGGTTCGGGACTGACGAGCGCCGTCTGCGCCGAAGGCTTGGCGCTGGTCGCGATATACGCTTTGACCTGCGGCAGTCCGTCCGCAAGCAGCGGCGCCCAATCGCCCGCGTCCGCCACGGCCGGAACGAACGGCTTGTCCACCACGTAAGTCCGGGCGAGCAGCACGGCTTCCCGGCTGAAGATCGCGGGCAGCGTCGTTTCGTCCTGCACGTCGTAGAAACGGCCTTTGCCCAGATCCGCGACGCGTTGGAGCAGTCCGCGGTCCGCGTCCGAACCGACCGCTACGCTCGAGACGGTCACCTGATTTTTGCCCAAGTCGGCCAGCAGGTCTTCGTAACTTCCGCCGCCGGCGGACTGGCCGTCCGTCAGCAGGATGATATGTTTGCGCTGCGCTTTGACTTCCTTGATCGCGTCCGCCGCCGAAGACAGCGCCGGATAGATATTGGTGCCGCCGGCGCTCGGAATCGATTGGATCTTTTCCAGCACCGATTGCTTGTCCGTCAGCTTCTGCGGCTCCACGACCCACCACGGCTGATCGTCGAACGCGACGACGCCGACCGTGTCTTTGGCGCGCATCAGTTCGACCGTGCGCATCGCCGCTTCCTTCGCCAGCTCGATCTTGCTTCCGGTCATGCTGCCCGAACGGTCGATCACCAGAATCAGACCCAATTCGGGAATCTCGCGTTTGCCTTCCAGCTCCATCGAGACCGGCAGCGCCCGCTCGATCGGCGTATCGAAATAACCGCCGAGTCCGAAGCTTTGATCGCCGCCGCTCATCATGAAGCCGATGCCGTAGCTGCGGACCGCCGTTTCGATCAGGTCCATCTTGGCTTGTCCGAGCGAGTCGCCCGAGACGTTGTTGAACAAGATGCTGTCGTACTGCGCGTAATCCGCAAGCTGCGTCGGCAGGACCTGAGGCGCGATCACGGTCGTATCGATCAATCCCGCGTTCAGCGCGTTGACGATATTCGCCGACGTCCCCGGCTTGCCTTCCACGACCAGCACCGACGGGCTGCCCGCTACGCGCGTAAACGCGAACGCCGCGTTATTGGCAGACTGCCGATCGCCCGTCATGGTCAGCTCCGCCCGATAACGGTGCAGACCGGGACGCTTGGCCAAGCCTTGCAGCAGCACGGTGCTGTCGCCGCGCTCGACTTCGACCTGCTGAGTGCCGATCTCCGCGTTATCTTCGTACAGCCGAATCTCGGCCGTTCCCGAATACGTGCTGCGAAGCTGCGCTTCGACCGTGAACGCTTCGCCCAAATACAGTTTGCCGGGCAGCGACAGCGAATCGATCGAAGCGTCCTGCACGGTCTCCGACTTTTTCTCCAACACGTCGACGGCGATGCCGCGATTCTTCAGCAGCCGTCCCGTTTCGAGCATGCTGCCGATGTTTTCTTGGCCGTCGCTGATCAGCACGATCCGCGGATCGCCGGCATCGAACATGCCGGAAGCCAATTGAAGCGCGCGCTGCGCGTTCGTATAATCCGGATCGACCGCGGCGGACAGATCGCTCAGCGGCGACTGCGCGCTGATCGTCTGTTCGGCCGAAGCGTCGCGTCCGAACGAGACCACGGCATACTCGTCGTCCGCTCCTTTTTCTTTCAGGGAAGAAGCGATCCATTCGCGATCTTCGCCGCCGGAGTCGGAGCTGGACGAACGGTCTACGGCATAGACCACTTCGTGCTGACGCTGCACGGTATAGAGCTGAACGCCGGCCAGCAGCAGCACGAGCAGCAGCAGAGCCGCCGTTCGCAGCGACGCGGCCAGCCGGTGGCGGAACATCGAGATCCGGGCCGGACCGCGCATGGCGAATACGGCGAACGCCGCCAGCGGAATCAGCAGCAGCAAGAGCCAGGGATGATCAAATTGAACGCCCACGTCGGTACACCCCCCATTCCGTCAGCATGATCGCGGCGATCAGCGCCGCCAGCGGGATCGTCAGCGGCAGTCTGCCGCGGCTTTCCCCGGCGGAAGTCGCGTCCGGCGCGGCGGCCGTTCCCGGAGCCGCGCCGAACGTCGGATCGGCCTCCGCCGGCGCCGCCGCTTCGGAAGCGTCCGGACGGACGTCCAGCAGATAAGCCGCCGCGTCGTTTAATCCGGGACCGCTTTGTTCGAACGCGTACAGTCCCGGCACGTTCGGCGCGGGCTGCGAAGCGCTCGGCGCGGCTCCGCCGGAAGCCGCTTGTTCCGCCGGGATTTCGCCCGCGCCGGCTTCGAACGCCGGTCCTTGCAGCGGTTTCCACAAAGCTTTCTGCGCTTCCGCCGCGATCGGAACTTCGACCGCCGCTCCCGAAGTCGCCCGGCCCAGACCGCCGCCCCGGCCGCCGGACAGCCAATTGACCGCGTTGTTGACCAACACGGGGAATTCGCTGTTCAGCGGCAGGTCGCCGCTTTGCAGATTGAAGCCGAACCACAACGCGCGTCGGCCGTTCTCGGTTCCCGCCGCGATCGCGGGCCTGCCTCCGACGGTCACGAGGCTCGTCATGCCGACCGGTTTGTCTCCGGTCAACGTTCCGAAATAAGGTTCGGTCAACGAGAGATACCGAGTAACCGGATGGCTCGCGACTTCCACGCGCCGGTCTGCCGGTTGAGCCTCGGCTTCCGCGCCGCCGCCGATCGTCCAGACTGCCGCTCCGCTTAGCAGACGTCCCCATTCGCCCGAACGGAGCGCCGCCGGAATCGCGCCTTCCGCAACGACCAGATCGGGACGCTGTTCGGGCAGCGGCGGCGTTTCGGACGCTCCTTCTTTTCCGGCCGCCGCGCCCGAAGCACCGCCGCCGGAAAGATCCAACCGGGTCACTTCCGCGCCGGAGAGCTGCAGCGCTTTTTCCAAAAACAGATTGCCGCTCGACAGCAGCAGCACTTTGACCGTGCCGCTCGTCTCGGGGAAAGCGAACGCGTCGTCGTCCGCCGCGTAATCGTCGGGCGCGCCGGTCAAGCTCAAACGATACGTCTCGGCGGCCTCGGCCCGTTCGAATGTGAGCGTACGGCGCTCGCCCGGCTGCAGCGATACGCTTTCGCTGCTCAGCGCACGACCGTCGCCGGACAATTCCGCCGAGACGTCTAGCGCCGCCGTTCCGGTATTGGCGATCACGCCTACCGCGCGTCCGCTCCCGTCCACCCCGAACTGCTCGACCGAAGCGTTGCGGTAATTCCCGCTGTCGACCCGGCGGATCTCGATCGGTACCGACAATGGCAGATCGTCCGTCCGTTCGTTCCACTGTCCGTCCGTGTAGACGACGATTCGGGCGTCTTTCTGACCTTCGGCGACCGCCGAAGCCAGCGAGATCGCTTCGCGATAAGCCGTTCGCCCGTAATCCGGCGATAACGACCGCACGGCTCGTTCCCAAGACGCGCGGTCTTCGCCGCCGGACACGACCACCTGCGGACGGCTGCCCATGCGGATCAGCGTCAAGCCGTCGGATTGCCGGGTATCGGCCAACACGCCGCTTTTCAGTTTATCCAGCCGAGTCTCCGCCGCAGGATCGCCTTCGCCCGCAGCGGCTTCGCCCGAACCCGAGATCGAACTCATGCTGGCCGAGACGTCCGCCACGATCACGAGATGCCCGCCGGTTCCGGCTTCCGCCCACAGGAACGGCCGCATCAGCGCGAAAGCGAGCACGGCCGCCGCGAGCAGCTGCAGCCACATCAGCAGACGGCTTCTCAGCTTTTGCCAAGGACGGTTCGCTTCGGTATTTTCCAATACCCGCCGCCATAACAGGTGGCTGGCTACAGGAGTGTCGATGAATTTCCGTTTGAACAGATACATGATCACAATGGCCGGGATGCCCAGCGCGAACCACAGACCTGCCCATGAACCGATTCCCATCGGCTGCACCTCCTTTCTTCAGGGACGCCGAATCCGAACGTCCGCTTGCTTGGCTCCGTCGGCATCAGCGGACCAGTCCGGCTTCGCGCAAAGTGCCCAGCACCAGTTCGCGAGGCGGAACGTCCGTCGGCGCTAGCACATAAGCGATCCCTCGGCGGGAACAGAACTCGGCCAACCGGCCTCTGTAAGCGGCGAATTCCCGCTCGTAAGCTTCGACGAGACGTCCGGTCAGCGCCGCTTCTTTGGCCGTGCCCAGCTCCGCGTCGATCAACTTCAGATCGCCGGTCAGCTTCGGCTCCATCTCGCCTCTCGTCAAGACCTGCACCAGCACGACTTCCTGTCTGGCCGCTTGAAGGCGAGCCATGACGTCTTCCAGCTCCTGCTCGCCCGTCTCCGTCCAACAGTCCGAGAAAATCCACGTCATGCCCGGCAGTCTCGGCAGCCGGGAACGTTCGCCGAACGCTTCGGCCAGATCTCCCCGTCCGCCGACTTCGGAGGCCGCCAGAAATTCGAGCAGCCGGTGCACCGCGGGACGCCCTCTCAGCAGCGGCAGTCCGTCGCCGATTCGCTCGTCCACGCGGTAGACGCCGAGCCGGTCGTACGCGGCGAGCGTCATGTAACCGACGCTCGCGGCCAGTCTTGCGGCATGCAGCAGCTTGGTCGGCCCGTTCTCGTCGGCGAATTCCATCGACCGCGAACAGTCCAGATAAAGCGTCACTTGAAGTTCCTGCTCGTCGAGATACTGCCGTACCACTTTGCGCCCCGTCCGTCCGTAGACGCTCCAATCGAAACGTCTCACGTCGTCGCCGGGCGAATATTCGCGGTAATCCGCGAATTCGAGCGACGCGCCCAGTTCCCGCGAACGCCGTCTGCCCTGCCTCGTGCCGCGCACGCGCCTTGCCGTGGACAAGGTCAAGCGATCCAGCCTCGCGATCCAATCCGCGCTCAGCAGCTCCTCCGCCTTCATCTCGAATTCTCCAGCCGGGCGAGGATATCGTCGACCAGCGTATCCGGCGAGACGCCTTCCGCTTGCCCTTCGAAGTTCAGCAGCAGCCGGTGGCGCATCGCCGGTTTGGCCGCGGCCAGAATATCGCCGGTCGAGACGTGCATGCGTCCTTTGGCGATCGCGCGGACTTTCGAGACCGCGATCATCGCTTGAAGGCCGCGCGGTCCCGAACCGAACCGGACGTAACGTTTGACCGATTCCGGCGATTCGGCCTGCGCCGGATGCGTCATCATGAGCAGGCGCACGGCATAATCCAGCACCTCTTCCGCAACCAGCACTTCTTTGGCGCCGCGCTGAATCTCCAGCAGCGCCGCCGCGTCGGCGCGTTTGACCGCCGCGCGATTGTCCGAAGCCGTCGTCCGGCGAATGATCTCTTTCAACTCGTCCGGCGACGGATAATCGACGTCGAGTTTGAGCAGGAACCGGTCGAGCTGCGCTTCCGGCAGCGGATACGTCCCTTCGTTCTCTAGCGGGTTCTGCGTCGCCAGAACGAAAAACGGTTCCGGCAGTTTATGCGTCACGCCGCCTACGGTCACCGTCTTTTCCTGCATCGCTTCGAGCAGCGCGCTTTGCGTTTTCGGCGTCGCGCGGTTGATCTCGTCGGCCAGCACGATACTGCCGAACAGCGGTCCCCGGCGGAATTCGCCGGACACTCCGCCTTCTCCGCCGAAATGGATCACGTCCGTGCCGGTAATATCGCTCGGCATCAAGTCGGGCGTGAACTGAATCCGCGAGAAAGGCAGATCCAGCGCGTCGGCCGCCGAACGGACCAGCATCGTTTTGCCTAGCCCCGGAATCCCTTCCAGCAGGGCATGTCCGCCCGCGAACACGCACCACAACATCTGTTCGACGGTCTCGCTTTGCCCGACGATCACTTGTCCGATCTCTTCGCGCACGTCTTCCATCGTTTGTCTCCACGTCCCGATGCGATCGGTTTCTTCCAGCATGGTTTTTCCTCCCATTCGTTGATCTTCGTTCTTCGCGCCTTACGAACCCGGCCGGATCTCGGTAAAGTAGCTCTCGACCAAGCCTTGCACGCTCTGCGGCAGATCGCTGCGTCCGAGCGAGTCTTTGGCCCGCTGCGAATATTCGCCGTAGACTTCGTCGTACGGACGGCTCACGCCGTCGATCGTCGGCGAAGTTCCGCCTTTCTGCTTGTCTCCGCCGCCGCTCGACGGTCCGTTGTCGGATTGCACGTTGCCCGATCCTTGCAGATCTCGCGGCGTCGTGACGAGTTCGCGGCCGCCGCTTCCCCAGCCGGCTCCTCCGCCTTGTCCCGCGCCGCTGCCCGAACCGGAACCCGATCCGGAGCCGCTGCCTTGTCCCGATCCGGAACCGCTGCCCGAACCCTGACCGGAACCCGAGCCGCTTCCTTGCGAACCGGAACCTTGACCGCTGCCTGCGCTTTGCCCGGAGCCGTTCGCGCCTTCTCCGGAAGAACCTTCTCCGCCAGAACCTGCCGCTTCGCCCGCGGCGGCCAACGCTTCGGCCGAACCGCCGCTGCCCCAAGTATCGGAGACCGATACGCCTGCGGCCGCCAAGTCGCCGGCCATCTGCTGACCGCTTTTGGCGATCTGCGCCGCGGCGGAAGCGGCCAGTTCGCTTTGTTCGCCGAGCGCGCCGGATTCGGCGGCCGCGGCGGCCAGCTTCTCGGCCAAGTCTTGAATCTGCTTGTCCGAGAGCTGCCCCGAAGCCGCCAGCTGTTCGGCGGCTTTTTTGAGCGCGTCCTGCAGAGCGGCCGTCTGTTTGCCGCTTTGCGGCGCCTGCTCCGCGAGGCTCTGCATCGCGTTCGCCAGATCTTTTTTCTGCTGATCGCTAAGCTTGGACATGGCGTTTTTGAGCGCTTCCGCGCTTTTCGGCACGTCGCCGGACTGCTCGGCCGCTTGTTTGAGCGACTGCTGCGCGGCCAGCTTTTTGCTCCAATCTTGAAGAGCCTTCTGCTCTTGCGCCGATTGATCGGCTTTGCGGCCCAGCTCTTTCATCGCGTCTTCCATCTTGTCCAGCGCTTCTTCGGCGCGGCGAGAATTCCCAAGCTCTTTCGCCAGCTTGGCCGCCGAATCCGCGAGCGGCGCTTTGGCCTCCGGCTGAATCGGCGCCTGCTTAAGCTGTTCGGCCAACGTCTCGGCCTTTTTGCGCTGCGCTTCGATCATCGCTTGTTCCTGCTGCCGCTGCGCCAATTCCCGGTCCATCGGACTCGGGAGAACGAGCAGCAGCGCGCAGAGCGCGATCAAGAGCGCGGCCCCGCCCGCGAAGCGCCGGGCCGGCCACACGAACGGCAGCCTGTCGCGGCGCGCGGCCGCGAACTCGCGGCCGTAGGCTTCCGCTTGAGCCCGCTGCCATCTCGCGGCAGTCGAATCCCGGTCCGAGAATTCCAGGGCGGTCGTCATCAGATCCCGGCATTCCCCGGACGCGTCGGCCCGGTCCATCGCTTTTGCCGCCTCGGCGGTATCGACCGGCCGGATATAGGCCGCGGCTGCTCCGGCCGCCGCGCCGAGCAAGATGCAGCCCAGCGCCCACCAGAGCGAATGCGGAACCGGCACGAACCGCGCGATGCCGAGCAGCGCGGCTGCGGCGCCCAGACCGGCCAACGATCCGCGCAGCGCCCAGCGTCCGGCTTTCATCGTCTGCAAGCGCAGCCGAACCGCCCGGATAGGCGCGTTGATCGACTCCATTTCCATCGCAGTTCCCTCCCTTGCGTTTTCTCGACCGGCTTCCGTTTGCCGTTCCGATCGATTCGACCGTCCGCTGCCGAACGTTCGAACCGTCTTTTTCGCGGATACCGGCTTTGTTAATTTTTATCCGACCGTCCGTCCGCGGGTTTCATCTCGGCGACTTCCCCGCTTCCGTCGAGCCCGCTCCGCGGCATCGGTGCGTCCTCTGCTTCGTCGCGTCTGCGGCCGACCGGACGAATCTTCCGGATCGCCACCCACAGCGCCAGCGCGATCACGACCGCATAGACCAGAACGAATTCCAGCCAGAGCGAGATCGGAGCCTGATTCTGCAGATTGCCGCCGTTCACGAGGAACGCCTGCTTGGAGATCTCCGGTTCGAAGATGCTGATCATCGCCCCTACCGGGTTCAAGCCGAGCACGAATCCGACCCACGAGTATTCGGGCGGCGGCGTGCTGCTGTAATAGCTCTGCTGCACGACCGCCATGAAGAGCAGATAAGCGACGCCCGTGACCACGAAGATGAATAATGTCATGCCGTAGGTCATGATGACCGCGATGATGGTGCGCTTGAACAGCGTCGAACACATGATGCCCAGCGCGCCGAGCAGCAGCATCGTGAACAGATAGAACAAGAACACCAACATGAGCTGCGAAGGCGAGATGCCCCCGTAGAGGAACACGATGCTGTATACCGGCAGCGTCGCCAACACCACCAGCACCATGAACGCCAGCGAAGACAGCAGCTTGCTGAGCACGATCGCCGACGAACTCTGTTGGGTCGTCAGCAGGATGTTCAGCGTCTGCTTCTCCCGTTCGCCGCTGATGACGCCCGCCGTCAGCGCCGGCGTCATGAAGGCGACCAGCACCAACTGCGCGATACTGAGCACGTAGAACAGCATCCGGCTGGTCGACGGGTCGAATCGCATGCCGGATTGCACGCCGCGCGAGGTCATCGTCACGTAGATGAAGCCCATCGCCAGCAGCCCCAGTACGAGCACGTACCCGAGAATCGCGAAGAACGACCGAGGCGTCCGCATTCTCAAGCGGAACTCTTTGTCCAGCACCGGATTGATCCACAGGCTTCCGCCTTTGCCCCATTTGTTTTTCGTGCTCATGTGGCCGCGCCTCCTTTGGTAATCTCGAGAAAGACGTCTTCCAGATTCGTTTGCGCTTCGTTGAAAGAAACCACTTCGTATTCCCAATCCAGAATGCGGCGCAGCAGCTGCATCTGTTCCTGATCCTGCCCGCTGAAATGAACCTGAAGACCGTTGGCGTCGCTGAGCACCCGGCTGACGTGATTTTCGTCCCGCAGACGTTCGGCCAGTTCGTCCTGCCTTCCCAACGTGCGGATATGCAGCACCCGGTTGACTCTCATCCGGTTCTGAATATCCGAGACTCTGCCCTGCGCGACCATGCGGCCGTGTTCGATCACGCCGATCTGGTCGACCATTTCCGCGAGTTCCGGCAGGATATGCGAAGAGATGATGATCGTTTTGCCCATGCGCTTCAACTCTTTGAGAATTTCGCGCATCTCGATCCGCGCCCGAGGGTCGAGACCCGAAGCCGGTTCGTCGAGAATCAGCACTTCGGGATCATGCACCAGACTGCGGGCCAGACACAGACGCTGCTTCATGCCCCGAGACAATCCGTCGACGTAAGCGTCTTTTTTGTCCGAGAGATTGACCAGTTCGAGCAGCTGCGGAATCAGCTTTTCGCGTTCGGCGCGCGCGATGCCGTAGCTGGCTCCGTAGAAATGCAGGTATTCGTCCGTCTTGAACCGATCGTATACGCCGAAGAAATCGGGCATGTAGCCGATCCGGCGGCGCACTTCTTTCGGATGCCGCGTCACGTCGAACCCGCTGACTTTGGCGATGCCGGAATCCGGCAGCAGCAGCGTCGCCAGAATCGACATGGTGGTCGATTTGCCCGCTCCGTTGGGACCGACGAAACCGAATACCGTGCCCGCGTCGATATTCATGCTGATATTGTCCAGCGCTTGAAAGCTGCCGTAACGTTTGCTGAGATCTTTGATCTCGATCATGGCTGCACCGCCCCTTTCAATCCGATTTCCGGCAGCGGCATGCTCGTCCATTCGTTCACGCGAATACGCAATTGGACCTGATTGCCGTCGACCAGATAATCGGAGGCTTGATTCAGAGACGCCGCTCCGCCTTTCCAATTGACCGCTTCCCATTCGCCGGATTTTTCGTTCATGATCTCGACCGAGATCGTCTTCGGCACGCCGCCGGAGATCCGGATATCGAGCTTTTCGTACTTGGCTTGGCCCAAGTCCGGCAGCGTGTAGCCCAGCGTCATCGATCCCGGAGAAGCGCCGATCCGGCCCATGCCGTCGTCGTTGACTTGAGTCGTATTGGTATGAATGACTCTGCCGCCGATATAGCCGTAAGGAATATCGATCTCTCCGTTCGTCGGCAGACCGATCGATACCGGCTGCGTATAGAGACTGAGCCGATCGTTTTTGACCGACTTGCCGCCGACGTTCAGTTTGTCGTTCGTGTCTTCGGCAAAAGCGATCAAATACGCATTCTGCATGCCGCTGTTGAGCGCGCCGCTTGCCGGCGTGTTTTGCAGCATGGAGCGTTGGCGAATATACGGATCCGCGTTCGACGTCTGCACCGGGAACAAATAACTGCCCAGATCGTAATAACCGGTCGACAGCGCCGCGCCTTTGCCCAGCGTCGCTTTGCCGTCGGGTTCGAGCGTTCCGAGCTTATACAGTTTGCCTCCGGCGATCACGGCGGCATCGTCCAGACGCGATCCGGTGGCATTGACGACTTCGCCCACGACCTGGCCTTTATCATCGACCGTAAGGGACGTTTCCAATTTTCCCGTCTCCTGATTGCCCGGCTCTTCCACCGAGAATTTGGAGACCGACCAATACGACATATCCCCGAGGCGCAATTCCGACTTGTCCGCTTCTTCGCGCACGAAATGGGTCAGTCTGCCGCTGACTTCGCCGTTGTAACCGCCCATCCAATTGTCCGTTCCGATCATGGACAGCCGAGTTCCCGCCGGGAATGCGACTTTGTAATCGCCGGCTCTCGGCACGAACAGCGCCGTCGCGCTGCGCCGCACGCCTTCTCCTTCGCCGTCCAGCGTCACGTAACTCAAAGTGTGGGCGATCTCGCTCGTCTTGTCCGACGAACCCGCGAGATAGATCGCGCCGCTCGAGACGACCGCGATCAGCGGAATAAACACCCACGCCCATTCCCGCTTGTCGAACTTCCGCAGCAGCAGATAGAGCAGCGGCGCCACGACGACCACGTAGATCAGCAGCATCCAGACGAGCAGGCTCATTTTCGGCATATGCAGCGACGGGAAGAAGTCTAGCGTATACGACAGGTTATAAAAGTTGGAATTGAACGCCGAAGAAGCAGCCGCCATACCGCCCGTATTCGCATTCGCGTTCAGCTTCTCGCGGAGCAGCTTGCCCCAGAGCGAAGAATTTCCCGCCCAAGAAGCCGCCGGTTCCAGCGCCAGATCGTATCCGGCATACCAGACGCGGCCGGCCTGTACCGGCATCGACGCGATCAAAGGCCGGTTGCCGGAAAGGTAGCTCGCCGCCGCTTCTTTTTTCAATTGGGCTTGAGCCACCGTCAGCGCGGCTCCGGCTTGCAGCGGTTCTCCCGTGCCTACGGCCAGCGGAGCCGCCGGTACGGATACCGTGCCTCCCGACGCTTCGACCGGAGACAAGTCTTCCAGTCCGGCCGACGATTTGGCGTAACCCGCTCCGCCGCCGAACACGAGAGTGCCGCCCCGAGCCACCCAATCGCGAATCGCTTTGAGCTGCGCTTCGTTCAGCGTATCGCTGGCGAAATCGTTAATAACCAGAACATCCAGTCCTTCGAGCAGCATCGGATCGCTTCCGATGTCTTTCGCTTCGAGCGGAACTACGCTGACCGAAGTTCCGCTCGCTTGGACCAGACTCAGGAAATTCATCGTGTCGGGATCGGAAGCCAAGACGCCGACGATGCCGCCGAACTGGCTGGAGCTCGACACGTAAGCCCGACCTTCTTTGAATTCCAGCGATTTTCCTTTTTCCGCGGAACCCGGATAGAACCGGATCAGACTCGTCGTGCGCGAATACGAACTTCCGGCCACGGCGAACGTCACTTCTTTGGCCGTGCCCGCCGGGAGTTCCACCCGCCGCACATATGTACTTTCTCCCATCCCGTTCTGAGGCTGCAATTGCACCACCAGATCGCCGGACAGGTCTTGATCGCTGGTCAACGTCACTCGAAGCGGCGTCCAGCGCCCTTCATTGACTTTGCCTCCGTAACCCAGCTCGGTCGATACCCGCAGCCCGGCATCGTCGCTCGATTTCCCCGCAGCGTCGGCGCGAGCCGGCAGGACGGATAACAAAGACGCGGCCAGCAGAATCGACAGCAGCAGCGCCATGCCGCTTCCCGTTCGGCGCTTTACCCATGCAAACATAACATTCCCCTTTCGTGCTCCGATTAGGCGGCAAGCGCCGGATTCGATATCCGATGCCCCCGCACTCGTCCCTTGTCAACATTAAAGGCAGGAATACGCTCCCTTAAGAGTTGAAAGGATGTAAGTCCTGAAATAGCTAAAATTTACAGCCTCGACAACGACAGCGGCCTGTTGAAGAATTCAACAGGCCGGTATTGCGCCATAACGGCGTCAGCATGCAGTTGGAGTGCGCAGCCCGGACTTCTCCCCTAGTAAGACGGTTCCGGGCAGGCTTTTGTTACGAAAATTGACGAAAACGGCATCCGGCCGAAGACTTCGCTTCGTTTTCGGCCTTCGATTTTTCGAATTTAATTGAAAACGACCGTCTTGTTATGATGCACCAAGATCCGGTCTTCGGCATGCCATTTGACCGCGCGCGCCAGCACGACGCGTTCGATCGTGCGGCCGATCCGTTTCAATTCCGGCACGTCGTCGCGGTGGCTGACCCGCTGCACGTCCTGCTCGATGATCGGACCGCCGTCGAGTTCTTCCGTCACGTAATGCGCCGTCGCCCCGATGATCTTCACGCCGCGGTCGTACGCCTGCGCGTAAGGCTTGCCGCCGACGAACGCCGGCAGGAAGGAGTGGTGGATGTTGATGATCCGGTTGCGGTAGTTCTCGATAAAGTAAGGCGACACGATCTGCATGTATCTCGCCAGCACGATCAAGTCGATGTCTTCGCCCACGGCTTCGAGCTGCTGACGTTCGGCTTCCGGTTTGTTGTCTTTGGTCACCGGAATATGCCGGTATTCGATGCCGAACGATTCGACGTATTCGCGCATGTCCGGATGGTTGCTGACCACGACCGCGATCTCCGCGTCAAGGTCTCCCGCCTGCCACTGCCACAGCAGCTCGACGAGGCAATGATCTTCTTTGGAGACGAAGATCGCGAGCTTTTTCTTTTTCGCCGCCCGGTAGATCTTCCATTCCATCGAGAAACGTTCCGCGATTTCCGCGAAGTCCGCTTCCAGCCCCGCCAGCTTCTCGTTCAGATCTTCGAGGTCGAATTCGATCCGCATGAAGAACATGCCGCCGTCCGGGTCCATCGTGTATTGGTCGGACTGAACGATATTCGCGCCGTGATCGAACAAGAAACGCGACACGGCGGCCACGATCCCCGGACCGTCCGGGCAAGAAATAAGCATGCGCGCCCGGCTTTCGGACGGTTGTTGAGCTGCGGCACCCGCAGTTTTGATATGAAGCTCCATGTTGCGATATCCTCCTTGTTGTTCAGCGCCGGCCACGCAATAGACGCGCCGCCGGCGGCTTCCCCTGCATGTATGAATCGATAAACGCGATCCGGCTCAGAAACGAGCCAAAGCTTCTTTGCCCGCCAGCACGGCGATCAAGCGTTTGTTGAGGTCTTCTTCGGACGCGTTCGGCAGCACCGACGCTTCCAGAGCCAGATCGTACAGACGTTCCAACGGTTCGCGCGGATCGGCTTTTTTGGCTTTCGCGTCGTTCTTGAGCACGGACCAGACGTCCAGCGTGAACGCGCGCGGGTCGATGTCCCGCTTGGCGAAGAACGCGTGCAGCTTCTCGACGTCTTCCGCGAATCCCGCGCCGAAACGCTCGCCTACATTGCCGCGCAAAAGCGCGATTTCGATCTCGTACATCGGACGCTGCGTTTTGACGTCTTTGCCGATCCACGGCGTCTCCAGAATAAACGGCAGATGGCTCAGCGACGAATGGTTGACGACCTTGTCGATCGCGTCGAAGCCGATCCAACCCGAACCGATCGGCGTATGGCGGTCTTTGCCCGCGCCGACCGGATTTTTGCTGTCGTTGATATGCATCACGGCCAGACGATCCAGCCCGATCACGTCGTCGAATTTTTTCAGCACGCCGTCGAAATCGCCGGCCACGTCATACCCCGCGTCGTGAATATGGCAGGTATCCATGCAGATCGTCAGGCGTTCGTTATTCGGCACCTTTTCGATAATGCGCGCGATCTCTTCGAACGAACGGCCGACTTCCGTACCTTTGCCCGCCATCGTTTCGAGCGCGATATTGACGTCCGTTTCCGCCACGCCGCTCAGCACTTCCGTAAGCCCCGCCGCGATACGCTCGATGCCGTATTCGACGTCTTTGTCCGTGAACGCGCCCGGATGCAGCACGATCTGCTTCGTCCCGATCGCGTGCGTGCGCCGGATTTCTTCCTGCAAAAAGCTGACGCCGAGTTCGTACGTATGGTTTTTGTAAGAACCCAAATTGACGATGTACGGCGCGTGGACCACGATCTCCGACACGCCGTTTTGCTCCATCAGCTTGAGGCCTTCTTCGATATTCATCGTTTCCATCGGTTTGCGCCGCGTATTCTGCGGAGCGCCGGTATATATCATGAACGACGTCGATCCGTAGCTTGCCGCTTCGTTCGCCGCGCTCACCAGTCCCTTGTCCGAAAAGGACACGTGGGAGCCGATCTTAAGCATGGTTCATCCTCCTCTTGTCTGCGGCTCGTTCGATAAAAGCCGTTCAAACCTTGTTTTATTTTAGCGTGAAGACGGCAAGAAATCCACGGTAAGCGGAGATAAGACAGAACTGTTACCTGCAAACGCGAGTATAAACGGGCGAAAAACGACAGATCCCGAAAAATCGCCGAATTTGAATGGAAGGAGCGGCGGCGGTTAATATGTAGGTAAGAAATCACTTGCATCACCCAATAGGAGGCGCCATATGAAAGTTGCGATCAGCGGCGGAACAGGATTCATCGGGAAAAAGTTAACGGAAAGACTGCAGCGTTCGGGACATGAAGTAGTGATCATCTCGCGCAAACCGGCTCAAGGAAATTCGAAGGTCGCGACGCTCACTTGGGGAGAGATCGACGAAAACCCTCGGCTGCTCGACGGCTGCGAAGGCATCGTCAATCTGGCGGGTTCTTCGCTCAGTCAACGTTGGACTCCGCAGGCCAAAGCGCAAATGGAAAGCTCGCGTTTGCAGGCCACATCGGAATTGATCGAAGCCGTGCACGGCATGAATAAACCGCCGTCCGTGTTTGTTCAAGCTTCCGCGATCGGGATCTACGGCACGTCGGAAACCGCGGTCTTCGACGAATCTTCGCCGCCGGGCGGACAAGATTTCCCTTCGCGCTTGTCGATCAAATGGGAAGCCGCCGCGGACGAGATTCAAGCGATGCCGAATACCCGTCTGGTCAAGATGCGGATCGGTCTGGTGCTCGGCCGGGAAGCCGGCGTCTATCCGGTACTGAAGCTTCCTTATAAATTGATGGGCGGCGGACGGCTCGGCAGCGGCGAGCAGTGGATGTCGTGGATTCATATCGACGATCTGACCGCGCTGTTCGAATTCTGTTTGACGCACGATAACATCGAAGGTCCGGTCAATGCCGCGGCGCCTCATGCGGTGACCCAAGATCAGTTGGGACGGGCGATCGCCGGCGCGGTGCACCGCCCTCACTGGTTCCCGGTTCCCGCTCCGCTGCTGCGTACCGTGCTCGGCGAGATGTCGCTGATGGTAATCGGCGGACAGCATGTGGTACCGCAAGCGGCGCAGCGAGCGGGGTTCCGATTCTCTCATTTATATGCGGACGAAGCGGTGCGGAGTTTGGAGCAATAAACTTGATCCGCTTCCATCATAAAGAGCCTGTTCAGTACGCAATCCTGAACAGGCTCTTTATCGTTCCGATCCTTTTCCGCCGCTTTCGCGATCGGCATGAAGCCCGCTAGCCGCAGCGCATCGTATACGCGATCCCCGCGATTTTGAACGTATCTCCTTCGTGCAGCTCGTAGGCTTTGTACGGAATCATCGATTCTTCGTTCAACGTCGTTCCGTTGCGCGAGCCGATATCCCGGATCAGGCAGTGCTCGCCCGACCATTCGATCTCGACGTGAGCGCGCGAGACGCCGGGCGATTCTTCGACGTGCTGCGACACTTCGTCGGAACGGCCGATCGTAAAGCTTCCGTGCGGCAGCGGAATCCGGGTAGACGGCGCGCCGTTCTCCGCGCGCTCCAACAGATAACGCGTTCGGGAATCCGCCGATTCTCCGCCGGAAGACGTCCGATTTCGCGCATCGTCCAGCATCACCGTCGGCTGCGAAGCGCCGGAGATCAGCATGCCCGTGCCGGCCGATGCCGAGGACCGACGAACCTCGGCTTCCGGCAGCCGGTTTTGTCCGTATCCGCCGTCTTCGCTCACCGCGTCCGCAAAAGCCCGATCGGATTCTCTTATTCCTCCGTAAGCCGGACGCAGGAATCCGGGAACGGAGCGATCGGACGATGTCTGTTCGTCTCGATACTCGTATTCCCCCGAAACCGCAGCAAACCGCGATTCGTTCGAACGATTTTCCTGTTCTCGTCCCGCACCGATATCCGTCTCTTCGCCCGGCAGACCGCCTTGCGCGCGTCCGCGAGGATTTCCCCATGCGGTCGCAAGCGCTTCGGCTTCTTCCTCTTCTTGAAGACGTTCCGTTTTCGATTTGCCTAATTTGAGTTTGCCGGTCCACCCCAAATAAGCGACCGCAAGCAGCATAGGCGTCGCCACCGCGCAGATCAGCAGAGACATCTTGCCCGGACTGTCCATATATAAGAAGCGCCACAACACGACCAGTCCCAGAAGACTGAGCAGCGGAACGACCAAACGGCCGTTTTTGTTTTCCGGCATTTCTTCTTCCGCTCCGCCCTGCGAAATCGCTTCGTCCGGTAAAGCCTCTTCGTCATGCGATTGTTTTTTTCGGCCTTTGCGTTCGGCGTTCGCCGATTTGTCCGCTTTGCCCGATGTTCGGCCGAATCCTTTCAATCGCCCGAATCCCGATTCTTCCTCTTCGTACGCCCGGCCTCGCGAATCGTCCGGAAGCTCTTGCGGCTCTCGCAGCGCCGAAACGAATGGGCGATTGCGAATCCCGGCCTCGCGGTCAAGCGGACGATCCGCATAAGTCGCGGCCGCGCTTTGCGAAGATCGGTCCGAGTAGAACGAATTCCTGTCTTCCCGATCCCGGCGAGCAGGCTGCGCTGCCGTCGAAGCGCTCCCCGCTTCCGGCCTTCCGCTGTCCGCGAGCAGAGCCGTCAGCAATTCTTTGAGCGCTTGCAGCGAGAAAGCCGGCTGTTCGCACATCTGCAAGATCCGCTGTACGCCGTTTCCGCGCAGATCTTCGACGACCGCCATCCAGCGCGCGGCCAAACGGCCGATCCGTTCCCGCACGGGTGCCGGTTCCGCGGCCTCTTTCAAAGGCATATAGGTCAGATACACCGTTCCTGCCGACAGCGGACCGTCCATGAACATGTAGTCTTCTTGAAGCACGAAGCCGCTCGGGCTCAGCATATACGTCATGCCGTATTCGAGCGCCGTCGCGATCTGAAGCAGCAGCGCATAATACTCGACCAAGCTCACGCGCTCCGTTTTCAAGCTGGAAGACAGCATTTTTTTGCCGCCGATATTGTAATGCAGTTCCGCTTCGGCATCGACCTCGCTCACATGCAGATCCAACACATGCGGAATCTTCGAAGTCGCCAACATTCGAACTTGAACTCGGTTCAATCGATCTTCGTCCGTTCGGCGCGTGCTCTTCAGCACCATGTAGGTCGTATCACTTTGAATAAAATCGGTGCTCCAATCTTGCATTATGCCATCCTCCCTAAATCCAATAGAAGTATCCGACGATCGCGCCCGGCAGCACCGCCCACATAAAAGGAAACGTTAGATGCCGGGTACTCTCGGCCGCGATCGGCTCGAAGCTTCGCAGGAAAACGGCTGCGGTCAAACTGCGAAACATCTGCCGCATCCGCTTCATGCCTTCTCCTCGCCAGCACAGAATGCCGAGTCCGATCGCTCCCGCGAACAAGATCGAATACAGCAGCGTCTGAGCCGTAAACAAAATGCCTGTCCAAGTCCCGATCCCCGCGAACAGTTTCACATCGCCTGCTCCGACCGCCCCCAGCAAATATAGAACGAACAGCACGGCGAAGCCGGCCGCGCCTCCTTTCAACGCGAACAACAGTCCTTCCCATCCGCCCGTCGCTCCTTGATACAGCAGACCGCTCAGGATAAACGCCAGATTCAAGACATTCGGAATCTTGCGACTGCGCACGTCCGTCACGAACGCCGCCGTCAAAAACGCGCCGCACCCGATATAAGCCAACATTCCGATCATTTTCCGTTCCCCTCTCCGTCGTTCTTACCGTTTACCGGCCGATCGATTCCCGCTTGTCTCTGTTTGGTCATTCCCGCTTGCGCACTTCGAACGAAGCTTCCGCAAGCGCCCCTTTGTCCGACTCGACGACAAGCGACCATTCGCCGGGCGTGGTATTGCCTCCCACCAGCCAAGTCCACGATAAGTTACCCGACGCGTCCGCCGTTTGCCGTCCTAGATAACGCGCCGTGCTTCTGCCGCTTTTGTAGACGACTTTGATCGATACGCTTTCGCCCGGTTCTGCTGTTGCCCTGACCGTCGCTTGCTGCCCCGGATAAGCCGGACTCGGCACCGAAGTCACCGTTACCGTACCGGTCTCCCCGGCTTCTCCAGCGTCTGCCGCTGCTCCGCCGCCTTCTCCGGTATCCCCGATCCACGCCCGTTCTTCGGCTTTGGCGCGAATCAGCAGCGGCTTGCCGGTAAACGGAACCTTGAGCGGCAGTTCGTACGTCAGCTCTACACCGAAGTACGGCTGATTGCTTTCTCCGGTCGTCGGCACAGTGATTCCGATAACATGCAGCCGATCTTCGCGCAGCGGACCGTCTTGAATGAGCGGCTTCAGCAGCAGCTTGATGACCGGATCCAGCACGGCCGAAGAAAGCTGGTCTTTCATTGAACGCAGCGGCACGTCTCCGGTCGCGGCGGCTTCTTTGACCCATCCGTCGATCGGCTCGGGCAGCGAAGACGCGTATTTGTCCGCCAATTCGCTAAACGAGATCTTCGAGAAGCCTTGCAGCACTTTGGAGACCGGTTCTGTTTTCTTCAAATGATCGGCAGCCATCTGGACCGGATATAGATGAACCGATACCTGCTTCGCCGCTTCGGAAGCGGTCGTCTGAAGCACGGTCGAATACGCGGTCATCTGCACGATGTAGACGAGAAAAATAAAAGCAAACAGAAAAACGGGCAGAACCAGTGACGCTTCCACGACGATGCTGCCTTGTTCGCCGCCTGCCCGCCGGATCTTGTTCGATATTCGCTTCATGCGCCGCTTCCTTTCGAGTTCAATACGAATAATCCGCCTGCAAATTCACCGTATATTCGCTGCCCGACCAACTTCCTTCGCCGATCTTCAACGACTTCATTACGCCGGGAAGAAACCAGATCGGCATGGAGATCGCGGCATCGCCGGACAAATACGTATAATGGTCGTCCGGATTGATGCCGGTATCGAAACGGATCAGCGCGAGCATGCGCGACAAGCGGTTATCGTTGGCCGGATGCGCGAATAAGAACAGCCGGAGATGGTCTTTATAAGTCAATTTGATCTTGAGCGTGTTCGACAACTCCACATGCCCCGTCTCGGACAGCTTCACCATATCGGCGACCGCGTTGATCAGTCCTTGAAGAATGGCTTTCGCCAGAATGACCAGCGGATTGCCTAACGCCAGAATCTCCGGATCGACCAGAGCTTCCATCGTCCGGATCGCCAGACGCATCGCGAAGATCTCGCCGTAAGCGGCCGCGATATTCCCTCCGGGATTGCCGAACCCGTAGATGATATACTCCAGTTCTTGCTGATCGAGGCTCAGCAGCTCGGCCGCCGCTTCTCCGTCGAGTTCGGCGCCGGGAGCCGTCAACGCTTTGACTTTGGAAAAGTCGAAATTCGAGAAGTGATCGGAAGCATATTCGTTTTGCAGCAGCCGATCGCCGGTCGCGTCCAGAAACCCCGACATGCCGCCGAAAAACCCGTCCATGTTCTGCATCGCTTCTTTGCCGGCGTCCGTAGGATCGTCTTCCGCAAACGCTTTGCCCGTTCCCGCAGCCGCGGACGCGTTCAGTTCGAGGTTTTCTCGATAATACTTTTCGACTTCTTCGAAATCGGCTTGATGGCCTTTGGCGGCGGACAGGAATTTGATGATCTCGTTGGCTTTTTTGAGTTCGCCTTTCGCTTGCTGTTCCAACTTTTTGCGTTCTTCGTCATGTTTGCGGTGCTCCGCGAATTCCGTCCGGATCTCCCGGATCACGCTGCCGTCGCTTCCGTACCGGCCGTGATAAGCCGAAGCGGTCTGTCCGGCGGCGATGACCATGCGTTTCAGCGTATACGCGCTCATTCCGGTCTCGCCGAAAGCCTGTTCGAGCGTCTGATTCAGCGGCTCCGCGTCTTTGCGCATCCAATCGAAATCTTCGCTTTGTTTGGCGATCCGCTGCTCCATCCGGGCGAAAAATTCGGGCGGCAGCGATAATTCCTTCATCTTATCCCGTACGGAAGCCGTACTGCCCGACGGTCCGCCTTCCGCTCCCGGAATATCCGAAGCCGAGACGTCGTCGTAAGGCTGATCCGCGCTGCGGGTTCCGATCGTCGCGATCACGGCGTCCATCTCCGCGTTCAAAGCTTTGGCTTTGCTCAGATGTTCGGCGGCCTGCGTCATCTCGCTTTGATGAGGCGGAAAGGCTCGGGTCACGGCAGCCCCGATCTGGGCGGTCACGTGGGCCGATCCGGTTTCGTACGAAGACAGGTTAGCCAGCAGCTTTAACCATTCCAAGAATCCGGGGGTCTCCTTGCCTTCTTCGTCGGTCTCGGGAGGCGGAGAGTCTGTGGATACGCGCTCCTTCTGCACTTTATAATCATGATATTGCGCGGCCATATCGGCTGCCGTCGACACGCTGCCGTTCAGCGGAATATCGGCGATATCCCCGCTTCCGTCCGTGCCGATCCGTCCGACCAAGTCGTCCGTGCGCTTGCCCGCATCCTGCTGCAGCTTCAGCATCTTATCCAGTTCGGCTTCGCGTTTGTCGTACAGCTTCTGCAGCTGCTCCAGCACTTCGACCGTACCGGAAGCGTCTTTCATGGTCTGAGACATCGGCTTGAATCGTCCGACGACCTCGATCGCGAAGTTGACCGGCGCTTTATACTTCATTTCTTCGTTAATTTGCGTCTTGAACACTTCGTAATCGCCGAGTTCGCGGCTGAGTTCCAAAGACGAGGAGACCAGCTTCGCGTCCATGATTGGCAGAACGTTTTCGCGTTCTTTGTATTCCAGACTTTGATCAAGCACATGCTGGAAAATGTAAGAAGGGTCGGTCTCGCCGTAAGCGAACAACCCGTAATCTTTTTGCAAATTCGGCAGATACGCGGACATGACGGAACGCGAGGCCGCATGCATCAGCCGCTCGCTTTTGGCTTTGAGCGCCGCCATGCGAGAATAATCGATAAAGATCGCGACAAAAGCCAATACGAAAGCGAGCACCAAACTCAAAAAAATCGTGATCGATCCGTGTTCTTTTTCCCAAAGACGAGGCTTCCGCATAAACGGCCGCCATCCGTGCTGTTTTTTCGGCCAACGTTTCAACCCTTCACCCCCGAACCGGAACGCCTTACCGAATGCACGCTCCGGTTTGCTTCGCTGCGTTTTTCATTTTTTCTTCGTTTTTTTGCTCAGTTGGGCACCGGCGTTCTCCGGCGTCATCGCGACGGCCGCGCCGCCTTTTTCGCTGTTTGGCACCGCTTTGTCCGCTTTGAATTTGCCGGCATAATAACGGATCAGCTCGATATTGCGGATAAATTCGGTCGGTTCGACCACCGTCGAATATTGCGAGCCGCCCATGCGATCTCCCGCCAGGCGCTGGATCGGCGCCAGCTTAAGCGGCGTATAGAGCACGCTCGTGATCGGATGCAGCAAACCGCGCTTGCTGGTCATGGTGCCGTCCATGCCCGCAGGAAGTTCTTTGGCCGCGTTCGCCATCTTGGTCGCGGTCAGCGATCCTCCGGCTTCGCCGGGAATACGGATCGTCTCCGCCGCCGCGTCGCCACCGAGCCCGCTGAACACGGCCGACAGCAGTTGGCCTTCGGTCAATCGCCAGTACAGCTCTTCCGTGCGGTCCTGCTCGAAACTTCCGGTACGCGCGTCCTTGTAGCGGTTGTTCCAGCTATAGGCCGCACGTTCGGAGGTAATCGCGGAGGCTTGGACCAGCATGGCGCTCTGGTAAAAGTACATGCAGAGCATCAAGATCATGAAGACGGTCAGAACGACGATCGGCAGCACGAAGGTCGATTCGACCGTAAAGCTGCCTCGGTTGTCGCGAAGAAAATATCGAAATCGAGAAATATCTGCTTTCCGCATGTCGTTCACAGGACGTTTTCCACTTATTGATTGCCCGATTTGGAAGGATCGACTTCTTGGAAAAACTTTCCTGTTTGATTCGTAAGTTTGGCAAACAAGTCCTTAATCAACGTGGTAAGCTGCGTTTTGAAGATCAATGCAATAATTACGGTAACCGCGATAATCAAAATAATCTCCAGCGTCCCCAACCCCTCGTCCTCTTTCCAGAACCCTTTAACTTTCTTTCCGATTGCTTGCAGCATCGATAATCCTCCTCTGTATCTTCTATTTTTTAATTTGTCTTACATCTGAATCAGCATCATCGCCGGACCGCCGACCATAAGCATTACGACGAACAAGATCAGCACCATCGGAAAGACCAGTTTCGACGAAGCTTTCTCCCCTTGAATCCGTCCCATCGCTTTGCGTTTATCCCACAACGTTCTCGACAAATCGCGCAGCGCCATCGCGAATTCGCCGCCTCCGCGTTTATGGTTCAGCAGCACGGTCGTGACGAAGATCGTCGCGTCCTGCACGCCGCAGCGTTTGCCGAACTGCTCGAACGCTTGATGAAAAGGATCGCCGCTGCGGCATTCCGTCACCATCCGGTCCAGTTCCTTATAGAGCGGATGGTCGCTGCCTTCTTTCTGCTGCGAGCAGCGGAAGATCGCCTGCTGCACCGTTTCTCCCGCGCCGACCAGCAGCACGATTTTGTTCAACATCTCGGGCAGCTCCAGCAGAATCTTCTCTTCGCGCTGCTTGACTTTGGAAGCCAGATCTTTGATCAGCGCGAAAGGAAGAACGACAGCCAGCACGCATCCCATGATCAGCCAAGCGATAGAACCGCCGTTCGCGATCGCCATGACGCAGCCGAAGACCAGCAGCAGCAGCGTATATAGCAGCATCTGGGCCATAAACAGCATCGTGCGTTCCGCGCTTCCCCGTAGTCCTTCGCCGCGCTGGACCGAAGATTGCAGCTTGTGGAAAAAGATCGGGAAACGTGCGGCGATCCGCGCTTGCTCCGTCAGCACCAGCATCGGCGGCAGCAAGCTCCTCAAGCGAATTCCTTCCATCGGCAGCGCGGCGATCTGTTTATGCGCCTGCGTGCGCTTGACGGAAGCCGTTAACAGCAGGACTGCGAGGCCGATCAGAATCGCTCCCGAAATTCCTGTTACGATCATGCTTCTCCTCCGCTCTAGATCTGAATATTGGTGAATTTGGCCATCAGCCACGCGCTCAGAAACAGCAGGCCGAGCCCGACGGTCGCCAACACGATGCCCATCGGCGTTCCGTACAGCGGAGCCATGAATTCCGGAGACGAAGCGTTGATGAACAGAATAAAAACGAACGGCGTCGCGAGCAAAATATTCGATTCGAATTTTTTCTGCGCGATCATGACCGAGATATCCTGCTGGATATCCATCTTCTCGCCGATTACCGTCGACGTGCGCCGCACCACTTCGATCAAGTCGCCGCCTGTGCGTTTGCAGGTTACGAACACGTCGATAAAGTTGTCGATGTCTTCGATCTGCGCCCGCTCTCCGAAATTGAGCAGCGCGGATTCGATCGGTTCGCCGTACTCCAGCCGCGTCGTGATGATGTCCAGTTCGCGGATCATGTCGCTGCTTCCGCCGGGATACAGCAGTTCCAGATCTTTGGCCGCTTCGCGAAACGCGTTCTCCACCGAACGCCCGGCGGCCATCGACGAAGACAACGAATACAAGGCCTGCTTGAAATGCAGCTTGAGCAGCGTGCGCTTGCGTTCGATCTGCCGCTTCTGCCAGAACTTCGGCGCTTTCAGAGCAGGCAAGGTCAACAGCAGCGCCAGCAGCCACAACTTGTAGAAGATCATGCCGACCAGATAGAGCGCGACCGCCGTAATCAAGATCGACAGCACTTTTTCGTAAGGCTGAAGCCGATACGTCGTGTAGTCCCGCAATTTGCCGTTCGAACTCTTCGTCGGACCTTGCCTTTTGCCGGCCGGCGGCCTGCCGCGTTTCGGCCTGCTTTTCGCGCTTTGGCCGGCTGCCGATCGGCGTGCCCCGCCCGCGTTCATACGCAGCAATACATTCACCCCCCTTCAGGCAGCCCGGCGACTTCGCGCCAAGCGGCGATGCCCGCGTCCCGCAGTTTCTCCGTATGCACCAGAGGTTCCGACTGCCGACGCAGTCCGCCGACGATCCGCCCTTCCCGCTCGCCGTCTTCCTCGAAACGGAACAACTGCCGAAGTTCGACCTGCCCGTCTCTCATGCCGACCACTTCGCTGATCTCCATCACCCGCCGCGAGCGATCGCGCAGCCTCGACAGATGGACGAACACGTCGATCGCCGACGCGATCTGTTGACGCACGACTTCGACCGGAAGATCGGCTCCGCTCAGCACCATCGTCTCTAGACGGCTGAGCATATCGCGCGCGCTGTTGGCGTGGCCCGTGGATAACGACCCGTCATGCCCGGTATTCATCGCTTGCAGCATATCCAGCGCTTCCGCGCCGCGCACTTCGCCCACGACGATCCGGTTGGGACGCATCCGCAGCGACGAACGGATCAAATCTCGGATCGAGATCTCGCCTTTGCCTTCCACGTTCGCGTTGCGCGTCTCCAGCGAGACCAGATTGGGCACGGTCACGATCTGAAGCTCGGCGGAGTCTTCGATCGTGATGATCCGCTCGTCGGGGGGAATATACTGCGAGAGCGCGTTCAGGAAGGTCGTTTTGCCCGAGCCTGTTCCTCCGCTGATAAAAACGTTGTACCGGCTGCGAACGAGCGTCTTCAGGAACTCCGCGGACTCTTCGTCCAGCGCGCCGCGCCGCACCAGATCGCTCATCGTCATCGGCTTCTCGGGAAATTTCCGGATGGTCATCGTGGGGCCTTTGAGCGCGATCGGCGGCAGCACCACGTTGACCCGCGAGCCGTCTTTGAGCCGCGCGTCGACGATCGGCGAAGATTCGTTGACGATCCGGTTGACGCCCGAGACGATCGTCTGCACGATATCTTCGAGTTTCTCCCGCGATTCGAACGCCTGCGGAAGCTGCTTCACTTCCCCGTCCTGCTCGATAAAAATCTCCGTATGCCCGTTGATCATGATCTCCGTCACGGTCCGGTCGTCCACGAGCGGCTGAAGAATATCCAATCCGCGAAACGAATCGTATACCCGGCGGACCAATGTCCTTTTTTCGCCGGAGGTCATTCTGAGCGCCCGTTCGTCCGTCAGCACGCGGCGTTCGATCAGCCGCATCAGCTCCCCGTCGTCCGCGGACTGCGTGACGTCCAGCGAAGAACGCACTTCGGCGCGCAGGCTTCGGAACAGTTCTTCGGACGCCGACGCGTCGAGATCCGTCCGCTTCATCGCCGATCACCGGAATAGGCTGCCGCGTCTCCCGCCGGCACGCGTTCGCGCGTCTCCCCGATGCCGAGCTGTTCGCACAACGCCAGAATATCCCGTTGGAAGATCGGCGAACCGAGCAGCACGTCTTCTCTCGACAGAAACTTCCACGACGGAATATAAGACAGAAACGCGGACGGACGCAGTTCGGGCCGAGGCAGCGCGTTCTCCAAGCGTCCGCCGTAGCGGTTGACCACGAACGAACTTTTGGCGAGCAGAGCGCGAAACTCTTCGGGATGCCGGCTCTCCTCGTAATCCATCCACCCCGACGTTTTCCGCAAATGCAGCAGATCGTCGGTCAGCAGCCACAGCACGCGGTCCGCCCGCTTCAGCAGCGCCCGCAGACGTTCGTGGTTCTCCGTATCCGTATCCGCCACGATGATGTCGCAGCTTCCGCCGGCCGCCACGTAATCGATCAGCGCCGCCGCGTCTTCTTCGTCCATCTGCAGCAGTTCGTCGGGACGATCCAGCGGCGGGAAGGAGACGGACTTCAATTTCTCTTGAAAAAAAGCGTACCGGGACAACGGCGAGCGGCAGACCTCCCGCTTCTCTCTTGCCGATTTCAGATCGTATAGCAGCTCCGGCAGTCCGCTTCCTTCGGCTGCGGACATATTCGGCGCGCCCCGAAACGAAGCCGAACTGTCGAGCGTCTCCAGATTCATGTAGAACGTCCGCAGCCCGCGATTGCCCAACTGCTTCGCCAGATTCAACGCCACGCTGGTCTTGCCCGCTCCGGGCGATGCCGAATGAACGGCAATCACTTGAACGCCGACGACCGAAGCACCTGCCGAAAATTGTTCTTTGCCCGCCAAGTCCAGCGCAGCCGCCAGCAGCAGATTGAGCGGTTGATAAGGCTGAAGGCAAGGTCCGCCCAGAAGCTCTGCCTCCTCCTTGCTGCCCAGCACCGCCCAAGACACGTTTCGGCTGCCGTCCGTCTTCAGCCAAGCTTCCAGAAAAGCAGGCTCGGCCAATACCAAATCCGGACGCGCCGCTTCCATAGCAGACAAAAAAGCTTCTTTTTTCGAAAACGCCCGCACGCTCACCCGCTTCGCGAACTCGCCGGTACGGCTGTAGAGCAGAAACGGCTCGATATACTGCTCGTCCGACGCCGCCAGCATCATTTGCAGATTGCGCATCTCCGGTCTCCTCCTTTTTCACGCACGCAAAAAAGCACCGCTCGCAAACCTACCCGTCGGGTAAGTCAGGAGCGGTGCTTCCGCCGTACGTCATTCATTTGACCTCACAATAGCACAGAGTCCGGCAAGCAGGCAAGACCCTTTTTGATCTTCGTCAAGAAATTTCTATTCGTCCGGCCGGCAGGGATCGATCAGCGAATCATCCGAAGCTTCCGCGTATTCGTCGAAACGGTCGATGCCTTCTTCCGAGACGCGTTTGGCTTCCGACGGCGTGATCGGCAGCGCCCAGACCAGAGAAACGCGCCGATCGCCGACTATGAAAGATTCCAGCTCCTCGTCTTCTCCGCGCGGTTCGTCCAGCAGCAGAGCCTTAGCCGTCCACTGTTCGGGGGCGAGCAAACTCGGCGGCATCAGGCGCGGCAGCGCCGATCCCGCCGCATGCCGAATATGATGCACCAGCAGATCGGCCAGATAATCGAATACTCTTTCATAAGACTCGCCGCCTAAGTCCGACTCCAACGCGAGCACCCATTCCGAATCAATACGGTCGCCCGAAACGTCGTACCGACAATCGGATAACCCGATCGTGGCGAAGCGAGCCGGAACATCTTCCGAACTTGCAGGGAAATAATACAATTCGATTCGGGCCTCGCCGTCCGGATCGAACAGGATTTTCCGCCATTCCGGCATGCCCCAATGTTTCAGGTACGCCGAGAGAATAACGGTGCGCCGAATATCGAATTCCAATTCCGCGCCGGTTCCGAACTTGGTCTGCATAAAGATTCTCCTATCTGTTCTTAAAGGTCAAGAAGGATTCTGATCCAGAAACCGCCGGCGCACGCCCGGAGGCGGGATCGGGCAGGTGTCGTCTTTGCCGAACCAACGGTAGCGATTGCGCGCGATCCAGCGGTAGACGGCATCCCGCAGCGGACGCGGCACGATGATCAAAGCATACAGCAGCGGCCACGGGAACCGCAACCTGCGGGCGATCCGCAGCGCCGCGGTCGAACGCACGTAACGTTTGCCGTTTTCGATCAAGACCAGCGTATTCGGCTCGCCCGATGCTTCGAACCCGACTCCGCCGGCCAACTCTCCGCCCAATTCCGATTGCAGCGAAGCGAAATTGAACCGGCCTTGCGGATCGCGTTTGACGATGAACCGAACGGCTCCTTGGCAAAAATGGCATACCCCGTCGATCAGCACGATGCGTCCCTGCGCTTTTTCCCGTTCGCTTACGGCTGCCGAAGAGGCAGTCGAAGTCTCGATCGTAGCGTTCGTCGTATCCATGTTAGCCCTCCTTCATTGGCAGCCTTTTCGCATTGCCGCTCTTGCCATACCCTTAACCTTCCCGCCGAAAAGAAAACAGCGGACGCTCGGGAAAGTCCCGTACGTCCGCTGTTTCGTTATTCAACGCGAAAAACGCCGTTGCGTTTCCCTTCGCCTTCGATTAAGCCAAAGCTTGCTCGATTTTTCCGTCCTTAAGCTGCGCGTCGAGCTCGCCCTTGAACTTGTCGAAGCAGTTGCAGATGTAGTCTTTGCGGCAGATCGGGCACGGCGTCTTGAGCAGACGGCTGACGTTGGTCAGCTTCCACTCCGGAAAACGGTTGTAGAAGACGCGGCACATCGTGCCATCTTCCAGATGTACGACGAATTCGTACAGTCCGTCTTTGTCATTGCTTCCGGCCTTATCTACACCTACGACTTTCGGTCTGTAAGCCATATTCATATCACCCGTTATTCATAGATTCGTCATGGGACGAACGCTCCGCCCATGTCGCGTGCTTATATAGCTTAATGAATTTCACCCTTCGTGTCAACCGCGCCGGGCGCCTCGTTACGGCGACGAAAAAAGCCGAAAGTCCTCCTTGCGGGGAAGACTTTCGGCCTGCGCGAATTTCGGGTTTAGACCACGCTCAGTTCCACTTCGATATTGCCGCGAGTCGCTTTGGAGTACGGGCAGAAATCGTGAGCTTTCTCGACCAGCTCTTTGGCTTTGTCCGGGTCGAGACCCGGAATCCGCACTTCGAGTTTCGCCGCCAGCTTGAATCCGCCATCGGACTCGTCTTTGCCGATATGAACATGGCAGGTGACTTCGGTATCCGGAATATCGATCTTCTCTTTGCGCGCGATGTTCGCCAGAGCGCTCTCGAAGCAGGCGCTGTAGCCGGCCGCGAACAATTCTTCGGGATTGGTGCCGGTACCTCCGCCCCCGCCCAGACCTTTCGGTACGGAAAGTTGCAGGTTCAGCGCGCCGTCCGCCGATTCGACGACCCCGCTTCTTCCTCCTCTGCGTGCTGTCGCTTTTGCCGTGTAGAGAGCTTCCATGTATCCTTCACTCCTCATATGGAATTTGAGCCATAGCCCTTTTGCCAAACTATGTAATCTATAAAGCAAACAGCATACGATTGAAACGAAAAACGAATTGCAAAACTCAATTAAATTGCTTACAATCAAAGAGAGAGTAATCATTTTCTTGAAGGAGGCATCACGAAAATGTCCGTTTACGATTACGAAGCCCGCACGTCCAAAGGCGAAGAAGTCAAGCTGTCCGATTATCGCGGAAAAGTGGTCCTGATCGTCAACACCGCCAGCAAATGCGGATTCACGCCGCAGTTCCAAGGTTTGCAGGAACTTTACGACAAGTACCACGACCGCGGCTTGGAGATTCTCGGCTTCCCGAGCAACCAATTCATGGAGCAGGACCCGGGCAGCAACGAAGAGATTCTGGAATTCTGTCAATTGAACTACGGCGTCAAGTTCCCGATGTTCGAGAAGACCGACGTCAAAGGCGACAACGCGCACCCGCTGTTCCGCTACCTGAGCGACGAAGCGCCCGGCCTGATGGGATCGAAGTCGGTCAAATGGAACTTCACCAAATTCCTGATCGACAAAGAAGGCAAACCGGTCAAACGCTTCGCTCCGCAAACGTCGCCCGACCAGCTCGAGAAAGATATCGAGAAGCTGCTGGGTTGATTCGCTTCGATCTTCAAACCAAAAGCCGGAAAACCCTGTAATCGGGATTTTCCGGCTTCTTCGTGATGCGGTAGGTCGAAGCCAGCCTTTACAGATATACCCCCGATTCCATTTCTTGCTGCAAGAAACGACCGGTATGACTCTCTTCGCAGCTGCACACGTCCTCAGGCGTTCCTTCGATCACCACTTGACCTCCGCCGTCTCCGCCTTCGGGTCCCATATCGATGATCCAATCGGCCGATCGGATCACATCCATGTTATGTTCAACCAAAATGACCGTATTTCCGGCATCCACCAGACGATGAAGCAGATTCACCAATTTTTGAACATCGGAGAAATGCAGTCCCGTAGTCGGTTCGTCCAGAATATAAACCGTTCTTCCCGTATCCGCCCGGCTTAGTTCTTTGGCGAGTTTGATCCGCTGGGCTTCGCCGCCGCTGAGCGTCAGCGCGTTCTGCCCAAGCTTGATATAAGACAACCCGACTTCCTCGAGCACGCGCAAGACGCGTACGATATCCGGTTCCTCCGCGAATGCTTTCGACGCCTCGCCTACATCCATTTCCAGCACGTCGAATATCGAATACCCTTTGTATTTCATCTCGAGCGTTTTCGGATTATAGCGTTTGCCTTGGCAGTCGGCGCAGGTCACCCATACATCGGGCATGAAATGCATCTCGATCTTCTTTTTGCCGTGACCCTCGCAAGTTTCGCATCTGCCGCCTTTGGAATTAAAACTAAAGTGATTGATTTTATATCCGGCCGCCTTGGCTTCGGGCAAGTCCGCAAAACATTTGCGGATTTCGTCGAATACCTCGACATAAGTCGCGGGGTTCGAACGCGGCGTGCGCCCGATCGGTTTTTGGTCAATCGTAATGACTTTGTCGATCTGATCGATGCCTTCGAGGGTCGAGTGAGACTGCATCCCGGTCTGGCTTTTGCGTTCGATCGCAGCCGATAAAGCGGGAGAAAAAATGCGAGAGACAAGCGTACTTTTGCCCGAACCGCTTACGCCGGTCACGCAGGTCAATACGCCGACAGGCATCCCTACGTCAATCCCTTTCACATTGTGCATCCGGGCATTTCTGATCGTCAGCCATCCTGCCGGTTCGCGGCGGGAAGATAAACGAGGCGGCCGAACAGCCAGTCTGCCGCTCAAGTATTGTCCGGTTGCCGAAGTCGGATGATTCATAATCTCTTGAACCGTTCCCGACGCAATAACCTGACCGCCCAAAATGCCGGCTCCGGGCCCCATATCGATCATCCAATCGGCAGCACGCATGGTTGCGGCATCATGTTCGACGACCAACACGGTATTTCCCGCTTCTTTTAATTTCTGCAGGGTTCGAATCATCGCGGCATGATCCCTCGGATGCAGGCCGGTAGACGGTTCGTCCAACACATAACACATATTGATCAGTCCGCCGGTCAATTGCAAAGCCAGACGAATTCTTTGGCTTTCGCCTCCGGACAAGGTAGGCGCCGTCCGTTCCAAAGACAAATAATGCAGGCCAACCTCTAGCAGCGAACGCAGCCTGACATACAATTCGCGAAGCAGATCGCCGGAAATCTCCAGCTCCCTTGCGCTTAATCGATGCGGCAATCCGACGATCCAATCCTGCACCTCTTGGATCGTCATCCGAGAAACTTCCGGAAAACGAACATGCCCGACCGATACCGATCTTCCTTCCGGACACAGTTTTTCCCCTTTGCACAATGGACAAGGCTTCTCGCTCATAAACTCCAGCAGCTGCTGCCGGACATTCTCTGCTTGGGTTTCTCGGAAAAGACGGTTGATATGATGAACGATCCCGAACACCGGCCGGACGATTTCGCCGATTCTGCCCCGCTTCTCCATCTCATAAGCAAAACGAACCTGCTCTTCCCCCATTCCTTGAAAAGCCGCTTCTCTAAAGCGCTCGGGAAGCTTCTTCCAAGGCAATTCCAAATCAATATGCCAAGCCTCCGCCAAAGCGATAATTTCGCTTTTCATCCAGTTTCCCGAACGTTTGTACTGCCGTAAGGTTCCATACCAAGGCGAAGCCCCGTCCAACAAAGAGAGGTCGGGGTCGGCGATGACCTTGTCTGCGTCCACGTTCAATTTGACTCCTAGACCGTTACATTCCGGGCACATTCCGCTCGGATTGTTGGAACTGAAAACTTGCGGCGTCAATTCGGGAAACACAAGATCGCAGTAAGGACAAATAGGACGGGCGCATAAAAAGAACGACTTCTTTTCATCCAAAGTCACCAACACGACGCCTTTTCCGAAATCAAGCGCCGTTTCGACGTCCGCTGCCAAACGATCCGCTTCTTGCGGAGAAGCGTTTCGGGACAGCCGCGAGATCACAAGTTCAAAAGAGGACTTCGCTTGGACAAGTCTTGAAAGGCTTTCCTTGTCCTTCCAATCGATAGGTTCGCCTCGATACAGAATACGGTGAAGTCCGCGGTCGGAAGCCTTTTTACGTAAGGCCTGCATCGCTTTTTCGTTTGTCGGCGATAGCTGGGCGGATAGCCGGATTTCGGTTTCTCCGCGTATCGATTTTAAGGTCTCTACCATTTGATTGGGCGTTATGACTTCAAGCTTGCGCCGACACTCCGGGCAGCGAGAAGTCCCGACGCGCGAAAAGAGCAGCCGCAGATAGTCGAAAATATCCGTCAGACTTCCGACCGTGGATCTTGGATTGGACCCTATCGTTTTTTGCTCGATGGCAACGGTAGGACTTAATCCCGAGATCTGCTCGACATTCGGCTTCTCCATCGGAACGGTCGTGGATCTGCCGAAATGCTCCAAATATCTGCGCTGCCCTTCTGCATGGATGATGTCGAAAGCTAAAGTCGATTTCCCGCTGCCGCTTACTCCCGTGATTACGACAAATTTGGCATGCGGAATCGTAACGGTTACATTTTTTAAATTGTGCTGCTTTGCGCCTTTCACCCGAATATGCTCCGTATTCGTCTCGGCAGGCGCAGACGACGCAAAAAAACGATCCGTTATCGATTTATTCTCTATCGGGTGCGAACTCGCAGATAACGGTTGTTCATGCTTATTCCGTTTCATCAACAGGTCGCTTGCCGAACCTATAGGACTGTACGCCGTTTCTTTACCCTCTTCGCCTTTTCCTATTAGACGCATCTTGGAGCGTACGGTTAGGCTGTAAGGCAGTTCTTCATACTCGGCTTGCATTTCTTCAAAATTCCGATCTACACGGGAAGTCAGCTCGGCAATCCGATCCAACAAAGTTTGATCGTCGCGCGTGAGCTTTTTTTCGTCTTTGGCGATCAATTCTCCGAAGAAGTCCCACGGCAGCAACTCGATTTTGTTCAAGGCGTCCAAGTCGTGCAGCAGACTGCCGCGGATCATGCGCATGCCGCGAAACTTTTTATATCCGAATTCGTTCGCTTTAAGAAGGCCGCTTCTTGTCGCCTTCCAAGCTCGGCCTGCTGTGATAAACTGTTCATTTCCGCGAATATCCAGAGGATCGAGGTCATAAAGCTCGTTGAACTCCAGATATTCGTCGCTTACGGAAGGATCCGCGAACACCCAACGCGATTGCTCGGCATTCCAGTACTCGGCGATCCATCGATCTTCATTCATGGTTTCGGGGCTATAGCGGGAATAACCTACACGCATTCTGGCCGGAATATGACGGCTGCGCAGCATCGAGACCAATAATAGAGCGTAGTGCCGGTAAGTTGCGGACAAGCGTTCTGCCGGTTTGCGCGGTATCGAAAGAGGCGCCTTATCCATGTTGTTGATTCGCTCGAGCATTTCCTTGACAGTCCGATAATGGGCTTCCGCTTTATGCTGCTGCGATAAGCGGATATCGTAGATTTCTTCTTCTTCGTTCGGATTGATCAATACTCCCTGAATGACTCGGAGCATATCGGCAGGATCGGGACCGACGTCTTCTAGCAACGTGCGATATTCTTTCGGGTCTGACATAGGGCTATGCTCTGAATAATAGGCGAGCGAATGCTCATTCAACAGTATAATCCTCCCCTTAAGTATCCGGTTTGTGATCTTAAGACGCTTTATTAGTGAATTAATTCACATTAAACGAGCGACTTAGGCGTTTCCGCAACATGAATATACCATATGAAAAGGCCCAAAAGTCAAAACAGGCCGCAAACTTGTCAATCTGTCAAGGTATTTGAAAATTCTATTAAAAAAGCCGGAAAATCCCGATATCAGGATCTTCCGGCTTCTTCGTTATGCGGTAGAGAGGACTCGAACCTCCACGGGTATACACCCACTACCCCCTCAAGATAGCGTGTCTGCCATTCCACCACTACCGCATGTCCAAAGAATGAGTCAACTTCTATATCTTACTTCGTTCCAAGCATGCAGTCAACCTCTTTTTTCAACAGCAATTCTAATGAGTATTTTGTGTTACTTTATATAACATAATTCGAACGTAAAATTCAATGAATCCTATGTATTTTCGATTTTTCTTGACTAAGTTCTATGTATAGTGTAATAATTTATGTCATAAATCCTACGAAAACCTTTTTAACCGAAAGAAATACCACAAACCTAACATAAAAGTTCCAAAAAATATATCGATCCTTTAAGGAGGCGCAGCATTATGCACAGCGGACAAAAGCTGCTCAGCTACATGACTCTGCTGGAATCGGCAACCCCGTCCCCGGTCGGCTGCATCAAAGAAGACTTGAACGGCAAAAAGCTCGGCTGCATCGAAGCGTTCGAGGAAGTCATGCAAGCTTACATTCATCCGCGTCTGGCTCATATCGAAGGACGCGCGATCGAAGACCTCTATGCCGCGTTGGCGCAGGGCGATCTTCCAAGCGTATTTCGTATCGATCGCAGCCTCCGGACCCGGACCTGCCCGAACGATATCGATACGGAGATGCGGCGCTCGGGCCGCAAACTGCTGAAGCTCTCGAAATCGCTGTATCCGTGGATGAACTTCGCGCCTCTCGCGGAAGCGATCCAATCGGAAACCGCGTTCGGTTGCCCGGCTACCTTCTATGCTTGGATCAATTTCCATCTGGAGATCGAACGTTCCGAAGCCGCGGCCGCTTATCTGTATCATCACGCGACGCTGTACGTCGAGCATTGCTCGCGGCTGCTCGAACTCGACGACGTCAGCCGCCGCAAATTGCTGATGCGGATGATCGACGACATCTCGCTTCGTTGGTCGCTTGTTCGAACGGCAGATGCGCCTGCTTCCCCGGAATACGACAGTTTATACGACGCGCCTATCCAAAAAACGCTCTGAAGCCGAGGCTTCGGAGCGTTTTTCCGTGCCGAGCGCGATCCGCATGATCGTCTTCGCGCCGTTATGTATCCGAATTTTCCGAGCCGTTCTGTCCGCTTCGGCGCCGACGATAGGCCGCAAACTCTTTGTATTCGCGGATAAAAGCTTTCTCTTGTTCCGTCAAATGATCGTCTTGGCAATCCGATTGCCCCGCACCGTCAAAAAAATAACGGTCTCCCGTTTCTTTGACCCCTTCCGGATGCCATTCTTTCCCCGTCATCAACCAATCCAGACTCACCGAAAAAAAGGCCGCGATCTCGATCAACTTATGCGTGCTGGGCGTCGACTTGCCTCTGCGCCAATCTCCCAAGTTGCCGGCGCTGATGCTTAGACGTTCGCCGAAAGCTTTTTTGGTCATGCCGCTGCTTTTGATAAGCTGCTCGATGCGCTCGTAGATCGACTGCAAAATGCCATCCTCCTCAACCCGTCATTCTTGCTCAACCTTAATTACGTATTTGCGCAGCAAACGATTGAACATTTACGTATTTGCGTATATAATTGGTTTTATGGTAAATGATCCCTCATTCGCCCTTAATCGATTATAATTCATCCGTTTGCGTGTGAACAGGAGGAGCGTTACGTTGCATAGAAAAAAAGCGATCACCCCGTTCGGCTGGGAAATCAAACGGCGCCTGGCGGAACTCGAGATGGACCAGAAAACGTTCTGCGAGCTGCACGACATTCCGCCCTCGCGCTTGTCCAATCTGATCAACGGCAGCCGCAAAGCCGCACGCTACCGCAAGCAAGTCTCCGAACTGCTCGGGCTGTCTTCCGAGAATCATCCCGGCTCCGTTCAATCCCGCTACCAGGATTCGGAAGCCGTAGGCGCAAGGAGGTAATCGAATGTCCGAATCGCCGCTGTCGTCTGCCCGCTCGAGCCGTCTTGGCGATTGGCTCAGCGCATGCGCCCATTGCGAACGCATACGTCTGGCGGATGGCTGGCGTCGCCCCGAGCCGGGCGAATGCGAAGACGCCACCTTGACGCACGACATCTGTCCGGATTGCATTCGGCAGCTGTACCCGAAGTATGCACGGATCGCCAACCGGCTTCAAAAAAGCGAAGAAGCTCGGCGATTCGTGCAGCAACAAAAAACGCAGGCTCCGTAAGGAGTCTGCGTTTGCTTGTATGCGGTAGAGAGGACTCGAACCTCCACGGGTATACACCCACTACCCCCTCAAGATAGCGTGTCTGCCATTCCACCACTACCGCATATTCAAAGGATCCACTTCGTGAATCTTCATCGCCATTTCCGTCTGAGGATAAAAAGGAAATGGTGAGCCATGAAGGACTCGAACCTTCGACACCCTGATTAAAAGTCAGGTGCTCTACCAACTGAGCTAATGGCTCATATGACCCGTAGGGGATTCGAACCCCTGTTACCTCCGTGAAAGGGAGGTGTCTTAACCCCTTGACCAACGGGCCTTATCTTCTCGGCGACAACTTCACTCGCTCAAGCACAAGTAAGAGTATAGCAAATATCTTTGGTATATTGCAAGCCTTTTTTTAAAATTAATTTTATTTTTTATAGAAGCATGAATTTCCGGCTTTTTTCGCAAAAAAAAGAAGAACCTTCTCAGGTCCTTCTTCTCGTCGAGCTATGTAAATGAATGAAGTTCGAAACGAAAATGGCGGAGAGAGAGGGATTCGAACCCTCGCACCGCTAACGCAGTCTAACCCCTTAGCAGAGGGTCCCCTTATAGCCACTTGGGTATCTCTCCATAAAAATGGCTCCCCGAACAGGACTCGAACCTGTGACAACTCGATTAACAGTCGAGTGCTCTACCAACTGAGCTATCAGGGAACATTGGTTATCGTTTCAACAAGATATAATTTATCATGCGAGGACTTTTTCGTCAACCCCTCTTCCCGTCTTTTTTCGAAAAATATCTTTTTCCGCCGAAAAACAAAAGGAACCTCGATCACCTCCGGTGAAATCAGGGTTCCTGTATACGTCCTGTTTGTGTTTGATTCGACCGATCGTTTCTTGTTTGGTCTTGGTGGTGCGCGTTCTCATGTCCGCCGAAGCGAACGGGCTTCTCAGCGCGGAAACGTCCGTCTTGCCTTCCCGAATCCGTTTCTCGCGCAGCTTCTTGGCTGCCGACTTGGCCATGCTCGAGTCCTCCTTATCGAAACTTCGCGAAGCTTCGACCGATTAAGTTAGGCTTCCTTCGCGGATCGCCTTTTCTTATTATAACGCATTTCTCCGGCCGAAAAACGAAAGTTTCGTCATCTTCAGCTCTCCGGCTTCAATTCCGCCAGCCGCAGCTTCCCGGCGCAGCGGCCGCAGCGGTAACGCGAAGCGTCGACCCGGCGTTTGCGTTTGTATTCCATCCCGCAGGCGGAACAGGTCAGCTTGTAGCGGAAAGGAAGCGTTCGTTTGGCTTGATCGGGCAGCGCTTGGCAGTAACGGCTTCCGCCTACCTTGGCGAGCAGCCGTTTGAAATCGGCATCGCGATGGCGGTAGCCTTGCCCGGCGATATGCAGATGGTAATGGCACAGTTCGTGTTTGATAATGCCTTCGACCTCTTCCGGCCCGTGTTCGCGGAGCTGGCGGGGATTGATCTCGATATGGTGCGAACGCAGCGCGTAACGCCCGCCCGTCGACCGTAATCTGCCGTTAAAAAAAGCCCGATGCCGAAACGGAATGCCGAAATGTTCGAGCGACACGCGTTCGATCCATTCTTGAAGTTCTTCGTCGGTCATGTAGCGTTCGCTTTGCATGCTTGTTCTCCTTTTTCTTATAGCCGACAATAAAGTCGTTCTATTGAATTGTAACTTGAACTTGGACTACACTGTCAAGGAAAGGTTATGCGCAAGCGGAGTCTTTCGATATCCTTTATTCCATTTCCGGAGGTACATACTTGATGAATACCCACACCCTTCCCCGCCGTCGGCCCGAAGAAGCCGGCGTCGATCCTCAAGGCATCGTCGATTTCCTCGACGCCGTCGCTCGTGAGAAATTCGATCTGCGCAGCTTCATGATGCTTCGGCGCGGCGAAGTCGTCGCCGAAGGCTGGTGGTCGCCGCACGCGCCGGAAGACCGTCATGCCATGTATTCGGTCAGCAAGAGTTTCACGTCCACGGCCGTCGGGATCGCCGTCTCCGAAGGACTGCTGAGCGTCGAAGACAAGGTCGCCGATCTGCTGCCTCATCTCATGCCTGCCGAGCCGCATCCCAACCTGCTGAAGATGACGGTACACGATCTGCTCACCATGGGTACCGGCCAGAAGGTCGATCCGCTCGAAAAAGCGCGTACGGAGCCCGATGCCGATTGGGCGAAAATCTTTTTGGCCGCCGACGTCGAAAACGTTCCCGGAAGCGTGTTCGCTTACAGCAGCGGAGCGACCTACATGTTGTCGGTCATTCTCCAGACGTTGACCGGACAAAAGGTCGTCGATTATCTGGAGCCCCGCTTGTTCGGCCCGCTCGGCATCGAGCGCAAGACTTGGCAGGTCAGCCCGCAAGGGTTTACGACCGGAGGTTGGGGACTTAAGCTGGCCAGCGAAGACCTCGCCAAGTTCGGACAGCTGTATCTGCAAAAAGGCATGTGGAACGGCCAGCGTCTGGTCACTGAACATTGGGTCGAACTGGCGTCGTCGAAACGTATCGAAAACGGAGACAACCAAGGCGGCGATTGGTCGCGCGGTTACGGCTACCAGTTCTGGGTGTGCCGTCACGGCGCTTACCGCGCCGACGGCGCGTTCGGCCAGTTCTGCGTGGTCCTGCCGGAGCAGGAAGCCGTCGTGGTCTTGACGTCCGCGATCTCCCGGACGCAGGAACTGCTGGAAGAGGTCTGGGCGCATCTGCTGCCGGCGATGCAGGACGCCCCGCTGGCGCCGAGCGCAGCCGGCGAAGAGGCCGCTAAGCGGCTGAAGGCGCTGGAACACGCGCCGCTGCCGAAGGGCGCGGCGCCGGCGGACGAATCTTGGTCCGGCCGGACGTATCGGCTGGACGGCGAACTTGCGGTCGGCCTGAAGCTGACGGCCGCCAGATTTACCGCAGACGAGGACGGTTCGCTCCTCGTCGAGCTTCACGGCCGCGCGGACAAGACGCCGCAGGGGCCTGCGACCTTCGAGATCGCGCTGCGCTGCGGCGCGGGCGCATGGCGCAAGAACGAGCCGTCGGCGTTGTCCGGCGAAGGCGTGTTCGCGCCGGATAACGGCGTGGTTTACGCTTCCTACGGCCGCGGCGAAGACGGTTCGCTGCGCATCGCGACCCGTTCTGCGGCAGAACCCGACCTGCTCAATCTGACGGCCGCTTTCGACGGCGACCGGATCGAATTGGTCGAACTCGGCAGCGCCGAGCTGCATCTCAAAGAATCGCGGATCGGCGGACAAGCGGAATCGGCGGTCAAAGGCGACTGATCTCACTGATCTCGCCGACGACCGAAATCTTTTCCGGACTGTTTCGAACTTTTGCCGGATCGCAGTCGTCCTTACTTGTAGAGGATATGCGGAGAGTCTGCGGCTTCGCTCGCGGAAATCCGCGATTCGATCTCGAACGAAAGGACAATAGCTATGCACAAAACGATCCGCAATAAGATCTTCGGAGGGATACTCGCGCTGTTATGCGTAACCCTGTTGGCGGTCGGCACGAATTCTTGGTTCGACAACGCCCCCAATAACGCCGCGCTGCCGTCTTCGCCTCAGTCTCCTCCGCAAACGGCTATTTTGGCTAAAGAATGGGCGGAAGGCTGGAAAACGCGCGACGGTTCGCTTCGTACCGCCGTTATGAGCCAAAAGATGCTGACGGCTTTCCGCGAAGCGCAGTCCAATGACACGGGCGATCCGGATAACACGGTTATTCGCGGGTCAAGCCCTTGGGTAGCCGCTTATTCGATTCAACCGGACGGGCATGGAATGCGAATCAACTATACCTACGCCGATTCGAGAGGCGATCGTTATTCCAGCTCGGAACGGTTGTTGTTCTCTTCGGAGAACGGCAAGACGGTCGTCTCCGACTGCGTGACGCTTCAAGATCTGAAGAAGTCGTAAGACTTCCGCTGCGTACTGAAAAGTCGAAAGACATTCGAAAAACAAACGTTTTTTGGATTCTAAAGAAAAATCCCCGAAGCTGCGGCGCTTCGGGGATTTTTTCGCATTTGCTTTTCCTTTTTCGATCGATCGGGAGCCGAATCCGATTCGGACGATTCCCGACCTTAACCCTGTTCGACCGGACCGCGCATGGTCAATCCGACGCGGCCTTTTTTCTGATCCACGTTCAGCACCCAGACCGTCACGGTATCGCCGACGGATACGACGTCCATCGGATGCTTTACGAAGTTCTTGCTGAGCTGCGAGATATGCACCAGACCGTCGCTTTTGATGCCGATATCGACGAATGCGCCGAAATCGATCACGTTGCGTACGGTTCCTTGCAGTTCCATGCCCGGCTGCAAATCTTCGATCTTCAGCACGTCGGTACGGAAGATCGGAGCCGGCAGTTCTTCGCGCGGGTCGCGGCCCGGACGCAGCAGACTTTCGATGATGTCTTTGAGCGTCGGCAGACCGACTTCCAGCTTGTCGGCCAGCGCCTGAACGTCCGCGCTTTCCAGCGCTTCGCGCATCTTCACGGTGCCGAGATCGGCGGACGTCACGCGCAGTTCTTTGAACAAACGGTCTACGACTTTATACGATTCCGGGTGGATCGGCGTGCGATCGAGCGGATTCTCGCCTTCGATACGCAGGAAGCCCGCGCATTGTTCCAGCGTTTTCGCGCCGAGACGCGGCACTTTCTTGAGTTCCGCGCGGCTGCCGAACGAACCGTTCTCGTCGCGGTATTTGACGATATTGCGCGCGGTCGTCTGGTTGATGCCCGCGACGTAAGCAAGCAGCGAAGGCGAAGCCGTATTGACGTCAACGCCGACATGGTTAACGGCAGACTCGACGACCGCCTTGAGCTGGCCTTCGAGCTGCTTCTGCGACACGTCGTGCTGGTATTGGCCGACGCCGATCGCTTTCGGATCGATCTTGACCAATTCGGCCAGCGGGTCCTGTACCCGGCGGGCGATCGAAGCGGCGCTGCGCTCCGCGGCGTCCAGATCCGGGAACTCTTCTTGAGCCGTCTTCGAAGCCGAATAGACGCTGGCTCCGGCTTCGTTAACGATCAGATAAGCGAGCTTGCGGCGGCCCGCATGGCCCGCGATCCAATCGGCGACGAACTGCTCGGTCTCGCGCGAAGCGGTGCCGTTGCCGATCACGATCAGCTCCAGATCGTATTTCTCGACCAGTTCGCTGAATTTCTCGGAAGCTTCGCGAACTTGGCTGCGCGGCGGCGTCGGATAGGTGACCGCGACTTCCAACAATTTGCCCGTCTCGTCGAGCGCCGCCAATTTGCAGCCGGTCCGGAACGCCGGATCGACGCCCAAGACGCGTTTGCCGCGTACCGGAGGCTGAAGCAGCAGGCTGCGAAGATTGCCCGCGAAGATCGAGATCGCCTGCGCATCGCCTTTTTCGGTCAGTTCGCCGCGTACTTCGCGTTCGATCGACGGAGCGATCAGGCGCTTATACGCGTCTTCGATCGCTTTCTCCAGCAGCGGATGGACCGGCGACGATCCTTTGACGATCTGTCTGGAGATATAACGCAGCATCGGAGCGGCGTCCGTCTCCAGCGAGACTTTCAGCACGTTCTCGCGTTCGCCGCGGTTGATCGCCAGAATCCGGTGCGGCGGCATTTTCTTCGCCAGTTCGCGGTAATTATAGTACATTTCGTACACGGATTCCGCCGCCGCGTCTTTCGCTTCGGTGACCAGAATCGCTTGATCGATCGTATACGTGCGCACCCAAGTCCGGATCTTGGCATCGTCGGCGATCTGCTCGGCCACGATATCCAGCGCGCCTTGCAGCGCTTCTTCCGCCGAAGCCACGCCCTTGTCTTCGGAGACGTAGCGCGCGGCTTCTTTGTCGATGTCCGCGCGTCCCGGCTGGCTCATCAACCACTCCGCCAGCGGTTCCAGCCCTTTTTCTTTGGCGACGCTGGCGCGCGTTTTGCGTTTCTGGCGGAACGGACGGTACAAATCTTCGACCTGCTGAAGCTTGGAAGCTTCCAGAATCGAACGTTTCAACTCTTCCGTCAATTTGCCCTGATCGTCGATGATGCGCAGCACTTCCTGCTTGCGAACATGCAGTCCGCGCGCGTACTGCACGCTTTCTTCGATATCTCTCAACTGGTTCTCGTCCAGTTCTCCGGTCATTTCTTTGCGATAACGCGCGATAAACGGTACGGTATTGCCTTCGTCGAGCAGCGACACCGCCGCTTTCACCTGCTTGGCCGCAATTCCGAGCGTATCCGCCGTACGGCGGAACATGGTCTCGCGTTCGGCAGCCGTCATCTCGGACGATCCGCTACCGGCATTCAGTTCCAGATCCGACACAAAATCTCCCTCTCTCTGCTGCTTGTTTCCCGGACCGCGTAAGCGGACCGGCTATTCGTTCGCGGCGGGCATGCGCGCCGCGAAAAACGGTGTTCTTATTATGACAGACGAACGTTCTTTTTCGCAAACCGAAATGTCGAACCTGATCCGTATCCGCCGTTCATTCGATCGCGGCAGGACGAACGCACAGCCAGACGTAGCGCGCGAAATTCCCTTTGCGCACTACGCAGCGTTCCGCGGCCTTCATCCCTGCTTCAGCGAGTTCGGCTTCGATATCTTCGGTCGCCACGATCACGCAGCGCCCCGCCAATCGCTCTGCCGCGCTCAGCATCTCCAGCCGTTCGCCCACCGTCAGCACCGAACACAGATTATACGGCAGATCGAGCACCAGCGCATCGTAACGCCCTTCGAGCTTACGCATATCGGCGACGACCACGTCTCCGGGCAGGCCGAAGAACGCCAGATTTTCTCTGGCCCCGATCGCCGCCAGCGGATTCAGATCGAAACCGTCCATACGGATGCCCATCGACTTGGCTTCGATCAATACCGTGCCGATTCCGCAGCACGGATCGACCGCATGCACGTTTTCCGGTTTCGGCACGGCGATATTGGCGATCGCCCGTGCCGTGCGCGTCCCGAGCGCCGTCGAATAATGACGCGGCTTATCGTTATGCCGCAGCCAGACGGACTCGCTCTCGGTATAATCGCCGAGCAGCCATTCGCCGTCGACATAAGCGAGACCGTAGAGGCATTCCGGCCGCTTCATCTCCGCTTTTCCGCGAAATCGCGCGCCGACCAGACGCTCGATCCGCCGCCGCTCGGCGTAATCCGCTTCTCCGTCCGCTTCGATATAACGCAGCTTGAACGTCCGGCCGTTCAATTCGAGCGAAGCGGCGGCTTCCGCGATCTCTTCCAGACTCGCCGCCCGGCGTTCGACGCTTAGCCGCCCGTGCGCGAACGGACTGCGCGACGGATCGATCGCGCGCGTCGAACGCACGTATCGCTCTCCGACCGGTGCATCCAGCAGGACGCACAGCTCCAATTCGCATAACGGACGTTCGTCTTCATGACAGGCATACGGATAAATATACACCGGATGCGCTTCGCGTTCTTTTTCCATATTGGGCTCCTTATGCACCGAAGACCTTCGTCGGCCGCAAAAAAGCGAAGCGTCCGGCCGTTCTTAACGCCGTAGTCCGCTCCGCTTATTCTGCCGCGCCAGATCCCGATTCTTTCAAATTTCCGAACGAAACCTTCATCCTGCACGAAATCCGGAAGCGCCCTCTACTCGGCCGTCTTAACCGTTTCTTCCGCGGAAGGTTCTTCAATTTCCGGCTGCAAAGGTTTGCGCCCTTTCATCAGCCCTTCGGTCAACTTGCGTCCCGTCGGCGTCTGCGCCAGACCGCCTTGCCCCGTCTCGCGGTGTCCGCTCGGCATCGCCGCGCCTACTTCCAACATGACGCTCACGACTTCGTCCGACGGAATGGCGCTGCGAACTCCCGCCAGTCCCATATCGGCCGCCGCGAGCGCGTTGACCGCGCCCAGCCCGTTGCGCACGATGCAAGGAATCTCGACGAGTCCCGCTACCGGATCGCAGATCAGGCCGAGCGTGTTCTTGAGCGCGAGTCCGACCGCGTGCATCGCTTGTTCCGCGCTGCCTCCGCGAAGTTCGACCAGCGCGCCGGCCGCCATGCCGATCGCCGAACCGACTTCGGCTTGGCATCCGCCTTCGGCGCCGGAGATGAACGAGTTGTTCGCGATCACGTAACCGATCGCGCCGGCCGCGAACAACCCGTTGACCATATGTTCGTCGCTCCAGCCGAAACGTTCCTGCGAGCTGACGAACACGCCGGGAATGATGCCGCACGAACCGGCCGTCGGCGTCGCGATGATCCGTCCCATGGAAGCATTGACCTCCGATACGGCCAAGGCGTACGCCATCGCCCGCGAAGAAGGATCGCCGGAAGACGGCGTGCCGTTCTCGACGAGATCGAGCACTTTCACCGCGTCGCCGCCGCTGAGCCCGCTGCGCGACGTGGTCGGCTCGGTCAGACCGCGGCGTACCGCTTCTTTCATTTTCTCGTAATAGTCGGCCATCTGCGCGATAATGTCTTCGCGCGGCACGCCCGTTTCCGCCGCTTGATCTTCGATCATGACTTCGGCCAGACTTTTGCCTTCCTCCATGCTGAGGTTAGCCAGTTCTTTCAGTGTCCGGAATCTCATTCGCTGTCCGCCTCCCTGCTGTTCAAGTCGATCACGGTCACTTCTTTGACTTCTTCGATCCGCCGCAGTTTCTCCAGCAGTTCGGCGCTCGGTACCGTATCGAGTTCCATGACCGTCATCGCTTCGGCGCTGCGCCCTTTGCGGTCCACGCCCATATATCCGATATTGGTGCCGCTCCCGCCCAGCACGCCCGTCAGCGACGCGATCACGCCCGGCCGGTCATGATGCAGAACGACGATCGTCGGATACTCGCCGCTGCACCGGATATCGAATCCGTTCATCTCGTGAATGACGACATTCCCGCCGCCGATCGAAGCGCCGACGACCTGCGCTTTACGGCCGTCGGCAGTCGTCAATTCGAGCTTGGCGGTATTCGGGTGAGGCGCGAGTCCTACCCCTTTGACGAACGTAATCTCGATGCCTCTGCGCTGCGCCTCTTCGAGAGCGTCGGCTACCCGCGCGTCGTCCGTCGCATAGCCGAGCAGGCCGCCCGCCAACGCCAGATCCGTTCCGTGTCCCCAATACGTGTCGGCGAACGATCCGTACAAAGCGATCTTCACGCCGGCCGGCTGTTCGCCGAGCAGTTGTCTGGCGATCAGACCGATCCGTACCGCTCCCGCCGTATGTGAGCTAGAAGGACCGACCATGGAAGGTCCTATAATGGAAAACACATTTTTAAAACGCATCTGCAAGCTCTCCTCGCTTCTTCAATAATCAATCGCCGATTCCGTGAATCCAACGTTTTCCTGTCTATTTCAAGCTTCACAGGCTATTTTACACCGGTTCTCGGCTTCCGTCGACTCGTTTGCATTACTTCGATAACGCAAGAAAGTCTATTCGTCAGCTCTATGTCAGGTTAATTGCTTAATCGCACGCAAAAAACGAAAAAGGAGCCGCCGCGCGAATCTTCGCACAGTCGTGCTCCTTTTTCGTTTGTCGCGAGATTTCAGCCCGGCTTGCAGGCACAGCTTCCCGCTTGAACGCCGCTTGCGCGGCGCCGACTTAGCTCCGGATCAAAAATCGACCAAGCTCAGGCTGATCTGAAGCGATTCGTCCACCCGCTTCATCGTCTCTTCGCCGAGTCTCGTGATCCGGTCGGTCAGGCGCTGCTTGTCGATCGTTCGAATCTGTTCGAGCAACACGACGGAATCGCGATCGAATCCGTGCGTCTTGGCATCGATCTCCACGTGGGTCGGCAGCTTTGCTTTTTGAATTTGGGCGGTAATCGCCGCGACGATGACCGTAGGGCTGAAGCGGTTGCCGATATCGTTCTGGATAACCAGAACCGGACGCACCCCGCCCTGCTCGGACCCTACCACCGGCGATAGGTCCGCAAAAAATACGTCACCGCGTTTAACGATCAATAGTTACACCCCGCTTACTAAGCGAACCAGAGTGATGTCTGCGTCTTCCTCCGCATGAAAAGCTTCACAAGCCATCGACAAATTGATGTGGGCCATCTCCATGTATCCCTGCTGCATCGACTCGCGGATATACCGCTTCTTCCGGTCGACCAGATACTGTCTCATTGCCAGCCTGATCAGTTCGCTGCGATTGGAATTTTCCAAAGCTGCAATCCCATCCACTTCTTGCAGAAGATGATCGGGCAAGCTGATCATCACTCTCTTGGTGCTTTGCAAGTTCGCCACCGTTCGTCCACCCCCATGAGCTTATACCCCTCAACGGTTCCAGTTACGGGTCTGCCGTTTTATCGGGAACTGTTGAAAAAGCGTATATACGATGCGTATATCACCTATGCTGCCACCCATTATAGCTTACAATCCGCCATCCGTACAGCCTATTTCTTCACAGTTTATTCGGACAGAGCTTGGGAGACCTCTTTTTGTGCCTGCAAAAGGGGGTTGGATTCCGCAATAATCGCGCCTCGGCGCATATAAATGCGCGGAACCCGGTGAGCGAGCATGCATACCACTTCGTAATGGATGGTTCCCAGTTTGTCGGCAATCTCGTCCGCGGGGATCACCTCGCCGGACTGGCTGCCGAGCAGGACAACCTCCTCGCCTTCTTGGATATCTTCCGCGTCCGCGAAAGATTGGAGCGACACCATACACTGGTCCATGCAGATCGTTCCGGTCACCGGAACCCGGCGCCCTCGGATCAGCACTTCCGCTTTGCCCCCGAGCATTCGCGAATAGCCGTCGGCGTAGCCGATCGGCAGCGTCGCGATCCGCTCGCCCGCTTCCGCCGTATAGAGCGATCCGTAACTGATGCCCATCGGACGGTCGAGCGTTTTCACGAAGACCGCGCGGGTCTTGAGCGTCAAGACAGGTTTGAGCTTCACGACGGCATGATTGACTTCGCAGGAAGAATAAAGGCCGTATAACGAAATTCCGATTCGAACCATCTTGGGAGACAACCCCGGTGTGTCGATCGCGGCGGCACTGTTGCCGGTATGTATCAACGGGATGTTGATGCCTTCCTGGGCAAGCGCGTCGGTCGTGCCGTGAAATGCCTTGTATTGGTCCAGCGTATAGGTTTTGTCGGTTTCATCCGCTCTGGCAAAATGCGTGAAAATGCCTTCGACTTCGATCGTATCCACTTCGAGCGCCCGTTTGACGAAAGCCGTCGCTTTGGGTCCGGCCATCTGTCCGAGACGCCCCATGCCGCTGTCCACTTTGATATGGACCTTGAGACGGCGTCCGGACGGCGAACGGCCCATCAAGCGAGCCGCGTCGAGCACTTCGTCGCTGAACAGCGCGATGGTGACGTCATGGTCGCGCGCGAGCGCAAGGCCTTCCGGCGGCGTGTAACCCAACACGAGAATCGGCAGGTTAACGCCCGCTTGGCGAAGCTCCAACGCTTCGTCCAAGAACGCGACGCTCAGATAATCCGCGCCCAACCGTTCCAGCTCGCGGCTGACTTCCACCGCTCCGTGCCCGTAGGCGTTCGCTTTGACGCAGGCTAACAACAGGGTCGAAGAATCAAGATGCATACGAAAAGCCTCGTAGTTGGCGCGGAGCGCATCCAGATCCACGACGGCTTGAGTAGGACGATACTGCATGGGCAAAACAGCCACCTTTGAACGTAAATTTTAGTAATTCCAGCGTAAGCTCGAAGAGCGGGGCTGTCAATGCTAGCAGACCGGTCCACAAGGCCGAAGAATCTCGCGCGAAATAAAGACCAGAGACGAAATCCGCCTACCTCAAAAGATTACCCGCACCGGCTTTTTTAGACACGCGCTTTAAAGCGGAATTGTACCGGGCGGGCATTTTTGCGAACCGATTCAGTTTTCTCTGGGCACCAAGTCGAAAATCTCTCCGTCTTCCATGACGTCGATCAGCCGGTCGAGCCAGCGGTAATACTTCTCCGCGTGACGGATTTTGTCCAGATCTTTCTTCAGCACTTCCGAGGTAAACTCTCCCGTCTCCGGTTGTTCGAGCAGTCTTTCGATCTCTTTGATCGCGCGGCGCATCACTTGCAGGTTGCTTTCGACCGCTTTTCTCCATTCGTTGGCGAAATAATCGGTGAACGTCTGGTACCAGTCGTATTCGACTTCGTAGAGATCTTTTCTGGACCCTTTTTCCCAGACCTTATTGACCATTTTCAGATCGAGCAGCGTTCGGACGCCGGTACTCATGCTGGTCTTGCTCATCTGCATCTCGCGTCCCATCTCGTCGAGGGTCATCGGTTTATCGGCAAAAAAAAGCAGCCCGTAAAGATGGCCCGTCGATAAAGTCACGCCGTATAGTTCCATGTTCCTTCCCACGACTTCGATCACGCGTTTGCGAATGCGTTGAACCGTCTCGTGTTCTTCTTCGCTCCATGGCTTCTGGTCCAAGCTCATGCCTGAAACCTCCTTAGATTTCGTACTATTTATACGTTCGAATCGATTGAATATTCTGTTCGTCGGCGCCTGATGCACCTGCTCTTGCGCGCCGCGGCGCGCTGAGCGCACGATTTGTCATTTTTTATTCTAGGAGAAGGTTCGTCAATTGTAAAGTTTTCAAAAAGCGAGCATTTAGGCGTAATTTCGAGCATTCTCGATCATAACTTTGTACAGTTTTTTCTGTACGAACTTAACGTACGGATATGAAGGTTGAAAAGAAAATAGTGTATTGTTACAATTTAGGACGTTGGGATTACGCAGCTCGCTTGGTTCGGAAAGCCCGGCTTTTTATCCGGCCGCCGCTTTCCTCCTGCATGAAGCCGCGGCGTTTCTACTATATATAAAGAATCGCCGCAATCTTTTTCGAATATATAAAAGGGGTGAACGAAATGCCGATACTCAGCATTCGCAACGTAAGCAAATTGTTCGGACCTAATGCCGCTCAGGGCGTTAAGCTTCTGGAGCAAGGCTACAACAAACAGAAACTCGCCAAAGAGAAACAAATCACCGTCGGCGTCAACCAGGTGAACATGGATATCGAGCAGGGCGAAATCTTCGTCATCATGGGATTGTCGGGAAGCGGCAAGTCCACGCTCGTCCGCATGTTCAACCGGTTGATCGAACCGACCGCCGGACAGATCCTCATCCATGACAAAGACATCATGAAGATGAACGCCGAGCAGCTGCGCGAAGTGCGCCGCAAAACGATCAGCATGGTGTTCCAGAAATTCGCGTTGTTCCCGCACCGCAGCGTGATCCATAACGTCGAATACGGGCTGGAGATTCAGAAAGTCGAAAAGTCCAAGCGGCACGAAAAAGCGAAACAATCGCTGGAACTGGTCGGCCTCAAAGGCTGGGAAGACAAAATGCCGGACGAACTCAGCGGCGGCATGCAGCAGCGCGTCGGTCTCGCTCGGGCGCTGGCCAACGATCCCGAAGTGCTGCTGATGGACGAAGCGTTCAGCGCGCTCGATCCGCTGATTCGCCGCGATATGCAGGACGAACTGCTCGATCTGCAGGAGAAAATGAAAAAAACGATCATCTTCATCACGCACGATTTGGATGAAGCGCTTCGCATCGGCGACCGCATCGCCCTGATGAGAGACGGCGAAGTGGTGCAGATCGGCACGCCGGAAGAAATCCTGATCCAACCGGCCAACGGCTACGTGCAGCGCTTCGTCGAAGACGTGGATCTGTCGAAAGTACTCACCGCTTCCCATGTCATGCGCCGTCCCGAGACGATTACGCCGGACCGCGGTCCGCGCGTCGCGCTGGAACTGATGCGCGAACGCGGCGTCTCGAACTTGTTCGTGATCGACCGAAGCAAACGTCTGCTCGGCGCGATCACGGCCGAAGACGCTTCGCGCGCCGCCAAAGAAAAATTGTCGATTCAAGATATTCTGATTCCGGAATGTCCGACTTCGCCGCCGGATAAATTGATCGGCGACATGTTCGAACAAAGCAGCACCTCGCCTCTGCCGATCTCGGTAGTGGACGCGGACAACCGTTTGATGGGCGTCGTCGTTCGCGGCAGCCTGCTCGGCGCGATGGCCGGAGAAGTCGAAAACGAAGGAGGTCGGATCCATGCTGAACAAACTCATATCGGCTGAGATGCCTAAACTGCCGATCGCCGATTGGGTGGATACGGCCGTCGACTGGATGGGCATCCATCTGGAAGGCTTGTTCGACGGAATCGCGACGGGCGTGGAAGGCATCGTCAACTTCTTCACCGACATCTTCATGGCGCCGCATCCGATTCTGTTTATCGTGATTCTTGCCGCGATCGCTTATCTGGCCGGCAAATGGAAACTCTCGCTGTTCACCGTGCTCGGCTTCCTGTTGATCTGGAATCTGGGGTATTGGGAAGCGACCATGAACACACTGGCGCTGGTCTTGACCTCCGGCTTGATCTCGATCATCGTCGGGATTCCGATCGGCATCCTGTGCGCCAAAAACCGCACGGCCGCAAGCATTATCACGCCGCTGCTCGACTTTATGCAGACGATGCCGGCGTTCGTGTATCTGCTGCCGGCCGTCACGTTCTTCAGTCTCGGGGTCGTGCCTGGCGTCATCGCTTCGATCATCTTCGCGATCCCGCCGACCATCCGTCTTACGACGCTCGGGATCAAGCAGGTCTCCGGCGAACTGGTCGAAGCCGCCGACGCGTTCGGTTCGACCGGCGCGCAGAAACTGTTCAAAGTTCAGCTTCCTCTGGCTCTGCCGACGATTCTGGCCGGCGTCAACCAGACGATCATGCTGTCGCTGTCGATGGTCGTCATCGCTTCGATGATCGGCGCGCAGGGCATCGGGGTCGAAGTGTACCGCGCCGTAACCAAGCTGCATATCGGCGAAGGCTTCGAAGCCGGTCTCGCCGTCGTCGTACTCGCGATCGTACTCGACCGTCTGTCGCAAAATATCTTCAAACCTAATCGGAAAAGGGGAAATGCGTAATGAACAAGTTTACTTTCGGAACGAAGAAATGGCTCGGAATGACCAGTCTCGCCGCGGTGCTCGTACTCGGCGCCTGCTCCTCGAACGGAGGCGGCTCTTCGAGCGCGTCGGGTTCGGATTCTTCGCTCGGCGACCAAGTCTCCCATAAGATCACGGGCATCGATCCCGGCGCGGGCATCATGACCGCCGCGCAAAAAGCGATCGACGATTACGGTCTTGACGATTGGACGCTGCTGGAAAGCTCCGGCTCGGCCATGACGGCCACGCTGGATAAAGCGATCCGCAAAAAAGAACCGATCATCGTGACCGGCTGGACGCCGCACTGGATGTTCGCGAAATACGATCTGAAGTATCTGGAGGATCCGAAAAAATCGTTCGGCGAAGCGGAAGAGATTCATACGATCGCCCGCACGGGTCTCAAAGCCGACAAGCCGGAAGCTTATCAGTTCCTCGACAACTTCGCTTGGAACGAAGACGAGATGGGCGAGATGATGATCGCCATCCAAGACGGAACCGATCCGGCCGAAGCGGCCGCCGATTTCGCCGAAGCGCATCCGGACCGGATCACGGAATGGACCAAAGGCATCTCGCCGGTCAGCGGAGACAGCATCACGCTGGCTCTGGTGAACTGGGATTCGGAAGTCGCCAGCACCAATCTGGCGAAGTACGTGCTGGAAGAGAAACTCGGCTACGACGTCAAGCTGCTCGAAGTCGAAGCCGGCCCGATGTGGCTGGGCGTCGCGCAAGGCGATGCCGACGCGAGTCTCGCCGCGTGGCTGCCTCTGACCCACGCCGACTACTGGGCGAAATATCAAGACAAAGTCGAAGACCTCGGCGCCAACATGACCGGCGTGAAAACGGGTCTGGTGGTTCCGGCTTATGTCGAAGCTTCGTCGATCGAGGATTTGGTGGACGGGAAGTAAGAATGGAAGCGATCCTTTCGTGGGATCGCTTTTTTGTTGGGCAATTCCTGTTCGTGGGGGAAGGCCTGGGGCGGCTCCGTGAGGGGGTTCGTAGCGTAGGCTTCCGATGTGACTTTCTCCGAAAGTCTTGAGGTCGCTTGTTGAAACCAGGAAATTTTGATTAGATCAAAATGTAATTTCCCGGTTTCAAAGGCGAACTAAGCTTACGCTTCCGAAGTGACTTTCTCCGAAAGTCTGTAGCTCCTACACTGAACCCCCTCACTCCGCCTAACGGCCTTACTCAACAAAGCGAATTGTCCAACAAAAAGGACGCGATCTCACTCAGATCGCGTCCTTTCTTTTTTTATATTTTTATAAAAGAAGGCCGAATGCCTTCAACAGCCGCTAAGCGAAAGAGAAAACTCAGTGAAGGAATGGAATGTTCGCCTTTGTAATCGGGAAGCCTCCTTGCAAATCCTAATCATAGCTTCCCGATTACAACACGCGACCGGAACGAGTTTTCTCTGGAGCTTCCCCCGGCTGTTAACGCTCCAAGCAAGGTGTTAGGCCTTCTCCCCCACCACGCTAAAGCGTTCGTTCACGTGTTCGGCGTTCTCGATCTCGTCCACGATCGCGATGGCATAGTCGGGGTAGCTGATATAGCTGTCGCCTGCGGCGTTCACGGTCAGCACGTCGCCTGCGGCTTGGTAGCTGCCGGTTCTGGCGCCTTCGGCGTCGAAGAAAGCGGCCGGGCTGACGAACGTCCATTTCAAGCCTTCGGACGCTTGCAGGTCCAACAGGTTCTGTCCTTGATTGGAAGCGGTCGGCTTATACAGGTCCGGGAAATCCGGAGTATCGACCAGACGAGTGGTCTTGGCGTCGTCGACGTAGAGGCTGCCTGCGCCGCCGACGACGATCAAACGGGATTCCGGAGCGCCTTTGAACGCTTCGATCAATTTGCGGCCCGCTTCGACGTGACCGGATTCTTGGCCGGGAGGCATGCTGATCGCGTTGACCACGGCATCGAAACCTTGAACGTCTTCGGAAGTCAGGCTCAGCACGTCTTTTTCGACGACGGCTACGCCTTCTTCGTTGAATTTGGACGCGCTGCGCACGAACGCCGTCACTTCATGTCCGCGGGACTTCGCTTCCTGCACGATCAGATTGCCTGCTTTGCCGGTTGCGCCGATAACTGCGATTTTCATAGATAAAACCTCCATTGATATTAGATTCGAGCGGGATTCGATCTCGCCCGTTCATTTGTAACTATTATAGTTACAATAAGATTGCTTTGTCAACTCTCTTTTTTATTCAAAAAAACAAGCAGCCTGTTCGCCAACGAATTCCCGCTGCGGCAGACTGCTTGTTCTTGATTCGATCTTCGTATTTTTATCCGATTATGCCCGATCTTTCGGTCCGCGGTACAGCGCTTTGCCTTCCAGTACGCGCAGCGGCACGGTCCATTCTTCGTTGTCCGGCATCATATCGAGCGCGTCTTCCGCCGCTTGAAGCTTGGCATCGAGTTGGTCGATATAATGCAGCGCGATCGCTTCGGCCGTTTGCGGCTGCACCGGGCTGCCCCATTCGCCTTTGTTGTGGTGGGCGAGGATCAAGTGCTGCATCAAGATCACTTTTTCCGAAGAAGGGTCCATCTCGAGCTTGAGCGCCGCTTCCGTCACCCAAGTCGAAGCCAGCGCCAGATGGCCCATCAGTTTGCCCGTGAAACTGTATTCGGACACGACGCCCAGTTCCGCGGTCATCTCCTCGGTCTTGGCGATATCATGCAGAATGATGCCCGCCAGCAGCAGGTCGCGGTTCAGGAACGGACGCTGCTTGCAGATGAACTCGGCCAGCTCCAACATGCGCACGGTATGGTAAGCCAGACCCGCGTAGAACGCATGGTGCATCCCTTTGGCGGCCGGGTAATGCATCAGCTTGTCGCCGACTTTCTCGATGCAGTAATCGACGATGCGGCGCAGATCCGGATCGGCGATGCCTGCCGCGGTCGTCTTGATCGTATAGACCAGATCGTTCGGCGGTACCGGAGCGGAACGAATAAAATCGGTCAGCGTATAGCCGTCGTCCGGCTCGGCCGCGCGCAGCTTCGTGACTTTGAACTGCGGCTTTTCTCTATATTTCTGCACGATTCCGCGTACTTTTACCAGCATCGGCGCAAAAAACGTTTCTTTGTCCGTCGTGCTCGCGTCCCACAGCTTCGCCGGAATCTCTCCGCTCGCGTCCGCCAATACCATATCGAAATAATCTTTCGGCGGCGTGGAGTTGGTTTGCTTCAACTCGGCCGATTTCAACAGGTAGAATCCCGTAATGTCGTCGCCTTCAATAAATTCCTTGATCGTTTTCATTGCGTTCCTCCAAGAATTTGTGTCCGGGAGCGTATCCCTTTCTTCTATTATATAGGTTTGCCGCTCAGGAACAAAACGCGAACGGCTCCGAATATGTAAAAAGTAAAAAGCTCTGCGGCCGCGAACCGAAACAAATACGGTCCGTTGCGCCGCAGAGCCGACAAACCCGACGATCAGGCCTGTTCGAGAGCCTGACGCACCCGCGCCACGACATCATCGATCGACATGCCGTCGATGCTGACGACCGGGAAGTCGAATTGGTCGACGTTGCCGTCATTCAACGTGCGTACTACCCCAAGATCGAATCCGCTGATATTTTCGTCGCTTTCGAACAGCTCCGCTTCGTATCCTTGTTCTTCCAGCGCTTCTTTGATATCCGCAAACGGTTTTTCTACAGCAATCTTGGCCATGATCGGCACCTCCGGAAATGAATGATTTGGACGAGGAGAAGCTCCTCGTCATCCGTCATCCATTTCCCCGTTTTGCCCGCTTCTGAAACCGAGTCGGCAATCTCCGATCGCCGCGCGGTTCGGATCACGCGTTCAGCAGGATCTCTCCGCCTTCGGCCGGAACCAGCAGTTCCGTGTTGCCGTCCGCCGTTTCGAATTCGACCGGCTGTCCGTCGAGCGTGACCGATGCGGCTTCGACGCCGTGCACGGCCACTCGGATCATCGTATAACCGTCTGCGTATCCGGCATGCCTTTTTTCCAATCGCAGCGCAAGACCTTGTTCCGTCTCGGCCTGACTGAAGCGGTATTCGTTATAGTCGCCGTCGCGGTAAGCGAAGCTCTCGCCGTCGTCTTCGAAATGTGTATATTCGCCGCTGCCGGGATAGACGTAGAGCAGCAGTTCGTCGATCTTGCGCTCGCCGACGTATTTGCGGTCCGGATAAGCCGGGAGCAGCGTGCCCGCTTGGACGTAGATCGGGCAGACGTCGAGCGGCGCTTCAGCCAGAATCGTACGGCCGCCTTCCAGCAGTTCGCCGGTTCGGTCGTCGTACCATTTGCCTTCCGGCAGATAGACGGCCCGATGACGTTTGCCCTGCTCGACGATCGGCGCGACGAGAATTCGGCTGCCGAACAAGAATTGATCGTCGATCTCGTGCACCTGTTCGTCATGCGGATATTCGAGCACTAGCGGACGCAGCGGCGCGATCCCCGTATTCTCCGCCTCGCGCATCAGGTCATAGAGGTACGGCAGCAGACGATAGCGCAGCTTCATCGCTTTGCGGTACGCGTCTAGCGTCTCTTCGTCGTAAGCCCACGGCTCTTGATCGCGCGTGCCGATCGCCGTGTGATTGCGGAACAGCGGACTGAACGCGCCGACCTGCACCCAGCGCACCAGCAGCTCCGGCGTGCAGTCGTGCGAGAAACCGCCGACGTCGCAGCCGCTGAACGCGAAGCCGCTCAGACCGAGGTTCATCAGCTGCGGAATCGACAGCCGCAGATGCTCCCAGAAGCTCTGATTGTCGCCGGTCCAGACGGTCGAATATTTCTGCGTGCCCGCGTATGCCGCCCGAGTGATCACGAACGGCCGCTTGCCGCTCGCTTCGCGAATCCCGTCGAAAGTCGCCTGCGACATCAGATGGCCGTAGACGTTATGAATCTCGCGATGGTCCGCAGGGCGGCCGTCGTTCTTGAACTGCACGTCGTCCGGCAGCGGTCCGGTGAAGCTCGCCGGTTCGTTCATATCGTTCCAGATGCCCGCGACGCCCGCGTCCAGCATGATCTTCTGATGATCGGCCCACCAACTGCGAACCGGCTCGTCGGAGAAGTCCGGATAGACGGAGTCGCCCGGCCAGACGCTGTTCACGTAAGTCACGCCGTCTTTGTCGGTCGCGTAATAGCCTTTTTCCAGACCTTCGTCGTAGATGCGGTAACCTTTGTCTTTTTTGACGCCGGGGTCGATGATCGTGACGATCTTGATCCCCATATCGCGCAGTCTCGCGGTCAGCTCCGCCGGGTCCGGGAAGCGTTCGTTGTCCCAAGTGAACACCCGGTAGCCGTCCATATAGTCGATATCCAGATGGATCGCGTCCAGCGGCAGATCGTGTTCACGGAATTTCTCCGCCACTTCCAGCACTCTCGACTCCGGCGCGTACGACCATCTCGATTGATGCGCGCCCAGCGTCCACAATTGCGGCAGCGGCGTGCGTCCGGTCAGCGCCGTATAGCGCGTGACCACGTCTTTGACTTCGGGACCGTAGATGAAATAATAGTCCAGATTCCCGTCGTCGGCGCCGAAGTAGTAGTACGCGGAATTTTCTTTGCCGAGATCGAAGAACGTCTTGAACGGATTATCGAAAAAGAGTCCGTACGCCGCCCGCTCTTTCAACGTGATAAAGAACGGAATGCTTTTGTACAGCGCTTTGTGGCTCTCGACATGCGGCGACGGATCGTCGGTGTTCCACATCTCGTATTCGTAGCCCCGTTTGTTCAGCGGTCCGGTCTTGTCGCCCAGTCCGTAGAATTTTTCGCCGCCTTCCATCGCTTTGAGTACTTCGATCTTGTGATGGCCGCTGGTGCGCATCGCTTCGTGTCCTTCTCCTTCCGCGATGCTGACGTTGCCGCGGCGCAGGAACGGATCGCGTCCGCCGCGGTAATCGAGGCAGATCGGCGTTCCGGCCGCATCGTGGATATCCACGTAAAAATGATCGTAGACGCGCACCACGAGTTCGTCCGTCGCGATCTCGAGCTGCCCGTCCCGCTCGCTGACCCGGTACTCGCAGTCTTCGAACGCCGGATTCGGCTGCTCCACGGCGCGCGATTTCGGTTCGGGGGTATGCAGCGGCGCAAACACATGGACCACCCGCGGATTCACGACCTCGATCCATCCTTCTCCGCTCTCGAACCCGAGCTTAACCCGTCGCCCTTCTTTTTCGTATCCTGTCCGTTTACCCCACATCTGCTTGTTGTCCTCCTTTTAGCGACTTTTGACGACTTGCCTCAATCAGAGACAACTCACTTTGTGCAATCGTTTGCGTTAAAGAGTTCACGCTTCTCTCCCTACCTTGCAGCAAAATGGGAGCGTTGTCAAATCCGCAGGAATCAGGCGAGCGAAAATGCGCTTTCGACCGAACGTCGCGGAGGGAGTTGACACCTTCCACACTATATCGTATTATTCTAATATAACGATATAGAGGTGATAAAATGACGCTTCCCGATTTCGACAGCGGCGATCTTAAGGCATTCGACGAACCCGCCGAACTGCTCAAAGCGCTGGCCCACCCGATCCGCCTGTGCATCGTGCGCGGGTTGATCCGCAAACAGAAATGCAACGTCTCTTATATGCAGGAGTGCCTCGGCCTTCCGCAGTCTACCGTATCCCAACATCTGCAAAAACTTCGCGGCGCGGGCATCGTCTCGGCGGAGCGAAACGGTCTGGAAGTGTATTACGTGATCGCCGATCCGCGCATCGCAGCGATCGTGAACGTTCTATTCGGAGAGGAAGAGTGCGAATCGTGAGCAAAAAAGTATTGATCGTGGGCGGCGTGGCCGGAGGCGCTTCGGCCGCCGCGCGTCTGCGCCGACTGGACGAACAAGCCGAAATTATCATGTTCGAAAAAGGACCTTATATCTCGTTCGCCAACTGCGGGCTTCCGTATTATATCGGAGGATCGATCGCCGAACGCGAACGCCTGCTGGTGCAGACTCCCGAAGGCATGCGGTCGCGTTTTCGAATCGATGTCCGCACGCAGAGCGAAGTGATCGCCGTTGATCCGGACAAACGCGTCGTTCAGGTACAAAGCGCCGATCGCGGCCTCTATGAAGAAAGTTACGACGATTTGATCCTGTCTCCGGGTGCCCGTCCGGTCGTTCCCGATATGCCGGGCAAAGACCTTCCTTCGATCTACACGGTGCGCAATATTCCGGATATCGACAAGATCAAAGAGAAAGTGACGTCCGGCGGCGCGCGTTCGGCGATCGTGATCGGCGGCGGCTTTATCGGCGTCGAGATGGTGGAGAACCTGATCGAAGCGGGACTCGATACGACTTTGCTCGAAGGTAACGACCAGCTTCTCGCGCCGTTCGATCCCGAGATGGCGGCTTCGCTCGCGCAGGAGATGGAGCAGCACGGCGTCAAACTGCTGTTCTCGCAGCGCGTGCAGGGCTTCCGTCCGGCGGGGGAAAGCGGCATAGGCGTGGAATTGGCCGGCGGCCGCGTATTATCGGCCGACCTTGTCATTCTCGCGATCGGCGTGACGCCGGATACCCGTTTCTTGCAGGGCAGCGGAATCGAACTGGGGCCGCGCGGGCATATCCGGGTCAACGAAGCGATGCAAACCAACTTCGAACATATCTATGCCGTAGGAGATGCCGTTGAAGTACAGGACTATGTGCACGGATTCACGACTGCCGTTCCGCTGGCGGGTCCTGCCAACAAGCAGGGACGGATCGCCGCCGACCGGATCGCCGGACTGGATACGGTCTACAAAGGAACGCAGGGCACGTCGGTGATCAAAGTGTTCGAGCTGACAGGCGCTTCTACCGGCAGCAGCGAAAAAACGCTCAAGCGGCTCGGCGTCGATTATCGGAGCGTCATCGTTCATCCTTCTTCCCACGCTTCCTACTATCCGGGAGCAAGCGCGATCGCGCTCAAACTGCTGTTCTCGCCGGAAGGCAAAGTGCTCGGCGCGCAGGCCGTCGGCTACGAAGGCGTGGAGAAGAGGATCGACGACATCGCCGTCGCGATCCGTTTCGGCGGCAGCGTCGGCGATCTGACCGAGCTGGAATTGAGCTACGCCCCTCCCTTCTCTTCGGCCAAAGATCCGGTAAACATGGCCGGTTATGCCGCGGAAAATATCGTAGCGGGACGCGCGCGCAATTTCTCGTACGACGAACTTGCCCAGCGCAATCCGGAGCAGTCCATTCTGTTGGACGTTCGCAGCGAATTGGAACACCGCGGCGGACGTATTCCCGGCTCGGTCTCGATTCCGGTCGACGAACTTCGGGATCGGCTGCACGAACTCGATCCGTCCAAAGAAATCTGGGCCTACTGCCAAGTCGGTCTGCGCGGCTACACCGCTTCGCAGATTCTGCGGCAGCACGGGTTCGACGTTCGCAACTTGAGCGGCGGATATAAGACGTACCGGCAGGCACGGTTCAAACCCGCTCCGCTGCCGGAACCGACCGGCGACAACGGTCGCGGTAGCGGCGGCGGAAGCGGCGAAGCGCTCCCTTTTGTTGAAGCGGCTTCCGCTTTAGAGAGGCAGACGTCGAACGGCGACGCGCAGCCTGCGCGGTCCGGAAGCGAGGCGCCTCTTGTATCCGCGAAGCCGGCGCACCTGACGAGCGAATCTTCCGGAAAGATCGACCGCGAGTTGGATGCGCGCGGCTTGAGCTGCCCGGGCCCTCTGATGCAGGTCAAAAAAGCGATGGACGCGTTGGAAAACGGGCAAACGCTGCGCGTGCAGGCTTCCGATCCGGGCTTTTACGAAGATATCAAAGCTTGGGCCGGCATGGCCGGTTCCTCGCTGCTTCGATTGGAACGCGGACAAGGCGGAACGATCGAAGCGGTGCTCGCGAAGCAGGACGCGAAAAACGTTTCGGTTTCTTCTTCGCCGCTCGCGGCCCCGGCCGATCCGGCCAGCACGATGGTCGTCTTCAGCGGCGATCTGGACAAAGCGATCGCTTCGTTCATCATCGCGAACGGCGCGGCGGCCAGCGGACGCAAAGTGACGATGTTTTTCACCTTCTGGGGCTTAAATGTCATTCGCAAGCCCGAACGTCAGAAGGTATCCAAGTCTGCGATGGGCCGCATGTTCGATCTGATGCTGCCGAGAAGCAGCCGCAAACTCGGCTTGTCGCGCATGAATATGATGGGAGCCGGACCGAAGATGATCCGCGGCTTGATGAAGAATCACCATGTGGACTCGTTGGAATCGCTGATTCGCAGCGCCGCCGAGCAGGGCGTCGAACTGGTCGCCTGCCAGATGTCGATGGACCTGATGGGCATCCGGCAGGAAGAACTGATGGACGAAGTCCGGATCGGCGGAGTCGGGTATTATCTGGGACAGGCATCAATGGCGAATCATAATTTGTTTATTTAGAATAGGATCGAGCATCAAAAAAAGACTTTTCGCTAGGGCGTGTACGCAAACTTCGAAGGAAGCAGATTTGGACGGATTTTTGTTCTCAACAAGGAAGGGTTCTGAAGGCGTGCCGGGGCACGTCGAGGAACACTGACGTAGTGGAGGGCGAAAAGGCGGCTAAAGATGCACATCGTTAAGTTTGCGTACACGGCCTAAAGGGCGAGAAGTCTTTTTGGCTTGCCGTTATAAGCTTCGGGTTAGTACGATAAAACTTTATTTCCCTCTGAAAAACCGGAAAATTATCGAAAACAAAATACTTGCTGACTTGTTCCGATTTTTCTGGTATAAAAGTATCTAGCTTCAAAGACAAATAGCGGAAATTCACTCCGCATTTCAGATTACAGGGGGAACAACGTTTTGAGATTTTCCAAAAAAATGATGGCTTCTTTATTGGCCGCAACGAGCATCATCAGCCCGCTGTCCGTAAGCGCCGACACGACTTCGGCCGCAACGCCAGCATTTAACGACCTCGATCAAGCCTCCGCGTGGTCGCGCGATTCGATCCTGCAAGCCAAGCTTCTGGGACTGTTCGAAGGAGATGCCCAGGGGAACTTCCGTCCGGGCGATCAGATCACGCGGCAGGAAATGGCGAAGATTCTGGTTCAATTGCTGAACTTGCCTCTCGAGACTGCAGCCGATTCTTCGTTCTCGGATGTCGATTCGAAGGCTTGGAGCGCAGCTTATATCGAAGCCGCACTCAAAGCCGGTATCATGCAAGGTTACGGAAACGGCAAATTTGATCCGCAAGCGGTGATGACGCGCGAACAATTGGCGATCGTGATCGTCAAAGCGTTGGAACTCCCGCTCGAGAACGATACGACGTCGTTGAATCGGTTCGATGACGCCGCAACCATTCACGATTGGTCCGCACGTTATGTAGCCGCCGCGCTCAAAGCCGGACTGATGACAGGCAGCGGGTCGACTTTCGGCGCGACGGCTACCGCCAATCGCCAAGAAGCGGCTATGGTCGCGGTTCGCGTACATACGCAGAAACAGCAGGCGGCCCAAACGAGCAGCGGCGACGGCACTTCGACCGCACCCGGAACTCCGACGTCAACGGGAACGTCGACCGTGCAGGGAACAGTCGTGCCGAACGGAACGAAGACTCCGCCTGCCGTCACCCCAGCGAATCCGGCTCCGGCTTCCGGCGGCGGATCGACGACGCCTGTGACTCCTCCGGTGACGATGCCCGTCACGCCGCCGGCCGAAAAATCACTGCCGGCTGTCGCGGTCAGCCGCACGGTCAACGTGTTGGATTACCACGATCTTTTCAACGAACCGGCAAGCGTCATAAGCAAACCCATCTCGGCGGCGGATCTGGACTTTAGCATCGATAAGGCTCCGGCTTCCGCTACCTCTAAATCGTTAACAAATCTTGATTTTTCGGTCCAAGGAACCAAAGCTAAGCTGACCAGTTTACCGATTACCGATTTCAATTTCAGCGGGAGCGATTATCTGGAGTTTTCTTTGACTTATGGTTCTTCCTCTGCTTATGTTCTGTTGGATCATCAGGTTAGCGGCTCAGAAGGACTTATAAACTTCATCAATACCCAATTTCAATCTGAAGACTCTCCGCCGCTAATCGATGTCACCTTTGATTCGGAAAACCATACGCTATCGCTAACTGCCAAAGACTTTGATCCTGGTAAAACCATAAAACTATCGGGACCAAAAGTAAGCCAGTTCTTCTCTTCGTCTCAATCCACGACAACCGTTACTGCGAACAACACCAAAACATTCACGGTCAACGACGGTTCTTCTACCGCCACGATCACCCTGAACCAAGCCTTTAACTCGACGAATGATCTGGTTCAGGAAATTAATCGGCAGTTGATACTAACTCAAGTGGATGCTCAGGCTGCTCTCGGTTCCGATACGACTACATTCACGGTCACTCGGAAGTCGCTCGATCACGAAGGAAAGCTGTTCTTCGGCGGAACAAACGTAGGCGACTTTCTCGCGGAAACGACTTATACTCCTTCGATCGTCACGGACCGAAGCTCAAAGATCGAAATCGAGTTGGCCGACGGTCATCTAGCGACGATCTATTTCACTCAAAAATATGCGAATATCGAAGAATTCGCGCTAGCTCTAACTCTGGCATTGAATGCGCGTGAAATGAATATGAACGTTGTAACCAACCGTTATGAGAACAAGATAGAACTGCGAACGAATGAATTGGGAGCTGCTCAAAAAATTCGTATTACCGAAAATAGCGATCCGCGATTCTTCGCGCAAGGCCAATATTTCGGACAAGATCAAAAAGCGCAAAACAAATCGTTCCGAGTCGATGACGGTACATTCTCCACCACAGTGAAATTGAATTGGATTTATGAGGATATTCAACAACTGACCAGTGCGATCAATACGCAATTAGAGCGCGGCAAAGCGAGAGCGGTCGCCGAATTGAATAGCCCTTATACGTTCAAGATCGTATCCAGAACGACCGGAAGCCAGTCAAAACTTAAAATCGACGGCGCGGATGCCGACCTGTTCTTCGATCAAAAATTATCCGAAGGAAGCGGTCCGCAAGTCGATCAAGCGCCGATGATCAGCGGAGTTCCCGTAAAAGCGTTGGCTGATCAGTTCTTCTCGGATTCCAGCCTTACACCGCTCTCGACCGATACGGATATCGCATCCGTTAAGCTAATGCGCTCCACGCAAACGGGTCTGGATTATACGGCAAATTCTTATTCGTATCCGGTTGAAGGTTATACGTTAGGCAGCGAGATTTCGGCAGAAGGATCTTATCAACTTACGGTCGAAGATCGAGCAGGCCAGAAGACCGTCACGTATTTCTCGATCGAAAAGACATGGCCGGCTATTCTATCCGTTACCCAACAGCAAAATTCCGATGGGGCTTCGGATCCTTACAAATATGATGCGGGAGACAAACTTACATTCACGCTTAACAACTTTGTATGGAAGTATGACTCTCAGGATCAATTGAACAAACCGCTGACAAATGTGGACCTCTTCATGCTACCCAATTTGGAAGCGGCTTTGACAAGAAATCCGAGCAATGCTTCCTATACTTTCGGAACAGGGGCGACTCTGACTACGGAAGAAGTCATGCCTTACCATCCTGCGTACGGAAGAAAGTTCACGCTAACATTGGGAGAGGGTGCAAATATCCCTTCTACCGGATTCTATTTGATTCCGTTCACCAGTGATTTAATATCGCCTTCGGGCTTGAGACCTTCTTTCTCTAGCCAAGCCTACATTCCTGCTCTGGTCGAATAACCTTCGTCCAGTTCCTCTCCGCAACACAAAAAGCGTCAGCCGCCCTCACGGGAAGCTGACGCTTTTATTCTCTCGACAAACTACCTTAAACCCGCTTACCGATGCTTCTCGATCAACTGTTTCAACGCCGCTTTGCTCTGCACGCCGACTACGCCTTCGACAGGTTGGCCGTCTTTGAACAGGATCAGCGTCGGGATGCTCATGACTTTCAGCGCGCTCGATACGCCGGGGTTCTCGTCCACGTTAAGCTTAGCGATCTTGGCGGAGTCGCCCAGTTCGCCGGCCAGCTCGTCCAATACCGGCGCGATCATGCGGCAGGGTCCGCACCACGGAGCCCAGAAATCCACCAGCGTCAAGCCGTTCTGAATATCTTCCATAAAAGTCTGATCGGTCGTATGCGTAACTGTCATGATTCATTCCTCCGTATCTATCGATTATCGTTCATTAAGATTGCGGCACTTCTTGATAAGCTTTATAAATGCGATCCAACTTCTCTTGCAGCGGGCCGAAGCGGACAAAACGATCTTCCCGCAGATACTCCCGCCCTTCGACGAACAGCAGCATGATCGGAGCCGCGAGAATCAGAAACCGTTCGGCGACTTCTTCGACTTGCGTCGCATCGACGTGCCCGAACCGGATCGAAGGATAATCGGCCAGCAGTTCGCGAAGCTTGGGCAGCAGCGCATGACAAGTACTGCAATCCGGCGTCGATACGTACAAGAAACTTAAAGCATGTTCGCGCAGAAAATCCTCGACTTCGCCGACGTCCTTCAATTCGTGAACTTCTTTCATTCCGATCCTCCTGTTCCGACGGAATTCGAATCGACTCACACTTCAATTAACTAGTTAAATAATCATTTATGTATATAGAATAATCCTGTCGAAGCAAATTGTCAAGAGGCGTTCTACGGCGCTTTTCAACGCCTTAACTTGATTTTTGAACGTTTCTTTTTTACACTTTAAATATCTAAATCAATAGGTAATTAAGAAAGTAGGTGCAGCCGTTATGGGAACTTCCGATGCTCTGTTCACAGTCGATCCGAACTCTCCCCTGCCTATTCACGTGCAGATCAAAGAGCAGGTCAAATGGTTGATCGGCAAAGATCTGCTTCAACCGGGCGATTCGCTGCCTTCCACCAATCAGTTGGCGGACCAGCTCTCGATCAACCGGAATACGATTCAAAGCGTATACGCGCAGTTAAAAGAAGACGGTCTGCTGCATATGCAAAAAGGCCGGGGAACGCGGGTCGCGGACGCCGAAGACATCCGTCGTTTCAAAGAACGAAACACTCATTTCTCGTTCGTCGAAAAAATGATCGAAGAAGCGCGCGAAGCGGATCTGGCCGTCGACGATCTGCTGCTGTCGGGCTTCGCTTACGTGCAGTTATTCGGGCAGCGACCGAAAAAGAAGCCTCGCTATTTGTTCATCGAATGTAGAGACAGTTCCTGCGTGTTCTATCTGGACGAGATCAGACGCTTGACGTCCGCCGAGATTCGAAGCGTCGATATCTCCGCGCTGCCGGAAGAAGACGCGATCCAAGCGATCCGGGAATCGGACATCATCGTGACCCGCTCCGATCTGGCCGAGAAAATGAAGACATTCGCCGACGAAGCCGGCAAAACGATCATTACGGTCGGATCGACCCGCGACGTTCCGCTGCTGCTGAATCTGGTCCGGCAGTCCTGAACGGACATGATCGGACGCGATCGGATCGGGCATTCGCGCGGATCGCGGGTTCATCGGCTCTCGCAGCCGTCTTCGAAGCCGCGCCGAGACGCTCTATCGTTCAAGATCCGCCGTATGCGCACGACAAAAAGAGGCACTCGACGAGCGAGGCCTCTTTTTTTGCGCTGTCCGAACGGTCGAAGTTTCTTCGCCGCTTCCGACAAACTTTTTTGCGGACTCCGGTCCGGATTAGATCTCCCGCACGATCAGCGAACGGCTCTCCGCCGCTTCGAAGATCGTTTCGATCAGCGTCAGCACGCGGTGCACTTGATCGTTCGGCACGGCCTGCTTTGAAGCGCCGTTCAACGTCGCGACAAAGTTCGTATAGAAGCCATCGGACAAGTCTTCGAACTTCTCGAACGGACGGCGGATCGTCGATTCTTCGGACGGCGGCGCCATCGTTTTGGTCAGCCCTTTGCCCGCTTGGATCGGTTTCGGTTCGACATGTTCGACTTCGAGATTGCGCGTCACGATCTCTCCGCCGAGATCCCAATCGCGAATGACCGCGGTGCCTTCGGTTCCTTTGACATACCAGCGCGGCAGCTTGACGTAGTTGGTCGTGCCGACTTCGATGACCGCCGTCAGTCCGTCTTTGAACTTGATGATCGAGGTGAAGCCGTCGTCCACTTCGGTGCCCAGAATATAGCTGAGATCGGCATAGACGCTCTCGATCTTGCTGTCGGTGAGCAGCAGCAGTTGGTCGAGCAGATGGACGCCCCAGTCGAGCAGCATGCCGCCGCCGTAAGCCTGAAGCTGACGCCAGTCGCCCGGAATGCCGTTCGCGCCTTGCACGCGGGATTCCAGATGGAAGACTTCGCCGATTTTTTTCTGCGCCATGAGGTCTTTGATCATCAGGAAGTCTTCGTCCCAGCGGCGGTTCTGGTGAACCGTGAACACGCGATCGGCTTCTTCGGCCGCCTGCACGATCTCCAGCAGATCCGCGCCGTTTACCGTAACCGGCTTCTCGCAGATCACATGTTTGCCCGCGCGAAGCGCCGCGATCGACAGCTCTTTATGTACGTCGTTCGGCGTCGCGATCAGTACCGCGTCGACTTCGTCGTCTTCGAGCACCGCTTCGAAACTTTCGTACGCCCGGATGCCCCGGCTGCTCGCCAGTTCCGCCCGGTATGGAATCGGATCGTAAGCGCCGCGCACGACGATACCCTCCGCTTGGTCGATCAACTGAACGTGGTAACTGCCCATTCCTCCGAAGCCGACGATGACGAGATTGTACGTTTTTTCGTTAGTCATATGCCTGTCTTCCTTTCCTCTGCATCCTTACAAATTTAGAAGTCGTCCCACAAACCTTAATATATAGGACTGAACCAAGAAAGCGCTAGCATTATTTGATCGTTTTGTGACAGGTTTCGCCCGATTCCGTCCGAGGAAGAGCGGCCAACCCCGGAATCGGCGAGCGGAAGATCCAGATCAACGCGAGCAGCGTGCCGATCGCGCCGACGATCAGCGTCGCATGCAAGCCGAATGCCGAACCTAGGAATCCGCCGAACAGCGCTCCTACGGGCGCGACTCCGGTCACGACGAAGCGGTAGCTCGCGTTCATCCGTCCGAGCAGACGTCCGGGCGTCACCGTCTGCCGCAGACTGACCGCATGAATATTGGAGATCACGATGCCCAGACCGCTCAGGAAAAAAGAAGCGAACAGCAGCGCCGACGAAATCGGCCCGGAACCCCAAGCCGGCAGAACGAGCAGCGGAGCGCCGCAGCCGAGCAGCATCGATCCGCAGATGACCGGACCGAGCCGGAAGCGTTTCGCCAGCCGGCCGGCCGTCAACGAACCGAGAATCGATCCGGCTCCGGCCGCGCCCATGATCAGACCGAGATCGGCCGCTCCGATGCCCAACTCGCGCGTGATATACAGAATCAGAACCGACCACGTCACCTGACTGAAAAAGTTATAGGTCGCCGCTTCTCCCGCTACCGCCGCGAGATAAGGATTGCGGAACACGAGGGCCATGCCTTCCCGGATCTCGGCGGCCATTCTTCCCGCTTGACGAGGCGCGGGTTCGGGCATGGGTTCGCTTCGCCGGATCATCCCGATCGAAAACGCGGAAACCAGCAGCATCGCGCAGTGGACAACCATCGCGAACGGCGCGGCCAATACCCCGATCAACGCGCCGGCCAGCCCGGGTCCGGCGATCTCTGCCGCCGAACGGCTGATCTCCAATTTGCTGTTGCCTTCCACCAGTTGGTCCGCGCCCACCAGCGACGGCAGATACGTCTGATAAGCCAAATCGAAAAGCAGCGTGCAAGCGCCGATGCCGAACGCGCACGCGTACAGCATCGGCATGCCGAGCAGATTCAGCGCATACGCCGCGGGAATCGCAGCGAGCAGCGCCGCGCGGACCAGATTGGCCGCCAACATCAGCGGACGCTTGCGCGTTCGGTCGATCCAGACGCCCGCAGGCAGAGCCAGCAGCAGATAAGGCAGAATCTGAACCGCGTTGAGCATGCCCATCTGAAACGGCGTCGCGCCGAGCGTCAAAGCGGCAACCAGCGGGATCGCCAGCGCCGTGATTCGGGCTCCGAACAGCGCCAACGTTTCCCCGAACCAGAATACGGCAAAATCTTTGTTCCTCGTCAATCCCGTCGCTCCGCGCCTCTTTTTCGTGTTCATGGCTGTCCTCCGTTCTCGAAATAAAGTAATGTTCTAAATTATATTTAAGCATTACATGAACGCAAAAAAATAAACCGATCATGTAACGCATTATTTGTTTTTTACACATTACATGCTAAACTGAACAAAAGCAACGATAACATTCGGGAGGCGAAACGAAATGAACGGGCGCATATTGGCCGTCGAACTGGTCAATTCGATGTGGTACGACCATCTGGGCAAACGATCCGAAGACCGATTGGACCGTCCCGATCGGCTCGGAAGGTTCTTGTCGGATTGGTCGGTCTCCGTTTCTCCGGACGAACGCGGCATCGAAAGCCTCAAAACGCTGCGCGCGCTGCTGCGGGAAATGCTAGACCGTACCACGGCGGGCGAACCGGTCGCGGACGATCAACTGGCGCGGCTTAACGCTTATATGGCCGGTTCGCCGAGAACGCCGGATCTGGTTCGCAGCGGCGACGGTTACGAGCTGGCTTATACCCCTGCCGCGGCGGATTGGGAAGCTTTTTTGGCCGAAGCGGCTTTGTCTTTCGCGGATTTGCTGGCGGATCGGCGGATCGGCCGAGTCAAAATCTGCCGCAACAGCGTATGCAAATGGGTATTCTACGACGAAACGAAAAACGGCCGCCGACAGTGGTGCAGCAGCGACACCTGCGGAAACGTGGCGCGGGTCAGACGGCATCGCGATAAACACTGAATAGAGGCGGCAAATTGACAGCGCTTGGTTTCCTTGCTACAGTTTGAATATCAATCGAATCATTTCTTAGGGATGTTACCTTATGGGCATAACCTGAACCGACTCGTTTCGCGTACACGCGCAGCCGGGTCCGTTCAGGTTTTTTATTTGCCCGAATCCGAAATCCGAAAGGGGAACCGATATGACCAACTACGCATTTCCGGAAAACTTCCTGTGGGGAGGCGCGATCGCGGCCAATCAGGCCGAAGGCGCTTATCTCGAAGACGGCAAAGGCCTCAGCGTCGTCGATCTGCTGCCGACCGGCGACAAACGCCGCGCGATCATGAAAGGCAGCGTCCCTTCGCTGACGCCGCTCGAAGGCGAATTCTATCCGTCGCACGAAGCGATCGATTTCTACCACCGCTACAAAGAAGACATCGCGCTGTTCGCCGAAATGGGCTTCAAATGCCTGCGGGTCTCGATCGCTTGGGCGCGCATCTTCCCGACCGGCGAAGACGCGGCTCCGAACGAAGCGGGCCTGCGATTCTATGACGATCTGTTCGACGAGCTGCTCAAATACGGCATCGAGCCGGTCGTGACGCTCGCCCACTTCGACGTGCCGATCCATCTGGTCGACAAATACGGAAGCTGGCGCCACCGCAAACTGGTCGGCCTGTTCGAGACGTATGCCAAGACCGTGCTGGAACGCTACAAAAACAAGGTCAAATACTGGATGACGTTCAACGAGATCAATATGCTGCTGCATCTGCCGTTCCTCGGCGCGGGCCTGACGTTCGAAGAAGGCGACAACGTCGAGCAGATCAAATACCAAGCGGCGCACCATCAATTGGTCGCGAGCGCGTTGGCCGTCAAAGCCTGCCACGAGATCGCGCCGGACGCCATGATCGGCTGCATGCTGGCCGCGGGCAGCTTCTATCCGTACACCTGCAATCCGGAAGACGTGCATCAAGGTCTGGAAAAAGACCGCGAATCCTACTTCTTCATCGACGTGCAGTCGCGCGGCGAATATCCGGGTTACGCCAAACGGTTCTTCCGCGACAACAACTTGGACATCGTCATGGAAGACGGCGACGCCGAGATTCTGAAAAATCATACGGTCGACTATATCGGCTTCAGCTATTACTCCAGCCGCACGACCAGCACCGATCCGGAAGTCAACAAAAATCAAACGAGCGGCAACGTGTTCGGCTCCGTGGCCAACCCGTATCTGGCGAAGTCCGAATGGGGCTGGACGATCGATCCGCTGGGCATGCGCATTACCGCGAATCAGCTTCACGACCGCTACCAGAAACCGCTGTTCGTCGTGGAGAACGGCTTCGGCGCGCACGACGAGCCGCAAGAAGACGGGACGATCAACGACGATTACCGGATCGACTATCTCAAACGCCACGTGGCCGCGATGGGCGAAGCCATTCAAGACGGCGTGAACATTCTCGGCTACACCTGCTGGGGCCCGATCGATATCGTCAGCGCGTCTTCCGGCGAGATGCGCAAACGTTACGGCTACATCTACGTCGATCGCGACAACTCGGGCGCCGGCACGCTCGAACGTTCCAAGAAAAAGAGCTTCGATTGGTACAAAAAAACGATCGCTTCGCGCGGCGCGGATCTGGAAGGGTAAACTGGCGAGCATACAGACGCGACAAAGAAGCGGCTTCGATTTTCGAAGCTGCTTTTTCCCGTGCTGAAAGCGTTGACAAACCTACCCTGCCGCCTTAAACTGGTTGTAACCAAATCACTTGCACAGGATTGTTACTGCCGATAATGCAGGCAAAACCTGAGACGCCACAAGCGAGCCCCTCATGATACGGACATCGGGTCTTGCATCTTTTGTTGTGTCTCGGGTTTTTTGTATTTTACAATAGGGGAACAGACAGAGAGCGAGGGGGATGCCGCGTGAAAATCGCCAAAGTGATCAACAATAACGTGATCAGCGTGTATCAGAATGACGGAACGGAACTTGTCGTGATGGGGCGAGGCATCGCGTTCAAAAAGAAACCGGGGGATACGGTAGACGAACGCAACGTGCAGAAAGTGTTTGCTTTGAAGAATCAGCAGACGACCGACAATTTCAAGATGCTGCTGCGCGAAGTGCCGATCGAACTGATCGTCATCGTGGAAGAAATCATCGACTACGCCAAGAAAACGCTCGGCCGCAAGCTGAACGAGAATCTCTACGTCTCGCTGACCGACCACGTCAATTTCGCGATCGAGCGCCACCGCGAAGGGATCGAGATCAAGAACGCTTTGCTGTGGGAGGTCAAGCAGCTCTACAAAGACGAATTTCGGATCGGCCTGCGCATGCTGGATCAGATTCGCGAGAAGTTGGAGTTGGAACTGCCCGAAGACGAGGCGGCGTTTATCGCGATCCATATCGTCAACGCGGAGATGAACGAAGAAGTCTCGACGACGATGAACATTACGAAATTTATGCAGCAGATCATCAATATCGTCAAATACCATTTCAAAACGGAATTCGACGAAGAATCGCTGAGCTATTTCCGTTTTATCACCCACCTCAAATTTTTCGCGCAGCGGGTATTCAAAGGCGCGCATTACGAGAACAACTACGACCATCTCTACGACGCGATCCGCGAAAAACATCCCGAAGCGGCAAGATGCACGGAGAAAATCCGCAATTTCGTGTCGAAAGAATACGATCACGAATTGACGAACGAAGAAATGCTGTATTTGACCGTCCATCTGGAGCGGGTCGTCAATCGTTAAACCTATCGAGACATCCGGTCGAGCGAAAAAAAAGTTAAAATTTTGCGATGTATGCGTTGACAAGCGTTTGAAAGCGTTATATTCTAGACACATCCAAATTGCATACACGTCAATCGGGATTGTTACTGGTGATGCAGGCAAAACCTAAGTTATGAGAAAAGACGGGATCTGTCCCTGTTCTTTCTCATGGCTTAGGTTTTTTGTTTGTCAAAATCATCCAAAATGTTCATATCGAGAAAATATTTGGGGGTGCAGGTTATGAGTTACAAAAAGTTGGCTCGGGACATCGTGCAAGGTGTCGGCGGAGAAAACAACGTGGTCTCGCTCGTCCACTGCGCGACGCGGCTTCGTTTCACGCTGAAAGACAATGCCAAAGCGGACAAAGAACTGCTGGGCAGAACCGACGGGATCATCACGGTCAAAGAAAGCGGCGGGCAGTTCCAAGTCGTCGTCGGCAACAAGGTTCCGGAAGTCTACGCCGCGATCGGCGAAGTATCCGGCATCCTGAGCGAATCCAAAGACGGCGAAAAGTCGAACGACAAAGCTTCGGCGGGCAAAAAAGGCTTCGGCGCCGTGATCGACGTCATCTCCAGCATCTTCGCGCCGCTGCTCGGCGTCATGGCCGGCGCGGGTATTCTCAAAGGCCTGCTGCTGATCGCCGATAACCTCGGCTGGCTGCCCAAGACTTCTTCGACGTATATCATCCTGTTCGGCGCGGCCGACAGCTTGTTCTACTTCCTGCCGGTGCTGCTCGCCGTCACGACGGCCCGCAAGTTCGGCGGCAATATTTTCACCGCGATGACCGTCGCCGGCGCGCTCTTGATCCCTTCGATCACGGCGCTGAACGGCGCGGAGACGCCGGTCACGTTCTTCGGCATTCCGGTCGTCATGATGAGCTATTCTTCGACGGTCATTCCGATCATTCTGGCCGTCATCGTCATGAGCAAGCTCGAAAAGTTCTTCAACCGCGTGATCCATGAAAGCGTCAAGAACTTCATCACGCCGATGCTGTCGCTGGCGATCATGGTGCCGCTGACGCTGCTGATCTTCGGACCGTTCGGCGTCTATGTCGGCAACGGCATCGCCGATGCCCTGCTCGCGGCGTTCTCGTTCAGCCCGCTGATCGCAGGCGCGATCCTCGGCGCAGGCTGGCAGCTGCTCGTCATCTTCGGCGTTCACTGGGGGCTGGTGCCGGTGTTCATCAATAACATCGCGGTCTACGGCCGCGACGGCATCAAACCTGCGGCGACGGCTTCCGTCTTCGCGCAGACCGGCGCGGCGTTCGGCGTCATGCTGAAGACCAAAAACAAAAAGCTCAAAACGCTGTCCGCTTCCGCGACGCTGTCCGCGCTGTTCGGCATCACCGAACCGGCCGTATACGGCGTAACCCTTCCGCTGAAACGTCCATTTATCGCCGGCATTATCGGCGGCGCGGTCGGCGGCGCGATCATCGGGCAAGGCGGCACGCAAGCTTTCGCTTCCGGCGCTCCCGGCCTGCTGACGCTGCCGATTTTCTACGGACCGGGCGGACAAGGTTTCCCGGCCCTGATCATCGGGATCGTTGCTTCGTTCGTCATCTCCGCGACGCTGACTTACATTCTGGGCTTCAAAGATCCGGTCGAAGAAGGCGACGGCGGCAAAGTGTCGGCGGATCAGCCGGTTAAAGGAAGTGCCGGCGCATCGGCCGGAACTGCGGCTTCCGCGCCGGTAACGGCCCGCGCGGCCGGCGAGACGGCGCTGAGCCCGCTGAGCGGCACGGTCGTGCCTCTGGCCGACGTGCCCGACCCGGCCTTCGCGGCCGAAGCGATGGGCAAAGGCGTGGCGATCGAGCCGAGCGTCGGTCGCGTGGTAGCGCCGTTCGACGGTACCGTAACCGTCGCGTTCAAGAAAAAGCACGCGCTGGCCGTGGTCTCCGACACGGGAGCGGAAATTCTGGTCCATGTCGGCGTGGACACCGTCAAACTGGACGGGCAGCATTTCACGTCGCATATCCAAGAAGGCGACCGCGTCAAAGCGGGACAACTGCTGCTCGAGTTCGATATCGAGCAGATCCGCGCCGCCGGTTATCCGACCGTCACGCCGGTCATCGTGACCAATACGTTCGATTACGAGGACGTGCTCGCGCTTCAGCAGGGGCCGGTTCAAGCCGGCGACGAGCTGCTGGAGACGATTCCGAACCGCGATGCGGACGGAGACGGCACGGGCGGTTCGAAGCAGAGCGCTTAACTCGCGCTCCCGCCCGAATCCGTCTCGACCGGCTGTTCATTCCGGCCATATCAAAAGCCGCTTCCTACGAGGAAGCGGCTTTTTTCATATCGAACGAACAAGGAATACCCATCTTTTTATTCGGGAAGCGCCGGATTCGGACTCAAGCGCTCGTTTTCCGGTTTGCCGTCTGGCTTCGGGCTTTCATTGCCAACAGCATCTCGATCAGTTCGTCGCGCGCGATCAACCGAACGCCGTTGGAACGGGCCAACTTGCGGGCTTGTTCCGTATACTGGCTGTTCGTGATCACCCAAGCTTCGTTCGCCCGATAATGCGCTTTGGCGCTTTGGACTTCCTGCACCGCTTTAAGACCTACGTTTTTCTTGTAGCGTTTGGCCTGTACGACGATACGGCGATTCTCTTTCGTTAATACCAGATCCGCGCCGTAATCGCCGACGGCCTGCGTAACTTCGGCTTTGTAGCCTTGAGAGCGAAACAGGTGACCGAGGTACTGCTCGAACTTCACGCCGTCCATCTCGTCGATCTCGGCAATGCCCGAACGTTTAAGCCGCGCGTTTCTTGCCGCGGCGATATTGATCAAGATCACGATCGCTGCAACCAATCCGATACCCGCTGCCACAGCGGCGATCTGCCATGATTTCGTAAAATGCAGCACCGCCAATCCCGGCACCACGGCCGCTAACCCTGTCACGCCCTGCAAAAATTCTTCCTGCTGTTTGGCTTTGCTTTTTCTTCTCGCCACTTGAACCCCTCCGCCGTCTCGAATGCTGACTTGCTGTACCTTCATCTTTATTCGGCGCAAGGAAAGAATTTCCTTCCTTATATCCCTTTTGAAGAAATTAAAATACTAGAATGTATGAATCGTCCAGATCATCGAGCTTATCTGCGATCACGGCTTTCTTTCCGAGCAAAACAAAAAAAGAACCCTGTCAAAGCGGTCCTTTTCTTCGTATTTTCCTATACGTTCCTCTACCGTTTCGGCGCTGCCTGCCGGTCCATGCCCCGCTCGAATTCGTCGGCCGGAACAGGGCGTCCGAACAAATAACCTTGCACTTCGTCGCAGCCGTTATCCTCCAGAAAATGCAGTTGTTCGGCGCTCTCTACGCCTTCCGCGATGACCGTGATCTTCAGATTATGCGCCATCGAGATAATGGCTTTGACGATGTCGCGGTTGCTCGGATCGCTCTCGATATCGCTGACGAAAGAACGATCGACCTTCAAGCGGCTAATCGGAAGCTGTTTGAGATAATTGAGCGAGCTGTATCCCGTGCCGAAGTCGTCGATCGAGATCTGCACGCCCAGCTCGCGCAGCTGCCGCATTTTCTCTGAAGCCGCTTCCACGTCGAGCGTCATGCCTTCGGTAATTTCCAATTCCAGATATTCCGGCGGATAACCGGTCTCGCTTATAATGCCGCGAACCATCTCGACGAGATTGCGCTGCCTGAACTGTCTCGGCGACAAGTTGACCGCCATGACGAACGGTTCGTATCCGTCGTCGATCCAACGTTTGCCCTGCCGGCAGGCCGTTCGCAGCACCCATTCCCCGATCGGCAGAATCAGACCGGTTTCTTCGGCAAGCGGAATGAACTCGCTCGGAGGCACCCATTCGGATTGCCCGCGATGCCAGCGAAGCAGGGCTTCCGCCCCGATCCGCCGGTTCGGGAACAACGAAAGCTGCGGCTGATAGTACAATTCGAGTTCGCCTTTCTCCAGCGACTTGCGCAGATCGTTCTCCAATAGAATGCGCGCGCCTTCGCGACTTTCTCCCTGCGGTTCATAGACGGCATACGTACTTTTTCCGGCTTCTTTGGCTTTGTACATGGCGGAATCCGCATGGTGCAGCAGCATCGAGGCGTCTTCCGCGTGCTCGGGGTATAGACTGATCCCTACGCTGGGGGTCATAAACAACTCGTATCCTTCGACTTCGAACGGTTCGACGAACGTATCCAGCACTCGCTGCGCCGCCGCTTCGGTCTCCGGCACGCGATCGTGTTCGAACAGCACGACGAACTCGTCGCCTCCGTGCCGCGCGATAAAAGTCTCTTGACCGAGCGAACGTCTTAGCCGTTCCGCGACTTCGGCCAGCAGCAGATCGCCCGCGCCGTGTCCGAGCGAATCGTTTACCGTCTTGAACCGGTCAAGATCGAAATAGAGAATGGACAGCTTCCGTTCTTTCGCTTTCGCGATCCGGATCGATTCGCTTAACTTTTCTTGGAACGCTCGGCGGTTCGGCAGTCCGGTCAGGATATCGTGGTAAGCCATCCGGTAAATCAGCGCGTTGGCCCGGTCTTGTTCGATCGCCAGCCGGGCGAGATATCCCGTCTTGCGAATCAGCTCCATTTCCCGCTCGGTCGGCAGTCTCTTTTCTTCGTAATACATGGCGAACGTGCCGATGACTTCGTTTCGCCCGTCGATCAGCGGCAGCGACCAGCAGGCCCGAAGCCCGTTCTGAAGCGCGACCGTCCGATATTCTCCCCATAATTCGCTCTGCTCGATATCGTCCACGATCACGATCTCCCTGCGCAGGACGGAAGCCCCGCAAGAGCCGCCCCGTTCGCCGGCCTGCACGTCTTCGACCTCGCGCACGTAATCTTCCGGAAGGCTCGGCGCTGCCAGATTGGTCAGCGTCCCGCTCTCGTGGTTGTATCTGTGGATGGAGCACATCGAGCCCGTCTGATATTCCGCCAAACGCAGCAGGCTGTCCAACGTTTGTTCGAGCGGAGTGTCTTTCGCGATCATCTCGAGCACCAGATTCTGTCCGTCCAGAACCCGGACCGACCGCACCTTCTCGGTGATATCCCGCGAGATGCCGAGAAGGCCGACCACTTCGTCGTTTTTGAGAATCGGAATGACGGTAGAGTCCACCGTAACCGTTCTTCCCGTTTTCGCGAGAAAAGAAAATTCCGTCCTCGCCATGCACCGCTGCGCAAGCGCCTTCTCCAAATTGACGTCGGCTTTCTCCGTATCGGAAGGCAAAATGAATGTATTGAAATCCGTTGCGTACAACTCTTCCCGACTGTAGCCGCTCATGCGTTCCCCGCTCGGATTGACGTCCAGAAAGCGGCCTTCGGCGTCCAGAAGAAAAACCGCATCGGTACTGTATGCGTACAGGGAACGATAAATTTGCTGCTCCTCCGCAAGGAGAGCAACGGATGAAGACGGAAGCTCGTTCGGATCCGAAGCAAAAGAGTCTTCCCGGCATATCGTTGCGCCGTTCGCGTCCGTCTTTCTCGTAACCTTGCTGCTGCGAGAGGCCTCTTCTTGCCGTTTCGCTTTGCCTTTTCCCTCGGCCATGGTCATCTACCTTTCGCTTTGCTGTTCTCTCCTCAAAATACCATAATTTCCGCCTGTCGATGCAAAGGCTTACCGAAAACCAGGTATTTTTTTTATCGGATGCACGCAAATGAAAGATAAGGCAAGCAAAATCGACCGGCGCAGCGGGGAGAGTTAGCTTTGCATTCATGACAAAAAACTTTTCCCGGCATCGCGAACGCGAACTCGGGAAAAGTCTAAGATTACCGTTCAGCCGATCGAATCCAGATACGTTCTTAACCGGGATTCCGGTGTACAGCGAACTCAGTCGCCTTGACGCCGCAAGATCATCACGCCGTAAGCCGGCAGTTCCGTATCGCCTTCGATCGTTTCGCCGCTCAGCAGTTCGGCGCAAGGCGTTTCGATCCGGATCGATGCCGGTTCGGCTCCGTAATTCAGCAGAAACGCGTAACGTTCGCCGTCCGAGCCTTCGCGAATCCCGAATTCGACCTGCTGCGGAAGACGAAGCCACGAATCCGCAGGCGAGTTCACCGCAAGCCGGTCCAGCAGACCGTCGACGCCCGCTTCGCCGAACGCCGCCCCGTAATACCAGGCTTCCCCCGCTCCGTGCCGACGACGGGTCAAGGCCGGACTTCCCGCGTAGTAGTCGCTCGCATATTCCGCTACGACCTCCGCAGACGGATCTTCGACCTGCAAAATATCGTTAAACGCTTCGGCGAACATCTCTTCTTGCGCCTCGGCAGGATCTCCGTCGCTCCAACGGAGCAGCGGGGCTTTAACGGTTCCTTTGATTAACGTAAAATCCTCCACCGTGATGCCGCATAACTCGGCGACAGGGCCCGGGAGCGGCTGCATCCGGCATTGCCCGTGATCGTTTTTGTATCCGGTACGCGCTCCGAAGACCAGCTTGCCTCCGCCTTCGACATAAGCTCGCAGCAGCTCGGCGGTCTTTTCGCTCAAGATGGCCGCATGAGGGTAAACGAGCAGTTTGTAACTTTGCAACTTCTCCGGATCGGCTTCCTGCACGGAGACGTAATCCGTCGGAATATGCCGGTATTGCAGCCGCTTGAACCAAGCATTGACGCTGCGCGAGGTCAGCGGACCGTGCCAGACATCCAGTTCGCCGTCCCATTCGTTGTCGTAATCGCGCAGAATCCCGACTTCGGCTTTATAAGCGGTTCCCGCGATCCGGCTTCCGATCTCTGCGAATTCGCGTCCCACGCTCGCCGCTTCGCGCACTCTCCGGTTCGGCCGGTTATGGTAATCGTTCAGCCCGTGCCAATAGATTTCCGTGCCGACCGTCGCCGTACGCCAGCGGAAGTACAGGACCAGATCCGCTCCGTGCAGCACGGACTGGTACGTCCACAATCGAAGCTGTCCCGGACGCGGCGAAGCCATCTCGATCCGGTTGACCCAGCCGCCCGGTCCCGCCTGCTGTTCCATGATGCAGAAGTTCGGCGAGATATCGCGTACCGCGCTGAGATTCAAGCTCCATTTGCGGTCGAGCAGCGGCTGCTTCTCTTCGCCGGGGAAAATCGTCGAGAACTGCGGATACGAGTCGTACGAGAAAAAGTCCAGCAGTTCGTTCGTCAGCGCATGACTGTTCAGATGGCCGAACAAGCCGTTGGTGGTGATCCAATGATTCGGCGCGACCTCGCGCAGAATCTCTGCCTGAATCCGCGCGAATTCGATCACGCTGTCCGAGATGAACCGCTTCTCGTCGAGCGCCAGATGCGGATTCGGCGAATCGGCGACGGTCGGGCGCGGCAGATGGACCTGCTCCCAATCGCTGTAGATCTGGCTCCAGACGACCGTTCCCCAAGCTTCGTTCAGCGCTTGCAGCGTGCCGTATTTGCGTTTGGCCCATTCGCGGAACGCGGCATGATCCGCTTCGGAATAGAAGACGTTCGTTTCGCAGTTGAATTCGTTGTCGAGCTGCCAACCTACGATCGCCGGGTGATCTTTGTAATGTTCGGCCATTTCCCGGGTAATGATCGCGCAGAGTTCCCGATATTTCGGGCTGTTGTAGTTATAATGGCGGCGCATGCCGTGACGGTATAAAGTGCCGTCCTGCGCCGCGTTCAACGCCTCCGGATAACGATGCGTCAGCCAAGCCGGCGGAGTCGCCGTAGGCGTGCCCATAATGACCTGCAATCCGTGCCGATGCGCGGCGTCCAGAGCGCGGTCGAATAACGCGAAATCGAACCTTCCTTCTTCCGGCTCGAACAGCGCCCAAGCGAATTCGCCGACGCGGATCGTCGAGATGTTCATCTCCCGCATGCGGCGGAAATCGTCTTCCCATAATTCTTCGGACCAATGTTCGGGATAATAACAAACGCCCAGTTTCAGCGTCTCGATCGCAAGCGTTTTAACCATGCTGGAAGCCTCCGTTTTCTTCGTCGGTCTGCGTCGCGCGCCGCTTCCGGCTGCGCGATCTTCTCTTCGATTGTAAGCGGCTTCGCTTCGGCAGGATATAACGAATTCTTGCGCCGATATCATTTTTTTGCGATCGAATCGATCCGTGAGGCTTGTTTATTTGATACGCTGGAGCTAGCAAATACCAATTCCTTCTCATGCAAAAAGGAGTGCAGTCATGCAGGAACATCTCTTTTTCCCCGCTCCGTCCTCGGAGCGTTACGTCTGTTATCCCGACTTCGTCGGCGGCTACAGCGATCGTCCGGAGCATGCCGTGGATCGCCCGGCGCGCAGCGACGATCTTCAATTGAACCGTTTGTATAATCTGCATCTGGTGCTCGGCGGCCGAGGCACGGTTCGCTGCGGCAGCCGTTCGTTCCAGCTTCGCGAAGGCGAGGGCTTTCTGTACGGGCCGGCTACGGAGCAGCGTTATGCCGCCGACCGGAACGATCCGTGGAATATTCGTTGGGTGCATTTCTCTTGTGCCGCCGCGGATCGGCTGTTAGGCTCGCGAGGACTCGGCGAACCGTGGCTGTTCCGCTTGAAAGATCTTTCCCTCGTCTCCGCTTGCATGGAACGGCTTTTGCAGCTCGGGCGCGGCTTCGATCCGGGACGCGAAGCCGAAGCTTCCGCTTTGCTGTACGAACTGCTGCTGCGTCTCGCGGCCGACGCGACGCCGCTGGCCGAGTCTCGCGACCCGTCGGTGCCGGGCATCCTTGCGGCCGCCGACTATATTCGCGGACGCTGCACGGACCAGGCGCTGTCGCTGGCCGAAGTCGCCGCTTTGGCGGGATACAGCGTCCCTTATTTCAGCCGCAAGTTTCACCAGCTCATGAACCGCACGCCCAGCGCCTATCTGCTGGAAGCCCGCGTGCTGCATGCCAAACAGCTGCTCGTCTCGACTACGCTGACCGTGCGCGAGATCGCCGCGGCTTCCGGCTTTTCGCAGAGCAGCTACTTCATCCAATGCTTCCGAAAAGTGGAGCAGATGACGCCGGAGCAGTTTCGGGTGAGCAGACGAACTTGAACGCCAGTCGTGCGAGCGAATAAATTTTGCTCGTAAACAGAAAAAAGTTACCTTTTATCGATATTTAGTATTTACTAAGCAAGCAATTTTGACGATAATATCTCTTGCTGCTTGCTTGCCGACGATTCGATACGGCGGCAGGCAAGCAACCTACAACCAGATAAAGGGGAATGTACGCAGATGTTATTATCGCTCAAAAAGAAAGTCAGCATTCTGCTTACTGCGGTATTGATGGTCGTATCGACCTCTACCGTTTATGCAGACGAAAGTACGTCCCCGACAGACGGAAACACGACGCTCGCTACCGCAAACGTAACCTTGTCGAGCACGCGTAATCCGGCGGCAGCCGGCGAACCGATCACGTTCATGGCGACCGTAGAAGGTTCTTCGGGCATGCCTTCCGGAACGGTAACTCTCACGGAAAACGGGGTCGAACTAGGAAGCGGAAGGCTCGGAACCGATGTAACCCGTCCGCGTGAAGTTTTTATCATGGTGCCGAATTTGGACAAAGGAGATCACCAGATTGTCGCGAAGTACAGCGGCAGCACGACTTATGCCCCTTCCGAGACGGCGCCGTTCGCGCAAAGCGTCCGGGATTCGGCAGAACCTTCTTTCCAAACTTCCGCTCAGCTTACGGTTACCAGCCTTCTTAACCCTTCCAATTACGGCAACTCGGTTACCTTCAATATTCGTTTAGACCGAGACCGGAGCGGCAATCCTTCGGGCAGCGTAATCTTGATGGACGGAGAAACGGAATTGGCCCGGCTTGCAATGTGGCCGGATGGCGTCTCCAACGGGGATGCCAAGGCTAGTTTTACGACCGATAAATTAAGCGTCGGCAGCCATCCTATCACTGCCAAATATTACGGCGATACGCGTTACGACTTGAACGATATGATTTCGGAAACTTTGACTCAAGTCGTTAACGCTCCCGCAAACGGCGGGGGCGCCAATCCTTCGCTTCGTCAAACGACGACCAGCGTCGCGAGCACGCGCAACCCGGCTTCCGAAGGGGAGCCTGTCACGTTCGTCGCTCGAGTCTCCAGAGATTCGGTAAACGGCGATTATTCTTATCCGTCGGGTACGGTAACGTTCAAAGACGGCACTACAGTGCTCGGAACGGCGGAAGTCGGCGAAGATCCCGTTCATCCTGATTTCGCTTATCTGGCCGTGCGCAGCCTCGAAATCGGCGATCATCCGATTACCGCCGAATATAACGGAGACGCCAAATTCGGCAAAAGTCTTTCCGCTCCGCTGACGCAATCGGTACGGGAACTTGCGGAAGCGCCGACGGAACATCCGACCGTAACCAAAGTGACGAGTTACCGCAATCCGTCCAAGTTCGGCGAGTCGGTCACGTTCGATATTCGCGTCAAGACCGATCCGCAGTTCACTCGGGATATCGCGGGCAGCGTGATCCTCATGGACGGAACGAAAGAATTGGCTACGATCGCCATGACGCCGGGCGGCGTGGCTAACGGGGTCGCGCAAGGCTCGTTCACGACCAGCGATCTCAGCGTCGGCGATCATCCGATCACGGCCAAGTATACAGGCGACCGCAGATACGAAATCGCCGACAGTACCTCCGAGGCGATGATTCAAGTCGTTCAGGCTAGCGGCGGCAGTCCGGCTCCGGAAGTCCCGGTTCCGACTCCGAACCCGATCCCGTCTTACGATCCGCCGTATACGACTCCTGACGTTCCTGCTCAACCTCCGGTTCCCACGGCTCCGGCCGTTCCGGTTCAGGAAGAAAAACCTGCGGCGGAATCGCCTAAAACAATAGAAGAAGGTCAAAATCCGGACGATATTTTCAGAAGTCGGGTCGTCAGCGCGGATAGCAACGTTATCGCCGGCGTCGAAGTCCGTACTGCGGATATTCTGTCGAAAGGCAGTTCTTTCGCATCCGTGACTTACGGAGACGTCGCTCAGCATTGGGCTTTTCCTTCGATCGAAAAGTTAACCAAGCTCGGCGTAATCAACGGTTATCCGAACGGCGGATTCGAACCGAACGAAGCGATCACGCGCGCCGAATTCGCCGCCATGATCGAACGCGGATTCGTCGGCATGGCTTCGCGCCAAGTTGACATGAACGACGCCGATTTCGCGAAGTTCAGCGATATTCAAGGCCATTGGTCTTCGAACAATCTCAAGAAACTCGTAGCGGTCGGCGTACTGACCGGTTACGAAGACGGTACGATCCGTCCGAATCAGACGATTTCCCGTCAGGAAATGGCGCTGATCATCACGCGCGTTCTGAACGCGAACATTCTGAGCGTCGATACGTCGAAAGTCGAGTTCTCCGATCTCGACGGCGTCTATGCGGCCGATGTGATCAAGAAAACGACGGCGCTCGGCATCTTCGAAGGCAAAACCGAAGGAAACTTCGATCCGAACAGCGGCGCGACGCGCGCCGAAGCGATCGAGACCATTATCAAGACGTACAGCTTGAGCCCGTCGATCAAGGCCGCGCTCGAGAAGCTGAACTAAGCGCGAAAAGCGCATTTTTCGCCCCATATGAACAAGTAGGCCGAAACGAAAACCGCCGAACTTGTTCCGCCTCCGCTTCACCTGCTTGAACGCGAAACAGCCTGCCGATGTTTATCTTCGGCAGGCTGTTTTCTTGTTCTCGTTTGCAGGCTGCGAGATGTTATTTCGAAAAGTAATGCCCCCGCTCCATCTCCTGCCTAAGATCGCGCTCCGTCGGTTCCCAGCCCAATCTTTGCCGGGTCAACGCGGACGAAACGGGATTGTCGGCCGCCGCGAACGCAGACAACCAACCGAAATAAGCGTCGGCTTCCGCGGATTCCAGCCGTTTGAGCGGCAGGTTCGCGTGTCTCGAGATATTTTCCGCGATCTCCTTGAACGCCATGCCTTCCTCGGCCGCGGCATGAAGTTTCGTTCCGGCTTCGGCCTGCTCGACGGCCATTCGGAACAATCGCGCCGCATCGAGCCGATGAACGCTGGACCAGCGGTTGAGTCCTTCGCCGACATAGGCCGCTGTTCCTTTCTTCTTCGCGATCGCGATCAAGGAAGGCAGCAGTCCGCCGGAGTCGCCCGCTCCGTACACGATCGGCGGCAGCCGTACCAACGAAGCGCGCACGCCCCGATCGGCCAGCGCCAGCAGCGTTTTCTCCGACACCACCCGGCCGCCTCCGACCGACGAGACGTCTCCCGCCGCATCTTCAGTCGCAAGTAGGCCCGGCGAGAGCGTCATCGTCGGCATGGCGATCGTCAGCGCGCCGCTGCGCCGGGACAGTGCCGTACCCATGGCTTCGATCGCCCGCCGGTCCGTCTCGATCGCGGTCTGCATAAAGCGGGCAGGGATTCGCGCAGGGCTGCCGCCCAGCATGATCCGCAGTTTGGCGGAAAGCCCGGCATGCGAGAACTTATGATAAAAAGCGGTATGCACCACCGCGTCCGCTTCGCCCGCTTCCTTGCGCAGTAGATCCGTCTGCTCGATCGACCCGCGTACCGCTCTCGCGCCCGACGCTTCCAACCGTTCGGCCGCTTCCGCCGAACGCACCAGCCCGCTCGCTTGATGCCCGTTCTCCACTAATTCGCGAATGACCGCCGATCCGATAAAACCGCTTGCTCCCGTTACCCAAACACGCATTTCATCATCCTCCTTATACGCTCCAGTATAGACGGCCGGACGACCGAATCATTGACCGTTTCGCGCCGCTTATTGTCCGATTCGACGAAAAAACAACGCGAAAAGCCGCAGCTCGAAAGCTGCGGCTCTGGCGGCCGATCTTCGGGTCAAACGGTTCGTCGAACCTTGCGCTTAAGATTCACGAAGAACGTCCCGTTCTCCATTTGGCGATATCCCGGCTCGGCGGACTGCCGAAGAACCGGCTGTAATCGCGGCTGAACTGCGAATCGCTGATATATCCGACGAGCCGGGACGCCGAAGCGGCATCCCGTTCGCCGGCCAGCATCAACCGACGCGCTTCTTGAAGGCGCAGCGCTTTCTGATATTGCAGCGGACTCATCGACGTGACCGACTTGAAATATTCGCGGAACGAGGACTCGCTGAGATGCACCATATCCGCGAGTTCGGACATTTTCGGCGATTCGGCGAAATGGTCGCGCAGCCAATCGATCGCTTTGGCGACGCGCTGCGCGTCCGATCCGTTCAGCACGGTCTCGGCGACGTAGACGCCGATCGGGCTGCGCAGCAGGCGGATAAAAATCTCGTTCTCCGCCAGCGAAGCGAGCAATCTGCCGTCGCCGGGTTCGTCGAGACATGCCACCAGCCGGGCGACGGCGTCGATCAAAGCAGGCTCGCCGTCCAAGACGTAGTTGGCGCTGCGTCGGCCGATCGAAGGCAGTCCGTCCGGATACACCTGCGGAACCAAAGCGGCGATTTTTTGCGGGTCCAGATAGACGCCTATGCCGAGAAAAGGCTCCGTGGGACTGGCTTGAATCGTCTGAATGCCGACAGGCAGCGCGACGGGCGCGACCAGAATGCGCGAACCGCTGTATTCGGCGACTTTATCGCCGATCTTGATCACCTTTTTGCCCTGCGCGGCAATGCCGACGGTCGGCCAATACATCGTATGTTTGTAATCGGAAGGTTGGTTTCTCGAATACCGATTGAAATACAATCCGGGAATCGGCGCTTCGGTCGTGCCTTCCTGCCGGGCATGGCGTTCGAGCAGACGGGCCAATCGCTTCGTGGCGGCCGAAGCCTGCTCGGCTTTCGTTTTCTCTTCGTCCGATTTCAACATGGTTCGGCAGCAGCTCCTATAGAATCGATTGGGTACAAACTTGAAGAGAAGCGTTCGTCTTTAGTATACAACGGACCCCGTCTGTCTTGAAACGCCAAAAAACCGGCCTCCCCGATCGAGGCCGGTTATGGGATCGGTCAAGGCAGCCCGATCAGAGCTGCCCGAAACGATTCCGGGTTCGTAAAACCCGTCTTACATCATGCCGCCCATACCGCCCATGCCGCCCATATCCGGGCCAGCTGGTGCTGCCGGTTCCGGCTTGTCGGCGATGACAGCTTCGGTCGTCAGGAACATAGCCGCTACGGAAGCCGCGTTTTGCAGAGCGGAACGCGTTACTTTCGCAGGGTCCACGATACCCGCGTCGAACATGTTCACCCATTCGCCGGTAGCGGCGTTGTAGCCGATGCCGACTTGTTCTTTTTTCAGACGGTCCACGATGACGGAACCTTCTTCGCCCGCGTTCGCCGCGATGGTGCGGATCGGCTCTTCCAGAGCGCGCAGAACGATGTTCACGCCGGTTTTTTCGTCGCCTGTCACTTCTACGGCCGCAACGGCGTTGTAGACGTTAACCAGAGCGGTACCGCCGCCGGATACGATGCCTTCTTCAACGGCTGCGCGAGTCGCGTTCAGCGCGTCTTCGATACGCAGTTTGCGTTCTTTCAGCTCGGTTTCCGTAGCCGCGCCGACTTTGACAACCGCTACGCCGCCGGCCAGTTTAGCCAGACGCTCTTGCAGTTTTTCTTTGTCGAACTCGGAAGTGGTTTCTTCCAGCTGCGAACGGATTTGGTTGACGCGCGCATCGATATCGGCTTTGTCGCCCGAACCGTCCACGATCGTCGTGTTTTCTTTGGTTACGCGCACTTGACGAGCCGTACCCAGTTGATCCAGCGTTGCCGCCTTCAGTTCCAAACCCAGCTTCTCGGTGATCACTTGGCCGCCCGTCAGAGCCGCGATGTCTTGCAGCATCGCTTCGCGACGGTCGCCGAAGCCCGGAGCTTTGACCGCAACCGCGTTGAACGTGCCGCGCAGTTTGTTCAGCACGAGCATCGGCAGCGCTTCGCCTTCCACGTCTTCCGCGATGATGACGAGGGCGCGTCCTTGCTGCACGATTTTCTCCAGCAGCGGCAGGATTTCCTGCGTCGTGTTGATCTTCTTATCGGTGATCAGGATGTAAGGGTTATCGAGAACCGCTTCCATCTTGTCGGTGTCGGTAATCATGTACGGGGAGATGTAACCTCGGTCGAACTGCATGCCTTCCACGACTTCCATTTCCGTAGCGAATCCGCGGGATTCTTCGACGGTGATAACGCCGTCTTTGCCCACTTTTTCCATCGCTTCCGCGATCAGTTGTCCAACTTCTTCGTCAGCCGCGGAGATTGCCGCAACCTGAGCGATGGACTGTTTGCCTTCGATCGGTTTCGCGATCGCTTGCAGTTCTTGAACGGCTGCTTTGACCGCTTTGTCGATGCCTTTGCGCACGACCATCGGGTTAGCGCCGGCCGTTACGTTCTTCAGGCCTTCGCGGATCATCGCTTGAGCCAGAACCGTAGCGGTCGTCGTGCCGTCGCCGGCAACGTCGTTCGTTTTGGTCGCGACTTCTTTAACCAGCTGCGCGCCCATGTTTTCGAACGCGTCTTCCAGTTCGATTTCTTTCGCGATCGTTACGCCGTCGTTCGTGATCAGCGGGCTGCCGAATTTTTTCTCCAGCACCACGTTGCGTCCTTTAGGTCCGAGCGTTACTTTTACCGCGTTAGCCAGTGCGTCGACGCCGCGAAGCATCGAACGGCGAGCTTCTTCGCTGAACAGAATATCTTTAGCCATTATCGAATAACCTCCCTGGTAATATGAATGATCGGATTCGGTAAAACGGTTATGTGTAAGGGTGACACTTAAGCCAGAATGGCGTGGATGTCGCTTTCTTTCATAATCAGGTATTCTTTGCCTTCGTATTTCACTTCGGTGCCGGCGTATTTGGAGAACAGGACGCGGTCGCCTTCTTGAACTTCGAGCGGAGTACGAACGCCGTCTTTCAGCGTGCCGCTGCCTACGGCAACGACTTTGCCTTCCTGCGGTTTCTCCTTGGAAGCATCCGGAAGCACGATGCCGAACGAAGTCGTTTCCTCCTGCTGGATCGGTTCTACGAGTACGCGTTCACCCAACGGTTTGATCATGAAAAATAGCCTCCTTGTAAAATGTTAATGATGTAAGGTGGTTCTTCATTGTTAGCACTCGACAGCGTCTAGTGCTAACAGCCAAGTCTTATATTACTAGTCTCCGCGCAAAATTTCAAGTCCCTTCTCACAAAAAAAGACACCCCCGCGGCGCGGGTCGTCCTTCTTGTGCGGCGCCTATATCGGAAGCTGCATTCCGGCTATGCCGGGCATTCCGCCCGCCCGAGCCGATCCTGTACGCCTCTTCGGACGGCCGCTAAGGCCGAACCGAAGAATCCGCTTACTGCCGATACTGCCCCGTTACCATGAGCAGCGCTTCCGGCAGTTGGTCCATGATCGCCGCCAGATGTTCGTGCACGCCTTTTGGCGTCCCCGGAAGATTGACGATCAGCGAACGGCCGCGAATTCCGCAGATTCCGCGGAACAGCATCGCCGAACGATTTTTCTGCATAACGGTCATGCGCATCGCTTCCGCCATCCCGGGAACCTCGCGCTCGAGGACCCGCTTGGTCGCTTCCGGCGTCACGTCGCGGTTGGCCAGCTCCGTTCCTCCGGTCGTCAGGACCAAGTCCGCTTGAAAATAATCCGTCATTTCGATCAAAGCCGCCACGATCTCGTCCGATTCGTCCGGCACGATCCGGTATTCGATAATTTCCCCGCCCACTTCTTCTTCCACCAGCTCACGGATCACCTGCGCGCTCGTATCTTCCCGCTCGCCTCGTGCTCCCTTATCGCTGGCCGTCAAGATTGCCACTTTCCACAGCATGAGGTCACCTCTTCTCGTCCATCGCTCTTCTTGCTCCCGGCCCTCCGGCCGTTTGCTTGCGCGAGAGGTTCGGCCTGCGCCGACCTCCCTCTTCCTTCGCGTTCGCGACAATCTTCCGCCTTCCGAACGGCGTCCTGCCCTATCTATGTGTCATCCTCCGGATTCGCGCGAGCTTGACCGGAAACGAATCAGATGCGGTCCGTCGTGTTCGTCGTCCCGCTCGGAACGATCAACAGCTCCGAGCGAAAATCATGCGGTTCCATCGGGACTTCTTCGACGATCTGCTCGTCGTAAGCCAACGCCCAGAGCAGCGGTTTCGCCCGGCACGCTTCGAGACGTTCAGTCAGCCGATCGTAGAATCCGCCGCCGTAGCCGATTCGTCCGCCTTTGCGATCGAAAGCCAGACCCGGAATGAACGCGACGTCGATCTCGGCAAGCCGTTCTTCCGGCCACTCCGGCAGCTCGGCTTTCGGTTCGGGAATGCCCCAGCTGCCCGGTTCCTCGTCTTCCGCGCGGCGCATCTCGAGCAGCCGCATAAAGCGGGTTCCCCGCTCGATGCGCGGCGCAAGCACGACGTCGCCCCGCCGCCGGCATTCTTCGAGCAGCGGCCGAATCTCGAGTTCTCCCCGATAAGGCAGATAGCCGAGCACGACGAGCGGCCGGCCTTTGCGTTCTCTCAGCGTATCCAGCCGATCGGCTGCCGAGCGGCAGACTTCGGAGGATGCCGAATTCCGAATTTCTTCGGACAGACCCGCTCTCGCTTGTTCCATAAGGAGTCGAAGCGCCGCCTTATTCGGTATCGGTTCGATGCCGCTCGCCTCCCGTTATGTCTGTTGTTCTCTTTTTTGTTCTCACATGCACAAGTTTATCATTGTTTAACGCAAATAACCACCGCTCCGGGCATGCCGAAACCGTATCGACGCTTTTTTCGCGAAAAATGACGCCGCCGTTTTGGTTTTTACTCGGCATTAATGTAGAATAAAAACACTGACCCCTATTAATCAAAAGCACGGAGGACTCGAAAATCATGCTGCTGCAAGCAACGGGAATCGCCAAAAGATACGGCGTCCAGAGCATTCTGGAAGGCATTACATTTCAAGTATTGGAGCGCGAACGCATCGGTCTCGTCGGCGTGAACGGCGCGGGCAAATCGACGCTGCTCAAGATCTTGGCCGGCGAGATGTCTTACGACGAAGGCCAGATCTTCAAAAACAAAGAAACGACGATCGGTTATCTCGCCCAGAACAGCGGCTTGCAGTCGGACCGGACGATTCAGGAAGAAATGCTGGACGTCTTCGCCGACCTGCTCGACGCCGAACGGGAAATCCGCGATATGGAACTGGAGATCACGCAGGGTTCTTCGCATTCCGAAGAAAGCAAGGAATATCAGGATCTGCTGAACCGTTACGCCATGCGCTCCGACTGGTTCCGCGACCGCGGCGGCTACGAGATCGGAACGAAGATCCGCAGCGTGCTGCACGGCATGGGCTTCGGCGACTTCGAACCGGACACGGTCGTTTCGACGCTGAGCGGCGGACAACGGACTCGGCTCGCGCTGGCGAAAATGCTGCTTCAAGCGCCCGACCTGCTCATGCTCGACGAACCGACCAACCACTTGGATATCGAAACGTTGACATGGCTGGAAGATTATTTGCGAAGCTACGAAGGCGGTCTTCTGATCGTTTCCCACGACCGTTATTTCCTCGACAAGACGGTCACCGCGATCGTGGAGATCGAACGCCACCGGGCGCGCCGCTATACGGGCAACTACAGCCGTTATACCGAACTGAAAGCCGCCGAATACGAAGCGGATCTCAAACAGTACGAGAAACAGCAGGGCGAGATCGCGAAGATGGAAGCGTTCATTCAGCAAAACATCGTCCGCGCTTCGACCACCAAACGGGCGCAGAGCCGCCGCAAAGCGTTGGAGAAAATGGATCGGCTCGACCGCCCGGCCGGCGACCTCAAACGAGCGAACTTCTCGTTCCAGAGCGCCTATACGTCCGGCAAAGACGTCCTGCAAGTCGATCGGCTGTCCGCCTCCTACGACGGAGAAGACCCGCTGTTCCGCCACGCTTCGTTCGCGCTCGGCCGCGGCGAGACGGTCGCCTTGATCGGTCCGAACGGCGTCGGCAAATCGACGCTGCTCAAGACGCTGATCGGCAAGCTCAAACCGGACGAAGGCCGCATCAACTGGGGAGCGAAAGTCCAGATCGGTTACTACGATCAGGATCAAGATACGCTCAACCCGAAGAATACCGTGCTGGAAGAACTGTGGGGCACCTATCCGCATATGGAAGAAGCCCGGATCCGCACGGTGCTCGGCAACTTCCTGTTCAGCGGCGAAGACGTGCTCAAGCGGGTCGCGGCGCTCAGCGGCGGCGAGAAAGCGCGCGTTCTGCTCGCGAAGCTGATGCTGCTCGAAGCCAATACGCTCATTCTGGACGAACCGACCAACCATCTGGATTTGTTCAGCAAAGAAGTGCTCGAATCGGCGCTGCTGGATTTCGATGGCACGCTGCTGTTCATCTCCCACGACCGGTACTTCCTCAATAAGATGGCCGAGCGCGTGATCGAACTGAGTCCGAACGGCATTACCGGCTATCTGGGCAACTACGACGACTACGTGGAGAAAAAGCAGGAGCTGGAAGAGATCGCGCGCGAAGCGTTGATTTTGTCCGCCGACAAATCCAAGTCCGTTTCGGCTCAAGCCGCTTCGGCCGACGAATCCAAGAATGCGCAGGCTTCGTTCGAAGAAAGCAAACAGGCCAAACGCGAAGAACGGAACCGTCAGCGCCGGATGGAACAGCTGGAGACGACGATCGCCGAGCTGGAGAGCGCCGTAGCCGCTCTTGAACTGGAGCTTACACTTCCGGAGATTTACGAAGATTATATGGCGATCCAAGAACGCCAGTCCGCGATCGATACGCATAAAACGGAACTTGCGGCGGCTTACGACGAATGGGAGACTTTGGCGGCCGAATAATTTTTTTGTCAAGGACCTTTTCGAGCTATCCCCTTTATCCACCGTCTTATCCACATTCGAGCAGGATGATTTGCTTGCTAACCGGCCGTTTCGGCCGGTTTTTTGCGCTCTAAAACGCCTTTTCCGACTTCGAACCAATTTTATCCACTTTTCTATCCACATTATCCACAGATTTGTAACCCTCGATTTGAAAAACATATCCCCTTTTGCAGACAAACAAGAAAGAGCACCAGGCAAGGACTTGAAGCGTTTACCCACAATTCGCAGGGGATATGTGGATAAGATTATTCAGGGATTGACAAGCGAAGGTAAAATATGCGTTAACTCGCTATGCGGAAAAGGACAGCTTTTTACTTGCGATTTACGCAAAACGGCAGCAAAAAAGCGCCCGAAGAAGCGCAAGCAGCATGCGCTTTTTCGGACGCTTCTTTTATTTTCGTACCACGCTCAAACGGCCGACGCCAGCTTTTGCAGATAAGCGCGCGTCTTTTCGACATCGAGGAAGATGCCTGCGATTCGGACGAGCGGCGCTTGCGCTTCTTCGCCCGCGTAATGGACGGTTGCGCCGCTCGGCAGCAAATATACCGTTTCGTCGGTCAACCGGAAACATTCGGCGCTCCGCTCTCCCCGCGACAGCGCTTCGTCCATCTCGCCGCTCGTGCGGGGAAACGGAGGCAGGTCGGAAGCCGCTTCCGGTTCGAAAACCATGCTGTCGAATAAATAACGGCCTTCCGACGAAAACGAGACGTTAACGACATGGGCCGGATAATCGAACGTGAACGTCAGCGTCGATCCCCCGTTCCAAGACTCGTCCGCTTCCGCTTGCAGCGCGTCGAACGTCAACCGCCCTGCCGTTTCGGCGCATTCTGCCAAAGTTCCGGCTTCCGCGTAAGTCCCGGCGTCGATCCGTCCGATCCTGGCTTTGATATCCATGCTTCCATGCCTCCCGCGTTTCCGTCCGTCCGCGCCGCTTCTCAAAAGCGATGCCGAACGTATCGCTTTACGAAAGCGCCGCCGTTTGTCCGACGGACCATGCTTCCAGCGACATGCCCGGTTCGCCTTTGATATACAGGTCGCTGATCTCGCCGTGCTTCCATTTGACGTAAGCCGCCGCGCCGATCATGGCGGCGTTGTCGGTGCAGTATTTCAGCGGAGGAATCGCGAGCGGAATGTCTTCGGCTTCGCAGCGCGCCGCCAGCGCGCTCCGCAATCCGCCGTTGGCCGCGACGCCGCCGCACAGCAGCAGCTGCTTCGCGCCGAATTCGCGCGCGGCGCGGACGGCTTTGCCGACCAGCACTTCCACGACGGATTCTTGGAACCCGCGCGCGATGCCGCCCGCGTCGATCTCTTCGCTTTTCATCTTGCTCTGATTGACCAGATTCAGCACCGCGGATTTGAGTCCGCTGAGGCTGAAATCGTACGAGCCTTCTTCCAGCCATACCCGCGGCAGCGGAACGGCCGACTCGGCCGCTTGCGCCGCCTTGTCGACGTGAGGACCGCCCGGATACGGGAATCCGAGCGAACGCGCTACTTTGTCGTAAGCTTCGCCGACCGCGTCGTCGCGCGTCTGCCCCATCACTTCGAAGCACCCTTCGCTCTCCATCCGCACGATTTCCGTATGACCGCCGGAGACGACCAGCGCGATCGCCGGATATCGGATCTCGCCGATCAATCGATTGGCATAGATATGTCCCGCGATATGATGCGTGCCGATCAGCGGTTTGTCCAGCGCGAACGCCAGCGCTTTGGCCGCCATGATGCCGACCAGCAGCGCGCCGACCAACCCCGGCCCTTCGGTCACGGCGATCGCCGTCAATTCGTCCGGCGCAAGGCCCGATTCCGCGATCGCCTGCTCCATCAGCAGCGTGATGCATTCGACGTGCTGGCGCGAAGCGACCTCGGGCACGACTCCGCCGAACGCTTTGTGCGTCTCGATCTGGCTCGCGACCAGATTGACCAGCACTTCGCGGCCGTTCTTTACGATCGCGACCGAAGTCTCGTCGCAGCTCGTCTCTACGGCCAATATATATACGGCTTCGCCGTCGGTGCCTTCCGTATTCTTTTGCGTTGCGATACTCATGGTTGTTATACGCATCCTTCCGTAGTTCCGTCCGTCCACGTACGTTCATGCAGATCGACCCACATGATGACGGCATCTTCGTTGTTGTCGGAGTAATAGCCTTTGCGGATTCCGACTTCGCGGAATCCCATCTTCGTATACAGATTCCGGGCGACCCGATTGCTGACGCGCACTTCGAGCGTCGCGCGTTCGAGTCCCAACTCCCGAGCCTGATCGAGCAGTTCGCACAATAAGCGTTGGCCGAGCTTGCGCCCGCGATACGCCGTACGCACGGCGATATTGGTGATATGGGCTTCGTCGACGACCGTCCACATGCCCGCATAGCCGGCCGGAACGCCGTCCGCGTCCATCATCAGATAACGGGCGAAATGATTCAGCGTCATCTCGCTGCGGAACGCCTGCTCCGTCCACGGAAGCGAAAACGATTCGTGTTCGATGACCATCACGTCGGGAATGTCTTCGAGCCGCATGGCACGGAACGTCACGGACGGTCGGCCCGAAGGCTGCGACGGGTCGGTTTCTTGGTGCTGCATGGAGCGCGGCCCCCTCTCCTGTAGGATTGATCGTTGAGTTAGGCAAAGCGCCGCCTCGCCGGAGGCGGCGTCGGACTTTCTGTCAAATCGCGCAGACGGCGTGTCCGCTCAGGCTTTGTCGCGGCGAAGCAAATTCGCTTCCGCTTCGGTCACCTGCGTGTAGTTCGGCAGCAGGCCGTGCGGTTCGGCGGTCTCGCCGGCGGCGAGCTTGCGCGCGCCGATCGCGCCGATCCAGCGGCCTTCCGCCGCGCAGTCCTGCAGCAGCACCCGCTCTTGCGGGAGTCCCGCCAGCTCGGCGAGCCCGCGCACGGTCTCGGCGTGCTTCGCCGTCTCGCCGGTGAACAAGACGTAATCCGGCCGCTCCGCCGCCGGAAGTTCTTGCAGGCGGCCGGCGATCGCGGCCGTCCAATCGCCGACGAGCAGGATCGCGTCGTCGGCCAGCCGCTCCAGCGCGGGCCGGGCGAATGGCCCGGCTGGCGGAGCGGCCGGCGCGGACGTAGTCGCGGCCGCTTCTTGCCGTTCTTCGGCGGCTGGGTCCGGCGAAGCCGCCGCATGCTCTCCGCCTGCGGCCGGCGACGCGAACAGCGCCGTATAGGCTTGCCCTCGCCGCGCGTCCACCAGCGGCACGATCCAACCCCGCCCTTGCGGAGCGGCCGTCTCCAACCCGGAAGCCGCCTGCGCTTCGAGGCTCGATACCACCGCCACCGGCAGCTTCAGCGCCCAAGCCAGCGTCTTGGCCGTCGTGACGGCGATACGCACGCCGGTGTACGAGCCGGGGCCGATGCCTACGGCGATTCCGCCCAGTTCGCGCTTGTCCGTGCCGGATTCGCGCAGCGCGCGTTCGATCTCCGGCATCAGATTCACCGAATGGTTGCGTTCGGCCGGACTATTGCTTTCGAACAAGACGCCGTTCTCGTCGATTACCGCTACCGCTTGCGCGGCGCTCGAAGTATCGAGCGCCAGAATCCGGCCCTGCGGCCGGTTATGCTTTTCCATCTTCAGGTTCTCCATTCTGATTCGATTCTTGCTGCCGCGGCAGATCCGCTACCCATCGGGCATACGGCGCGCCGATGCCTTCGCAATGGACGATTCGTCCGTTTTCGCCCGCATGTTCGATCCGCAGGCTCAACCTTGCGGGCGGCAGCAGATCGGGGATAAGCGAAGCCCATTCGACCAGCGACACGCCGGCCCCTTCGAAATATTCGTCCAGGCCCAGATCTTCCGCCTCGTCCTGCGTGATCCGATAGACGTCCATATGGTAGAGAGGCAGTCTGCCTTGATATTCTTTGATCAGGGTAAAAGTCGGGCTGTTCACCACGCCTTTGACGCCCAGCGCGGCGGCAAAGCCTTGCGAGAAACGGGTCTTGCCCGCGCCGAGATCGCCGTCAAGCGTAATGACCGTTCCCGGCTGCGACAGTTCGGCGAAATATCCGGCCAGTTCCACCGTATCCGCTTCGCCGCGAGAGATCCACTCCCGGCGGGAGCTTTCTTGTGCTTGCACGCTTCGTTCCACCTTCGCTTCCTGTCCGGCTGCGGCCGCTCCGGGCGGCCTTGCGGATTTGTTGATTTCTTCATTATAGCGCGCAAAGGAATCGACGCCAACACTTCGCCGGAATCAGATTCCGTTCCACAGCGTAACGGCGCCTACCAGCAGGAGAGCGGCCAATACCCGCATCATCGCGAAATAAGCAGGCTTCGGCTCTCGGGTGGCTTTCCAGCTCTGCGTGATTTTCCAGAACGATTTGGGCGCTACGATCACCCAGACGGTCAACAGAATCCAGACGATCATAAACGCGTTGACGACAATCATAAACCCGGTAGGCATTTCTTTTTCCTCCTTCATGTGTCTTGCAAAAGCAGCATAACGTTTTTGCCGAGCCGCGAGCATGATTTCGGTCACGCTCCGCAGCGAACTCGAACAAAATCCCGATCGGAAAGCGCCACGTACCTTATCAACATTAAAGGGAGGAATACGCTCCCCTGAATCGCACAAGAAGCGCGTGCATTTCAGGAAATGGCAAACCTGCGATTAAGAGTTGAAAGGGTACTCGCAGCGCCCGATCGGGATTTTCGTTTCCAATAGGACCGGACCTTACGCGCTTCCGGTTAAGCCGCCACGTCCCGTTTCCGGAAGACCCAGAACGCGATGACCAGAAATACGACATAATAGACGGCCAGCACGCTCAGCGAGAAGCCGAGCGACATGACGCCGTACTCGCCCGAAGGCGCATAGACGTATTGGGTCAAATTCAGGTTCGCGAACAGCACGTAGCGGCCGATCACGTATTTGGCCGGGCTGATGATCAGGGTGATCAGACCACCGACGAACATCATGACCATGGTCAGCGACAGCGCCAGCGAATTGCTGCGGAATACCGCCGAGAACAAGAACGCGATCGTCGCGTACATCAGGCCGGAGATCATCCGCAGCAGCAGCGAAAGCCAGAACTCGTCGGCCATGCTGCTTGCCAATCCGCCGAGCAGGCTGTCGGACATATCCGATGCCGAAGAAGTTCCGAATATGAGCGCCGACAGCGGCAGAGCCGGCAGGATGAACACCGCGTATACGGCCAGCAGGAACAAGACGACCGCGACGTATTTGGACAGCAGGATCTTGATGCGGCTCCACGGCCGGATCAGCAGCAGCTTGATCGTCCCGCGCGAGAACTCTCCCGCGACCGAGTCTCCGGCGATCGCGATCGCGAAGACCGTCGGCAGGAACCAGAACTGTTGGAGCGCGTTCATCGCCGACCACATACTGAGGCCGCTGCCTATATAGTAGAACAAGGTCGGCATGAGCAGCGACGTGAGCAGCACGATGCCGAACATGACCCAAGTCCGCACGCGCGAATAAATCTTGATGTTTTCGTTATGTACCAACCGGAAAAAATCAAACAATCTGTCCGCCTCCCGTCATTTCCAGGAATTGATCTTCCAACGAGCGGGTCAACGGGCGAATGCCGTACACCGGAATCCCCGCCTGCACCAAGCGCATATTCGTCTCGGCGATCCCTTCGCGGTTCGTGCGGATGACCAGACGACCGCCGCGAATTTCTCCGCCGCCGAGCAGGCCGATCGCTTCTTCGATCCGCGCCACGTCGAATTCGGTCTCGATCGCCGTTTCCGTATCCGTTTCGGCATGCAGATCGCGCACGTCGATCAGTTTGCCCGCTTGAATGATCGCGACCGAATCGCACATCAGCTCCATTTCGCTGAGCAGGTGGCTGGACACGAATACGGTCGTGCCGTCGTTTTGCGCCAACGTCCGCAAATAATCCCGCAGCTCGCGAATCCCCTGCGGATCGAGACCGTTGGTCGGCTCGTCGAGGATCAGCAGTTTGGGCTTGTGCAGGATCGCCTGCGCGACGCCGAGACGCTGACGCATGCCGAGCGAATACGTCGATACTTTATCGTGAATCCGGTTCTGCAAGCCCATAAAGCGCACGACTTCGTCAACCCGCTGCTTCGTTACGTCCGAGCGCATCCGAGCATACTGCAGCAGATTGCGGTAGCCGCTCAAATAAGCGTACATCTCGGGATTTTCCACGATGGCTCCGACCTGCGAGATCGCCGCTTCGAATTCCCGCGTAATGCTTCGCCCGCAGATTTTGATGTCTCCGGCCGTCGGCGCCATCAACCCCGTCATCATGCGAATGGTCGTCGTTTTGCCCGAGCCGTTCGGTCCGAGAAAGCCGAACACCTGCCCTGCCGGCACGTTAAGCGTCAATCCTTCGATAATCGTTTTTCTGCCGATTTTTTTGACCGCGTTTTCGAAACGGACGACAGGTTCTTCGCCTGCGCGTTTCGGCTCCGGATGTTTCCCGAGCTTATCGATCGCTTCCATGCTATCGCCTCCTCAATCGCTGAACTTCATTCCAATGTAACATAAGTCGACGGCTTCATCCTTATTTTTACGGCAAAAAAGCCCGTCCGCTTCTCCGAAAAGAAACGAACGGGCTTCATCGATCATGAAAAGCTGGTTGTGAAATCGGTCTTGCTGGCGGCGAAGGAGTCCCGCAATCAGCCGCCCGTACGCGCCAGCTCGCGCATATTGGCTTCGAAAGCGGCGAGCAGCGCGGCTTCGCCGGTCAGGCCGGTCGATTCCGCTTTCTCGATCTGCTCGAGCATCCGCTTGTAGTCTTTCGGAATGACGCGGACGAAGCGGCTCGACGTTTGTTCCCATCCGTCGAGGATCAGCTTGGCTACGCTGCTGCCGGTCAGTTCGGCGTGACGTTGAATCATGCCGCGCACTTCTTCTTTCTCGGCCGCGTCTTCCAGCGTCTCGAGCAGCACCATCTCCAAGTTGCAGCGGCTGACGAAATCGCCCGAACCGTCATAGACGTAAGCCACGCCGCCGGACATGCCGGCCGCGAAGTTGCGTCCCGTCTCGCCCAGTACCACCACGCGTCCGCCGGTCATGTACTCGCAGCCGTGGTCGCCCGTACCTTCGACGACGACTTTCACGCCGGAGTTCCGAACCGCGAAGCGCTCGCCCGCGATGCCGCTGATATAGGCTTCGCCGCCGGTCGCGCCGTAGAACGCCGTATTGCCGATGATGATGTTCTCTTCCGACTTGAAGGTCGAACGAGGGTCCGGCTTGACGATGATCTTGCCGCCCGACAGGCCTTTGCCGACATAGTCGTTGGAATCGCCGGTGACTTCGAGCGTGATGCCCTTAGGCACGAACGCGCCGAAGCTTTGACCCGCGGAGCCGGTGAAATGCAGCTTGATCGTATCGTCCGGCAGGCCGGCCGCGCCGTATTTGCGCGTCACTTCGCTGCCGAGGATCGTGCCGGTCGCGCGGTCCACGTTCGTGATCTTGAACGAAGCTTCGACCTTCTCGCCGTTTTCCAGCGCCGGAGCGGCGGCGGCGAGCAGTTCGCGCATATCGAGCGTCTGTTCCAGACCGTGGTTCTGCGTCTGCGTGCGGAACGGCGCGCTTCCTTCCGGAAGCTGCGGCACGTGCAGCAGCGGCGTCAGATCCAGACCTTTCTTCTTCCAATGGTGCGAAGCGTCCACGGCGTCGAGACAGTCCGTGCGTCCGACCATCTCTTGAATGGTGCGGAAGCCCAAGGAAGCCATCAGCTCGCGCACGTCTTGAGCGACGAATTTCATGAAGTTGACGACATGTTCCGGATCGCCCATGAAGTTCTTGCGCAGTTCCGGATTCTGCGTCGCCACGCCGACCGGACACGTATCCAGTTGGCAGACCCGCATCATGATGCAGCCTACCGCGATCAGCGGAGCGGTCGAGAAGCCGTATTCTTCGGCTCCGAGCAGCGCGGCGACCGCGAGGTCGCGTCCCGACAGCATCTTGCCGTCCGTCTCCAGCACGACGCGGTCGCGCAGGTTGTTGAGGATCAGCGTCTGATGCGTTTCGGCCAGACCCAGTTCCCACGGCATGCCCGCGTGACGGATCGAACCTTGCGGCGAAGCGCCCGTACCGCCGTCGTAGCCGCTGACGAGGATAATGTCCGCGCGGCCTTTGGCTACGCCGGCCGCGATCGTGCCGACGCCCACCTCGGAGACCAGCTTGACGTTGATATCCGCGCGCGGGTTGGCGTTTTTGAGATCATAGATGAGCTCGGCCAAGTCTTCGATCGAATAGATGTCGTGGTGCGGCGGCGGCGAGATCAGGCCTACGCCCGGCGTCGAACCGCGGACTTCCGCGACCCACGGATACACTTTGCGGCCCGGAAGCTGTCCGCCTTCGCCCGGCTTCGCGCCCTGCGCCATCTTGATCTGAATCTCGTCGGCATTGACCAAATAGTTCGACGTGACGCCGAAGCGTCCCGAAGCGACCTGCTTGATCGCGCTGCGGCGGGAATCGCCGTTCTCGTCCGTAACGAAGCGCGCCGGATCTTCGCCGCCTTCGCCCGTGTTGCTCTTGCCGCCGACGCGGTTCATGCCGATCGCCAGCGCTTCGTGCGCTTCTTTGCTGATCGAACCGAACGACATGGCGCCCGTCTTGAAGCGGCGCATGATGCTCTCGATCGGTTCCACTTCTTCCAGAGGTACCGGCTCGCCGACCGGCTTCAGGTTCAGCAGGGCTCTGAGCGTCAGATGCTTCTTCGACTCGCCTTCGACGAGGCGCGCGTATTTCTTGTACACTTCGTAATCGCCCGTGCGAACCGCCTGCTGAAGCAGGTGGATCGTCTGCGGATTGAACAAATGTTCTTCGCCGTCGCTTCTCCATTGGTATTCGCCGCCGGAATCCAGCACTTTGTCCAGACCTTCTTTGTCGGCGAACGCGCGGTTATGCTGAAGCAGCGTATCGAACGCGATCTCTTCGAGGCCGATGCCGCCGATCCGCGACGGGGTCCAAGTGAAGTAACGGTCCACGAATTCGGATTTCAAGCCGACCGCTTCGAAGATCTGCGCGCCGCGGTACGATTGGATCGTGGAGATGCCCATCTTGGACAGGATCTTCACGACGCCTTTTGTGGTGCCTTTGATATAGTTCTTGACCGCTTTCTCGTGCGAGATGCCTCTCAGCATGCCCTGCGCGATCATATCTTTCAGCGTCTCGAACGCCAGATACGGATTGACCGCACTGATGCCGTAGCCGAGCAGCAGCGCGTAATGGTGCACGTCGCGAGGTTCGCCGGATTCGAGCAGCAGCGTCACTTTGGTCCGCGTGCCCAGACGAATCAAATGGTGATGCATGGTCGAAACGGCCAGCAGCGCCGGGATCGCGGCATTCTCGCGGTCCACGCCTTTGTCGGACAGGATCAGGATGTTATGCCCTTTCTCGATGACGCGGTCGGCGGCTCTGCACATCTCGTCCAGCGCGTCGCGCAGGCCTTCGGCTCCGCGAGCGGCTTCGAAGAAGATCGGGATGGTCATCGCGCGGAAGCCCGGACGGTGACGGTGCACATGGCGGATCTTCGCGAAATCTTCGTTCGAGAGTACCGGCGTATCGAGCGCGATCATCCGGCAGCTTTCCGGTTCCGGCAGCAGCAGGTTGCGTTCCGCTCCGATCGCCGTGGAAGCCGAAGTGACGATCTCTTCGCGGATCGCGTCGATCGGCGGGTTGGTGACCTGCGCGAACATCTGCTTGAAGTAGTTGAACAAACGCTGCGGCTTGTCGGACAGCACGGCGATCGGCGCGTCGTAACCCATCGAGCCGGTCGCTTCGATGCCGGTCGACGCCAGCGGTTCGAGCGTCTTGCGCAGTTCTTCGAACGTATAGCCGAACGACAGTTGCAGCTGCGTCACGTTCTCGTGCTTCGGCGCAAGAGCTTCGGGCGCTTCCGGCAGTTCGTCGAGGTTAATCATATGTTCGTCGAGCCATTCGCGGTACGGCTGCTCGGACGCGATCTGCGCTTTCACTTCTTCGTCGGAAATGATGCGGCCTTCCTTCGTGTCGATCAGCAGCATACGTCCCGGACGCAGGCGGTCTTTGTAGAGAATGTTTTCCGGTGCAACATCGAGTACGCCGGCTTCGGAAGACAGGATGATGAGATCGTCTTTGGTCACGTAGTAACGCGCCGGACGCAGGCCGTTGCGGTCGAGGATCGCGCCGATCTGCACGCCGTCCGTGAACGCCATCGCCGCCGGTCCGTCCCACGGTTCCATCAGACAGCTATGGTATTCGTAAAAGGCTTTCTTGGTATCGTCCATCGTCTCGTGCTTGCTCCACGGCTCCGGCACCATCATCATGGCGACGTGAGGCAGCGAGCGGCCGCTCAAGTACAGGAATTCGAACGTGTTGTCGAACATCGCGGTATCGGAACCGTCCGGGTTGATGACCGGTTTTACTTTGTCGAGGTCCGATCCGAACACTTCGCTCTCGAACAGCGCTTGGCGGGCATGCATCCAGTTGACGTTGCCGCGCATGGTGTTGATCTCGCCGTTGTGGATCATGAAACGGTAAGGGTGGGCACGGTCCCAGCTCGGGAACGTGTTGGTGCTGAAGCGGGAGTGGATCAGCGCGATGGCCGAGCTCATGTTCTCGTCGCGCAGGTCCGGGTAGAATAGTCCGACTTGAGCCGTGGTCAACATGCCTTTGTAGACGATCTTGCGGCTCGACAAGCTCGGAATGTAGAACGATTCCGCGCCTTCGCCTTCCGCGTAGCGGATCGACATCTCGGCTTGGCGGCGGATGATGTACAGCTTGCGTTCGAACGCCAGATCGTCGGTTCCGATCACTTCGCCGCGTCCGATGAACACTTGGCGTACGCAAGGCTTGGCGGCCTTCGCGGAGTAACCCAGCGTGCTGTCGTCGGTCGGTACGGTGCGGAATCCCAGCAGCTTCTGACCTTCGGCTTGAATGATCTCGCCGAGCAGGTATTCGTGACGCGCGCGGATCTTATCGTCGGTCGACAAGAAGAGCATGCCGACGCCGTATTCTCCTTCGTTCGGCAGTTCGAAGCCCAGATCTTGGGACGCGAAGAACGAATGAGGCAGTTGGAGCATGATGCCCGCTCCGTCGCCGGAGTTCGGTTCGGCGCCTTGGCCGCCCCGGTGTTCCATGTTTTCGAGCATCGTCAGAGCGTTGCTGACGATATCGTGCGCAGGCGTTCCCTTGATATTGGCGATAAAGCCCATGCCGCAGGCGTCTTTTTCGAACTGCGGATCGTATAGACCCTGTTTCGGAGGCAATCCAGTCATTTCATCAAACAACCTTTCCATAATGAAATTCGTTCATCCCGACAAGAGATAAAAGGTGCTTGCGCGAGGCAGGCCACCGAAAAGCCGCAGATATAAGAGAACAGACTGCTTTTCGCACCCGGCGGGGTTACCTGGGGCTCGAAAAGCAGTCTTCCACATCCCGCCCGGAATCAGCCGACAAGGCGGCCGAACCGTCTTCGAAAACCTTATCATTCCAAGGTTTTCCGAACGTCGTTCGGCCTGCAAGCCATTCCTTCCGCGGGTTCGCAGTTGGATTTTAGTTCCCCCATTGTAACATTCAGCTTCCACGGCGTGCAATTTAAATCTTTTATCCGCCCTATAAAAATTTATTTCGCGGAGAAGCATTAGCGCATTGATGCATCGAATTAGACTGAACCGCCATTCGCCTTGAATTCCGAACGAGGCCAGCATGATTTTGAGTCATTATACGACAAAATTTACGCTTTGCCTATGCCTGAGACGATTTGTCCAATGAATGATGCAAAATATGCAAACGTTACGGGGCGGCGGGAGGTTTCTCTTTGGGTTTCGGCGGGGAGGAAGTTCCTGTTCGGTTTGGGAAAAGCTCGGGCGGTCCCTTTCGGGGAGGTCTGTTTCGGTCGCTTGTTGAAATCGGGAAATTGGATTGGACTTTTATGATGAGATTTCCCGATTTCAAAGGCGAACATTCCATTCCTCCACAGACCTCCCCTACGGGACCTGTCGCTTTTCTTGGCAAAAAGAACTTTTCTCCGTAAGGCGGGCGAGAAATCTCCCGCTTTAGGGAAGGAGGGGAAGTTCAAAAGAGGGCTACGCCGAAGGCGGCAGCGAAAGCTATTATAGAAACAAAAAAAGCCCCTGCGAGATTTCTTCGCAGGGGCTGCTTGCATCGAGCATTGGACATTCGTTATACATCGAATGTGCATCAAGCCGTCAAGCTTAAGCTTGAACGGCCTTTGTGCTCACGCTCGTTTCCGGGGTCCGCACGTCGCGTCCGCGGACGAAGTAGAACAGCGTCAGCAGCAGGAAGACGACGCCGATCGCGCCCATCAGGATCGTCTGATGCCAGACGACGTCGGATACGCCGGTAGAGATCGCGGCTTTGTAGCCGATTACGGTGTGGGTCATCGGCATCCAAGGGTTGAAGCCTTTCATCCAATCCGGAATCAGTTCCAGAGGGAAGGTGCCCGCGCTGGTCGTCAGTTGGAAGATCAGCAGCAGAAGCATCATGAATCGGCCCGGGTTATCCAGCCAAGTCACGAAAGCTTGGATCATCATCGTGAACGAGAAGCTGGTCACCCACGTGAACAAGACGAACAGAGGCACGCTCTGCACTTCGAGCTTCAACATGAACAGCGTAACCAAGATCGCGAGCGCGGATTGCAGCACGCTCATGCCGAAGAACGACAGGAAACGGCTGACGAAACGGTTCCACCCCGTCGCTTTGGCGACGGAAGATCCGCGCAGCGGAACGACCAGCGTAGAGATCAGCGCCCCTACGAACAAGCCCAGCGACAAGAAGTACGGCGCGAACCCCGTACCGTAGTTCGGCACGTCGTGGTAGACGGTCTCGTTCAGTTCGACCGGAGCGGCGAACATCTGCGCGTTCGCATCGCCTTTGTTGACGTCCGACGTTTCGGCTGCCGCGTCAGTCAGCTTGCTTTGCAGTTCGCCGGAACCGTCTTGCAGTTTACCGGCTCCGTCCTGCAGTTTGCCTGCGCCGTCTTCGAGCTTGCCGGCTCCGTCCTGCAGTCGGACCGCGCCCGAAGCGAGCGTCTCGGTTCCCGCGCCGAGCTTGGCGGCTCCCGAAGCGAGCTCGCCTGCGCCGCTGCCGAGTTTGCCGGCTCCCGCGCTCAGCTGCTGCGCGCCGGAAGCCAACTGGGCCGCGCCGGTTTGCGCTTGGCCGAGGCCGGTTTCGAGCTGCTTGCCGCCTGCGGTAAGCTTGGCCGCACCGTCGCTCAGTGCTTTGCCGCCTGCGGCGGCTTCGTTCAGCTTGCTGCCGAACTGCTTGATTCCGGCATCCAACTTCTGTCCGCCGGCAGTCAGACTGTCCGCGCCGGCTTGAAGCTTGCTGCCGCCCGCGGCAAGCTGTTCCGCTCCGGCAAGCAGTTTCTGCTGCGCGCCGTCGAGCTGCTGCGCGCCCGCGCTGAGCTTCGTTTGACCTTCGCTCAACTGCTCGCTGCCCGCGGCAACCGCTTTGGCCGTCGCCAGCAGCTTTTGCGCATCGGGACTTTGCGCCAACTGCGGAGCGGCTTGAAGAAGCTGTTCCAATCCATCGGCCACGCCTTTCGCGCCGGTCGTCACTTGTTGGCTGGCCGCGCTGGAAGCGGCCAACCCGTCTTTCAATTGCGCGCTGCCTGCCGCGCTTTGTTTCAATCCGTCGCGCAGGCTGCCCGCGCCTTCGGAAGCTTGGCCGATGCCCGCGCTAAGCCGGCTCGCGCCCTGCGACAGCTGCGCGGCGCCTTGCTCGATCGTGCCGTTCGCGCCGGACAATTGCTTCAGACCGCCCGCGAGCTTCTGCGCGCCGGTATTCAGCGCTCCGGCTCCCGTCGTCAATTGAGCGGCGCCGGCTTTCAATTTGCCCTGCCCGTTTTGCAGGCTGACCGCGCCGACCGCCAATTTGTCGAGGTTCTCTTGGAGCGTCGCCGCTCCGGCTTTCAACTGCAGCGTCCCGTCTTCGAGCTTGCCCGCGCCGTCTTTGAGCGCGACCGCTCCGTCGCCGGCTTGGACGAGCCCGTCTTTGAGCTTGCCCGCGCCGTCTTTGAGTTCGCCGGCTCCGCTGCCCAGATCGCCGGCTCCGTTTTTCAGTTTGCCCGCGCCTTCGCCGGCATCGCTGAAGCCCGTGGAGATCGTATCGAGCTTGGCGAACAGTTTCTCCGTATAGGTCTTGGTGACGGCTTCGGAGACTTTGGATTTGATTTCTTTGACCGCCGTCTCGCCGATCTGGCCGGCCAGGAAGTTATAGCCTTTGTTCGGCGAGAACTCGATCTTGGCCGTTTCCGGCTGCTTGTCGAGCACGGTGGTCGCTTTTTGCGAGAAATCTTCGGGAACGGTAATCCGCATGTAATACGTCTCGTCTTCCATTCCGCGAGCGGCGTCGTCCGCGCTGACGAACTTCCAATCGAACGATCCGTCCTTCTTGAGTTCGTCGACCAGATCTTGTCCGGCTTGCAGTTTCTCGCCGTCATACTCGGCGCCTTTGTCGAGATTGACGACCGCGACCGGAATCTCGTCCATCTTGCCGTACGGGTCCCAGAATGCCGTCAGGAACAAGCCGCTGTACAGCACGGGGATGAACAGCACCACGATGATCGGGATCAGAATTTTGGGATTCTTCAGATGCGTTTTCAAATCGCTGAAAAATACGGCTAAAGATTTCACTTCGTTTCTCTCCTTGAGTTCATTCTTCTCTTTTTGCGCAAGCATCAACAGAACCGAATGACTAATTTGATCAAATAGTCATTTTAGAACAAAAAAACGGCCCGCCTCTCCAGCAGGCACGTCGCCCTCGACGAATCTTAAGGGGCGGCGGTGAAGCCTTGTGTTAAAAAAGTGAAGACATGTTCTTTCAGCTCTTTTTTGCTCATCGGCGGATGGTGCATTTCCCATTCCACAGTCATCGCGATAAACAGCTTCAAGATTCCGAAAGCGATCACCTCGGCGTTCCCTTCGCGGATCGCGCCTTTGTCCATGGACTCGCGGATCAGACGTTCGAGGAATTGCAGAACGACGCTCTCGACTTTGAACAAAGCGGCCTTCGCCTGCGGCGTCCCGATGTCTCTCAGCTCTTGGGACAACTTCAGGAACAATTCGTGTTCTTCGCGGAATTCCACGATCGTATCGAGCGCGTGATAGACATTTTCGAAAAACGGACGTTCCGCATGAATTTCCGCTTCGGCCCTGTGACGCAGCTCGCGGATCGCGCCGAGCAGAATCTCGTCGAACAGTTCTTCTTTGTTTTCGAAAAACGTGTAAATGGTCCCTTTGCCCACGTTGGCAATCTTCGCAACCTGGTCCATCGTGGTCGCTTTGTAACCGAACAGCGAAAACGACTGGGCAGCCGCATGAAGCACTTGCTCGCGGCGGTCGACGACAGCCATATTCCCCCTCCTTTTTCTACTAAAATTGACTAAAAATATAATATGGTCATTCGGTCAATTTTAATCTATCACACTGTTTTCCGGATAGCAATACTTTTGTGCAACAAATGCGGATTCATTGAAAAACGGTCCTTCCCGCTAGAACGGAAAGGACCGTTTGCCGATTGGGCAGACGCCGATCAGTACCTTGTCAAGCCTAAAGCTACTAGATCTCGACGCTTTCCCGATTCTTGAGCGCAATGCCTTCGATGCCTGCTTCTTGAAGTTTGGCGCAAAAAGCGTCCACGTCTTGTTCGATCGCAGGGAATGTATTGTAATGCAGCGGCAGCACTTTAGGCGCTTGCACCCATTGAGCCGCGATCGCCGCATCTTCCGGTCCCATCGTGAAGAAGTCTCCGATCGGCAGCGCCGCCAGATCGATCTTGTTCAATTCGCCGATGATCTTCATGTCGCCGAACAGCGCCGTATCTCCGGCATGATAAAGCGTCTTGTCGCCCATCGTCAGCAGGATTCCCGCCGGCTCGCCGCCGTAGATCACGCGGTCGCCTACCGTCAGCGAAGAACTGTGGAACGCCAGCGTGTATTTGACTTTGAAACCGTCGAATTGATGCGAACCGCCGATATTCATGCCCACCGTCTTCACGCCGTGTTCCATGCAATAATTCGCCAGTTCCACCGGAGCGATTACGGGACAATCGTTCGCTTGGGCAATACCGATGCAGTCGCCGAAATGATCGCCGTGCGCATGAGTCAGCAGCACCGCGTCGACTTTGATGTCGGCCGGTTTGACGCCGGAATTCGGGTTGCCGGTCAAGAACGGATCGATAATGACCGATTTGCCTCCGCCTTCTACGAGCAGCGCGGAATGTCCGAGATACGTAATTTTCATAAACGAAATGCTCCCTTCCCGTTCGAATTGTCCTGCCGCAAGACATGGAAGTCCCGTCGGTCGCAGGCGTCGATTCTGGATACCTCTTCTTCCGTTTCATTATAACGCGCGAGAGTATGTATACCAAATTCGCCATGATTCGTTGATTCGAGATCGGGGGCTGAACGCTTCGAGGTCCGGCTCTGTTTTCTTGTCGTTTCGCGGTTCTCCGGTTCTTCGCTTACTTGAAGAACGTATGGTGACCGATCTTCTTGACCGGCGTCCGGGTATTCGGAATCGTCATGTCGGTCGCGAGTTCCAGAGACACGAAATAATACGTATCGTCCGTGACTTCTTTGCGTCCGTTAAGCGCTTCGGCTACTGCTTTGATCGAGTCCGCGGACGGCTTTACGCGGTCGAAACGGCCGTTCTGCACAGGCGAGAACTGGTACCGCTGATAGATGACGTCTCGAATGGTATCGGGATAATTGGCAGACCGAAGCCGGTTCAAGACGACGTTGGCGACGGCTACTTTGCCTGCATAAGGCTCGCCTTCCGCTTCCGCCATAACGATACGCTGCAGCAGAATGAGGTCTTGATCGGACAGCGTATACGTCCAAGTCGCTTTGGAAGCTTGAGCTTGGCTGAGCATCGCGGTCTTCGTGAAAAACAATCGGTTTGGGGGAGTATGGGATGTTGCCGCTTTTTTGACGGCTGCCTTCTGATCGGCAGCGGCTGCGGCTTTATTTTTTTGAGCGGAACCAGACGTGGGCGCAGCCTGTTTCCGAGCGACGGATTTCGTGTCCGAAACGCCGCTGTCGGGAGCTTTCGAAGATGCTGCGGATGAAGAAACTACGGATGGAGCGGACTTCGAAGAAACGGTCGCTTTTTCTTCGCCGGCGGTGTTCTTGCCGCTCTGCTTGTCCGCCGAAGAGTCGGATTTCTGCTCTTCCTGCTGCGTCCAAGCGGCGGTCCTTAATATATTTTCCGGGTGAAGCGCGTCGTCGAAGACGACTTCGGTCAGTTCGCAAGTCCCCAAGCTCGCGCCTGCCGCTTCCGCATGAGACGACACGCCTCCGTTCGACGCCCATACCGTCCCTGCGCAAATGAATATCAAGATCACGCCGACCAGCAGCGCGACCCAACGATTGTTTTTGAGTTGTTCCATAGTGTCCTCCTAGCTTTCGGCATACTTCATTCCTATGTAACCGTTCCAAAAGAGTTTGAATCCTCTTTTGTCCGAAAGCATGTTCGCTTTTTTTTGGCAATCCTAATACGTGAAAGTACCAACTGAAAAAATGCACAAACGCTATTATAACGCAAATCATGAGCATTTTCATCTTTTTTCAGGAAAGCCCTCTTCGATTCTTCCCTTCGACCCTCTCCCGCATCCGGCCGAATCGACGTTTTCGCAAGCGAAGAAAACGCCTTTTTTCGCGTAATGACGGGCTTTCTTCGACCGTTTTCCTTTTTTTGGATTTCTGTTTGGAACAGCTGTAATCTTTTTTTGAAACATCGATGAACCGGAACGTCTTTCAGTGCCGAAAATATCCAATTTCATCCAAAGCAATGCCGGGTCCGATCCCTTACGTTCGCTCTGCTCGACTGTCTGCTATGGGTTTATCTGTAAAACCCCCGCTTTATTTTGTTTCGTTCGAAATTTGTTTACTTTTAGAGTCATCCATAGCAAAAGATTTTGCGAACGGTATAATAGGAGCATGAATATCGAGAGGAGCTCCTGGATGAACGAACAATCGGAAGACCTGCGTCTGATTCGGCTTATCGCGGATCGGGACGCGGGAGCACTCGAACAATTGTACGATCTCTACGAACGGCCCGTATACGCGCTCGCGTATCGGCTGCTGAACGATGCGATGGCCGCCGAAGAAGCGGTGCAAGAACTGTTCCTGCGCATTTGGAACAACGCGGCGCGTTACGACTCGTCGCACGGCAAACTGTCGAGTTGGATGTTCGCGCTCGCGCGCAATATTTCGATCGATATGATTCGCCGACGCAGCGTGCGGGCTTCGGCCGTTCCGGTAGAAGACGAACATTTGAACGCCATCGCGGACACCGAGTCCGACACGGAGAAGCTGGTTCAGCAAACGTTGGAAGGCGAATCGGTCTGGGCCGCGCTCGGCGAAATCGGAAACGAACAACGTCAAGTCATCGAATGGATTTATTTCAACGGTTTGACGCAGCAGGAGGTGTCCGAGCGATACGGCATTCCGCTCGGAACGGTCAAGAGCCGCGTGAGGTTGGCCTTGAAGCAGCTGCATAAACGGTTATCGGGAATGGAAAGGGGGGAATCTCGGGCATGAGCGAACGCAAAGAATTAATGCAGGAAATGGCCGAAGCTTACGCGCTCGGCGGGCTTGAAGAAGCGGAAATCGCCGAATACGAAGCTTATCTGCAAGAAGACATCGACGAACGACTGCGCGTCGCCGCTCTGCGCGACACGGTCGGCCTGCTGGCTTCGACCGCGGCGCCGGTCTCCCCCCCTACCGGCATGAAAAGCCGAATCTTGGCTAACGTGCTGAAAGGGAGCGAGTCGACGAGCGACGCAAGCAAGGGGAATCCGGATACACCGGTCGGGCAGCCGATCGAAGAGCCGAAGCCGGCGGACGTCTCGGGGGAACCTGCCAAGCGGCAGGGCGAGATCGAAACAGGCGGCACGGCGCAAAGCGGCGATCCGCGTCTTGAAGACGGCGGAACCGAGCTGCTGCTGGAACAAGCACGGCAGGGCATCGAAGCCGGCGAAGCTCGCCGCGCGGCGGAAGCGATCGGAAACGCGGCGGAAGCCGCGAACGAAGAAGTACCGCGGCGCAGCGAGGCGAACGGCAGCCCGGCCGGAGATTTCGCTCAAACGCAGAGCGGCGCGGAGGCTCGCGGAACCGACGCGGGCATAGAAGATGTTCGGCAAGCGCGCGCGGCGACCCGCGCAAGAAGCGGACGCGCGCTCTGGGCAGGCGCGGCGGCGGTAATGGCCGCGGCGGCGATCCTGCTGGGCGTGTATTCGGCCCAACTGCGCGGCGAGCTGAACGATATGCATGCCGACATGACCGCGATGCAGCAGCAGTTGGATTCGGTCAAAGAGCCGACGGTCGGAGCGGAAGTCGATCGCACCGTTGCGCTGGCCGGCATGGAAGACGATCCGCAGGCTTGGGGAACGGCTTCCATGGTTCGCGACGATACGGGTACGCATCTGCTCGTGCAGGCCGCCGAACTGCCGGAGCTTAGCGGCAGCCAAGCGTATCAGGTCTGGTTGATCGATAAGGAAGGCAACCCGATCAATGCCGGAACGTTCATGTCCAAAAGCGGCAGCGGCGCGCTGTCTTACACGATGCAGCCGGGCGATTACGAAATGGTCGCGATCACGTTGGAGCCGGACGCCGAAGGCGATCAACCGCGCGGACGCAAAGTCTTGGTCGGAGCGCTGAACGGGTAACCGCCCGCAGCCGCTTCGAAGTTCGAATACGGAAAGCCCCGAGTCGTTTCTCTTATGGAGAAGCGACTCGGGGCTTTTGCTGTTTGCAAGGAGGAACGCGGTCGGCCTGCTAAAAAATAAACTTTTTTGCATAGGCATACGCTTTTGCGAACGCAAGCAGCAGCTTGGCGAGCGAAACGAACTCGCGCTAACGGAAATCAGCGACGCTTAGCGTGCCGAATCGGCGCTCTTCGATTCCTAACGGAACGAGAGAACGCTTAACGTTCGAAAATCCGCTTTTTTGCGGAAATTTCGCTTCTTCTGCCCCGCTAAGCGTCATCTGATTCCGTTAGAAATTTATCGGGACGCGAATCCCGCTTCTAAAGGAATGACGATCCGTTAGCCTTGCAAACTGCCGCCGCCTCTCGCCCGCCTTCTTCGTTTGCATACATATTTCGAATCTTTTTATTCATGGGCAATCAAATAAGCAAATCATTTTATAGCATGTTAGGCTTGATCTGCGGCGCACTAAGGCTGCGGAAAGGAAGAAACGAATGGAATTTGCAGTAGAAACATGGGGAGAGACTCCGATCGTCTATGTACGCCGAACAGGCCCTTACGGGCCGGAGAACAAACAAACGATGGAGCGGTTGAAGGAGTGGGCGAAAAAACGCGGGCTGCTCGAAGGAAACGCCGTTCTGTTCGGCATTCCGCAGGACGATCCGCGCACGACGGCGCCCGAAGCGTGCCGTTACGACGCCTGCATCGCGACCGATCTGGTTCTTGAGCAGGATGAAACCGATCCTCTTCAATCGGGAATATTCGAAGGCGGAACGTATGCCGTATTCCGGATCGCCCACACGGCAGAAGGCGTCCGGCAGGCTTGGAACGAGATTCTGCCGGCTTTGCAGGCGGGCGGCTGCGAGATCGCAAACAAGCCGACCGTCGAGCGTTATGCGGAAAAATTGCTGCGCGAAGATTGGTGCGAGCTTTGCGTGCCGATCCGGATATGAACGCCCGTTTCGAAAAAAGCGGAGCGGGCTGAATATTTCTGCCGGACAGGGCATAGTCCGAGGCGCGTTTTAATCGCGCGAGACGGTTGCTCGCGCAAAGACAGCGAGCGCCTCAGAAGTTCCCGCCCGACGGCTCAGCTTCCGCCGAGCGGGAACTCCGCGATCCGCTCGTACATGGGACGCTCGTGCATGCGCGTCCGGTACAGCACCGCCCGGTCCGCGGTCCCGGCGGTCAGGGCCGGAGCCGCCGCCAGCTTCGACGGCTCGAATTCGCGGCCCGCCGCATATTTGCGGGCCAGGGTCAAATGCGCCCGGAAGCCGCGCTTTTCCGGGCCGAACCCCAGCGGCGCGAGCGCCGCTTCGGCCGCCGCAGCCAAGCGGCCGAGCCGGTCCGCCGAGCCCTCGTCCGGCTCGGCGAACAGCACGCGCGGCGCTTCGGGCAGGCCGAAGGTGCCCGCGCCGAGCAGGTTCAGGGCGAACGGCGTCTCGCCCGCCAGCGCCGCGCGCAGCGCGTCCGCGATCGCCGGAATGCGATCGGCTTCGACATCGCCCAAGAACTTGAGCGTGAAATGATAATCGCGCACATCCGTCCAGCGGCGAAACGCCGCTTCGCCGAAAGCGGTCCGCGCCCAATCGTAGAGCGCGGCGGCCGCCGTTTCTCCGACCGGAACCGCGACGAAGATTCGCGGTTTCGGTTCGTTCGCGTCCGATCGGATAATCGGCTTATCCGCCTGCGAATCGCCGCGCTTTTTCGAATGCTCTTCTTTTTCCGCCATCGCCGCTTGCCTCCTCCCTGTTCCTCGTTTTCTTTCCTTTTTCCCCGAGCCGAAGATCTTGTCCGTTTCCTGCGCACATCATTCTTCCGCTCAAGATTTCGGCTCCTGCGCCGCGAGGCCTCTTCGCCGATCGTTCTTGCCCGCTTTCAGCGTGGCATTGATCTCTCCGCCCACCATCACGATGATCGAGCTGAGATACAGCCAAGTCAGCAGGATAATGATCCCGCCGAGGCTGCCGTACGTCTTGGTGAAGTTGCCGAAGTTGTTGACGTAGAACGAAAAAGCCAGCGAAGTCAAAACCCAGCCGATCGTCGCGCAGACCGCGCCCGGCAGCGCTTCCCGAATCTTGATCTGCCGATTGGGCGCGATCCAATACAAAGCGGTGAACACCGCGATCAGCACGACCAGCGGCGTGACGTATTGCAGCAGATCCCACGTCTGCCGGAAACCCGGCGGATAACTGAGCAGCCGGTCGAGCTGATCGCCGATCCACCGTCCGAAGACAAGCAGCAGCACGCTGACCAGCAGCACGACTCCGAGTACCAGCGTGGACAGCAGCGAAACGAGGCGAATCTGCCAGAATTTGCGGCTTTCTTCGACGTCGTACGCTTTGTTGAGGCCTTTGATCACGGCGTTGATGCCTCGCGAAGCGGTCCACAGCGTGGCGATCATCCCGATCGACAGCAGCGTGCCGTTCCCCTGCGTGACTTCGCCGAGAATATTTTCCACGGTGTCCATCGCCGCTCCCGGCACGACTTGGCGCGCCAGCTCCATCATCTCGTCGATCGACAAGTCGACGTAGCCGACCAGCGTAACGAGAAAGATGAGAAACGGGAAAAACGACAGCAGCAGATAATACGCGAGCTGCGCGCCGATCCCGCTCACCTCGTCGTCGCGAATCCGAATGTACATCCGGTATCCGAAGTCGACGGCGTACACGATATATTTTGCGATCATAAACCGCTCCTTCCGGATATTCGAGTCCGAAGCCTGCATTTATTCCTCTATCGCGTTCGGCCCGCTCTATGCGTATTATACCCGTTTTCTGCCTGCTCGCTCTGTCCTTTGCCCGGGTTCGGAAGATTTACGGAACAAACTTTGCTAAGATAAGAAGGAGAGCTTTTTCGAAAACGAAGGAGGAACAGCGGACATGCCGACGATATTGACGTTCTACGAATTTGACGAGAAGTACAAGCAGCAGATCCGCGAGATCGCTCCGGACTACGAATTGAAGACCGTAAAGGCGAAAGAAGCGACCGCGAAGCAGATTCGCGAAGCCGAGATTCTGGTCGGTTGGAACCGCGATCTGGAACAAGAAGCCGTAGGCAGCGACAACCTCAAATGGGTGCAGTCTTGGTCGGCCGGCGTCGATTATTTCCCGATGGACCGTTTCGAAGAAAAAAGCGTATCGCTCACCACTTCCGGCGGCGTGCACGCGATTCCGATCTCCGAGCATATCTTCGCGGTGCTGCTGGCGATGACGCGCAATCTGGACGGCAACATTCGCAGTCAAGTACGCGGCAAATGGGAAAAAGGCGAAGCGCATAACGGCCTCTACGGCGAGATTCACGGCCGCACGCTGGTGGTCGTCGGAACCGGACATATCGGACGGGCCACGGCGCGCGTCGCGAAAGCGTTCGGCATGACCACGATCGGCGTGCGCCATTCGGGACGTTCCGAAGAACATTTCGACGAGATGTACAAGACGGACGGCATCGAAGAAGCGTTCGCCAAAGGCGACGTGATCGTGAATATCCTGCCGCTGACGGACGAGACGCGCCATTTCTTCAATCGCGACAGCTTCGCTTACATGAAACGCGGCGCGATCTACATTACCGTGGGACGCGGACCGAGCACCGACACCGACGCGTTGATCGAAGCGCTCGATTCCGGCCGCTTGTCCGGCGCCGCGCTGGACGTCTTCGAACAAGAACCGCTGCCGGAAGACCATCCGCTGTGGAAACGCGAAGACGTAATCTTGACCCCGCACGTGGCGGGCAACACCGACCATTACGACGAGCGGGCGGCGGAGATTTTCGTCGACAACCTGAGAGCTTACGTACGGGGCGAGACGCTGCCGCGCAACTTGGTCGACTACTCCAAGAAATACTGAAACGAAGACGCGGGATTCACGGCCTATATTATAGTAGAAAAAAAGCACGGGAAGCGGACCGAAGTCCGTTCTCCGTGCTTTTTTTGCGCGTGCGGACGCGGCTTCGCCGTCTTCCTGCGTGCGGATTCAGGCCCCGCCGCGTGCCTCGGCGGCCGATCGCCGGGCTCGCAGCAGCGAGCGGATCGAAGGCCAATTGGTCAGCAGCACGCCGGCCAAGACGACCAGCGAGCCGACCGCCGCGTTCCAATGCAGCGGCTCGCCGTAGAGACGCGCGCCCAATGCAAGCGCGATAAACGGCGAGACGTAGAGCCAAGTCGTCGGAAAGACCGGATGCGTCCGCGAGACCAGCCAATAGAACAGCGTATGCCCTGCCATCGAGCCGATCAAAGTCAGATAGAGCAGCGACAGCAGCGCCTGCGAATAATCCGCGATGCCGGCATGTCCGCGCTCCGCGAGCAGCGAGAGCAGAAGCAGCATCCAGCCGCCGTGCATCATCTGGGCCGCGTTGAGCGAGATCGGGGATGCTTCCGGCAGTTTGGCGCTGGCGTGTTTGGCCAGCAGCGCGCCGCTCGCGTAGCCGATCTCTCCCGCGACCACGACCAGCCCCGCGATCAGCCACATCTTCCCGTGCGCGCTTTCCGCTCCGGGCAGAAGCAGCAGCGCGACGCCGGCCGTGCCGATCAGCGTACCGGTCAAAGCGATCTTCGGAATCCGGATCCGCGAGACGCCGGCTTGCAGCAGCAGGATAAAAGCCGGTCCGGTCGCCGACAGCACGGACGCGAGTCCCGACGAAATATACTGCTCCGCCCAATACAGCGCCGCGAACGTGCAGAACGTCAAGCCGAAGCCTGTAAACAGCGTTTCTTTGCGCAGCAGCAGCGAGAAACTGACTTTGCGCCGAGCCGCCATATAGAGCATGACCAGCAGCCCGGCCGCGAAGAAACGCACTCCCGCGCCGAAGAACGGCGGCAGGCCGGCTTCCACGCCCATTTTGATCGCCAGAAAAGTCGTCCCGAAAATCAGGCACATCGTAAGATAGCCGAGCAAAATCATCTGTTTCTCCCCCTTCGTTTGCTTTATTGTATAGGAGAGCGCATAGAACAGATGACCTTAGATAGAACAGATGGCGGGACGTCGACATGCCGAATATACGGTACAATCGAAACAAAGGAGTGATCGGCATGGAAGCAAACATTCGAACGGAACTTCACGGCGACGAACTTCGGCAGGCCAAAACGTCGGTCGGGTTGGCCGCCGAACTGCGGGCGAGCATCGCGCGCGGGGATTGGATTCAAGGCGAGAAGCTGCCTTCGGTGCGGCGCATGTCGGAAAAGACCGGACTGCATCGGCTGACCGTGTTCAAAGCTTACGGCATGCTCAAAGAAGACGGATGGGTCGAGTCGCGGGAGAAATCCGGATATTACGTCATCATGCCTCGGCCGAACGAAGAACGGATCGCGAGCCGCCGGGAAACGATCGACGCGCATCGGCATGATCCCGATCCAGACGCTCCCGCAAACTTGGCGGCCGTAGAGGACGAAGCGCTGTCTCCTCTTCCCGCTCTGCTCGGGGAGCTGCACAGCGTGGACTGCGCGTATCAATTCTCGCAAGCGCTGATCGATCCGCTGCTGCTGCCCAATACGTATCTGGCGGAGCAGGCCAAGCAGGTCTTCGACCGGTATCCGCGCGTGCTCGGAACCTACGCGCCGCTTCGCGGCGACGAGGAACTGCTCGAAGCGCTGCGGCGGTATCTGTCGGAAGCCTGCGGCGTCGATATCGCCGAATCGGAAGTATTGGTCACCGGCGGCGCGCAGGAAGCGATTCATCTGGCCTGCGAAGCGTTGGTCCGTCCCGGCGACGCCGTGCTGATCGAGCAGCCGAGCTACAGCGTGGCGATCGAGATGTTCCGGCATCGCAACGCCCGGCTGCTGCCGGTCGGCATTCGGCCGGACGGCTACCGGATGGACGAAGTAGAGGCCCTGATGCGCCGCTATCGACCGGTGCTGTTCTATATGAACCCGACTTTCCATAATCCGACCGGCTGGTGCGTGCCGCCCGAACAGCGCAAGCAGCTCGCCGATCTGGCCGAGACGTACGGCTGCATTCTGGTCGAAGACGACGCGTTCCGGGACATTTATTTCGGCTCGCCGCCGCCCGCGCCGGTGTACGGCTACGATACGTCGGGCCATACGATCTATGTCCGCAGCTTCAGCAAATACGTCTTTCCCGGCCTGCGGATCGGCTGCCTGGCCGCGCCTCCGCCGCTGATGCGCAGGCTGCTGGCGGCCAAAGCGCGCAGCGGCGGCGGCACGCCGCTGCTGAACCAGAAAGTGTTCGCGCATCATTTCCAGTCCGAACGCTCGCGCAGCCATCTGCACAAACTGCGGATCGCTTTGCAGCTCCGCAAAGAAGCGATGGAAACGGCGCTGGCCGGTTCCGGCTGGCGTTGGCACTCGCCTTCGGGCGGCTTGAATCTGTGGATCGAGCTGCCCGAAGGCCTTCATCCGGAGCGGCTGTTGGCCGATTCGCTGGGCGGACGGCACACCGATACCGTCGCCTTCGTGCCCGGTTCGTTCTTCGATCCGGACGGGCAGGCGGATCGGCATATCCGCCTGAGCTATTCGCTGCTCAACGAGCGGCAGATCGCCGAAGGCACGGCGCGGCTGCGCGCTTACGCGGAGCGGCAGACGAAGCCGCCCGGAAGATCGGCGTTTTAGGCGATGTAGGCAAATTTAACGGCATGTATATTGAGGCGTCTTTTCGCCTCTCGAATTCGCCTCAGATGCGTGATCGAATCGGCAGCGCCGTATTCATGCTGCTTGACTTGCCCCGGCACGCCTTCGGCGCACTCCTGCTCCGAAACGAAGCACGAACTGTATTTTCTTGCAGCAAAACAACCCGTCTTCGGAAGCGCATCAGCGCTTTAGAAGGCGGGTTTCTTTTCGAGGAGATCTCGGGGTTCGACATCGAGTCGATAAGGATCGAGCAAGACTCACCAAGAACGATCGAAACAAATCGAGTCTCCGCTTTTTGCGAAGCAGAGACTCGACGATTACGAAGCGGTCACGGCCGCTTCTTCCTGCCGTTCGCGCATCTGCGCCCGGTACAGCGCGCAGTACCGGCCTTCGAGCGCCATCAATTCTTCGTGCGTGCCGCTTTCGATCGCTCGGCCTTGTTCCATGACGACGATCCGGTCCGCGCCCTGCACGGTCGAGAGTCGGTGCACGATCACGAACGTCGTCCGGCCTTTTTTGAGCTGATCCAGCGCTTTCTGCACTTTGCGTTCCGATTCGTTGTCGAGCGCCGACGTGGCTTCGTCGAGCAGCAGCACCGGCGCGTCGCGCAGCAGCGCGCGGGCGATGGCGATCCGCTGGCGCTGGCCGCCGGAGAGCCGCGCGCCGCGTTCCCCGATCTTCGTGTCGAACCCGTCCGGGAATTCCCGGATGAAATCGTAAGCTTCCGCCATGCGCGCCGCCCATTCGATCTGCTGTTCGCCCGCTTCCGGCGATCCGTCCGCGATATTGTCGCGGATCGTGCCGGAGAACAGATGCGCTTCCTGCGGCACCCAAGCGAAATAATTCCGGCGATGCTGCGGATTCATCGCTTCGGAATCTTCGCCGTTCAGCAGCAGACGTCCTTCTTGGGGCGGGTACAAACCCAGCAGCAGCTTGAACAGCGTAGTCTTTCCTCCGCCGCTCTCGCCGACCAGCGCGATCGTCTCGCCGGAGCGGGCGGTCAGGTTCAGCCCGTGCAGGCCTTTGCTTTCCGTTTGCGCGCTGTCCGCGCTTCCGTTATCCGAAGACGTCTCATAGGCGAAGCTCATGTTTTCGATCTTCAATTCGCGCAGCGCGGCAGGCTTGCCGGCCGACTCGCGCAGCTCGCCGGTTTCCGCCGGCGCGTCGATGACTTTGAAGATCCGGTCGGCGGCTCCCAATCCCTGCTGCATGCTCGCCCACATGCCCGGCAGCACGCTGAACGGCATGACCAGATAGTTCATGAGCTGGATAAAAGCCAGCATGGACCCGACGGCGATGCTGCCGGTCTTCACCAGATAAGCGCCCGCCACGATCGCGCCGACGAACATCAGATTGCCGGCAAAAGCGCTGGCCGCCGCGCTTCCGCCTTGGATCCGCGCGCTGCGCATTTCCCATCTCAAGATCTCGCGGCTGCGTTTCACGAACGCGTCGAACGTGCGCCGCTCCATGCCGTACGCTTTGACCACGGTCGGCGCGCCGAACGCGTCCTGCAGATATACCGTCGCTTCGCCGACCGCTTCCTGCTGGCCGGCCGCGCTGCGGCGCATCGCTTTGCCCGTCAGCCCGCCGATCAAGATCATGACGGGGCCCATCGCGAAGCACAGCAGCGCCATCGGCCAACTGATCGTCAGCAGATAGACGAAAGCGGCGATCGCCAGCAGCGGATTGCTGAGCAGTCCGAACAGCGTCGTGCCCATCGCTTCGCCGACCGCCTGATTGTCGCTGGTCATCCGGGACAGGAATTCGCCCGAATGATGCCGGTCCGTATACTTCGTCGGCAGTCTCAGAATATGATGCAGCGTATCTTCGCGCAGATCTTTGCGGATCGAAGCGGACGCTTTGGTGCGCAGCACCTGATCGATATAATACACGACCACTTCGCCGATCAGGATTCCTCCGCCGATCGCCAGCAGCGTTCCCCACGACTGCTCCGAACCGTACACCGCCGCGTTCGTGACCAATGCCAGAAACCAAGCGATGCTCAGGCTCAGCCCGATTTTCACCAGCGATACGACGCTCAGTCCCGCATACAGCGCTTTGTAACGGCGAATATAGGCAGCCAGACGTTTGAACGTGCCTTTGGGCGCTTTGTCCGCAGCGCTTCCCGTTTGTTGTTCCATCCTTCTCTCCTCGCTTCCTCTGTTCGACCTTCTGTATCCAGTATAAGGAAAACGAGGATCGTTCGAATTGACCGCCGGACCGGAATTCGTCTCGTTCTTCGGACCGAGTCGGCAAGCGGCCCGAGACGGAGACGGAGGAAGAGGCGGAGTCGAAGAAGGCGGAATAGCGATAGAAAAATCTGTTCGATCTTGCCGAGACGTTACAATCAAACGTCCGATCGCTCTTCGCAGAAACGCAGTAATTTAACGGAACACGGATTCGTTAGAACGCCGTTTCAACCGTTCTCCGACCGCTAACGGAACCTCGATTCGTTAGCGGCGCGAAAAAGGCCGAAAACCGTAAAAAAATCGCTGTTTTCCCGTTTAAGCCTCAGCTCGTTCCGTTAGAAATCCAGCGCTTCCCAAAACCTCTTCTAAGCGTCGCCTCGTTCCGTTAGAATCTCAAGGCAGACACCGGCTTGTTCATAGATCGCATGGAACAGACCCGCTCTGTCAACGTCTTCTCGATCGGCGGCGCATTTTTCCGAGTTCTTTTCCGATAACAAAACAAAAAGCCTGAAGCCAACGAAAAATCTTCGTTCGCTTCAAGCTTCGAGTCGTGCCAACAACTTGCGCTTTGCGCAGTCGCGCATGCGATCTTATTCGTCCGCACGATAAAACCGACTCGCGAGATCGCTTACGGGATCGTGCTCGTCCCGGTGCCGCTGATTCCGCGGAACCGTGTGATCAGGAATCGATCAGCCCCGCCGCAAGCGCCGTCAGGCGATACGACTCCAACCGCTCCTCGTACCCGATCGCCGGACAAACGAGCATGATCTCGTCGGCTTGATACAGAGCGCGAAGCTCCAACAGCCGCTCGCGCACGCGCTGCACGTCGCCGACGATCAGCGACAGCCGGTCGTCGTCGCCTTTCAGCTCCGAACGGCCGACCGGCGATTCCGGGAACTGCGCCCGGAATCTTTCGGCCAACGTGAGAGCCGCGCTGTCGCTGGCCGCGCAGATCACGTGCACCGCGACCATGACTTTCGCCTGTTCGCGCGTCTCGGAAGGCTGATAGGCTTCGCGGTAAGACTGCACGATCTCCGGTCCGTCGCTCGTGCTCATGAACTGCCCGAACGCGTAATAGGCCCCGCAGGAAGCGGCCAACCCCGCGCTCTTGGTATTGGTCCCGAGCATCCACAGCTCGGGCGGCTGCACAGGGTTCGGCCGGGCGCGCACCGGCTCGCCGTCGTAGCGGTAAGCGCCGCTCATCAGCTGGCAGAGCTGCTCCACTTTCTCCGGCATCTCGCCCACATGCGCGAGGAAATTCCCGCTCAGCGCCATCGTCGTATGCGCGTCGCCGCCCGGCGCGCGGCCGATCCCGAGATCGATCCGGCCCGGATACAAGGCCGCCAACATGTTGAAGCACTCCGCGACCTTAAGCGGACTATAGTGCGGCAGCAGCACCGCGCCCGCGCCGATGCGAATCCGGCTCGTACGCGCCCCTATATGCGCCAGCATCACTTCCGGCGCGGTGCAGGCCAGACTGTCCATGCCGTGGTGCTCCGACAGCCAATACCGTTCGTATCCCCATTCTTCCGCAAGCGTCGCCAGCCTTGCCGACTGGCTCAACGCTTCTTCGTCCGAAGCGCCGCCGAGCCTCGGCGACATATCCAGAATGCCCAACGTCAATTTGTCCATGTTGCCTTACCCCTTCCTTGACGTCCGAATTTCTTCGGTCCGCCGCCCGATCCGCCATCCTCGGCCGATTCGGCCGCGAAGTCGTTCGAAGCCGGCCCGGCGCTCCTAGGCCGTGCACGCGACCTTAACGACTTGCATCTTTAGCCGCCTTTTCGCCCTCTACTCTGCTGCGTCAGTGCCTCTTGACGTGCCCCGCATGCCTCCGGGAACCTTCGTCGTCGAGAACGAAATTCGTCTGCATCCGCTTCGTTCGCAATTCGCGCACGCGCCTTAGTCGATGTCGTAGATGGAGCCGACCTTCAGGCCGTACAGCTCGTTATAGATTTTCTCCGCATACATGTCGGTCATGCCCGCGATGTAGTCGATCACCATGCGTTCCCAAGTCCATACCGGCGTCTCCTGCCGCTGATCGCGTTCAAAGCGGTGAATCCAGTCGCCGGGAATGATCGAAACGGCCGTTTTGGGATCGACGAACGCGTCCCACAGCCGCCGGATGATCCATTCGCTGCGTTTTTGCAGACGCTGCACGCGCAGGTCGCGAATCATGGTGACCCACGCGAAGCTTTTCAGCACGCTCACCGTCCGCAGCATATCGTCGTTTTCCGCGCCGTCTTTGACGAACGTTACTTTTTTCCAATTGCCGTCGTCGATCACGCCCAAGCTGCTTACGAAATGATTGACCCAATACGCTTTCACTTCGCGGCGCGTCCGGGAGAAATCGCGGTCGCACACCGGCCATTTCATGTTCCAGACTCTCAGGTAATCGTCCAACACTTCGCTGACCTTCATGCTGATCGATTCGCGGTCCACGCCCTGCCACACCCGGTCTTCCAGCGTTTGAATTTTCTCCAGAATCAGCCGGTGCGTGCCTTCGTCGTGCATAAAATGCTCGTGGACTTCGATCTTGCCCGCTTTGATCCCGTCTTCGAGATCGTGCGCGGAATACGCGATGTCGTCGCACAGATCCATCAACTGCGCTTCCAGCGTCGTTTTGCGTTCCGGAATGCGCCATTCTTTGCGGATCTCCGAGATGTAGTTCCATTCGTTCCTGTACATGCCTTTTTTATTTTCAAGCCCGGAGAACGGATATTTGTTAATCCCCAGAAGAACCGCGTCCGACAGATTCAGCCCGTCGAGATTCTCCCGCTTCTCCAGAAACATCATTAACCGAAAATTATGGGCGTTGCCCTCGAAATGTTCGTACCGGTAGCGCATTTCGCTGCGTTTCTCGCGTTTTTGCTCGGCCGATTCTTTTTTGCCGCGAAGCGCTTTGCGGGTGCGTTCTTCGATCAGCTTCTCCAGAATGTCGGCCAGCACTTCCTCGCCTTTGTGCCCGAACGGCGGATGGCCGAAGTCGTGCGCGATCGACGCGCATTCCACGACTTCCGGATTCAGCACCAGCCCCGGATGGTCGGCGCGTTCCAGCGTGATCTCGGGATATTGGAACACGAGATTCTTGGCCGCCTGCCGCGCGATCTGCGCCACTTCCAGCGAGTGCGTCAGCCGCGTGCGGTAATAATCGCCCGTTCCCGCGCCGAATACCTGCGATTTGCCCTGCAGGCGGCGGAAGGTCGGGGAGTGGATCAACCTCGAATAGTCGCGCTCGAACGCGGACCGCGAAGCTTCGTGCTTGTCTTCGGCATACTGCCGGTGTTCTCTTTTATTCGTCAAACTCATATCGGTCCCAGTCCGTCCTCTCTGTCAGATGAATCAGTTGGAGTCGATTATACCCGTTTTCCCTGTCGTGTCAAAGACTTCGGGCGTCCGCTTTCCATTATACCAGAGAACGGGGCGGTAACCGGGGAACGGTTGTACGGCTGCGCAGAAAAAGAACTCGAACCGCCGAACGCCCGCGCAGCCGAATCCGTCTCTGCCGATCAGGACGGCTGCGGGTTTGCGCGGATTCCGCGGTTCGAGTTTTTTGGGGGAATGTTGCGGGGTTATGGTTCGCTTATCCGTTCAAGCAATAGGTCCGCACCGCAGGCAGCAGCGTGACGATCAAGATCAGCAACCCGAGCGCCGTATAACCCAGATGTACGGCGGCGACGGCGTTCATCATGTACGTCTGCACCATGATCCAGATGATCTGTCCGAAGCCGACATAGAGCGATAGCGCCCAGACCGGATGAAGTTCGCCGCGATACGGATTGACGGCTTCCGCGATCGGCCAATTCGGTTGACGCCGGAGCGCGTAAGCGACCAGCAGCGGCAAGACGCCGAAGACCAACAGGAGCAGAATGCCGGGGATCAGATAACTCGGGAAAAAGGTCCGTTCGAGAATCGAAAGCGGCATGCCCATCTTCTCCCCGCTCGGATCGGCGATCAGCATGACGCCGCCTCCGATCGCGCCGAGGCCGAGGATCATATGGAGCACGATCAAGACGAAAACGGCAGGCGAGATGCGGCGGCGGACGGTTTGAGATTGCGGCATTCGGCTTACCGCTTGAGAGGGATTCGTATTTCGCATATCCGGTTCCTCCTTCAAGATTTGTTTGCGTTAAAAGCATACGGTATGGGCTTACCGTAACGGAAACGGGCATCGAGACGCACGGACATGAGTCACAGCCGGATCTATAAAACACAAAAAAGCCTCGCCGAACTTCCGGAGTCGGAAATTCGGCGAGGCGGGGATTCGAAGCGTTCGCAAACGACGATGCACGGATGGTCATACTGATTCGGACGAAACCGGCGGCGACGCAGAAATCAGTCCAGAGGCAGACCGCAGACGGTTCGCCCGCTCATGCGCGGCGTCCGCCGCTTTCGTATCGCCGACTGCTTTGGCGCGATACCAAGCGGGCGACAGCCAGCGGAAGATCAGCTCCTGCGCGTTCAACTTGTGCAGCTTGATAGCCGCAGGCAGCTTGCGCCCCGCATCGTCGACACCTGCCGCGGAACGCAAATTGACGGCAAGGCGGTGAAAATGGTCCGCTTCCGGCTGCTGACCCGCCGCTTTGGCCGCCGCCCAAGCGGGGCGCACGTACTCGGCAACCAGCGCCAGCGCAAGATCGGCCGGCAGCGGGACGAAGTCGGGCTGCGCTGGTTGTGACGGTTGCCCCGACGACGAGGGCGGCGTGGTTGCGGAGCTTGCTGAGCCGGTTGCGGTGCCGGGCGAAACAGGCGAGCCTCCCGGCGGCGCAGCTTGAGGTGGCTTGACCGGGGAAGACGGCTGACCGGGCGACGACGACGAAGACCTGCCGAGTTCGGCCGAGACGTCCGCGATCAGATCCTTAAGCGTTCGCCCGCCGGCCTTGAGCGCGTTGTCGCAGTCGATCTTGCGCGCGGGGTCCAGCTGTTTATGGCTCGGGATAAAGAGATGCGGCGATTTGTTCCACTTGGCGCAGCAGTAGGCGAGATACCAGACAAACTTTTGATAAGCCGCTTCGAAATCGATGCCGCCCCCGTAACACAGTTCCACGCCCAATGCCGCATCGTTGGCGTTATAACCGAAACGTTCGTTGTCGGTCGTCACGTTGTAGAGCACATGCCAAGCTTTCTCCGCCGCGTCCGGCCCGGTTCCGGTCGGGATGATCTCCAAGATCCTTCGGTCGTCAATAAACGTATGCGCCGACGCAGACCGTCCAGTGAGCGTATTGAAATAGCGATAATGATTCTCTGCGTCCGCGCCCGGATTCCCCGTATCGTGCGCGACAAAAAAAACCGGCGCTCCGGTGGTTAACCGGAGGCCGGGCCTGGTGTTGGAGCGCTTGGCGATGTAGCAGCGCTCGATGGGGTATTTGCTTAGATTCAATGTTCTGCCTCCTCCGGCCGTTTAAGCCGTTTTGTTGTCTTCGGTCTCCGGAACTTTGGCCGCGACTTCTTCGGCTTTTTCCGCTTTTACCGACTCGGGCTGCTCTTCGGATATCAACTGCGGGTTTTCTGTCGGGCCGGACTTCGATTCGAAAATATGCACCGCGTTCCGTAAAATGTCCGGCATCGGCACGCCCATCTTACCCATGTTCTCGATGACGGACAGCAACTCGTTAGCCAGATAAAAAAAGACGACCGCATCCCTGAACATATGCAGATTTCCCAACCCTTTGTCGACCAAATGCGCGATGCCGACGACCGCAAAGATGGCGACCTTCCGAACGATGCCGACGAATCCTACTCGGCTGCGAAGTTCGCCCCGATACCATGCCGCCGCCAAGCCTGTCAACCAGTCCACCACGACCAGCGCCAAAAGCAAATTAAGCAGCATATTCCACCCTCCAAATAAGAGGCCCAGCGCGGCCCCGATCGCCGCAGCCGCCCCCTTGATTATTTGCTCCCCCATCCTCTATATCTCCCGTCAAATAAAATGAGCCCTCGGATGGTTCCGAGGGCGTGGCATAAAAATAGCCGCCCCGATCTGGGGGCGGCTTACTTTTCGGCGAAGAATCCTACGCCTGCTTCTTCCAATTGTTCCTTAACCTGCGGCTTCAACGACTCTGGCACAGCCTTGTATTCCAGCTTGCCTATGATAATACGATTCGCGAGCATCACAGCCAACATATCTCGTTCACCTCCTCTCGTAATCTGCATAATCAGCCAGAGTAGAGCGCGGGTAATTATTCATAAACGTGCATCACGATCTCCGTGATTACGTCTTCTTGCATTTCTTGTCCCGTTTCGAGCGCAGCAGCCTGCGCCGTCAGTGTGTCGATTTGGCGTTGAATCTTTGAAAGTTGTGTTTCCTCTGTTTCTGGGCTCGCCACGTAATCATAATATAATTCCGGTTTGTCTTCGCTGCTCTCGCTCGGAAGCTTGACCATCAGCATCGAAGAAAACCCGTCCCGCGTTTCTGGTTCAGGGATTTCCTCAATCATGAACCCGTTCGGTTCCGATTCTTCCAGCCCTTCAAACGGATTCATGTATTGGTTGAAAATTTTAGCCCGACCGTTAATCGGCTCTCCATAAGTCAAATAAATACTCAAAATTCCCCTCTCCCTTATCCGTAGAATATATCAGCAGAAGCGTAACAATAGGTCGAATTTCCGTTACCCGCCTGTTTACGCACGAACGAAAGTTTCAGTGTATTGTTTTTGTTCAGCGAGCTTATTACGGTATCCGCCTTCCCGTTTTGGTCATAGACGGCCGTAGCGAGTCCGGTAGCAAAGTTCAACGCAACGCTTATAAGGCTCCCGTTCTGGGATGTGGAGTAGGGATGGGCGATTGTTATTGTGGTCGTATTATCCGAAATCCGTAAATCCGTTTGCGTAGGATCATAAGAAAGGGAAAAGCTGCCTTCGCCGTTAATATGCCGGTACGCAAATGATACGATATGGGATTGTAACCCGCCCGGGAAGGTCGCAATTACAAGTTCTGTCCCGGCGACCGTACCCAAATACGTGGATTGTTCTACCCGCACCCTACCGGCACGGCTACGGATAATTCTGTTCACTCCGGCTGCTAATTCATCGCCGGTTGGAATCCCGTCGCCGTCCGCGTCCGCAACTGTCCCACCTTGTCCAATGATCGCGCTGCGAACTTTTGTCTTAGTATCATTGGATAATTGAAAAAGCAAACGACTGTCCACGTCATTGTTCCACGACTGCAAATTAGCCCCGTAGTGGAGCGCAGCCTGCGAAAAGAACTTGTCGCCGGATGTTGTACTAGAAGACACCCCTAACCGAACTCGCAGCCCTGTGACGCCGCTTCCGAGTATGACCGTGACATATTTTCTGTGCAAACCCGCATCTGCGGTGGATGCTACGCTGCCGAGGACATTACCCAACTGGTCTACTAGCTCAATATACGAATACCCGGTCCCGGTTCCGGGATTATTGAAGTACACGGACGCGGTGTATTGAGCGGTTCCCGCTACGGGAATTAGGTCGGATTCCAAGTAGCGGAACGCCCCGGCTGCTGTCCCAGAAAAACGGAAGACGCCTGAGAAAGGCCCGGTATCCGCGCCGTACACCCAAGCAGCGACGCCCGAAGTATTGACTTGTCGCCACCCAGAAAAACCCATTGTCGCTCCGCCGTTTGGAAGAAGATTCGAGGGCCGGTTTGCGTCCATTTTGAGAGCCAAGTCAACTTCAGTCGCTACTCGCGCCCAGTCCTGCCAAAACGCATTACTATCCCGCTTCGATCGCGTCCACTGCCGAGCCGTCTTATCCGTCTGCACAGCACCCGTGTACAGCTCGTAAAAAATCTGATACCCGCCCGATCCCGCACGCATCGTCAGCACATACCCATTCGCAGCCGGCCAGCCTGCCGCTGCATTGCTCACTTTAAACATGCTCACCCCGTCCGGATAAGCCCGCCCCTGCGCGTCCGGCGCGGCGTTCACCAGCACCGAAGCCGCCAGATAGTTATCCGCCAACCGCAGCATATCCTGCTTCCCTTCCGTCAGCCGTTTCACCTGCTCGGCCAACTGCTCCTCCGACACCGCCCCGCTGTCGATCGCCTGAATCAGGTCCACAAAATACTGCCGATTCACGTTCTCGTTTCCGAGCGGGATCGGCAGGTTCAAATTCGTCGTTTTTTCCGGCATTATTTCCAGACCTCCAGTTCGTTCCAAGTATGATGAAGCGCGTCGAATTGATCCCATGTCAGCTTCTTGCTGTCGAGTTCGTCCCAACGCAGATACGTAAACGCGTATTCGACCGCCAGATGCGCCGGCTTGATGTTCTCGATCGCCGCTTTCAGATCGTCCAGATTCGGCGGCAGGCCGCGCGTTCCGACGAACGTGATCGTGAACGCCCACTCTTGCGGCCGGAACTCCACGTCGATCTCGCCCTGCTCATACGCCGCCGCCACGTTCCGAACCATTTTGCCGGAAAAGACGCCGCCGCCGCGCAGCTTCGATTCTACGACGGAACGCCGCTGCTCGATCGGTTTGGACGAATCGACGGCGATATCCAGCTCACGCTCCCAGATCTCCAGCCCCCAAGTCGCCGTACGCACGAAAAACTGATCCAACGTCTCATTCAGCGCCGTGTAAAGCAGGTCCATTTCCTGCCCTTTGGTTTCGGCATCCGAGCGCATGATCCGCGACGTCTCGTAATAACCCGGCAGATACGAAAAAAGCTCCTGTCCTTTGGGAGAACGAGGAAGCTCTTCGTCGTACACGGCAGCCAACGTCGAAGCGACGTCGGCCTTTTTCTGCCCTTCCAATCCGTTAGGCATGAACCGTCACCGTCCCCAGCACCGCCACCTGATGCGCCTTCATCTCGATGTTCCGATCGCTGGACCCGTTTACTTTCAGGTCGACATAGTCGATCAGAGGCGGAATATCGAGCAGGATCGCCGCGATGCGCGTATAACGAACGAGCGGGTCGCGAAAAGCCAACTGCTTGAGATAAGACGTTACGCCTTCCTCGATCTGCCTTTTCACGTCCGCCGTAGTCGCACCGCTGGCAAGCGTCGGCGTCACTTCAATGTTGATCGCGACTTCCTCGGCGGGCATCACGGTCACGATCGGGCCGGCCGGAGCCGCGCCTTCGCCCTGTCCGTCCCGCGTCGGGTCGATGACCTGCTGCACCGCCGAGACGATCGAAGCGCTTGCGGCGCGTTTGTCGTTGTCGAGCAGGTAGATGCCTACCGTGCCGGGGCCTTTCCAGAGTGGAATGACGCGGCTCGCGCCGACGCCCGGCACTTCGCCCGCCCACTGCATGTACTGCGCTTTGTTGCCGCTGGTGCCTTGATTGCGGACTTTGGCATAGAAGCGTTCCAGCAGCGACATGTCGCTCTCGATGTCCGTGCCGCCTTCCAACTCTTGGGCGTTGGTCAAAGACTTGATCCCATTTAGAGGAGTAGAAAGAACATTAATTGCTCCAGCAGGAACGTTGGAGGCTTTCCCTGCTTCTAATGCTTGAATGGGAACGCTCCCTTTTCCATTCGAATCCAGCGTTAGCGCAGTGCTCGTTACGTATTCAAGAGCAGCTTCTGTGATCATCTCGTCCGTTTGAGTCGATACTACTGTCCCTGCCGGGACCGTCTTACCTGCAACGCCCTCGAGACTAATTGAACCTGTTGCGTAGGTTGCTTGACGACGAACGATTCCGTGTTCGCTGGCGCGTAAATCCAACTCTTCTGACCGAAAATTCGGATCGTCGCTAGCCGCCGTGCTTGCAAACCCGCGTCGCAATAGATCTTTGGCCCATAAAACTGTTTCGGCCAACATAAACGCTGTAGGGGCCTGCATATCCCAAGCCAGAGATCCTTCTGACTTATCCAAATGCTCAGGCAATCGATCTAACATGCGCTGCATAATTGCCTGTTCGGTTTGATCTTGCAAATAGTCTGGCAAACTGCTCATATCCTCACCTCGCTTTGCAGAATTTGATGCTCGTGATATACATTGATAATCCTGCACGTAAATGTACATTTGTCTCCGTTCCAAACAAAAGCGAATTGATCTACGTCGGCTGTTCTAAGATCTACCATAAGCGCTTCTTTGACCATTCTTGAAACTTCGCTCTCAATCAGGCTCTTGGCATAAGAAGAACCAACCAATTCATCCAGTTCATGACCGTAGTTTCTAGAATAAATGATGTGATGATAACGAGGCGTTTTGATCGCCTTTTGACACCACTGCATCCATGCCTGAGTCTCGCTGCATACTGCAGCTTTTCCAGTTGAAGATATAACGAACTCTCCGGAATCGAAGTCGTATAGCCAACTCTGTCCGAAAAAGACTTCGTTCTGCTTAGCTTCAAAAAAATCTTCCGCATTCGGCAAATTCCTAACTGCTCTGCCTACCGGAAATAAACTATCCATCAATGGTCACCACCTTACAAATAACCACGACTTCATTACCGCCGAGAATCCGAATAGCAAGAACACGATCTCCTGCTTTTAAAGCGTTCGCCAACTGCCAATTTGCTTCTTCGATCTCTGTATTTTCGAATTCAAATCCTTGCGGTTCCGAATCTTCTGATGAAGAACTTAAGACTTTCGCTTTCTCTTTTCTAGCAGGAAGTGTAAGCCTGCCGGGAAGTTCAGCTACCAAATAATCTTTAAGTTCGTACTTAAAGTCGTCTAATTTCAGTCCCGACGAAGTGATCGTGCCTAAAACGCCTCCTACTCCGCCAACCGCTTGTTGGGTCTTGTTATTCATAAATGCATGCACGACATCCACCAACTCGGCGTAAGGATCAGTAGCCAATATAAAACCTCCTTTTGACAAAATCGCTAGATGCCAACTCGAGATTTAAGACGCCGGGTTCTCCCAATTGTCTACTCAGCGATACGACAATCAATTTCATGCCCAGCAAATGAACAGCATCGCCGGCACGTATTGTATTAATGTCCGGAAGCGTTACAGTAAATGATTGCTGAATTCCGTTTAAGTAGCTGGCAGCGAGTTTTTTCGCAGCTGAGCTCGTTTTGGTTTTTTCGTCCTGAACTAATTTTTGAAGGGTCCCAAGTTCTTCCGTATACTTCGATAACACGGCAAGCACATGTGATGCCTCATCGCCAACTGGTTCTGAGGGCGACAAGACCTTCACTCTAGTTACGGCCCCTTCTAAAGTGCGGTTTTGATTTAAATTAATAAAATCGCTCAATTCGTGTACGGTTTCATTGCTACCGATCTTGTAAAGCTGCAAGCCGTTATTCGTCATTCTAGGATGATACATATCGCCGCCTGCTTTTACTGTTTCATACAAATCCGATGCGATCATCGAATATAAGGTTCTTGCTCGATAAACAGACTTACCTAACTTTTCGCCGGTATCGGAGAGATCGGGATCAAGTACGATATTCCAATCCTTCGCATATTTTCTTAAGCGTTGAGTGGCCGACTGTCCTTTAGGAAATAAATATTCATCTTCGGATTTGCTCAAATAAATCGTTCTATCGTACACGGTCAAAGAGATATTTCTGTTTCCGCTTCCTTGACTATCAACCTCCCAAATGACACCTGGATGCAGCAGAGGAGCCAATTTGCTTTTTTGATAGGGGATTCCGCTGATCCTAACTTCCATGCCTGGAGAAAAACTGGGCAATTTTGAATCCGACTCACGAATCAAGGTAATATTGGCATGGTAAGCAATTTGACTCAAAGAATCGTTTAAAGCGATTTTTTCGACCAATCCCGTAACATCGTGTTCGTTTTCCACAATGACTTTGTAATTCACGGCATCACCAGCTTTTGACCCAGTTTAATTTTATTGGGATCCACGCCTATTAGCTTTTTATTCAACGCAAAGATCTCCGTCCATTTCGAACTGTCGCCAAGTTCCGTCTTTGAAATTTTAAACAATGAGTCTCCAGGTTTTACAACATAAACTTTCTGCTTATCTTTTGCATCTTCTCGCGATTTTGCCCCAACCGTTTTGGAGTTTGTATTCTGCAAAGTTTTTAAGGCTCTCCATTCACGAAAAGCAACCTCAAAAAAGAGGTCTTCAGGCTCTCCTCCTTTATAGGTTGTGTGATGCGAAGAAACGGAGACCAGTTGATTGATTCCTGTTCCCGTAACGATTAAACGGACAGGCTTTTTTAGCAGCATAAGTTCGTTTATCAAATTCGTCGCCTTTTCCGGCTTGAGCAATTCGCTCTCGGTACATGTGCAGTAAGAAGGATCAAACCTAGCAGGAAAAAAAGACGAAAATGAAAATTGCTTAATTCTAGGACCTTGCGGAAGATCAAACTCTCCATTGTTTAATATGGTCAACGTTTCATACCCTTTTTCTCTTGCGATATTGAATGATTCCGGATTAACTGGAAATTGAAACTTTTGTCCGCCACTATGAATAAGAACAACGTTTTGACTCATGGTATCCCTCCTCTCGATCAATAAGCTTCGGCACGAGCCGGTTTTCCGCTTCCTCCGGCTGCGCGTTTGAATTGGCTAGTGATTTGCTTGGTTATCTTTTTAGCGCTTTCTTCGCTGAGCTCTCGTTTTGAATCTGAAACCTGAATAGATCCCGCTGCGAAATTGACTTGCATTGGAGCATTTTTATAGGGAGGCATCGGGCTTAAAGCGCTAGTGGCTTGCTGTGTGATAAATGATCTTAACTTGTTTTTTTCTTCTTTTTCTTTGGGATCAGGAGGCTTCGGCCCTAATATTTTGTTAAATAACCAACCTGTAAATCTTTTGGATATATCATGTTTTTCCATGAAAGAGTCGACGCCCATCGATGCGCCGAAGCCTGCTACAGGAGCGACTACAGCTCCTCCCGGTATAGCTGCAGTACCTGCGGTTACAGCTGCCATTGTTCCTTTAGAAGCCACCTCGTCCATTACCATTGCAACCGTATTCTCCGCAAATTCCCTTGAATCTTTAGAACTCGCAAGTTCTTCGAATTTCGAAGCATAGTCCAGCCATTTGACCGTGCGACCAAACCACTTCTTTACAGTTGTCCAATTGATCGTGCTGGCGAAGGTCTTAGCATCGCTAACTACAAGATCCATAAATCCCATGGCTTTGTTTCCCCAGGGAGTGGAATTCAGCTTACCCTTGGCCAACGCAAAACCATGCTTAATTTTTCCACCAAGAAAATCCATCGTGCTTTTAAAATAATTAGGACTGGCCCCCGCATGAGAATAAGATTGCATAAATTTCTCAGCAAATTCGCTTATTTTGTCTGCATGATCTCTAAAGTCAAAAATAGGTTCTGTCACTGATTTAATACTCTCAGTGATCTCGCTGCTTTTCTTAAAAACACCATCGACCTTATCCATCCCTGTTGTCATCGTCCAGTTGTAACCCTTACTCAGACCGGTTTTGATCGAAGAAAAAGTGCTTTTAGCTAAACGCTTGCCATCCTCGTACACACCGCTTACCCATACAGATGCTTGATCTTTAGCTTTGACTAGATTTTTTTCAGTCTTGTCATAAAAATCGGACGACCACGTTTTAACATTTGTAATGCTTTGCTCTATTGCATCTTTAGCGCTCTCGTAAGCATCATGGATGGCTACGCCTCCACTCTGAATGCTTTGATCAAGCTGTCCGGAAAGGTCATCATACTTCTCTTTAAATCCGTTTTCTAACTCTTTCCATTTTTTTTGGCTGCTATCTACCACTCCGCCGAAATAGGTTTGGATTCCATTCGAAGCTTGTTCGACTTTATCCGAGGAAGACTCGTAAAGATTTGAAAACCAATCTTTAGAATGTTGTATGGCTTGGTCAAATTTGGATTCAAAAGAATTAGATGCGCCTTTTTCGACTTGAGCATACTTTGAACTTTTTATTGATGCCGATTTCCCTTTAACTATCGAACTTTTATCCGTAGATTTATTCAAGTAGTCACTTAGACGCTTAGAATATGGATCTGAGAGAAAAGCTTTGGTTGTACTCATATCATTCCTCTCTTTCATTTATGACTGCTGACTCTTCATTAACAATTCCATTTCCTGTTCAACAAACGCCAGCAGCATCAATCGCTCCCCGCGCGGCAGCTTCCAGAACTCTCCGGGACGGAGATGATGGCGTACCCACATGTGGTACATCATCGTCGTCACCCCGCCGGAGCGGATCAGTTTTTTACGTCAGCCAGCTCCACGCCGAAGCCGGACAGTTCGAGTACCTTGTCGCCGACCGCGTCGAGTTCGCCCGCGAGCAGCATCCGGCGCACCGCCTGCTCGCCGCCCGAGAGCTTCAGACGGCTCGTGATGCGCGGGTCGCCCCAACCGTTCAATTCCAGCCCTTTGACTTCGAGCTTCGCCGTTGCTTCGGAGATCAGCAGCGCGTTGAACGTCTCGCTGTCGACTTTCTCTTCGGTACGGCCTTTGACCGTCTTGCGCACCATGCAGCGTTCGCGGATGCTGTCCACTTTGCTGGATGTCAGACCGCGCAGCGTCATTCGCAGATCGAGGCGGCGGATCGCCACCGTTTCTTCGGGCAGTTTGTCGGCCGCTTCGAACAGGACGTCCAAGATTTGTTCTTCGGACAGGTTTTCGTTGATGCTCATGCGAGTATTCCTCCTAAGAATGAGTAAGATGGGTCGTACGCGAAAAAGGCCGCGAAACGCGCTTGCGCGCCGCAGCCTTACGGTTTGCCGTTTTCGTTAAAAAGACGCGGGTGCGGCTGGAGATCAGTTGGCTTTGATCGGGTCCAGCAGCTCGTAACCTTCGAACGTGAACGTGGTTTCTTCCGCGACTTCTTCGCCGGCCGACCAGTTCGCGAGCTGAATCTTGTCGGGCATGCAGCGGATCAGTCGCACGCGTTCGTGACCGTAAGAATCCGGGTCGTCGAGCTTGGAGATGATATCGAATTTCTGGAAGCCGCGGCGGATCATGTCCGACGTGACTTTGTAGCCGCTCATCGTGCCCGTGCCTTTTTTGGCGCCGTTCTTATGCACTTTCCAGTCCGTGCCGGTCAGGTTCAGCTCGCGTTTCTCGATCTCCACGCTGGCTTCAAGCTTATTGATATGCGTTTGCCACACTCCGTCGATGTGCAGTTGTCCGTAGGTGCCGAGAATGACTTTCGAAGCATCCAACATAGATTTGTTCCTCCTTGGAATCCGTAATAGGGTTAATGACCTGCTGTTAGTTAGAGCTACCACTGTAAAAAAGGTCCTGAAAAGACGCGCCCGATGCTCACGGTTTCGTTAACCGGTCAGCCGGTCGCGCCGCATCCGATTGCTTATTGCACGTAAAAAGTACCGAACAGCTGCTCCATCACGTCGGACAGTTTGACGTTCCATTGCAGGAAGACCTGATCCGCTTCCGGCTTCACGACCGGCGCGTCGCCGTAGTAAGCCGGGTCCAAGATGACGTCGAAACCGTCCGCTTCGATCACGCCGCTCTGCGCGAGCAGCGCCAGATATTCTTTCATCGCGCCGATCAGCGCCAGACGGCCTTCTTCGGTATTGTTGACTTTGCCGATATAAGCGTCTTCCGCCGTACGCTGAAGGTCGCTGCGGATCGCGTCCATGACGCGTACGGAACGGATCTTCTTCCAGGCGTTATTCTGACCCGCGCCCGGCGTCGTCAGGCTGTTGATGCCGCGCAGCGTCTTGACCTGACGTCCGTCGTGAAACAGAAGGAACACGCCGTTCTTCATCGCCGTTTCCTGCTCGGATCGGTTCCAGCGGCGGGTCACGTCGTCGAACGGAGCCGCGTGGTACGTCGTCGATTCGTTCAAACGCTGTCCGGCGATAAGGCCCGCCACATAAGCGCCGGTCTGAGCCGAGCTGTACGAGACGCCGCCCAGCTTCACCCCGGTTCCGACGTTGACGATGCCTTCATGGTTCAGCGAAGCCGAACGGGCCGATGCCGTCGAAGGAGCGGCGATCGCGGTATCTTCCGCCGACGAGCCCCCGACGACCAGCGTGACGCCGCGACCTTCGCCGCGCAGGCGTTTGACGAATGCCGCGAAGCTCTGAAGCAGCGCCGAATCCGCCGCGAAATCCAGCGCCAGCACGTCGAAATCCGCGCCTTCCAGCGCGGCTTGCGCCGCGATGTAATCGGCATTGGCCAGACCGCCGCTTCCGCTGGCGCCGCCGGCGAATGCCGCTCCCGACACTTGCGACGGCACGGCTGCCGGAACGGTCGCTTCCGCTTTGATCCAGATATTGTCCGCATCTTCGTTGATCGCCGCCGCCAGAGCGCCGGCGCTGCCGTCTTCGGCCGCGAAGACGCGAAGCAGTTTGCTGCCTTCGTAGAAACGCAGCTCGCGCGCGTTTTCGTTCGATACGCTCGGCTGCACCGATACGCGGAATCCGTTGCCCCGGCTGCCGGTATACAGAGCGGTCAGACGAAGCGCCTCGCTCTCGCCGGATTTCAGCGCCAGCACGGCCGCTGCCGACGTATCGTCCGCGACGCGGTAAGCAAGCAGCTTTTTCGGGCCGCCGAGCAGCGCCAAGTACAGCGAATCGTAAGCGGTCGCGCCGTTTGCTCCTTCGCCTGCTCTTTCATTGGAGAAGATGCGCCCGATCGCGGCTTCGCTGCCGATCTCGACGAACTGCCGTTCCGGTCCCCAGTTGCTTTTGACCAGTACCGCGACCGTGCCGCGGCTGCCCGGCTGGATCGCCGAAGCCGCTGCCGCCTGAAAATTCATATACAGTCCGGGAAGGACCGGTTTCTCCGCCTTGCTCCATGTTCCGCCTGCCATATTACTTCACCTTCGCTTTCATAAATTGTGTAATGCGATTTGCCGCCTCTTCCACGGTATAACGTTCGGCCGTCTCCGGGCCGAGCGCGCCGCGCACCACTTCTTCCCGCACGCCGAACAATCGCTCCGCGTGCGCCATCAGTTCCGCCGCCGTATAAGCGGCGGGCTGCTTCTCGTTTGCTTCCGCCGAACTCTTCCGGCTGGTCATCGCTGCTTCGCCTCCTGCTTGTTCCGCTCCGCCGCGTCAATCGAATCCGATCCGATTGTTCGCGGCAATCCGTCTTGGCCGCAAACCGGTGCAGGCGCTCCTAATCCGCCTGCTTCAACCCGACCCGCCCGATCAATACGGGCGGCTCTTCGCTGCCGCCCGGCTGCTCGCCGCCGGGCAAGGTTACCCGCTCCAGCACGTCGAGCCGGAGCTGACCCTTAAGGAAGCCGTCGGCTTCCAGATCCGCGACGACGTCCGCGATCGCCGCCGCGCGACGGCCCGGCGCGGGCGGTCCCAGCCGCTGCGCCGAGCTGAGCCGCTCGGCCAGCGCCGAGAGCGCCTCGCGCTCTTCGGCCGCCGTGCGGCCGAGCACATGCGCGGCGTAAGTCCGCCGCACATCGTAGGCGGACGGCTTCGCCGTCACTTTGCGGCTCCCGGCCAGCCGCCAGAGCACGCACGGCCGTGCGTGCGCGGCCGGCCAACGGTCGGCCGCGATCTGCCAGTCCGCGCCCAGCAGCGCGGACGTCAGCGCAGCCAGCGCGGTCAGTTCCGCGCCGGCATCGTCCGGACCGGCCGCGAAGCCGGCCGGCTGCCGGTAGACCGCGAAGCGCAGCCCGCGGGTCATCCCGCCAAGAGCGGCGTCCAGCCGATCGCCGTCTGCCGAACCGAGATAGACGCAGACGAACGCGGCGTCCTTCGGATCTCCGGCTTGTTGGCTTTGTCCGGCCGAAGCCGGCTCCCGATCCGCTTCGCCAAGCTGCGACGGCTGCGCAGCATCCGAGACCGAATTTCCGGTCGCGGATGCTGCTCCGCCCGAAACCCTGCCCAGTACCGCTTCGTGCAGCGCCGCTTCGATCTTCCCGGCCAGTTCTTCGATTTTGCCGAAGCCGCCGGAAGCCGCATCGGCATAAGGCCAGACTTTGACGATCCGCCGATAACCGGCCCAATCGTTTTTGTAGATTTCTTCGCCGAACGTGACCGACGCGCCGAAGCCCGAATAAGATTGTCCGGCAGGCGGCAGATCATGCACATGCCCGGACAATTCCGGAATCTTGTTCTCCAACGCCTGCTTGATCGTTTCCCGCATCGCTTCCCTCCCCCTTTCCCACATCGCGCACGAAGCCGCCGCCGATGTTCCGGCGGCGGCTTCGCCCGCTCGCGTATTTCCGTTCCCTCCTTACAAACCTCGGGCAAGTCTCGCAAGATCCGGCTTCTGCCGCTTGGCACACGACAAAGACGGCTGCGAAGATCCGTGAGGATCGCAACCGTCCGTCCGCGAGATGAGCTTCTTCGAGCTTTCGGCCGCTCGGCCTCTCGCTCAACTTCCCGATGATACAATCTTACCGCCTTTTTCTCCAAACGAAGACGGAGAAGCGGACGATTAACGCACGTTAAAAGACGAACCTTCGGCGGCAAAAAGACGAACTCTTGCGCGGATGCTTGCAGCGGCGCATTCGCGCTCGTCTCATAACAGCAGAAGCGATCAAGGAATCGGCGGTTTTGGATATTCGTCGACTCGATCTTTATCTCCGACGAAAAAGTCGATCACGACGGTTCCGCCGCTTCGGCTTTCTCCGGATTCGGTATTTTTCGACCCGATCGTTTGAAAATGAATCCGTTGATTGGGATCGATCTCGGTACGCTTTCCTTCGCCGTCTACATAATAGAACTCGTCCGATGCCGCCCCGTAGGACGGTTCCGGCGTAGAGGTCATCAGCTTGCCGTCTTCGTTAAGGGTAAAGATCTCTTTCGAATCCTCGACCGGAATCTCCGGTTCCGACTTCTGGCCGAAAGCGATCTGCACCCAACCTTCGTAACCTTCCGGAATCAGATAGACGCTCGTCGGCCTCTGGTTTGAAGAACAAGCACATAACACGGCGCAGACTACCAGACTGATTAGAAGACCAAACTTATTTTTCATGCTGACGTCCCCCTTCGGTTACTTTCGGGATTGCCGCGCTCGATCGCAGCCTTTACCTGCTTTTTACCCATTCCAGTCGAGATTCGCAAATTTGCTCGATCTCTATCCCTATTTCATTCTTGTCAACACTCTTGCCTTATGCTACTATATAGTGTATGTGATTATTGATTATTCTGTGAAGGAGTTGAAAATAGATGAAACAAGGAATCCACCCGGATTACCAACCAGTTGTGTTCATGGACACGAGCACTGGGCACCAGTTCCTGAGCGCCTCGACTCGTAAATCCAACGAGACGGTTCAATGGGAAGACGGCAACACGTACCCGCTGATCAAAGTGGAAATCACTTCCGATTCGCACCCGTTCTTCACTGGCAAACAGAAGATCCTCGACGCTGGCGGCCAAGTCGAACGCTTCAAAAAGAAATACAACCTGTAAGATCAAGTTCGCGCAAGCGGACTTCTACGACCAGGCAGCGGAATTTTCCGACGCCTGTTTTTTTTGCGCTTTTTTCGGAATCGAAGTTTTCTCCGTCACGGCCAAAAGGACCGCGGTTCCCTATTCGGGAATTCGCGGTCCTTTCGATTTTCTTTTCGATTTTATCTAGGCGGTTCTTCCGATTCTTGGCGTTCTCCACAGCCTTATCCGCCCATCGGCGTGTTCGGCGTCGCCAGATTGTACAGCTCGCGGAAACTCGCTTTTTCCGGCACGTCCTTCATGACTTTCCAGCCGTCTTGGCCTTCTTGCACCCAGATCGCGCCTTCAAGCGCTAGCGGATCGCGTCCGCTCGAGAACTCCAGATTCAGCGTATAGTCGATTCTCACCAGCTTTTTCTCCAGATCCACGCTGTTTGTCGTCATCTTCAGATCGCTGATCGTCAGTTCCGAATCGGTATTGACCGCCGCTTCGTACGGCAGCATGCCGATACGATTCATCATATAACTGGCAAGAAACTTCTCGTCCGCGTACGGCGCCAACTGTCCGTAACGATCCGCGATCCAATCTTCCAACTTGCTTTCGTCTCCTTGCATCGACGCTTCATAATCTTCGCGCTGCGATTTCGAGACTTCGAGATCGGCTTTTTTGAACTTTTCGGCAATGTCCTGCGCCTGCATCGAAGCTTTCATCTCGTCTGTAGCCTGCGCGCTTTTCTCTTCGTCGCTCAAGCCTCCCGCCGCCGGTCCGCCCGCGTTCGCGCCGTTTTGCCCGTTTCCCGGATTCGTTTGCCCGGACGGCGTTTGATTCGAAGCGACTGCCTGCGTTTGCGCGGCATCCGGCGTTCCGTCCAGCCAACCGGCCGAATTCGCGCCCCATACGCCTCCGAAGATCGCGCCAGCCGCCACGATCGCGCCGACGGCCATTTTCCCTTTCGCCATTTTTCCTTTATTTGTCGTTTTTCCATATGTGTTTTCCATCATGCTCTCCTCCTTGATCTTCTGCATCTGTGCCAGAGTCGGTTCTTTGTTCATGCGTCCCGGCTCTCGTTCCAGCGCCTCGTACCAATTCGGCCGCGCAGATTCATCGGCTGTTCCCGATTTTTCGAATCGGCTCATGCTTTGTCCTCCTCGCCCATCATGCGTTCCATACGGCTTCTCGCCCGGGACAATCTCGACTTATACGTACCTTCGGGAATGCCGAGCAGCTGCGCGCCTTCGCGGGCCGTCATCCCGTAATGCGCCTCGAGCAGCAGCGTCTCGCGCAGTTTGTCCGGCAGCCGGAAAACCAACTGCCAAATGCGCCGCTCGCCCGCTTCCGCAAGATATACGTTCTCCGCCGAAGCGCCCGTTTCCGGCGGCTCCACGTCCGCGAAGGTCAGCACCCGCCTTACGAACGCCGAACGCTTATGATTCACGTAAGTATTTCTTGCGATGCGCATCAGCCAAGTTTTTACGGATGATTCTTGCCTGAAACCGTCCAGCCCGCGCAGCGCCCGAACGAACGTATCTTGGGTCAAGTCGTCGGCGGCGGAACGGTTTCCCGTCATAAAGAAGAGATATTTCCATACCTCGCCCCAATAAGATCGGACGATCGTATCCGGATCGGCGGCTTCCATTTGCGCGGCCGGGCGTTCCTTCATTTTGTCCATCGGATCACCTCTTCTTATCTATTTAGACAAGGTCGACTCCGAATGGTTCCCTTTTTCGATAAAAAAGTTCAAAATTTTTGATTTTAAGCGCGTCGTTCGTCTTTTTTTCTGCCGCTCTCGCCGCTTTTCGCCAGTAGATCTTCGAGCGGCAGCAGTCCCATCGCCGAAAGCGACAACGCCATTTTGTAGAAAGCGCCGGTCCGCACTTTGACGTACGTGTCTTTGCTGATCGGCGGATCGAAAATATGATTGTAGACTTTGTAATCGAATACGTCGTCCTGCTTCATGTACCGTTCCCGCACCAGCAGCCGTTCGCGTTCGTTCAATCGTTCGACGATCCGTTCGATCCGTTCGCAGTAAGCGGCGCGCGCCGCGGGCATGTCTACATTATAAATAGCGGTCCGCGCGGTCGAGTCGCTGGTCGTGCCGGTATAGCCCGCAGGCGCTTCCTGATAAGAAGAAGTCAGACGGGCTTCTCTTTCTTCGAACGTAATCGTTTTGTAGATCCGGTATTTTTCCATCGCTCCTTCTATAGCGGCCTGCGTTTTGCGGCGGTCGAGCTTGGGCAGATTCAATGCGTGTTCCACGTTGATCTCTCCTTTTATTGTCTTTTGGCAACATTTACGCCGAACGATTCCGCATTTAAGGTTATGTTCGTATATCGTTCGCATTTATGGATTAACCTTACCACAATTTTTCCAAACTCGTAAAGAGACATTTTGTCGTTTTCTTCCACAAGCCGATCAGGCATGAACATTTCGCGAAATTCACCTTTTGGCAATATTTTCGGCGAACACATTTACCCGGCAGCGGATATTGGGTATATTTAAGGAAGAAGGAACGAAAAACGCCGCCCGATCGGCAGGCCAAATTGACGAAGCGAGGAAGGGTGCCCTATGGAAAACCGGTTCGGCAGTTATTTGAGACAGGTTCGCGAACGCAAAGGCTGGAGCATTAATCGGCTGGCCGGGGCCGCGGGCGTCAGCACCTCCCAGATCTCCCGCATCGAGCATGGCCTCCGGGGCGTGCCCAAACCGCAGACGATCGCCAAGATCGCCCAAGCGCTCGGCGTTCCGTACGAAGAAATGATGAACGAAGCCGGCTATCTGCACGACGGGCAGGACTCGGCAGCTCCGGAATGGGCGAATTCCCGCGACAAACGGGATTTCAAGAAGATGCTCGAAGAAGACGGCGAGCTGATGTTCGACGGGATTCCGCTGGACAAAGAAGACAAGCAGCGCATCAAAGACGTATTGACCGGCTTGTTCTGGGAAGCCAAGCAGATGAACAAACGCAGAAGCTAGTACGCCGACCGCTTAAGATGTTAGGTTTCGCCCCTCGGAAAACCCGCTTGAACCGTGCGTGTTTCCGAAGGACTCAAACCTTAGATTCAATGCGGTCAACTCACTAGGAGGGAACGGACGGTGGACCCGATGGACAAACTCGTAGCCCGTCTCATTCGCACGACCCGCACGACCGATCCGTTCGCGATGGCCGAAGCGCTCGGCATTCATATTCGTTACATGGATCTGGGCAAGTCGACCAAAGGCCTGTATTATCGCAAGCTTCGCAGGCGGTTTATCGTCATCAACGAACATCTGCCGGAAGAATGGCGAAATTTCGTCTGCGCGCACGAGCTCGGACACGACCGGCTGCACAAAGGGGTCAATCGCTTTTTTATCGAGGAGCATTCCTTCTTCAGCGCGGGAAGGCTCGAACGTCAGGCCAATCGCTTCGCGATGCTGCTGCTCACCAGCAAGACCGAACCGATTCCCGGCGAATCGTTCGAACGTTTTCTGCTTCGCAGCGGAATCCCCCAAGATTGCGTTTATTTTTTTGTCCGTTGATCGAACGTACGTTCCGCAAGCGATTAGGTCATAGTGCCCATTTCCATTTTTTTATATAAAAAGCGTAACGAATGAGGGTTTTTTTCCGATAAAAGAAAAGACGGGATCGTTTTCGACATGCCGTCTAATCCATTCAATCGAAGGAGAAGATCATGATCCGACAAAAAAGCGTGATGCGCACTCTGGCCCTTCTGCTGATGATCGCCGCGATCGCCTTTCCGGCACACGCATTCGCCGCCACGGGAGACGTCACCTCGATCTCGTTCGACGACGCGACCAAAAAAGAACTGGTGATCGGCCAATCGGCCAAACAGTTGAAGGTGTACGCGACGGTCGAAGGTTCGACTTCCAAGAAAGACATTACCGCTTCCGCGGACTGGACCTCTTCGGACGAAGACGTCGTACAGGTCGTCAAAGGCCTGCTGACGCCGAAATCCAGCGGGGACGCCATCATTACCGCCACTTACGGAGGAGCCGTAGCCACGGTCGAAGTATCCGCCTCCTATCCTTATTCGAAGCTCGCCATCGAGCCGGCGAAGACCGGTACATACAAGCTTGGAGATGCGGCGAGCGACCTGAAACTGACGGCTAAAGTCACGGGCGGCGACGACAAAGACAAAGTGACCGACGTGACCGCGCTCGGGACTTGGACCAGCTCCAGCTCTTCTGTTCTGACCGTCGATGCGGCCGGCCAAATGACGCTGGTCGGCGAAGGAACCGCGACCGTAACCGTCAAGTATCAAGGCCTCACCGCGACGTACAAAGCAACCGTCGAACTGCCTTATTCTTCGCTCGAGATTCGCAGCGGCGGCAGCAAAGCTTCCGATCTGGAGCAGCTTGTCGGCGACAGCGTCACGCTCAAGGCCATCGCTCCGGCTGCCGGAGGCGGCGGAGAGCAGGACATCACGGCCAAAGCGGATTGGACGACTTCGAACGCGTCCGTCGCGACCGTCGATAAAGGCGTGCTGACCGTAACGGGCACCGGAAAAGCAACCGTTACCGTCAAATATCTCGGCGTATCGGCATCCGTCGACATCTATGTCCGCGCGCCGTACGAAGCGCTGCTGGTCACGCCGTCCGACTCGGCCACGCTGTTCATGGGCGAGACGCTCAAACTGACGGCGGAAGTGCGCGACCGCGCCAACTCTTCGCTCGACGTATCGGGCCAAGCCAAATGGACGTCGAGCAGCCTGCTCGCGGCTACGGTCGATAACGGCACGGTTACGGCGAAAGCCGTAGGCAGCACGACGATCAAAGCCGAATACGGCGGCATCGCCAAAGACGTCAAAGTGACCGTCTATCCGACGCTGAAATCTCTCGAAACGTCCAAAGACGATACGGAATTGTACAAAGGCGAGTCCGAAGCGCTGCCGAAAGTCAGCGGCATCAAACTCGACAACGCCAAGCTCGATTTGAGCGGCGACGTCAAATGGACGTCCGGCGACGACGAGATCGCTTATATCGAGAACGGCAAAGTGATCGCGAAATCCGCGGGTACCGTTACGCTGACCGCTTCTCTGCCGGATACCGATTCCGTAACGACGCCTTCCGGCGACGTTTCCGTACGCGGCAAGACCGTAAGCTTCAAAGTCACCGTCAACGAGAAGATTCTCGTGCTGATCGGACCGGACGAAGCCGTAAGCTTGGTCATCGGCGAAACTTCCCCTCTGCCTAGCGTAACCGCGGTATGGGAAGACGGCCAAGAGAAAGACGTCTCCTCGCTGATGACGTGGACGGTCGCCGGCTCGAACGCCGTGATCAAGAAAACCGATTCGGGTTCGACGATCAAAGGCCTGCTCAAAGGATCGGCTACGCTGAAAGGCACTTATTTGAACAAGTCGATCACGGTCAGCGTGAAGATCGAACAGAAAATCACGAAAATCGTCGTAGATCCGACTTCGGTCGAACTCAATATGAAAAGCAGCAAGTCGATCAAAGCGACCGCCTTCTACGCGGACGGCTCCAAAGTCTCGCTCGGTTCCAAAGTCGGCTGGGAATCGTCGAATCCGAGCGTGGCTTCGATCTCGGGCACTACCGTAAAAGGCGTATCCGTAGGCAGCGCGACATTGAGCGGTTCGTATCAGAACATTCCGGTTTCCGTTCAAGTGACCGTCGTACCGAAGTTGACCAAAGTGGCCGTCGAAGAGAAGACTCTCAAGCTCGCTCCGGGAGCCGTTTCCAAGATTAAAGTTCTGGCGACTTACGATACCGGTTCGATCGTGGACGTAGCCGCTCAAACGGTTTGGACCAGTTCCAAACCGAGCGTAGCCGCCGTATCGCCTGCAGGCCAGATTACCGCATTGGCCGAAGGCAAAACGACGATCAAAGGCAAGTTCGGCACCAAGAACGTGACGATCTCCGTGACCGTCACGACCAAGAAATAAACGAACCTTTTCCGTTTCCGAAACCAAAAGCCGCCTGTATCTCCTTCGGGAGAGCAGGCGGCTTTTTGCTGTGCCGTTTGTCATAGCCATTTATTGCGATAATCTTGCAGGATATGAACGTATAACAACTCGACAACCCATCCGGCCATTCGTCCTGCATTTCTCCCGTTTCGAATGACGGCGGCGGCTATACGCGACGTTGTTCAACGCATGATTAGGAGGATGAACTTATTATGAAGCTAGCCGGAAAAATCACGACCGCCATCGTCTCGTTATTTCTGATCGTCGGTTTGGCCGTGGGCGTTCTCGCTTATCGGGCCGCTTACGGGCAGGTCGACGAAGCCGTCGGAATCGAGTTGGTCGGGTGCGCCAATATTACCACAGGACTGGTTGCCCCTGCCGACATTCAAGCCTTGGCCGCGGGCGATACGACCAAGTTGAACGAGATCCAAGACAAAATCGATTGGATTCACGAACATAAACCGATCTTCAAAGAAGCTTTTATCCTATCGCTGGACGGGAAGATTCTGGCCGCCGACTCCAATATGCGCGATCGCGGGTACAAAGCCGGAGATACGTTCTATTTCACGGACAAAGACCGCGAGATGGCGACCACCATGAGCCACGGCGTCTACTCGGACGTGTATGCTTACGACGGCGTCGGACTCAAGACCGGATACGGTCCGATCCTGTCGGGCGAAGGAAGCAGCCAGAAAGTCGTCGCGCTGATGGCGATCAACTTCGACTCGTCCATCATTCAAGAGCGCACGCTTTCGGTATTCGAAATTCCGCTGTTGATCGGAGCCGTTCTGCTGACGATCGCGCTGGTTGCCGTTCATTTTATCATTCGCCGCCTGATCAAACCGATCGTTTGTTTGTCCGAACAGACCCGATTGCTGGCTCAAGGCGATCTGACGCTCGAGGCCGTGCCCGTTCGCGGACGCGACGAAGCCTCCATGCTCGGTTCCGACTTCAACGAGATGGCGGGCAGCTTCCGCAGCATCTTGAGCGAAGTCCGGGACAGCTCGCATCAGGTCGCTTCCGCCTCGGAGCAGTTGACGGCCAGCGCCGTTCAGACCGGTCAGGCCGGCGAACGCATTCATGACGTCGCTTTGAATTTGGAAGAAGAAGCTTCGCTTCAGCGCAGCTCGCTCGCGGAGAGTTCCGAACTGCTTCAGCAAATTTCTTCTTTTGCCCGGCAGCTCTTGATCAGCATGGAAGAATTGGCTCGCGGCGCGGACGAGTCGGAGCAGCATTCCCGCACGGCCGGCAGCGATCTGGAGCAGGCTTCCCGGCAGATGAATCGTACGGGCAGCGCGCTCGGCGAACTAAGAGTCGCGATCGACGATATGCGTTCCCATTCGCAGGAGATTCGTCAGATTCTCGGCGTGATCACCGAGATCTCCGAAGAAACGCAGCTGCTTGCGCTGAACGCCGCCATAGAAGCGGCACGGGCCGGGGAACACGGACGAGGCTTCGCCGTCGTCTCCGACAATATCCGCAAGCTGTCGGAACGCTCCGGCTCGGCCGTGCGTCAGATTCACGGCATCGTCGAATCGACGCTGGGGCAGATCGAGACGTCCGCGGGCGCGATGATTTCCGTATCCTCCGCCGCCGATCAAGGCACTCGCACGTTCGCTTCCGCTTCTCGGTCGTTCAGCGTCATTCAGGATGCTTGGATCGTCTCCAAAAGCAAAGCCGGAACCGCGATGGAAGACGTCAAACGTCTCTCCGCGGACGCCAACGCGGTCTCCGAACGGATCAGGCTCAGCTCCTCTATCGCCGACGGCGCTTATGCAAGAGCGCGATCGCTTTCCGGATCTTCCGGGGAACAATACGCATCCATGCAGGAGATCCAGGCATCGTCGACCTTGTTATCGCGCTTGTCCGAAGACCTCTTTACGCTGGTGGATCGGTTCAAGATCTGATCCGCGCACAAACGCCGCTGTCCGTCCGATTCGGATCTGATCCGAAAAGGCCGTACAAGCGGCGTTTGTGTGATGGATACGATTATTCCGATCCGGAATAGCCGATCAGGACTTCGCAGCCGTATCGGCCGCGACTTTCAAAACGGAAGATTCCGGATTCACCGGACGGAAAGTCACGCTATCCAGCAGCAGGCCGTTGCCTACTTGTTCTCCGTTTACCGTAACGATGATTTTGGTCAAATTCGAGTCGGTTGCATACATGTCGTTTCACTCCAGTTTATAAGAATATAAGAATCGCAAACGCGAGAATTCGCGATTTTTTTTGAAAAATTGGTGTTTTGCCGGTAACTTCGTTACACTTATTAACGTATCTGATTGTGCGTAATGATGTTTACCCGTTATGCTCGCTTGTTAAACGCTTTCCTTGCAAAACGACTGCTTGCCCGGCGATTTTGCCGTTCCCGTCCGACTCTTTAAGACGAGGTGACCCCGATCATGATTAAACCCGGATTTTTGCGTATTTTCCGCCGCAGCATCCCTTCGGCTCTGCTGCTTGGTCTGCTGCTGCTTCCCGTCGAGCGTCAAGCTCATGCTTGGGAACCGATCGATAATTTTTTTAACGGCCTTGAAATGTTCGGCAATCTTCCTTCGGAAGTGAATCAATTGCAGAAGAGTTATCAAGATACGGTAAACGAGCTGAACGATGCCAAAGCCGATATCCAGAGTTACCGCGACGAGATGGAAGGTTACAAAGACCAGATTACTCAATTGAACGACCAGAACGCCCGGCTCGACCAACAGAACCAACAGCTTCAAGCTACCGTCGCGGCGCTGAATGCGGCGCAGCAAGAACGCGACAGCAGCGCTCGTACGATGAAAATCATTATTTTCGTTCTGATCGGCTTATTCGTCGGTTATTTCCTGCTGATCCGCGTCCTGCGCCTCGGACTGCGCGGCAGACGTTAAACGGAGGATCGCATGCATATCATTCACGAACAATCCGGCGATTCGTTCGGCGCTCAAGCTTATACGTTCGAACTGGAAGAACCGGATACCGCGCATATTCTGCATCCGCAGCAGGTGGTGGCTTACCGCGGCGATCCCCGCGGACGCAGCGACCGGCTGCTCGAGATCAGCCGCATGATGCGCAAACGCAAACTGATCCGCGCCGATTTCAAAGGACGCTGTTCTTTTACCGCCGTACTGCCCGCCGGATTCGGTCTTCAGACGCTCGATCTGGCAGGCGGCAGCGATATGCTGTACGATTTCCGGCAGCTGTTCTTCTATACCGACGGAATCGAGATGAAAAGCCGAATCCTGAAATTGAAAAACATGCTGATCACCCAAGACGCGATCAAGATGAAGTTTTCCGGCGAAGGGCAGATCGGCATTATGACGCAGGGAACCGTATTCCAAGCGGAACTGCACGAAAAAGAACCGCTCTACGTCAATGCGGGCAGCATTCTGGCTTATCCCGAGAACGCCAGACTCGATCTGGCCGTTTACGGCAACCACCTCGCCAGCCAGCATATGCCTTTTCATTGGAAAATGACCGGCCGCGGCCATGTTCTGCTTCAAGCCGGCGGCACGCGCAGCCAAGAGCTGAAAGAGCATATGGAAGACGACGGATTGGTGAAGCGGATTTTGAGGGAAGCGATCCCTTTCGGGAATATTTTGATAAAGTAGATTTTCATCTGAGATTTTCATCTCGCCGTTTAGATGAAAAGCGTACCCAATGATTTATCCAATCCAAAGCTTCGAATCGCGGAACGCCCCAACCGCGAATCGAAGCTGTCCTCTAAGCCTTTAAGCCCTTAATCCCGCACCAAAAAAGCCGCCTATCCCCTTAGGGAAAGGCGGCTTCTTACCGTTCTTCGCTTCCGGCGTTACTCCGAAGCCTGCTCCATCGAATCCCAAGCCGCATCGACCAGAACGTCGAAAGCGTCGTCGTCGTTTTCGATATATTCTTCGAAAGCGAGAATCTGCTCCTCCGGTCCCGGATCTTTGAGGAAATGCAGGCTGTATTCCCATGCATCTCCGCTCTTGCTGTAGATGGTCAGCTCGTAAGGCTCTTTATGCCCTTCGACCTCCAATTCGACCTTGCCCATGTAACTCTTGTCTTCCCGGCGCTCCATGCGTGCGTTGAGAATCTTGGTGTTCATTCGCGTCCGTCCTCCTTGTCTCGATCCCGCTCGGCTCTATTCCAGCAAATTGGAGATGGATTGCAGCCGCTGCGCTTCGCTCTGCTGTCCGGCCGTTACGCGCGCAGGCTCGCTTTCTCCGCCGCCCGCCTGCATCAGGCCGAGACGGTCGTGCATCTTTTTGTTGATCTCCGTCATGCGGCCCGTCTGTTCGGTCGCCGACTGGATGATCGTGCGGTTGGACTGCTCGTACATGTCCATCGCCGCGAACAAGTCGCCCATCGCGCGTTCGACCGCTTCCAACTGCATCGCCGGTTTGCCGAGCAGATCGTTCGTTTTTTGCGTCGTTTCTTTGAGCATGCGCGAGTTCTCCTCGAACATGTTTTGCAGCGTCTGATTGGCCGTATTGACCGCTTCGATCGTCTGCATTTGATCCTGCAGCGCCATCGCGATCATCGCCGATACCGTGATCAGATGCTGCGTCTTGTCGATCGTCGCGTCGACGGAATCGATCAGCTTATCGTTATTGTCGTTGATGATGTCCGTACCCGCGATCGCCTGCTGGTACAGCATGATCATTTCGGTAAACGATTGGATGCGCGTCACCACTTTGCGAAGCCCGCGTTCGAGCGTCGTTTTGCGGTTGGCGTTCTCCGGCTTGGCGATCTCTTCTTCGAACAGCTTCTTGAGTTGGTTCCCCATCTCGATCCGCATTTGAAGATTATACACTTCTTCGATCGACGTGCGCTTCAAATTCCGCATGTACGCCATATTTTCTTCCAGCGTATCTTTGCCGTTGCGCAGCGAGACGATAATCGCGTCCACGTTCGTTTTGACCGACTGGTATTTGTAAACGTAGTTTTTGAGCGGCGTCTTGCGCATGATCTTATCGATAAAGCCGAGCTGCTTGCTCTTGCTGAGCGAATCGATCTCGCTCCGCAGGCGAAGAATATTATTGCCGACTTCCGAACGTTTGCCCGCTACCATATCATTCACCGGACGCTGAAGCATCTCGAGCGATTGTCCGGCTTTCTCCATCGTGCGTTGGCCCATCCGGCCGATCTGGTCCATCAGCTCGTCGAGCTGCATATTATCCGTATTGGCGACTTTCTGAATAACCTGCTTCGCTTCCTGTTCCACTTTATCCAAGTCGCTTTTCTTCAAGTCGACCGCAAGATTCATAGACATGAATATTCCTCCTTCTGTTACGCCGCTTATGACGCCGGGAAGCCCGGCCGAAGCGGCGTTCTGCGGCGCAAAGGCCTTAGTCCGAAGTCCGGTAACGCTGCTGGATCAGATCGATGCGGCTCTGAAGTTCGATCAGGTCGCGATGCTCGATCGTCTCCACGTAGAGTGACAGGCGAGAGTTGATGTCTTTGATCCCGTCGAGCAGCAGGCGGCGATTCTTGCGTTTGGCTTCGCCGCTGAGCTTCAGGAACGGATTGATCGCGCCGTTGAGGTCTTTGAAGACCAGACGCTGAATATTGTGATTGATCTTGCTGTCGTTAAGCTCCTTGAGCTGCGGGATCAGACGGGCGATACGGGAGAGCAGCGACAACGTCTTCTCGACGATCTCGTCGTCGAGCGCGTTCTTCTGCCCTTCCGAGATGATCAGTTCTTCGATGACGGAAATGTATTCGTGCACCGGGTCCCACATCTCGTCGGGTTCCGCGGCCGGTTTAGGCGGTGACGCCGGCTGCTGCGCGGCCGAAGCCGCGGCGGCTTGCGCTTGGCGCCGTTCCTGTTCGCGGCGCGCGGACGCTTCTTCGCGAAGCCGACGTTCGACCGCCTGATCGACGGCCGGAATCCCGGTACGCCGACCGCTGGGCGGCAGCACTTCCGGCTGCGATTGCGGCGAGACGTCGATCGGAGTCGGCTTGGGCTTCGGACGCTTGAAAGCTCCGATGCTGAGCAGCACCGCGCCGCCCGGAAGCAGCGCCGAGATCCATACGGGCACCATGCCCTGCGAGAAGACCGCAAGCGCGTACCCGGCGATAAAGGCCGTGATGGGCAGCCCGAAACGTTTGATATAATCGATCATGCCATAACACCTCCAGCTTGATGGCAGGGCTTGCTCTTTCTCCTCGCTTCGGCGGCTTAAAAGTCCGACATTGCCTCCCTGCTATAGATCGAGTCCAATCTGACGGCCTGTTCCACGTAGCTGGCTTTGATGCCGAACTCCGGTTTCGGCGGCCGGACTTCTTCGCCGAACGCCGCTTTGACCGCCAGATACGGAACGTTTACGCCGGACAAACAGGTAATATACAGACCGCCGGACATGCGCGGATTGATTTCGAGCAGTTTGGGAACACCCTTATTGTACTTCACCTGCACGTTGAACGCATAGGGAATCCGGCAATTTTCCGCGATCCGGCGCGACAGCGCGAGCAGTTCTTCCGAATACTCCAGATGGTAGACGCGGCCTTCCGATTTGCGGCGGGGAATCGCCGTCAGCAGTTCGCCCGACGCGTCGGCCAAGCAATCGATGCTGTATTCTTCGTCTTCGAGCATCTCCATGATCATCAGATCGTCGAAGCGTTCCGCCGTCGACAGCGTCCGATACGTCTCTTCGTAAGTCGTCTCCAACGTCACCCAACCGTACAACGCCTTCAGCGGGTCGCCGATGTCTTCGTTGATGATGCGGAATCCCATGCCGCCTTCGGCTTCCGTCGGTTTGAAGCAGACGCGATGTCCGGCTTCGGTCAGCTCGCGGTAAGCCTGCGCGAATTCCTCGGCCGTCCGCACGACCCGGTAATCCGGAATATCCACGACGCCGCGTCCTTCGAGCGAACGGTAGAACTTTTCTTTATTCATCATATTGCCGAGCAGTTCAAGATCGTCGCAGACCATGACGCGCGTGCCGATCTCTTCGAAACGCGGCACGTTGGCGGCGATCAGCTCCATATGCAGACGCGGAATGAACAAGTCGATGCCGTGCCGTACGCAGAAATCCAGACAGAACTCGATATACGCCTCGCCTTCGACCGTCGGTTCCGTTTCTTTGACGTCGCACGCGCTCAGGGAGACGTGGTCGATATTGGGATGCGTGCCGTAGAACTCGAAGCGCGCTCCTTCTTCGTTGTTTCGAATCAGGTTGACATAGTGGTAAGCGACCGAGAACCAGCGGTTCAGCCAAATTTTTCTCATCGTTCATCGTCCTCTTTATCTTTTTCGGCTGTCGCCGGTTACAACACAATCAAGGTGCAGTTTAAGGTAGTACGGATGAAAAGGCTTTCCGGTTTCGCTTATCGTTCTTCGATCTTCTCGGCCACCGGCAGCGCCTGCATATCGGGAGACGCGAACCATTCGGCGATCTTCGCGATCAGGTCTTCGGCCGCGCCCATCCCGTCCCGTTCGGTAAACGTATAGAGGCCCGCTTCCATATAGGCGGCGTAGATCTCTCCGTGACGGGGCACGATGGCGTAATCAGCCGCTTTGAGCAGACTTTCGTCGAGCAGCGAATCTCCCGAAGCCGCGATGCGGGAAGCGCCGGCCAGCTTTTTCACGTGCAGCAGCCCTTCGCCTTTGCTTACGCCGTCCGGTACAAGATACATTTTACGCCCTTGCACGGACAGATTCCAACGCATGCCGGCCAGCTCTTCGCGGAAGTCTTCGATCTGCGCGAGCGGCATGTTTTCCCGATCCAGAATGATCGAATAAAACAAATCGTCCGAATGGCGGTACGATTTGACCCATTCCGGCGACGAGATGCGGCCGAACGCTTCGATGACTTTCTCCGCTTCCTCGCTTCGGGAGAGCGCCTCCGCGACATGCCGCTTCCAATCCGTGTCCGGCACGCCGTCGATCAACACGTTGCCGCCGTTGCTGGTGACCGCGTATCGCGGGCGGAACGTCTCGCGGATATAGAAAATGCGTTCGTACTGCTCGATCGTGCGCGTCGTGACCGGCACGAAGAGCGCCGTTTTCGACAGTTCGGCCAACAGCCGCGCCGTCTCGGGCGACATGAACGAGATATGCTCGCCTTGATACAGCTCGACCGGAATAACCTTCGACGAATCGAAAGCCGTGCCCATCGCTTTTTTGGAGTAAATCAGCGTGCGATCCAGATCGCTTGCGAAGATCATTCGGTCCCTCCGTTCAGCGGACGGATGATGCCGCAGCAGGAATAGGTCAGCTCCGGATAGACTTCCACCGGAACGCCGCGGTCTTCGGCCAGCAGCAGAATATGGCGCAGATTCGGATTGTCCAACCGATCGACGAGAATCTTCCACGGCACGCGCCGCAGCAGCACGCGCGTCGTCTCGCCTACGCCGGGCTTCACCAGATTCACGTCGGCGATCCCGTAATCCTCTTGGATGCGCGCGATGTCTTTCATGCCCTGCCAGCTCGATTCGTTGGCTTCGGGCGTATTTTCAAGCTCTGCCGCAAGGCTGCGCGCTTCTTCGCGAATCTCTTCGAAATAAGCGCTCACCCGGTCCACGAACAGATTGGAGACGTCGTCTTCGAGCCATTCCTTGTAATATTTGGCCCCGTGATAATCGTCGGGCCCGATCAGGTCGTCGCGCAGCACCGTGCGGCTCATCAGGCCGGAAACGGTCGAATTGAGGCAGGCGCTCGGAATCAGAAAATCTTCGCGCGTGCCGAACGTTTCCGAGCAGCGCCCCGGATCGGCCAAGACGGCCAGGTCGTCGTCCAGTTCGATGCCGTATTTGGCCGACATCGTTTCTCGGGCTTCCGCCAATACTTTGCGAATCGCGCCTTTGCCCGTCCAACCGTCGACGAACTGAATGCGGCGTCCCGGATGTTCCCGCAGCATGTAGAGCACCGCGTTTTCGTCGATGCCTTTGCCGCGGATGATCGAGATGCTGTAATGCGGCACGTCCGCGCCGTAGACGGCTCGGAAATAGCGTTTCATCAAGATGCCGATCGGCGTACCCGCGCGTGCAAGCGAAGCAAGCACAAGGTCCGTTCCGTGGCGGGCGATCAGACGTTCCGAGACGATGCCTGCCGCGAGCGCGACTTTGCGGGCCGTCGTCTCCAACGTTTCGTGGAACAGCGCCAGATATTCCGGCGTCGGCCGGTATTCCACGGGAAGCATCTCGGAATAATGAACGCCGCCTTGGATCGCTTCTTCGCGATCTTCCGTGCCTCGTTCCAATTCGACGTCGCTCAGGTCTTTCAACAGAAAGACCACGTCGTCGGGGCTGTAGCTGCCCAACCGTTCAGGGACGGGCAGGATCTTGGATGCCAACGTTTCTTCGCGCATATTCATTCTCCCTCCTGCGATAACCCGCGGTCCGCGGCGCTTGCGAATACCAGATGAACGAACGGAACTCCGGTGTTCTCCAGCGCGCCGATCAGCGGTCTCAGACCGGCTTCCGTCGGCATTCTTTCCAGAAAAACAAAGATCTCGTCATAAGCTCCCGCAGGAACGTTATAGAAAAAGTTGGCGATGCCCGGATCGTTCGGCGAAACATGCGGGAAGCCGCTTCGAATCGCATAGCCTTCTTCGTCGACCACATGGATCGGGCTGCGCGTGCTGGACTGGTAGAATACGCCGTCGCCCAATTCGGCGGCGATTCGCATCGGCACGTACATGAATTCTCCCGTGCCCATGCAGAGCGTGCGGGTTCCGCGTCTTTCGGCCGACAAATACGCCGAAGCCGCTCGTACCTGTGCGTCGAGCTCGGCATTATCGGCTTCGCGCATGCCGAAGCGGCCGGTCCATTCCAGATAAGGAACAGCGGACTTCTCGCCTGCGGAATCTGCCGATACCGCATCCAAATGGGTGAAGAACGCCGACAAATCATGCCGGCGCACCTGCGTTCCGCCCGAAGAACGACGGTCCGGCGCGGACTGGGGCAGCCGTTCGACCGGACCGCCTTCCACTTCGATCGTGCCTTCGATCAACGCGATGGTGTCGATCTCGATCTCCAATTCGCGTTCCAGTTCGGCGAACCGTTCCCGGTCTTCCGGGCCGCGCCAATCGAGCAGGCTGGCGACCACGTAGCGGCGGCGCGGATGCTTGCTCTGAAGATCGCGAATGATATTCAGCGCGGTATTGCCCGTCGTCACTTCGTCGTCGACCAGCACGACGGTATCTTCGCCGGCGAAGAACGAAGTTTCGCGCGCGTAGCAGCGATGCGCGGTCGCGTGCGAATGTTCTTCTTCGAAACGAAGTACCGGTTCCCGTCCGACCAGCTCTTCGCGGGTCGTATGCAGGAAGCGGGTATCGCCCGCGAAGCAATCGTACATCGCGTGACCGAGCGCGGTCGCGGTCTCGGCGAAAGCGATGAACAGCGCAGACTCTTCCAGATGCAGCCTCTGCGCTTGCAGCCGCTCGTACAAATGCCGGGCGGAAGCTCCTCCGTCGTGCAGCGCGGCGCATACTTCTTCCAAGCTGTACGCTTCGGCTTCGCGTGCCGCTTCTTCGGCGCTCCCGCTCGAAGATTCCGCTCTGCGCCGCTGCCACAGCAGCGCGAGCGCCGCTCCGCCCAACAAAGACCGGTGCGGATCGACAGGGATATGTTTGCCCAGAATCCGGCTGACGAACAAGAAACTGCGTTTCTTGTTGATCCGAGCCGCCATGCGGAACAGATCGTCCGGATGCAGGCCGAACGGATTGGAATCCAACCGGACTCGAACAGTCAGACCTTCGAGCATTTCGTAGATGTAGACCGGCGCGTCCGTGTTCGGCGTGGCAGCCTCTTCAGCGGACGAGCAATGCGGTGAAATTCTGGTTTTCATTCAGCACCCCGTATATTTCCGAACGAATCATGATGCGCCGCGCCCAGTTGAGATGGGGCTTGATCTCGTTCATTTTGTTGTCGTAGCCGCTCTTGACGACCCCGATCTCGCCCCCGCTGCTCTCCAGAATATGCAGAGCGTCCATATGTTCTTCGTGCGTGACCGTATACATGGCCTGCACCGGACAGATATGGGTCGGATGGATGATCGTTTTGCCGACGATTCCGTTTTCTTTGTCGAGTTCGACTTCGCGAATCAGGCCGTCGACGTATTTATTGATATACTGCATGCGCACCCGAAGTCCTTCTTGACCCGCGGTTTCTTGGAACGGCGTCTCGCGCAGCTGCGGCTTCAGCACCCGGTCGCTTTTGAAATATTCCCAGACCGGACCGGAAATCACGTAGCCGCTGCCCGCGCGTCCGAACAGATTGACGATATCCGCCACGCAGTCGCGAATGACGCCGATATCGTAAATAGTCATATCGGGCTTACGGCGAAGACCGAACAGACTGGAGAAATCAGTCGCTCCGATCCTCACGTTAAGTATGTATGAACGATGCCGATCCAGCAATCGTTTGATGCCCAGCAGCATCTCCTGACGCGTCTCCGCGTAGATGATCTCCGCGCTTTCCAGAATGGGCATACCGTACAGGATCGGAGCATCCGCAGGTTTCGTTTCGTTATACCGCGTCAGCAGCGCCAGGTAACGCTCGCCCGCCTGCACGTCGAATTTAGGGAAAACAAGTCCGGTCAAACGCACAACGGCCGTTCCGAGCTGTTCCAATAATCGTTCGGCTTGTTCGGCAGTTCGCACCCGCACGAAAATCAGAGGCAGCTTCTCGGAGTCGATGCTTCCGCTTGTCGACCAGTCTTCGAGTTTGCGAATCTGCGCGACCAGCGCGGCTTCGGCTTCTTCGAGTCTGAGATCGCCTACCGCGTCTTCCAGATCGATGACTACCGATGTCAATCCGACATGCTTGCCGCTGCTCAGATCTTCGGCGATTCCGGGCTTCGTCGCCGGCATATAGAGAGCCGCGCCCACCGCATGAGCGAGCAGATCTTTGTCCGAGCCATTGCAGAACGGCGCGGGAGCTTGATAAAACAACTTTTCGGTTTCTTCCTCCGATAAATAATCGAAATAACGCATGATCTTTCCTCCCACGATATAATCCGTTCCACGAAATACAAAAAAACTCCGCCGCCGAGAGACGCCGCCCTGCCTCGTGCGATCGCCTGCGTGTTTCTGCAAATCTTCGCAAGCGCCGCTTCCCGAGACGGGAAGGCGTTCTCCACATGCGGAGGAGTAGAGATCCGAACGGCCGGCCGCGCTTGACCGCTGCGAGCGGCGATCGGATCCCGTACCAGACAAACGCAAAATCGGATACGGCGGACGAAGATTGCTTCTGCTCCCGCTTTACTCTTCGCGCGTCTGCCGACGCTGGCGAATCAAGCTCAGCAGAATCGTGCCTACGAAGACCGCGATCAGCAGCGGGAAGAAAATCGTCTGCGGCAGTTCGTAATCGAACAACGCCGCCGCCAGCATCTTCAATCCGATGATCGTGATCAGAATGAAAGCCGCGCGTTCCAGTTCCGGAAACTTCTCAAGCAGTTTCAGGAAGAGCTGTGCGACGCCGCGCATCATCAGCACGCCGATCATGCCGCCCAGCAGCAGCACCCAGACTTCTTGGCTGACCCCGAACGCCGCCAGCACGCTGTCGATGCTGAACGCGATGTCCATCAGCTCGACGGCCAGCACGGTGCGCCAGAAGCCGTAATTTTTCTCTTCGATCTCGTCTTCGTCGGAATCGGCTTTGCGGCTGATCTTCGGAATGAGCGGAACTCCGCCGACGCGTCCCCAATTCAATTCGAGATTGAACAGGTTGGACATGGCGATCCACAGCAGATAGACGCCGCCGATGACTTTGACCCAAGTGATCTTGACGAGGAACGTCCCCACCCCGATCGCCACGAAACGGAACGCGTAAGCGCCGATGATCCCGTAAAACAAAGCTTTTCTGCGCTGGTTAGGCGGCAGATGGCGAACCATGACGGCGAGCACCAACGCATTGTCCGCGGACAGCAGCCCTTCCAAGATCACGAGCGTGCCGATCACGCCCCAAGTCGCCGGTTGGCTTAAAATCGAGCTGACATGTTCCCATTGAAAATAGTTTGCGAAATTGCCGAAGAAGCTCTGAAAAAAATCCGCCATGATCTCTCTCTCCTTCAAGGCGGTTCAGAGGCGGCCTGCTAAGGAGACTGCGGGCATGCCATGCGGGCAGAGACCGGTACAGGACGGAACGAACCGTCGAACTGTTATAAAGCAGATGCTGCTCGTGTTGTGAAGCGTTTCGCGCGCCGAGGCGCGGTAAAACGCGATAGAAAAAAGAAACCCGACACGACGAAGCTGCTGCACATGCCGGGTTTATGCGTAAAACAACGGATTATTTGCTGCCGGTCGTCCAACGAAGACCCCAGTTGTAAGCTTGGTCCAATTCGCGGTGTCCGGAGAAATATTCGACGAGGCGTTCGACGCTGAACGTCTGATCGCCTACATTGGTAATCATGGCGATCGCGCACATGCCTTTGCGGCTGCCGTGTTCGTCCATCCGCACGACGATATCCGGGCCTCCGCCCTTCACCGTCACCACGCCGTCGGCCTGCGCCCAATTCGCCGCGCCTTCATAGATGAAAGCATAGACCACGATGCGTTTGATGTCGCGAAGATGCGCGCCGTTGATGCGAAGATTCTCTCCGCCGGCCTTCGTGCCGGTGCGATCGTCTCCGTCGAGCATGACGTACGGTTCGTCGTGCAAAGAACCAAACGCGCGGCCCAATGCTTGCACGGTACCTTTATACCCATCTTTGAGCTCGAACAAACAACCGAGGTCGAGATCGACGCCGGAGGTTTTGCCGAAGAATCCGGTACTCTGCCGCTGGTTCCAATTGAGATTGATCAGAATCTCGCCGATCGAATCGCTGCCGGCTTTCTTCTCCAGACTGATCTTGTCGCCGCGCTTGGTCAGCTCGATCTTCTGCAGGCCCGGCGCTGCGGGCTGCGGCGTCGGACTCGGCGAGGGAGACGAAGGCGAAGCGCCCTGAGGCGACGGAGCCGGAGCGCCGCCCGGCGGAGGCGGCAGCACGCGGGGCGAAGCCCCGCCGCTTCCCGCGCCGCTCGAAGGCGCGGGCGGATTGCCGCCCTGCTGCGAAGGGCGGCCGAGATTGATCGGCGACGGATTGGCGCCTCCCGAAGGCGAAGGCGTCGGCGACGGGTTGAACCGCTGCGGCGCGGGCGGGGCGGGCGTCGGCGATGCCGGCGGCGCCGCGGGAGCGGTCTTGGCCGCAGGGGTCGGCGGCGCGGCTTCGGGCTCCGCCTGCACTTCGATGCCGAAGCTGCGGCACAGCGCTTCGAGACCGCCCGTGTAGCCGCTGCCGACGGCGCTGAATTTCCATTCGCCGTTGTAGCGGTACAATTCGCCGACGACGATCGCCGTTTCGACGCCGGAGGTCTTGTCCAGCGTGAAGCGGACAAGTTCCGAACCGCTCCGCTCGTCTACGATCCGCAGGTATACGCCGTTCACGCCGGCGAAGTTCTGCCGGCGCTTCTCTCCTTCGTACAGCGTCAGCGTAAACGCGATGCGCTCGTAAGAAGCGGGCAGGCTTCGGAGCGACAACGATACCTGCTCGTTGTCGGTCACGCCCGCGTACGCGCTGCGGCTGCCCGTTTGCAATTGCAGCGCGCCGCCGGCTCCCGACGGGTTGCCGTAGAAGATCAGATCTTCGTCGGCTTTGGCTTTGGAATCGGCTCCGAGCAGAAACGCCGAGAAGTCGAGGTCGACTCCCGGCGATGCCTGCCAGCCCATTCCGACGACAACCCGGTCGAGACCGGGGTTGGTTTTGGTCAGGTCGGCTTTCTGCCCCCTGATGATCGTGGTCGTCACAACGGATTCCGCCTTTCGTTAAGGGTACGGATCAAGATCGGGCGCTTATTGCGCGTCGAGACCGTAGTTTTTGCACAGCGCGGCAAGTCCGCCCGCGAATCCGGAACCGATCGCTTGGAATTTCCAGTCTTCGCCGTGACGGTACAATTCGCAGATGACGACCGCCGTTTCGACGGAGAATTCTTCGCCGAGATCGTAACGCAGCACTTCGCGGTTATCCTGCTCGTCGACCACGCGCACGAACGCGTTCGAGACTTGGCCGAAGTTCTGCGCTCTCGCTTCCGCGTCATGGATCGTAACGGTGATGCCCAGACGCGTGATGTTCGCCGGAATCAAAGAGAAATCGACCAGAATCTGTTCGTCGTCGCCTTCGCCTTCGCCCGTCCGGTTGTCGCCGGTATGCACGACGGCGCCGTTCGGCGTTTTCGGATTGTTGTAGAAGACGAAATCTTCGATGCCTTTGGCGCGGCCGTCTTCATGCAGCAGGAAGACCGAAGCATCCAGATCGTAATCGGCGCCGCTGCTGTATTTGTTCGTGTCCCAACCGAGACCGATCATGACTTTTTTGAGTCCGGGATTCGTTTTGGTCAGGTCGATGCGTTGTCCTTTGGAGAGGCTGATCGTCATGGTAAGTTCCTCCTTAGAATAAAAAATGCGAACGAAAGTACAAACGAAGGCCGTCTATGTGGAAGACGGCCTTCGAAATGGGAATACGGATTGCGGACTGCTTATGGGATTAGGATACAGCCAGTCCGAAGTCGCGTACGAGGCCTTCCAGACCGTTCTGATAACCGCTGCCTACGGCGCTGAATTTCCATTCGCCGGAATTGCGGTACAGTTCGGCTACGACGATCGCCGTTTCCACCGAGAAGTCTTCGCCCAGATCGTAACGGATCAGTTCTTCGTTCGTTTCTTCGTTTACGATACGAACGAACGCGTTCGAGACTTGGCCGAAGTTCTGCGCGCGGGCAGCCGCGTCGTGGATCGTGATGCAGAACGAAACTTTTTCGACTTGGGCCGGTACCGCAGCCAGTTCGACAGTCAGCTGCTCGTCGTCGCCTTCGCCTTCGCCCGTGCGGTTGTCGCCGGTATGTACGACCGAACCGTCGGCGCTTTTCGGATTGTTATAGAAAATGAAGTCCGTATCGGAAGTGACTTTGCCGTTCGCGCCGAGCAGGAATGCCGAAGCGTCCAAGTCGAAGTCTTTGCCGCCGTCGTATTTGTTCGTGTCCCAGCCGAGGCCGACCATTACTTTTTTCAGACCCGGATTCGTTTTCGTCAGATCGACTTTTTGACCTTTTTGCAAGCTGATTGCCATGATTAAATTCCTTCTTTCTGTTTAGGTTGGGTGTGGAATTCGAATATATGGATTAGCTGTAACGGCGTGCAAGCAGATCGATATGCGGAGCTTGCGCGCCTTCGCCGACGGCGCTGAACTTCCATTCGCCGCCGTGACGGTAAATCTCGCCGACCAGCAGCGCGGTCATGCCGGAGTAATCGTCCGTGAGGTTGAAGCGAACCAGCTCGCGGCCGTTGCCCGATTCAAATACACGGATGAATGCGGAACGAATCATTCCGAAATGCTGCTTGCGCGCTTCGCAGTCGTAGATATTGACGACGGCGAGCAGGCGATGCACGTCGGCCGGCACGGCGGACAGATCGATATGGATCTGTTCGTCGTCTCCGTCTCCCGCGCCCGTCAGATTGTCTCCGCCGTGAACGACGGCACCGTTCGGGCTTTGGAGGTTGTGGAAACAGACGACGTTCTTGCCGTTCGTCAGTTTGCCTTGTTCGCTCAGCAGCAGCACCGACGCGTCGCAGTCGATGTTGGCCGCTTTCTTCTTCATGCCGAACAAGCCGCGGCTTTCCGACTCGGCCGGGTCCCAGCCCAGTCCGACCGTGATCTTCGACAAACCGGCGTTCCCTTTCGTCAGATCGACTTTCTGACCTTTTACCAGAGAAATTGTCATTGCTGTCTATTGCCCTCCCAATTGGAATGGTATGGTTCAGCCTCTTTAATTATACCTGCGCGACCTCGTACAAAACAACTTCGCGCGCGGCGACTTAGACTCGACCGGCGCGTTTTGCCTGACCGCATGCTTAGGTATACGGACGGGACGCCGGACGGTTTCAACGTTTCGGCTCGCCGAACAAAAAAACCTCCGGCGTACGCCGCGAAACGGGCAAGCCGGAGGTTCTTCCTCCACGTCGAAGATCGAGCGGTTATCGTTTACAGGCCGAATTCGCCCGGACTCAAGTTCAGCACGTTGCAGATATCGCGCACCGCCGCTTTTTCCAGCTCATCAAAATCCCCGTCTGCCGCGCCGATCGCACAGCATACGCCAACGATGACCCGACCGACTTCCGGTTTCGATTTGAACTTGGCAATGACACGCAGCGCTTCCTGCTTGCCCACCATTACGTCGAATTCCATGTTGCCGGCAAAATGGTTAAAACGGTCGATGACTTCGCTCATGTTAAATACTTTGAGCTGCTCATTGCGGCCGATATAACCGGCCATTTTCTGTTTCTCGGTAGCATCAATCGTGCCGTCCGCTACGGATACGATCGCGCAGCCCGCCACAATCGCGTCCATCAAATCTTTGTTTTTGAAGCGGCTTACCTGATCCTGCAAACCTGTTTTCGTCTTGTTCAGCCAACTTTGGAACGAACTCATTTCGATACGCCTCCATTTGTCCGTGAGATTGGGTAAAACATCGCCAAGTTGAAGTTCATGATGCGGATATCAGCGGCTTTTGTTCCCAGTATAACTCATTTGATCAGCGATTTCTCCTTTGCCGATCTGAGCCAGTCCGGGAACTCGCCGAGCAGCCGGTCGTACAGCTCTTCGTCCGAGATCTTTTTCAGGTCGTTGACTTGGAAAAAGTTCGCGTTGTCGATCAACCGGCCGTCCAGATCGTCAAGCTGCTTGAGGAACTGGAAGTTCTCGCGGCCGACGCCGACGAACTGCCAGAAGATGCCGAGACGCGAAGTCTGGCGCACCAGCTCCGCCGCGCGATCGGCGTCGAAGCAGTTGCCGTCCGTCACGAAGATCACGTACACCGGCTGTTCTTCGGGAGGCGGCGAGCTGACGCTGACTTTGCCGCGGCCCAGACCGAACAACCCTTTTTTGACGTTGAGCGCGCCGGGGTAGTAATAATCGGCGATGCGCTGCATCACGCCCGCGTAATTCGTTCCGTTCTCCAGCTTGTATTTCGGCCGGATCTCCCGATCGACGAATTCGTAAAAGTTTTCTTTGCCGATCTCGCCGATAGAATAATCCTGTATCCCGAACAGAAACACGTCCGCCGCTCCGTTGTCGTCGAAATTCATGCCCAGTCCCAGCGTGCGTTCGCACACCGCCTGCACGATTCCGTTCGAGAACAAGCCCGTCATGGAACCCGAGATATCCAGCGCCAGCGCGACGCGCGCCCGCTGGCTGCCCAGTCCTTTTTTGCTGAGCGAGATGGTGGCCGTTTTGGAGAGACTGATCAGATTCTCCTCGGCTTTTTTACGCAAATCGATACTCATCGTACATCCCCCTTCCGTCCGCCGGTCGGGCGGACTGCCTTCGCCCCCACTCTATCACGGCGGGGCTTTTTCTTAAAGGATCTTATGCGGTACGTTCTTCTTCCGTCCGCCGGGCGGAGAAATGTCCGCGTACGGCCGCGCCGATCGCGAAAGCGATCAGCGACATGCCGCCGGCATAGACGTACAGATTGACGATGCCGATCGATTCCGCGAGCTTCGCCATGCCGAGCAGGGAAGCGCAGAAGATGACGTTCAGCACTGTCGCTTGCGCGGACAGCACTTTCGGCAGATCGTCTTCGGAGGCGCTCTGTTGAATGAGGGTCCGACGGGCGACCATCGACAATTCGGCGAACGGCCCCATGATCAGCACCAGAACCAAAGCCGCGGCCGGCAAAGTCGTATACGCGTATAGGATCGTCAGCGCCGCGTAACCCGAGATACCGACCAACATAGACAGAAATAACCGATCTTGCAGCCGTTTAACCAGCGCCACGACGAGAAGTCCGCCCAGTACCGCTCCGGCGAAATAAGCCGCGTTGATGAAGCCCCACCATTCTTCGCCCTGCCCGAGCGCTTCTTGAACGAACAGCAGAGTGAACGCGCCGACCCAGACCGATCCGCCTAGCATGTCGATCGAATCGATCAGCGTCAGCGCGCGCAATCTGCGGCTGTGCCAGATCAGCTTCCAGCCTTCGAGCAGCGCTTCGCGCCGACTTCCGGAACTTGCGGCGGCTTCCGCGAGCGGCGTCCCGACCGGATCGACCGGCGGTTCGATTCCCGCTTCGCGGCGTTGCGGCTCGCGAATCCAAGACGTGAACAGCATCGCCGCGGCGTACAGGATGCCCGCGATCATCATCGTCGTCGGCGCTCCGGCAAACGCGACCAGTACGCCGCTGACGCCCCACCCGGCAAACTGCACCGTCTGATCGCTGACCGAGATCAGGCCGTTCGCGCGCATCAACCAATTCTTTTCTACGAGTCGGGGCACCAGCGCGTTTCGCACGGGCGTCGTCCAACCGTCGAGAAACGACATGCCGAACACCAGCGCGAAGATCGCGGTCAGCGAATACGCGTCGCCGGCCGAGCGCAAATAAATCGCCAGCGCGGCGAAGAACAGGAACTGTCCGCCCTGCGAGAGCAGCATCAGGCGGGGCAGCCGGAATCTGCGCAGCATGAGCGGCGCGAGAAATCCGCTGACGATCTGCGAGAAGATACGGAAAAAAGGCACCAGAATGGTCGAAACGATCGATTCGGTGCCTTGAAGAACGAGAACGGTCAATGCCGTCACGTACAAAATGTCGGCTGCGTTGGACATCGTCTGCGAAGTCCACAACCAGTAGAACGATTGCCTTTTCATCACTGAGTCTCTCCTGTCGAAAAATTCGAATATGAATTTGTCAAAGGACTTCGACTTCACGACGTAAGCTTCACATAAAGACGGCCTCCGTACTCGAGCAGCCGGATGCCGAAAACGGCCGCGAACAGGATCGCCGTGATCCAAATGCCGATCGTCTCGACGCGCCGACCGGACTTTTTGCCCGTCGTCATCAGACCGAAACGCAGCTTCCACTTGAGCGGCGGCAGCGGCCGGATTCCGTTCTTGGTCAGCGAGTCGCAGATCAGATGCGCGGCGTAACCGAGACCTCCCGCCAGCCAGATCGACGGCCCGTGCGCGGAAGTCAGCCCGTACAGCAGCAGCGTCCATGCCGCCAGCGCATAGATCGTATGGGTGATGCCCCGGTGCGGCGCGAGCGAGAAGACGATCAGCAGAATGCCGCCCATCCGGTTCCACGGCGCGTAACGTTCGCCGAGCACGATAACCGCAAGCCCGATCAGCACGAACGCGCCTTTGCGCAGCGCTTGTTCGGGCAGGAACATGGCGACGACCGCGATCGCGGCCAGCACGCTGTTCCACGGCTGGGCGACCGGCGCATAGAACAGCAGCGCGGCCGCGATCAGCAGCATGGCCGATTGCAAGATCCGCAGCAGCCGATCCGGCAGCGCCCGGGTGACGAGTATGGAGTTCGGATGGTCGATGTCCGGCAGCAGCGAACTGACCGCCGCGATCGCGACCGCTCCGACCGTGACCGGCGCGCCCGTCAAAGCGAGCAAAGACAGCGATACGCCGGTCCCTATGATTAAATGAGCTTTTCCCATCATGATTCGTGTTGTCCTTTCTGTGCTTGCGTCTTATCCGCTTCCGTTAGAACCGCTTGTTCCCATATGGGAACGGACAAGCTTCGGGAAGCTTAAGGGGATTTCGGTTAATTTATTTTTTGATTTGTTTTCGGCAGTATTATCAAGGGTTTACAACGGAATTTCGCTCCTTCGTAAGCTTGGCTCTCGATTCGACCTTTTGGCAAAACCCGAACAAAGCTTGATTTCTCCAATCATATCATACGCCTACCGAGCGCTCAAGGCGAACAGCCGAATTCGGCGAACAAATATTCGTGCCGTTCCGAGTATCCGCAGACGCCGCGTTCATGCTATAATGGAGCACGTCGCGGCGGTACGGATCCGTCGGCGCGCCAACCGTTCGCCTGTCCAAAGGCCCGGTTGAAGAGATTCCGCCCTTGTGTAACGAGGCGCGGGAGAGGTTCGAGAACTCCCTCTATAAAAAACTATTCGTCGCCCCGCCGATCGCCGAGGTTTATTCGGCTTGTTCCGCCTACCGGCATAATCGGGGCCAGATGTTTTTTAACGGCAAGTTCCTGAACCTCTTTCCTTCCTATTCCAGAAGAAGAAAGAGGTTTTTTGCATGCTCAAAAACGAAAAAGCGGTCGTCGTGTTCAGCGGCGGCCAAGACAGCACCACCTGTTTGTTCTGGGCCAAAAAAACGTTCGCGGAAGTTCAGGCCGTCACGTTCGATTACGGACAGCGCCATAAACTCGAGATCGATTGCGCGCGACAGATCGCCGAAGAACTCGGCGTCAAGCATACCGTGCTCGATATGAGCCTGCTCAATCAGCTCGCGCCCAACGCTTTGACCCGCGACGATATCGAGATCGCGCACGAAGACGGCGAGCTGCCGAGCACGTTCGTCGAAGGCCGCAATCTGCTGTTCCTCAGCTTTGCCGCCATTCTGGCCAAAACGTCCGGCGCGCGCCATATCGTGACCGGCGTGTGCGAAACGGACTTCAGCGGTTATCCGGACTGCCGGGACACGTTCATCAAGTCGCTCGACGTGACGCTGAATCTGGCGATGGATTATCCGTTCGTCATCCACACGCCGCTGATGTGGCTCGACAAAGCCGAGACCTGGGCGCTGGCCGACGAGCTAAGCGCGTTCGATTTCGTGCGCGAACGCACGCTGACCTGCTACAACGGCGTGATCGGCGACGGCTGCGGCGAATGCCCGGCCTGCAAGCTGCGCCGCGCCGGACTCGACAAATATCTCGAAGACCGGAAGGCGGCAGCGTTATGAGCGATTCCGCATTCCAGCGTCAACCCGGACCTTTTCATATCGTGCAGAAGCTGCAGGTGTTCGGCGAAGACATCTCGGGCGAACAGCTTCGCTACCATCGCAAACGCGTCATGGTCAGCAAGTCGTTCACTTTCGATGCCGCCCATCATCTGCACGACTACGAAGGCAAATGCAAAAATCTGCACGGGCACACGTACGAAGTCGTCTTCGGCATCTCGGCGGTTCCGTCGGCCAACGGGATCGCCGTCGATTTCGGAGAGATCAAACGGATCTGGAAAGAGCGGATCGAGACGTACTTGGATCACCGCTACTTGAACGAGACGCTCCCGCTCATGAATACGACGGCCGAAAATATGGTGGTCTGGATCTATGAACAAATGGAAAACGCGCTGAAATCGGACGAGCATGCCGCGCTCGGCGCGCGCACGGAATTCGTCCGTTTGTTCGAAACGCCGACGTCTTACGCGGAAGCCAGACGGGAGTGGATGGAAGAATGAGCGATTCCGTCAGCAAAAAAACAACCGAACGCGCGATTCCCGTGCTCGAGATCTTCGGACCGACCATTCAGGGCGAAGGCATGGCGATCGGACGCAAAACGATGTTCGTCCGTACGGCCGGCTGCGATTACCGCTGCTCGTGGTGCGATTCGAAGTTCACTTGGGACGGCAGCGCCAAAGACGAGATCCGCATGCTGTCCGCCGAAGAGATTCTCGCGAAGCTGCTGGAGCTCGGCGGAGATACGTTCGACCATGTGACGATCTCCGGCGGCAATCCGCTGCTGCTTCCGCAGATCGCCCTGCTCGTTCAGCGCCTTCACGAACGCGGCATCCGCGTCGCGGTGGAGACGCAAGGTTCGCGCTGGCAGGATTGGCTGGTGCGGATCGACGAAGTGACGCTGTCGCCTAAGCCGCCAAGTTCGGGGATGGAAACGGATTTCGAGATTCTCGATTCGATCGTTTCCCGTCTGTCCGAAGCTCCCGGCCGCCGCGACCTGTGCATCAAGATCGTCATCTTCGACGAAGACGATCTGACTTACGCGCGGGACGTGCATCGCCGTTATCCGAACGTTCCGTTTATCTTGCAGACCGGCAATCCGCAGGTATCGCATGAATCCGACGATCATGTCTCTTCCCTGCTGAGACGCTACGAATGGCTGATCGGACGCTTGTCCGACCTGCCGGATCTCAAAGACGCCCGCGCGCTTCCGCAGCTGCATACGCTCGTCTGGGGCAATAAACGCGGCGTGTAGTCCGGAAACGATTACGTTCGACCGAACTTTTTTCCAATAACCTGTTTATATCGAAGGAGAATCATTCATGAGCCATTCCCGCCAAGACGGTCTGGAAGACCTGACGCTGCTGGGCAACCAGGGCACCAAATACACGTTCGAATACGATCCGGGCATTCTGGAGTCGTTCGACAACAAGCACGCGTACCGCGACTATTTCGTCAAATTCAACTGCCCGGAATTCACGAGCCTGTGCCCGATCACGGGTCAACCGGATTTCGCCACGATCTATATCAGCTATATTCCGGACGTGAAAATGGTCGAAAGCAAATCGCTCAAATTGTACCTGTTCAGCTTCCGCAACCACGGCGATTTCCACGAAGACTGCATGAACATCATCATGAACGACCTGATCGAGCTGATGGACCCGCGCTATATCGAAGTCTGGGGCAAATTCACGCCGCGCGGCGGCATCTCGATCGACCCGTACACCAACTACGGCAAACCGGGCACGAAGTACGAAGAGATGGCGTTCAACCGTTTGACGAACCATGATCTGTATCCGGAGAAAGTCGATAATCGGTAAGAAGCCTTGAAAGGTTCTCTGGGTAAATATAAGATGACAGTGTAGAAAAAACCATCTCAAGGAGGACGATCGATCATGGCTTTGACATTTACGGATATGGTGACTCAAGCAAGAAATAACGTACCCGGCGTAACTTCGCAGGAAGCTCGCGAAAAGATCAAAAACAATCCCGACACGTTCATTATCGACGTGCAGGACGCTGCGGATGCCGGCGCTTGCGGATTGATTCCGAGCAGCGCGAACATCTCGCTCGGCATGCTGCCGATCCGCGCCGATCTGGGCGTTCCCGCAGAACTGCGCGACGAGCGTCTGAGCGACCGCAGCCGTCCGATTCTCGTGACCTGCGGCGCAGGCGGACAAGCCGCTCTCGGCGCTTACGCGCTGAAGCTGATGGGCTTCACCGACGTGGCTTTCATCGACGGCGGCACGGCGGCTTGGAAACAAGCGGGGTTCGAGGTCGAAGAAGCGTAAATGGCGCGGGAAGCGTAGGGGCTGCGGGGTAAATTCGTTCAAAACGCTGTCTCGCCCGGAAAAGTTCGATTATGGTTTTAGCGGAACACTTCCGGGTTCAAAGGCGTTTTTCACTGAATTTCCCCCTTCGCTTCACGCTTGGATGGGGTAAGAGAAGATAATACTTGAAGCTCCGGCGGTATCTGCCGGGGCTTTTTTGTTTATCCAGACATGATTTCCGGGCGGAATCGTTAGAGCTAATCCTTGCCGAATACAGCGCCTTGCCCTAGAATGGTACACATTCCGCAGAATTGGAGGTTGGCCCCATGCTTGTCAAACCCAAACCCGAAGCCGAGCATTCGGCCGGGAAGTCCGCGAACGCGGCAGAGTCCGCCCGGATTCCGTCGCCGGACCGCCGAGCGAACGGCACGGTCTACAGGGTGTTGTTCGCGATCGGTCTGGTGCATCTGTTCAACGATTCGATGCAGTCGGTCATCCCCGCAATCATGCCGATTCTGCAGGACTCGATGAAACTGAGTTACGCGCAGCTCGGCTGGATTCTGTTCGCGATCAACTTTACGGCGTCGATCATGCAGCCCGTCGTCGGTCTGTTCGCCGACAAACGGCCGACGCCCGCGCTGCTGCCGCTGGCTATGGCTTCTACGCTGACCGGCATGCTGCTGCTCGCTTACGCTTCGGATTACGCGGCCGTTATCGTCGCGGTCATCTTCGTCGGTCTCGGCTCCGCCGCGTTCCACCCGGAAGGCTCGCGGGTCTCGCATATGGCCGCCGGCCCCAGACGCGGACTCGCGCAGTCGATCTTCCAAGTCGGCGGCAACGCCGGGCAATCGCTGGCTCCGCTGCTGACGCGGCTGATCTTTATCCCGCTCGGCCAGTTCGGCGCGATCTGGTTCACGGGCATCGCGGCGCTCGGCATCGTGGTGCAGCTTTTCATCGCCCGTTGGTACGGACGCACGCTGCGAGCGGCAGAACGAACGAAAAAAGCGGTCGTCCGCCGAGCGATGGACCCGGCCGTGCGGCGCAAGATCGCCGGAGCCATGACTCTGCTGCTTCTGTTGGTCTTCGTGCGGTCATGGTACGTCACCTCGGTCGGCAGTTATTACGCGTTTTATTTGCGCGACGCGTTCGCGGTCAGCATCGCCGACGCGCAGATTTACGTATTCCTGTTCCTCGCGGCAGGCGCGGCGGGCACGTTCTTCGGCGGGCCTCTGGCCGACCGGTTCGGCAAACGGACCGTGCTGTTCGGTTCGATGGTCCTCGCGGCTCCGCTGACATTGGCGCTGCCTTATGCCGATTTGACTTGGACCGGCATTCTGTTGACGCTGATCGGCTTCATCCTGCTGTCGAGTTTCTCCGTCTCGGTCGTCTACGCGCAGATGTTGATCCCGGGCCGCGTAGGCGCGGTCTCCGGCTTGGTTACAGGCCTTGCGTTCGGCATGGGCGGAATCGGCGGTCTGGTATTGGGCAGTTGGATGGACGCTGCGGGCGTGGCGACGGTCATGAAGTTCTGCAGCTATCTGCCGCTGCTCGGCGTGCTGACCTTCCTGCTGCCTACGGACGCGAAATTGAACGCTTGGGCGAACGCGAACGGCGCGGAACGCTGACAAACCAAGCAGCCTTACGGAAAAGAAAAACGAGCAAAGGAAAGCCGATCGGCTCTTCTTTGCTCGTTTTTGCGCTTTCCCGGTTTCTTCTCCTCGTTCGACCTCTTAAGAGGTTAGGTTTCGCCCTCCGAGATTTCGTACCTAACCCGTGTACGAAGTCTCCGACGAAAAACCCGCTTGAACCGTGCGTGTTTCCGAAGGACACAAACCTTGGATTCAATACGGTCAACTCACTAGTTCTGAATCGGGATACTGATATCCCGCGAAGAGTCCTGCACGCGGTAGGTGCCCGCGTTCACCGAGAACTCTTTTCCTTCCGGCACGTTCTTGAATACGTCGATTCGGAATCCGTTATCTTGCGTAAATTTGCTGAGCGTCTGCGCAGGGTCCGATTCGTACAATTTACCGTCGACTTTAAGTTTCGTTCCGCCGACGACTTGCAGTTCTTTTCGATTCGGCGTCTGCATCTGCACGTCTTTTCCTTTTCGAGTCACTTTGTAATCGATCACGCTGCCGTCGGGCATCTTTGCTTGCACCTTTTGCGGCGTTTCGGTCGGAGCGGCGACCGGCGTCCATGCTTCCGGATAATCGTTCACCACGATCGCGCCGCGCAAACGGAGCGTCAGCGATTTTTCGTTGATATCGTCCAGTCCGTAGTCGGTGAGATTGAAATACAGCGATTCCGGCCCGTTCGGGTCGACGCCTTCCGGTTGAAACTCCTCTTCCCGTTCGGGATTCGGAGCCCAAGTTCCCGGAATCTTCTTGTCGTCGGTCTGCAAGACGATATCTTCGTAATAGACGAATCCGGCTTGATCCGGAGCATATTTCCGATCGCGGACCACCGGAATCCGAACTTCGAAAGGACTGACCTTCGCCGCTTCCAGCTTCACTCCCGTACGTTTCTCGAAAGCGCTCTGGTTCTGATCTTGGATCGGCATATCGTAAGTCGCGGCGAACAAATTACGGGCTTCGACTTCGAAGTCGATGACCCACTCGCCTTGAAGAGAATCCAGCGTCTGTTCCGTCGCGTATTTCAACCCGTTAAAAGTCAACCGATAATGCTTCGTTCCGTCTTCCGGGGATAGATCGCTTTCGAAATACTGCGTAAGCGTCCAACCGCCTTTGTCTTCGTCGTAGACGAACACGTTGTCGTTGTATTCCTGCAGCCGGTTCAGCTCCCGTCCGCTGTCCAGATCGGTCAGTATCGTTTGTTCGGTCTGGACTTCGGTAAGCCCGCGCTTCGCCGAATCGGTCAGATGGATGCGCAGCGCCATTTGGTTCTTCTGTTCCAACGCTCTGGGCCCGACCGCCACGCTGTTCAACGTCACTTCGACGCCTTGCGATTCGCTCGAGATTCCGATCTTCTGCCCCATCTCGGTATAGACGATTTCTTTGTTCGGGAAAACGTCGAAATAAACCGCGGTACCTCCGGCCGCGGCCAAGACTGCGGCGGCAGCCGCCGCCATCGCCCAACGGCGAGCGCGGGAAACGGCCCGTTTCGGTTCGGATACGGCCGCATGTTCCGTCCAGCCCGCGCGGCGCCGCTCGGTTTCCGCGCAAATCCGCTTCCACATCTCGTCGTAATTCGGATTGCCGTCCGGCAGATCGCGAAACTGCTGTTTGATTTGCGCTTCAGTAATTCGAGACATGGTCGTCACTTCCTTTCTCATGGGAATTCGGCGTTTTATCGTACAGCTTTTTTAACATTTTCAAGCCGCGGTTGATTCTCGATTTGGCTGTTCCGACCGGCACGTTCAACGCTTCCGCCGTCTCGGTCGTCGATAAATCCGCCATGTAATACAGCAGCATCGCTTCGCGAACTTTGGGTTTGAGCTTGTTCAACAGGTTGCCGAATTCGTCGGCCGTCTCGGCTCGTTCATATTCGTTTTCTACCGATTGCGAAGCTCGCAGCGGCAGTTGAATCGTAAAAGCCTTTTTTTCTTTCTGGTTTCCGTTCGTCCGGCGCCGCATCAACGAATGGCATTCGTTGGCCGCGATCCGCATCAACCAAGCTTTCATATGTTCGACCTTGCTTCGATCGGCCAACATCGCTTTGACGAAAACTTCCTGACAGATGTCCTCCGCATCCGTCCGGTTTCTCAGCATATGCAGGCAGTATCGGAATACGTCTTCTTTGTGCGTTAGAAATAACGTCTGATCATCCACGATTGCTCACGCCCTTCGCCCCTCATCGAATTTGTCCCTTTTATAGAGACTCGCGAGCTTGGCAAACGGTTCGTTTTTCCCGAGAAAACGTGAAAATCCCGATCCGTGTGCCGACGGATCGGGATAAGCTTCGTGTTTCGTATTCGATGAACCGCCTATTTTCGCAATACGATCTCCGTATCCAGCGAAGGATCGACCTGACTGTAAAGGCCGAGTCCGATACTCAATTCGGCATCCCGCGGAACGCTCCGGTAAATGTCTTTATAGACATCCACCCGGTAATCGCCTTGCGTCCGGTACAAGCTGCGCGAAGCATCCGCATCCGGCTGCAGGAGCTCGCCGTTCGCTTTCAAGACGGTACCTTGCAGCAGTTTCAGATGCGCCTGCGTCTCGGTAACGACTTTCAGATCGTCGCCTTCGCGCGAATAGCGGTAATGCAGCAGACTGCCGTCCGGAAGACGGGCTTCGATCCGGCGCTCCTGTCCTTGTTCTTCGCTTCGCGCCCCCGTCAGGGCGGTCCAGAAGTCGTCCGGCGCCCGGCGCACGACTTCGGCGTTCTGCAATCGGATCGACAACGGCCCTTTGGACAGGTCGCGCACCTCCTCGCTCATCAAACGGAACGACAACGCTTCTTGCTCGGCCGCCGAAGGGTCGTCGCCTGCCAGAAGAGGATTGCCGGGATGTTCGGCCCGATCCGTCTCGAAACTTTCGGCCGTCAGCGTCGACTCCTCGTAACCCAGAACCATCCCTTCGCGCAGCACCCGATCTTCCGGCGCGCGCTCGATCGGCAGATAGACGCCGTAAGCGCCGACCGCCGCCTCGCCGAGCGTCCAGCCTGTTTTTTGCCGGACTTCTTCGGTATTTTGCACAGCGACTTTAACGGCTTTTTCTTGAGCTTGATCGCCGTCCAGCGCGAAGTCCACTTTCCAAGTGCCTTCGATCTTTTTTACCGTCTCCGGATAGCTGTAGATCAAGGTCAGCGCTTCGCGTTCCTGCTTGCTCATGCCGTACAATTCGTAGCTGCGGCTGAAACGGCTGCCTTCCCGGGTTCCCGACGTCGGCTCGATCGTCGTTTTGCCCGTATTCAGCAGCAGCATCGTTTGCGTCTCGGCCGACAGCGATTCGGGATAAGCCGAAGCCGCTTCGGCGTCGACGCCCCGCAGTTCGTAATTCAAAGTGAGCAGTTCTTGTTCTTCGTCCCACTGCATACTCTCCAGCATGACGGAAGCTCCCGCGATCGAAGAAATCGGATATTCCGCATGATCCCGCATCGTCCCTTGAAGCGGGATATCAAGACGTTTCACCGTATACAGATCGCTCGTTTCGAAACGGAAACGTCGAGTCTCGCCCGCTCCCGCCCAATCGCCGTCGAAGATCTGGGAATCGAGCACGTTCTGCATGCCCTGACGCAGATCGAATCCGGGCCCTCTCAGTTTCTGCGATTTGCCGCTGGTTAGATCGGTCAGCGTCGTCGACGCGAATCCGGCATATTCCGCATTCGGCACGTTCAAACCGCTCAAGCTCAATTGCAGCGCAAGCCGGTCTTTCTGGGTCTCTCCCGTATCCGCGCCTTCGAAACGGCCTTGAATCGCGTTCTCCAGCTTCAAGGTCACGCCGTCCACGACAGCCGATTGTTCGACCGACTGCCCGGCCGGAGCTTTGTACGCCGTTTCGGTCAGCGCGGCATTCGGCGCAGGTTCGCTCGCGGGATCGGGCGCGAACGTCTGCTGCGAGAGCAGAATCCCGGCTGCCGCCGCGCAAGCGAGCGCGCCCGCCGCCGTATAGATTACCCGACTGCGTTTTCCGGGATTCGCAACCTCCGCGCGCGTTTCGCTCCATCCGGATCTTCGCTTCTCGACCTCCAGCACGATACGCTTGCGCATATTCGCGTAATCCGGATTGCCGTCGTCCACGCCGCGCAGCTTGTTCTCCAGATCGGCATCAATAATTCGAGACATGCATATCCCTTCCTTTCTTGGCCGCCGCACGGCCGTCTTCGTCTTCCGTCAGTTTCTTGAGCGATTTCAGTCCCCGATTGATTCTGGACTTCACGGTGCCGACCGGCAGTTTCAGCAGATCGGCTACTTCGGCCAGCGGCAGGTCCGCCATATAATACAGCAGCAGAACCTCGCGGAATTTGGGTTTGATTTCTTGCAGCATCCGGCCGAATTCGGCTATCGTCTCGCGGCGTTCGTACCCGCTCTCCACCGACGGCGAATGCGTCAGCGGAGCGGCTTTCAGATACGCGGTTTGCTCTTTGTCCCTGCCTTTGATCCGGCGGCGCATCATGCTGTGGCATTCGTTGGCCGCGATCCGCAGCAGCCAAGCTTTTTCGCTCTGAAGTCCGCTTCGGTCCGCCAGCATCGCTTTGACGAACACTTCTTGGCAGGCGTCTTCCGCATCCCCTTTATGTTTGAGCATGTACAGACAGTACCGATATACCGTCGTTTTGTAATTTTCGAACAACTCCAAGTCGTTCATTTCGGTTCTCACATCCCTCTCGACTTCCGATTGCCTCCCTGCTCGAATGATGATGAACGAGCGCGCTCTTCGTATAGAGGACTTCCGAGGAGGCGAAGAGGTTCCCGTTTGAGGCGGTCTATCTATCATAAACAAAAAAAGAACGCCCGGGTCGCGCGATCCGGGCGTTCAGTCAATATTTTATTTACGTACGACGACCGTAGCTTTTTTGGTGGCGTCGACGGTGCTGTAAGCGATCAGATTGAGTTCGAACGCCTTGCCTTCCGGCACGTTGCGATAGATGTCCACGCGGTTATAATAACCTTGCTCGTTGCGAACGGCGCTTGCGTCGGTCTTGGTCGGATCGAAAGCGTAATCCCGACCGTCTACGCGAAGCCGAGTCCCTTCAAGTACAAGCACGTCTTTCGGCACTTCGATCTCGACCGCGATATCCGCGCCTTTGCGATGGACCGTATATTCGACGTTTTTGCCGTTGACGAGAGTGTCCGTTACCGTACGTTCTTCCGCTGTCGGTACGCCTAACGACACCCAATGTTCCGGATCGACATGCGCGATCCAAGCTTCGCCGAACGTCGCCGTCAACGGCTTGCCGCGGAAGTCGTAGCTTGACCAAGCGTCATACGTTTTCGAATCGCCTTTTTGATTTGCTTCCATGCCTTGAGTGCCGAATTGGAAATATTCCTGCCCCTTCTGATTTTGTTCGCGGGGTTCGACGCCCGGCATCGGCTCTTGAATACCTACGGCGGTCACTTTTCCGTCCGTAAGCGAGATTCGGGTATAATTTAACACCTGACCGTCTTTGAATCGGTCTCCCGGTTCCGCATCCGCTGCATTTCGGTTCAAAGGAATTTTGACGCCATACGCGTCCAACTGCGCATCGCCCAGCGTCCATCCGGTTTGCTCGGTCAATTCCGAATCGTCGGCAATCGGCACCGTTTCGGTCGGGATTTGCACTTTGGAAGAATCCAGCGTAAAGTCGATCGTCCACGGTCCTTTAACCTTTCTCACCGTTTCGGCGTAATTAAACGTCATGGTCATGTCTTTGACCTGATCTTCGGTGAGCCCTCTAACATCGTACTCGCCTTCGACTTCGTCTTCTCCGGCTTTCAGATTTAGAGGCTCTGACCAACCGGAATATCCCAGATCTTTGTCGCCCAATTTCAGGCTAACGTAATTGCCGCGATCCATGCCCAATGTAGCCGGATTCTGCGTATCCAACCTCGGAACATTCTGATTCGGCAAGAATTTGATTTTCATCAATCCTTGCTTTTGATCCCAGCGGATGTCGGTAATCTTCATTTTAAAGTCGCGATCCGGAAGCACGGTATACTCTTCGCCCAGCTTGACTTTGCCCGCAATCGGCACATTGCTTCTTTTGATCATATAGAGATCGGAAAGTTCTAACCGATAGCGGTGTTTTCCTTCCGTTTTGCTCAGATCTCCCGTGATCTCTGCCGAAGTGTTCAACTTTCTGCTTGCTGCCCAATCTTCGATGCTTCCGCTGTAATTCGTATTGAAATCGCCCATATTGATCGACAACTTCTTACCCGTATCCAAATCGGTAATCGAAGCTTGATCGAACGCGGCCATACGTACATCCTCGCTGCCAAATCCGCTGAGCGAGAAATCGAGAATCATCCGTTCGATCCCTTCGCTCGGTCTGTTGTTGCGATCCGTTCCCTGTACCGCGCTGTTCAACTTCAGTATGAGGCCTTCTACTTCCTTCTGCACCCCGACCGACTGTCCGAGCGGCGCGGCTTTCGTCTCCGAACGGATACTTTCGAAATAACCTTGCGATGCTGCCGCCCCCAGCGCGATTACGGCCGCGAGAGAAGCACAGGCTGCAGGCATTATCCAACGTTTTTTCGGAGATGCCTTTTTCGGAGGCACGACCTGTTCCTGCCAACCCGATTCCCGCTTATCCGCTTCCAAACGAATCCGGCTCCACATCGCGTCGTAATTCGGCTTTTCTTTCTTCAGGTTGCGCAGCTTGCGTTCTGTTTCTTTCTCAGTAGTTCGAAGCACGGAAATCACCTTCTTTCTCCGACAACGCCGGGTTCTTTTTGGCAAGCTTTTTTAATGCTTTCAACCCTCGGCTGATCCTCGACTTGACGGTCCCCAGCGGCGCTTCCAGCGCTTCAGCGGTCTCGGCAAGCGATAGCTCGGCCATGTAATACAGCAGGAGGGCCTCCCGAATTTTAGGTTTGAGTTCTTTGAACAGTTCTTCGAACTCGCCCGACGTCTCGGTTCGTTCGTAAGTCTGCTCCACCGAAGGCGACATTCCGATCGGTTTATTCATCCAAAATGCCCGCTTCTCCTTGATCTCTCCGTTCGTTCGACGCCGCATCATCGAATGGCATTCGTTGGCGGCAATCCGCATCAACCAAGCTTTGAGATAATCGATGCCGCTCCGGTCCGCCAGCAGCGCTTTGACGAATACTTCCTGGCAGGCGTCTTCCGCGTCCGCGGAGCGGCGCAGCATGTACAAACAATAATGGTACACGTCTTCTTTATAGGTCTCGAACAGTTCTTTGTCTCCCAATCGTTTTCACTTCCTTTGCCCCTCGTTAGCGATCGCTCGAACATAAGAACACGCAGCGAATAAAATAGGTTCCCTTTTTGCCTAAAATTTTTATACGATGTACGCGAAAGGCGAATCGGCAGATCGATTTGCTTCTTTCCGCACGCTGCGCAACAAAAAAAGGACGGCCGTAAGGCCGCCCTTTTCTCGCTTGCATGATCGCCGCTTCGGTCCGAGCCGTAACGGCGCCGCTCCGAAGCGGCTTATTTGCCGATCGATTCCAGATACTCGGATACCTGCGTCGGCGTCTTGGCGAACTTGCTGTGCAGATGGGCGATCTTCTCGCCGTTCTTGAACACGAGCAGGCTCGGGATGCCGCGCACTTCGTTCGATTCCGCGATCTCTTGGAATTTCTCCGCGTCCATCGCGAAGAATTGTTTATCTTGGTTGTTCTCGATAATGCCGCCGATGAACCGATCCAGATTTTTGCAATCCGGGCACCAGTTCGTGTCGAATTTGATGACGGTCAGTCCGTCGCCGCCGATCTGTTGATTATATTGTTCCAAGCTCTCGATTCGTTCCATATCCGGATTCTCCTCTCGGTTTCGGGGATAGGCCCGCTGCCGCGGATCGGATATACGTATCGAAAAAAGCGTCGTGTTCCCGACTCAGTAAGAGTCTCCGTACGCGTCTCCGGAACCCGGGCGCATCCGCCGTTTGGCGGCTTGCAGCGTGCGTTCCATGTCCTGAATGGCTTCTTCCGCGATGCGGCGGTCGACCAGATAGTCCTGCACTTTGGCTTTCTCCGCCAACCGGGCGATCTCGGCATCTTTCTTCTCCAGATCGTAACCGTGGCGGCGCTGAAGCGCATTGTATTTGTCCAAGAGATCCGAGATCACTTGATAGAACCGCTCGTAATCGAGGATGATGTCGTCCAGAAAAGCGTCGACGTCCTCTTTCGTATACCCGCGCATTTTGACGGGAAAATCTTTCTCATGAATTTGCAACGCGTCGAGCTTGATGCCGAGCTGCTTGAACAACCGCTTCTGCTCTTCGAGCTGACGCCGATACTGCTCCTCCATGCCCATCCCTCCTTCGTTTAATGTACCATATCAGAGCGTACAATTGATGAATTTTTAATTAAAAGATTTTGCAAAATGAAAATTTAAATCGTCCACTGTCCCGCGCGGAATACCGGTTCGACGCTGCCGTCTTGAAGCTCTCCGTCGATATCGAGCCGATCCGAACCGACCATAAAGTCCACATGGGTCAGACTCGTATTGCCGCCGCGCGTCAGCAGTTCGTTCTGCGTCAGTTCCGTGCCGCCTTTCATATTGACCGGGTAGCAGCTTCCGAGCGCGAAATGGCAGGAAGCATTTTCGTCGATGCCGGTATTGTAGAAAATGCGGTTGAGCTGCGAAATCGGCGAATTATGCGGGACAAGCGCCACCTCGCCCAGATATTTCGCGCCGTCGTCCGTATCCAGCAGCGACTCCAGATGCTCGCGTCCGGACTCGGCGTCGAAGGCGGTCACCCGGCCGTTCTCGAACGTCAGCGACAGCTTCTCGACCAGCAGCCCGTTCAGATTGAGCGGCATGGTCGAAGTGACCGTGCCGTTTACGCCCGTGCGATTCGGCATCGTATACACTTCTTCGGTCGGCATGTTGGCGACGAAATAGACGCCGGATTGATTGGTGTCGCCGCCGCCCAGCCACAAATGATTCGGCGCCAATTCGACGCGAAGATCCGTGCCCGGCGCGCGGTAATGCAAGCTTTTGTAATTTTTATCGTTGAGCTTGGTCTGCATGTCTTTCAGCGTGTCGATATGGCGATGCCAGTTCTCGACCGCGTCGCCTTCGCCGACCCGGTTCATCTTGAAGATGGTCTCCCACATGGCGTCGACGCGCCGATCTTCCGGCAGATCGGAGAAGACTTTGTCCGCCCACGCGCGGGTCGGCGCTTTGATCAGGCACCAAGACAGTTTGTTGCTGCGCACGTACTGCTGATAGCCTTTGCGGGCCGAAGCGGCCGCTTTGTTCGAACGCGCCACGTAGGAAGCGTCGATGCCGCGGTACAGCTCGGGATCCGGCACTTTGATATGCATGACCGCCCCGCCTTCCTCGGCCAACTTCTCCAGCGCTTCCGCTTTGAAAGCCGGATAGTAGTCGAACGTGTCTTCCGACGCGTATTCGTAACGCAGCCGCGTCGAAGCTTCGTCTTCCCAGTCGATATCGACGTATTTCGCGCCCGCTTGATAAGCTTTTTGCACGATCAGCCTCGCGAATTCCGCCGCTTCGATCGGAGCTTGCAGCCGGAGCACCTGCCCCTGCTGAATATTGACCCCTACTTTTACGACGAGTTCCGCGTATTGTTCCAATTTCTCTGCAAAACGATCCATTTTTCTGGCCCCCAAGTTTTCGTCCTTATGTAAAATAAAATTTCGAATATGAAAACATCTTTTCTTATCATAGTCAAAGATTTTGCAAAAATCCACATAGCGAACCGAAAGGGCTCCCGTAAACAATTACGAATAAAATAGAAAAAGAGACCGACAGCTTGTTAGACGGCTGTCGATCCCTTTTCTACGTTAGATAAACATGCATTCGATTACGGCTTTTTCCTGTCGAGCGGAGTAATCGGATTCGTCTCAAAAACGATGTAATCGTTAGTCTGCAGCTTTTCGATGATCTCCGGATCCATCAAGCCCAAAGACTTGAGTTCCAGATTATCGACAGCAGGAGGATAAGTTCGTCTTTGCAAAATGCCGAATCTTTTTTTATTGTATACGCGGTTTATATAAAGGATGGCATAAAACAGAAGGAAGATGCCGAAAGCCAACATAACCAAATGACGAACATCTTGATCCGCGGTATGGAAAGAAGCATGCAAAATCGTTATCAAACCGTTATGGAGCCCGAAAGTAGCCGATACGAAAAAGAAGACCACCGCTAATCCGTACGCCCAAAAAATCAAAGAAAAAAGGAAATCGAAGCAAGCTCGAAACCAAGATCGGTTGCCTGCGATCAGGAAGCTTTCTTCTTCATGCCGCGGTCCGGACTGTTCCATACGGCGTAACCTCCTTTCAGACGCGACGAGATAGCTCTGGGAACAGCAGCCATTACGACGAATGTATTAACCATCCAGTAAATGGCCGGGTACCAAGCTGCCCAGAAATAATACTTCAACACACGGTTATTATTGGATTCGATCAAAAGCGCGATCAACAATTGAATCAAGCTAATGAATACCAACGCAAACGAAGTAAGCGTAAACCAGATGAGCATATCCGCCGCGCTGTCGGCCGTAACCAGCAGCAATAGCGTAACGAAAAGCCAACTGAATGCCCAAAAGATGCTAATCCATTGTTCGAGATAAATCAGCCACATTCTGCGTTGTTTCCAGCTGAACAAGATTTTCCAATGGCGAAGAATGACTTCTTGGCCGCCCTGCGCCCAACGGACGCGCTGTTTCCAAATGCCGGATAGGGTTTCCGGCACAAGCATCCAACAAATGGCCTGCGGTTCATAGCGAACGTCCCAAAAGCGCTTTTGGAGTTTCCAACTGACCGCAATGTCTTCAGTGATCATATCGCGATCCCATAAACCGACATCCACAAGCGCTTTTTTGCGGAAAGCGACCACGACTCCGGAGACCGTCATGACTTTTCCGAGAAGTCTTTGCGTCCGCTTGATCGCTCCGATAATCGAAGCGTATTCCACCAGCTGCATTCGGCTGAGGAGATTGTTTCGGTTACGGATCGCCGGATTGCCGGTTACGGCACCGAGTCTTTCGCCGCCCTTAAAGAAATGACGAATCAAATAATAGGGAGCCGTATCGGCAAGGAGGGCGTCGGAGTCGACGCAGATGAGGTATTCGGACCTGGAGGCGAATAATCCGACTTGCAAAGCATTGGCTTTGCCGCGGTTTTCATGCAGTTGAATAGATCTGACAATCTCGTATTCTTCCGACAATCTTTTGATGATTTCCCCGGTTCCGTCTTTCGAACCGTCATTGATCAAAATAATCTCTTTCTTGGGATAAGAAAGCCCGTTCAGGTTGCGTACGGTTTCTTCGATCGTCTCTTCTTCGTTATAACACGGAACCAATATGCTGATCATCGGCCAATCGATTTCCTCGATGTTCAAAACATTGCTTTTGGATTCTTTCGTTCTAAGGAATAGAAGAGAACCGGCCATCCAAAAAAGAGCCATAACAAACGGATACCAAAAAACAAATGCCGTTACAAGTTCATAAGGCCCAGAAAATAAATCTGGAAATCCCAATTCTTTCCCTCCTACTATCCTCTATAGGTGTTAATTTGTGACTTTGTAACTATACATAAAAAATTAATAAAACGTCAATTTATTTTTCGTCAAAAAGACCAACTTTTCGACGAGAACTTTTCGCCTGTTTTTGCACCTGCTTTTAAAGACTGCTTGAACAATTCGCACTTGATGTACGGCTTACTTGGCTGACCCGTTTTGCAAAGTAAAACGCTTTCTGTTATATTCGCGGCAGAACGGCTTATCCGGTTCAAAGCTTGTCCATATGCAAAGGAGCTGCATTCATGACCACTTTCCGTATCATGCAAAGCCAAGAACTCGCCGAAGCCGCACGGCTGGCGGACACCGTATTCCGCGGCGACAAGAAGCCTTCGATGGCCGAGATGTTCCCGCGCCTCTTCGCGCCGGAAACCGTCCATTCCTACGGCGCTTTCGCCGAAGACGGCAGCCTCGCCGCCTTCATGGGGCTCGCCCCTTCGACGCTGCGCGTCGGCGGCGCGGCAAGCCTCCGCGCCTTCTCGCTCGGCTCGGTCTGCACCGCGCCCGAGCAGCGCGGCGCCGGCCTGGCCGGCCGGCTGCTGGAGCATTGCATCGCTCATGCCAGAGCCGCCGAAGCGCCGCTGCTCTTCGTCTCGGGCGGCCGCTCGCTGTATACGCGAGCGGGCAGCGCGTCCTTCGGCCGCGCCCTGCACGCCGTGCTGCGCCCCGGCGTGCCCGCGGCGGGGCAGACCGCCGCGTTCCCGGCCCCGGGTTCGGCCGGGAACCCCGATCTCCCGAGCGTCCTCGAGGCTCGGGAAGCCCTGCTTCCGGTCCGGCTGCGCGAAGCCGGACCGGAAGACCTGGAGCGCCTGCATGAGCTGCACGATGCGGGCGGCACGATCTTCGAGGACAGCGCCGCGGGCCTCGGCGAACAGCTGCGCGCCGCTTCGTACAGCGGCGTGCTGGGCCTCTCTCCGCGCGTAATCCTAGCGGAAGTCGGACGCGAGATTCTGGCTTATGCCGCGATCGGCATCCCGGAGCTCGCGGCCGCTGCGGACGGCGGCAGCGAAGCCGCCGCTTTCGACGGAGAGCCGCCGACCGTGATCGGATACGGCGGCGAAGCGGCCTACGTCGCCCGGCTCTTGGCCGACCTGCTCGGCTACTGCGAGCTGCCGGAGCTTCATATCCGTATCCCGTGGCAGGAATACGAACTTCAATTGCAGCTTCGGCAGGCGGGCGTCATGCTCGAAGAAGAACCGAACGCCGGCACCGTGCTCGTGACCGACGTGCGCATGCTGCTCGACCAAGCGAGCGGACTGTGGCCGCTCCCGTGGCAGGAAGCGCTGCGCGTCGACGAAGAAGGGCGCGTGTTCGCCGCTTCCAGCGATCGCGAACTGAGCCGGGAACAATGGTATTCCCTGCTCTTCTCTCCCGAGCGGCCGCAGGGAGCCGATCTGCCGGGCTGGTTCTCGCCGATCCCGCTGCCGTACCTGTACGGGCTGCATTACGTTTAATGGCCTGATCGCCGAACCGCGGGTTCCGCGAATCCGTTTTCCTTTCCGCGCTCCGGGTAATAGGTATATGATGAAATAGAAGACCGCTCCCGTCGGACGATCGGCGGGCGTACGCGGCAATCGAGAGGCAGGCGGCCTTCCGCTCTGCCTCTTTCGCGCCTCGCGATCGCGTTTCGCCTATCTTCGCAGCGATATTCCGCCCGACGCCGGAGAGTCCCCGTGTTTCGTTGCGCCTTCATCCTTCCGCCCCGCGCGGCCCGATCTTCGGCGCGGCTCCGCTTTGAGCCTCGGCGGCCGCCGGGCGGCCCGAAAGAGAGTTGAAGCAGATTTGAAAGGCAAAGAATTGCTCAAAGATTACGTAACGGCGCATATTCCCGGCTATCTGCTCGCGGTTCTGTTGATCATCGTCGCCAACGTCGTGCAGTCGGCGCTGCCGCTCGTGCTCGGGCATTTTACCGACGATCTGCGGGCCGGTTCGTTGAACTACGGTTCCGTGACGGAATTCGCGCTGCTGCTGCTGGGCATCGGCGTGACTTACGGCCTGCTGTTCGGACTCGGACAGTATCAGGTCATGCGCCTCGGCCGACGTTTCGAATTCGAAGTGCGGCAGAAATTATTCGGCAAATTTTCCACCCTGAGCGAACACTTTTTTTCCAAACAAGGCACAGGGAAACTGCTCAGCTACGTCACGAACGACGTCCAGTCCGTGCGGGAGTCGATCTCGAACGGCGTCACGCAGACGACCAACGCCGTGGTGCTGCTGGTCTCCTGTATTTTCATGATGCTGATCGGAAACATTCCGCTGTCGCTGATCCTGATCTGCATCAGCCCGCTCGTCTTGATTCCGCTGATCATCGTCCGCATCGGTCCTCAAGTACGCAAGCGTTCGATGAACGTGCAGGAATCGCTGGCCGGAATGACCGAATCGGCGGAAGAACAGTTCGGCGGCATCCGCGTGACCAAGACGTTCGGAACGGAAGACATCGCGGGCGAGCGGTTCGGAGAAAAAGTCGACGCCATTCGCGGCGCCCAACTGTTCCTCGTCCGGCTGTCGTCGCTGTTCCAAGCGTCGATCCCGTTTCTCGGCGCGCTGTCGCTGGTGCTTGCGCTGCTCGTCGGCGGCTCGCAGACGCTGAACGGCACGATCACGATCGGCAGCTTCGTTTCGCTCACGCTGTACATGCGGATTATCGTCGGTCCGCTTCAGCAGATCGGCAACGTGATCAACATGATGCAGCGTTCCGGCGCTTCGCTCGAACGGGTCAATCGTCTGATGAACGAAGAACCGGACGTGCAGGACGAAGAAAACGCCCGGAAATTGGATCAGCCCAAAGAAATCCGTTTCGAACATCTGACGTTCGCCTATCCGGGCAGCCGCGAGCCGGCGCTGCGCGATATCGATCTGGTCATTCCGCCGGGGCGCACGATCGGGATCGTCGGCCGGACCGGCAGCGGCAAGACGACGCTCGTCAAACTGCTGCTGCGCATCTACGAACCGCCGCGCGGCTCGCTGTTCTTCGGACGTACGGATATCCGCGACCTCTCGCTGGAGAGCCTGCGCGAGAATCTGGCTTACGTACCGCAGGACGGCTTCCTGTTCAGCACGACCATTCGCGACAACATCGCGTTCAGCGATCGCGAAGCGCCGCTGGAGAAGGTCGAGAGCGGCGCCAAGCGAGCCTTGATCTACGACAATATCGCGCATTTCCCCGAAGGGTTCGAGACCAAGCTCGGCGAACGCGGCGTCACGCTGTCGGGCGGACAGCGGCAGCGCACGAGCCTGGCCCGCGGCCTGACCAAGAAAGCGCAGGTGCTGATTCTCGACGACAGCATGAGCGCCGTGGACGCCGTGACCGAGACCGGCATTCTGGACAATCTGGTTCGCGAACGCGGCAGCAAAACGACGATTCTGATCTCGCACCGCATCAGCGCGGTCAAACATGCGGACGAAATCGTCGTCTTAAGCGAAGGACGGATCGTTCAGCGCGGCACGCACGAAGAGCTTCTGCGGCGCGAAGGACCGTACGCGGCTCTGCATCGGCTTCAAGAGGAGGGACTTCGCCATGACGAACTTGAATAAACAGCAGGAAAGGCACGGCTCGGACGCCAAGAAAGCGGAACCCGATCCGGCGCGAAGCCGAGGAAGCCTGCGCAGCCCCGAAGACAAGCCGTCCACTTCATCGACATTGAAACTGCTGCTCGGTTACGCCAGACCGCATCGGCTCGCTTTCCTCGGCGTCGCGTTCTGCGCGCTGCTCGGGATCTCCGCCGAGCTGCTTCAGCCGCTGCTCGTCCAGATCGCGATCGACGATCATCTGGCGAAAGGCGAAGGCGGCGGCGCGCTGATCAAGCTCGGGCTGCTGTATCTGGGTATCGCTTTGGTCAGTTTTTTGTTCACCTATTTACAGAATAATCTGCTGCAGTACGCGGGACAGAGCATCGTCGCCCGTATTCGCAAAGACTTGTTCGGACGCATCTCCAAAATGTCGATGTCGTTCTTCGATCGCACGCACAGCGGCAGTCTGGTCACCAACGTCTCAAACGATACGGAAACGATCAGCCAATTCTTCACGCAGGTGCTGCTGAGCCTCGTGCGCGACGGCATGATGTTGGTCTTGATCATCGGACTGATGTTCAGCCTCGACGTCGAATTGGCCGCTTTCTCCATGCTGATCCTGCCCGTGATCTTCGTGGTGGCCGCGATGTTCCGCTCTTACCTGCGAAGCACGTATCAGCAGGCGCGCAGCCGATTGTCCCGACTGATCGCTTTTACGGCGGAAAACTTGTCGGGGATGGGACTGATCCAATCGTTCCGTCAAGAAGACGAACAGCTAGACCGTTTCACGCAGCAGAACCGCAATTATTGGGATGCCAATCTGCGGCAGATCCGCTCCAACGTGCTGTTCAACCGGACTTTCGATATTCTGGGCAACGCCGCATTGGTGCTGATGGTCTGGCTCGGCGGCCGGGCGGTGCTCGGACAGAGCATGGAAGTCGGCGTCCTCTACGCGTTCGTCAGCTATATTCGGCAGTTCTTCCAACCGATCAATCAGATCACCATGCAGTGGAATACGTTCCAGTCGACGACCGTGGCGGTCGAACGTATCCAGCGGGTGCTGGCGACCGAACCGGAAGTCGGCGAACCGTCCGCCGAAGAACGCGTGCCGCTTGATCCCGATGCGCTGCGCGGCGAGGTAGACTTCCGCGACGTGGTCTTCGGTTATCGTGCGGATCGTCCGGTACTGAAGCAGTTGAACCTGCATATCGACGCGGGCGAGATGATCGGGGTCGTCGGAACGACGGGCGCCGGCAAAAGCACGCTGATCAGCTTGATCAACCGTTTCTACGACGTGAACGAAGGTTCGATCGAGATCGACGGCATCGATATTCGGCGGATCGCTCAAAGCGATCTGCACGCGGTCGTCGGACTGATTCAGCAGGACCCTTATCTGTTCTCGGGTTCGATCATCGATAACGTAAGGCTGTTCCGGACAGACATCACTCGCGAACAAGTCATCGAAGCCTGCCGCTTCGTCGGCGCGCATCCGATGATCATGAGACTGCCGCAGCAGTACGACACGCATCTGTCGGAACGCGGAAGCGGACTGTCGGCCGGCGAACGCCAATTGATCTCGTTCGCCCGGATCGTCGTATTCCGTCCGAAGATTCTGATTCTCGACGAAGCGACCGCCAATTTGGATTCCGAAACGGAAAAACTGGTGCAAGAAGCGCTGACTTCCGTCTCGCGGGGACGCACCACGATCGTCATCGCTCACCGTTTGTCGACCATCATGCACGCCGACCGCATCCTCGTCATGCAAGGCGGCGAGCTGACGGAACAAGGCACGCATGCTCAACTGCTGGCAAGCGGAGGCCATTATGCCGAACTGTACCGCCATGCCCGGCAGTCGGGACGCGAACGATTGCCGAGTTAGACGCTCTTTCGCTCGCTGATCCCGTTTGTCGCGTACGCGCCGCGTATCGGATCTCCGCTGCGTTCGGCATCAAAAAAAACGACCTCGACATCCACTTTCGCGTGGATGCGGAGGTCGTTTTTTCGTGTCTTGCCCATATCGCAGTACGGAACTTGTCAGGTCTGGATCCGGAAGACTCTTCGACGGGCCGAACTTCGGAACGTCACTCCGCGATCCGCCGAGGCACGTTCAACAAGATCTTCATCCGTTCAATGACCAGTTCCATATCGAGCGGCTTGGTCAGATAATCGGAAGCGCCGGCGTTCAGGCATTTCTCCCGGTCTTCTTTCATCGCTTTCGCGGTCAGAGCCAGAATCGGAATATGCGCAGATCCCGGAGCCTGACGAATCCGGCGCATCGTCTCCAAGCCGTCCAATTCCGGCATCATGATGTCCATGAAGATCATGTCGAACGGTCCGTCCGCTTGCAGTTTATCCAGCGCGTCGAGTCCGGTCAGCGCGACGGCGATGTCTACGCCGTGCTTCTCCAACATGCTCGTCAGCGCGTAGACGTTGCGAATATCGTCGTCGACGATCATCATCCGCATCCCTTTGAACGGCTGCTCCGGTTCGTTGGCCGAAGCCGGGAACAAATTTCCGGCGGCATACGGTCCGCCGCGCTCGCCGCCTTCGGAGTCGGGTACGATACGAATGGTTCCCGGCAGATCGAATTCCTCAGGCAGGTCCGTCGAGGCCGCTCCGAGTTCGTTCTCGCGATCATCCGATTCTTTGCTCGGCAGCTCGCCTTTCAAGAATTCCGCTCCGGTCCAGAACCGGCGCGTGTTCAGCGGAACGAACAGATCCGACGTTTCTTCGTCTTCTTTGATGCACGGCAGATACAAGCAGAACGTGCTGCCTTCGCCGTAACGGCTGTCCAGCGTAATCTCGCCGCCGAGCAGGCCGGCCAACTGCGTCGAGATGGACAAGCCCAATCCCGTTCCGCCGTATTTGCGCGCGATCGTTCCGTCGGCCTGCTGGAACGCTTCGAAGATCGATTGGCGATTCTCTTCGGTGATGCCGATTCCGGTATCGATGACGCTGAACGCCAGTTGGTCGTAAGCCGCGCCTTCGGGGTTCATCCGTTTGCCCGGCACCCGGCCGATTCTCAGGACCACTTCGCCCCGATCCGTAAACTTGAAAGCATTCGACAGCAGGTTGCGAAGAATCTGCTGAAGCCTTAGTTCATCGGTGAAGACGGTCATCGGCACGTTCTCTTCGATCTCGATCCGGAAATCAAGCTGTTTGCGAGCGGCCGTCTCGGCAAAGTAACGGTTCATGTCCGACGCCACTTTGCTCAGATCGACGGAATCCAGATCGATCTGCATCTTGCCGGCTTCCACTTTGGAGAGATCCAGCACGTCGTTGATCAAGCTGAGCAGATCTTTGCCCGAAGCATAGATGCTGGATGCGTATTCCTGCTCTTTCTGAGTCAGCGTGCGTCCTTCGTTCTCCGCCAGAATCTGAGACAAGATCAGCATGCTGTTGAGCGGCGTCCGCAGCTCGTGCGACATATTCGCCAGGAATTCCGATTTGTAACGGGAGCTGATCTGAAGTTCTTTCGCGTATTTCTGCGCTTCTTCCACGGCCAGTTCGGCAGCGTGCTTCTGTTCGCCGAGCTGCTCGTTGATGCCCTCCAGCTCGTCGCGCTGCGTCATCAGTTCTTGGGACTGCACTTGAAGTTCTTCCGCTTGCACTTGCAGCTCTTCCGACTGCACCTGCATCTCTTCGTTCAGCGCTTGGGATTCGCGGTACAGACGTTCGATCTCTTGACGAGCTTCCACCGTCTGCATCGTGCTCGCCAGCAGCTCGGCTTTGCGCTCCATCCAATCGATCTCCATATCGGTAAAGCGGTCGGAAGCCGCCCACTCGATGACTCCCTTCAATATCCCACCGTGCAGGATCGGCAGCAGCAGCACTTCGGCCGAAGCCGATTCGCCGAGCGCAGACGAAATTTTGACGTAATCCGCCGGCACGTCGCTCAAGCGGATCATTCTCGCTTCGCTCGCGCAGCGTCCGACCAAACCTTGCCCGAAAGGAATCTCCGCTCTTGCGCTGCGCAGCTCGTGATCCCGATCTTCGGCGATCGACGCGATCTTCGTCAGAACCCGACGATCGAGATCGGCCAGATAGAATACGCCCGCGGGAATGTCCATCGACTGCGACAAACTGGACAGAAACGACTTCGCCAGATTTTCCGTCGACGAAGAAGCCTGTTCTTGCAGCAGCTCGGCCAATTTGATCAACCGCTCTTTGTGAAGATCCTCTTCCTCGATCTTCCCGAGCAGCTCGTTCGTCGCCCGGCCGAGATCGCCGATCTCGTCGTTCGAGCGGGCTTCGACGCGCTTGTCGAGATTTCCTCCGGCGGTCATGGCGCGAATCGCGTCCGTGACGCGGGACAAGGTCTTCGAGATATTGCCCGCCACGCCCAACGCGGCTAAAATAGATACCAATCCGACAAGCAGCCACAGTCCGACCATCGCGTAAATCGTGCGGTCGCTGTTCGTTTTGAGCGAGATCACGCGTTCGTCGGTCAGCGTTTTTTCCGTCTGCCGGAACGTGTCGAGCTGGCTGCGCAGTTGATCCATCGCCAATTTGCCCGCATTGCCTTGGAAATATCCCAAGATGCGGTCTTTTTCTCCGGCATCTTGAAGTTTGATCGTCGTTTCGCCCATGTCCGCGATCCATTGCTCGACGTTATCGCGAATCACCTGAAGGCTCGCCTGTTGGGACGGATTGTCCCGAACCAACTCGTACAGCTTGCTGTAGCTTCCTTCCCAGTTCGTATATCCGTCATTGTAAGGCTGCAAGTAATCCCGGTTTCCGGTCAACAAGTATCCCCGCTGGCCCGTCTCCATATCGAGCAGATGCTTCTCCAAGGCGCTGATTTCGTCATGCACCGCAATGTCGTGATCGCTGATAAAAGCATTGGCTTCCTGCAGGCTTCGAACCTGCGCGGAGACGGCCAACAGCGAAAGTCCGAGACAAACCAGGATGAACAAGTAGCCGGCCAGTATTTTCGTTCGTATGTTAAATCGTCTTGTCTTCGGCATCTCCATGCCTTATCACGCCCTCCGATTCGCTCAGTTTACTCTTCGATGTCAGACGGCGAAAGCCGCCGCGCGCGTCGTTCGAACCATTGGTTCTCCAACATCTCGGTCCGCTTGCGCCGCCACTGTTCGCGTTCTTCGGCCGAGCTCTCGTTTCCGTCGTCTTCCCGAATCGTCCACAAGTCGCTGAGCAGATACCCGCGCACTTCGACGATCCTTCCCGCGTACGGTCCGGTCAGCCAGATCATCCCTTCCGAAGTCAGCTTCATGCGCCGAATCCCGTCCTCGGCTTCGGCGACTTGCCCCAGCTCGATCGCTTCCAACATCTGACCGAACGTATAACCCGTCATATTCAGTTCCGTTCGACCAGCTTGAAGTCGTCGTAATGGAAGCCGGGCGCCACGATGCACGAGACCAAGACCGGCTCTTCGCCGATCGGACGCGCTTTCTGCCAGCAGCTGCCCGGAACCAATCCTTGGAACGACTGTCCGTTCGCCGCATCGGGTCCCAGAACGATCTCTTCGCCTTCGACCGGTTCTTCGCCGTCTCCGCCCAGCGTCAGCGCCAGCGCTCCGCCGGTATGCCACAACCACAGCTCGTCGGAGCGAACGACATGCCATTCGGAGAATTCGCCCGGATGCAGCAGGAAATAGATCGAGCTGGCCGCGAAACGGTCGCCCGTATATTCGGCCGGAAGCACGCTTTGCGGAATCTTGAACGAAGATTTCCACAGCTCTTTGTGCCAGCCTCCTTCGATATGCCGTTCAAGTCCCAACAGCTCCACGAGCGGGGATACGGATGTCGATCGATCGGAATTCATGATTAGCGATCTTCCTTCCTCGAATAAGGATTTCTGATTTCCAGCATACTATAAGACGGCGTCTCCACCAAACGATTTTTGCGACTTTTTGTTTCGGAACGGGTAGGGTACAGAAAACGGAAAATAGAATCCAGAGGAGGAAGAAACATGCGATTTTCGGAGGAAACGAAACGGGAAATGCAGCGGGCCTTCGAAGAATGCCGGGAAGCGATCCGCGCTTATCCGGCTCCTTACGCGCAAACCGGCGTTCGCTATCTGGACCGGTTCGATCCGCAGCGCGGCAGCGGGCCGACGAATTACATCTGCTGCTTGCTTCCGTATTGGCTGCGGCAGGCAGCCGCGGCCTCGCTCGAGACCTGCCGTCGGATCGCCGAGGCGAACGTGTTCGGCATGCTGCACTTTCATCTTCTTGACGAACAGACGGACCGTTCCGACAAACCGGACCGTGCGCGAATCGCTTTATCCCAACTTTTCAACGCCGAGATGAACGCGCGTTACGCCGAGATCTTCCGATCCCCGAAAAATTTTCGGACCGCCCTGCTGCGCTGCTCGGCCGAATGGGCGGCGGGGATCGCTTCCGAGCGGGGCACCGATCCTTTCTTCGAACGGCCCGAGCTGATCGCCGCGCGCTCCGCTCCTTTGCTCCTCTGTCCGCTCGCTTTGTTCGAAAACGACGACCGTATGCGCGCGCGAGCGCTCCATGCGGTGCAAGAAGCGTTGATCACGCTGCAAATGGCCGACGACTGGGCCGATTACGCCGAAGATCTGCAAGAAGGTTCTTATAACTGCCTCGTCTCGCTGCACCGGCGCGAACGCGCTCTGCCGCTTGAAGCGCCTCTGACGTCCGGCGATATCGACCAAGCCGTCTATGCGGGCGGAATGCTCGGCCGCTATGCCGAATACGCTTCGCGGCGGCAGACCGAACTGGAATCTTATCGCGCAGACTTTCCCGGATTGATCGATTTCCATGCGGCGCTGGCAGGCGATCTCGAACGGATCGCGTCCGGCATCGAGACCGAAAAACAGAGATTGGCTCTGGGCGGATTGAACTATTGGCTGCTCGGTCGGGATCATCCTTCTTAAGTCTCGTTGCTCCTCTGATTTAGAGTTGAAAGGGCAATAGACATATGCTATAATTTCCCACAAAACCAAAAGGTTTTCAATTCGTCCGCTTCTTCGTTCGGGGTCCATAAGCCCTATATGCCCGGTTATGTAAGGATTTGTTCGTTTCGCTTCTCACTTAAGCAAGTATGCGAAAGGATGATCTCTGATGACAAACCAGACAACGGAAGCTCTGCTCCAAACGCAGGTGATTCAAAAGGCATGGTCCGACCCCGATTTTCGCGCTCGTCTGTTAAGCGATCCCAAAGCCGCCCTGCGCGAAACGTTCGGCGTCGAGCTGCCTCAGGACATTCGTTTGAACATCGTCGAAGAAAACGCGAAAGAATTCTATCTGGTTATTCCGCCCCATCCTTCCGCCGTTATTCCGCAAGCCGAACGATTGGATATCGAACCGGCGGCGATGTGGGGGAACGGAGGCTGACAACGCTGATATAACAAAGAGCGGGAACCCCGCGTCGCGCGTTTCCGGAATCCTCCTATTCGGAAGATTCCGGAATACGTACCGTCGCTTCGGTTCCCGCTCCTTTTTTGCTGTCGAAAGTCAAGGTTCCCTGCATCGCTTCGACGATCCGGAACGTGACCATCAGCCCCAGCCCCGTGCCTTTCGTCTTGTTCGAGAAATACGGTTCGCCGAGCCTTTTCAACACTTCGGGCGCCATTCCGATTCCGTTGTCCCGAATCCGAATCACGACCTCGCCGTTCTCCCGCGTCGCCCTCACCGCGATCTTCCCGTCTTCGTCCGGAAGCGCTTCGATGCTGTTCTTGATCATGTTGATAAAAGCCTGTTTGAATTTCGAAGAATTGCCTTTGACGTAGAGATCGGGCTCGATGTCGAGCATAATCTTGCCGTGATGGATGCTTGCCAGAGGCGTCAATACGCCTTCGATATGGCGAAACTCTTCCGAGATCGACAAAGGCTTGACGTTCTCCGCGCCCGGCTTGGCAAAAGTCAGAAAATCCGTGATGATGCCCGACGCCCGGTCCAACTCGTCGAGCGCCATTTCGATATACGCTTTGTCCGATACGGCGGAACGCTCGCCGAGCAGCTGCAGGAATCCCCGCGTGACTTGCAGCGGATTGCGCACCTCGTGGGCCACGGAGGCGGCGAGCTCGCTGATGATCTCCATTTTCTCCGACCGCTGAAGTTCGTTGTTGAACCGTTCCAGTTCTTTGGCATATTCGAGCACCTGGTTATGCGTTTCCGCGAATCGGCGACCCAGAACCACGATCATCGAGATGACGAACACGACCATGCCCCATTTCCACCAGTACAGATCGTATAGTTCGTTCGTCGCGTAATAACGCAGCAGTTCGAATACTCCGATTCCCGCGAAAACCGCCAATCCGCCGTTGAATATCCAAGCGTCTTTATTGCGCTGAAGGCTGTACGAGATCGTGCAGACGAGCAGAACCGACAGATCCGCGATCATCAGCACGCCGAGCACCGTCGTCGTCAGCAGATAATAAATCGAGAAGTACCGTTCCCCGGTCAGCACGTTGCCTACGAGCAGGAGCAGGCAAAAAGACGAATAGATCAATTGAATACGGCTTAGATGCAGGACCGCGTTTCTGTAGCCGTTGCCGAAGATCGCTTGGAAAAAGTACAAAAACGAAGGCAGCAACGTGAACAGCGAGACGTCGAACAATCGTTGGAGAACGCCCCCGTAAGCCGGGTAAAGCGTAAAAAGAAACGGAGAATAAGAAATGACCAGCAGGCCAATCGAGAGGATGACGAAGCATAACGCCAGCCATGATTTGATGTAGGCCCGGTTCAGGAACAACGCGCAGACCAGCATGACGCCGCCGATCAATACGAAAGCTCCGCCCAGCATGACATCCAGCAGATCTTGATTCAGGTATTCGGTCAGCAATTGGTAGAAACTGCCGAACGAAACTTCTTCGACGATCCCCGGTCTGGGGTCGGTAATCTTCATCCGGAGATACAGCGAACCGCCGGAATCTTCCGTGCGAAGCGGGAGCAGCAGATTGTTCATCGAATATCGGTACTGCCGATGAGCATCGAACAGTTCGCGGTATTCGGTATAGACCATGACGTCCCGTCCGTGTACTTTCTGCATCATCACGGCGGGGATCGTCCAACTCAATTGAGGGATATCGATCCGTACCCAAGCCCACTGCGTTCCTGCGGGTCTCGGCGGCGGATCCGTATCTTCGCGCATATCCGCCCAATCCGGCGAGCGCAGAACCCGCTCGGGCGGCGCATCCGGAACCGATGCCGAACCGTCGGAATCCCAGAGAATCTGCCAACTTTCTGCCCCGATCGCGTCGCTTGCCTGTTTCTGCTTCGGATAGGCTTCCGCGCATAAATAAAAGACGGCGAGCAGTGCCAGCACGATAGCCAGTATTTTCGGTAACCGTTTCATGAAGCAACCTCCGCAACCGATACGACGTAAAATTTTGGATTCTTTCTAACATTCGCCACAAGGCTTCCCTTTCCCTGCCCGCCTGCTTTTTTCTTTCTTGCCGAACGGACAAAAAGCCCTTGTTTCAAGCGACCCGGCTCCGTTTATTTATAAGCATCTTCAACGATCTTCGGCCTGAAGCCGTAGGGCTCAGGACCCGTCAGGGAGGGATTCAACATGAATAATTCGCACAGAGACGTGGATGTGGAAGAACGCAGAATCGAGAAGAAATCCGATTCGAGCATGGTCGCCTCGACTTTCATCAAGTACGCCGCCTACATTATCATTACGTTCGGCATCTTGTATTTCCTGGTTCGCTATGTCTTCCCGATGTTCCAATAAACGCAACGCCGACGACTTAAACGAAAAAAGACGGATTTCCCGCGGCATCGAGCTGCCGAATCGGAAATCCGTCTTTTTTGTTGTGTTCCTAACTCATCGGTTTGCTTAGTCGCGGTACAACCGCTGCGCGGCGTGCATCGTCGGTCCCACAAAAGAGTTGATCGGGAATCCGTGACGAATCGCCGCCGTAACGAATGCTTTCGCGTTCTTGACCGCCGTAGGCACGTCCGCACCTTTCGCCAGTTCCGCCGTGATCGCCGCGGAGAACGTGCAGCCGGCGCCGTGGATATAATTCGTTTCGATCCGCTCGGATTCGAGCAGTTCGAATTCTTTGCCGTCATAGATCAAGTCGACCGCTTTTTCGTGCAGCAGCTTGACGCCGCCTTTGATGATAACGTACTGCGCGCCCGTTTCGTGGATCTTGGCCGCTGCGGCTTTCATGTCTTCGATCGTACGGATCGGCGCCGTTTTCGCGAGCTGGGAAGCTTCGAACAGGTTCGGCGTCACCACGGTCGCTTTGGGAACCAACTTTTCCAGAATCGCTTCGGCCGTATCCGGGTTCAATACTTCGTTTTCGCCTTTGCATACCATGACCGGATCGACCACGAAATGCTTCAGCGGACGTTCTTCGATCTTGCGGGCTACCGCGTCGATGATGCCGACGGTGCTCAGCATGCCCGTTTTCGCGGAAGACACGCCGATTCCGTTCAGCACGGTATCGAGCTGTTCTTCCAGCAGTTCCGCCGACATCGACGTCACGTTATGGCTCCAACGCTGCGGGTCCATCGTTACCACGCAGGTGAGCGCGGTCATTCCGTATACGTTCAGTTCCTGAAAAGTCTTGAGGTCGGCCTGAATGCCGGCTCCTCCGCTCGTATCGGAACCGGCAATCGTCAAAACTTTAGGTATCGTCATTCCATTAACGCCTCCTGGTTTTCTATTTTAAGCCTTGCGGCTTGGCGGCTGATCGGCCTGCTTCGATACGATCGCCGAGCGAATTTCCGAGCCGGAACGTTAAGCTTGCATCACGCGCGATGCTTGATCCGGCCGACGGGAAACGCCGCAATCTTCGGTAATGGTAAGACGAAGCGGCTGTCTTGTCAACAGTCCGCTCACCCGCGAAAATTCCGCTTATCTGGACTCTCCGTCGGCGACCTTGGTACGCCGGAAAGGCGCGGTCTGATCGATCTTCTTATAATGGGCGATAAACGCGCAGATCAGCAGCGCGATACCGTTGACCACGAAGATCCAATGGATCGGCATCACCGCGCCCAGCACGCCGCCGATCAGCGGTCCGGCCATCGTGCCGATCTGCGTCGCGGACTGATTGAGGCTGAATGCCCGGCCGCGGAATTCCGGTTTGGTCACCTGCACGATCATGGCGTTGACCGCCGGGAATACGCCCGCGAAGAACAGCCCGTACACGAAACGCAGAATCCCGAATCCGACGTAACCCGTCACGAAAAATTGCAGCAGGTTGCCGACCGCGCCGCCGATCAGACCGATGATCAGCACTTTGCCGTAGCCGATCTTGCCCCCGATCCGTCCCCAACGCGGCGCCATGATGACGGTCGCCACGCCGACGGCCGAGAAGATGATGCCCGATACCAACGACGTCCGATCCGAAGATACGCCCATGCCCTGCACATAGATCGTAATGAGCGGCTCGAGAATCATGACGGAGAAGTTGCTCATCGCGACCAAGCCCAGCAGAGCGAAGAAGATCGGAATACTCGCCGCCTGCTTCAGATCGTCTTTGACCCGCGAACGTACTTTGGGGCGAGCGAACTCTTTCTCGTGCACGAGGAAGGTCGCGACGAGAGCCGAGATCAGCACGATCGCGCTCGAGAACAAGAAAGCGCTGCGGTTGCCCAAGGTAAAGCTGACCAAACCGCCGATCAACGGACCGATGATGTTGCCCGATGCGCTGGCGGTCGACATCACGCCCAACGCGTAGCCGGTCTTGTCTTCCGGCGTATTGGTGCCTACGAGAGCGATCGCCGCCGGAATGAAACCGGCAAGCAGGCCTTGAAACAGCCGCAGCGCGATCAACTGTTCGGGGCTCTGCACGAAGAAGTTAATGAAGTAGAGCGCCGCCAAACTGAAACCCGAACGAACCAACATCGGTTTGCGTCCGTATTTATCCGCCAGCGAGCCCCAGAACGGCGAGATGAGCGCGCTCGACAGAAACGTGATGCCGAACGCGACCCCCGCCCAGATCGACAGATATCTTTCCCCTACGCCGAGTTCGTTATGCATGAAGATCGGCAGAAAAGGGATCGAGATCGAGTAGGCCATACTACAGAAGAATACGCCGGCCCACAGCACAACCAGATTCTTTTTCCATGAAAATTCCATCCTGACCAGCACGTCCCTTCGCAGCCAAAACGACGGGCTTCCCGCCGGAAACGGCGCGCGAGCCGCGAACGCGAATGTTCTGCTTCCGGCTTCCGCGCGCTGCGGTGGTTCTTGACGAACCGTCCGCCGCTTTGCTTAAATTCGGCGTTTGCGTCCCTGCATGCGATACCCTCCGTCGGCCCAATCGCATGCTTCAAACGCCACAATATTTCTAACCTATTAATTTTACTCCCGACGAACCGAAACTTCCAATTCGACTCTGGGCGATAAGGCCACGTAAAGCGCAGTCTGGACGCGTGGGGCTCGGCTGGCTCCGGCGCACGCGGAAGTCTGGCGAATCGCGGCCTCACTCTGCCCAAGTCGGCCTTAAAAGCACCGGCAGATCCGATCTTCGGATGCAAAGCGAGCGACAGGCGGGGCGTTTCTTCCGAATAAGGGCGGAGAAGTCCCGCGATCGGAACGCGGTTACGACTGCTCTCTTTCGGGTAAAAGCTTGTTAAGACGCATTCACAACAAGCCCGACAAAAGGAGAGGAACATCATGGCATACGACCCGCGCAACGAATCCGATCGCGCCTACGAGCGCTACGAACTTTCTCAAGACAACGCCCGCGATTACGAGGAACGCGACATTCCTGCGGAAACGATGGAATACGTCGACACCGTTCAGGAGAGCGCTTTGGACGCCGATAAGGTGCCTACCGATCCGGAAGCCTATCCGAACCGTACCGAAGAAGATCCCAATCTGGGTTCGCCGATGCTCGAAGACGTGCCCGACGCGGACGACCTGTTCCCGGACAGCCCGGTCGACCCGGCGGCGCCGGCGATGGACGAACCGCACGGAACCGATCTGCTGAACGGAGCCGGCGGCGAAGAAGGCCGCGAGGAGTTGGCCGCCGAATCGGAAGATCCGGCGCGTCCGCTGATTACCGACGGCGATCGCGAGACCGAACCTCAGAGCGATCTGGTCACCGAACGCGATACCGACCCGGAAGGCGGCTTGTTCCGCGAAGGTTCTTTCCCGGCTTCCATGCCCGACGAGGTACAGCGAAACCTGATCGATTCGGAAACGGACCAAGGGTACAAAGACGAAGTTTATACGGACGAAGACGAGTAGACCGTAACATTAGGCTTGACCGGACAAGAAGATCGTTCTATGATGAGGTTAACTTTGAGTCGAAAGGGGAAATATTGATGACGGGGTATGTTCTTAACTAATCGAATTCCATATTGGACGGTATGAACAGATTTTCGAAAAGATCGCCGCAGGCGGTTTATTCGTCGACGCTGTTTAAGCCTGTCCGGAATTTCAGTTAAGAACAGCGAATCAATATTCCATAAACTCGGAGCAGGTACCTTTCAACTCTTAATTTTACCGTTAGTGTTGACAAGGTATTAGGTTAAACCTCTATCTTTCGAGTTTTCGGGCCGCGCTGCTTCCTGCTGCGCGGCCCTTTTTGCGTGCTGCCGCGCCGGAAGCCGCAGCAACGAAAACGAAACATTCGAAGGAAGCGCGAACGGCGAGGTAATGTCGTCTGCGCGGGCGCGCCGGAACCGAGTCTCGAAAGGCGGAATTGTGCTGATCTCAGGCAGTCGGGAAAAGAAATCTCTTTTCCCGACTGCCGAACTGATCTCAAGCGCGATTCCGCCTTTTTTGCGTTTTCCGGTCTTTCATGATCTTGGACGCGAAGCGTCTATCCAACCTATTTCACCTATAAGGAGCGATTCCCGTGACTCAATCTTCAATGATCAATCCGCAAACCCTCGAACGTCTGGAATACGAACGAGTCAAAACCGAACTGTCCGTCTACGCCGTCTCTTATCTCGGCAAACGGCGCATCGCCCGCTTGACGCCGGAGATCGACGCCCGCGCGCTGCGGCGCAAACTCGACGAAACGGACGAAGCCGCCGGCGTCCTGCGCCGGGGAGCCAGCATCCCGCTTCCTTCGCTAAGCGGCATGGAATCCGTTCTCGATCTGCTCGGCTCCGGTTACGTATTCCGCGAGCAGGACTTCATGCATCTGCACCAGTTTCTGCGCAGCTGCGTGCAGCTGATCGATTACATGCGCGCCAAAGCCGATTGGGCGCCCAACGCGGCGGCTTACGCTTCCGGCATGCACCGGCTCGACCGGCTGCGCGAAGAGATCGAACGCTGCGTAAGAAACGGCCGAGTACTGGATTCGGCCAGCCGCGAGCTGTCGAAAGTCCGCCGCCGCATGGCGACCGTCGAAGAACGCAGCTCCCGCCGACTCGCCGAACTGATGGCCAAACATCGCTCGATCCTGCAAGAAAATCTCGCCGTCCAGCGCGGCGGCCGCTCCGCGATCCCGGTACGCAAAGAATACCGGAAGCTCGTCAAAGGCACCGTACTGGACGAATCGTCCAGCGGACAGACCGTCTATGTCGAGCCGGACGAAATCCGTCAGTTCCATGACGAATTGGAACTGCTGCGCGCCGAAGAATCGCGCGAAGAAGACAAAATCCTCAGCGAATTGACCGGCCTCGCCGAACAGTTCGAACAGGAACTCAAGACCAACGCCGACTTGGTCGGCGAATACGATTTCCTGTTCGCCAAAGCGCGTTACGGTCTGGCGCTCGAAGGCGTCAACGTCAAACTGAACGAATACGGCCGAATCTTCCTGCGGGGAGCGCGCCATCCGTTGATGGGAGCCAAGATGGTCCCGCTGAACTTCGAGCTGGGCCGAGATTTCCGCATGTTGATCGTGACCGGGCCGAATACGGGCGGCAAGACGCTGGCGCTCAAGACCGTCGGCCTGCTGACCCTGATGGCCCAATCCGGTCTGCTCGTTCCGGCCGAAGAAGGCGGCGAACTGGCGGTCTTCACCGGCATCGAAGCCGATATCGGCGACGGGCAGAGCATCCAGCAGGCGCTCAGTACCTTCTCCGCCCATATTCGCCGGGTCAAAGATATTCTGGAAACGGCCGATCGCCGCACGCTCGTCCTGATCGACGAGATGGCTTCCGGCACCGATCCGGGCGAAGGCGTCGGCTTGTCGATCGCCGTGCTGGAAGAACTGCATCGCCGAGAGACCTGCGTCGTCGTCACGACGCATTTCACCGAGATCAAGAATTTCGCTTCGGCGACTCCGGGCTGCGAGAACGCCCGAATGGAATTCGACGCCGAGACGCTTCAGCCGCTCTACCGGCTGACGATCGGCGAAGCCGGTCGCAGCTACGCGTTCGCCATCGCCAAGAAGCTGGGCATTCCGGACGCCGTGACGCGGCGAGCGGAAGAATTGACGCGCCGGGGTCGGGCTGCGGAGCAGCCGGGCGAGCCGGCAGCTAACCCGTTCAGCCGCGCGAGCGGGGCGCGCGCGGGTCAGACTCCGGCGGCGGATACAGCCGCGGGGGGAGGGCTGCCGCCCGAGCCGACCGAAGTCGGCGTGGGCGGCGCTGCGGAGCAGACGCCGAGCGGCGAGGCACGCGCCGCCTCGCAAGCCGCCGGCTTGAGCGGTCGGCCGGAATACCCGGCCGACGATCCGGCGCTGCTGCCCGGCGCGGCGCTGCGCCGGGCGGAGCCGGAGCCTGCGCAGCCGGCTCCGGAGGCGACCTTGAGCGGCGACGAATCCGCCGATCAAGGTCAAGCTACGTCTGCCGCCTTCCGCGTAGGCGACAGCGTCAAGGTTCCGTATCTCGGCCAGACCGGCATCGTCTATGCCGAAGAAGACGGAATGGGCACGATCGGCATCCAGATTCAGGGCAAGAAATTCCGGATCGCCAAAAAGCGCTTGCAGCCGCATATTGCGCGCGAATCGCTGTACCCGGAAGACTACGATCTGAGCATCGTGTTCGATTCCAAAGAAAATCGCAAAAAGCGCCACAAGATGGAGCGCCGACATATGGAAGGCGTTTCGATCGAACAGTCTCCGGAAGAACGGGGAGATCATTGGCGGCGGTAAGCCGAACTTCGCGCAAGTCGAATCTCGCATTGTCCCATAAAGAAAAGAAATAGAGCAAAAGGCGAACGGCTCCGCGCGGAGCTGCTCGCCTTTTCGGTTGGCCTAGACTTGTTTTTCTCTGTATCTTCTTTCTTCTACTCTGTTCCTCTTCCCTCCGAACGCGGCCGCTTGCTTCTCTTAATGCGGAACCTGCGCTTGAAAATCGTCTTTGTACGACTTATCGCCGTTGTAGAACACGATATCCCCGTCCCGCAGGTTAAACGAATTCCCCCACGAGTCTTTCACGCTGCGCTTGTACCCTTCCAGGGTCCATTGGTTCATGAGCGGCGCATTCATATACTGCAAATGCGGACGTTTCAGATCCCCACCTCGGATGCTCTCGATATTGAAGTTCAAGATGATGTAGCCGTCCCGCAGGAAGATCGGATCGCGTTTGGTGAGGCCTCGGTGCGTACGGCCGTATTCCGCCAGATTCGTGCCCTGCGCGACGACATACGGATCGACCGGAAGATTGTATTCGCCGTACCATTTCTGCACCGCCGCATTCGCCCGGCTGTAATCGACCGAAGCCGGCAGGTCGGTCTTCGGGCCGATCAAGGTCCGCACCTGCTCCGGCAGCAGAAGAAGATCATACCCGCCGACCGGCGTTTTCAACTTGGTAAAGCGTCGAATGTAATCCTGCACGAACATCTCCCGGCTCACGCCGCCGACTTCGGCAAAGGTGTAGTCGTGATCGTATTTGTACCGCGCCGTATCGGTCAGCTCTTCTTCCGGTACGTTGCGCAGACGCTCGTTCAAGATCACGTAACGTTCGACCGTGTCCTCTTCCGATCCGACTTGGATAAACGACCGGTGATCGTCATGGTAATACAGATCGACCGGGGTTTTCGTTTTGCCGTCTTTGCTGACGAACGTAAAACTCGGCGTGATACGTATTCCGTCGGTTTTACCGAACATGTTGCCTTTGGTCTTGAGATCGAACTTCACATGGTACCCCGTCTTCACCGAAACGTTCTTCATCCCTTGCAGCGGATTACTGCCGGGCAGGATCGGAAGCGTAAACGGCGAGGCGTTTCCGCGCGGCGCGCCGTCCAAGTCCGACAGTCCCGTCCAGTAGGTATTTCCGGTATGCACCGGACTGCCTTTCTGCTCGCGGAAAACCAGTTCCCAGTTGTAATCGACGATATCCGTCAGATGGAAGTCGTACAGCCTTCCGATGACTTCGACGCCCACGGTATCCGACGCGACGTGATACGTCAGATCCAAGTTGGCATCCGGCTGACCGGGCTGCACGTCGGGCGCATTTTCCGCGATGTTGCGAAACTCGACGGTATAGTCGCCTTCGTCCACCCACACCGGCAGGAAGAACGTCGTGTCGAGTCGGCTCACTGGAATATCGATCCACGTCTGTGACGGATAGAAGGTTGAACGATCGGCTGTATACGTATCGAACGGGAACCGAACCTGCTTGGCGCGGAAATATTTCTGATAATCTCGATCTCCATACCCCGGATAATTCGCATGTTGGCCGCTTGTCGGAATGCGAATCGTAAACGGTCGATCCAAGATGAAGGCTGCTCGGCTTGCGTTCGGTGTCGTTTTCTGGTTATGGGCTTGATCGTCGGTGGCCGACGAATAATTGACGACTGGCGTATGTACGGTCACGGAGTTGATCCCGCCGATCGGATAGGTGTCGCCAGGAACCGCATTATAATTGGCGCTGAGCGGCGTATACGTGATCGTACCCATGCTTGCTGCGCTTTGTCGATTCGTTTTGATGATCGGAATCGTATGGTTTGGACTATACAACACGTCTTGACTGATTTTTTGCGGATCGGGTACGGCTTTCGGTTCTTGGGTTTTCTTTTCGATCACAGCATCGTCCATCAGAACTTGGCCGTTGAATGTCAATTTGTCGTTATTGACTTTGACTTGTCCGATTTTGCTTTCCCCTTCGGCCGCGTATCGGTCGAGTTCGTTAGGAATGGCGGGCGGAGACAAATTCCCAGTCAGGTCTTCCGACTCTTCCCAGTTGCCGGGACCTTTTGCACCGACTGATTTTCCTTTTCTCGTTAAACTTACATTGGGCGGAGTGTACCCGCTCGGGGTGATTGTGATCTGATCTCCGCTGAACGCATAGTTTTGCAAGACGGCTTGATTAACTGAGTACACGCCTAGTTTGTCTACGACCCAGTGCGAACCGTAGCGCTCGATATGAATAGGATACGGCACGACTTTGGTATCATGCTGCTCTACTCGATCTGGCGGTCCAGGTTTACCGTCCGGCAGCTTTGTAGGAACTTCTTTGAACCAAGTCAGATTGTACGTCTTGGTCACCGTAAACTCGTAGACACAGGTCGTGAGCTTTTCTTGGTATTTGTACTGGTGCAGATAGCTGTTAGCTAGCACATTACCGTATAGGCTCTCTGACGTTGGAATACCCAGCAGCACATCGAACATTTCGCTGCCTCGTTGATCCGCTTTAATCACAGCCGAAGATTCGGGGGTCATTTTCTGACCTTCCATAGTGCGACCGTTCCGGATCGTGCAGCCTTCAATCGGTTCTTCCGTTTCGCTCCCGCCGCTATCTTCGGTGTAGACCCAATAATGGTCGGGGTATTGAAAGGTTTGCGATTTGAATGTGTAGTTGTAAGCGGCAAAATAAAACATCATAGCTTGGGCTCGCGGTCCATTTGATCCGTAGGTCACCATAGGATCATTATCATGTTCTCGAACATAGTATTTTTTACCGTTACTATTGTGTGTTTGCGAAAAGGTAATATATGCGAAATCTAAACTTCGAGTTGTCCCACTTGTTTGTCGGGGTTCTCGTCCGGCCCATATTCGTTCGGCATCGGCGTTTGGGTCTGATTTTCCGACAATACCTAGCGATTCGATTTCGACGTCTTCATTCCGAAGGGTTTTGACGTTTACACCATCTGGGATTTCCTGATTTAATCGATCAATTGTTTCTGATCGAGTGTCGATCATGTCATTACGAAATTGAAGGTCTATACCATCGACTCGGCTTATAAAGGGTTTTGTTCGTCCGTACTTTACGGTCATAAGAACTTCTTGACCCGGAAACTCTCGATAGTTTTTCCCATTTATAGGTTCGGTACCTACTTGACTTTCAGGAAGAGGGCTTCCTCGGCGTTCCCATGTCAAGCCTTCATTGCCAGCGAACCACTGAGGGTTTGTCGTTTCGCCTCGTTGCCAGGCAAACCAAGAACCGGCCGAACCATTCTCAACGGATTTCACTTCGAATGCTTCACCGCCAAATGTTTCGGAGCCTGTATATGTTTGCGCATTTACTTCAATGGTTTTGACAGCTTCGATTCCTCGGTAGAATACGATTTTTTGAATTTTCTTGCCTGTGCCCGCATCTTCATTGATGGTTTTTGTTTTTGCCGTGGGCTTTGGTCCGAATTTTAACGCAGCTTTATCGGGATGGGCTTTAGCTCCGGATAAACTTTCGTATTCAATTTCTTTTTTGGCAGGTGCGGCTTCAATATGACCCGGCGCTGGAAAAAAAACACCCACGATACTGCCTATTAAGAGCAGCATCGTGAGTCCGACAATCGTAAAGCGTTGCCGGTAGGTTTTTTTCATTGTACACCTCGAAGCGACAGCACATCGATGTCAGTTTTGAGTTGGCCTCCGCCGGGAGTGACCAGTTGAATCGCGATTCGGTCTTGCTGAACCGTTCCGGTTTTCGGAATGATAACGGCCGGGGTATCGATGTCATCGTTAACATAGACGGGCGCAATTCCGTTCAATTTGTTTTTGCTGTACATGAGGTCTTCGTTTGGACTATCAAAGCCCCGCACACGGAAAGGTACATAGCCTCGGTTGATGTATTTCTTGGTGTCTTTGTTGAACACTTGTTTTCCTTTGAAATACAGTAGGTAGTTACCTTTTTCCTTGCTGATCAGAAGGTTTTTGTTCATGTTTTCGTAGCCGTTAAACCATTTCAGTTTATCGAGCGGCAGCAGCGAACGATTCGGATCATTCTTGTCATCCAGATCGATCGCAATGAGCGCTTCCAGCTTCCCTTGATACAGTCCATCTTTCGAGGTGATCGTCATATTTTTCTCGTTCCACATTTCCTCAACCGACGACTTCCCTTTACTTTTCCAATCCGATTCTGGCGTAACGAACTTCTCCGGCATCACCGTAAAAATATTCGTCCCGTGCCACAGAATCTCCGCCGCGCCCGTCGCGTACCGATCGGAATCCAGCTTGCCGCCGGCGTTGGCGGTCAGAATGCGCTCGATGATGACTACGGACTGCGCGCGCGTGGTCAGTCCTTGCGGAGCGAGCTGTCCTTTGCCGACGCCTTGGATCAGGCCGGCTTTGGTGGCGAGGTACATCCATTTGTCGTCTTCTTTCGATGTTTCGCCGATCGCGCGGGCCGCGACGCGGGCCATTTCTTCGCGGGTCATCGTCTTGTTCCATGCGGCTTCGTTATTCGCGAAGTCGCCTGCGGCATACCATCCTTTCGCGGACGCCGCATCGACGTACGGGACATACCATTTGCCCGAAGTTTCTTTCACCTCGAGTTTCATCGCCGCTACGACCATCTTGACGAATTCCGCGCGGCTCACCGAGGCATCCGGTTTGAACGTGCCGTTGGTATACCCGTCCACGTATCCTTTGGCTACTCCGGCTTCGATGCTGCTTTTCGCCCAATGGGTCGACTTCACGTCCGTGAAATCGGCGGCCGCGGCCGCGTGTACCTGCGGCGCGCCGCCTGCGGCTCCCCACACGGTTCCCGTCGCCAGCACGGCAGCCGCCAACATCCATCCGGCCTTTTTCCCCCAACTTGCCTTTTCCTTTCCGATTCTTTTCAAGTTCCTCTCTCCCCTCTAAGATCAAACGCTTATGTACGCATATCCCCAATCTCTATTGTCGCTTGGTTGCAGCATTTGGAAAAGACCCATTTTTTATATTTTAGTTACATTTACCAATCTTCCGTCCGAACGCAAAAAAGCGGACGTCTCCCTTCTTCTCGAAAAGGGAATACGTCCGCGTGCTTCGCGTCGTTATGACTATAATGCTTACTTTCTTACTCTAAACCGTGCTCCGGAAAAAATCAAGAATTTTCGCTCTCGGCATCTTCGCGGCGACCACTCGACGCATTAACCGCGCTCACTTGCATATTCTCCCGCACGAACTCCGTCGCCAATTCCGAACCGTCCAACATCGACACTTCCACCGTTCGGCTCTCGCCCGGCAGCAGGTCGAAATAGTTATCGCTGAACCGTACCCGTCCCAGCGGCAGTTCCAGCTTGACCATCCGTGCCAGCGAAACGGAAGCGCGAATCTCTACAAGACAACGGTTCGGCATATCGCCGCCTTTTGCCTCGTTTCGGTCGGACGCCGCGCCCGAAGGCGCTTCGCCATGCCGGGCGTTCCGGCGATCCGCCGCTTCGACCGATGCCGCAAGCGCTTCGTCCATCAGCCAAGCGGCGCGAATATCGCGCGCTTCCTGCGCTGCATCGGTCTGCCCCAATCTTGACTCCCGCGAGTTTACAGACTCGGCTTCGCGTTCCGCTGCATCCGCTTCTTGTACTCCCTCTTGCCATAGGCTCCATACCAGCTCCGACCGCCCCAGCTTCAGCTCCCGATGATCCCGCAGCATATACGTCTGCTCGAACGAGGCCAAGCCGCTCCCGCCGCCGATCTGCCGCAGCCTCACTATCGCCTCTGCCGCATCCGTGCCGTCCAGCGCCTCCGTTTCTCCGATCTCCCCGAGCAGCACCGGACCGAGCACGCCGCCGTCCGAGTGGAAGCGGTACTCCCCGATTTTGCCGCCGTCGAACCGCCGGACTTCCAGCAGCGCTTCGACCTCGACCGCTTCCGCTCCGTCGTTTACCGCCCAGATCCGCAGCGGCTCGCCCGGTTCGTGTTCGAGGCTGAGCAGCAGCGGCGCATAGAACTTTTTCGCGTAATAGTACGAGGCTTTCGGCAGCAGCTCGTAGTCGATCATCGACCAGCTCGTGCCCGGCCAACTGTCGTTGAGCTGCCAGATCAGACTGCCGCCGCTGCGCGGATTCCGCCGGTAATGCTCGACGCCGTAACGCAGTCCTTCCGCTTGGGTCAGCATCGAGAAATTCATGTATTCCTCGATATCCCGCGGAACGCCCGTATATCCTTCCATCAGCAGAATGCCTTTGCGATGGTTGGTGTCTTTGTTGCGGTATGCCATTTCTTCGCTGCCCCACACCAGTTCGCCTTGCGGCATGTTTTTCTCGAGCGTGTACCGGTTCGCGGACGCGTGCATGCCGAATTCGCTGCTGAACAGCGCCATGTCCTGCTTATACTTTTTGAAAGTCACGCCTTCGATGCTGTAATCCAGCACCGGCGCTTCGCCGAACGCTCGCGGATAGACGGACCCGTGCCAGACCTGCCAATTATGCCGGTCGCCGACCGCCGGATCGTTGTCGTCTTGATCTCCGGCTCTGCCGTAAGGCGAAGAAGGCCAGTACGGCCGATTCGGATCGAGCAGTTCGAGTACTTCGGGAATCAGATCGTGATAGATCAGCTCGCCGTAGAAATCGCTTCGGATATCGCCGCTCGCCGTTTTCATGTCGTACAGCCAGTCGATCTCGTTGTTGCCGCACCAGAGCGCCAGCGAAGCTCGTCCGCGCAGTCTCCGCACATTGGCTTCGACCTCGGCGCGCACATTGTCCATAAAGTCCTGATTGAAGTCCGGGAACAGCGCGTTGGCAAAAGCGAAATCCTGCCAGACCAGCACGCCGCGCCGATCGCACTCGTCGTAGAACACGTCTTTCTCGTAGATCCCGCCCGCCCAGACGCGCAGCATGTTCATGCCGGCTTCCGTCGAGAGTTCGATCAGTTCGCCGTAGCGGGAATCCGGGATCGCGCCGATCATGTTGTCCGCGGGAATCCAGTTGGCGCCCCGAGCGTAGACCGGCTGACCGTTCAGGAAAAAGCGGAACGCCGCGCGGCCCTCTTCGTCTTCGGTCCGCAGTTCGAGCGTGCGCACGCCGACTGCCTGTGTCACCGTATCGATTCGCTCGTCTCCCGCATACAGTTCGGCCGTCAGCCTATATAGATGCGGCTCGCCCAGATCGTGCGTCCACCAGAGCTTGGGCTGACGGATCGCCGCCGGCGCGCGGAAAGCCGCCTGACGACGCCGGGCCGAACGATAGCTCTCCGGCATCGCGCTGCGCGCGCTCGGCGAATCGCCCAGTCCCGGAGCGGGCTGCATGTCCATCGAACCGGCTTCCGGCCGCTGCGGTTCGTTTGGTTTATGCGGCGATTCGCCGACCGTCCGTTTGCCGTTCTCCGAACGCTTGACCTCTTCGTCCACCAACAGCGCATCGTAAGCCGTGTTTCCGTCGGCGTCTTCCAGCTTCACGCGCAGGAGCAAAGGCAGATCCGGCATGCCCCGGTAGCTCAGAACGGAAGCCGACAGTTCCAACATCGCTTCCCCGTCGTCGATCGATACGGTCTCAACGAATACGCTTTCGATCTTGGCCAGCCGATGCCGCTTAAGCTGCACGCCGCCCCAGATGCCGACCGTCACCAGCCGAGGCCCCCAGTCCCAACCGAAATTCATCGCCGCTTTGCGCAGCCACGGGCGTTCTTTGGTATACGAAGACCAATCGAAACGCTCTTTGTCTCGCTGATGCGGAAGCAGCGGATCGAAACGGACGGCGACCATATTCCAGCCTCGGCGGATCACTCTCGTCACGTCGAACGTATGCGGCATCAGCATATTGCTCGCCGTGCCGACCTCGTGCCCGTTGACGAATACCGTAGCGAACGTGTCCAGTCCTTCGAACGTCAGCTCGAACCGCTCGGCTTTCTCGCCGGTCCGTTCTCCGTCGTATTCGAATCCTCGGCGGTACCACCATTCCCGTTCTTCGATCCAGCGGCTTTTCAGATCGTTGTGTCCGTAATACGGGGAGTCGACGATCCGCCGTTCCGTCAGCGCGCTATGTACGTCCCCGGGCACGCGGCCCGTCATCCAATACCGATCGTCCAAGCCCGGCGCCGCGTTCTCCTGCGATGCGACCGCGCCCGGCGCGAAATCTTTGATTCTCCAGTTCCCGTTCAGTTCGACGATTTCTCTGCCCATTTCCGTTGCCCCCTTCAAGATAACGCTTCCAGCCATTTAGATAAAAATAGCACAAATCGGCGAGGCGATACAATTCGTAATCGCGCCTTCATCGGTATCGGCCGGGTATCCATGCTATAATCAGAGTCATGGCAAGCTGCAATCGAAACAACTCGACACGGAGAGGAGCAAGACTATGATCATCGGAGCAATCGAAGCGGGCGGCACCAAATTCGTCTGCGGGATCGGCAACGAACGCGGGGAGATTCTGGACCGGATCAGTTTTCCGACCGAAGAACCGCAGCGGACCACGCAGCGGGCCGCCGATTATTTCAAAGACAAAGGCATCGAAGCGCTCGGCGTCGGTTCGTTCGGCCCGCTGGATCTGGACACGAACAGCCCGACGTACGGCCATGTGACCACGACGCCCAAACCGGGCTGGGCGAATTACGATCTGCTCGGTCATCTGCGCAGAGAACTGAACGTGCCGGCCGGCTTCGATACGGACGTCAATGCGGCCGCTTTCGGCGAATCCAGATGGGGCGCGGCGCAGGGGCTGGACAGCTGCGTGTATTATACCGTCGGGACCGGAATCGGCGTCGGCGTCTATGCCGGCGGACAGCGCGTGCACGGACTGGTGCATCCCGAAGGCGGCCATGTGCCGGTTCGGCGTCATCCGGACGACGACTTCGCGGGGACTTGTCCGTATCACGGAGACTGCTTGGAAGGCATGGCCGCGGGTCCCGCGCTCGGCAAACGCTGGGGACAAGGCGGCGACACGCTGCCGGAAGATCATCCGGCGTGGGAGATCGAAGCGCATTACTTGGCCGAAGCCGTGACCGGCGCGATCCTGCTGCTGTCGCCCAAGAAAGTCATTCTCGGCGGCGGCGTCATGCACCAGCGGCAGTTGTTCCCGCTGATCCGCGAGAAAGTATCGCGGAACCTGAACGGGTATGTCGCTTCGTCCGTACTGGACGATCTGGACACGTATATCGTGCCGCCGGGTCTCGGCGACAATGCCGGTCTGGCCGGATCGCTGGCGCTGGGAATCGAAGCGTTGAAGCAGGGATAAGTCGTCCCGGCCGGTTATCGTTAAAAAGAAGCCCGATTCTCCGTTTGGGAGAATCGGGCTTCTTTGCCGCCGTTAGCGAACGCTGGAGTTGCCGTTCGCGTTCGTTGCGTCGCTCAACCCTTACCGTTTCAAAGGCGTCAAGATCGTTTCGTCCGCTGTAATATCTTCTCTTCCGAATAATGTATACTCCGGCTGCCGAGAAGACGAGGCGGCGCCATCGACAGATCCTTGTTCGGGAACTTCGATATGGTAGAGGAACCAAGAGTTCGAAGGCGCGTTATAATGCTCGCCGGCTTCGTTCAAGAACCGGTCGATCTCTTTTTGCAGCTCCGCTTTCTCTGCCGGGTCGGTCAGTTCGGCCAAGTCCTGCCGTATACCCGTTCCGTAAGCGCTGTGCGCGGGATCCTGCGTCAGGATCATATCCGTATTGACGTCTACGTCGATTCCGACGACCTCGCCTTTGTCTTGTTCATTGTTGAATTCGACGGTAAAGTTTTCAAAATTATATTTCGGGCCGTACTCTTCTACGATACGGTTCTTCAAGTCGGCCGCGATTTGATCGGCTTCCGCATCGCTCAACAGATCCGTTTTGTTTCGAACATCCGGCGGTAGCTTGGGCTGCGAAGAAACCGAAGAAGCGTCCGGAGTCGGCGCGGCGACCAGCGAATACGACGGCGCGAACGCCAAAGCGCCGATGGCGAAAGCGAATAAGAGCTTGTTCATATCAAATCTCCCTTTCTTGCTCTTTAATGAAAAATCACGATCCGAATGATTCGACGGTTCGTTTCGTTATCCATTAAACGTGCTTTTCCCAAGAAAAGTCATCTATTCAAACCAATAAAAAAGAACGGACAAAAAGTCCGTTCTCGACAATCTGTGCCTTTCTCCGAAAGGCTTTAGTTTAGTACCCTTTCAACTCTTAATCACAGGTTTACGATTTCCTGAAACGCACGCGCTTCTGGTGCGATTCAGGAGAGCGTATTCCTACCTTTAGTGTTGACAAGGTATTAGGCTTCCGAAGTGCCTTTCTCCGAAAGGCTTTAGCTTAGGCTTCCGAAGTGCCTTTCTCCGAAAGGCTTTAGCATTTGATTTCTAACGGATCGAGGCGACGCTTAGCGGGCATTTCGAACGGTTTTAAAATTCTAACGGAACCAGGTGACGCTTAGAGTGAAAAAACGCCCGTTTTCCGCTTAAAAAGAGGCCCACAGCGCCGCTAAGGAATCTACGATCCGTTAGAATCTCGAAACGGGTTATTTTACGCGTCTAAGGAATCTACGATCCGTTAGCGCGGCAGCTTCATTTTCATAAGCCCACGCGAACGAGTTCTTCTCGAAGTCGGCTTGCTTCCTCCGGCTGCGTTGACTCCCCGGCATGCCTTAATCGATTTTCTTCTTCGGATCTTCTTCGACCAATTTCGCTTCCACTTCGCCCAGATCGAGCGTCGCGCTCTCGCCGAACCAAGCGACCAGTTTCGCGCGCGCTTTGCCGCGCGACGCGTCGTCGATATGCTTGGCGACCACGGCGACCGCCGCGATCAACGTGCCGAAATCGTCGGTATATCCGGCGACCGGAATGAAATCCGGGATCAAGTCGATCGGCGCGATAAAGTACGCCAGCGCGCCGATGATGACCGATTTCGCCCAAGGCGGCACGTCCGCGTCTTTGAGCGTGTAGAACAGCAGCAACGCCGCATAGACCACTTTGACCCCGGCATTTTTGCCGAACTTCTTGATCTTCGCCCAGAACGATTCTTCCGAATATTCTTTGCCGTAGCCTTTGATGCGGGCGTTCAGCTCTTTCTCGTCTAACGGTTCGCCTGCGGCGGATGCGTCGAACGTCTCCTCGGGCGTTTTGTTGTTCACGCCGATTCCGAGTTTGCTGCGTCCGTAATCCGCTACGCGGTCCCGCCAATTTTTCGAATTCGTCATTTTTTCCGACCTCCCTTAATTGAATGCATCATGCTGTGATATTTCGGCTGCGTCAAGCGCGCATCTTGGACCGCCGCGATCCGCTGCCCGAATTGCTGCGGCCCGCCGAACGGTTTTCGTTGGCTTTGACGAACAGCCGGATCGACCAGTTCGCGCACAACAGAGCAAAAGCAACGAACAGAATGGACCAGCCGATCGCCGGAACGTACGTCTCGCGCGCGAGATTCGTCGCGTCTCCCGCGAATCTCGGAGACGTGATCGACGCCCAAGCCAGATACAGCGGGCTGATCACCGATTCTTCGAGCGTCAGGAAGCAGAGCAGCAGATAATAGAAATTGCGCGCCGGCTCCCAGACGAAATACATCAGCGCGTTCACCGCGATAAATCCGATCAGCCAGACGACGCCGTACCCTTGATGCACGTACAGGATCAGCATGATCAGCGCCACGGCCGTCATCAGGATCAAGCCCTGCTTCTGCTGCTTTTTGTAATAGCCGTAGAACATCAATACCGCGAACAGCGAAGCGGACAGATAGCCGGCCAGCGAGACGAGAACGGCGCTCCACGTCGAGTTGGTCATCGTGTAGGTGACGCCGCTGTGGTCCGCGTTCAGATCGATCTGCAGGACCCGGCCCGACGTCGCGAGCGCCACGACGGCATGGCCGAACTCGTGGATCATCGTGTCGAGATTGCGGAACAGCGAGGAAAAAGGAATCAGTCGGGTCAGTACCGCCGCCACCAGCAGGTACAGCACCGTTTTTGCCCATTTTGGCATCGAAGAACCTCCTTGAACGAATCGTCGGCCCTGCTTTGCTTAACCGGAGCCGACGCTAACACTAACACTTTCGGTCTGCTTCATGCGTTACGTACGCCGCGGGAGCGATAAGGTTCCGCCGGCAAGCTTTTGCGCTCCGAAAAAACGCGGCGGCGGAACACTCCAACTCCGATCACGACTCGCGCGTTTTCTCGATGACGATCACGCAGGTGCTGTCCGGAAGCGGCACTTCGTTCCCGGCCTGATCGCCGACCCGCACCTTGTCCCGCAGCGCCAGCGTATACCCTTCCTGCAAAAAGGATCGGCGCAGCAGAATCGTCGCCCGGTCGCCGAACAGCTCGCCGATGCACGCTTCGTATTCCGAAGGCGTCATGTATCCGAACTGCTCCTGCACCTCGTGCACGTACGCTTCCTCGCCCCATGTATAGGTATAGAGGAACTCCATCGCGTCGTTGACCGGCATCTCGACTTCGCTCGGCCCGGTCTGCGCGTAAGCGATCTGCCGTCCTTCGAAGTCTGCCGCGTACTGCTCCAACCGCCGAAGCGCATCCGGGTCCGCGAACGTCAGACGGCGCAGCTGCTCTTTCGGCTCCGTCATGATGCCGTCCCGGATCAGGATGCGGCCGCCGACGGGGATCAGTTCGAACGCGCTTCGCAGCGCCGCCCGCACCGTATCGAGATTGAATTTGCGGCCGTCGAACGGAATATACGAATACAGCTCGTGTAAAATAGAAGAAAAGACGACCGTATCGATGCTGCCCGGCGCGATCGTTTCGGTCAAATTCAACGCGTCGCCTTTGCGAACCTGCCAGCTCCGGCCTTCCAGCCGTCTGCGGCGTTCCAGCGCTTCGACGACGTTCTCGCTGATGTCCACGCCGATCGCCTGTTTGTCCGGCAGCTCCTGCTCGATCAGATCCAGCAGCACGCCTCCGCCCGGCCCGATATCCAGCACGCGCGAACCGGCGATGTAGTCCAGCAGAATCTTTTTGTCGTCGGCGGAACTGTTCATCGTCTCCAGATATTCGTCTTCGTTATGGAAACGGTCGTAAGCGTCGCGCCGCAGTCCGAACAGGTCCATCAGCATGAGCACGGCCCGTTCGTAGAGCGGCGACTTTTCGGCTTCCACGCAGAACTCGATCAGCTTCTCCGCCGCCGGGGAAAAAGCGAAGCCGAAGAAACACGTATCGCCGCCGCTTTTCTCCCGCGCGATGCGATGATGCAGATGCGGGCTGTCCGCGTGCTGTCCTCCGCCGAGGATCGCCGCCCAGTCCAGCTCGCGCAAATATTTTTCGACGATGCGCTTTTTGTACAGATTGATTTTCTTGACGCCTTTGTAATCGTAATACAGGCCGTGCATCAGACGTTCGAAGCTGATATGCCGCGCTCTCGGCGCTTCTTCCGCTCCGAGCAGCGCCAGCATCATCATCTTGACGAACTCTTCCAGCGAAAAATCGCCGAGCGCCGCTTCCACGTACCACAGCGTCTTGTCGTCCAACCTAGCGAACGCTTCTTGCAGGCCGCCTTCGACGCCCGCTGCTCGAAGTTCGCCGTCGATCCGCGCGAGCTCGCCTTCGAAATCTTCGCCGCGAGTCCTTGCGCCTGTCCGCAGCCGTCTCAGCCGCCGCTCCAGCCCGTCGTCTTCCGGCGTCGTGCCGAGCGAGACGTGCAGCACGCATGTCTCCAGTTCGGCTTCGACCGACTGCCACAACTCTTCCGACACCGCTCCGATCACGCATCGGTTCAATGCCATCAGCAGCCGCGCCAACTCCGTCTCGGTCAGCAGGCCTTGTTCGACCGGGCCGTGCAGCGGCAGATTCGCCGCGAACGGCACCTCGCCGCGCAGATATTGGCCGAGCAGCCCGTGCGTGCGGATCAGCAGCGCGGTCAGACGTTCGCGATCGCCGATGGCAACCTGCGCGCGGGCCAGATACAGATCCGCCGAACCTTCGTTATGTACGAATACGTTGATGCCCTGCCGCTGCCAGCCGATCCGGTCGAGCCGCGTGCCGCCTTTGGCCGTTTCGCTCCAAGCCAGCACGTCTTCGAGCAGCTCGCGCATCCAGAACGACAGCGGCAGCGTACTCAGAATGTCCAAGCTGCGCTCGACGTAAGCCAGAACCGGATTCAGACGTTCCAATTCGCCGATCGAACCGATCCGCTCGTAGTTGACGATATATTCTTCCGCCGACGCGAGAATATGCAGCCAAGCCGGAAGCCCGGCGCTGCCGATCTCTTCGTTCTCCCCCGCCATGTAGGCGCGGATTTCTTCCAAGGCGCTTCCCATACGTTTGCTCCTCTCCGGCTCTCGCTTCTTTGACTCGGGTTCGATGCAGCCGGTAAATTGTCCTCTATATGATAACCCAAATTCGTCCGCAAAAAAATTCGTGCGCAAAGCGAGAAGTTTTCGTCCGCGTATGCGTCTTGGAAGCGAAAAAGAAAAGAGGTGAACCGTCGGTGGAAATACCGGAAGACCGGATCTTGATCGAAGCGGTACTGGGCGGCGACAAACAAGCCTATGCCGGCATCGTCGATCGTTACAAAAACAAACTGTACGGCTTGTTCCGCAAAATGGGGCTGCCGGAAGCGGACGCGCAGGATCTGACGCAGGAAACGCTGATCCGCGCTTACCGCAAACTGGCTTCGCAGAATCCTCGGCAAAGCTTCTCCGGCTGGCTGCATACGATCGCGGTCAATCTGTATCGGGATCGCGGACGGAAGAAAATCCCGATTCCGCAGGAAGACGCGCCGGACAGGCCCGCGCCCGACGCCGAGACGCCGGAAAACAGCCTGCTGCGGCGCGAGCTGCGCGGCGAGCTGGACCGTCTGCTGGACACGCTGCCGGAACATTACCGGCTGACGATGGCGCTGCGCTACGTCGGTCAGCTCAGCTACGAAGAGATCGCGGAGATGACCGAAACGACGCCGCAGCAGGTGAGCAATATCCTGCACCGGGCCAAACAAAGCCTGCGCAAAAAGATCGAAGCAAAGGGGGAAACGTCTCATGAATGGATACTCGGCTATCGGAGCGGGAAGAACCGCGTATAGCCCGCGGGATGCGGGCGGCGGAGACGGCAGAAAACCGGAACGTAACGGATCTCGGAACGCCGCCGAAGAAGCCCGTTGGACGGAGTTGATGTCGGGCGAGACGCTGCCGGACGATTTTACGGCTCGGCTGATGGCGGAATTGGAAGGCGTGGAGATCGAAGCGGCGGAAGCGACAGAATCCGAAGCAAAATCAAACAAGCCGGAAACGGCAGAGACTCAAAGGGGAGCGCAGAGCCATCGTCGGCGAGCCCGACGAAAACATCTTCGCCGCAAACGCGCGAAAATCTGGACCGCAACCGCTCTGGCACTTCTGCTGGCCGGCGGAGCGCTTCTCTATACGCAGCCTTCGATCGCGGAACGAGTGATGTCGCTGTTCGCGCCGGAACTTATGCTATATCCCGACAAAGGCATGAAGGACGCCAGAGACGCAGGCCTGCTTGAACATCCTGAAGTCGGCGCCGAAATGCAAGGGTACAAAGTTTCGGCGGAAGAAGTAATCGCGGATTCCAACCGGATCGTCATCGGAATTTCCGCGATTAATCCAGACGGCAGTCCTTACCTAGGCGAACTTCATCCCGAATTCCGGATCTCCGACGGCAACTATAACTTAGTCCCGACTTCGGGAGGCGAGTATATTCCCGGCAGCATGGGCAAATACAATATATACTTCGCTCGCCCCGTGCTGACCGACACTTTGATTATTGAAGTGAAGATCGATCGCTTGGAGACGACTGACGCCTCCGGAAAAACTACAGGTACTATATATGGAAGCTGGGGCTTCTCCTTAAACGCAGATCTGAGCAAGGCTGCGACCTTGACCATCCAGACACCGATCAAGGAAACCTATACGACGCCTCAAGGCTTAACCATCGATATGCTCGGAGCTACGCGTACGCCTAGCGGGGGTTCCTTGGAATACGAAACTTCGTTGACTCCGGAAAAAGTCGCTACGACCGCCGGCGGAGCAGGTGCCTATCATAGGATCGATTATCACTTGGAAGACGCGAAAGGCAACATGATTGCGAACAGTTCGACTACAGACAAGGGGAACCTCGTTTTCGATCTGGACCGTTGGTCCCGACGCGCGCACTGGTACGACGTACTGGAAGTCTTCCCTTATAATAAACAGCCGCTCCGTTTCGTATTGGACAGCTATACGATCCGGGAGAAGAGCGACGCTTCCGTTTCCTTCGATCCGTCGAGCCTGTCGGACGAGCGGCCGGCGACTTTTAAAGATTCGGGCGACGATCTGAAATTTACGCAGTTCCGGATCGATAAAGACCGCAGCGTACCGAAAGCGGAGGCGGAAAAAGCTCCTTATCCCAAAGAAGGCGTCATTAAAGTGAGCGGAGTAAACAACGGCATTTACCTTTTCGACAAATGGATCGCACTCGACGACAAAGGAAAAAGCTACGAAGTTTACTTCAACGGCGGTTTAGGGACCTACCCGGACGCGCAGATCGACGGCGAATTCGTAGTGAAAGGACTAAGCGAAACTCCCGCGAAATTAACGCTCAAACGAATCATCGTCGACCATACGTACCGCGACGGGAATTGGTCGTTCGAGATTCCGCAGACCGGAACGCCGGGACTCGTGACCGAATAATTTCCGCAAAACGAAAGACGCATGCCGTCCGCAGGCTTAAGCCTCGGCGCATGCGTCTTTTTAGGTTGATCGGATAGATCGATAAGGTCCACGACTACCCTTTTAACCGCCCCATCGACAAATTCACCCGGTAGTTCCCGTACTTGAGCACATCCTGCAAAAAGCCGTTCAGTTCCTCCAGCCCCGGCGTGCGCACCAGCAGCAGGTAGCAGCCTTCGCCGTTCGTGCGGTCGATCCGGATCACCCGGTCGTCGGCCTGCGCGAAGGCTTGAAAAGCGGCATGGATCGTTCCCGCATCCAGAAAAACGGTCACGAACGCTTCGATGCCGAGACCGATCTTGCCGGGATTCCAACGCAGCGTATAGCTTTCGATGACGCCGCTCTCCTGCATGCGCCGGATGCGCGCGCCGACGGCCTGACCGGTCAGGTGCACGTCTTGGCCGATCTCTTTGTTCGTGCGCCGCGAATCTTCGAGCAGCAGGCTCAGAATCCGCAGATCCGTCTCGTCGAAAGCGGCCGTTCCGGCCGGGGACGGACGGCTTGCGGCGATCAGCGCTTCGCTTTCCCGCATCGCGGCTTCTCTTCGAATACTGCGCTCCGGCCGTCTTCCGATATTCGAGTTCGGTTCCATGATCGTCCCTCCTTTTTCGCGAATCCGAATTTTCACGCTGAAAGCCGATCGGCCCCGATCGTTTCACCGGGTTATGTCTCGGCTTCTTCCGCGTCTCTATAATAAGCAGTATAGCACGGTTCGTTTGTAACCTTACCTTCCCGAGGAGGCAACATCCATGAAACTGACTTTGATCCGCAACGCCACGCTGAGAATCGAATACGGCGGCCTGATCTGGCTGATCGATCCCATGTTCGCCGAACAAGGCGCGAATCCTCCGATCTCGAACAGTCCGAACGACAAACGCAATCCGTTGGTTCCTCTTCCGGTCTCCGCGGAAAGCCTGTCGACGCCGGACGTCCTGATTCTGACGCATCTTCATCCCGACCATTGGGACGCTCCCGCCGCTTCGGCCCTGCTGGCCGCGCGGGGAGCGGAGCTTCCGGTCTTCTGCCAACCGGGCGACCAAGAGCGCATCGCCGAGTCGGGCTTCGCGAATATTCGCGAAATCGAAGATTCCTGCATCTATCAAGGCGTTAAGATCTCCCGGACTTCCGGTCAGCACGGCACGGGCGAGATCGGGCAAGCGATGGGCCGGGTATCCGGGTTCGTGTTCGAAGCCGAAGGCGAACCGAAACTGTATCTCGCCGGAGACACCATCTGGTGCGACGACGTCGCCGAAGCGCTGGACCGGCATCGTCCGGACGTGACCGTCGTCCATGCCGGCGGCGCAAGATTCCGGGAAGGCGACGCGATCATCATGGACGACGCCGACGTGATCCGCACGACCGAACATGCGCCGTATACGCGGATCGTCGCGGTTCATATGGAAGCGATCAATCATTGTTTGACGCTGCGAGCCGATCTGGCGCAGACCGTGCGGACGCAGGGTTTGGACAAACGGATCGACATTCCGGCCGACGGAGAGACTCTTTCTTTTGCGCCCGTCCGATAAAAGCGGTTCGCGGCAGGCCGCATGAACCACGCCGAAAAACGCAGAGGCGACTCCTTCGTCTCTGCGTTCCGGTTGCGGGCGTGCGTGCCCCTCAGCATTCGCCATGAAATCCGATCAGGTCCGTTCGCCGCATACCGCGGCAGCGGGCCTATTCTTCTTCCCGGCGGCGTTCTTCTTGAATCTCGATGTAATCCTGCATGGCGCGAAGGCTGTCGACCGGGGTAAACCAACCGTTCTCGCCTTCGTTGAAGCGCACGCCGTACAATCCCGACTTGCCGATCTCTTCCAGCCAGTCGATCATCGGGTCCACCTTCATCTTGGCGATCAGCACTTGGCCGCCGGCCGTAATCAGTTGGTTATCGCGCGCGAAGACTTGGGCATGCATCGGGTCGGTGAACAGAAATGCCCAACCGTGACCGTCCACGTTGCCGAAAAAAGGTTCCGGCTGCTGCGGATTGTCGCTCGGTTTCATCAGAATGAGCCAACTGTCCAACTTGAACGCTTCCGCCCAGATCAACGTCTGGCCTTCCGCGAACGGCATCTCTTTCGCTTGTTCCACCGTCACGTCGAAATGCGCGGCGAGGTCGGCGGCAGCGCGCACCTGCTGTTCTCTGTCTTGTTCTTGGGTCATGGGGAATGCTCCTCTCTGTCGCCGAACGCATACGAGCTGCAGCGGCGTTCGATCTCGGTGATCTATAGACACTCCCTACCAGTGTACCGGATTGCGGGCAGGAATGCGAAGATTACGAAGCGCGGGCAGCGGAATTTCTCGGGGCTTTGGTCATGGGGGCGAGGCGACAAAAACCGCCTGCGTCGGAATATCCCCGTCGGCAGGCGGCTTGGGCATAAATAATTTCAATATTTTTCTTCTATTAATAATGGTTAACGAATAACGGAACGAGCTCCGAAACGTCTCCGATTCCCCGGGTATCCGGACCTACAAGATCCGTTCGAACAAGCGGATGACTTCTTCTTTGGTCGGTTGAAACGGATTGCCCGGCGCGCAAGCGTCTTTCATCGCGTTATCCGCCAGCAGGTTCAGATCGGGATCGTCGACGCCCAGTTCGGACAGCTTGGCCGGGATGCCGACTTCGTGCGACAGCTCGGAAATCTTGTTGATTACGAAACGCGCGCATTCGGCGTCGTCTTTGCCTTGATCGTCCATGCCGATCGCGCGGGCGATCGCCCGAAATTTCTCCGGCACGTGCTTGGCGTTCTCTTCTTCGACGAACGGCAGCAGCATGGCGTTGCATACGCCGTGCGGGAGGTCGTAGACGCCGCCGAGCTGATGCGCCATCGCGTGCACATAACCCAGTCCGGCATTATTGAATGCGAGACCGCCGAGGAAGATCGCGTAGACCATCTGCTCGCGAGCTTCGATATCGCTGCCGTCTTTTACGGCGCGCGGCAGATAATCGAAGATCAGGCGGACGGTCGCCAGCGCCGTCGCGTCCGTGACCGGGTAAGCGCCCGGCGTAACTAACGCTTCGATGGCATGCGTCAAAGCATCCATGCCCGTGGCCGCGGTCAGATCGGCCGGCTTGGCGGTCATCAGCTCCGGATCGTTGATCGAGATCGAAGCGAGCGAGTTTTTGTCGACCATGACCATCTTGACTTTGCGCCGTTCGTCGGTGATCACGTAATTGATCGTAACTTCGCTCGACGTGCCGGCCGTGGTATTGACGGCTACGATCGGCATGGACTTCGATCCCGATTTGTGAACGCCTTCATATTCCGTAATATGACCGCCGTTCGCCGCGATGATGCCGATCGCTTTCGCCGCGTCCTGCGGCGAACCGCCGCCGACCGATACGATGATGTCGCAGCCTTCCTTCTGCAGCAATTCGACGCCGTCATGCACGTTCTTGCAGGTCGGATTCGGACGGACGTCGTCATAGACGGCATAGTCGAGGCCTTCCTTTTTCAAGACGTCCAGCACGCGGTCGGCGATGCCGCTTTGCCGCAAGAATCCGTCCGTCACGACTAAGGCCTTGCTGCCGCCCAATTGGCGGATATGCGGGCCGGCTTCCGTCAGACAGCCTCTGCCCATCAGATTGACGGGAGGTACATAATAAACATGTGTCGTCACCTTTTTCTTCCTCTCCGGTTTAAGATGCTTCAGCGCTTACACGCTTATCCTACTTCTCGTGATTCTTTTCACTCAGCAATAAAAGTCACATTTATTTGTGGTTTTTTGCTTATTTATTTTTGAAAAGAAGAAAAATGCAGAAATATTCGGCAAATTCGACAGGCTGCGCCTCGACTCGGAGGCCCGGTTTGCATCCGAGATGCTTTTTGGGTAACAATACAAAGTATGAAGTATATCGATTTCGAGCAGCGCTCGCGCGCTCCGCGCAGCCGATGTAACTTTCGGAGCGATGAAGCGTATAACCATCTGGAGGTGTTTGACTCAATGACTAAAATGAAATCTTTATCCGCTCTGGCCGTGACTTTGATGTTGGCCGGCGTGCTGGCCGCATGCGGCAGCGACAAAGCGGCTTCCCCGGCAGCGACGGAAAACGCCGAAGAGGCGATCGAGAATATCCCTGCAGCCGCGGACAACGACGCGCATCCGACGGACGAGACCGATATCGACATGGCGGAAGAATCTTCGGGCGAAACGGATTCCGCCGCGCCGGCGGATCCGACCGAATCGGCGCCGGCCGACAGCGGAACGAGCGGCACCGAGTCTTCCGACACGGGAACCCAGGGATCGGGCGAAACTTCTTCCGCCGACACCGGCAAGACCGAAACGACGGAGACGACTAAACCGGCCGATTCCGCGAACACCGGCAAAGAAGAAACGCCTGCTTCCACCCCTGCCGCGGCGGCAGCCGAACAAACGGGCGAAGGTTCGTATTCGGGCCTGGCCGACAGCCACAGCGCCGAGATCGACGTCGACGGCAAAGCGATGACCTACCAGTTGTCCGAAGAAGCGCAGCAGCAGATCAACCAAATTCCGAACGACGCCAAGGTTACTTTCAAGTACACCGAAGACAAGATCGACGATACCACGACGGTCATGACGATTACCGAGATCAAAGAAGCCAAGTAACCGCACAACGTTATTCCCTCCGCCCGGTTCGTCCGGGCGAGAGGGATTTTTGTTAGAATCAGACGGAGTTTTTCCAAAAGGAGATGTCGGGATGTATCGGGTAGTGATGATCAGGCACGGGCAAAGCGAATGGAACAAACAGAATTTGTTCACCGGTTGGACGGACGTGGATCTGACGGAACACGGAATCGAAGAAGCCAAAGACGCGGGGCGCATCCTCCGGGAATCGGAGTATGCGTTCGACGCGGCTTTCGCTTCGGTGCTCCAACGTTCGATCAAGACGCTGTATCACGCGCTGGACGAGTTGGGATTGTTATGGATTCCGGTAGAGAAATCGTGGAAGCTGAACGAACGGCATTACGGCGCGCTGCAAGGATTGAGCAAACCCGAGACGGCCGAAAAGTACGGCGAAGAACAGGTCCGTCTCTGGCGGCGCGGTCTCGACGTCCGCCCTCCCCTGTTGGAACCGGGCGACAAACGCCTGCCGGGCAGCGATGCCCGGTACGCGAAGCTTCCGCCCGAAGCGCTGCCGGCCGGCGAGAGCTTGCAAAATACGATCGACCGAGTCGGCGAATATTGGGACGACCGCATCGTTCCGTTGATCAAACGCAACGAGCGCATCCTGATCGCCGCCCACGGCAATACGATCCGGGCGCTGATCAAGTTCATCGAAGATCTGGACGAACAAGAGCTGCTCGAGCTGAATATTCCGACCGGGGTTCCGCTCGTCTACGAGCTGGACGACGATCTGAAGTCGATCCGCCGTTTCTATCTGGGGCATCCGACGCATGTCGAAGAGAAGAAAAGGCAGGCGGCCGATCCGGATCACGATCCCGACTATTCCTCGCATCATAAATAGAGAGGAGCAAGCTCGATGACCACAGACACGACGGCTTTCAAGATCCGGGCGGCCAAGCCGGAAGACGCGGCGGACGTGTCGCCGCTCATGTACGACGCGATCGAAGACATCGCGCATACGATCGCGGGCACGACCGACCTCCCGGCGACGTTCGACGCGCTGGAGGAGCTGTTCCGGCTGGACGAAGGCCGGCTGAGCTACAAGAACACGTTGATCTGCGAAGACGGGAACGGCCGGGCGGCCGGCTTCGTGCTGAGCTATCCGGGCGACGAAGCGGAGTCGCTGGACGAGCCGCTGCTGCGGCGCCTGCGCGAGCGCGGCCTGCCGACGGACGGGCTGGTCCCGGAAGCCCGTCCCGGCGAATACTATCTGGATTCGCTCGCGGTGAGCGGGGCTTACCGCGGGGCCGGCATCGGGACCCGTTTGATCGAAGCGTTCGAGCGGCGCGCGGCCGCGCTGGGCTTCGAACAGGCCATGCTGCTCGTGGAACAGGCCAATCTCAAAGCCCGGGCGTTATACGAGCGTCTGGGTTACCGCGAAGACGGCACGATCGAACTGAGCGGGCACGCGTACGACCGGATGATCAAGTCGGGGCGGGCTTAGTGGCCGAAGTCGACCTTCGAACAAAGGATAAGAATCCATCAAGAGGCGGCCTTCCGGCCGCCTTTTTCCCATGCTTGTCCTTGACTTTCCGGTTGTCCCCATTATCCCCGCCGCCCACAACGGCGCGTTTGACGTTATCCCCGCCGTCCACAGATTTCGTCTTGCGTTTCCCGCCGTTATCCTCAGGCTGTCCTCAGCCTATCCCCGGCTTCTCCACATCCTTTTTACGCACATCTAACTTTTTTTCACCTTTGAATCCGGCTCGAATTTGCACTTCTTGACATACGGCTTCCGCTTTTCGTTTGCGAGTCGCGGCGAATTGCCCGTCACAGCGCCATTCCTCCGAAAAACCCCCTGTTCCGATTCGCGTCAATCCCCGTTTAGAGCTGCCCTAGGCGAAAAACCGCAACTTTCCCTTCGATTGCTCGCTTTTTCGCGTTTTCCTCCAATTTCGGCAGTTTTATTTTCTAAAATTTGTGCTTTGACAAACCCCATATCTGGTTATAGAATGAGTAACACTGACCCGGTTAAATCTATATCTAGTTATTGCCGGGTACTAAGGAGCGTGAAAGAACATGGTGATCGCTTACGATTCCAAGACAGGGAATGTGCGGAGATTCATCGAAAAACTGGAACTTCCCGCCGTACAAATCGACGAGAAGATGAAGCTGGACGAGCCTTTCATCCTCGTTACCTATACTACGGGCTTCGGCCAAGTGCCGGACAAAGTCCAAATGTTCTTGCAGCAAAACGGCGGACAGCTTCGCGGCGTATCCGCCAGCGGCAACCGCAACTGGGGGCAATGTTTCGCGAAAAGCGCGGACACGATCTCCCAGACTTACGGCGTGCCCGTATTGTGCAAATTCGAACTGTCCGGAACCAACAAAGACATTCTACATTTCAAAGAGGAGCTGAACACCCTTGCGGCATATTGAACTGAACAACCAACTGATGCTGAGAAACGCCGACGGATTTTTCCGGTTGGAGAAAGATAAAGAAGCGGTTAGCGCGTTTATGGAGGACGTGGCCAAACGCAGCCTGACTTTCGACGACTTCGGCGCTCAGGTCGACTACATGATCGAAAACGACTACTACGAGAACGTGTACGAAAAGTACAGCCGCGAAGAAGTCGTATCGGTGTTCGAGACTTCCCACAACGTGCCGTTCGAATTCGCTTCCTACATGGCCGCATCGAAGTTCTACACGGACTACGCGATGCGCAGCAACGATAAATCGGTCTACCTCGAGTCTTACGCCGACCGCGCCGCGATCGTGGCCCTGCATCTGGGCGGCGGCAACGCGGATACGGCCAAAGCGCTCGTGACGGCGATCATGGAACAGCGCGTGCAGCCGGCGACCCCGACGTTCCTGAACGCGGGCAAAAGCCGCCGCGGCGAACTGGTCTCCTGCTTCCTGCTCGAGATGGACGACGCGCTCAACTCGATCAACTACGTGCTCTCGACCTGCATGCAGCTGTCGAAGATCGGCGGCGGCGTAGCCGTCAACTTGTCGAAGCTGCGCGGACGCGGCGAACCGATCAAAGGCGTCGAAGGCGCGGCCAAAGGCGTAATGCCGGTCCTCAAGCTGATGGAAGACGCGTTCTCCTACGCCGACCAAATGGGTCAACGCAAAGGTTCCGGCGCGGCTTACTACAACATTTTCGGCTGGGACGTGCTTGAATTCCTGGACAGCAAAAAGATCAACGCCGACGAGAAATCCCGTCTCAAAACGCTGTCGATCGGCTTGATCGTTCCGAACCGTTTCTACAAACTGGCGGAAGACAACCAACCGCTGGTGGTATTCGGTCCTTACTCCGTGTACAAAGAATACGGCAAACACTTGGACGACCTCGATCTGGACGAAATGTACGACGAGCTGCTCGCCAACGATAAGATCAAGAAAAAGACCGTGATGAGCGCACGCGACATGCTGGTAAAAATCGCGATGGTGCAGTTGGAATCCGGTTATCCGTACATCATGAACAAGTCGAACGCCAACAAGAACCACGCGCTGAAAGACTTGGGCATGGTCAAAATGTCCAACCTGTGCACGGAAATCTATCAGCTTCAAGAAACGTCGACGATCGGCGATTACGGTCAACAAAACGATATTCGCCGCGACATCAGCTGCAACTTGGCTTCGCTGAACATCGCCAACGTGATGGATCTCGGCAAGATTCGCGAATCGGTACACGAAGCGATGGTCGGCTTGACCGCCGTCAGCGACATGACCGACGTGCAGAACGCGCCGGGCGTCGCCAAAGCGAACCGCGAGATGCACTCCGTCGGTCTGGGCGCGATGAACCTGCACGGTTACCTCGCGAAAAACAAAATCGCTTACGAAAGCGACGAAGCGATCGACTTCGCGCGCACGTTCTTCATGATGATGAACTACTACTCGATCGAAAAAAGCATGGAGATCGCCCGCGACCGCAGCGAAACGTTCGCCGGTTTCGAGCAGTCCGAATACGCGAAAGGTACATACTTCGACAAGTACGTACAGACCGACTACAGCCCGAGCACGGCCAAAGTCAAAGCGCTGTTCGAAGGCATGCACATTCCGACGACGGCAGACTGGGCTCGCCTGCGCACGCTGGTTCAAGCGAACGGCCTGTACCACGCTTACCGTCTGGCGATCGCGCCGACGCAAAGCATCTCCTATATCCAGAACTCGACGTCGAGCGTCATGCCGATCGTCGATGCCATCGAGACGCGCACTTACGCGAACTCGACGACTTACTATCCGATGCCGTATCTGTCGCAGGAGAACTTCTTCTACTACAAATCGGCTTACCAGATGAACCAGTTCAAAGTCATCGACTTGATCTCGGCGATTCAAGAACATATCGACCAAGGCATCTCGGCGATCCTGCACGTCAACAGCAACGTGACGACGCGCGAATTGTCCCGTTATTACCTGTATGCCGCGCGCAAAGGGCTGAAAGCTCTGTACTACACGCGCACCAACCACTTGAGCGTGGAAGAATGCATCAGCTGCGCGATCTGATTTTTCCACCGATTTTGTTTGACCACGAACGATGAAACCTGCGGGGCGACTGCTTCAAGATCCGGTTTTCCGGTCTGACCTTTACGCCCCGCTTTACTTTTGCAAATTTATGGTCCATAATAGGTAACTTGTGCGCCGCCGCTTGCGAAGCGGTCGTTATTTGCGGCTTGAGCCGCCCAACATTACCCACATTTTCCATTTTAATATATACTCCACGATGAAAGGGATGACTGAACATGATCAAGGCCGTCAACTGGAACCGTCCCGCAGACGACTTCACCCTGATGTTCTGGAATCAAAATATCATGCAATTCTGGACGGACGACGAGATTCCGCTGTCCGACGACAAAATGTCTTGGATCACCTTGAACGAAGACGAGCAGGAAGCCTACATGCAGGTCCTTGGCGGCCTGACGCTGCTCGATACCGTGCAAGGCGGAGTCGGCATGCCGCAGATCATGGAGCATGTCGAGAACCTTCAGCGCAAAGCGGTGCTCGCGTTCATGGGCATGATGGAGCAGATCCACGCCAAATCGTACAGCAGCATCTTCACGACGCTCGCTTCCACCGAAGAGATCGACAAGGTGTTCCGCTGGGTCGAAGAAAATCCGCTGCTGCAGAAAAAAGCGGAGATCATCTCGAAATACTATCAGAACATCCAGACGCCGAAAGATCTGTATCTGGCGATGGGCGCTTCGGTTATGCTCGAGAGCTACCTGTTCTACAGCGGCTTCTTCTACCCGCTGTATCTGGCCGGACAAGGCAAGATGACGAGCAGCGGCGAGATCATCGACTTGATCCTGCGCGACGAGAGCATTCACGGCCTGTACGTGGGCGTGCTCGCTCAAGAAGTGCTGCGCGACCTTCCGGCATCGGAAGCCGAAGCGGCGACCCAAGAGCTCTACGAGCTGCTGCACACGCTGCAAGCCAACGAAGAGAAATATACCGAACAGCTCTACACCAAGATCGGCCTGACCGAAGAAGTGAACAAGTTCGTGCGTTACAACGCCAACAAAGCGATGATGAACCTCGGTCTGGAACCGCAGTTCGAAGAAGACGACGAGAGCATCAACCCGATCGTGCTGAACGGCCTGAAGACGCAGACCAAACAGCATGACTTCTTCTCGAAAAAAGGCAACGGGTACGTCCGCACGGTTCACGTGGAGCCGCTGCGCGACGAAGACTTCTTGTTCGATACGGCGGAATCGCCGGTAACGAGCGGTCTGTAAAAGTTTCGGTTAAAAAAGCAAAGACTTCGCCTCGACGAAGGAAATCCTGCCTACGGTTTTCCTGCTGCGGGCGAAGTCTTTTTTGTTCGGCATGCCGTTCATTCTAATAGAAGAAACGAGGCGAAGCTTACCATGAAAGCCGCAGTCATTCGCAAATACGGCGGGCCCGACGTGTTCCGCATCGAAGAAGTCGACGAACCTGCGCCTGCCGCCGGCGAGATCAAAGTCCGCATGCGCGCCACCTCCATTAACCCGATCGACTTCAAGACGCGCAAAGGCTATCTGTTTTTCTTGTCGGGATTTCGGTTCCCCAAGATTCTGTGTTCCGACTTCTCGGGAATCGTCGAAGCCTGCGGAACCGGCGTGACCGATTTCTCTCCCGGCGACGAAGTCTACGGGTTCACCAACGGAGCGATGCAAGGCGGCGGATTGGCGGAAGCCCTATGCTGCAAAGCTTCGATCGCTTCGCGCAAACCCGCCGCGTCGAGTTTCGAAGAAGCCGCCTCCATCCCGCTCGCCGCGTCGACCGCTTATCAGGCGCTGACGAAGGTCGGCGGGTTGAAACCCGGCATGCGGGCGCTCGTGATCGGCGCGACGGGCGGCGTCGGCCATTTCGCCGTGCAGTTGGCCGTGATCGCCGGCGCGCACGTGACGGGCGTCTGCCGATCTTCCGGCGAAGCGCTGGCGCGCGAACTGGGCTGCGAGGACGTGATTGCTTACGACCGCGAAGATTTCCGCCGAGCCGGCAAGCCGCCGTTCGACGTGATCTTCGACGCGGCCGGCAAATACGGCTTCTGGAGCTGCCGCAGCCTGCTGACCGCTTCCGGCGTTTACGTCACGACCGTGCCCGGTCCTACGGTGATGCCCGCGGTCGCGCTGACGGCCGCAGCCAAACGCAAAGCCCGTTTCGTCGGCGCGAATTCAAACGACCGCGATCTGAGCCTGATGCGGCAGTGGTGCGAAGAAGGCCGATTGAAACCGACGATCGAAGCCGTTTTTCCGCTGGAGGAGACGCGTCAAGCTTACGAGCTGGCCGAATCCGGCCGGACGCGGGGCAAAGTGGTGATTCGGACCGTGTGAACGACGGCGGCGGTTCAAAGCGCTTCAAGCACCGCCGCTCACCTACGTTTCTTCGAAAGGCTGTCGAATACCGCGAACAGCCTTTTTTTTGTGCCTACTTTCGCTGCCTTGCCTCTTTTTTCCGCAAATAAAACCGCCTTTGCGATCCGTGAAGATCGCAAAGGCGGTTTCGGGCTTCCTAAGTTCAATCCGCTAACGCCGGCCTTACTTTTTCGTAGGCGGCAGCAGCGTCACCGGTACGGTAAACGATTCGCTGATTTTGGAGTTCTTTTTGTAATAAGCGGTGACTTCCAGATTGACCACGGTCGGCGTCGACGGCAGAGCGCGAAGCGCGCCTTTGCTGTTGATCAGATCCGGACGGTCGCTGCCGGTCACTTGGAACTTCACTTCGTTGGTCGAAGTCAGCTTGAGCACGTTCGGGCCGATGCGGGTCGTGTTGACGACCGCCGCCGCTTTGTCGAACGCCGCGATCGCTTCGTCTACCAGCAGTGCCCGGCGATCCGCGATGCGGTAGCTGGTATACGCCAGATAACGAATCGGGTTGCCCGCAGGATCTTTGGCGATCTGACCGCTAGGCGTCAGTTGAGCCGCGAGAAGTTCGAGCTGATACGTGCCCGGTTCAAGCTTGCCGACTTTGCCCGTATTTTCGTCGAGGTAATAGTCGTCCAATCCTTCGAACGTGTAACGGCCGGGTTCGATCAACCGCAGATTGCCCTGCGCGTCTTGATCGACGATCTGACCGACCAGACCGATATACTCGTCGTCGATGCCGTATACGGCGATCTGGATATAATTGACGTCGTCGGTCGACAAGGTGAACGATACGTCCGTCGTATCGCGGTTGCCGTCGCCGTCAGGCGTGATGATGCGTTCGGACAGTTGAACGTCTTGGATGCCGAAGCCTGTCGTCGGCTTCTCGTCGCCGATATGAACGGCGAACGGAAGGTGCAGATCCGGCTGTCCCGGCGATTGCAGGCGCACTTCGCCTTCGTAGACGCCTTTCGCCGCATCCGATGCCGGATCGATCGTCAGTTCGAATTCGCCCGGTGTTCCGGCTGCCGCGCTGACCGTATTGCCGCTGCCCAGACCGTTCAGGGAAGCCGAGATCTTGCTCGTATCCGGCGTCGCGATCGGATTCGTCGGATCGGAAGTCACGTCTTCATGCCACACCACGCTTGCCGTATAAGAGACAGGCGCGCCGGTTACGCTCTTCAACTGCAGCTTGCGGCTGACCGCTTCGCTGCTGCCGTCCAGCAGACCGAACGCGGTCGAAGGCGCGTAGTTGGTCACCGGTACCGACACGAGGTCGGGGTTCAGAATATGAATCTCTTCCACGGCCTGCAGCAGGGCAGGCGTATCGAGAGCGTCCGCCACGTAAGCGCGTCCTGCGCCTTGCGAATATACGTCGTACGGCGTGCCCGATTCGTCCGAGATGGTATCGGCGGTATTGGCCAATGCCGCGCGTACGTCGTAAGGCGACCACCCCGGATATTTCTGTTTCAGCAGCAGCGCGAGGCCGGCTACGTGAGGCGTCGCCATGCTCGTGCCGCTCAACCGCGCATACGCTTCGTCATAGCTGACGTTCGGATCGAATTTGCCGTATTCCGGGAAGGTGGACAGCAGGTTGACGCCCGGTGCCACCACGTCCGGCTTGATGCTCAGGCTATCGTCCGAGTTCGGTCCGCGGGAGCTGAACGAAGCCATCTTGTCGCCTTCCACGACCGTCTTCGGATAGTCGCTTCCGAAAGTGATCTCGAATTCCGGCTTGTCCTGCTTCAGCGCTTCTCTCGCCAATGCGCGGCCTTCCGTGCCGCTCATGTCGAAGTAAGGCACGTAATCGAAGCTGTCGCCCAAGAACGCGAGCGTTCCGACCGGCTCGTCGCGGCCCGGAACCGATTCGGACAGGTCCGCTTCGTTCGGATTGCTCGACTTGACGTTGCCGTTGAAGATCACGATCGCTTTGGCGCCGTGCGCCGCGGCGCCGCGAACTTTCGCGTCGAACGTCAGGTTGCCGCGGGAGACCACGACCACTTTGCCCGTCACGTCGACGCCTTGCTCCGCCAGCGCGTCATAGTCCGCGTCGGTACCGAGGTTCGCGTAGACGGCCGCGTTCGGCTCCGTGCCGAGCAGCGAAGCGAAGTTTTCTTGGCCCGTTTTCCAAGCCAATACGTCCGTGTTATACGGGCCGTACACCGACTCCGCGACAGCCGCGCGAGAAGCTTCCGCTTGGTCGGCGGCAGGCTTCTGGGCTGCCGGCTGCTCTGCGGCAGGCTGTTCGGTCGACGGAGCTTCCGCCGCCGGTTGTTCCTCGGCAGGCGCTTCTGTCGAAGGCGTTTCTGCGCTCGGCTGCTCCGATTCGGATTGCTCGGATGCCGGAGTCTCCGTCGCCGGTTGATCGGCAGACGATTCTTCCGCCGCTTTCGCGTCTTCTTGCGAAGCATCGGAAGCGGCAGGCGCTTCCGGAGCCTTCTCTTCTTCGACCGGCGGTTCTTCCGTCGCCGGTTCTCCGACGGATGCCGAGAAGGTTCCTTCGTAATGGTTGCTTTCGCTCGTTACGGCTCCTACGGAGATCGCGAGCTGCGAAGAAGCCGGCGAACCCATCGAATAATAATAAGGACCTTCGTCGGCGGCGTTGCCGTTGGCGACAACCGCCGTCACGCCCGACAATACCGCGTTATTGATCGCCACGGCGTCCGGGGAATTCGGATCTTTGTTCGAATCGGAACCCAGCGACAAGTTGATCACGTCCATGCCGTCTTTGACCGCATGTTCGATGCCGTCGATGACCTGCGCCGACGAGCCCGAAGCGCGGCCCGTCTGGATGTTGCGGCCGAGCACTTTATAGACGTACAGGTCGGCATCGTAGGCTACGCCTTTTTGCACCAGATCCGAAGTCGGGTTGGTTCCGCGTCCCACGATCGTGCCCGAGACGTGCGTACCGTGGCTGGTTCCTTCATAAGACGTTCCGTTGATCTCAGCCGGCGGTTCTTCGTACGGATCGTTATCTTTCTCGAACGAGTCGTAACCGCCTTTGTAGGCATCTTTGAGATCCGGGTGGAGATAATCGACCCCGGTGTCGATGACGCCGACTTTGAGGCCTTTGCCTGTCAGTCCTTCGGCCCAAGCTTCGTCCACGCCCATCTGCTTCAGAGGCTGAATCTCGAAGTTGCTGCCCGCCGAGGCTTCTTTCTCGTCGACCGGAATCTCGTAATAGGTCTGGTTCTCGTCGATGGAGACGACGCTCGGAATCGAAGCCAATGCCGTCAATTGGTTCGCCGATACCGTGACCTCGAACCCGTTCAAGACGGTGTTGTATTGATAATTGACTTGAAGATCGATGCCGAGCGCTGCCGCTTGGCTCAAGAAGTTCGACTGCTCCGTATCGACCGACTGTTCGGCCGAGAGTGCCGAGAAACTTCTCAGATTGACATCGCCCGACGAAGATTCGGCGGCGGCCGCAGCGACCGGCTCGCGGCTCAACTGCACGATCGCTCGCACTTTATGTAGGGACTTGGTGTCCAGCTTGGGCGAAATGATGGAAGCGACGTCGCGGGTCTGCACGGCAAAAGCGCTTGCCCGGCCTTCTGCCGATCCGCCGTTCAATGAGGATTCGGACAGCTTATACGGAACCAGCTTGTCCGTCGGCTTGGATGCCGGCTGAGCGGAAGCGGCCGCCGGGAGCGCCCCCAGCGCCAACGCCAGGCTCAATGACGCGCCCGACAACTTACGGAACAAATCTTTCTTCAATGCAACTTCCCCTCTCTCGTTGTATGGAATGGATACAGCGTTGCTGAAGCTTCACACGGCTCGGGATCGATCCGAAAGTCTGCCTCCTCTCATGCGGTTGTCAAAAAGCTTGGCCCCTATGTTAGCACCGGTATCAAGAGTTGACCACTTGTAAATTTTTCGGACGAACCGTTTCAATTAGGCCTTGCAACGAATTTTGTCGAATTTTTATTGGGACTTACCGCTCTGTTTCGAATCTCCGATCCCGTGCAGCAAGCAAAAGTCTCAGTAATGTCATAGGGATGAAAGGGTTCATTCGTTCGAACTGATTCTTTTGGTTGCTATCGGCGACTCGCTTGAGGGTACAAAGACTTAATTTTTCGACAAATCGGATTTTTCTGTCGTTCGCGGCTTTCTAAGTGCAGCTCGCAGCGTCTTTCGGGCTGCAAAAAGTAAAACAAAGCTTGAATCGGCGATCGGCAGCGAATAGAAAAAAGAACCTGCGGACGATCCGCAGGTTCTTTTTTATCTGATCCGGAATGCAGCATACACTTCTGTCTTCCGCTTACCAAGAGTTCCAATTCATAAAGGTATCCGTTTTCCCTTGAAGATCGGCCAAGCGCATCAGCACCGCGGATGCGTCGGCTTTCGTCACGACCTGCCGAGGCAGGAAGTTTCCGTTGACGGCCGGGAGCAGTCCCAGCTTGATCGCCAGCGCGGCATCCCCTTTGTTCGTCACGCCTGCGGCATCGGCAATGCCCGGAAGATCGACGGTCGAGTTGTAGTAAGAAGCGAGCTTATCGTAGTTCAGCACGCCCATTAACAGATGCGCCAGATCGTCCCGGTTCAGCTCGGCATTCGGCCGGAAATCCGCCGTCTTGTCCGGAGTCAACCAGCCTTGGCCCGCCAACGCGCCGATCGCCGATTGATAAGGACTGTCGGCGTTGACGTCGCGGAACAAATCCGTACCCGGGTAATCGTTGTACGCCGAATAGTTCGGCTGCAGCGCGCGCGCCAGCATATCCGCCCATTCTCCGCGAGTCAGCTTGGCATCGGGATCGACCTTGCCTTTATCGTCCGGCACCAGAATTCCGTGGTCGATCATCGCTTCGAGCGCCGATTGCTCGGCATGCCCCGCGATATCGCTCGCTCCGGCGGAAGGCTTGCCCGGGTCGTCCGATCCGTAAGTCGTTTTCCATTGACCGTCGGAAGCGTCCAGCGCGTTGAAAGCGCCCAACGGTTCGTTCGTTCCCAGCATCGGCACGTACGTGAGCTTGATCTCGGTCTGGCTTTGCTCGGTAGGATCGGTCGCGTAACGGCTGAACTGGCTGTAATACAGCTGTAGTTCGGAGTCTTTCAGGAATTTGGCTTTCGCTTCGGCAGGCGCGACTTTGACCGAAGAAGCGGCCGGGAACGTTCCGGTCGCGGAGATCGACGGCTGCACCGCATAGAATTCGTTCAGCTGCCCGTTCGCGCCGATCGTTACGCTCGCCGTATCGCCTTGAACCGCGATGCCGGATTCGTAACGTTGGAAGCTGTAAGCCAGGCTCCAGTCCCCTTTTTTCGGAGTCGAGATCAGACGCCATTGCTGCGCGTTCGGAAGCAGTTTGGACGCCCAAGCGATCGCCTGTTCCTTGTTCTTCGCCGTCGGCTGAACGCTCGCGCCGGACGAAGCCTCGGAATCGTAGAAGTAATAATTGTAGATTTGACCGGTTTCCGCGTTCAACTGCACGTTGACGCTGCTTGTGCGGCCTTTGGCGACTTGAGCGAGATCGATCACCCACACTTTGGTATTTTTCTTCGGATAGTCCTGCGTGTACGTCTGCTGACCGTTCACCTTATAGCCTTCCGGGAACAAGCCGAGCTTCTTGAGCTGCTCCTGCGCCGCGTTCTCGGTCTTGAGCGGAGCGGACACGAACCCTCCCGCTTGAAGCGCTTCGCCGTCTTGACCGATCGCGACCGACTGCGGGTAAGGCAGGCCGGTGATCGAGTCCAAACGTTCGCCGCTGACCGCGTCGATCGGTTCGGCTGCCGAATCGAAAGGCACATACCCCAGATAATACGTCGAAGAAGCGCCCGTTTGTTCGTCGTTCGGAATATACGTCAGTTTGACGTCGAAACCCGACTCGTAGATCTTGCGCGCCGCTTCGGCCGATACTTTCGGCGACGCCGACGGATAGGTCAGGTTGTTGACGCTGCGCGAGTAGCTGCTTACCGCGCCGCTCCGGTCGAGCGATACGACCGCCGTTTCCGGCTGCGAAGGGACGCCGTTGACTTTCATACGATAGCTGAACGTATAGCTTGCGCCGCCCAGCAGCGGGGAAACCGAACTTCCGTCGGAATAGGTCGTATCGTCCTGCACGAAATCGGTCGATTTGTTGTTCGGCATCGCGCGCAGCAGGAACTGCATCGCGCGCTCGGAAGCTTGTTCGCGCGTCAATTTGGCATCCGCTTGATTATCCGAAGGCACGTAAGCGTCGACCACGTTTCCTTTGACGGCATCGACGCCGACGGAAGCGCTGTTGCCGTTTTGGCCCGGCAGAGCGTATGTAAGTCTCCAAGTTTGATTCGCGTCGCCGGTTCCGTAATAAGCGCTGTAATCGGCCGAAGAAACGTCGGAAGGCTTCAATTCCGGGAAAAGTTTCTGTACGGCCGCCGCGGCGGCCGAAGACGAGACTTTCGCGCCTTCCGGAATGGAGCCGGTCAGCGCGGAAGTCGAAAATTCGACCGATTCCCCGTTTTCGGCCGGCGCCGCCGAAGCTTGATTCGCCAATGCCGGCGAGCACAGAACGACGGTCGCCAATACGGCGGCTGCCGCCCTCCTCGAAGCCGGAATGCTTGCTTTGATTCTTTTCATCATTCGATTCTCCTTTCGTTCGATCCGTTCTTGTCCGTTGATGATCCCCGCCATCATCTTATCACCGGCACCGAATGCAGAGGTTACTTTACGGCTACGAAGCGGATACGAAAAAATGACAAAGAGAGCGGTTACAGGGAACAATTTCGATAAAAAATCCACCCTCGGGATCGGAAGTTCCGATCGTTCGAAAGTGGATCTGCGAATCCGTTTTTTCGTTAACTTCTTCCGCCCGGAATAAACGGTCTGATCCATTCGCCGAACGATTTCGGACTGCGCGTCTGAATCAGCACCACGCCTTCGCCGCGGAATCGGCAGACGATGCCTTCGCCGCTCGTGAAGCTCGATACCCAGCCTTTGGACGCTTTCTCCAGATCGTAACGCATGTAATCCGGCCAAGCGACCAAATGCCCGTTATCGACGACGACTTCTTGGCCTTGTTGAAGATTGATGGCATGGATGCCGCCGTACGAAGACAAGAACACGGTGCCGCGTCCGCTGATCTCGACGATGAAAAACCCTTCGCCGGACAGCAGGCCTTTGCCCAAGTTCTGCATCTTCGTGCTGACTTCGATTCCCGCCGTGGCCGCCAAGAATCCGTCTTTCTGCACCATCAGGCGATACGATCCGTCCAGCTCGACCGCTTCGATCGCGCCGGGCGTCGCCGGAGCGAGCGTCGCTTCGCCGGAGCGTCCTACCGACAGCAGTTCTTGGAAGAAGAACGATTCTCCGCTGAGCATCCGTCCCAAGCCTCGCATGATTCCTCCGTCCATCGTGCCTCTCAGCTCGATGTTCGGCGACATGGACACCATCGCGCCCGACTCGGCTTTGATGCTTTCTCCGCCGTCAAGCTGCACCTGAAGCAGCGGGAAGGCGCCTTGATACAAAATCTGATATTGCATGCCTGTTTGCCTCCTCTCTCTCGATCTCTTTCATCTTAATGAGATTTGCGCGGCCGCGCAACGAAGATTGCCGCGACCGCTTCCGTCAAATTGCGGCAGTTGTGCTATAATCAATTGCAGTTCGATCATCCTACTACCTAATCAAGGGGGCAACACCATGTACCGAAACAAAAGAGCCGGCAGCCGGACGGCTTTGGCCGCGCTCCTTATGCTCATGCTGATCCTGCTGTCAGCGTGCGGCAAAAGCGCTCCGCAGCCGGCTTCGACGGCCGGAACCGACACCCCGGCGTCCACGCAGGCCGAAACGCCGGCAGCGGCGGACACGACCGAAGCCGGAGACAAGAACCCGATCGTCACGATCGAAATGGACAACGGCGGCATCATCAAGCTGGAATTGTATCCGGACGTCGCGCCGAATACGGTGAACAACTTCGTTTCGCTGGTCAAATCGGGATTCTACGACGGATTGACGTTCCACCGCATCGTGCCGGGATTCGTGATTCAAGGCGGAGATCCGGACGGAACCGGAGCCGGCGGCCCGGGTTACGCGATCAAAGGCGAATTTACCGAAAACGGCGTCAACAACACGCTCAAGCATACGACGGGCGTACTGTCGATGGCGCGGACGGGCGACCCGGATTCCGCGGGTTCGCAGTTCTTCATCATGCTGGCCGACCAGCCAAGCCTTGACGGCCAATACGCGACGTTCGGCAAAGTGCTCGAAGGCATGGAGGTCGTGAACGCGATCGCCGCTCTGCCGACGGACGCGAACGGCAAGCCGGGTTCGAACGAAGGCGCCACGATGAAGAAAGTAACCGTCGATACGCGCGGCGTCGAATATCCGGAACCGGAGAAGGTCCAATAAATGACCGCCGAATTTCAATGCCGTCCCGATTGCGGGGCGTGCTGCACCGCCGTCTCGATCGCTTCGCCGATTCCGGGCATGCCGCAAGGCAAGCCCGCGGGCGTGCCCTGCGTGCAGCTCGACGAACGCAAGCGCTGCCGGTTGTTCGGCCGGCCCGAACGCCCGGCGGTCTGCGGCGGCCTGCCGCCTTCGCTCGAGATGTGCGGTTCGTCCGCCGAGGAAGCGTTCGCTTATCTCGAATGGCTGGAACGCGAGACCGCTCCGAGTCCCGAAGCGAAGCGCTGAATCTTCGATTTCCGAACGCCGATCGCCTTGACGCGATCGGCGTTTTTTCGGCTTTCGGCAGCCTGCTGTCCATGCGCTTCTTCGCCGCGGCGCGATTCGCGGCTTCCGCCGTTCTCCCTCCGCGCGTGATCAAGCAGGCAAAATGGGGTATAGTTGAATCATGCAGCCAACCCGGAAAGGAGGCCTTTATGCTTAACCGAAAAACCGTACGCCCCGCCGTTTCGCGCCTGCTTGTTTGGGTGCCGCTGATCGCGCTCTGCCTGATGCTGAGCGCCTGCGCCAAAGGCGAATTGGACGTGAAGATCAAGACCGACGGCACGGCCGATATCGCCCTTAATGCTCTCGTCGACGATTCCGCGCTCGACACGCTGCGCCAGAGCGACCTTCCGGAGAAGATCGCTTCCGGATTGCGCGATCAAGGCTTCGACGCCGAAGCGACCCGGGAAGGCGACCAATCGGGCATTCGCGCTTCCCGCAACGTCAAGCTGGATGCCGACCGCAAGATTCCCGATATCCCGGGCGTCACCGTCGAGAGCAGCGCGGACCCGGGTCTGTTCTTCACGAAGCGCAGCTTCGTCGTCACGGCCGATTCGCCCGATCTGATCCCGAACCAAAGCTCGTCGATCAGCGGCTACCTCGGTTCCCTCCTGCTCGGCGGCCTGGTCGAAAAAGAATTCGATTTCGACTTCAAATTAACGCTGCCGATCAAGCCCGGCGAGAACAACGCCGACGAAGTATCGGCCGACGGCCGAACATTGACTTGGCATCTGGCGGCGACCCGCGAGAATCGAATCGAACTGGCTCTGAACGTTCCGAATATCAGGAACATCGTCTACGCGGCTTCCGCCGTATTGCTCGCAGCGATCGCTTTGATCGTTTTCTTGATCCTGCGCCGCAAACGCAAAAAGAAAGCTTCCGAAAAAAAGGCTTCGGCGGAACTGCCGACGAAGCAAGCTTGAGCGACCCGAAAAAGACCCCGATTTCCGCGTTCCGGCGGAATTCGAGGTCTTTTTTGCGATTTGAACCCAATACGGGCTAAGACTTTCTCCGACGGCACCCGTGCGTCTTCCGTTTCGCTTCAAGCTTCTCAAGCTTCAGACTTCGCAGACTTCAAGCTTTGCCCCCGATCTCCGGCATTCGCCGCCGCTCGACGCGCCCGCTTCCGCAGAAGTAGACGGCGTATTCCCCGCCCGTCAGGTCGACGAGCGCCAAAGCGCGCAGCTCCTCGATCCCGTAAGTATGCGAACCCAGATCGCAGTTCAACCGCGCGCCGTCGAAGCAGACGAATTCGCACGGCGTATGCCCGTGTACGACCGGACGGCCGCCTGTCGCTTCCAGAATCGTTCCCCGGTCATACGCATAGAATTCCCTTTCCGGCAGCCACAGAATATCCCGGCTTTGCTCGTGAAGCGGATCGCCCGGCACGAATCCCGCGTGCGTATAGACGAACTCGTCGTCTTCGGCCACCATCGGCAGCGTCAACAGCCAATCCAGATGTTCGCGGCTCTCCGTCTCGTCTTCGAACGTGCGATCGAAACTCGCCAGCGCTTCCGCTCCTCCGTGCAGCAGCCACATGTTCGAGCGGTCTTCGAGATACCAGCGCAGCATCTCCTCGTGATTGCCCGTCACCACCGTAACCCGCTGCGGGTGCATCCGCTGAAGCGTCCGCAAATACCGCACCACCAGCGCGCTGTCCGGCCCTCGGTCGATCAGATCGCCGCCGACGATCAAGCGGTCCGTAAAAGCGTCGTAATCCATCTCGCGCAGCAGTTCGATCAATCCGCGGTATTCGCCGTGAATATCCGTTACGAACAGCTTGCGTCCTTCTGTTTTCTGAGACATGGTCGAATTCACATCCAATAACATGAGTTTATACCAGTATATCCGATCACCGGCCGTCCTGCTTCGAAGCGTGCCCGATGTTTGCCGTTCTCGCGGTAAGTTTAAGATTAAGATATTAAAATTTTATGCGAACGAAAACCAAATCGAAAGAAGGCGACGCTTTGTCCACCCTCATCCTGCGGCTCCGCGAGTTCGCCCGGGCTTCCCGCATGTTATTTCTGCCGATCATGCTCATCTGCGTCGCGCTCGGCACGCTTGCCGCTTACGTATGGAACGGCGAATTCCATCCGATCCTGTTCCTGCTGACGCTGGTCGGCTCCTGCGCCGCCCATCTGTTCTCCACCATGTTCAACGACTTCTGGGACTATCTCAGCGGCGCGGACAAAGCGGCTTACGAACGCGAAGACACCGCTTCGACCGACTCGGGCGTCCTCACGCAAAAAATCTGGAGCCTGCCCGTCTTCCTGATCGTCACGCTGCTGATGGGCGGCATCGCGTGCCTATGCGGGCTGATCCTGCTGCTGACCAGCGGCTGGGGCGTCGTGCCTTTGTGCGTCATCGGCGGACTGCTGGCCTTTTTCTACGTCGCGCCTCCCGTTCGGTTCGGCTATTGGGGCAGAGGCACCAGCGAACTCGCGCACGTGATCTGCTTCGGCCTGCTGCCGGTCATGGGCGCTTATTATGTCCAGACCTCGCATTTCGACTGGCGGCTGCTGCCGCTGTCGCTGCCGATCGGGCTGTTGACGACGCTCGTGTTCTTCAATCATCATTTCCTGCACTGGCAGTCGGACGAATCGGCGGGCAAACGTACGCTGGTGGTCTCGCTTGGCACGAATCGTTCGTTCCGTTTATCCCCGCTCCTGCTGCTGCTCGTCTGCTTAAGCGTGGTCGTTTGCGTGCTGACCGGCGCCCTGCCGGCTTATGCGCTGCTTGCTCTGATCACCGCTTGGCCGCTCGTTCGGATGTACCGCCAGATGCGCGGCGAGCGCAGCCTGCGGCAGCATCAGTCGCTCATGGCGATGTCCATGACCATGACGGTGCGCTGCGGAGCCATCCTGATCGCGGCGTTGGCCGTTCAAGGCTTGGCGGGAGCCTGATGAAGACGGCCTCAGACCATCCTTCGCCGGACGTCCTAACCTTTTGCGCGCATGAAAAAAGCCGGCATGCGCCGGCTTAATAATAGTCGCTCAGACGCGGACGGTTGGCGATCAACCCTTCGCTGTCGAGCTTCTTTTTCAAATAGGTCTTGTCCGAAGAAATGAGCAGGCTGATCACGGCGTCCACCACGAACAAAAACGTAATATGGTTGGACATCATCGCGCTGCTGCTGACCGATTTCTTGTCCGGCACGATGACGCTGATCGCCGCCGATTCGGTCACCGGCGAAGAATGGTAGCAGGTGATGGCCGCCGTATGCGCGTGATTGGCGCGCGCGGTCCCGATCGCTTCGACGATCTCCACCGTCGTGCCCGAACGGGTAAACGCGATCACCGCGTCTTCTTCGGTACACTGCGACGCCGCGATCTTCATCGCGCGGCTGTCGTTCGCCGCTTCGGCGTGGATGCCGAGCAGCAGCAGCCGGTTCTTGAGCGCCGTCGCCGCCAAGAACGAATCGAAGATGCCGAAAATATGCACCCGCCGGGCGCTGCGCAGCAGTTCCGCCAACCGAAGCAGCTCGGCTTCTTCCACCATCGCCGACGTGCTCACGATCAGTTCGTTGTAATCCAGCGCCAGGCCGTCGACCAAGTTGACTTCCCGGCGTTCTTTTTTGCGCGTCTGCATCTCCCGATAGAACGAGTCTTGGGCTACGGCGATCTTGAAATCGTTAAACCCTTTGAACCCGATCTTTTTGCAAAAACGGTTGATGCTCGTCTCGGATACGCCGATCTCGTTCGCCAAAGCCGTGATCGTGTGGCGAGTGATAAAATCGGAATGTTCGATAACGAAGTTGGCGATCTGGTTTTCGCCGTACGTGAATTTCTGCTGCTGCGACACGATCTTCGCGATGACAGCCGGTACTTCTTGAGCCATGTTTTGTCCTCCTGCACAGCGCGAAGCGCCCGCTGCCTGCCGGTTTACGATCGGACCGGCCGCGAATCGCGCTTGCGACATCAACGATTGCCCCATTATACCATATGCCGCCGTCCGCTGCCCGATGCCTCCCTGCATTTTTCCATTTCCTCGTCAAAAGCTTCTTTATTTAGTTCTCCGATATGCATCAAATACAAATAATCGAGCAGGTTCGGCAGATGCGTGAGCTTCAGCAGCCGCTTCGCGAACGCGTGGGCCGCGATCTCTCCGCATTGGCGTACCGACGCCCGGCGTTTCCACGGGCCGAAACGGATCTCGACAGGATCGAGCCGTTCGGCGGTAAAGACGCCGCGCGTATACTCCAGCCAGTGGTAATATTCGTGCGCCAGATGAATATCCGCCGCCGCTTCGGCCGTCAGTTCGCCGAACGTCCCGGGAAAAGCGGATGCCGCTTCGGCAAGCTGGCGCATCGATTCGCGGTACACGACGATGCGCGGCACTTTGCCCGTCCAATCGATCTGCGCCCGCAGCGCCGATCCGAACAAGCCGCCAGAAGCCCCGTCGAACCGCACGGCGATGCCGGCGCGTTCCAGCAGTTCCCCGATCGCGAGCCGCTCCGCTGCTTCCGCCGCTTCGTACCCGTCGTTCAGCGAGCGCTCCGCATACCGGACGCGGCGTTCTTCGGGAATCCTCCGGTACATCGGATCGCGGCGCAGCTCCATCAAGCCGAGCGTCAGATCGGAATCTTCCCGGTTCGGCAGACTGTTCATGTTCAATAAGCCGCGGCCTGTCCGTCCGCCTGCCGTATCTTCGAACGCGGTCGCCTGCCCGTACGGTTTCGTTTTCGACTCGTTTATCGCTTTGCCCATCGCCGCGGCCTCCTTCGATCGTTCGGATGTCCGATATTTAATGATAAGCGACCGCGATCCATTCTTCTTCGGCTTCGAGCCTTTCGGTCTCCAATTCGATCATCGACATCAGCTGTTCTTTGGTCTGCATGCCGGTGAGATCGAGCATCTTCTCGCGGTAGAACAAAAAGACTTTCGGGATCGTGGCGTTCGCGTCGGAATAGATGGTGCTGTCGTCGAGGAATTCGGCGAACATGCCGTCTTTTTCCTTCTTGCGGAACAGCCCGTACTGCGCGCTGCCCTGCTTGAAACGGACGACGCCTTCTCGGTCGAGCACGCTGACCGAAGTGCGGCGTTTCTTCAGCAGTCCGAAAAAGCTTTTGCGGACTTCTTCGGCCACGAATAAGTTCCATCTGCCGGTCCGCGCGTTCAGCTTGGTCTGCTCCGGCACGGCGTCCACGGACGCGGCGGCGATGCCGAGCATCTCCGCTTCGCTGAGTTCCGCCTGCGCCAAGTCTTTGGAACGCAGCTCCGTCGAACCGGTCGCGATCGCGCGCAGCACGTTTTTCTGCGCGTCGATCTCGATCGAGACCTCGACCGTTTCTTCGTTGGCTCCGGAACGCACGATCTTGTCGAGAATATCGCCCCGAATCCGCTTGATGTCTTCTTCGGTGGGATTGATCACCGTGCGCTCGATCTGCTCTTTGACCATCGCGAGCGCGACCCCGATCGTGGAGATGTACGGCGCGTTATCCGCGATTTTCCATTTCAAATTTTCTTTCTCCGCCATCGCCGGCACGAGCACCGAACCGCTGCCTCCGCCGCCGACCAGCGTGATGAACGAGCGGTCCAGCTCGTAATCCGCGATCATCTCGTTGACCGTTTTCATCGTTTTGGCGATCGCCAGATCCAGTACCCGGCGCGCCGCTTCTTCTTGGCTTACGCCGAGATACGTCCCGAGCGCTTCCCAAGCCAGAGCCGCGCTTTCTCGGCCGGCATACGCGTAATCGCCTTCCGGCACGTAACCGAGCAGGTTCGCCGCGCCAGCGAGCGTATACGAATACGACGAGCCGTCCGGCATGACCGCGATCGCGTATTCCTGCGGGTCGCCCGGACGCGGGCTGACGAACGAGACGGAAGCGCCGGCAAGCGCCGACGGTTCGGCGAAACATTCGTACGCCAGTCCGGCGATATGCGCGCTGCGCGGACCGACGTCCACGATCTCTTGGCCCTGCACGCGGATCATGCTGCCTCCGGCGATGCCGAGCGTGCGCACGTCGAGCGATTGCAGATATGTCCGGTGGCCGCCGACCTGCGCGTTCTGGATCATGACTTTGCCGTTCTTGATCACCGAGATGTCGACGCTGGTTCCTCCGACTTCGAAAAAGATGCCGTCCGAGATCTTCTCGTACATCAGCGCTCCGGCGACGCCGGCCGCAAGGCCCGACAGCATGGTCAAGATCGGGCGTTTGCGGACTTCTTCGATGCTCATCACGCCGCCGTCGCAGCGCATGATCATCAGCTGCGACGCGATATTCGCGTCTTTGACCGACTTTTCCGTCATATTGGCCGTTTCCATCATCTTGGGAATCAAACTGGCATTGACGACGGCCGTGCGGGTACGCGTCTTGAGGCCGTAGAGCTGCGAGATCTCGTGTCCGCCCGTGGCGAACGCGCCTTTGCGGTTGGCCGCCTCGATTACCGCGAGTTCCGCCGTCGGATCGTCGACGCCGTACGCTTCGGACGCGACGATCACTTCCGCTCCTTGCGACAGCAGCTCGTCCACGGCGCTTTCCGCGCGTTCGTTCGTCAGATTTTTCGAATCCAGATACGTATGGCGGGTCTCCAACAGCTTGCCGGGCGCAAGTTCGATCTGCCCGGGATTGGATTCGCCGCGCGCGCCGAGTCCGTCCATGCCCGTGCCCATGCCGACGACGCCGACCGGCGCCACGTCGCCTTCCAGAAGCGCGTTGGTCGCCTGCGTCGTACCGTGGGCGATAAACGCCACGTCTTCTGGCGAAGCGCCGCACTTCCGAAGCACCGCCTGCAAAATATCCACGATCCCGCGCGCCACGCCTTCTTCTTCGTGGTGGGTGGTCGGGATCTTCATCTGTTCCAAGATTTCGAACGTTTCGTTATCGAGCACGACGGCATCGGTGAAGGTGCCGCCGACGTCGATGCCGACCCTGACTTTCCGGGACATGAGGTCCCCTCCTTTCTAAAATACGACGAACGCGCCCCACAGCATGGAGATCAGCACGGACGCCATCATCCACGGCAGCGTTTTGCGGAGAATGTCGTTGATATCGCTTTTGGTGAAATCGGCGACCCAGACGTTATGCGAGTTGGTCGGATCGGATACGGCCTGCACGTTGCTGACGACCCGCAGCGCGAGCATCGCGGCGACCGGCGTCATGCCCGCGCCCACGAACAAGGCGGCGATGCCGCTGCCGAGCCCCCAGACGTTGAGCGGTCCGCGGTAGATCGCGAGCGGCGACAAGATCGTGAAGAACAGGATGTAAGTCCACGGGCTGCCCGGCAGCACGCTCTCGATCAGCGGAGAGATCACGGCGGTGACCTGCGGCGCCATGACCGAATTCAGCAGGATGCCGATGCCGATCATCAGACCGAGCGCGCCGGCGACGTCTTGAATGCCTTCGACGAGCGCGCTGGACAGAATATGTACCGGACGTTTCGGCAGCGACAAGATCAACGTGGCGAGCGCTCCGATGATGACGGCGGGCACGATATCCATTTTGAAAATGAACACCATCAGCACCGGCACGATCGGACTGATCAGCGCGATCGTCGGCACTTTGCGCCCGTCGCCCGAAGCCGAGCCGTTCGGCATCGCCCAAGCCCGTCGTCCTTGTCCGCCGCGTTTGACATAGAACACGATCATCGCGATGCAGACGACGAACAGCGGCGCGGCCGCGATCAGCGTATAATCGGCGATCGTCGAGACCGGCAGTCCCAGCACGTCGACGTAGACGGCCCAAGTCGAGACGTTGAACAAAGCGCCGATGCCCACCGCCGACAGCACGACGATCGACGCGACGAACTGCGAGATGCCCGCGGTCAGCATGATCGGAATCACGATCGTACCGACCAGAATGACCATGCCGAGACCGTTGGCCGCGGAGAAAATGATCGAAGCGGTAATAAAGAAAAGCAGCGCGATCAAGATCGGTTTGTCGCCGGCCAATTCGGCCGCTTTGCGGATAATCGCTTTGGTAATGCCGACTTTATTGAGAATCTGGCCGAACCAAGCGCCGAAGATCAGCCCGGCGATCGCCGTGGACAGCCGCATCGCGCCTTGAGCCAGCACCGTGCCGCTGATCGTCGCGGCTTCCGGATCGGCCGAGGTCCACGGCACGCCCGCGATCAGCGCGAACAGGATCGCCATGCTCGGCAGCGCCAGAATGGTCGGCATTTTGCGCGCCATCATCAAGCCGACGAATATCACGAAGACCAGCAAAATCCCGATAGCCTGTACCCACATCCATGTCGTCATCGAATCGTTCCCCTTTTATGTTCAGGTAAACGGCCTGCCCGACGCGGCCGCCTTCCGAACCGCATATCTGGTCCGGCGAGCGGCCGCCGCGCCGCTTCGTTCTATACTTCCAGATAAGCGCCCTGCTCTTTGAGCTGCTGCTGCACGCGCTTGACGTCCACGCTTCGCACATCGCCGTCGCCGAGCGCCGCCTGCGCGGCCGCCACGCCGCCGGCATGGCCGATCGCGCCGGTCGTCGGCGTGGTGCGCACGGCCGCCTGCGCTTCGAACGTGGCGGACAAGCAGCGCCCGATCACGATCAGATTGGACAGCTTCTCCGTCACGAGCGAGCGGTAAGGAATGCTGTACATGCCGCCCCATTCCAGCTTGCGGCTGTTCGTGCCTTCGCCGTCCGGACTGTGGATATCGATCGGATAACCGGAATGCGCGATCGTGTCTTCGAATTTCGTCTGGTTCAGGATGTCGTCGGCGTCCAGCGTGTACAGCCCTTTGATCTGCCGCGACCCGCGAACCCCGATCGAAGGACCGGTCGACGTCACTACCGCGTTTTCGAAGCCCGGAATATATTTTTTGACGAACAGCTCCAGCTCCCGGCACTGTTTGCGGCCTTCCGTCTCCGCCTTGCTCAAGCTCCAAGCGTCGGTTCCGTCGTGGCCCAAGATTCGCGTCGTGTTGAAGATGACTTCGCCCGGCGTGTTCGTCTCGAAAAAGAGCACGTCTTCGCGCGGAATATGCAGTTCTCCCCGCGCTTTGGCCGCTTTGAACGGTCCGACGAAGCCGGCGGTCGACAGTCGCGGCGCGCGTTCGATGATCGACGTGTCGCCTTTGTACGCGGGAAAATCTTCGGGATGCGCATGAATGTAAGCTTTGACTTTGCCGATATCGACGCCGATCATCTTCATCTTGAGCGTCATCGGCTGCGCCGCCCCGTCCGATTCGCGCCCCTTCGTGAATTCCGCGCCCGAACGCACCGACAGATCGCCGTCTCCGGTCGCGTCGATAAACACTTTCGCTTCGAGCCGCCCGATGCCCGATTTGTTGCAGACCGTCACCGAAGTGACCCTGCCGTTCTCGACGTTCGATTCCGCCAGCATCGTATGGTACAGAATCTCCCCGCCGCTCTCCAGCACCATCGACTCCAGTTCCACCTTCATCGCTTCGGCGTCGAACGGCGTCACGGAATACGTGTAACCCACCGTATCGAAAATATGCCCCGGCGATTTGCCTACGGCTTTGAGCCGTTCGATCAACTCGTCCGTCACTCCTTGCACCGCCTGCTTGTCCCCCGCGTGAAACGTCATCATCGGGCCTACTCCGTTCGCGGTCAGCGTGCCGCCCAGATACCCTTGCGATTCCACGATCAGCGTCTTCGCCCCGCTTCTTGCCGCCGCGCAGGCCGCCATCGCGCCCGACACGCCTCCGCCCATCACGATTACGTCGTACGATTTCATTCGCGTTTCCCTCCTTCGGTAAGTCGCATTCGCCTTGCCTGCTTCAGGATTCGGAACATCCATGCCTCTAAATTAGCAGAGCGTTTGCGGCTTGTAAACGCTTTTTGTTTATTTTTTTCTTTTTGTCCGGTTTTTTAGAAAATATTTTTCTTTACATGTTAGATCGGTGAAAATTATACTGAACACGAAACCGAAGCGCCGCGAAAAAGCAATCCGAGGAGGAAAACGCTATGCATCAACTGCTGGAGAACATGCGGGGCGGCCTGATCGTCTCGTGCCAAGCTTATCCGGGCGAAGCCTTGTACGGAAGCCATCATATGGCCTCGATGGCGCAAGCCGCCGCGGACGGCGGAGCGATCGCGATCCGGGCGAATTCGCCGCAGGACGTCGCCGCGATCCGCGAGGTCTGCGGACTTCCGGTGATCGGCATCTGGAAAAAGAACGCGCCCGATTCCGAAGTCTATATCACGCCGGAAGCGTCCGACGCCTTCGCGCTGATCTCGGCGGGCGCGGAGATCGTCGCGTTGGACGCGACTTCGCGGCTCCGCCCCGGCGGGAGAACGCCGGCGGCGATGCTGGAAGAGATACGAACGCTGCAAGAACTGCGCGCGCGGGCCGAACCCGACACGAACGCAGGAACGCGAACGCTGCTGATGGCCGACGTGTCGACGTTCGAAGAAGGAATCGCGGCCGAAGCGCTGGGCTTCGACCTGCTGTCCACCACGCTCTCGGGCTATACGCCTTACAGCCGGCAGGACGCCGGACCGGATCTGGAATTGGTCGAACGGTTGGCTGCAACCTGCGGAATCCCCGTGATCGCGGAAGGCCGTTACGATACGCCGGAACTGGCCGCGGCGGCGCTCGGGCGCGGCGCGCATGCGGTGGTGGTCGGCACGGCAATTACGCGCCCGCATACCTTGACGCGGCGGTTCGCGGACGCGCTCGGAGCGCACGCCCGGCAAGATTGATTCGCCGGGCCGCTGGCTTCGAAGCGGCGGACGGGCGGCTTGAAGCCGGCTTGGCGGCGAAATCGCGCAAAGGAGGAACGTTCATGGGAAAAGGTACCGCGCAGGAAGTCGTCCTCGGGTTCGATCTGGGAGGAACGCGGATCAAGATGGGGCTGGTGGAGCGAAGCGGACGCGTTCATGCTTTCCGCTCCGTGCCGACCGGCAGCGCCGAAGGGCGCGAGCATCTGCTTGCGACGCTGCGGCAGGCCTGCGCCGCGGCGGAAACCGAAGCCGCCGGTCACGGTTTGCGCCTGATCGGCGTCGGGATCGGCACGGCCGGATTCGTCGACGCCGAAGGGCGCGTCGCTTACGCGACGGAGAATCTGCCGGGTTGGACCGGCACGGAACTGCGGCGGGAACTGGAAGCCGCTTCCGGGCTTCCGGCCGCCGCGCTGAACGACGTGCACGCGATGGCGCTGGGAGAAGCTTGGCTCGGCGCGCCCGCTTCGCTGGGCCTGCAAAATTTCGTCTGCGTGGCGCTCGGCACCGGCATCGGCGGCTGCCTGATTCAAGGCGGCGCGGTCTTCGGCGGGCGGGACGGCCACGCCGGGGGCTTCGGGCATCAGATCGTGATGCAAGACGGCGGGATTCCTTGCGGCTGCGGCTTGTCCGGCTGTTGGGAGAGCTACGCGTCGGTCAACGCGTTGAAGCGGCTGATCGCCGAACGGATGCCGGGAGGATTCCCGGCAGACGCAGCGCGCTCCGGCGGAGCAGACGCGCCGGAAGCCGTAAGCGACGGCGCGCGGGCTGAAGACGTCGATTCCGGCTCCGGCAGCCCGCTTCCGATCGATGCACGCCCGACCGATACGCCGGGAAGCCTCGGCGGGATCGCCGACGTTTCGGACGCTTACGATCCCCGCCGGCTGTTCGCCGCCGCGAGGGCCGGACATCCGGCCGCGCTGAAGATCGTCGACGAATACGCTTCGCGCGTCGCGGTCGGTCTGGTCAATCTGGTGCATACGCTCAATGCCGGCGATTTCGTGATCGGCGGAGCGATCGCCGCTCAAGGCGAGTTCCTGCTGAGCCGGATCGCCGAACATACGGAGCGGCGAATCATGCCCGTGTACCGGGGAGCGGGCATACGGCTGCACGCCGCTTCGCTCGGCGAACAAGCGGGCGTGGTCGGCGCGGCCTGCGCGCTGCTGCGGCGTGTCTGATTCCGGCGCGCCCCGCCCGGCGCAAACGCGAATATCCATGAAAAAAGCCTATTTTCTGCGGAAGTTCCGATAGCAGAAAATAGGCTTTATTGATGCGCCGTCACGAGCGAAAAAGACAAACTTCGCCGCTTTTCGGCAAAAAAGAGAAGGAAATCATAGCTTTAACCGCCAACCTGTTTTAAAATAGAAAAAAATTAAACTAATATGCACGACACTATTCCGAACGAAAAGGAGGTCCCCATGCCGAACCGCAACAAAAACAGATGGCTGGTTCTTTTGGCCGCCGGGCTTTTGATTACAAGCGCCTGGACTTGGAGCCACGAGACCGCTTCGATGGCCGTCAACGCGCCCGCGTCGCCGTCGTCGATCTTGACGTTCCGCGATTGATCCCGCACAACGAACGACCGGTTCGTTCGGCAAGCCGGAACCGCAGCCGCGCTACGATCGCAGTTTGTTCCCCGCATACATAATCCGTTCCGGAAGGGCCGCGCGTTCGGTCCGAGAAACGATACGCAGCAGACATACCCATAACGCCCCGCCTGCTCGGCTTTACGGGGAACTTGTCGCGCCCTCAGGGGCGCCTTTTTGTTAGACCGGCCATTCCTCCAGTTTATACGCCATGTCCCAGAACATGTACTCCAGCTTGCAGCTGGCGTCGAACAGCTCTTTGAGCTTGCGCCGGCGCGCCTCGCTCAGTCCTTCCGCCCATTCGTCGAGCAGACTTCGCATCTTGTCCGTCACTCCGCTTTCCCGGCTGCCGTAGAAATGCATCCATTCGTAAAAAGGGTGATCCGGCGTCGGCCGCACTTCTTCGAGCAGCCGCCGTCCGATCTCCGCGTACGTCCACGGGCAAGGCAGCAGCGCGGCCAGAATGTCTTCGAGCGAACCTTCGTGAGCCGCGTTCAGCATATGCCGGGTGTAATGATGCGCGGACGGCGCGAGCGGGTAGCCTTGCAGTTCTTCGTACGCGACGCCCGCGCGTTCGCAGAAATTCCGATGCGGATGGATCTCGCTATGGAGAATGAACGAGATCTGCTCGTTGAACAAAGCGATCTGCTCGCGCGTCTCGCACCGGGAGATCGCGATTCCGTAGATGCGCATGTACGTGTTCAGATACTCGAAATCCTGCTTGATGTAATGGATCAATTGTTCCTTCGCCAAGCTGCCGTCCGCGATGCCGCGCACGAACGGATGCCGGAAGATTGCTTCGTAGATCGGGTCTGCTTCCTTGCGCAATTGTTCGGTAAATGACATGGATCAAATAACCTCCGATAATGGAATTCCCGCCGCGCTGCCTGTATCCGCATCGAGGCGAACGACAAAAAACCGCTCCGGCAATGGAGCGGTTTTCTCAAGACGCGGCGCTCAAGATCGGCGGCCGTTTTCCCGGCAAGCCCAATAACGGGCAGAAGCGCAGGAAGCGGGACTCGCGGACGATGCGCGATGCGAAAAATGACGAGAAGGACCGGCTCCACTTCCCTACGCCGGTACGAGCCGGATCAGGTTCGAAGGGTCCAAGAATCGTTCTTGTCTCAGCCGCCGAGCGGCCCCCCTAGTGGAAAACGCGATGATATTGTGCCCGGCAAGCGGGTAAAATTGCTTCGTCTACTGTATCCTCTGCCCCATGCTTCTGTCAATGCTGCCGATAGCGAAGAAAGTAGTCGATCAGCGGAGAACACATAAAAGCCGCGAGGCTCGCCGTGCCTACCGCCACGCTCATGACGCTCATATTCAGCCCGCTGAAGCGGGACAGATCGAAGCTCGCGAAGATCATCAGAAAACTCGCCAGTAACGCCGTTCCCGACGGGATATACGTCAATTGCTGCCGATAAGGATATTTTTTGTAGATCAAGTATGAAGCGCCCATCAAGATGATAAACGTCGAGACTGACAGAAAAACGATGCCGCTCAGCTTGAACACCTCCCTGCCACAGAGGATAGCACAATCGTTTGGGCAAGAAGTAAAAATATTGTTAATTTCCGAAGAAAGGGTCGATCGTCCTTATTACTCTCGACGGAGAAGCTTTTCGCGTCTTTTTTGAAGCGCTTTCAAAATCAAAATTCTATGACTTTCCTCCTAGCTTTATGGTTAAATGTGGAACTATTATTCATATAGGCAAGCCGAAGATTTGACAACCGGTTTATTAAACTTCTTTACGAAACAAACATTTTTGTGCAAAATAGAGTCTAAGCCACATTCATTCACTCATTAAAGCACAACAGCGAAAAAGCAGAAAAGCAGGAGGAGGCTTACTGATGATCAAATCCCCCGAAGTGGACTCGGAAGTGATTACGGCACATTTGAGAGAGGCGCTGGAGCAAGACCGGCTGCTGCTTACCGAACGTGCGGAACGGGACATGGAACGCGCTCATTTCGACGAAGAGATGCTGAGTGAGTTCCTCCGCTCGCCCCGTCGAATCGACAAGTACGAAGGCCGCCGCAACAACGGCTGTTCGTATATTCTTTACGGCGTGCGCACCACGCGAGCGGTCGTATCCGTGCACGAAGGTTATGTGACGCTCGTCTGTCTGAAGCACAACCCGTTTCCGGCCGTAGGTTGACCGGCACCGGCCCGCCCTTCGCTTTGTTTCGACGCCGGTTTTGCGAAGCGCGCACGGCCCTTTTCCCGACGATGACGCCAATTTCGCCAAGCCTCGAATGCCGGACGTCCGGATTCGGGGCTTTTCGCTTTTTCGGAATTCCGCGTGCCGCGGCGCGCGCTCGGGTGCCGAAGCATCGGGCGATCGGCCGAAAAGCCGATGCGGTCGCGGGATATCCTGCGGCTGCATCGGCTTTCGACTGTCCGTTTTTTCGATTGTCGGGCTGCTCGGAAATCAAGTTTCTGCGAGCGGGATGTCCGGCAGCGCCAGTGGTTCGTCAGGCTTGGCGCTTCGGGTTCACCGATCGCCTTTGAACCGTTCGCGGAACTGCTCGAACTCTTCGCGAATCCGGTCGCGGAAATTCTCCGCCCGATCGCGCAGCTCGTTCTGCCGTTTGTCCCGCAGCTTCTGGCGCGCTTCTTTCGCCATCTCTTCTTCCGCTTCGCGCGCCTGCACCAGCTCGTCTTCGACGTCTTCCACGTCGCGGCGCAGCACCAGGCGGGAATCGAGCGAACGGAAATAAGCGTTCAGCGAATCGATCCGTTCTTCTTGGGCCAACGCGACCAGTCCGCTCTCGCCTTCGGCCAGCGAATCGGCCGTCAGTTCGAGGATGCCGGCTTTCTCTTCGGCTTTGCTGCCGGCAAGCGAAGCGCCGATCAGCGAACCGATACTTCCGCCCAGCAGCACGCCGAACGGGCCGCCGAGAATGCCGACGAACGAACCGATCAAGCTGCCCGCCAGCAATCGGCCGCCGAACCCGGTATCGAAGTTGTAGCCGTCTTTGAACACGATGCGTCCGTGTTCTTTTTTCACCACGGCCGCTTCGCTCACCGTATAATCCGGCGCGACGGAACGGCTTTTGAGTTCGGACAAGGCTTGGTAGGCTTTACTCTCTTCATTGAAAAAGACGACGATGACATTTTCCAAAGAAAACACTTCCTCTCTTCTTCTCAAGATCGGCGGCCGGATCAACGGCTGCCCCCTTCCTTATTACCCTCGCCGTCCTCGTCCGGCATCAGCAGCGCGTCGAGCCATTTCTCCGCCAATCGAGTCGCTCCCGGCAGGAACGGCAGCGCGCCGACGCCTACCTTCTCGAGACTACGGCAGAAATGATGCTCCGCATATTCCGTTTCGTTCGCGTAAGGGAACAAGACGCAGGCGGAAGAGATGCTGCGTTCGTAGCCGCCGTCCGGCCGGCTGCGCCGGACGATGGCATCGCGGTAACGGTGCATGACGTTGATATCTTCTTCCAGCGGGCCCGGCGCGCCGTACAGTGAATCGTAGCGGCTGCCCGGAACGGCCGGGTCCAGCCGATATTTGGCGTCGAGCACGAACCGCCGCTCGCCGTACCCGCCGGGTCCGCCGCTGCCGCGTTCCGGCTCCGGCCGACGCAGCGTCAGCAGCAGATCCGGCTTCTGCTCCGTCGTCGGCCGGCTGCGTCCGAGCATCGACGGGTTATAGAGCAGCGAGAGCCGGGCGCCGCTCTCAAGGTGTTCGTATTCGATACGCGAAGCGCCGCCGCGGATCAAGGAAGGAAACAGCCCGCTTCGGTCGATGCCGAGACCGCCGCGGCGGATCATCCGGCAGCGGCGCAGCAGCAGGCGATGCAGCTTGAGGAAACACCAATATTCGTAGAGCTGCGCCATGTCTTTGAGCGACAACCGCATCAATCCTTCGCGGATCGACAGTCCCCGCAGCAGAAGCAGATGCAGCTTATACATCTCCCGGTAACCCGGCGCCATCTGAAGCACCAGGCTGACGTTAATTCGCCGCATCGGCCCGACGCTTTGCAGGAAGTCCAGATTCAACATGGCGCCGATCCTCCGCCGGATCAAGGCAAGTTCCTGTTCCGGCAGCGGGTCGCGCCCGGCGCGGCTGTCCCGCAGCTCGCGGCGCAGATCGTCGATCCGCGCCGCCGTGCGCTCCAGCATCCAGCGCAGGAACCGGTTTTCGTCCGTATCGGTCGAAATCTTCCGGCGCGGCTCCAGCAGCCGGGAAGGCGCATACCGCTTGCCGGCGATCTCCAAGCCGCCTTGCGCATCCGTCTGCAAACGCTGCGGATGCCGGCGCAGATCGTCCAGCGTCGACCTGTCCGTCCGTTTGGCGCGGCCGCTCTCGACCAGATGCCGCTCGCTCTCCAGCCGATGATGCGGATGCGCCCCGATCCGCAGCATGGCGCTCTCCATGCGCCCGAACACTTCCCGCAAGACGGCGTTGAACTCCGCCAAGCTCTGCCGCGGCGTCTCCGCGCTCTCCGCCGTCCGATACGTCCGGCGCAGGAAATCGAACGAGAGGTCGTAAGCCTCCTCGTCCACTTCTTCCATCAGGCGCGCATAGTCGCGCCGATAATCGAGCTTCGCCGGGAAGATCTCGATCACGACGGACAGCACCGTCTGTCCGCCGAGCCGAATCTGAAGCTCCGTCTCGCCGATCTCGCTGCCGAAGTCCAGCGTGCCGGACAGCACGCGGCTTCCCCGCGGCCTGATCCGCCGCCGCAGATTGACGTTCTCGTGATGGAACGTCAGATCGAGAGCCGGGTCGGCCTTGATCAGCGTCAGCTCGTACGACTTGGTCTCGTAGAAGCAAGGATAAGCCGGCATGCCCGGCTGCCACTCTTCCGCTTGACCGGTCTGCGGCGAGAACAGCCGCACGCGAAGGTCTTCCGTTCGTCCCGGGCGGCCGCGGACGTCGAATCGGGCTTCGATCCGCTGCCCGCCAGACGAATCGCGATGCAGCGCAAGCCGCTCGGCCGTCTCGTGGATCGGCTCTCCGGCGATATGGAATTCGAACAGTCGGCTGTCGATCCGCAGCAGTTCGGTGCCGGAATCGGGCAGCGTCGGCGGCAGGGATGGCATCATGGAAGTCCTCCGTATCCGTATCAGTTTCCGTTCACGATCGACTTGTACGTCTCGATCGCTGCCGCCCGCGAAGCTTTCAGGTCGACGATCGCGTCCTTACGGGGTTTATGAACCGTTTTGGCGTCTTCGTTTTTGAGCTCCGGCAGCCACTGACGAATATGCTCGCCGTTCGGGTCGTATTTCTCCGATTGGGTCACCGGATTGACGACGCGGAAATACGGAGCCGAATTCGCGCCGAGCGACGCGCACCAGAGCCAGTTGCCGCGATTCTGGACATTGTCGTAATCGAGCAGCTTGCGGCGGAAATAATTTTCCCCGAGCGTGAACGGGCATTGCAGATTTTTGGTCAAGAACATCGCGCACAAGATTCGCAGCCGGTTCGGCATCAAGCCTGTTTCGTTCAATTCGCGCATCGCCGCGTCGATCACGGGAATCCCGGTTTCGCCTTTGGCCCAGCGTTCGTAATGTTCGTCGGTCAGCGCGGACAGATCGTATTTTTTCTCATAAGCGAAATAGTCTTCGTCGTAGATCGCCAGATACAGATAGAAATCGCGGAAAGCGAGTTGGCGCACCCATTCGTCGCTTCCGTCGCGGCGGATCGCCCGGGCATAGAGCTCGCGGATCGACACCGCTCCCGCGTTGACATGCGGATTGACGCCGCTCGCGGGCAGCTCGGGATAGTAGTCGCGTTTATCCCCGTATTCCGCGATGCCGTCTTCCAGAAAAGGCTTAAGCTTGTCTTCCCATTCGTCCGCCGGCTCGTAATCGTCCAGATCGAACGGCGGGTCGAACCGTTTCGGCCAATCGGGATCGACTTCGGCGGCTTGCAGGTCTTTAAGCGAGGTGGAAGACGGCTCGTTCGGCGCTTGGGCCAGATAGTCCAGCCATTTTTTGTGAAAAGGCGCGAAGATCTTGTAGTACCCGTCTTTGCCCGTAAACTCGGCGAACGCTTCCGGATCGACCATCAGCGTATCCAGCAGCGGCGTAAACGCGGCTCCGCGATCCTGCGCCGCTTTTTTTAATTTGCGGTCACGCTCGCGCGCGTACGGCGTGAAGTCCCGGTGCACGACCACCTCGTCGATCTCCGATTCGCCGCCTTCGAACGATTTCAGCAGATGCGACAGCACTTCTTCCGGTTCCCCGTAAGCGAGATGCAGGCGGCGTCCGGCTTTGTCGTACAGCTTGCGAAGACGCGAGACGTGACGCAGGAAGTTGACGCCGCTGTGCTCTTGTTCGCGCCCTTTTTTGAGCAGAAAGGAATCGAGGATCAGCAGATGCAGCACCGGCTCGCCGGTCTCTCGAAGGTAATCGAAGGCGGCAAGGTCTTCGGTGCGCAGGTCTTTGCGATGAATGAACAATTTCAAGGGTGACGTTCTCCTTCCGGGATTCCGTAGATGGCATTTCCCTACATATTAACCGAGTTCGGGGCGAAACGGAACGCGCGGCCGCGCAGAAAAGTCGTGCCTCTGTCCGGTAAGCCGATCGAGGTTACGACGACAAGCGTGCAAAACGCGAATAGCCGATCTTCATGAAGAAGACCGGCCTTTTGATCGGCGCGAAGGCTCGCGTATTGCCAGACATCGACGTCTTTTATTCCGCGTCAGCCGAAGCGACTTCGGGATCATGCAGCGTCTTGACCATCAGCAGATGCGGAATGCCGTCTTCCATGAATTCGTCCGACGCGGCCGAATAGCCGAGCTTTTCGTAAAAACCTCTCGCCTGCGTCTGTCCGTGCAGTTTGACTTTGCGCAGTCCTTGCTCCGCCGCGATCGCTTCCAGACCCGCGACGATCTGCCGCCCGATGCCGAACTTGCGATACGGTTCCAGAATGCAGATCCGTTCCAGCTTGCCGAATCCGTCGACGGCGCGCAAGCGGCCCGTTCCGACCGGAAGGCCGCCGCGTTCGATCAGAAGATGGCCGCAGCGGTCGTCCAGTCGGTCGAACTCGTCGAATTCGTCTTGCAGCGGCACGCCCTGTTCTTCGACGAACACGTTTCGGCGAATCGCGAAAGCCTGTTCCAATTCTTCCGCCGTCTCGATCCGTTTGGTAGTCTCCATTTGCATTCCATCCTTTCGAAATTCATAGCCTTCAGTATATCCGAATTCGTTATTGTTGTACATACAACAATATTTATAGCGGAATCGTTCTTCCTTCCGGGTACGCTTCATCCGTTCATCGCCGTCCTGCGCGTCTTCAAGATGATTCATAGGGGCTCGATTCGTCCAAAGTCATACTGTAACCGCCGCTCCTGCAAGCGCGTGATCTTCGGATGACGCGACTATTCCATATCGGAGGTTATCCACATGACTAACCAGAAGCATTCGAGAAACTTTATCCTGAAAAAAGCAACCCTGTTCGCGTCCGCGGCGGTGTTGACCGCGGCGCTGGCTCTTCCGGCTTCCGCGGCTCCCGCGCCTGTCGATCAGGCTTCGAAGATTGCCGCTTCGTCGACGACCGCGGCTTCGAGCGTGGAAAATCGACTGGTCAAAGTCGCCGGATTCAAAAGCGCGGCGAACGTCCGCGCGTATTACGCCAATCTTCAGCGCGCCGTCGCCAAAGGTGACAAAGCCGGCGTCGCGGCTCGCGTCCATTACCCGCTCGGCGTCTACGGCGGCGATCGCACGATGGTCATCAAGAGCAAAGCGCAGTTGATGAAAAATTACGACCGGATCTTCACGAAGGACGTGAAACAAACGCTTGCCGAAACGAAGTTCGACGATCTGTTCGTCAATCAGGACGGGGCTTCCGTCGGACAAGGCGCGATCTGGATCGTTCCTTCAGGCTCCGGCATGCCGGGCATCATGACGGTAAATCTGACCGCCGGTTGATCGAAAGCGGCAGCCTTTCGAACTTCGCGGTCCTTGCCGGTCATGACGGCGAGCGGATCCATGAATATGAACAAAAGAAAAAGCCGATCTCCCGTGCGGGGAGCGTCGGCTTTTTAGGCATTCGCGACCTGATCGGCCGTTCGCTTCCCACGGCAGGCAATCCGCTTGCCCTTTTGATTCGGCGGGCGAACGGGTAAAATGGAATTACGAACGCCGCGCGGCATCTTCGCGGGCGCAGACGGAAACGGAAGACCGGAGGACATGATGATCAAACAAAACGGAAGCTGGTGGAAAGACGACCGTATCCCCGGCTTGATCGCGCGCAAGCAGGTCGACGGATTCTTGTTCGGGCACGGATTCGAGATCCCGCCCGACTTCTATCCGGACTTCGCGGAAGCGGGCGGCGGCTCGCTGCCCGCGATCGGCGAGAGTCGGCCGATCCGCCTGCTGCACGAACAAGGCGGCGTATACGCCACGTACGAAGCCCGCTTGGAACACTGGCGCATCGCCGTGCCCAGCGGCAAATCATCGCTCGAGATCCGCTACGACTCCAACAAGGAGTTGAAGCAATTCCTGCTGTCCGCTTTTTCTTCCACCTATCTGGAGGTGGAAGAATGGACGGCCCGGCTCGCCGATTCGCCGGGCGGCAGCGCCGACGGCCCGCAGGTGCAGGGCCGCGAATACGGCCCGGCCGGCGTGTATGCCGCCGCGCTGGAAGCGCGCCGAACGGCTCCCGCCCGGGAAGCGGCTTCGGGCAGCCGCCGCATTCCGCCGCGCGGCGAAGCGGCGGACAAAGGCGCGGTGCGCAGCCCGTTCGATACGCCGGACGCGTATCTGCCGCGCGAAGAGCGCGCCGAATACCTCTACCTGTACCGGACGGACACGCCGTTCACGTACCGGCTCGAACTGCGCCCGCTCGGCGGCCAAGAACTCCGCCCCGCGCATTTCTATATCGCGGAGACCGGCGCCGAATATCTCGTCGCGCCTGCGGCGGAAGACCCGCGCGGGCCGGGCGACGCCGCGGACGCGTCGGCCGGTCCGCCTCCGCCGCGTCTGCGAGACGACGAGATCCGTGCCGCGATCGACGGCGTCGCGGGCTATATCCGGCAGCGCGGATTCTCGTTCCCTGCCGGAATGGTCGAGCATCTCTATCTCTCGCTCAAGACCCGGCCGTTCGTCATTCTGGCCGGCATCTCCGGCACGGGCAAGACGCAGCTTGCGCGGCTGTTCGCCGAAGCGCTCGGCGCGACGCCGGATAACGGGCAGTTCACGCTGATCCCCGTGCGGCCCGATTGGAACGATCCCGCCGACCTGATCGGCTACAAAGACCTGTCCGGCCGCTTCAAGCCCGGCCCGCTCGCGCTTGCGCTTCAGACCGCTTCGCGTCCGCAGCGAGCGGACAAACCGCATTTCATCGTGCTGGACGAGATGAATCTGGCGCGCGTCGAGCATTACTTCAGCGACGTGCTCAGCCTGATGGAGACCCGTCGGCGTTCGATCGGCACGCAGGACGCCGGAGCAGCGAAAAGTTTCAGCCCAACGGAAAGATCGGAAATCGCCGCTGCGCCGATCGGCGAGATTCTCACGCAGCCGCTGCTGCCGGATTCGATGTTCGAACACGAAGAAGATCGCGCCGCATACGGCAATCTGTCGATTCCCGCCAACGTCTACGTGATCGGCACGGTGAATATGGACGAGACGACGTATCCGTTTAGCAAAAAAGTGCTCGACCGCGCGGGCACCATCGAATTCAACCATATCGATCTGATGCAGCTTCCGCAGCTTCGGGCCGAAGCCGAAGAAGAAGCGGACACGCTGGCGGCGGATCGGCATTTTCTGGGCGGCGATTATCTTCAACTGGTCGATGCCATGCAGGATCACGCCAAGCTGATCGAGCGAACGGCGGAAGAACTGACGGCGATCAACGCCATGCTCGAAGAGATTCAAGCCCATGTCGGTTTCCGCGTCCGCGACGCGATCTGCTTCTATCTGATCTACAATCAGCGTTTCGGCCTGATGACCCGCGCGGAAGCATTCGACGCCCAGTTGATGCAGAAGATTCTGCCCCGCATCCAAGGAAGCCGCCATTCCGTCAAGAAAGTGCTGCTCGATCTGTTGCGCCACTGTCTGGGCAGCGAAGCGGCCAAAGCTTTCGATTGGCGCGAGCTGGAAGACTCGGCCGAAGCCGCTTATTCCGGACGCCGCAGCCGGGAAAGCTTGGCCGCGGCGCGTTATCCGCAAAGCGCGCGCAAACTCGCGTATATGCTTCGCCGTCTGGACGAAGACGGGTTTACGTCGTATTGGCTGAACTGATAAAGGCTTGCCTATTCCGTCTCCGGAATAGGCAAGCCTTTTTTTGTACCGAGTTACGAATATCTACTGCTTATCCCGATGCCGGCAGCCCGATCTTTCTCGATTTCGACGTCTTTGCGACTTCTTGGTCAACGCAGCCGCCGAACTCTAGTCGGCAAGAATGCCCTACGTTGCCGAAAAAACAACGTAGAGCATCCTTTTTTGCCCACCGACTGCTTTACGTTGCTTAAAAGGCAATCTAGAAACGCCAATCTGCCAAATCGGCCCCGATTTCGGCATCTACGTTGCTTTTTCGTCAACGTAACTTCCAAACCCCAACCGGCAAGTTGCTCTACGTTGCCAAATCGTCAACGTAACCTCCGAGTGCAGATCTATCGGCGCTTTCCCGCGGAAAAATATACAGTCGAACCTTCACGTTCCTGCCTCTTTGCATGGACGATAATCAAACCCCTCTCATGCTCAAACCGCTGCCGTTTCGTTCAGTTTCGTTCGTTTTCCGCTCAGTTCGGACGCAGCTCGCGATACTTCGCCACATAAGCCGCCGCCAACTCCGTGATCTGTTCGTACCGCCCTTGCTTGGCCGGAGCCGTCAGGTTGCCGCCGATCCCTACCGCGATACAGCCCGCGTTCAGCCATTTTTCCATATTGTCGAGATCGACGCCGCCGGTCGGCATGATGCTGATATGCGGCATCGGGCCTTTGACCGCTTTGACGAAGTCCGCTCCGAACGCGCTGCCCGGGAACAGCTTCAGCACGTCGACGCCCATCTTCAGCGCTTCTTTGATCTCGCCCAGCGTCAACACGCCCGGCATGTACGGAATTCCGTACAGGTTGCAGATCTCCGCCGTGTCTTTTTCGAACGACGGGCTGACCACGAATTCCGCTCCCGCCAGAATCGCGATCCGGGCCGTAATCGGGTCCAGCACCGTTCCCGCTCCGATCACCGCCCGATCGCCGTATTCGGCAGCCAACTCGCGGATCGCATGTTCCGCGCCCGGCGTCGTAAACGTGACTTCGATATTCGTCAGACCGCCTTCGATGCAGGCAGCGGACATTTTGCGGGCATCCTCCGCGTTATCGGCCCGAATCACCGCGACCACTCCGCAAGTTTGCAGACTGCCCAATACTTTCAGTTTTTTCATCCCGTCGTTCTCCTTTTAGATAAACTTTTTTATCAAATCTCAGAAAACCGTCTCTACCCCGAATACTAAATTCAAAAGGATGCTTCGTCAATAGGCATTTCCATCGAATAAACGGAAAGCGTAATTGTACAAAACCGGTTTATGTGCTACTTTTAAAAAAACGAAGCTCGAGGAGGAAACTCGCATGTCCTATTCATTGGCGGCCGTCACGTTCGGCGAACCGATGGCCATGTTCCGCGCCGAAGAGGCCGGAGAACTGCACGAAGCCCGTTCGTTTTCCAAAGCGCTGGCCGGAGCCGAAAGCAACGTCGCGACCGGGCTCTGCCGATTGGGTCACAAGACGGGGTACGTCACCAAGCTCGGCGAAGACAGTTTCGGCCGATTCATTCTTCAGGCGCAGCAGCAGGAAGGCATCGACACGTCCTCCGTTACCTTCAGCAAGGAACGGCCGACCGGCATGCTGCTGAAATCGAAAGTGACGAGCGGCGATCCGAAAGTCGAATATTTCCGCAAACAGTCCGCCGCCTCTACCCTCTCGGTCGCCGATTTCGACGCAGATTATTTCGCTTCGGCCGGCCATCTGCACGTGACGGGAATTTCGGCAGCGCTTTCTCCGTCCATGCTGGAGTTCTCCCGCCATGCGATGGGCTATATGAAGCAGCTCGGACGCACCGTCTCGTTCGACCCCAATCTGCGGCCGGTGCTGTGGCAGGATCAGGAGACGATGATCGCCACGATCAACGAACTGGCCGCGCGCAGCGATTGGTTCTTCCCCGGCATCGGCGAAGCCCGCCTGCTTACGGGACTGCAAGAACCGGAAGAGATCGCCGATTTCTATCTGGACAAAGGCGTCTCGCTGGTGGTCATCAAAATGGGGCCCGAAGGCGCATTCTACAAAAACGCCGGCGGCGCGGATTTCGCTGCGGGCTATAAGGTCGAAGAAGTCGTCGACACGGTCGGCGCCGGAGACGGTTTCGCGGCGGGCGTGATCAGCGCGCTGCTCGAACAAGCCGACGTTCGCTCCGCGGTCATGCGCGGCAACGCGCTCGGTGCGCTGGCCGTGATGTCGCCGGGCGATATGGACGGCCTGCCGACGCGCGAACAGCTCGAGGCGTTTCTCGCGTCCGCCGTCAGCGCGGGCTAGTTCGCTAGGCCGCACGCTGGGTTTTGTGTTGGATGTTTAGGATATTTAGGATGTGTAAAAAAAGCCGAGCCTTCGAATTCGAAAGCTCGGCTTTTCGCTGTCTATGGTTGGTCGAAATGTTGCTTTTGTGATCAGAATTCGCGCTTTGCCAATTGCGGTCATGTCAAGCTCGGCGCTCTTACGAACCGTTCCTGCTCATTCTTTGTCGTTCAGAGTTCTCCGTTCTCCGCCGTCGCTCGCATTCGAACGCTCACTCCGCCTGCCCGTCGACAGCCTCTTCGACCGCCCGAAGATCTTTGACCGAAGCTCCGGCTCGCAGCGACGGCGCGAAGCGGTACGTGATCGGCACCGGCTGATCGTCCTTGTTTTCGATGCCCGCCACGATGATCTTGGCCGCCTGCGCGCCCATCTCGCGGGCCGGCTGCGACAGCGTCGTGACGGCCGGGTTATAGATCTGCGCGAATTCGGCATCGTCGATCCCGATCACCGACAATCGCTCGGGAATCTCGATGCCCTGCCGGTTCGAAGCTTTGAGCAGCTCGGCCAATACGATATCGTTAGCGGCAATTACCGCGGTCGGCGGCTCCGGCAGCGCCAGCAGCTTCGCCAGCTCCTCCGCGAGATCTTCCGCCGCCGCGCTGACCATGTATTCTTCGCGCAGCGGGAGTCCGGCTTCTTCGACCGCCCGGCGAAAAGCGGCCAGCCGCTCTTTGCGCGGCGTGATCGGCTGCGCGCCCAGCGGCAGCGTCATCAGGCCGATCCGAGAATGGCCTTTGGCGACCAGTTCGGCCACGCCCGTCTTGACGGCCGCTTCGTTGTCCAGCAGCAGACTCTGCGTGCTCACTCCGTCTACCAGCCGGTCGATAAACACGTACGGCGTGCGGTGCTCGTGCAGCTTTTTGTAGATCGAAGCTTCATGCGCCGTCGGGAACACGATCAGTCCGTCCACCTGACGGGCCAGCAGCGTGTCGATATGTCCTTGCTCTTTGCCGGGATCTTCGTCGGCGTTGCAGATCAGCATCTGAATGCCGCGGCTTTGCAGTTCGCTTTCGATCGCGCGAACGCAGCGGATCGACAGATTGTAATCGATATCGGCCACGATGACCCCGACCAGATGGGTCCGGTTCTGCTTCAGGCTGCGCGCCAGCCCGTTCGGCCGATATTCCAGTTCCGCGATCACGTCCGCGATCCGCTGCCGGGTCGCTTCGCTCATATATTGATAACGTTGGTTCAAATATTGGGATACCGTGCTTTTCGAGACGCGCGCTCTGCGCGCGACATCGTCAATGGTCAGCTTTTTCATCATCAGACTCCGCTCTTTACTTTTCTCCGTAGTATGGACTCGACCGCAGTCAGTCCGCCGGGAACGGCTGCAAATCAAGCATAGCTTATAATCGCCGATTTTTCTACGCGCTGCGGACGGCTTCGGAAACGGACTTCCGGCAAAAAGAAGCTTTTTCCGCTCTGCCGTTTCTGCCGAACAAGCTCCTTTTTGATACTTTTTTTATTTTTCTAAAAAAATATGTTGCCAACCACTTAAATTTGAATTATATTTATGTGGCCGGCAACATTAATTGATTCACAAAATCGAGGTTCATCCAAAGGAGACTTTATTCATGAATACTTCCGCTATGCAAGCCGTGCTTGTCGATCGTTATGGAGACGCCGACGTTCTGAACGTGCAAGAAGTGGCTCGACCGCTGCCGCAGCCGGGCGAAGTGCTCGTCCGTATCCGTTATGCTTCGATGATTCCGTTGGATTGGAAAGTCCGCCGCGGTTGGCTGCAGCAGGTCTTCCCGCTCGTTCTGCCTTACGTTCCGGGCTTCTACGCTTCCGGCACGGTCGAATCGGTCGGCGAAGGCGTCGCGGATCTTCATGTCGGCGATCGGGTATTCGGCGATGTTCGGGGAGCCTACGCGCAGTATGCGGCCGTCCCGGCCGAAGCGCTGGTCAAGCTGCCGGATTCCGTTTCGCTGGAAACGGCCGCCGCGATCAAAGCCGGAGCCGATTCCGCTTGGAAAGCGCTCTTCCTCGAAGGCGACCTGCAAGCCGGACAGACCGTCCTGATCCACGCTGCTGCCGGCGGAGTCGGCCAAGTCGCCGTGCAGCTCGCCAAAAGAGCCGGTGCGACCGTGATCGCGACCGCCTCGGCGGACAATCTGGAATTCGTTCGCTCGCTCGGCGCGGATAAGGTCATCGATTATCGCAGCGAAGATTTCGCGCAGTCCGCAAGCGGCGTCGATCTGGTCGTCGATACCGTCGGCGGCGATACGGAGCTGCGTTCTTGGGGCGTGCTCAAGCGCGGCGGAATCCTCGTCTCGCTGGTCGGCGATCCCGACGCGGAGCAGGCGGCCGCTCACGGCGTGACGGCCAAATTCAATACCCGGTTCGCCGAACGCGAACATCTGCTTCAGATCGTCGACCTGATCGCGGAAGGCGCGCTCAAGATCGAAACGGGACGCGTCTATCCGCTGAGCGAGGTGCGCGAAGCTCATCGTTTCAGCGAGCAGCGCCGGGGCCGCGGCCGCATCCTGCTCGCTCCGCAGGAATAACCTCGCGATTACGCCGCCGATCGGCTGCGCCCGATATCGGAACTGGAACGCTTCCGGTTGAGGCGGTATGATAGAAACAGCCAAGCCGCACGCAAGCGACCGTCGCCGGTTCTCCGGACGGCGGCGCGGACGATGCGGCAGAAACGAGGAATATGCGATGACCCATCAACCTGTCGATCCGTCCGCCGCCGGCGAATTCAGCGTCGGCGAACGGTATCCCGTCAGCTTCGCCGTGTTCGCGCTCGGCCGTTCGCATCGCGCGCTGGCCGCTCAGATGCTGCGAGAGATCGGTTTGTTCGCCGGACAAGAGATTCTGCTGTTCCAACTCTGGGACCGGGACGGACAATCCCAGAACAGTATCGGCCGCGCGCTGCGGCTGGACCATTCGACCGTCGCCAAGTCCGTCAAAAGGCTTGAAGAAGCCGGGCTCGTCACCCGCTCTCGCTCGCCCGAAGACGGCCGGGTGACGCTCGTGTCGCTGACGGATGCCGGACGCGCGCTGGAACAGCGCGTCACCGACGTCTGGCGCAGCGTGGAACAGGCGACGACCGAAGGTTTTACCGAAGAAGAATTGTCGACGCTGACCCGTCTGGCGCTTCGGGCGGCCGCCAACGCGGATCGCCATCTCAAGTAGCGCGATTGCGCCGCCGACCCGCTGCACGCCCGAACAGCCCGCTTCGCGAAGAAGCGGGCTGTTCGGGTTATTCGTTTTAAGCAGGCCGATTTTTTTCTAAAAAAGAATAACGGCTTCGCGATCGGCGGCGTTCTTCTTCATATAAGGAAGGAGGGCTCGCGATCGCGACTGCTTGGAAAACACACCGAAAATGGCTGCTGACGCTCGCCGTGATTCTGCTGGTCATCGCCGCTTCGTACATCGCGCTTCAACTTAAACTAAAAGGCTTCGAACGCGATATGCGGGTCTATCTGCTCGAACGCGGCGTCGCCGACGAAGAGATCGTCAGCATCGAAGCCCATTGGTCCCATCTGCCGACTTATCCGGTCATCGTCAAGCTGTCGCAGGAACCGCAGCGCGGGTATTTGTTTAAGCCGGACGAACAGCGCAAAGGCCATTTTGTTCTGATCGACAGCCGTCCGCCGCAGATGCTCTATACCGACGATCCGCTGGAACCGAAGAGGTCGCTTATGCGGGACACGGCTTATCTGGAGGCTTACGGATTCGCCGATATTCAGCCTGTGCAAGATCCGGATTCTTACGTTCTGACCGCCGACACGGCCCCTTCCGCTCCTTATCGGGACTATTGGGCCGCGCAGAACGTCGATCCAGCCCTTTTGTATAACCAAACGATTCATACGTATCAATATGCCGCCGACCATCCCGATATCCGCCGGAAACTGGGACTGAAACCGGACGACAAGCTCTGGGCCTACGTGATCGTCGCAGGAGATCTGGCGCGCGGCGGTTATCTGACCGTCGAGACGGCTTCGGGCGAGCGGAACGTCGGAGGCGTGTATTCGTTGAAAGGAGAAACCGCCGATGAATGACGTTCCCCGTCCTCCTATGACCTTGCGACGCCGCTTGACAGCGGTGCTCGTTCTGCTGTTGTCGGCAGCTTCGCTGCTATATCTGTTTTTTATGCCGGGCATTCTTCTCTACGGTTCCGCGTGGCTGCCCGGATTTCTGCTCGCGCTTCTGGCCGCGGCCATTGGAACGCCGATGCTGCTGACCGCCCGCGAACGGACGACGTTATGCCGAGTCGCCGCCGGATCGGCTTGGTTCGCGCTGGTGCTGCATCTGCTGATCTTGACGCCGTTGGCGGTAGGGTTATTCGGGGTATGATTATAGAGGATGGAGATCGAATCTAATATTCAAGGAGGCTTCGCGATGAGAAAAAAACAGCATGCCTTGCTGTTCGCCGCTTCCGCGCTGTCGATCGCGCTGTTCGCCGAGCCGGCTTCGGCTCCGGAATACGCGGTACGGCAGGCTCGGGCAGAACCTGAACCGGCGGTCGGCGCCATTACCGATCGCGGCATTCCTTACGTGTTCCGTTCCAGCCAGACCTCGCACAGCGGCCGCCATTTCCAAGGCGAAAACGGCTATAGCGGGATCGAATTTTCCGCTCAAGAGCTTCAGTCGTCTTCGACCGGTTATGTTCATCCTTATTATCGCTACACCCCGAAGGAGATCCTTCCGTTGGGATCGGGGCAATAAAAAGACCGCTAACTACCTGCGGCCATGCGGCCTGTCAGGTAAAAGCGGTCTTTTTCTTACTTCGACTCGTTGTTCAACTGCTGAATTTCCTCCGACGATAAACCCGTTGCTTTGATGATTGCGGATGTGTCTATGCCGAGTGCCAATAATTTCAGCGCCATTTCTTTTTTGGCTTGCTCCATTCCCGTTTTGAAGCCGTAAACTTTCGCATTTTCAGCCGCCTCCAGCAGAGAAGCTTCATCATGCAGATATTTCTGTCTGGCTTCGTATTGCATTCTCGCTTCGCGATCCTGACTCAGAAATTCCAAAGTGGTCATCGCTTTTTTCAGTTCGGGTTCGTTCATGGTCAAAGTCGATCAACCCCGTTTTTTTCTATTATTATACCATATAATTACGCAATTACGTTATTAAAGATTTCGTAATTGCGTCACTCAAATGATAATCCTCCAAAGGCACATCCGGCTCCTGCCCCAGCGCCAGCTTTGCCAATTGGCTGCCGAGGAACGGTCCCATCGTCAGACCCGACGCACCTAAGCCGTTGGCGGCGATCAGGCCTTTCCAGCCCGGCACCCGCCCGATCACCGGCAGAAAACCCGGCGTAAAAGGCCGGAACCCGACTCGCACTTCTTCCAACTCGCAATCCGCAAGTCCCGGTGCAAGTTCCAGTCCTTTGCTCAACACCTCATGCACGCCGCCCGCCGTGACGCGAATATCGCTTCGTTCCACGCCGTTCTCGTGCGTCGCGCCGGCGACCATCTTCCCGTTATCGAAGGCCAGCAGGTATTGATCCGTCGGCGGGATCACGACCGGCCAAGTTCCGCTGTCCGGCCGATCGGGCGATTGCAGATGCAGAATCTGTCCTTTCTGATACGTGACCCGAAAATTCAGTCCCAGCGGCTCCAGCAGCTTGCCCGCCCATGCGCCCGCGCAGAGGATGACCTCGTCGCCGCGCAGCGTCTCGCCGTCTACCGTTACGCCGGTTACCCGGCCGTTTTCGCTCAGCAGCACCGCTTCGCCTTCGTGCAGAATCGCGCCGCTTCGCACAGCCGCCGCGACCATCGCGTCCCGCAGCGCCGCGCCGTCTACCCGAGCCGCTCCGCTGACGCGCACCGCCCGATAGCCTTCGCCGAGCAGCGGGAACAACGCTCTGACCTGCTCCTCCTCCAATACTTCGATATCCCCGATCTCCGGCGCGTCCGCTTTGCGTTTCTCTGCGCGTTCGCGCATCTGCTCGATCTTGCCGGCATCCGTATGCAGGTTAATCGCTCCCACTCGGGCGTAACTGGTCTCGCTTTCTCCGTCCTTATGCAGCATCTCCGTCAACTGCGGATAATAACGCGCTCCCGCTTTGGCCAAACGGTACCACGTCTGATTGCGCCGCTGCGACAGCCACGGGCAGATGATCCCCGCTGCCGCGTCCGTGGCCCGCCCCGGATGACGGGCGTCCACCAGCGTCACTTCGACCTCGCCGGCCGCCGCGTATTTCGTCAGATGATAAGCCGCCGAAGACCCGAGAATCCCGGCTCCGACGACGATGATTTTTTTCATGAATCGAATTCCTTTCTGGCATAAAATGCGAACACGGCCCGTTCATGCAGCCTTCATCCCTATTATACCGGTTAACCGCCGCAGACGCTCGATCGCACCGCACCGAAACGCAACTCAAAAAGGCGTCCGGCTCGACCGCGGTCGACTCGGACGCCTTCGTTCGCTGTTTTCGAATCGGCTCAAGGCCGCTCCGGATAGAATTCTTTGCGTTCTTCGCGCTCGCGTTTGAACGTCACCGTTTCCCGGCCCGCATCCGTCTCGATCGTCGCTTCGAAATCCAGACCGTTCAACGCTTCTTTCGGAATATCGCCGACCTCGATCTCGCTCTCCTGTCCGATCTTCCCTTCCAGAGGACGGTCGGAACCTTCGAAGTAGAGCTTGGCCGGACTGCCTTCTTGGCCGCCCTGCCCGTCTTTGGCCGCGATGCGCAGCGTAGAGCCTTCCGGCGCGGGCTTGGCCGATTCAATCGTTTTGAGCTCGATCTCGAAACTGTCCGACGCGCCTTCGTACTGCGAACGGTAATACGTTTCCGCGCCCGGAGGCACGCAAGCGCTTAGAGCGACGCACAGCCCGATCCATACGGCTGCGAGCATCGGCAGTCTGCTGCGTTTGGTCATAAGATCACCCTGTTATTTGGCATAGGAGACAAACAAAAATCCGCTCTGGTTGCTGGTCCAGTTATAATACCGAGTCGTCGAATCGCGGTCGGGGTCTTTCACGCCGAACATGAAATTGCCGCCGCTGTACGTATAAGCCGATCCCGCCTGCCAATGCCATTTCAGCTCGGCGTCCGTCCACGGGAACAAGACCAGCTTGTCCCACATTAATGCCGGAGGACGTCCGCTGGCGATCCGGCTTTTGTATTTCTCGATCGCGCCCGAGGAAGCCGCGTCGATCTGCGCAAAGGTCCAGCCCGGTCTGGGCCGAAGCGTATTCTGCAAACCGAACACCATATTGCCGGCCGTCGTGCCGAACGCGCCCGTCGACATGATATTCCGGTTGCCGTTGACCAGTCCGACGACCGAATTGTTGTAGTAGCGGGCATCTTCCACGTCGAGTCCTTGTTTGCCCAGATATTGCAGGATCATGGCAAGCGTCGTCGGTCCGCAGGCGCTGCCCGGTCCGTCGATGCCGGCCGTCCGCTGGTAAATGAACGGCACGTCCAGCTTATACGTATCCGGCAAAGCCGCCGCCACGGCGCCTCTCGGCGGATTCGCGACACGTTCCCATTCCGCGGCCGCGTCGGGATGGGGCGCAAGCGTCAGGCTCGCGATCACGTCTTCGGCATTTTCCGGCGGCGCGGCCGGCTCTTCTTCCGACTGCCGCAAGTTCGCGGCCGGCACTTTCTTCGCCTCGGCTGCCGCTTCGTTTTGCGCTTCTACGCGCTCCCGGATTTCGGCCGTCGCCTGCGCGCCGTCTTGACCTGTAATCGCGCCTCGGCCGCCGAAGTAATAGATACGCTCGCCTTCGGCCGCCGCTTCGAATTCCGGCTTGGACGGATCCGCGCCGTATTCCAGAATCGGCGGCAGATCGGTACGGGCCGACGTCACGTAATAGCCGACCGGCTGACCGCCGGACTTCAACACGAAATAATATCCGATCACCCGATCTTCGAGATCGTACAGTTCTTGGACATAGGTCGCTTCCGCGCTCTGCCAGCGTCCGTAATACTCATGCTCCGGATTCATCGCCGCCAGATCCGCTTCTACCGCCCGGCGCGCCGTTTCGTCCGAAACGTTCGTTCCTTCGGCGGATACGGACGACGATCCTACCAGTAAAGTCAAACCGATCAACAGCGGGGCGGCACAAGAAACAGTTACTTTACGCCAAAAAATCGGAATCAGCTCCTTTTTTATCGGTAATGTCTGTTTGCCTGCCGTTCCTCCTTCCCGGGAAAAGCACTCGAAACCCCGTTCGCGGATTCTCTATGCACGAAGCGGTTTTTCGTACCCTTTCCTAAGTGGACGTTCGATTTCCGTAAAAAGTTGGTTTTGGGCAGGTTTTTTCAGTTTCCGATCTGGGCTACATAGCGGGAAGCAAACGAACCGACCTCGGCAAGCGTTTATAGATCAGAGTTGTTTTGGAATGAAAAAGGTTCGTTATTCAAGGAGGGTTATATGCTTTATCATTTATTTCCGCAGTTGAATCCGATGCTTGCGATTCTGGTGATCGGTCCCCTGCTGGCGGCTGCGGCGGGCTTCATCGGGCGAAGATCACATCGAAACATTCTATGGTCGGCTGCCTTCAGCCTGCTGATTCCGCTGCTGTTTATCGCGCAGGACTTGGCTACGCTGACGAGCAATTGGGACGCGTGGATTATCTACGGACTCGCTTACGCCGCGGTCGCTCTGCTGGCGCAGCGTTTATCTGGGACGAAGAAGAGCGAGGTTTCTTAACGGGCGGTCGGACGACGGCAGGCCGTGGTAAAATAAAAGGAATCACGAGGCAAACGGAGGAGCTTATGAAAAAACATATCCACGTCGTCGGCGCGGTCATCACGGAAAACGGAAAAGTTCTTTGCGCGCAGCGCGGGAATACGAAAGCCCAGCCTTATAAATGGGAATTCCCCGGCGGCAAGATCGAAGAAGGCGAGACGCCTCAGGAAGCGCTGAAGCGGGAAATTCAAGAAGAAATGAACTGCAACGTGGAAGTTGGGGAGCGGATCGAAACGACGGTGTACGAATACGACTTCGGGATCGTGCATCTGACGACGTTCTACTGCACGTTGATCGAAGGACGACCGATGCTGACGGAACACGCGGCAATCCGCTGGTTGGCAGCCGAGGAACTCGGGAAGTTGGATTGGGCTCCGGCCGACGTGCCTGCGGTGGGAAAAATTAAGGAGCGGGTGAGGCCCTGATAGACTAAAATCATTCCTTCATCGATTCTTTGAAAGGGAACTCCCATAATGAAAAAACCAAGCGTCGATTTGCAACGCTTGGTTTTTTGCTATCCCATTGAAATTTTCAAGCTTAAATCACTTTCAACTTTTTCAATAATCTTATTATATTCGACAAGCAAACGCTCGATTGTTACTTTTCGAAAATCTGGCTTGAACTTACTTATCTCATAAACATTGGTTGCAATAAATTGCTCGGCTTCAAGGATGTCAATTCTGCCCCCAATTTCTTGAATGTTCGCTAAAGCTTCTGCAGCAGGCATACTAGCATAGGTAGTAATAATCATAGGTCTATATCCCGATTCTAAATTTCTTTTACATTTGCGCATTAAAGCCTCTCCCGGAGAAGTTGTGACATGAATAATAACTTCTCCAACATGAAAATCGCCATCTCGTCCGCTAACTTGATCAGCTACCGCAGAGCCGTTGCTGACTATCTCAGCCTCAGGCAATGCCAACGTCAATTTTGCACCCACCAAATGCTGTAAAACTGCACCAGCGTACATTGTGCCCGGATTTTCCTTTTGACGTTTGTAAGCTTGCTCCATTAAGTCTCGTATAATGGCTCTCAAAGATTTGCTTGTGTCGTATCTCAAGTTAAACGGCTGAGAGGAGAAAAAATCTTTGATTCTTTCAATCCACCATTGTTCGATATAACTCATGTCGGCAATCCCATGATGATTTAATTCGTTAAGAAAGTCTGCGTAGTCCTGCATGCTTCCCAAACTTCCACGACTCGTGCGACCGCCTTCTTCGGCAAGAATCCTAACAATATTGTATTCAGCCAAGATCGACTGCACAGCTGATTTTCCTAATCCCTGTACTTGCCCCCTACTATCTGTAATCAGTACGGAAGGATCGAGCGGAAGTCCCTTTTCTTTAGCAACGCGCGTTATATAGAGAATTGCAGCAAGCTTTCCCTTACTGGTCAGCTTATGTTTAATTTGATAAGCGACCAGCTTCTCATCCAATGCATCATGCATTCAAACAACACTCCTACTCATACGATTCAAGCAAGCATTCATAAGGGGAGAAAGCAATTGATTCGCCAGATATTCCGCCACTGGCACTGCTACTGCATCGCCCATTGCTTTGTAGCCATCGTTATATGATCCTGGAAGTTTATATTCATCCGGCGCTCCCATCAAGCGAGCGATTTCTCGAGCGGTCAGAAGTCTTGTAGATAGCTTTCCATCTTTCTTCAAAACAAGCAATTGTCGACTGCTTCCACCTTGAGGTGTACGCAGACACCCTGCGATATTATCAAATCTTAATTCCAAGGTTTGTTTTCCGTTTCTGGTTCTTTTATAACCCGGAGCGACATTAATGTCTTCGTTCAGCAGTCTATTCAAGTGTCTTTCGGGAATAAGCGCCAAGTTTTTGGCTGTTTTTTCTTCATCATCACAAGGAGCATCCCACTCTACAAGATCTTCTAACGTTTGCTCGCGAATTTCAGGAATCGGCAAATGCCACCAAATCCAATTCTCTAGGCCGATGGCTGCTGACTGGACAGCTTTTGAGTGCAACCAACTAGGTCCTGCTCCAATAAGCTTGGAAGGAACAGGCACACTTTCATGAACAGCAATAACAAAGATTCTTGGCCGTGACTGAGGAATAAACTGTACTGCGTCCAACAAAATTGCGCCAGCTTTGTAACCTCTTTCTACCAAAGCACGATGCAATACTTGATAATGTGTCCCTCCTTTGGCAGAGACCAAACCGACTACATTCTCTGCTACCAAAATAGGAGGCTTTTCTTTCATTTCATCTAATACTCTAAGCCATTGCCAAACAAGTCCGCTTCGCTCTGCATGAATACCACCGGAAGCACCTGCCAATGACAAATCTTGACAAGGAAAGCTTGCCCAAGATAAGCTTGATTCTGGAATATCTCCACCTTTAACCAAATTAATATCTTTTAAATGGAAGCTTTCCATTCCATGATTCGCTGTATATACCTCTGCTTTTTTCTTGCTGTTATCATTAGCCCAAACAACTTGAAAATGTTCTCTTAGAGCATACGATACAAGACCGCTGCCGGAAAAAAACTCGACAAACTCATACGGAGCTCGTCGCGTGGAAGACACGCTTTCCATTAAGTACCCCTCCAAATTAAAGCAATGTTGAAGTACATTATAGAACATTTGTTTCTTTTTCTCAAAGCAATTATTATCGACTTAATTCAAACTCCCCTTGTCTTGTCAAAATCTCATATTCTTGTTTTTTTCAAAAAACATGTGACTTAATAAAAACGACAATAATAAATCGTTACACTAGGAAGCAGGTTCTGTAATACTTAACTCCAACAAAACCTTCTGTCATTTCTTGACGTTACAGTTTGATGAGTGCTGTAGCAACCATGACGAGCAAGGTTATTCAAAAGGCTTGCTTGCAAGCGATAGGCGTTCTGGATTGATTTCATCTGTTCCAATTCCTCACGAATTCCATGAAACGAACATGCAAAATAATGAATTTCGGTCGAAACAACCATGACGAAACTCGTATGCGCTTCGGCTACTTATAGTCTAACCTAAACAGTTGACCGATAAAGAATGACGCAAAGCTTGTGAGCTTTAAACGTAAACGAAGCTCTGAAAGATATTTACCGAGCCTTGCAGCATTTCCAGTATACTAAAGAGTAAGACGTTATCTATGACCGAAAAGCGACTCGAAGTATGGTTGACACACTTCGAGTTTCATTCCATTTCTGCCATCAAACATCTGGCCAAAGCGATACGAACTCGAAAGACAGCATCATTGTGAATAATGTTTATAAAACTTTAAATACCTTGTTATGCAATATACGTTCGGAATATAACTGCATTTATTCTTTAGTTATTATCTAGTCTACGCCCGCCGCTCGAAATGCACATGCAGCCGATACTCGCAGATCTCCCGCGTCCATCGGTATAACAGCGCTTTGTCTTCCTCTGCCACATCGAACGCCAATCGGAATTCTCCATCCGCAAATTCCACCTGACTGCCTTTCGCCCCAGCCCACTTGCTCATCGGCATGTCCGCGATCAGTTTCGCCACTTTCGTCTGCGTCTGCTCGTTCCAATCCCATAACCGCTTCGATTCCTTATCACTGAAGTCGATCCGCTTTCGGTACTCTTTTTCCGTCAAATAGCTGTGGAAAAAGGCTGCCGTCTCCTCCGCTGTCACCGGCTCGTTCCAATGCTCCGCGCCCCGTTCCAGCATGTACAGCAGCACGATCATCTTATAGCTCTTCGCCATAGCCGTCTTCTCGACATCTCGCAGCCAAGCTTCATAGCGTTCGTACACCTGCTGTTCCCGCTCGCTCATCATCTCGGCCCAACTCAAGAAACCGACATACGAACCGAATTCGTCGCGGTAAGCTTTGCTGATCGACCGTCCCTGCAAATGCAGTTCAAGATACGTCGGAATACGGCCAAGCTCGCTTTTCAGATCCAAGAAATCGCGATGCAGCTTCTCCCGAAGCGGCGCGCGTTTGCGACCCATCTCTTCGAGCAAGTTGACGACCGCCGTCTCCAATTGGATCGAGCAGCTATCGGGCAGATTCTCGATGGCGGTCAAACGTTCCTTCTTCGCGCCCTCATCACCCATACCGAACGGATCGACAAACAAACTCAATTTCACGTCCGCATTCCGGTAGTTGCCGATCAGGTCGATAATCACGCAGTGCGACTTACCTTCCGCCAGACGAAGCCCACGACCCACCTGCTGCGTGAATACGGTCAGCGAATCCGTCGGCCGCACGAACAGCAGCGTATCCACGCTCGGAATGTCCGTCCCTTCATTGAACAGATCGACGGTAAACAGAATCTCCAGCTCGGCTGCATCCAATCTGCGGATCGCTTCTTCCCGGCTCATTTCCCGAGTACGCGAATGCAGACTAAGCGCCGACACGCCGCGAGCACGGAAATAATTCGCCAGATAATCCGTCTGCTGAATAGATGAACAGAATGCGAGCGTGCGCGTCTGTTTTCTCGCCGTCCATGCCTCATACACACGTTCTGCGTACTCTTCCCGTAGCTGTGCCGCGAGCAGCTGCTCTTCGTCGTAATGCCCACCGAGCCAGCGTATGCCCGAATAGTCCGTCTCGTCATGCACTCCGTAATACTGGAAAGGCGCCAGCCATTCCCGCCGAATAGCCTCGATAAAATGAATCCGGTACGCCACGTTCCCGCCGCACAGCGCATACACGTCCTGGCCGTCCATCCGATCCGGCGTTGCTGTGATTCCGAGCATAAACTGCGGCCTGAAATACTCGATCACCGACTGATACGATCTCGCCGCCGCATGGTGAAATTCGTCGATAACGATCAGGTCGAAAGCATCCGGTGCAAAGCGCTCGCGGTGCTTTTTCATCCCCAGCGTATAGATCGAAGCAAACACGCAGTCCGCATCGGCGTCTTTGATCTGTCCGTTATAGAGACCGTGAGTGCGATCGGGAAGAACATGCCGGAACGACCGCGCCGCCTGATGCAGAATCTCTTCGCGATGCGCGACGAACAGCACTCTTTGATACTTTCTTGCCAAAAAAGCAGCCAGATACGTCTTCCCGAGTCCCGTCGCCATGACGACCATCGCGCGGTCATACTCTTCCTCGATCGTCGCTTCCAACGCGTCGAGAGCCATTTCTTGAGCCGGCCTCGGCTGGATAACAGCGTCGCTCTTCTCTTCTTCCGCAGCCGCTTCGACTTCCGGTTCCCCGACTTCGACCTCCGCCTGCTCCATCTCGATCACCTGACGCTGCAATTCCGGATTCTTGCGATGGTTGAGCAGGTATTCTTCCTCATACAGCGCGATCGAATCCTCAGTCAGCGGCAGCGTCGCTTCATGATACAGATTCTCCATGAACTGATCCATCGCGTTCTGGAATGTATACGGCTCCGCCTGCGCGTTCATCGCCAGATTCCATTCATACCCCGTCTTCAGTGCCGAAAACGAAAAATTGGAAGAGCCGACGATCAGCAGCCCTTCCCCGTTTTCATAGTCGAACAGATACGCTTTGGGATGAAAAGACGTCCCCATGCTCCGCCACAACCGCGCTTCCAAACGAGGGTCGATCGCCAGCAGCTTACGCAGTCCCTCCGGCTGAGTGATGTACAGATAATCCCCCGCCAGCATCTTCACCTCGGCCCCTCGATCCAGCGCCTTTTTCAGTTGCGGAGCCAGCAGATTGACGCCGGACTGCATAAGAAAAGACGTCATGATGTAGATCCCCGACGCGTTCTGCATCCCCGCAATCAGCTCATCCGCCAGATTGCGCGTGATGAGCTTGACGTTAAGATTCGTGGACATCAATCAGGTAAATCCGCTGGTCGAAACCGCCGCGCTTGGCGGCTTTGTCGGCGCGGATCTGCTCCAGTCTCTCGGGATCTGCGCCGTGCGTGACCGCGAGCGCGCGGATCACTTCGAGCATATCGGCGAGTTCTTCCAGCGCGTCCACGTCGGAGGAAGCGGCGAAGTATTCGTCGGCTTCCTCGCGGAGTTTGGTGCGGAGCTCGGTTGCGTATTCGGCTTCATCCAAGATGCGGGTATTGGAGGATTTGCCGGTGGATGTGATGATATTAGGGATGAAGTCGCGGATTAGTTTGTTGTGGGTAAGCATCCTAAAGTCCTCTCGATATTCATTTAAAGTACTATACTACAACTGGATCATAACAACTCTTATTTAATTCATCGACTAAAAAGTGACGATCACCGTAAGTAAGTACAGTCAACACTTCCATTGCGCGTGACATACCTACATAAATCAAACGCCGCTCTATATCCCAATCAAAGTCATCTCCTAAACGCTCCCCACTTGCAGGATCAATAGCGTTTGCAATAATAACATACTTGAATTCTAGTCCTTTAGCAGTATGCAACGTAGTAAGCTTAATTCCTGGTTCGGAATGTATGTTTGTATTATCAGATTCGTTTGAGGAATTAATAACTTTGTATCCTATTTCAAAATCTTTAAATAGTCGTTCGATCCTTCTTTGCTTTTTATTATAACGCGATAAAACTCCAATTGTGGCTTTAGGGTCAAACTGAGTAATCAACTTAACAGTTTCGATTAATACCTTATCGTGAGCTTCTACATTTTTAGTAAAAAAGATTTTAGGTTTTGCTCCATTTTTTGATGGCAAGGCAGGACGAGTAAATTCTTCATCTTTAGAAATCTCATCTTTTTCCTGAATGCTGTATGCAAGTTCCATAATTTGTTTTGTTGAACGATAGGATTGTCGCAGTACTTTAGTACGGCCACCTTTAATATTCAAGCCAACGCTTTCCCAAGTAAATGAAGTAGTGAAAATTTTTTGTCCTTTATCCGCTCCAACTATACAAGATTTACGAGCAATATGACAAAGAGTAGTAATATTAACTTTAGTTAAATCTTGAGCTTCATCGATAAAAATATGATCAAACTTTGATTTCTCTTTAATTTTATCAAGATTGCGTGACATTAAAAGTCCAACATCATGATAATCGAGTTTAGAGCCTAATAGTTCTTGATACTTTTCGAAAATCTGAAACATAACTTTTTTATCAATTGCAGAAAGCCTTACTTTGCCTCCGCGCCCTTTTCTGGGAGCTTTATCGTAATCTTTAAACTCACATAAATCACATCCTTTTATCCATCCAATTTCCGTTTCTATGAACTCAATCAAGTGCTTGTTATCAACAAATCGATGCCCTTTATTATTTTCAGCAATCAATTTAATAGCTTCTTCTAATTTATGTCTTCGCTTTTGCTCAATCTGCGGCCTTTTTTCAAATGTTAGATAATAGTTTCTCAGTGCCCAAGAATGAAAAGTGTTTATGATTATGTTATCCAGTTTTTTTTCTCTAATTTGGCTCTCTAAGAAGATAGAAAGTGGTTTTCCATAAGTGAATATTGCAATTGAATCATTTGGATTCTTAGTTGCAACATCACAAGCCTTCTCCAATAGCATTAATGTCTTTCCACTTCCTGCTATTCCACGAATCAACAATTGACTCCCTTCATACTTGATTATTTCTTTTTGTTCATTAGAGTAAACGATTTTTTTTGCCACTTATAATCCTCCCCAAAAGTCATTATCATTTGTAAGTTCTAATGACTTATCAATATGATCTTTATGCTTAGAAGCTTCCTGAACATCTTGAAACATTGCACTTTTAACTAAATTCAAATCTACTTTAGGCTGTACTTCCTCCCTTACGGAATACCAAGCAGCACTTATCTTGTTCCAAAACTTAAGGTTCATTACGGTTCACTTCCTTTAGCAAGATCAATAGCATAGACAGCGTCAATACAGTAATTTACATGTGGACAAAAACGACAATTATATCCACTCTTAGAAACCATAGAAGGTGAATCCGATGTTTTTATTTCTTCAATGATTTCACGAAAAGAATTATTAGCGTTATTAATTAAATTTTCTCTATCTTGATTCTTCAATCCAGGAAATTGAAACTTTTTTCTTGTATTTGAATAATAATAATTCTCATTTACTTTTCTTAAAGGTTCTAAATTAGTAGCCCTATATTCAAAAGTTTTTTTTACAGAGATGTACTTTTTAAAATCGTTCCATTGAGGGAATAGAGGACTTACTTCTTTCAAAACAGTAGAGAAGCTTTCTTTAGAAGCATTTCTTGCTACTTGAACAATAAATGAAAATAAAAATTGATGCATAAAGTCCTCTGAAAAAGTTGAATATTCATCTACTACGTACCCATAGTAAAAACGCTTAGGACAAAGTTCATACTCGACTAAGTAGTCTTTAAAAGTTAGGTCATCGTAAATGGATTCCATTTCTTCTGCTGAACTATTCTTCATTTCAAACTTAAACGGTAAATAGGTTTGATTATCTTTCTTAGAAAAAGGGCTATATTCAACTATATTTAGGCCCATTTGTTTAACGTATAACGCTGGTTGTAACTCAGTTAATTCCAGAAAATTTTTGATCCAAGACAAGTTCAACGTTTGAGAAGGTAAGTTCAATGTTATAAAAAATAAGTAACGTGAAATTAATTTATTTGAACGATTCCGTATGGCTTGAAGTTGTAAAGGAAGATTATACTCACACAATTTTTCGAAAGTTTCTAACTGTAAAGGCCAAGGAACATCTTTCGCCCCTAATGGAAGTGAATTCTCATCCAGACCTGTCAAATAAATATCTCGCTCGCTTGTTTTAAACATTTCTCCATCAACTTCGATAAAGCCACTGATGTAACTTTCATCCTCCTCATTTAACTTGCCACTTAAGTAAAAGTGCAGAGCAGTTTGTAGATCATCATATAAAAACTCAGAATCATCATTAATTTGTTTTAATTTTCCTTCTAATTCTTCAATTATCTTTCTCTCATCATCTTCAGCAATCAATTCAATATTCTTTTTTTTGCTCTCTAGGATAATTCTAAGTTGTTCGAAATGAAGGCTAATAGTACCTGAGCTTGATTTCGCAAATAACTTTTCAGCTATTTCTTTAATATGTTGAATAAAAACTCTTATTTGTTTGACACGGTGTAGAGGAATAGAAAAATGACTAATTCTAGAGAAAGGACTACGCATACTACGTATAACACGGTTCTCTACATCTACTGGAAAAGTTTTTTCCAAAACCTTTCCATACTCAATAAGTTGATCTAAACGAAGAATCCAACTATCGATCGTCTCGCAATCTTGCATGAAGGAGAGTATTTGACGCAAATCGTAGGTGTATTCTTGTGCATTCTCTTTCATACTTTCATCTGCCAACCATCCAGAAGAAAATAATTCTAAAACTATTTCTTCAGTCAATTTCCCATTGCTTAATTGGTTTATATTCACTAAGAAACGACCTACTGGATAGGATAAAAAATTCCTCTTTTTTTTGTTTAATTCAGGGTAATAAGAAATAAGCAGCTCATTCAGTTGGTCTGCGTTCGGCGATATTAATGTAATTTCATGAGTCTTATCAGTATTTTTTTTCATTTCTCTGTTAATTGGATATGCCGGTAAAACAACATCTTGTAAAAAATCAAAAAACGAATTATATGATTTAATATCCATTTTCTCAAAGCCTTCTGTCTGAGCAAAACTATCATATGCTGCTAGAAAGTTATGTGCATTTTTAGTAGTAGAACTCTTTTCTGTAAATTCGTATACCCAATTTTCTGGAGAAGGCCACCCGAATCGCTCATTAACAAATGCTTTAATAAAGTCAAAAGTGTCTGAATAGCGACCATCATAATAATGGAAAAAGGTGATTTTTACGTTCGACCTTCTTAAAATAGACAAAAAAACTTGCTGCTCTGGTGTCACAAAATAAAACCCATGTAATATAATATGCAGCTCCTTCTTTAAACTCACATCAGAACCATATAAGTTACTAATAGCTGTCTGTATTTTGTTTATAGGAATTTTTTTTTGAAGAGCTTTGTGATGTTGCTGAGTCGCTGTATCTCCGTTAATAAATGTTTGCCAAATCCTCAGGAATAACTCTTCCTTTTCAGTAATAGCTTTATCTTTTGATACCTGTTCTAAACTGCTAATTGAAACATCTGATTCTACAAAAAAACGGATACTTTCAAGAAGGCTTATGGTATTTGAATGAAAAGCATGTTTTAAATTAAGCTTCACATGCTCAAGTTCAGAAATGATTTTTGATAGTCGTAAGTACTGCTGAAAGGTAGTTTCGGATTTGTACCAATCTACATATAATGCTTTCATAAATTGACGAAATGAGTAGACGTGCTTTAATTCTTCATAACATTCTCTTATTCCATTTTTCTGATTGTTTGTTGCACAAATATGAATTGCTTCTGTAAATGACGGATATAGAACATGATTTCTCCAATCCTTAGGCTCTGAATAAGTGTATACTTCGCTAATCATCTTTTTTCTCCTCTCATTTGTTAATTCCGCCATCTCTTAGAATATAAGCCCAAGTATTTTTTTTTATTGTCTTAGGTAATGTAATAAATACTCTTTCCTTTGCTCTCGTCAATGCTACATATAACAACCTAGCTTCTTCTTTTAACTGCTCTCTATCTTCATATTTTTTCAACTCAAGAAAATAATCGTTACCGAAACTATTTGGAATTCCCTTATCATTAATTTTCCAACCAAACTTTCTTGCAGATCTTATTCTTGTTTCCTCCGACGACTCTTCTAATACATATTTTTGTTCTACTGCATCAAAAGAACTGTCTGTAATAGGTAGAAACACTGTATGGTATTCAAGGCCTTTCGAACGATGCACAGTAGTAATTTCAACTTGTGCAACTTGTTGATCTATTAAAGGTTCATTTTCAGAACGGTTCGTACTAACTTGAAGTTGCAACCAACTATGAACAGATCGGAGCGTAACAGTTTGTGATGAAAACTGCTTTTCTATTAAAAGCATTAGATGTTGTAAATTTTTTGTATAGCGCATAGTTTCTACGTCTACTTCTTTCAAAATTGTTGTCGTATCGTCTCTCTTACTTTCCTTCAATTTTTCTTCAAAATACTTTGGCAGCCGCAAAAACAATTGATTATTGAAGATAATGTTTTGTATCACTGTCATAGGAGTTAAAGTTCTTAAGCAACGAGCATATTCTTTCAATTGATTATGTGTATTTGTGTGAATAAATTTATTTATTTGATTTTTTTGCCCATTAAAAGGTATAAGAGTTTGATATGGAATTGAAAAACCGAAATAAGGTGTTTCGAGTGCTCCTATTAAGAACTTAGGTTCATTTACATATAATAATCCTTCTATCAGAGCCTTAAAATGCAGCACAGCTAAGCTAGTAAAAAAAGTCCCGTCCAAATTTTCTGTTGTTAGAATATTATGAGCGCGACAGTGCTCTTTTAGTCTTTTAGCTTGTTTATTTGTTCTCACAATAAGAGCAATTTTATCTTCTTTTTTAGGCAAGGTTTGTAAAGCTTTCGTAAGGTCCTCTTTATAATCGAAAGAAATGTTCCAATTTGTTTGTGAAAAATCAGTTGGTTTATTACTTAATAATTGATCCGATTTCCTATAAGTTAGCCAGCCCTTCTGATTCCATTTTTCAAAAACAAAGTGCATATGTTGTAAAAGAGATTTTGAAGTTCGATAATTAAGTTGCAATTCAGTTTGTACATATTGAGTATCTTTAGTTGACTCTTCCAACTCTTGAAAAGACCTATAATCAGCTCCACGAAATCTGTATATAGCCTGCTTTACGTCTCCTACTACAAATAACTTGTAATTAAGAAATCGATGCAAGCTCGACAACAACTCAATTTGAACATTATCACTATCTTGAAATTCATCAACAAACATGAATTTATTTTCTAATAATTGCTTCATAATGATTTCATTTGAAGAAAATTTCTTTAGTTTTCTAAGCAAATCTCCCATTGTAACAGCATTGTCAGTAAGCTTTAATTTATCTAAATGCACTTCGCAATGTTCGAAAATGTAATGCAAGCATTCTTGTAAATGCTGAGACTCTTTATTTAAAGCACTACCCCAATCAATTTTGGTTATTTCCTCTGCATTTAACCCCTTTCTATCCATCTCCTCCCACATATCAAAAACGAGATCAATAAATTCATAATCTCTAATTTCCGTTTTTAAAAAAAACTCTGCTGCTTCTCCTTTATAAAATTCATCTAAAAGCTTTCTTATAATCTTTTTTTTCTCATAAACATAACTTTTCAAGCGAATATCACGACCATAACCCATTTCGTGAGCTAATGTTTTTAAAATAGAATAACTAAAAGAATGAATTGTGCTGATTTGAACATCTCTAACTTCTTCTGCAAAGTTCAAAAATTCATTTTTATTGGTTAGTTTAAATAAATCAAGAAACTTTTCTTCGAGTCTCTTTTTCATTTCATTAGTCGAAGCATTTGTAAAAGTAATCATTATTATCTGTTTTAATGAGACGTGTCCGCTCATCAAAAGAAATATTATTCTATCGATCATTACATGCGTCTTTCCTGTCCCAGCTCCTGCTGTAATTATTTGATTCGTATCTACGGGAAGATGTATTGCTTTAAATTGCCCCTTGTTGAACTTCGGGAATTTTTCAGAAAGAATATCTAAGAAATCTTCTGTTATGCTTTCACCATTTTTAAAACAATGAACTTCTAAAAATTCTTCTTTATCTGCGGCTGCTTCGTAAATATTTAATTGAAATTTTTTTATATATTGATCGTAGTTTACATCTTTAGATATTTTCAAAGGATTAAAAGTCAAAATATATACCTTACTACCAGCCTGCAATTGATTAATAATTTTGTTTTCTTGAACACGAAAATTTTCATTGCTTTGAATAACATATAAATAAGAAAAAGCAGCACTTGACGCTAGTTTAGGTTTATTTTCAGAAGACAACTCTATATTTAATAGACGTGAAATTCTGCTTAACTCATTATCACTTAACTTCTTTGTTGCCTTTTTCAATGAATAACTTTCTAATTTCTTAATTAATCGATTTTTATCTTGCAAGTCTTCTTTAAAAATAGGCCTAGAAACATCAAGTCTTTTATCGAAACCCCTACTTTTCCAATCTGATTCGCTAATGTAGGGCAGAGCTACTACCGCGCTCTTATTTAGACGACCATATAATAGCGGATCTTTACTTAAATACTCACAAATCATATAAAGTTGATTTTCTGCTTGTTTATAAGGAAATCCTTTATCTTCGTAAAAGTTAGAGTAAATCCATTCATGAGCTCTTATTTCTTTTATTTGATTTATATTCAAACTTTTCACTTCTATTACACAAACGCCTAAACTATCGTTTATGATTAGCATGTCAATTTCTCGTCGTCCGGATCTTTGAGAAAAAAACATAGGAAAATGGTGAATTGCTAATGTTCTTTTCTCTTCAAAAGCATTGGTTATAGAATTCCAAACAAGAAGTTCAGCCTCTAATCCTGGCATTGTTGTATTTAAAGTAGGTATAAACATATTAAAACCCCTCATACACATTTATTAATGATAAAATTGTCAAAGTGATACCTTATATAGAGTAGTTGTTTATGCGTCCTTTCAACTATAAAATCTAATCAGCGTTCAATTAACTTAATTTAGATATTATCTTTTTAATATTTCATTTGAAGGAAAAAATCAGGAATCCAGATTTCTAAATTGACTCATTTCATGATTCTCTACACTATAACGCTTTTTCTATTCAAATTATGTTTTAACTGAACTTCTGCTTATACTTATCGACATTAGTTTAATCTTTCATTATAAAACAAAATACATTTAAACCGAGGTAAAAATATGGATGTTCTCAGTGTAAAAACTGCGTTCTTCTGGGATACTTTAAATGTATGGTTTGATAAAAATCATAGAGATTATCCATGGCGCCATACGAAAGACCCTTATCATATACTCATAGCAGAATTTCTCCTACAGCAGACACACGTTCGAAAGGTGGAGGAAGTCTATACTTCGCTGCTAAATCACTTCCCGAATGTAAAAGAGTTAGGTGAGGCTTCAGAATCAAGGTTAATTGACATAATTAGCCCTATTGGTCTAATTTACCGCGCTAAGCGGATTAAATCAACTGCTAACCAGGTATATTTTGACTACAACGGAAAAATACCAGATCGATTCAAGGATTTGATGGTACTCTCAGGTGTCGGGGATTATATTGCAAATGCAGTTTTGTGCTATGGTTATCATCAAAATACCGTTCCTATTGATACGAACGTCATCAGGCTCTTCATAAGGTATTTCGATTTGTCTTCTGATAAACCGCGACCTAGAACAGATAAAGTCTTAGCTGAGCAAATCAAAAATTTATATGCTTTTGATTTTGATTATCGAACTGCCAATTGGGCAGTGTTGGACTTTGCTGGCCTAGTATGCATAATGATCAAGCCTAAGTGCCCTGAATGTCCTCTTCAAAAACACTGCTCGTATTACAATAAAAAAACCTCCGACTCATAAAGAGCGGAGGTTTTTCATTATAAATCAGCTAATTCAAGCGGTTTGATGATGCTTTCTAAAGACTGCGTTGGAACTCTATCTAAGTACATCAAGAGTCGATCTGCTACAGCTCTCCCCAGGAGCGGAGGTACCGCATTTCCTACCTGCTGATATTGAGCGTCTTTGGCTCCACGGAATATAAAATCATCTGGAAATGTTTGAAGCCTCGCGGCTTCTCTGATGCTGATCGCCCGGTTCTGAATAGGATGAATCCACATTGATTTACGAGCATTCAACACAGTCCCAGAAGGCGCATTATACTTGAGTCTCAAATATACGGTGTTTTGAGTACGATTAGGGTTTGAATACGTGTTTTTGAAAGATTCATCTAGATGGTGAAAATTTTGACCAGGCTGAAGCATCATGAATCTTTGCATCGCGGTTTCTCTAGTATCCGTCATAATATGATTACTTACATCAGGAGTACCAGCTTGAAGATACGTCAGAAGACGACTGGGCTGTTCTACCTTCGTTTTGAGCAGAGGCTTATCTTCTTCCATTAAGACTAGAGGTGTTACATGTTCTAAGTCTTCGATCGCGTCTTTGACGGTGTAGAAGTTAGCCGGATTTTCTATAATGGGTTCTGGCAGCTTAACTTCTTCTGCTGCTAATTCTTGGCGAATCCCCATAAGGAAGAGGCGTTCTCTTTGTTGAGGAGCTCCGAAATTTGCTGAATTCAAAATAAGATTTTGCTCGTTCAACTTATATCCTAAACTTTTGAATTTTGCTTTCAGATAATCCAGCACAATATAAGTTTTCAGCTCAACTAAAACTTCATTGTTTTCTGGATAAAAGTCTCCTGCTTCGAGCTGATTGGTTTCGATCTCCCCAACGCGCATAATAACCTGTTGAATCGAAATGACTTCATCTAAACAGAGGTACAGTTCTTCAAGTGAACTTGTCTCATCTTCCAGCAGGTTACCCAGCAGCTTCCACTTTTCTTGATAAGCTGGATTCCAATAGTAATGGTGCAGCTGATTCCATTTAGCAAGGTATCCTTTAATAGCCGCACGAGTTTTGGGTAGATATGACGCTGCTTGTTTCTTCTTGCGATTCAAGTGACTAAGTTTGGAGAACAGCACACGATCGTGAACTTCATAGTCAGACATAGCCGCTCTAAAACGATCATTTAAGAAAACAATTAGTTCCTCATTCAGAGCTTTGGCTTCTCCTAAAGAAACCTTCTCATTAGTCGGTATAATTTGAAGAGTTTCTACTTCAGTTTTGTCTTTCTCGGTTAGAAAAAATTTATGCTTATTGGACTTCAACTCTTTAACATTCTCCATCACAAACGCGTCAGGCTTCAGCTGCTCGATCGCTTTTACATACTCTTTAACAAGCTGATTATTCGCAGAGATTAACGCTGCTTTCTGTCGGTTAGCATTAGAAAACCCCTGGCATGGCGGTCCTCCAAACACGATATTCACTTTGCCTTGACCTATTGCTCTGCATTCTTCTAAAATTTCATTGTAATCAACGCTTCGGATATCTCCATACATTTTGACTCCAGGATGATTAGCCAAATAAGTCTGCTGAGCTGATGGGTTATTTTCAACTGCGGCCGCTATTTCTACTTGTCCTGTCTGCAAAAAACCTAAGCTAAGACCGCCAGCTCCAGAAAAAAGATCAACTGCTGTTAACTTACCGCTCTCCACTACGAGCGCCTCCTTCTATGGGAACACACGTTCTTTATATAAGCAGCTTAACATGTTTTGCTGCCGGGCACAATAAAAAGCTTGAGAAATCCATTTTACAGGGTAATTCTTTTGAAAGCCAGATAAAAAAGAGTCTGCTATTAGGCAGACTCTTTTGCATTGGAGCTACGCAAGAAGAGCATTGAGCTTCGCACCGATCAGTTTTTCTAATTCCGCTCGATCCAGTGCGTCCAGAATCGTTACACCGCCAAGCTGATTAATATACATCATTAAACTGCGGAATACGTTTCGAGTAACGGGAATTTGCTCTACTTTCTCTTTCTGATAGAGAATAGCCAGTACGGCTCTTGTAATATCTCGGTTTCCTGAAAACACTCGTTCCAGAAGACTCTGCGCGATATCCAATTTCGACAAGAGTACTGCAGTTAATTCAAAAGGATCTGTTCGAGTCTCGTCGTATGATACGTGGCCGTACCACCAAAGGCGCGCTATCCCATGACGCACTAAAGCCCGACCTTTATTGGACATAAAGAAATAACGCTCTTTAATTGCTTCCTCTGGCTTGTCTTTCTTCAGGTAGGTTTCTACCGACCATCTTTTGCGCATATAATTCCAAAAGGTCTGATGCGATAGATAAACCCACATTCTTTCGTCGCATGCCTGAGCTAGTGTCATATCTTTCAATGCGGCGTATACTTTCTTTGTATTTTCCAGATCGTAGTGAACCGTGCTGCTGGCAGGCATATGAAGGTCAATCTCTTCAATACGAATTTTTGAAGGAAAGTGCCAGCCTTCTGTACCGAAGTATTCAGCCAACCAAGGCTCATCTTCTGTATACTTTAAGATATTATTTTTGATATTCGACTTAATATCATCCAAGGAATCTTCGCTGATGTAATTTAAATTCAAAGTTATTCACCTTCATCTTCTAGGTTCATAAGCGCGGCAAACGATTGAGTAAGCGGATCTCCAATCAGTTTTTGAGCGATCGAAATTGTCGATTCCTGTTCAAAACTTTGGCTGCCTATTTCAATCCCGAAATCTTTTAATCTCATTAAGATCACTTGATACCATCTGCATTCTTCATAGTCTACTTCATTGTTCTGTTCATGCTTTAACATTTCTAAAATGGAAACAAGCGCCGGAATAACAATGAGTGAAGATAGAAGCGGCTGCAGGCTGGAATTTAACGAGATCGTTTTGTAGTATTCAAAATTGTCCGGAGCAAGCTTAATGATAATCTTGTTTCCCGAAGAATCAACTTCAATCGCTTGAGCTTCTTCGCTTCGGTTAGGTTGAATAGAGAAGATCGACGGAATTCTTCGAAGAGGGTCGATCTCTTTTTCGGCATAGAATGAACGTTCCATGTCGAGAGCAAGAATATCTCCCTTTCTGATTTGGAAACCGAATCCGTCATAGTCGGGATGAAATTCATTCAGGGCATATCCTTCTATATCTTCTACTGCCAGAATGAAAGCGCAGATCTGCACTCTTCCTTCCACATCCTGCGCCGGCAGTTGGAACTTGAAGCTGCTGTCGAAAGACGAAAATATCCTGCGGTAACGAGTGGTCTGACATTCAAAGTGAAAAGCGTATTTAGCCTTTCTTTCTTCGATCAAGTGATGGATGCCATCGCTGCTGGTGACACATTCTGCATCGAACAGATATGTGTTTGGCGTTTTGGAATTCTTGAGCGACGCTTGAAAGTCACTATTCGGAAAATCATCTGAATAATAAGAAAGAACAGGATGCGGATACTGCCTAGAACTAATTTGCATAGACGGCTACCTCCAACGCGCAGCGAAGCGGATCTTTCAATGTAATAGTCAATACTGTCCGGTCCTTTTTATCGAAAAGTACAGGACCCAGCTTTATTTCGTTTTCAATGTCGATAGGTTCTCCCAACTGCTCGGCAGCGCGCACTTTTGCTTTTTCGCCTCCGACTTCGCCAAGAATATTGATACCTACATACCCGTAACCATCCTCATTGGACTGCATGGTTACTCTGTATTTTCCGGCTGCTGGATCGATACAGAAAATTCTGGATTGCGTAATACGAAGATTCTTAGCGGCTTTCGGTTCTAGCTTCTTTTCTGTCTCCGGTTGAAGCGAACCTGCTTTGTCTTCTATATCAGCAGGACCCTCTTCGCCTTTGTCTGGTTCATTGTCATTAGATGAAGAATCTCCATCTTCTTCGCTTCCGTCCGACTCCTTATCTCCTTCAGAGTCCGGATTTTCGTCAGTATGCTTCCCTTCGACTTCAAGCCCAGGTGATGTATACTCTTCCTCTTCTTCTTCCATATCCTGCTCGTACGAAGGAAAGTCTCCTTCATTCATGATATGTTGGGTGTTCGGCTTACTCTTACGATCATTTGTCTGCATCTGAATTTCTTTAGGCGCTGCCTTTTCTCCCTCCGATTCTGACAGGGAAGGTATAGGCTGCTGGAAATCGTCGAACTGATCCGGAAGGTAGTCGCTCAATCCTTCTACATCCAATTCTTCTGAAGAATCGCTAGGCGTGATCGATCTAATTTTATCGTTCATCCAAGCATAGAGTTTTTTAATTACGGCTTTTGCGTACTTCGGATCATCATGACGGTCCGCCTCCCAAGCTGTATGCGTAGGCGGTTCAATCTGACGCAGGAACTTATTGATCTCGTCGCCCTCGGCAATCAGTACTCCCGCAAATTTAAAAGGCGTTCTAAAGCTGCCTTTGTCGTAAATTTTCATGCCTGTACTTCTAACCATTGCTACGCGCTTAGGAGCGTCTTTGCCTGGCAGCACATGCATACGCACTTCTCCCATGCCCTCAAAGTTTTCAAGAACAAACTTCGATGCATTAGACAAGGTATAAGCTTCGTAGTACGGGTAGGATAAACATTCGGCTTCGTTCTTCGTATAATTTTCTAAGATAGATGGCAGAGTTTCTGCATTAATCTCGATGCTGCCGACTTTTACAATAAGCTTCTGATCCAATATAGCGACCAAGAAACTCTCAAGAACGGAACGAATAACTTTAGTTTCCCAGTCCCCTTCTGCATGGAAACCGGCAATAAATACGTCTGTGCCTACTTCATTTCGGCGGAACATCTCACTAATACGATCGCGCTGCAAGATCGGTTCATTGCGGATAGCTTCTCCATAATATCCGGTCCCTTGAGTAGGTTCTCCCTGATCATTAGAGTGAGTTACCAGTTTAGCAACGCCTTGGAAAGCTTCTACTCCGTCCGTATCCATGGTGCTGTAAAATACCGTTCTCAGATCCGAGCATGCGAACGGTGCATGTTTACCGATACCGAACGAACCGCCTGCTTTAGAATCTTTATTCGAGGAACCTACAGACTTAATCAGGTTATGCCATCCGCCCTGCCGACCTTGATTAGCGCCTGTCAGGCCTGTTGTATTGTAGTCGCTAATTTTCAGGAATTTAATCTCTTCCGCATTCATGACATCAACAGCATTTTTGAAGAAGGCTACCGTCTTAGCATTGTCGGACCAGTACTTCAAACTTTCCTGCAGCATCTTTATGTATGCTTCTTTGGCAGGAAAATCGGAAGACGGAATATTCATTACTTCAAACTCGACTCTAACCGGCTCTATGCTGTCAGGTATTCTTGCATCGCAGGAATTCTGATTGATTTCTCGAGCAAGAGAATCCCATGGGTTGCCTCTAAAGGTCTCGATCCCCGCATCGTTCAATCCAGTAATTTGTCCATAATTATTAGAAGGGAAATTCCAACCAATCATTTTCGCGCTCCTTGTTCAGTTAAATTTCTTCTGCATTCCGCTGCAAGCTTCTGCACAAGATCTACAGTCACTGCATTCCCAACCTGCTTATACTGCTTGCCTTTCGGCATATCTTTAGGGAAAGAAAAAAAGCTGTCTCTAAATCCCTGCAGCCGAGCACATTCTACCGGTGTCAGCTTACGTATTCCCCAATTGTCTTTGATCACAGGAACGTTATGACCGCCCTCGCCCATATTGGCAGTTAGGGTAAATGCCGTAGAGTTCTTATTTTCTCGTACATAAGCGCGTCTAAGCAGGTAAACCGACTCTTCGCTTCCTTCGGCCATTTTGTCAGCGAACATTTTCCCGTATTTGCTTTCTTCGTCAAAGTAATATTCTTCATCAGCTTTGTTTTCCGTATCCAAATATTGCTTTACATCGTCTAACGACTCAACCGCTTCTGGAAATTTAAAAGTGTTCATACGAAAATGCTCTTGAGAGAAAGCTACCATGTACAATCGCTCTCTATTTTGCGGAACTTCCGTATGATCCTTTGTATTCAAAACCACTGCATTACTGCGTTGAGTGATAAGGTTCCCTTTATGATCCAATGGCACTCTGAACCAATATCCCGCTCTCTTGATTTCCTCTTCGATGATATTGATTGTATTTTTATTGTCGTGATAGATAAGATTTTTGACATTCTCTAAAACAAGAATTTTAGGTTTCTTATCTCCGAATTCTTTAAGCAGTCGAATGATTTCGAAAAACAGCTGCCCTCGCGGATCTTCGAAGCCTAATTTATTTCCGGCAAGCGAAAAGGACTGACACGGAAAGCCTGCTGTCAGAATATCTACCGGTTCCAGCTCATCCGCTTTTACCGAAAGATCTTCTACAGACTTCTCAATCAGCCTAGTTTCCGGGTAATTATGGCGGTACGTTTTCGCTGCATAGCTGTCCATTTCATTAGCCCAGACTACATTGAATCCTTCATTTTTAAAAGCTCGGCAGAAGCCCCCTATACCTGCAAAAAGGCTGGCTACGGTGTATGTTTTGTTCTCGTTTACATTCAAAAATGCCCACTCCAAGATCTATAAATTCATAAAATCCATGCTAGATTTTTATCGCATAGATTCCACTATCTCTAATAATAGAGGAGATCTTGAGAGAATGTAATTCCTAAGACAAAGAATTCTGAATAAAGTGTTTTGAGTAATCTCTTTCAATTTTTATTGCCTTATCAGATGAAACTCCTGTTCCATATACACATAATCCACGTCCACTTTTTTCAGAACGGATCATAATATGGTGATTTTCTCTTACATAGTCAAGATGTAAACATTTAATCACTTGATCAAGGTCCAGTATAGCAATTTCACTTTTGTTCCATTGCTGACTATGAGCACAAATCAAAACAAACTTAACGCTTTCATTAAATTCCTTTAGTTTATGAATTTCCTTAATTTCTTCAGAGCTAAAGTTAAACTGCCAAAGCCTCTTATTTTCTTGATTTTTATTGGTAGGACTCGAAACATACTTGGTAAAAACTTTGAAAGTTCCTTTATCGCTGTCTAACAAATAGATCCTTCTTACGTCAGTTGAAGAAAGAATTACTGGTGTTATCTTTTTACTAGTCAAGTCAGATAGTAAAGCTCCATAGAAAAAATCAGCTTTTCTTAACATCATTCATTTCTCCTAAACTTAGAATTTAAGTATTTTATATCTCATCTTTGATTATCTGAAAGCAGTCTAAAATCACACAGATACAGCTAAAATATTATTTTATTTTTCCTGCAGTTTCTTCATAAAAATCGTCTTTTCTTTCAGCCCATCCAACCACCCAGCAAACCCCTCCGCCTTACTGTAGCTAAGGAACAACCAATCCATCGCCCGAGTCATCCCGATATAAAACAGCGAAACTTCCCGTTCCACGTTCTCCTCCAGCTTAAACGGCATGCTTTCCACGTTCACGATAAACACCGCTTTGAAGTCCAGTCCTTTCGAGCTGTCGATCGTCGAGAGCTTTACGGTCTCGGCGTTCCGATCGTAAGCCCGTTTGGACGCGGTGTTCTCGGCGATCCAGTCGTGCGGGATCTCCAGACGCTCCAACTCTTTCCGCAGCCGGTCCACGTACGAATACGAATAGTTGTTCCGCACCCGGTACAGGATCGCGATATCGGAATAAGGCACTTTCTTCTCCGCATGCAGCTTCCGAATCGCGGCGGCGACCCAAGCGGCTTCTTCGTTGAAGCTTCCGCACTGTTTGATGATCGGCTCGGGGCCTTTGCGTTTGGTGCTCTGGGGCGGGATGATCTCGACACCCTCGATGCTGGTTCCTTCTTTGACCCGGTCCTTCAATGCCGAATGGGTCCGGTAGAAGTCCCAAGCGAAGTTCACGATCTGCGACGTATTCCGGTAGTTGATGCTCAGGATCTTGGAGCGCCCACGGAAATCGAGTCCGGTGCTGGACGACAAGCTCGTTTTGCGTCGGAAAATGTTCTGCGCTTTGTCCTCGACAAGCAGCAGCGATTGGGTCTCAGGATTCAAGACTTTGCTGAGCAGTTCCAGCCATTCCGGTCCGAAATCTTGGCCTTCGTCAATTAAGATCGCGTCGTATTTGGGCAGGATGGTCTCGCCGCGGTCGATCTTAGGCAGCAGCTTGTCGATCCCGTCGTCCCGGATCTTCAGCGCGTTCCACAGCCATTCATGGAACGTCGCCGTTTCGATGTGGTGCTTTTTCCCGACAGAATCGTCTTCTTGGCTTCCGCTCATATTCGCGAAATCGAACAGGTCCTCGGGCTCTTCCATCATCTTCTCGATCATGGACTTGAGCACGCGGGAGAGCGGGATGCCGTAGCAGAGCACGAGGATCTTCCACTCGGGATGTTCTTTGGCCAGCAGTCTTGCGCGAGCGGACAGGATCAAGGTCTTGCCGCTGCCTGCGACTCCGCGGATCAAGCGGTTCTTGTCGCCGATCTGGCGCGCGAGCGATTCCTGATGCAGATCCATCGCCTGAAGATTATGCAGCGAGAGCAGCAGTTGATCGTCGTAATGGGCCGGCTGTTTGAACTCCGCGCTGATCCGCACTTCGGGGAACAGATGGTAGCGGATCGCTTTGACATCGTCTTCGCTCAGCAGTTGATTGCGGTGAAAAGGAACATTGAACATATTCAGCATCCGTTCCAGCAGCACCGTGCCGTCGAAGCCGTCGGCTTCCGTATCGATATCGTCCCGAGTCAGCAGAAACTGCGGATCGATCACGCGATGCAGTTGGTGTTTGACGATATGCGTCTCGCGCATCCGGGTGAATACGACGCCGAAGCCGTAGCGAAACTTCAGTTTGCCGTGATAAGAGCCGCCGATCTGGACAAGGCTCTTGTCTTTCTTGAGTTTGTTCGCGATCTTGAAGGCGTAATCGCACGCTTGGCTCAGCGGGTTGTCTACCGTGTCCAGCACGCCGGCCGTATTCATGATCCGCCATTTGTCCGGGGTCAACTCGTACAGCGTGCTTTCGGTATAGTCTTTCACTTCCAGCACCAGCAGCCCGAGATCCGGTCCGATCACCACATAGTCGGGGCGGCGGCCGGCGATCCGGGGCTCGTAATAAACGATATAATCGTCGGGAAGATGCTCTCTGAGCGTATGGAATAACAGGCGTTCGCCTGCGGTAGCTTTCTTGGGGATGGTCTCCGGGATCATATAAGCCATATGTAGTCACTCCCTGATGAGGGCAGATCCGTGGGAAGGTCCGGTGCTTCCGGAATCTGTCGGGATGGCGCGTCGCCCTAATCGGGACGATCGGCGCATAATCTTGCGAAGAATAGAGGACGTTCGGTAACCGTGTCTTAGGTCATTGGATGTTGCTTGCTACCCTCATTGTACTTTCTCTGGGCCGGATTGGGAATGATATTACCGAAATTTCTCAAACTTTTCCCAAAATGAAAAATATCTCGCTAATTTCAATTCATCTCGAATTCTGCCGAAGTGCATAGAAACGTAACTTCCGCCTCTTCTCATTCGTCTATCCGGTAGACGGCAATCGTCGTCCATCCCGTATAAGGAGCGTGAAGTCTTCTGGACCGTACCAACGTATTCGTTATTTTCGTCAGTCTGCTGATCCTGCTCCAATCGCTGCTCCGGGTCTTTATCGTGGAAGGCAAAGCGGAGTTTCTGGACAAAAAGCTCAAACGGCGCTATGTCTGGACGCAGGCCGGACTCAGCACCGTGCTGCTCGTCCCGCTGCTGCTCTGTCTCTATCTGCTGCCGGAACGAACCGCGCTGCCGGCCGCTCTGGGTATCGTGGCGCTGGTCTATCTGGGGCATTCGCTGGTCGATTACAAATATGTGCGCGGCACCCGAGAACATGTCGTATCCGGGATTATGGCCGCTATTCACGCCGCGATCGCGCTCGGACTGTATCTGGTCGGCTGAACGGCTGGTGATCCGAGTTTTCTTCCTTTTTTCCGTAACGCTTCCGGGTTTCGAAACGTTTATAGGGTATACGCTTCGGATCATCCAACCCGGAAGGAGAGATGGCTGTGTCATTGATCTTGGTCTTGATGGTTCTGATCGTGGTTGCTCATTTCGGCCTAACGCGCCTGATCGTGAATCCGCACGACAAACGTCGGCTGCACGACAAACCGCTGGTGTATTGGGCTTCGGTGATTATCCATATTGGGTTTTTGATCTTGGTTTACTACTTGAGAATATCGGAAACGGACGTCCGCACGGTTCTATGGCTGCTGCTCGGCTATCTGGTGGTATATAGCGGGGTGTATGCGTTTTTAGAATGGCGGTATATTCGCGAAACGAGGCGGCATATCGTGACGCTGCTCGTCGCATGCATGGCGCTGATCACGATCGGCGTATTCGCGATGCTGCCGGCGTCGGCGTTCTTGTATTGAGGTTTTCCGCCCGAATAAAGGATGAATAGAGAGGAGAAATGAACATGACCCCTGAAGGTATCGCGGCCGTGTCGCTTATTGCGGTGATCGTGCTGGCTCGGCTGCTATTCGGCAGGCTGTTCGTGAATCGCCAAGATCCGCGCAGACTGCATCATACGGCAAAAGGTTACCTGCTGACGGCGCTCGGCACGGTGGTAACGGTCGGCACGATCTTCGGTCTGCGTTACGCCGATCTCGATATGCAGGCGCTCCGGCCGATTCTGCTCGGCGTGCTGCTGGCGGCAGGCGGTTATTACGCGTTTCTCGAATGGAAATACATGCGCGAGTCCCGTCGGCATCTCGCTACGCTGCTGACCACCGCGATCGCGGTCGTCGCCGTCGGCGTGTATCTCTGGATGCCGATCGCTTGACCGCTTTTCCTGTTTCTCGTCCAAGAAGGCCTCCGATCCCGCTGCGGAGCGCCTTCTTTTGCTATGCGGCGAATGCGGTCGGGCCCGAGCTTAGTTCCAACCCGATTGCCTGAGCGTTTTTCGGGTGATAAGACATTAAGGGCTATCTTGCAAAAAGAAAAACCAACCGTAACGGGCTCCCCGAAGTTACGAATCTGATAAGGGGCAAAGGAGGAAGAGTTCCGATGAACCTACCGAAATCGATCCAAGCGCAGGGTCCGATCACGTCGTCTCTGCCGCGCACGCGGACACGCCGAATCGCCGACGAACGGTCCGAGAACCGGCCGAACGTCGGCGAGATTGTTCTGATCGCCGGAACCGCGGCGTTCCTGATCACGTCGACGCTGCTCGTCGCGATGAAAACCATGCGGCAGCAGCGGGACATGCGGCGGTATCTCGGCGGCGAGACGACCGACGGGCTGGCCGCTGCCGCCGATTCGATCGTCTCGCTGATCGAGCAGAGCGCGGAGACGGTCACGGGCGAAAGTTATCCGGCGTCGTTTCCGCTCGACATCGAACGCGAGCAGCATCGCATGGCCGAAGCTTACGGCCGGCTCTATCGGCTGCTCGGCGCCAAAGAACGCGCCGAACTGCCCGTGCCCGAACAGCTGCTGATCTTCCGCGGCATCGCGGCTTACGAAGCGCTGCCCGCGGGCGAAGCGTTGTCCGTGACGGCGGACGGGCGGAACCGGCTCGCTGCTTCCGCTTCGTCAAGCGGCGCGGCGAACGGGAAGGAACAGCGATTCGTGCCGAACGCGTATCAGCTCGAAGCGCTGAATCTGCTTTATTTGCTGTGCCTCGATATTCGCTCGCTGGTAAGCGACGAACATCGGGCGGTCTACGGCGCGGATCGCTCGGAACGTTCGGCCGCCCGATTGTTGACGGCGATCGGGCAGCGGCTGACGTAACGGCTGCCGATCACGCATGAATGCATACTTAAAAGCCCGCTCGGCCGAAATCTTCGGCGGGCGGGCTTTGACGTTTCCTTTTATCGAAAGGCTCGACTCGGTTTACTTCAGCTTGACCAGCAGCGCGTTGCTGACTTTGCGGCCGGGCTTGGTCACGTAATGGCCGTTGATGTACAGGCCGCTCGAAGCGCCGCCGTCGAGGTTCATCGCTTGATACGCTCCGGCACGCTTCATGATGCCCGCGAGCTGCGTCAGGGTCGCTCCGCGCACGGTGAGCATGATCAGCTCGTGGTTGGCGGTAATGCCGATCGCGCTGCGCGTCGCCCGGCCCGAGATGACGTGCGGATCGCGGAAGCCTTCCGCTCGGGCGTTGATCGCGAGCTGGCCGTTCTTCAGCAGCAGCGGACCGGCTTGGACCGCGCCTTCGACCTGACCGGCTTCGTAAGCCGCGCCGAATTTGAGGCCCGGAATCAGCCGCGCCAACTGGTTATCGTCGTAAGCGAATACCGTCCGGTCGGTGCCGCCGTTGACGAACCGCATCAGGCCGTTGCTGACCAGATAGCCGTAAGGCGCTTTGTAAGTCGCCGACGTATAAGCGTCGAAATAAGTCGCGTTGATCGCCGCGTAAGCGCCGTTCTGCGCCGCGATGCCGCGAAGTTCCTGCACGGAACCGGCTTTGTGATTGGCGAACGCGGCGTCCAGCTTCACGCGCGGATGCATCAGCTGTACGGTGATCACGTTCGCTCTCAGCGCCGTGTTCCCCATATAGAACACCTGCTGCTTGTAACGGACCGGCTTGCTGTTCAGAGAGCCTCGCTTGATGACCGGCAGGTCCATCTTTTTGCCGCCGCTCTCGATGTGCATGGAAGACGTGGAACGGTCCCATTTGAGATTCAGTCCGAGCTGTTCGGCGGCCAGTCCCAGCGGCACGTACGTCACATTCCGATCGGTAAAAGGCGCCGCGTCGAGCTTGACCGCTTTGCCGTCGATATACGCTTTTTTGACGCCCGCGTGCAGGATGATCTTTTTGTCGCCTTTGACCAGATCGATGCGTTTGGAGGAGGCGTTCCAGTTCACTTTCGCTCCCGAAAAATCGCTCAGCACGCGGATCGGCACGTACGTGCGTCCGGCTGCGGGGTTGGAATAGCCGAACGTTTTGACCGAAGCGGCGGCGGCCGCTTTCCCCGTCGTGCCCGGCGCGATGCCGGAAGTCGCCGCTCCCGCGAGCAGCGCGGCGGCAAGCAGCAGTTTCAAGCCTTTTTTCATTTCGATTCTGTCTCCTTTTCATGCGGCGATTCGTGTCGGCTCGCTCGTTTCTTCACTTTTATATATATCTGTTTTTGCCGTGAAGGAATGAACCCTTTTTCATAAAAAACCTCCCCGGATTTTTTGTCGGCAGGATTTCGGATAGAAACTTCCCCTGCTGTCCGTTCGTTCATCCAGTAATACCGGAAACGCGATCAAACGACCTGCACGACGAAAGGAGATCGACGAACATGGAGAGATCCAATAAAGTTCAGGACAGTCCGCAACGGGAAGAGATCCGGGCCGAATACGATCGGCTCTGGGCGGACATGCAGACGGCCGACGCGGACAAAGTCCGCCGGATGCTGGAACGCGATCGACGGCAGCTTCTGCCTTGGAGACAACGCTTGGTCGAAACGACGAAACCGCTGCGCACGCCTCTGCTGTGGGCCGTTCCGTTGGGAGCGGCGGCCGCGGTAGGCGCTTCTTATGTCGCGTTTATCTTTATCGCTTTATGGGTGGAGTAAGCCGCTCTGCGCGAAAAGAAGCAAGGTTCTTGCGGAAGCGCGAACGAAAACAGCCGACGGCATCTTGCCGTCGGCTGTTCGGCCGTGCGCTCTCGGTCGTTCCGGCCGTGCCCGGCCGCAGCTTGCCGCTTTCGGCCCATTTACCGCGCCGGCGCGAAGTCTTTCACCGGCTCCATGATCGCGTCGATCTTCGCCAGCGTCTCGTCGCTCAAGGACACGCCGGAAGCGGCGGCGTTCTCGCGCACCTGTTCCGGACGGCTCGCGCCGATGATCGCGGCGCTGACGCCCTGCCGGCGGAGCACCCACGCCAGCGCGAGCTGGGACAGCTTCAGCCCCTGCGCTTCGGCGAGCGCGTTCAGCTCCTGCGTCACCGTGAGGACATCGTCCCGCAGATAGCTGCCGATGACCTGATTGACGGAGCTGTCGGCGCCGCGAGTGCCTGCGGCGGGCTGCTGGCCCGGTTTGTATTTGCCGGTCAGGATGCCCTGCGCCAGCGGGGAGAAGACCACTTGGCCCAGCCCGGCGGCTTCGGAGACGGGCAGCACTTCCTGTTCGATATACCGTTCGAACAGGTTGTAGATCGGCTGGTTCGAAGCCAGCGGGCGCAGATTGCGGCGGTCGGCTACGGCGGCCGCGCTCGCGATCTGTGCGGCGGTCCATTCGCTGACGCCGGCGTACAGGATCTTGCCCTGCGCCGTCAGGTCGTCGAGCGCGCGCAGCGTTTCTTCGACCGGCGTGTCGTCGTCGTAGCGATGGCAGAAATAGACATCGATATAGTCCGTGCCGAGCCGCTTCAAGCTGGCTTCGCATTGTTCCATGATATGCTTGCGCGACAATCCGCGATCGTTCGGGCCGTCGCCCATCGGGAAGAAGACTTTCGTGCTCAGCACGTAGCTCGAACGCTCGTATTTGCGCAGCGCCGCCCCCATCGCTTTCTCCCCTTCGCCGCGGTTGTACGCGTTGGCCGTATCGAAGAAGTTGATCCCCTGCTCGAACGCCGCTTCGATGCAGGCGTCCGCCGCCTGCTGCTCGGCTGCCGTTCCGTAAGTGAGCCAGCTTCCCAATCCGATCTCGCTGACCTTAAGACCCGTATGTCCCAGATTCCGGTATTTCATCGATTGCCACTCCTTCGCATATACATTAATCATTCGATTAAATACTAACGATTTGAGTCGAAAGATGCAATCGCTTTCTGCACAAAATAAACGGACTCGTGATCGTTTTCCTTCATTTCCGCTATCTTTTAACCGATAATATAGTGTCTTGCTTGATCGAAATGCTGGATTTGCGGCTCGGCCGATTCGGAGCTTGCGCAATCGGGAGGCCTGCCGCAGGTCCGCCCACAGACAGAAGGATAAAGGAGAAGATGACGATGCTGCAAACGCCGCAATTGACGGTCAAGATCGTAAGCACGGGCATGTATCACCCGCAGGAACGGTTCGACAATGCGTACTTTATCGACTACTTCATGAAAAGGGACAACAACGATATCACCCGTCTGCTGGAACATCTGGGCAAAGAAACGCGTTACCTCAGCCGCAACAACCCCGACGAGAACTCGCTGACGATGGCGCAATACGCGGCCGAACAGGCGCTGGAGCGTTCGGGCCTCCAGCCGTCGGATCTTCAGATGATCATGTTCATCTCCGACACGCCGGAATACACGTATCCGACCAATGCCGTGCTGCTGCACGAGCGGCTGAAGACGCCGAACGCGCATCTGGTGTACGACATGAACGCCAACTGCATCGGCGCGATCTCGGCGCTGGATCAGGCGTCGATCATGATGAAAGCCAAAAATATCAAATACGCGCTGATCGCGGGCGGCGTCTCCGTCAGCAAAGCGGCCAGCGACAAAGAACCGATCATGTTCTCCGCGTTCGCGGACGGCGGCGGCGCGATCATTCTGGAGCTGACCGAAGCGGACGACGAACAGACGGGCTTCGTGGACGCGGACTTTTACACGGAATCGATCATCACGGACACCGCGATGTATCCGAACGTCGGCCATTCGCGCATGCTCGACGCTTCGATTCCCGAATCGGAGAAACGGGTCTGGCACAAAGAAGTCGACGTCAGCTTCTTCTCCGCCAAATGGCAAGGGCTGATCACCGGACTGCTGGCCAAACACGGCCTTGAGCCGGGCGACGTGGACCACTTTATCTTCTCGCAGCTCTCGCTGGCCGAGAACCTGAAGACGCTGAACCTGCTCGGCGTCGATCCGGGCAAACAGATCTACGTCGGCGACAAATACGGCTATACCGGCGTCACCGGGCCGATCTTCGCGCTGAACGAAGCGTTCCAGACCGGACGCATCAAGCCGGGCGACAAGCTGGTAATCTGCTCGGTCGGATTAGGCTACGTCATGGGCGCGTGCTTGTACCGCTTCTGATCTCCATGCTCGCAAAAAAGCTGCCTCGAACGCGAATGCGCGAACGGGGCAGCTTTTTTCGATAGCGTTTGGGGATGGCGGTGTTTCGATTACTTCACGTCGTCCAGACTCTTCACGAGTTCTCCGCTGAAGTGGGTCTTCTCCGCGATCTTGCGAATCTGAATACTGGTAATCGCCGACTTCGATTCGACCATGTAGATCTTCTTGAAGCCGAGCGTCATATACATCTGGAAAGCTTGCTCGAGCATATCCAGCAGGTCCTGCTTCACGGTAGCCAGTCCGGACGCGTCCACGACCAGCGTGTATTCGCTCGCTTGGATCGTGCTGCCTTCCTGCATGAACTTCAGGGCAAAGCCTTCCGCGTCGCTCATTTGGAAGAATCCGCCTACGGTCGCGATGAACAGTTTCTTGGCACGATCGACTTCGACATTGTATTTTTCCGTCATGATCTCTCTCCCTCTCTCATCCCGATTAACGTTCTTATTCATGTTATATTCAACTTTTTTAGTATAACAATGAACGGGGGGAGAAGAAAGGGCATGACGTCCTTGTTTTCTGCCGGAATCTAGCGGTTCGACGCCTGCTTCGCGATTCGGACGCTATGCCTGATCGGCCCGAATCGGCAGTTTCGCCCCGTTCTTCAGATACACGGGAATCCGTTCCAGCGGAGCGTCCGCCAGAATCGTTTGTCCGCCGCCGTACGTCTCGCCGCTGTAAGCGTCCGTCCATGTCGCGCCGGCCGGAAGATACACGCTTCGCCCGCGCGCGCCTGCTTCGAGAATCGGCGCGATCAACAGATCCGGCCCGAATAGGAACTGATCGTCCACGTCCCACGACGCTTCGTCGCCCGGGAAATCGTAGAACAGCGGGCGCATCGGCGGGGTGCCTTTTGCATGCGCGGCCGCCATCTGTTCCCGGATATAAGGACGCAGACGCTCGCGCAGACGCATATGATCCGCGAAAATCTCGTACGCTTCTTCCCCGTAACTCCACACTTCGTTGTCCGCGCCGCTGCCCCATAATCCGCCGCCCGGAAGACCCGTATGCGGCTCTTGATACGGACTGCGGTCGCCGTGGAGACGCATCACCGGAGAGAAAGTGCTGTATTGGAACCAGCGCACGATACATTCGCGGAACGCCGGATCGTCCGGGTTGCCGCCGTGGAAACCGCCGATATCCGTCGTCCACCACGGGATGCCGGCGATCGCCATATTCAGTCCCGCGCGCACCTGATGGCCCAACACTTCAAAGCTCGACGCGATATCGCCGGACCAAGCGAGCGCGCCGTAACGCTGGCTGCCGGCCCATGCCGAACGCACCAGATTGATTACGTTCTCCTGCCCTTCGCCCGTCATCCCTTCATAGAAGGCGCGGCTGTATTGGCTCGGATACCAGTTGCCGACTTGCAGCGAAGGTCCCGCGTCGTAGCGGTAGATATCGTGATCGTAGACGGCGAATTCCGGCTCGGCTTCGTCCAGCCAGAACAGCCGGATGCCTTTGTCGTAATAATTGCGTTTGATCTTCTCCCACAGATAACGGCGCGCGTCCGGATGGGTCGCGTCGAAGATCTCGTTCTGCCCGAGAAACTGGAACTGCGTGCGGACGCCGCGATCGGTGCGGACCAGATAGCCTTTTTCGACCATCTCGCCGTAGTTCTCGCTCTCCGTCTGCACGGTCGGCCATACGGATACCATGAGTTCGATGCCCATTTCTTGCAGTTCCCGCACCATGCCTTCCGGGTCCGGCCAATACCGCTCGTCGAACTTCCAGTCGCCTTGATTCGTCCAATGGAAAAAGTCGATGACGATCACCGAGATCGGCAGTCCCCGGCGAATATGTTCGCGCGCCACATGCAGCAGTTCTTCTTGATCGCGGTAGCGCAGCTTGCACTGCCAGAAGCCCATCCCGAACTCCGGCATCATCGGGACCGTGCCGGTGGCGCGAGCGTACGACTCTTCGATCTCCGCCGGCGTATCGCCTGCCGTGATCCAATAATCGAGCTGCTTGGTCGAGGCGGCAGCCCATTCCGTCACGTTCGTATTGAAGCTGGCCTGCCCGATCGCGGGATTATGCCACAGCATGCCGTAGCCCGCGTTCGAGAGCACGAACGGTACGCTGGTCTGGCTGTTGCGGTGATTCAGTTCGAGGCGGCAGCCTTTGAGATCGAGCAGCGACTGCTGATACTGTCCCATTCCGTACAGCTTCTCGCCGTCTTTGGCATGAAAACGCAGCGTGACCGCATAATCGCGGCTGCCCGGAATCGGCACGATATCGCGGCCGCCCGATTTGAGCTGGTAGGTCTTCTCCGTTTCCCGGAGCAGCACCTCGCCTTTGTCGTTGGTAAACGTGATCCGCCCGCTTCGTTCCACGTCCGCGCGAATCTTGCCGTTGACGATATACGCGCTCCGTCCGTCTTCCGCGACCGCGACCGCCGCTTCTTCGGCAGACGAATCGGCCGGAAGCAGCGCCCAATCGTCGTCGTGCAGCTTGTCTTTGGACGCCCGCACCCGAAACGCGTTCGCGCCCCACGGTTCGATGCGCAGCACTTCGTGGTCGTATTCCCAGATCAAAGCTTGGTCCTTCGCGTACAACATAATGCGTATTCCTCCTTGATTCGCGAGATCTACCCGGCTGCCCGAGATCGGGATAAGGTTGCGTTTGATGCTTCTCGGGCTGCAAGCGCTCTCTTCGATATTGCTTTTATTATAGAGCGCAAGCAGGGAATAAAGGCAGAGCGTGGAATACGCAATACTAGGACCAGATTACGTTTATCGGAAAGGACCTTGCGATGAGAAAAAACAGCCGGCCGCCGGGCGGCGAATCGGACCATACTCCGGCATACCGAGAAGATGCCGCGCCCGAGCTTTCTTCTTGGCGGCGCGAGCATACGGTGATCCCGGATCTGACGTTCCCTCTGAACGTTTTTCATATTCGCGATACGGACCCCGACATGCTCTGCATTCCGCCGCATTGGCATGAACATCTGGAATGGATCGTGGTTCTGCGCGGCCGGTTCAGCATGCAGATCGGGACCGGATTCCGGGAATTGGGCGAAGGCGGCTGCGCGTTCGTCAACACGGCCGAACTGCATTCCGCGTTCCCGCTCGAAAACGGCAGCGAGCTCTACGCGTTGGTATTCGGCGAAGCGCTGCTGCGCAACCACGCGCTCGACCATACGGAGACGCGTTACGTGCGGCCGCTGCTGGAAGGCCGGCTCGGATTGGCGTCGTTCTACGAAGCGCGAGAAGCCGGCGAGATTCGCAAACGGCTGCTGGAGATCGTGGCGGAATACCGGGGCGGCGAAGCCGGATTCGAATTATTGGTCAAATCGGGGCTGCTCGGCGTGCTGGGGCTGGCGTGCAGGCAGAGCGGAACTCCGAACGAAGACGCGGCAAAAAACGGACGGCGCGCGCAAAGCGCGGTCTATCCGCTGCTGCTGCATCTGAGCGAGCATTTCCGTCAGCCGATCGGCATCGCGGAAGCCGCCGCGATCTGCTGCGTGACGCCGACGTATTTCTGCCATGTGTTCAAACGCACGACCGGCAAAACGCTCAGCGCATACATCAACACGCTGCGCGTGCACGAAGCCGAAGGCCTGCTGCGCGGAGGCGGGCGTTCCGTGCAGGAGATCGCCCGGTTGGTAGGGTACGAAGACGCCGGCTATTTCGCCCGCGTGTTCAAGAAACTCAAAGGCACGTCGCCGAGCCGGTACGCGGAATCAAGTTTCGATCCGCTTCAAGTCAATCAGCGGGCCGCCGCCGCAGAGCAGGAGATGACATTCTTCGAATAAAGGCAGGCTGCGGAGCGGATAGCCGCCGACGTTCGGCGCCAACGCTTCCTTTTCGATCACAGAAAAAAACGCCGTATCGCCGAATATGCCGACGCCCAGCAGCTTGAGGTAACTTTCTTTGGCCGACCAGACCCGGGACAATTCCCAAGGCCGGCGGCTCAGATACGACTGTTCCTCCGGGTGAAAAAAAGACGCGTGACCTTCTTGGTACATGCGGCCGCCGCGCTTCTGTTCGACGTCGATCCCGACCGGGTTCGCGGACGCGGCCATCACCCAGCGGGAGCCCGAATGGCTGATCGAGATATGCGGAGCGCCGGGAAGATCGGCAGCAAAAGCATTTTCGGTCCAACGCACGTAAGGCTTGCCCGAAGGCGTACGGGCGAATTCGAACGGTGGTACCGCGCCGCCCGCCAGATTCAAGCATGCGGCGACGGTCTCCCGCTTGATGGCTTCGTAATCCTCGGCGGCGCGTCCGGTTTCAGCGGATACGATCAACGTCGCCGCATCCGATCCGTCCGGTGCTTCGGGCAGCGGCCGCACGGCCGCTGCGGCGCGCGGCATCCTTCGTTCCTGCATAACGTCTTCTCCTTTCTGTCGCGGACAGACGCGGAACGTAGTTCTCGCGTTATTCGCGGGACGTGACGATCAAGACGCCTTCGAGCAGCCGCTCTTCCCCGCTGTAAGCGGACACCTGCGCTTCGACGATATTCTGCCAGCGGAAGCGGCATTCGGCGCGCAGCACGATCCGCTCGCCGACGCTCGGCGCGCGATAGACGCGCAGCTTCTTCAAGCCGGCCAGATACCCGATCCGGCCGCGCGTGTCTTCGTCCGGCCGATAGGCGTACATCACGCCGGCGAGCTGCGCCAGCGCTTCGATCAACAGCGTGCTCGGGAACGTGCCGGCTTCGCCGCGCGCGGACGGCTGTACGTCGCCCGGCGCTATCGTTTTGAAACCGAGCGCGTATTCGCCCGGCCGCAGTTCCAGAATTCCGTCGAGAAACAGAAACGGCGGTCGATGCGGCAGCACTTGGTCGATCCGGATGCGCGAAACGTCGAAGCTCGCTGCGGATTCCGGCGGTTCGGATGCGGATGGTTGAGACGGTTCGGATAGTCGAGACGGTTCGGAAGATTCGCCTGCCGGTTCGGCGCGTTCGAAAGCTTGTGCCCGATCGGCAAACGGCGCGTGAGCGGCAGGCGGCGTCGACGGCGTCTCTGTAAGGTCAGTCATGTGCGATTCCCCTTCCCCGGGATGCGGCGGCGATCGTTTCGGCGAAACTCGGGCCGCACGCTTCTTCGACGATCCGCCGTTCCAAAGAAGCGGCGAATTCCCGAACCAGCGGCTCCGAATACAGTCCCCGGTTGAACTTGATCTCCCAACGCATCCCTTCGTTTTCTTCGATCACTCCGAAATAGAAATCCCGTTCGGTAATATCCGGGTCGCGGTTGAGCGTCTCGACGGCGCCGAACCAATCGCCTTGACCCGGCATCGCCGGCCAGCCGTTCTGGTAATTGAAACAGACCTCGAACAATTCGCCTTCCGCCGCTTGTTCGAGCGGCAGCAGCCTGTACAATCGCCCCGGCATGATCGCCTGATGCCGCAGAATACCGGAGACTTCGTCGGCCGCGCGCCGCGCCAGCCGATCCGCAGATTCATGTTCGTCCGCATGCAGCATCAACGGCAGCACGCGGGTGAACATGCCGAGCGCGCGTTCTTCTTCGCCGATGGCCCGGCCGGGGAAATAACAGCCGATCCGCAGATCGGAGCGGCCGCTGTACTGCGAGACCGTGCGCAGGAACAACGTCAGCAGCCAGACGAACGGCGAGACCGACAGCTTCGCGGCACGGCTTCGCAGCAGCCGGACGGTCTCCGGATTCGCGCTCAGCGCTATGGCGGCGAAACCGCGCTCGCCGTCTTGATCCGGGATCAAGCGGGTCAGCGGCGGGCGGTTCCGCAGACGTTCCCGCCAATACGCTTCATGTTCCTCCCCGCCGGATCGCATCGCCGAAGCGGCAAAGCTGCCGCGCTCGGGCAGCGGCCCGCTCCCTTCGTATACGGTCAAGATGTCTTGCAGCAGAAATTGCAGCGACAGATAATCCAAGATCGCGTGTTTGACGTGGAGGTAGAGATGCCCGGCGGGCGCGGCCGCGCGCGATCCGCGGGTTGCTTCGGGCGCGCCGGGCAGCAGTTCCGGCGCGAAGCCGTAAGCCGAAGCGGGCGGAGCTTCGGCATCGCTCTGCGCCGGCTCTTCGAGCAGCAGCTCGATCAACGGCTCGAACGGCGGAAGTTCTTCGCCCGGACGGACGGGAACGCCGGCCGGCCACACGGCCAGCGCGTCTTCGAGGCGCGTGCCGGACGGCTTGTCGCCGAGCGCGATCGGCCGATATTCCGGCTCCGCGCGCATCAGGTTCCGTCCCTGCCGGCGCAGCAGGCGCAGACGGAAAACATCGCGGCTCGCCAGCGCTTCGTTGACGGCGCGTTCCAAGCGCGGCCGATCGACGGGGCGCAGCAGCGTAAGGCGCAGCAGCAGCGAGAAGCGCTGCCGTTCGCGCTCGTCCGCGCCGCCGCGCAGCAGGCGCTGCTCCTGCGCCAGCAGTTTCTTCTGCGGCTCCGTAACCGGGAGCTCAAGGCCCTGCGGTCCTTCTTCGGCCGGCGAAGCGCCGAGAGAAGCTTCCGCCGCGGCGTGATCCTGCCGCAGCGCCGCGATCAGATGCTCGACGCTGCCGGCTTCGTAGAGCCGCGCCAAGCCGGCGCCAAGCCCGAAAGCGCCGTGCAGTTCGCCGGCCAGCGCCAGCAGCGTGATCGAGCTGCCGCCGAGTTCGAACAGCGACCGCTTGCGATCGAAGCGGTCCGTTCCGAGCAGCCGGCCGATCGCCGCTTCGGCGTAAGCGCCGATCTCGGCCGGCATCTCCCGCGCGCAGCGCAGCAGGTCCAGCAGCGCGGCGTAATCCACTTTGCCGTTGAACGTCACGGGCAGCTCCGCGCAGCGGCATACCCGCTGCGGCACCATATAATGCGGCAGCGCGGCGCGAAGCTTGCCGATCATGTCCTGCGGCGCGTAGTCGCGCTCGCCGATGTAGCAGAGCCCGATGCCCGCGAACGACGTGCCGTCGCGGCTGACCACCGCCCGCGCTTCGCGGACGCCGTCCAGCCGCTCCGCCGCCCGTTCGATCTCTTCCAGCTCGACGCGGTAGCCGTTGATCTTGCGCTGCCGGTCTTTGCGGCCGACGAAGACGTAACGGCCGTCTTCGAGCCGCCGGACCAGATCGCCGGTGCGGTAGCCCCGGACGCCCGATTCCGATACGAAAAACGGTCCGTCCGCCCCGCCTTGCGGCGATCCGATATACCCCAATCCGACGCAGTCGCCTCGGATCAGCAGTTCTCCGGCTTCGCCGTCCGCGCAGCGGCTTCCGTCTTCGCGCGCCGCTTCCAGCGCGGCGAAGCCTACCGCGCGCCCGATCGTCAGAGCCTCGCCGGACGCCGCGCCGGCTTTGTCCAGCCAAGCCGAAGTCACGAGCACCGTGCATTCCGCCGGCCCGTACGTGTTGTACAGCCGAAAATCTTCGGCATTCGCCCGCCGGATCAAACGACGCGCCAGCGAATCGCTCAGCACGTCGCCGATGCAGAAGATCCGTCGGACACATAGTTCCTGCTCCGGATGAAGCGCCAGATGTTCGTCGATCAGCCGCAGATAATTCGGCGTCGCGTCGACCAGATCGATCGCGTGCCGGTTCAGATATTCGACCAGTTCCCGCCCGCTGCGCTTGCTCGCGTCCGATACCAGATGCAGCCGTTCGCCGCGCAGCAGGCTGAAGAAGATCATGGCCGCGCTCATATCGAACACGAACGGCGCGACGACGGCCGTGTCGGCCGCTTGCCGATCCGGCAGGCCGAAAGCTTCTTCCGCCCACTCGTCGTGCAGACGCAGCAGATTGTAATGGCTGACTTCCAATCCTTTCGGCTTGCCGGTCGATCCCGACGTATAGATGGCATAGGCCGCATCGTTCGGCCGCGCCGACCGCTCGCCCGTCGCCTTTTGCGCGACCGAAGCGTCCGGTTGCTCGGCCGCGCCGCTTGCGCTTCCGGCTTCGGCGTCGGATTCGTCGCCGGCGCTCCGCTCGACCGCAAACGGCGGGCCGGGTTCGCCGACCGAATCTTTCGCGCCGCGAATCGGCGGCAGGTTCGCCGTCAATTCTTCGATATGGGCGGCTCGGCATTCGCCCGGCAGCGGCAGCGCATACGTCCCGTCATGCACCAGCAGGCCGACCTGCGCGTCGCTCAACATGTAAGCGATCCGCTCCGCCGGGTACAGCGGATCGATGCACAGATAAGCATGACCGGCTTCGAGCGCGCCGAGCATCGCCGCCACGCATTCTTTGGTCCGTCCGGTCAGCAAAGCGATCCGTTCCCCGCCCGTGCCCGGCACGAGGCGGCGAATATTGGCCGCGGCCCGCGCCGAAGCTTGCCGAAGCTGATCATAAGTCCAGCTTCCGCTTTCGTCGACGACGGCGATGCGTGCCGCGTGCCGCGCCGCCGCCGCTTCGAAACGGCCGGGAATCGTCCATTCCGCGGCTTCGCGTTCGGGCCCGCGGATCGCCCGCTTCGTTTCGGCCGGCCCCGTCATAACCGGCCTCCGTCCACGATCAGCGTCTGCGCCGTAATGTAGGAAGCTTCTTCCCCGCAGAGGAACAAGACGGCTTTGGCCACTTCTTCGGGACGGCCGAGCCGTTTCATCGGAATCTGTTCGATCGACGCCCGAATCTTGCGGTTGTCCAAGTCGACCATCTCGGTCTCGATAAATCCGGGCGCTACCGCGTTGACCCGGATCTTTTTGCGCGCGTATTCGCGCGCCATCGACTCGGTCAAGCCGAGCAGCCCGGCTTTGGAAGCCGCATAATTCGTTTGGCCGCCGTCCGGGCGAATGCCGCCGGTGGAACCGACGATGACGACGCCGGTTCCTCGGCGAGTATCCATCGCGGGCAGCAGATCTTTCATGCAGTAGAAGCAGCCGTGCAGGTTGGTCCGCAGCACGTCTTCGAAATCGCCGTCGTCCATCAGCAGCATCACCTGATCCCGCACGATTCCCGCGCAGTAGACCACGCCCTGCACTTTGCCCCAAGACGAGGATACGAATTCCGCAAAAGTCCGGATCGATTCGCGGTCCGACACGTCCATATGATGCGTCAGCACTTCCGATTCGCCGCTTCGAAGCGAACGCGCCAGCTTTTCCGCCGCGGCGACCGAAGTGCGGTAGCTGAACGCGACGTCCCATCCTTTCGCCGCGAATTCCGTAACGATCGCCTGCCCGATGCCTCCGGTCCCTCCGATCACGACTACCCGATTTCGTTCCATGCCCAGCCCCCGTTCCCTGATTTAACGGCCTTTTCCCGGCCTTTTCTCCACGATCGCTATCGAATAATTGCCGGTCGCTTCGGCCGACAGCACCGCGATCCGCTCCGGCGCTTTCGCGCTGCCGCCGAGCGCGGCCGGAATCTGCCCGCGTTCCAGACACAGCTTGGCCGCCGCGGCTTTCAGCGTCAGATCGCTGCCCAGACAGTGGCCGAACACTTCGTAGAAACCGTCTGACATATTCGCCGGTTCGGACAGCGCGGAATCGACGGACGTCCGCGCGCCGCCGGATTGCTCTGCCGAAGGATCGGTCCGCATGCCGGCCGAGACCTGCTGCGGCACGCGATCTTCCGCCGCATAAGAACCCGCCGCGATCGGCATTGGCGAAGAAGTCTCCTTCGCCGGATGGTCTTCGCAAGCGCGGGACGTTTCGATCGCGCGTCGTTCCGCTTGCCCGAGCGTCGTCCAAGACGCATGGCCCAATACGGCGTCCGGCCGGTATTTGCGCAGAAAACGTTCGATTCGTCCGACCAGTCCGGTTTCTTCCGCCAGCCCTGACGGAAGAAGACCGTAAGCGCCGATGCCCAGTCCGAACGAGAACGTCTCGCCGATCCGGATATCGGCGTCTTCCGCCGTCAGTCCCGGCAGCGCGGCATCGTCCGCTGCCAAAGCCAATACGACCGCCGCTTCGTCGACGCGCCGGGCTTCCATGCCTTGAATATGCAGCGATCGTTCCAACTCTTCGTTGTATTCCTCGATCGCGCCCGCCAAGATCAGATCGGCTTTGCCTTCGGCCAGCAGCAGCCGGGTCAGCAGCAGATGATTGGAACCGAGCAGCATCGTGCTCGGACCTTTGATGCCCAGATCCATCGAGATCGTGCCGAGGCACGCGTTATGTACCGTGTTCGCGAACAAGCTCGGGCTGCACAGATCCGGCTCGTCGCCGATCATCTGGCGCGCGAACTCCATATTCGTCTCCAGCGGCCCGTAAGCGGTCGTGAATACCGCGCCGATCCGTTCCGCCTTCCGATCCCCGATCCATTCGGGACGGATCGCCGATCGGGCCGCGCACAGCCCCAGATGCGAGAAGCGGCTGGCCCGCCGCCCTTTTTTGGGCAGCCCTTCGAGCGCGTTTTTGCGCCCTCTGCCGCTGCCGCTTCCGCTTCCCTCCGGCTCCCAAGTTCCCTGCCGATCGTCCGGCTCCTGACAAGCCTGCGGGCCTGCAAGATTCGGACGAGTCATCCGAAGCGCGTTCCATATCGTTTCTTCGTCGTTGCCCGCCGGCGTAATCCAACCTGTTTTTACGATTCGCATACGCGGTGATCCTCCTTGTCCGCCTTGATCTCTTCGTACCGCTTCGTCAATGCTTCCGGCAGCGCCAACAGCAGCGAATCGTTCGCGTCCGTCGCCGCATGGACGGCATACCCCCGGCAGCAGACCCGGCCGCCGGGGTGGAAGATCTCGTAATCGAACCGGACGCGCACGCCGTCCGGGATCGAGAAGCGCAGCCGCACGTTCAGCGCGATCCCCGGTTCGTAACGCACCGCCCGGGCGTAGCGCAGCCCGATCTCCGTCACCGGGAACTTGAACGCTCCGCCCGCCGCGTTCATGCCGAACATGGCGGGATCGCGCATGAACGCGAACTTGGCTTCTTCGACGTACAGCAGGTATTTGCTGTGATGGATCACGCCGTACGCGTCCGCGTCCTCGAATCGCGGCCGGATCTCGCACGCGTAACGAAGACCTTCGTATTCGCGTCCGTTCGCGTTCTCCGCTCTCATCGCGGCGCGCTTTCCGGCCGGGCGAATCCCGACCGCGGTTGTTCGGGCGATGCCTCGTCTCTATCGACATGCGCGCCGAGCAGCAGGCTCGCCGCGTTGCCGCCGAACGCGAACGAATTCGACAACGCGTAGCGCAGACGGACCGGTTCCGCCCGGCCGCGCACGAACCGAAGCGGCGCGTCTTCGAAATCCGGCTCGTCCAGACCGGCGGTCGGAGGCACGCTGCCGTGCTTCAACGCAAGCGCCGTGGCGGCGGCTTCGACCGCGCCGGCCGCGGCCAAGCAGTGGCCGGTCAGCGATTTGGTCGAAGATACGCGGCAGTCCGGCCGCAGCAGCGCGATCGCTTTCGCTTCCATATCGTCGTTGATGACCGTTCCCGTGCCGTGCGCGTTCACGTAATCGACTTCGGCGCTTTCGATGCCGCCCTGACGCACGGCCTGCCGCATGACCCTATACGCGCCTTGGCCGGTCGGATCGGGACTGGTCGGATGATACGCGTCGTTGCCGAGTCCGTAACCGAGCACCTCGGCGTAGATCCGGGCTCCCCGGCTCAGCGCGGCTTCCCGTTCTTCGAGCATGAACAGCGCGCCGCCTTCGCCGAGCGTGATGCCGTCTCTTCGACGGTCGAACGGCCGGCAGGGCAGCGCGCTCAAGTTTTGCAGCGAATGGAAGCCGTAGGTCGAGAACTCCGTCAGCGGATCGACGCCGCCGGCCGCGGCCAGATCGGCCAGCCCTGCGCGGATCATCGAGAAAGCGGTACCGATCGCGGTCGTTCCGGCGGAACAAGCGGACGTATTGACGAACGTCGCTCCTCGGATGCCCAGTTTCGGCGGCAGTTTGTGCAGATTGCCGCGCGAAACGGAATCCGGCAGCACTTGTTTGACGTGGGCGGTCATGTAATCGTTCGTGCCCACCGACGTCGCGAACGAGAAGATCGCCCGTTCGTCCAGATCGGCCAATCGGGCGGCATCGAGGCCGGCGTCGCGAAGCAGTTCTTCCGCCAGATCGCCGAAGATCTGTTCCGTGCGGGATTCGTCGCTTTCCGCTTGAATCTCGTAGGCGTAACGTTTGGGCGTCTCGCCGAAATAATCGGTGCGCAGCTTGTCCGTCGGGAACAGCAGCGTGCCGCGCAGCCCGCTCCGTCCTTCGGCCGCATGCTTCATAAACGTTTCTTTGTCCATCCCCGCGGCGGTGATCATGGCGATCCCCGTCACGACGACTCTTCGCCGTCCGTCCATCTCAAGATACCGTTTCGCTCAGCCGGGCATCGATATACGCGGCCAGCGTCGCGATGCTGCGCAGCGCGGGTTTGTCTTCGTCTTTGAGCGTCAAGCCGTAACGCGTCTTGAGCGCGACGACCACTTCCAGCGCGTCGACCGAGTCCAGACCGAGACCCGAGCCTTCCGCGTCCTGCCCCGCGAACAGCGGGCTGTCGTAATCGACCCCGCCAGGCTCCACGTCGTCGAGTCCCAGTTCTTCCAGCAGCATATCCCGCACTTCTTCGCATCGTTGTTCGTTAGCCATTTTGACGCCTCCCGATTCCCATGGTTTGTTCGGCGATCCGACCGTCCACGATCGTGATCTGCCGGTCTCCGTAAGCTTTGATCTCGCTCTCGTGCGTCACGAGGACGACGGTCGAACGGTTGGTGCCGATCATGTCTTTGAGACAGTCCATGAACAGCACGCTGTTCTCGCGGTCCAGATTGCCCGTCGGTTCGTCCGCGAAAATATACGGAGCGTCCGAGATAAACGCGCGGATGATCGACACCCGCTGCTTTTCGCCGCCGGACAGCGCGCCGATTTCCTTTTTGCGGATCGGACCGAGCTTCATGACTTCCAGATAAGCGTCGATCCGCGCGTCGACTTCCGGCGTGACCGGCTTGCCGCGCAGCGCGTAATTCAAGGTGATGTTCTCCTCCACGTTCAGAAACCCGAACAAATTCAAATGCTGATAGATGAAGCCGATCCGTTCGAGCCGGAACGCGTCGCGCTGCTTGGGCTTCATGTCGTAGATCGAGACGTTCGTCCCGTAGCGGACGCTGCCGCCGGACAGCTGCAGCAGACCGGCCAGCGCGTACATGAAGGTCGTTTTGCCCGAACCGGAAGGTCCGCCGATCGTCGTCAGCGCGCCTTCCGGAATATCGCAGCTTATGCCGTCCAGAATATTGCGTTTCCGGCCGCCTTCTTCCACGGTATAGATCAGTCCTTCGGCGGCGATGCCGCCTGATGGATAGGTAGGATTCATGGTTTACACTCCAGACTCCATTGTCGAAATGGGGGAATTGGCCCGTATCGAAACGCCGCTCAAGCGGAATGCTGCATCGGGCCGACGGTCAGATTTTCGGTATAATCGTTCCCGAAAGCCGGACGGATCGAGAAGTACGAAGACAGCAGGCCGACGACCAGCACGAACAGGTAAGCGATCAGTATCGAGCCGAGCGGAATCTGCGCCGATACCGGAACGTCGATATGGTCGAGCACCATCGGCAGGCCCGCGCGGATAAACGCGTAAGCGAGCAGCGTGCCGATCAGGAACGACTGCGTGACGATGCCGCCCGTCTGGATGAGATAGGAAGCGGCCAGACGGGACTTCGGCACGCCGACCGCCCGCAGCCGGCCGATATCGAAACGATTGCGGTCCGCCGAGGCGAACAGGAAATGTACCAGCATCAGCAGCGATACCAAGATGACGGCGCGCGCCGCCAACTCGAAAATCTCCGTGCCTTTGATCGCGTTCTTGTAACTGCCGGAAGCCAGATCCGACTTGCGCAGCACCGTCTGGCTGACGACGTTGGGGTCGGAGGTCAGTCCGGCGATTACGGCTTCGTCGGCTTTCGCCAGGTATACGGAATTCGCCGCGCCTTCTTGACCCATGATCTTCTGCAGATGCGCTTTGGACACGAATCCGTACCGTCCCCGGCTGCCGTTCGCTTCGAAGCGGCCCGCGATCGTCAGTCGGATCGTGTTGCCGTTGAGCACCAGCGGATAATCGCTGCCGACGTCCGCTTCCGAGACGAAATACGACGGCAGGTAGATGCCGGCGAAATCGGGATCGTCCAAATTCGCCGAAAAGTCGCGGCCGTCCGTCAGCACCGTTTTCTCGCCGTACCGCAAATAATCGCTGTCGATGCCGAAGATCGTATCGGTGACGCCGTCTTGGTCCTGCGCTTCCAGATTGATGCCGTACGCCGCTTGCGCGTCCGGGTCGAGTCCGGCGACGAGATCCCGGTAGTCCTGCTCCGTTCTCGGTTCCCGTACCTCCTCGTTGACGATCATCGCCTGAAAATAAACATTCTGTTCGATCGTGTCGCGCGAGATGACCCGCGCCGTCTCGAACATGCCGCTGAGACCCATGCTGAGCATCACGCCGACGATCAGCGTGGTGAAGATCGGGTCGATGCGGCGGTAATAACCCAACATCTGGCTTTGGCCCAGCCCGAGCGCGCGCCAGCGGAAACGGCGGGCGAGCGATTTTAGGCCGTGCTGGATGCCGACCAGCACCAGATCGAACATCAGGAAAAATCCGACGAGCGGCAGAAATCCGATCAGCGGGTTGCCGTCCGCGGGAAGCAGCAGGCCCGCGGCCGCGACGAGCAGGCCGATCGCGCCTTTGACGAAGTCGCTTTTGCCGAGCCGGCGCGCGCTTTCCGACTTGTAGGGACTGCGCAGTTCTTCGACCGGATCGAATCTCGCGATCTTGCGGAATACCATATTCAAACAGAACGCCAGAGTCAGCAGATGGAGCGCAGCGGCCGCCAGCAGCACGGGGAGGCTTATCCAGACGCTCGGGATTTCGTTGCGGATGCCGATAAAATGATAGATCCCTTCGGCCGCGAGCAAAGCGACCGGAACCGATACGAGCTGCGAACGCCAGGCTTCGTTCATATAGATGCGGCTGAGCCGCGCGGACGAGATGCCCGCCAGACGAAGCTGAATGTTGAAGCTGCGGCGCGATTGGAACAAACTCAGATGCACGATCCGAATGATCCAGAGCGAGAACAAGACGATCAGCACGGATACGGCGATCAAAGTCGTGAAATAAGTCATCAGTTCTTCGTCGCGCGAAACGAGCCGCGCTTGTTCGCGGATCCGAATCAATTCGACGACGAGCATCAGGAATACGCCGATGACCGTCAGATTCAAAGCGGACGCCAGAACGGAAAGCAGGTTTTGCTTGCGGCTGCTTCGGCGCAGCCCGGAAATCAATGCATTCATACGCCATCTTTCCTTTGCCTAATGCTGAAAAAGAATGGGCGGGCGCCTCTTTGCCGAGGCTCCGCGCTCCATTCTTCTCCGCCTATGGGCGAACGTTTTAACTACAGCAGTTCGCGCAGCCCATCCAGCCCGCCGTCACGATCTCTTCGATCTCCTCGAACATTTCCTCTTCGAAACGAAGTTCTTCCGGCGATTCGTGTTTGCCGTTTTCTTCCCGCAAGCGTTCTCCTCCTTTCAGCCGTTTGCGCGGCGGAACGCCGCCGAAACGCGGCTTAGTTGCAGCAGCTCGCGCAGCCCATCCAGCCGGCCGTGACGATTTCTTCGATCTCTTCGAACATTTCTTCCTCGAAGCTCATTTCTTCCATCGCTTCTTTGTTTTCGAATTCGTTACGCATAGACGTGTCCTCCCTTCGCTCAGGCATGCCAAGCGTTAAGTATGTATAAAAAACGACCGAAACGGACGTCTTTTATCAAGGTTAGAACGCGAGCCGGATCCGTCGGACGAACTTGAACGTCATGAAGACCAGCAGCAGCGTTAGAACAAGCATGGCGATCCAGCCGGCGATATCGAACAAGCCGCTCAGGTAATGGAACTGGATATAGGCGTTGACGACGCCGTTGAGGAACAAGGCGAGCAGCAGCAGGCCGCTGACCCGGTAACTGGCGTCGAGCTTGTCCGTTTTTCGGCCCAGTTTGGCGTTGATGTACCGGTAGCCTTTGAGCCGGATATTCATGACGCCCAGCAGGCTGGTGAAGATAAAGTAGCCGTCCGTCATGCCAAACAGACCCAGATTGGTCAAGATCGCGCTGACGTTCGCCGAGATCCAGATATCGACGACCGCTCCGTGCCAAGCAGCCGGCCCGTAAGCTTTCAGAGCGAGACCGAGCGTCGCCAGCAGCAGATTCATCGCGATGCCTCCGGCCATGACGATCACTTTGCGGGATTGCGACTCCAGATTGAGCCCCCGGTATTGCACCAGCGCGATCGGATAGATGAAGAACCAGCCCAGACTGATGCTGGAGATGCGTACGCCTTCGTACCAAGCCGCCAAGCAATGCCCGAGTTCGTGCAGCAGCAGGATCGCGGGCGGAAAGACCAACACGGTGAACAGGATTTCCCATAATCGCATATGAACGTAATCGATCTGCGTCGGCAGATAGCCGCGCTGTACGTAAGCGAACAACGCGGCGGCGAGCAGCAGCAGCAGGAAAGCCGCGGTGCCGACCGCCCCGCGCCCGATTCCCCGGGTCTGGCGGGACGGCGAGATCCGGAAAAATACCCGCCCGATCTTCGCGAATTCGTTGAACGTTTCCCGGCTCCGGGCTTCCGAGGTATCCAGATACCCCAGTTTGTCCAGATTGGCGCAAATGCTCTGTTCCGACGCGTTCAGCGACGCCGGTTCGATCTCGCGTTCCCGGTAACGGTCGATAAACGCCATTACGCCGCCCGCATGCTCGCGTCCGAAGCTGACGAAGCTGTTTTCTTCCTTCACGCCGACGATCAGCTTGCGGCCGAGCAGCGTGCGGTTGAGGCAGTAGCCGACGTCCTGCCTAACTTTCATAAGCGGTCCTCATCTGCATCTGCACGCGGTTATACGCCAGCAGCTTGTCGCGGATCGCTTCGCGATGAGCCGGGTATTCTTCGACCAGAAAGCGGACGATTCGGCGCGTGTAGACGTCCATCAGCACGCAGCGTTCTTCCAGCACGTCGTCGAAACTGCCTTTTTCCCCGAACGTCAGCGCTTTGCACCAGACGCCGCAGACGCGCCGGGCGATGCATTTCTCGCATTTCTCCACTTTGAGCCGGTCGGCTTCGCGCACGCTGCGGAACCACGGGTTCGCCAGCAGGTCTGCTTCGCCGCGAAGCTCGTCCAGGCTTACCGCGAAGCGCTCGTCCGAAGCGAACGCGTGGCACGGGAACACTTGGCGGTCGGGCGTGATCGACAGCGAATACCCGGCCGAACAGTCTTTGTGCAAGGTGCGCGTCATGATCCGCAGCATCAGGCCCACGAACATGCGCGGCAGCTTGGATATATCGCCGTCTCGCATCCGGTCCAGATAGTAGTCGGCCGATTCTTCGCAGAACGCCAGATAACGCGCCAGCGATTCTTCGTCGTGCATATCCAGCTTGAAACGCGGATCTTCCGAACTGACCGGGATCATGTCGTAATTCTCGATCGGCAGGCTCTCCAGTTCGCGATACCACTGCGCGGCCATCCCTTTTCCCGGCTCGTACCGGTCCAGATGCGACTTGTTGAACGTATACTGCACGAACACGTGGATGTCCCGGTCGGTAAAACGGTCGATGTTGCGCAGCACCCGATCGTACGTGCCTCCGCCCGCCGCGTCGATCCGGTTCTCGTCGTGAACGTCGCGCGGCCCGTCGATGCTGGTTCCGATAATAAAATCGTATTTCCGCAAGAAATCGAGTACCGCGCCGCCGGCGATGGTCGAATTGGTATTGATCGACAGTTCCGGCAGTTCTTCGCGCGGATAACGTTCGTGGAGGTATTCCACGAACCGGCGGATCTCCGCGAAGCCGAGCAGCGGTTCGCCGCCGAAGAACGATAGCGTCGAAACGCCGCCGAAAATATCGCGCATCCGTTCATAGCTCTCCACGTAGTCTTCGAACGAAAATACTTTGTTCGACGATTTCATGCCGTACGTGCCGCAGTCGGCGTAGCAATATTTGCAGCGCAGGTTGCAATCGGTCGCCGACAAGTAGATCAGCGTCGGCCGCCAGCCCGGTCCCCGCCGCTGCGCCATCTCTTCCGACGAAGAAACGCCCGTCAACGAGCGCGCTCCCGGCGTGCCTTTGTGAATCGCAGCACTCAGATTGTCGAACCAGATTCCTTCTTTGACTTCGAACAGCATCTTGTCACGTCCTTCCGCTCGAATGCAGCGGCGCCAAGCCGCCCGTTTCCTGTTCCAACGCGGCGATCGCCGCCGTTTCCGTCCGTTCGATCTCGATCATCAGCTCGCGCGCGACGCTCTCGTCGAGCGGTTTGTTCTCCATCATCAGCCGCTGGAGATAACGGCCCAGCTTCCGCCACAGATTGCCCGCGCGGTAAAGGCCTTCGGCCGCTTCCGGCGATTCCCCTCGCCCGGTCAGAGCGGCGGCGAACTCGCGGCGGTAGAAAAACGAGCTGCCGTTCAGCATGCTCTGGAAAAACACGAATTTGGCGACGCGGTTGAAGCTCTCGTTCCATTCTTCCGTCAGCTTGCGCGAGACTTCGCCGTAGAACGAACGGCCTTTGACCCAGCCTTCGCCTTCGACGAAATACTGCTCGTCCGCGCGCAGCTCGCCGATCCGGCGGCGGATGCAAGCGCGGATCGCGTCTTCGCTTACGCGTTCCGAGCGGATATGCAGGATACGGTAATTCACCATCAACGGCTTGATTTTCAGAGAAGATAAGTGAAAAAAGTCACTCACTTTTAAGCGCTTACGGATATATTCGTTCTCGTGCAGCCCTCGAAGCACCAGCTCTCCCCGGTCGATGTCTTCCAGAGCATAAGTCGTATACACGCTCATAAAATGGACCGTATTCGCCTTCAAGCCGGCGATCTTGTCGAAATCGACGTAAGGCAGCACGATCAGTACCCGGTCCCGGCGGTCGGGCGGCAGGTCCAACAGGTCTTCCGGATCAAGCTTGTCGAAGTCCGCTTCCAGACCTTCCAGCAGTTCGTCGATGAACAAGACCTTTCTTCCTTGCAGCATGTATAACGGCTTGCCCGCATAGAGGCCGGTGAACATTTGGTTATTGAGTCCCGCGCACAGCGCCGCGTCGTCTTCCCCGATCCCTTGCACCTTCTCCCGCAACAGGAGCAGGTCGCAGCTATTCACGCGATCACGCCCTTTCCGCCCGAAGTTAGAAAACTTAAACTCGACTGCTTCTTCGCGGTTAATATCTCATTTATTCCCATCCCATACAATGGTTCCAAAGTCCCGGAAACCTTCCAAATTTAAGCGATCCGGTCGTTATTGTTCATCGAAAATTCGCTTTTATAGCAAAAAGAGCGTTCTGACGGATTTACTATCCGTTCAGAACGCTCTGTTTTCCGGTGACGATTCGGTGTCGATTTGCAATCAAGCGTGAAAGCTCGCTTAAGATCGGCCTTCGTTCAGCAAAGATTTCAATTTCCGGCCGCTGGCTTTCAAGCTGCCTTCCGGATCGTGCTTGATCTCGCTGTCCGCTTCGATGATGCGCGGCGCTTCGTGATGCGGCAGCGGGAACGGGTGCGATTCGTGCTCCGCTTCCTCGGAGATCAAGATGCGCGTTCCGTCGGGCAGCACGCCGTAGCGCCGGACGAAGCCGTCTTCGCGAACGACCACGCTGCGTCCGGCGCTCAGCTTGCGGCGATTGTCCGGACGGGGACGCCCGTTATCGAGCGGAAGCTGAAATCGCGGACCGACGGCCTGCGAACGCTGTACGGGCTGTACCGCTTGAACCGGCAAGACGCGCGAAGCGTTTCTGACGTTGTCGATCGGCATGATAGGCATGCGGATTCCTCCTTATCGCCCGCCCCGAGGCTTGGCCGACCGGACGGGCGCACATTTCGTTACGGAGCCCGCGTTTTCCCGCTCGGGCGTCCGTTCAGACCTTGAATCGGGCGGCGGCTTCGCCGAGCTGCCCGGTCAAGCGTTCGATACTCTGCACCATCTCGGCCAGATGCTGCACCATGCCGGACTGCTCCTGCACGGTGGCCGTGACTTCCTCGATCGACGCGGAGACTTGTTCGCCCGAAGCGGACAGGCTCTGCGCGGCTTCGAGCACTTCGTTCTTGTCGCGTTCCATCGCTTTGAATTCCGAAGCCATGTCGCGGATCTGATCGGTGATCGCCGTTACGCTGGACAGAATCTCCTCGAACGCTTCGCGGGTCCGGTCGACGTATTCGTTCTGGCTCGACGAGATGGAGCGAATCGCGCCGACGCTCTCGTTGCTTTTGTCGACCTGCTCCAGCGTTTGTCGAATAATATCGCCGATTTCGTTCGCTTGATCGGAAGATTGCTGCGCCAGTTTGCGAATCTCGTCGGCTACGACCGCGAATCCGCGTCCGTGCTCGCCGGCTCTGGCCGCTTCGATCGAAGCGTTCAGGGCCAGCAGGTTCGTCTGCGTGGAGATCTGGTTGATCGCGCCGGTGATCTGGCCGATCCGCTGCGAGCTCTCGGCCAGACGATCGGTCGTGCCCGAGATATTCTGAATCTCCGCTTCGTTGCGGGCATTGATATCGATCAAGCTGTTCACGACGCTGCTGCTGCTCTCGAATACGCGTCCGATCGAATCGGCGCTGCCGCGAATCACGTCGGTCTTCCGGCCGAGCGATTCGATCCGTTCTCCGATGCCGTAGAAACGTCCGACGATCCGTTCCGTATCTTGCGACTGCGACTCCATCGCCTTGGCGATTTCCATCGACGTCACGGAAGTCTCGCCGATCGAACGCGCCGTAATCTGCGACGTATTTTCCAGATCGCCCGTGTTGGCGTTCAGCACTTCGATCGAATGGTTCATATGGCCGATCAACTGCTTGTTGCTGTCGGCCATCGTATTGAAGCTGTCCGCCAGATCCGCGAATTCGCTCCGGTACTTGCCGTCCGCTTGTACCGTCAGATCGCCTTCGGCCAGACGCTTGAACAAAGCGCTCAGACGGGCGATCGGGGAAGTGATGCCGCGGGAGATGAGGAGTCCTACCAGAACCGCCAGCAGAATAGCGGCGATCAACGAGATCACCATCGCTTGCATCAACTCGCCGAGCGGACGGTTGATGTCGCTGTACGAATCCTGCACCATGATCACCCAATCCGCGACCGGGATCTTGGCGTAACGGATGTACGAATTGTCGCTTTCCACGTTGCCCTGCAAAATCTCGCCTTTGACTTCGGCTGCCAGCAGCTTCTCGAAGCCCGCGGCTTCGTAAGGCTTGCCGATTGCCGATTCGTCTCGGGAACTGTAGATCACCGTTCCGCCGCGGCTCGTCACGGTGATGAAGCCTTCGGCGTTGATATGGACGTCTTTCAGTTTGCTGACGAAGAAGTCGGCCGCGATCGTATTGACTTGAACGCCCAGCACTTTGCCGTTGTTGTCTTTGACCGGCTGCGCGAATACGACGATCAGGTTGCCGGTCGTTTTCGAGACGATCGCGTCGCTGACGGCAGGTTGTCCGGTCTTCATGACTTGTTGGAAATATTCGCGGTCCGAACGGTCTCCCTTGAGGGAATCCGGATTATTGCCGGCGACTACCGTCCCTTTGCTGTCCGTGACCATCATGGATTCGATGCCGTTCGTGCCTTCTTTGGTTTCGCGGAATACTTGATTGGCCTTCTGCTGAAGCTCGTTGCTCGGCGAGAAGAACTGGTCGTCGGTCATGGAACCGCTCTCGCGCAGCATCAACAGATCGCGCAGCGTCGGAGAGACCGCCATCGCGTAACCGAGCTGTCCTTCCAGATCCACCGTCGTCGAGAGAGCTTCGCTGAGCCGGTCCGCATTGGCGTTCACTTCGTCTCTGCTTTTTTGCGTCAACAACTTCGAGCCGTATAAATAGGTTACGCTGCTGCTCGCCAGCAGCACCACCACGATTAACGCACTGATCAGGAGCGGAAGTTTGATTCTCAGCGACACCCCTTTTCGGGAACCGCTCGTAACGGATTTTTGTTTTTCTGTCTGATGATCCGTTTTTTTCTTCATATTCGACTTTCTCCTCTCATCACGGGTCTTCCCTCTCGCAAGATCCCTATGAGCCGTTTATCGGTTTTTTTCGACAAAATAATTACATACTTTCGTATCAAATTCCTGATTTTTTCCATTCGACTGCTGCAAATCCCATTTCTTATCGGCCGGCGTATCGGGTCGGGCCGATTCGTTCGTTCGATTCCTGTTCGATTCGTAATCCTTCGCGCTTTATCGGCGTTTTTTTGCTAAACTGTAGATAAGCTTGTATTTCATTTCTGAATAAGCATGGAGGCAGACCTTTTGAATTATATTGTTCTGGACATCGAATTTAACGGCCGCAAGTTCGCCAGCCCGCACCCGATGGAAGTCATCGAGATCGGAGCGGTACGGTTGGACGAATCGCTGCGCGATACCGATACGTTTTCCGCGTTCATCAAGCCCGTCTATTTTGCCAAACTCAATTCGTTCATCAAGAAAAAAACGGGCATTCCGCAGGAGTCGATCGACACCGCGGCCCGCTTCCCCAAAGTCATCGCCGATTTCCGCAGTTGGCTCGAAGCCGCGCCGGGACCGATCACCTTCGTGGTCTGGGGCGGCGAAGACATCAAGCGGATCGTGCAGGACGTTCGCATGCATAAGTTGGAAGAGACGTACTGGACGCAGACGCCTTCGCTCGATCTGCTCAAAGGCTTCCTGCTGACGCAGGGACTCAAGAACGACGTGAGCGTCGAAGGCGCCCTCGAACTGCTGGGAATCGAAGCGTCGGGTTCCGCGCACCGCGCGCTCGACGACGCCTTGATGACCGCCGATATCTTCCGCGCCGTCTACGACAAGCTGGACCTGACGCTGGCCAAAGAATACAAAGACACCTTCTCCAATTCCAAAGAACGTCGTCTGGTCCGTTCCGCGGCCAAGTCGCTCGCTTCCCGCCGGATCGTCCCGACTTGGGAATTGGCGGTCAAGCATTATCTGGGCGGCGGCAAGATCGATTTCGCGGACCCGCGCAAAGAAACGGAGCTTCGCGCGTATTTCGACGCGCTGCCGGAATTCCCGATGCCCGCGAAGGCGGAGGAAGGCGCGGCGAACGAAGCTTCGGCCGAGGCGAATCACGGAGACGAAGACAAGACGGCCAAGCCGGATGCATCCCCGCAGCCGTAAAGGAAAGCAGCGAAAAAGAAGCCGGTCTCCTGCTCGATACTTCGAGCGGAGCCGGCTTCTTTTTTTGAACTGTCGAACAGCTTCCCGGATCGCATCCGTCTGCTTTTATTTGCTTTTCAGCGGGTTCTTCATGAAATAATAATTGTCCGCTTCCGTCCACGTATGCACGATCGCCGCGCCGCTGTCGAATTCGCCGACGGTCACGTCGATGCTTTTGAGGTCGACCAGCACTTTGCCGAAGCGGTCGATCAACACTTTGCCGGCGTCCTGCCGCTGCACGAAAGCCGTGCCTTCCTTGAACGACCCGATCTCCGCGCCTTCGTCGCTGAACTGCGCCGGAATCACCAACTGGCCGGTCACGCCGATATAGCCCCATTTGCCGTCCCGATCGTTTGCGGTTCCGCCGATCTTGACGGCCGCGCGGCCTTCGCTGAAGGCTTGTCCGCCGGTATACTGCGCTTTGACGACCATCTTGCCGGTCTTGTTGATGTATCCGTATTTGCCTTTCTGAAGTACCATCGCCAGACCTTCGCTGAACGGCGCGGCCCCCTCGAACTGCGGTTTCACGACGATCTTGCCTTTTTTATCGATAAAGCCCCATTTGCCGCTTTGCATGACCGGCGCGAGACCTTCGCTGAACACGTTGACCATCGGGTACTGCGGCTTGACGACCTCTTTGCCTTTGGCGTCGATAAACCCTCCGACATACGCCGCGCCTTTTTTCTTCCAGACGACGGCCATGCCGTTATTGAACTCGTGTACTTCGTCGTAAGGCGCGGTAAACGCCGTTTTGCCCGTCTTATCGATATACGTCCATTTGCCTCCGGTCTTGCGGACCGCCGCGAAGCCTTCGCTGAATCCTTCGACGACGCGCTCGTATTGAGGCTTGATCACGACTTTGCCCGTCTTGTCGACGAATCCCCACAGATTGCCTTTGCGTACCGCCGCCAATCCTTGGCTGAACGGTTTCGCTTCATTATATTGAGCTTTGATGACGGTCTTGCCGTTCGTGTCCGTATAGCCGTACAGCTTGCTGCCGGCGTTCCAGAACGAAGCCAAGCCTTCGCTGAGCGTGCCTAACGCGTCGTAATTGACCGATTTCGCCGTTCCGCTGACGATGCTTGCCGCGCTGTCTGCCGCATGCGCCGTCGGCGCCGCCGGCGCGATCGTAACCGTCAAAGCCAAAGCCAGCGCGACGGATGTCCATTTTTTCAAAACGAGTTCCCCTCTCCGTTATGTACATGGAAGTTGTTGTCTGAAGTTATTTACCCGGAAAAGAAGCAGAAAAACCGGGTTTCCCGAAGGAATGCCCGGTTGAAACGAATTCCTGCGCCCGCAAGATTGATTCGGTACGGACGTCGAGATTATTCGAACGGATATTTCAAGCCCCACTGCCCGCGCACGTTGTCCATCAGGCGCATGATGCCCATCGATTCGGCCAGCGTGATGACGCTGCTCTCGCGGCGGCCTTCCGCCAGCGCGCGGCCGACTTCTTCGGCTTCGTAAGCATAACCTTTGATGCCGCGATCTTCGCGATCGTCGGTTACCCGCACCGGTTCTTCGCCGGAGACGTGCAGCGTCGCTTCCTTGGCGAACAGGAACTGCGGGATATGGATATAGCCTTTGGTCCCGTGGATAAACGCGTCGTTAGGCAGTTCGAGCCGCACGCCGCCGTGCAGCGAAGCCGTCTTGCCGTCGCCGTAATCGAGCATGATCGTAAAATGTTCGTCCACGCCGGTCTCGCCGATATGCGCGGTCGTCCAGATATTTTCCGGATTCGGGCCGAACACCATCGAAGCGAACGACACCGGATAGATGCCCGCGTCCAGTAGCGCGCCTCCGCCCAATTCCGGGTTCAGCAGGCGGCCTTCCGGATTCCAGCCGGCATCGAAGCCGAATTCGGCTTTGACGACGCGGACTTCGCCGATCTTCTCTTCTTCGAGCCATTTACGCACCTGCACGATCGGCGACAAGAAGCGCGACCACATCGCTTCCATCAAGAACAGCTTTTTGTCGCGCGCCGCTTCGATCAACGTCTCGAGCTCGTGCGCGCTGACCGTGAACGGCTTCTCGCAGAGCACCGCTTTGCCTCCGGCGAGCGCCGTGAGCACGTTCTCTTTATGAAAAGGATGCGGGGTCGCGACATAGATCGCGTCCACGTTCGGATCGGCGGCCAATTCTTCGTAACTGCCGTGCGATACCGGCGCGCCGAATTTTTCCGCGAATGTGCTCGCGCTCTCCAATGTACGCGAACCGATCGCGTACAATTCGCCGTTCGACGCGTGCTTGAGATCGGACGCGAACTGTTCGGCGATCCAACCCGTACCGAGAATGCCCCATTTGATCTTGCCGTTTGCTGCCTCGCTCATCGTATATCCTCCTTGATCGAATCGTGGGATAGAAATCGTTTTCGGCTTACATGGCGGATGACGGCTGATTGCGTTGGCCGCCTTGCTTCTCCAAGCGATCCGGGCAAGCTCCGCCGTTATGTAAAGCCTTTCCTTGTACACTTTACCAGATCGGATCGGGAAAAGGTAGCAAGCTCGTCCGGCGACGTCGCCAGAAGGTCGGCGA
>NZ_NJDE01000010.1 GCF_002205895.1 Saccharibacillus sp. O23
AGGCTGAGGGTGGAAGCGCAGCAATGCGTGGAGCTGATCAGTACTAATCGGTCGAGGGCTTATCCTCCATCTTGCCGGTACGTGTACCGAGCAAGAAACTTCAAATGACGCGAATTGATCGTTTCGGATCCAGTTTTCAAGGTGCAAACCTTGAACAACAGTGCTTGATTTGAATGACTCGTGCCCGTAAGGGATTCGGTAATTCAAATGAAAGACAACTGTTCGGATTTGTTTCCCAAATCCTAGTTTGGTAGTGATAGCAGAAGGGTTCCACACGTTCCCATCTCGAACACGACCGTTAAGCCTTCTAACGCCGATGGTACTTGGACCGCAGGGTCCTGGGAGAGTAGGAAGCTGCCAAGCTAAAAAGAAAAAGCCTTTTCCGCGCGTAACGGAGAAGGCTTTTTTGTTTAACCAAGTGCAAGTTTTTTTCAAGAAGAGAAATTCTTTACATTCTGCATAGACTTAAGGTATGCTAAGAACACAACAGCATACTTTGCATGATTGCACTAGGGGAGCCTACGGCTGAGACGAATCTTAAGATTCGGACCCTTTGAACCTGATCTGGATCATACCAGCGGAGGGAAGTGGAACAGTTTTTAATCATGGAACGGCATTTTCTCTATGCGGAGAAGAACCGAATTTCAATAAACTGACCAGCCACTTATTTCTTCGGAAATGAGTGGCTTTTTTGTATTCACTTTGCGAGGTGCAAGATGCTGAATGATTTCATTACAAGGAGGAATTTTCGTGTCTTATTTGAAACGCGTGCGTCATCAGAATCCTTTGGTCCATAACATTACGAATATCGTCGTAGCTCCGTTTACGGCCAACGGTCTTCTTGCCCTCGGCGCTTCGCCGTTTATGGCCGATGCGATCGAAGAAGTCGCGGAAGTCGCGCGTATGGCGGGCGCCGTCGTATTGAATATCGGAACGCTCGACGAGAAGATCGTTCAGTCGATCCGGATTGCCGGGAAATCGGCCAATGCCTACGGAGTTCCTGTCGTTCTTGACCCGGTCGGAGCGGGCGCTACGGCGTACCGTACGGAAATCGTGCAAATGCTTACCCAAGAGCTTCGGCTCGGCGTGTTGAGAGGCAATGTGGCGGAAGTCGCGAACGTCGTCGGCGAACATTGGAACATCAAAGGCGTGGACGCAGGAGAAGGCGAAGGCGACCGAGTCGGAATCGCGGAACGTGCCGCGCAAAAGCTGGGCTGCATCGTCGTCATTACCGGAAAAGAAGACGTGATTACCGACGGACAGACTACATACTTGGCAAGTAACGGCCATGAACTGCTGACTCGAGTTACCGGTACGGGCTGTCTGTTGAGCGCGGTGATCGGAGCATTTGCGGCTGTGGCGGAACCTGGAACCGATATGCTTAAAAGCGCAGTCGAAGCTCTGGCTTTTTACGGGATAGCCGCCGAGATCGCGGCCGAGCGGACAGCGCAGCAAGGACCGGGAAGCTTCCAGATCGAGCTGCTGAATCAGCTTACTCTTGTGACGCCGGAGCTGTTGGCTGATCGCGCGAGAATCCGTCGGGTCTACGGTGCCGTCAAATGACGGTCTCGCAAGCGTTGACGATCGCAGGATCCGACAGCGGAGGCGGCGCCGGCATTCAGGCCGATCTGAAGACGTTTCAAGAGCTCGGCGTGTACGGCATGAGCGCGATCACCGCGATTACCGCCCAGAATACGCTCGGCGTACAAGGCGTATTTCCCGTTGATCGCGGCGGAGTCGCCGGACAGTTGGATTCGATCGGAGAAGATCTTCGACCGGAAGCGGTCAAGACCGGCATGCTCTATAGCGGCGAGATCATCCGGCTCGTTGCGGAGAAATGCCGGCAGTACGGTTGGTCCAAGCTGGTGATCGATCCGGTCATGGTCGCCAAAGGCGGAGCGTCTTTACTGCAAAAAGAAGCTGTACAAGCGCTCGTTCAGAACTTGCTTCCTCTCGCTCTTATCACGACGCCGAATATTCCCGAAGCGGAACTCCTTGCCGAAATGTCGATTTCGAGTCTCGGCCAGCGTGAAGAAGCAGCGAAGCGCATCGTGCAGATGGGTTCTGCCTGCGCGCTGATCAAAGGCGGACACGACGAAAGAAGCGGCACTGTCGTAGACCTCTGGTACGACGGTCATTCTTATCGGTATCTGGAGAACGTTCGGGTCGTTACGCGCCATACGCACGGAACGGGATGCACGTATTCCGCCGCGATTACGGCCGAACTTGCCAAAGGAAATTCGATCGAAGACGCGATCCGGACAGGCCGAGCTTTTATTCAGGCCGCGATCGAAGACGAGTTGGGAATCGGCGGCGGTCACGGCCCGACGAACCATTTTGCCTACCGGCATAGACAAAGGAGCGAGCAGCGATGAACCGTCGGAACGAAACCAAGATCAAAAAGGCGCTGCGGGTCTATCTGGTCATGGGCAGCGTCAACCTGCAATCGGGAAAAGATCCGGTCGACGTTCTGCGCGAGGCCGTCGCGGGCGGAATTACGCTTTTTCAATTCCGGGAAAAAGGGCCGGGCGCTCTGGAAGGCGAAGCTTGTCTGGCGCTTGCGCGGCGGCTGCGCGATGTATGCCGCGAGAACGGGATCCCGTTCATCGTGAATGACGATGTCGATCTTGCGGTGGCGATCGAGGCCGACGGAGTCCACGTCGGCCAAAGTGACGCGGACGCGTCGCGGGTACGCGCCCGAATCGGGGAAGGACGGATGCTCGGCGTATCCGTCCACTCGGTCGAAGAAGCCCGCCTTGCCGTGCAGGCGGGCGCGGACTACCTCGGCGTCGGGCCGATCTACCCGACGCGTTCCAAAGCGGATGCCCATGCCGTGCTGGGCATCGAAGGGATCCGGGAACTGCGCGCCGCAGGCCTCGCGGTTCCGATGGTCGGAATCGGCGGGATCACGGCCGATCTGGCCGCTCCGGTGCTGGCGGCCGGAGCCGACGGCGTCGCGGTCATTTCCGCGATCGCGGGCGCGCCCGATGCGAGAGCGGCGGCATCCGCGTTCGCCGACGCCGCGCCATGGCTTCGCGGCTGACCTTGACGGTTCGGCGGAATCCTAGCGGCGAAAGTCCGATATCTCCGGTTCAAGAACTTGCCTTTTCAAAGCTCCGTATGCCAAACGCGCAGCCCGTTTATCAGGGGCTGCGCGTTTTTTCGTATCGCTTTATCCGAAATTATTTTGCAGGCAGTCAAGCGGATTCGAATGTTGGAGGTTCTGTCCCGCTTACCAGCGAACCAGCACGCCCGAGTGGGTAAGCCCGGCCCCGAAACCGTACATCAGCAGCAGGTCTCCCCGTTTGACTTTGCCTTCGTCGATCGCCAATTGCAGCGCCAGCGGAATCGAAGCCGCCGACGTGTTGCCGTAGAATTCCGCGCTCGTCAATGTGCGTTCGCCGCCGATGCCGGTTTTTTCCGCGATGGAATCGATCATTTTCAAGTTGGCGCTGTGGGGAATGAACCAGTTCACGTCCGCGATTCCGCCCGGCAGCGTTTCGCTCAGCCGCTGTACGCCTTCCGGTACGGTGCGGACCGCCCATTTGTAGACCTCGCGGCCGTTCTGGACGACTTTTCCGTTTCCGTCCAGCGCCTGACCGTTTAACGTATCCGACATGCCCGTGCGGTAGACATGCTGGCCGCCGCTGCCGTCGCTGCCCATATGGCTGGCGAGAAAAGCGCCCTGCTCATCGTATTCCACGACAGCCGCGCCCGCGCCGTCGCCGAACAGAATGCAGGTGCTGCGATCGCTGTAATCGACGGTTTTGCTCATGCACTCGCCCGCCACGATCAGCACTTTGCGGTGAAGGCCGGCGGTAACCATTCCGTTGGCCAAATGCAGCGCGTACGTAAAACCGGCGCAGGCGGCGCTCAAGTCGAGCGTACCGGCATTTTGCAGCTTGAAGGCGTCTTGTACCAGACAGGACACGGTAGGGAAAGGATAGTCGGGCGTCGTGGTCGCGGCCAGCACCAGATCGACGCCGTCCAGCGCATCGGGATAACGGCGAACCAGATCTCGGACCGCTTTGATGCAGAGGTGGGAAGTGAATTCGTCGTCGGCGGCGATCCGTCTCTCGCGGATGCCGGTACGCTGCACGATCCATTCGTCGTTCGTATCGACCATGGCTTCCAGGTCGTCGTTGGTGAGTCTGCGTTCGGGAACGTAAGTGCCGAGGGCGGCAAGGCGTGCGGTCGAACGGAATTGAGTCATGCGCAGGTCAGCTCCTTTAGCACTTTGATTTAGTACCTGGTACTAATATAAAAGCTCGTGTTTCATTTTGCAAGTTTTACTTCGAAAAAGAAAAATTCGTCAGACTCGCGTGGAGGTTCGGGTCAAACCCATGCTTTCGCGATTCGGACTTTTTTTGCAGGCCGAAACGTATAAGCGGTCCGGATCGGCCTTCGGAATGCTTGTTTTAACGAAAAATCGGAGACGAAACGGACAAAAATTTCCGGACATTTCCTGCGCAAAACTTGTCTGTATCCTGCCGGACCGTCTTTTTGCACACTGAAGGCAGCCCCACAAGCCCAAGAAAGCGGAGGTGATGAAGCGGATGAGTTGGTGGATGGAAGAATCGATCCGAATGATCCAAACCAATCTGCGCGAAACGGATGCGGCGATGGACCCGGTCGGACTGATGGACGATCTGGACGCGTTATCGGCCAATGTGCTGATGGTGAACGCGGGAGGCATTTTCGCTTTTTACCCGTCCGAGCTGGAACACCAATACGTGACGCCGTTCCTGCAAAACGATCTGGTCGGCACGTTGACGGAATTGGCGCATCGGCGAGGCAAGCGGATTATCGTGCGGTTCGATTTCAGCAAAGCGCACGAGTCGCTGTTCGAGCGTCACCCCGAATGGTTTTACCGGACCCGCGAAGGGCGGGCGGTGAACTATCGCGGCATCATGCACACTTGCGTAAACGGTCATTACCAGCAAAAAGTTTCGCTCGAGATCATCGGCGAAGTACTGGCGCGTTATCCGGTAGACGGCATTTTCTTCAATATGTTCGGTTATCAGCATTGGGATTACAGCGGCAATCATTACGGACCGTGCTGCTGCGGGAACTGCCGCCGCCGTTTCCGGGAAATGTACGGCCGAGATCTGGAGGATTACGACGAAAACGGCGGGACCTTGCAGCGGGAGTACGCGGAATTTTGCGAGCGGACGACGCGCGAGATGCTGCGGAACATACGGGATTTCGTGAAAAAGGATCATCCGCATGTCGCGATCTCCACTTATCATACGGAAGGCGTGGATCTGGTCCGCAGCGAGTCGAACACGTCTTTGAAGCGGCCGCTGCCCAAATGGCTGTACGCGGCTTCGGAAAACGTGGCCTCGGTCGAAGGCGGTTGGGACGATAAACGGTCGAGCTGCTGCAGCATCAACGCGGTCGATTTGCCGTATCGCTTCACCGGCGTATCGGTGCACGAAACGGAGATCCGGCTCTACGAAGCGTTGGCGCAAGGATCGGTGCTCGATTTCTGCATCATCGGGACGTTTCCGGATTACCCGGACGCGTCCAATCTGCCGGCGGTGCGGCGGATTTTCCGTTTTCAACAAGAAAATGAGAGCGTATTCAACGATTTGAACCCGATTGCCGACGTGCTGCTGGTCAAACCGGAATCCGGCGCGGCTCGCGGCGAATATTCGGGACTGTTCAAGATCTTGAAAGAAAAGCATATCTTGTTCGAGGTCGTCGCGAGGGAAAGGCTGATCCCGAGGTTGGAAAAAGAAAAACGGGCGCGCGTGCTGCTGCTGCCGGGCATCGGCCGGCTGACCGAACGGGAACGCGGACTGTTGGAGCGGAAGCAGCGGGCAGGGCTGCGGATCGCCGCCACGGGCGGGGCGCTGGCGGAAGACGCCGAATCGCTGCGCGCGCTGTTCGGCATCCGGGAGCTGAAGCGACTGCCGGATGCGGAGTCCGCCTATTTCGAGGCGGACGGGGAAGGGTTGGCCGGCATACCAGAAGGCCGGCGATGGATCGTGGCGCCCGGACCGTGCTGGGCGGCGGTATCGGAGCCGGACGTCGTCGGCCGGCTGCGCGGCATCGAAGCCGCGACGTTCGGGCCGCCGGAACGGGCGTACGGACATGCGCGCAGCGAAGCATTCGACGCGGTGTCGATCCGCCGAAGCGGAGCGGGCAGCGGCGTGTATTACGGCTGGCAGCCGGGCGAATGGTACGGCCGCTACGGCTGGCAGGACCATAAAGAGGCGTTCGCCGCCTTGCTGGAAGACGGATTGGACGGCGGGTGGACGCTGAAGTCGGATGCGCCGCCTTCGGTAGAAGCGTTCCTGCATCGCGTCGGAGACGGCGATCTGCTGCTGCAATGCCTCAATCTGTCGGGCTTCGACGGCATGACCTATCATGAAGCGCTTCCTATCGGGCCCTTGACGTTTACGATCGGATCGGACGTGCTTCCCCGAGCCGATAAGCGGCAGGCTGCGGGCGCGCCCGGCATTCCGACCGGCACCCGCTTGTACGAAGCCTCGTCCTTGATGAGCGGAAAAGCCGCGAGCGTCCGACGGACGGCCGAAGGACTTTCCGTCACGCTCGAACGGCTGGAACGTTACGAAGCGATGCGGATTCGCGAAGCGCCTAGCGAATAAGCGGACGCGTTCAAGCGATCTTTGTTTTTCGCTCGATTTTTTCGGAAGAAAGGAGACCGACCATGGAACAACCCGTAACCGCTGCTTCTCCGAGCAAGGCGCATTCCGTTTCGCTCTGGTCGCGCATCGTCAAGCATCGGACCATTTATCTGCTGATGCTGCCCGGCCTGCTCTTTTTTATCGTCTTCAAATTCGGTCCGCTGTGGGGGCTGCTGCTGGCGTTCAAAGACTACAATCCGTACCTCGGCTTCGCGGCCAGCGAGTGGGCGGGTTTCGATCATTTCTCGGCGCTGTTCGCGGACCCGAATTTCTACGTCATGCTGCGCAACACGCTGGCGATCAATCTGCTGGGCTTGATCTTCAATTTCCCCGTTCCGATCGTGCTGGCGCTGATGCTGAACGAAATCCGGCACGAGACGTTCAAACGGATCAACCAGTCGATCGTGTACATGCCGCATTTCCTGTCTTGGGTCGTCGTGGCGAGCATGACCTATTTCGTCTTGTCGGCCGATGTCGGCATCGTGAACAAGATCATCGTGTCGTGGGGAGGCGATTCCGTCTCGTTCCTGTCGCAGGTCAATTACTTCTGGGCCATGATCACGGCGCAAAGCGTCTGGAAAGAAGCCGGCTGGGGCACGATCATTTTCTTGGCCGCGATGGCCGGCGTCGATCCCCAGCGGTACGAAGCGGCCGTCGTGGACGGCGCGAGCCGCTGGCGGCAGATCTGGCATATCACGCTTCCCGCGATCCGTCCGACCATCGTCATCTTGCTGGTGCTGCGTCTGGGCAGCATGTTCGACGTCGGTTTCGAGCAGGTACTGCTGATGATGAACCCGCTCGTTCTGTCGGTCGCCGAAGTGTTCGATACGTATTCGTACACGCGCGGCATTTTGCAAGGAAACGTCAGCGTCGGCGTCGCCGTGGGAATGTTCAAAGGCGTGATCGGACTCGTGCTGATCGTCGCCGCCAACCGGATCGTCAAAAAAACGGGGCAGGAAGGGATCTATTGACGTCGGGCCGCGCGAGATCCGTTCGGCGCGCCGACGACGTCTTCCTTCGGAAAGGAGCCGCTTTATGAGTTTCGCCAAAAGCAAAAAGCCGACCGCGTTCGATTGGGTCAATTACAGTCTGGTGCTGCTGATTTCGCTGATTTGCGTTTTCCCTTTTCTGTACGTGTTCAGCGTGTCGTTTACCGATCCCGAGGTCTATGTGCCGTTGAAGTTCTATTTGTTCCCGGAAAAATGGTCGCTCGACGCGTACCGGTACATTTTGTCCACGAACAGTTTTCTGAACGCGTTCAAAAGCACGGTGTTCATCACGGTCGTCGGCACGGCGCTGAACCTGATCGTTTCGTTCACGTTCGCTTACGGCCTGACCAAACGCACGCTGCCGGGCTACAAACTCATCTTGGGATTTGTTATCTTTACGTTGGTGTTCAGCGCCGGGATCGTGCCGAACTATCTGCTGATCCGCGAACTGGGCTTGATCAATTCGTATTGGTCGCTGATCTTGTCGAGCTTGACCAACGCTTGGAGCCTGATCATCATCAAAAGTTTTTTGGAATCGCTTCCTTCGGAATTGGAGGACGCGGCGCAGATCGACGGCTGTTCGGATCTCGGCGTGTTTTGGCGCATCGTGATTCCGCTGTCCATGCCCGCGATCGCGACGTTCACTCTCTTTTTCGCGGTCGCGCATTGGAATACGTACTTCAACGCGCTGATCTATCTGACGGATTCGAACAAATGGACGCTTCAGGTACTGGTCAAAACGCTCGTCATCGATTCGAATTCGTCGGCTGCCGCAGGAGCGGGAGCGAGCGACGAAAGCGTCATGCCGCAGGAAACGATCCGCATGGCGTCCATCGTGCTGTCGATGCTGCCGATCTTGATCGTTTATCCGTTCTTGCAAAAGCATTTCGCCAAAGGCGTGATGTTGGGCTCGGTCAAAGGGTGATTCCCGATTTCATATCCAAGGAGGTCTATCGACATGGGCAAAACGAAAAAGGTACGCGGAAAATGGATCGCCGCTTTGTGCGGAGCCGCGATGACGCTGTCCGTATTGACGGCCTGCGGAGGTTCTCCGAACGGAGGCACGCAGGCGGCGCAGGGAGAAGGAGGCGCGGAAGGACCGGTCAACATTCAAATGTTCGCGGGATTGTTCAGCGAGCTGCCGGACATGAACGACGAGTATTGGACCGGCTGGCAGGAGATGACGAACGCCAAGCTGGACATCGAATGGGTGCCGTCGGGCGACTTGAACACGAAGCTGGATCTGCTGCTGGCTTCGGGACAACTGCCGGAAGTGGTGTCGACGACCGATTTTACCCGTCCGACCCTGATCAGCGCGATCAAAAACGGAGCGTTCTGGGACTTGACTCCTTTCCTCGGCGATCTGAGCGAATATCCGAATCTCAAAGAAAATCTGGCGGAAGACGCGCTGAAATACCTGTCGGTCGACGGTAAAATCTATGCGCTGCCGAGATCGAGATCGCGGGTGGACGGCGGTCTCAAGATTCGCGAAGATTGGCTCAAAGAGCTGAACATCGACGTGCCGACGACGACGGACGAATACAAAGACGCGCTGGCGGCGATCGTGAAAGCCAAACCCGGCACGGTGGGACATTTGTTCGTGGACAATCCGACGGCCGCGATGCAGGCGGGCTTCGGCGTTTACGACCCGACGTACGACGACGCGGGCGGCCTGATCAATCCCCGGCTGACGCCGCAGTACGTGGAGATGGTGGGCTTTTTCCGGGAGATGTACGCCGAAGGCTTGATGTCCAAAGAGTACGCGGTCATGAAAGAAACGCAGGCCGAGGAGCTGTTCAAAACGAACCGCGCCGCTTCCTACGGACGACCGATCTGGTGGGACGACGAGTGGGAGAAGGCGATGCGCAAATCCGGCGAGCAGGACGCCAAAATCCTCAATCTGCATCTGAAAGGACCGCACGGGGACGATGCGGTGGCGTTGGAGACGGGCGTATCGGGCGGATTCTACATTTCGAAAAAAGTGCCGGAAGAAAAGGTAAAGCAGCTGCTGGCGTATTTCGAACGAACGGCTTCGCAGGAAATGACGGATTACGCGTATTACGGCAAAGAAGGCGTGCATCATACGGTCGAAGACGGGCAAAAGGTGCTGACGGAGCAGGGCGTCAAAGAGGTCAATACGACGAGCAAAGGCGCGGGCGTGCTGGCGTACGCCAAATGGGGAAAAGTCATCAGCGCGTCGGCGAGCAAAGCGTTCAACGACGCGAAAATCGCGGAAGTCGAAGACTTCGACGAGGTCGGCAAGATCGACCCGTATCGCGTGGTGACGGTGGAATCTTGGATCAACGCTTGGCCGCAGCACGATACCGAATACAAATCCATGATGACCAAAGCGATCGTGGGGCAGATCACGATGGAGGAGTTCGACGCTTACGTGGCGGGGCTGCGCGAACAGCCGGCGCTGAAGCAGGCGTTTCTCGACATGGCGGAAGCCTATAAGCAGTTCCAAGAATCGTAGAACGAGCGAAAAAGCGCGTGCCGAACGCGAAAAGGAGGAGACGCATGCAAAACGCGGAAGAAGTCTGGTGGCGGCGGCCGCTGCGCATCATCCAGCCCAACCTTCAAGTCGCGGATACCGATAAGATCGAACCTCGGCGTCTGGCGGCGCAGTTGGAAGAATTGGGCGCGAATGCGGCGGTGTTCAACGTAGGAGGCATTTACGCTTGGTACGACACGGAAGTGCCGTATCATACGCGGAATCCGTTTTTGGAAAAAGGACGGGATCTGCTCGGGGAAGTGATCGACGAACTGCACGGTCGGAATATCCGATTCATCGCCCGTTACGACTTCAGCAAAGCGGACGATTCGGTCTGGCTGCGCCGTCCGCAGTGGTTCGTGCGCGATTCGGAAGGACGTCCGGAAACGATCGGGGCCATGCGTCCCGGTCCGTGGCCGCTGCTGCTGAAAACGTGCATCAACGGCGGATACCGGAACGAAGGCGTGGCGGAACGGGTTTTGACCGAATCGCTGAAGCGCTACGCGATCGACGGGGTATTTTTCAATGCGCCGGGTTACGAGTTCTGCCGCTGCGAGACGTGCCGGAGCCGATACGCGGAGCTGTACGACGGAGCGGAACTGCCGGAGACGCGAAGCTTGCTGGAGAAAGATTTTCCGCTGCGCTGCATGACGGACAATATGCGGCGGCTGAACGCGAACATCAAAGCGGTCAAACCGGACGTGCCGACGATCCTGTATTACGATCTGTACCGCGACCGGCTGGAAGAACGCGCGCAGATCGCCGATCTGATCTGCGCGGAGCCGCAGGATGTTTTGTCGCTCGGCTGGCGGCATATCCCCGAATTTTGGAAGCCCGCGCTGTCGATGCGGTTCGGGCGTTCGGCGACCGAGCACGGACTGCCCGCCCCGCTCGGCATCGTGCATTCCTGCCCGGGCATGGATTGGCGGCATACCGGGCTGCCGCCCGCCGAATACCGTTTCTGGATGGCGCAGGTGCCGGCGAACGGCGGACAGATCTGGCATTCGCTGACCGGGATTCCCGACACGATCGGCGACAAACGGATCTTGGAGCAGGTGTCCGGATTGAACCGGGACGCGGCCAAAGTCGAAGCGGCGATGCGCGGCGCGGAGCCGGAACAGGAGATCGCGCTGCTCTGGAACTCGGCCGCTTCCGCCGAAGGATGGGCGGAAGCGCTGATTCAGGCGCGGCTTCCTTTCGCGGTACTGACGGCGGAAGCGGCCGCGGAAAATGGGCTGGACGCTTACCGAACGGTAGTGGTGTCGGAAGGATCGATATGGACGGAGGCGTTGGGCGCGGCGCTCGAAAGATTCGTGGAGCGGGGCGGAGGACTGCTGAGCGAAGGTCAGCTTCCCGGCGGTTCGGGCGTATCCGGAGCCGTCAGCCCGGCGAAACTGATGGGCGTCGCCGAAAGAAGCGTGCGCAGCGAAGAATTGCAGGCCGCGTATATCCGCTTCGAGCCGCGGGCCGAAAGCCATCCGCTGCATATCGGATTCGAGGATACCGAGCTGCTGCCGCTGCGCGGGCGGGTATCGTACTGCGAGACCGACGGCGAAGCGAACGGGAAGGAAGCGGCCGCATCCGTATTGGCGACGCTGGTTCCGCCTTTTTCGCCGCCGGAAGCGGTAGGCGCTCCTCCGGAACGGGCTTCGCTGCCCGTTCCGCGAACGGATCTGCCGATGATCGTCGCCGGACGGCGGGGGCAGGGCCGCACGCTGTACCTGCCGTTTTCGTTAAGCCTTTTGGTCGCGGAATACAAGCTGTCCGATCATTACCGCCTCGCCGCCAATTCGGTACGCTGGCTGTTGGGCCGGCCTCCCGCCGTCGAAACGAGCGAGCTGCCGGGCTTGCAGTTGACCGTGTTCCGCCGAGGCGAAGAACGGATCGTGCATCTGGTGAACGGAGCCGGACGGCGGCCGCTGACTTCGATCATTCCGCTGCACGGAGTCGAACTGAGCGTGACGACCGAGCGCGATCCCGAACGATATGCGGCCGAATGCTTGATCTCCGGCGAACGTCCGGAAACGTCGGTTCGCGGCGGAAGATTGGTCGTGAGACTTCCCGAACTGGCTTCTTGGGAATGCGTGCGTATCGTGCCCGCACCGTAAAGATTCGCTCCGTCTCGGTAAGAGCGGGCCGTTCGCGCCGAAGCGGCGTTCGATTTCGGGTATAATGGAAGCAGCATGCCAAGACGGACGGGGGGAAGCATCCATGAGCGAATTTACGCAATCCGTGAAACGAAACGCGCGCCGCATACTGCCGGCGGACACTTATTTCAATCGGCTGATCTGGCTCGGCTGCCTATCGGTGCTCGTTCCCGTATTACTGATCGGAAGCGCTTACTATTATATCTCGACGAATCGACTGACGACTCAGTTTCAAGCGGACAGCGAGGAATCGCTGCTGCTGCTCAAAGACCGGATGGAGCAAACGCTCGGCAGCATCGAAAACATGTCGTTGCAGCTGTCGATGGAACCTCTGATTCGCCAAGCGTTGGCCGATCCGGCGTATAACGAAGATTATTTGGCGCAGATGGAACTGCTCGATTTGTTTCAGGCGCGAAGAGGAACGGAAGCGCTGATCGGAGATATCGTGTTTTACCGTACCGAATCGGGAACGACGTTATCCAATACGTACGGCCATGTCGCCGAATCGGATTTCCGTTACCGCAAAGATCTCGGGGAAGCGTTGAAGCGCGGGGAGAGCGGTTGGCTGCGGCTTGAAGAGTCGGCCGGGGAAGGGTATCTGTCTTACGTGCGTCCTCTGCCGGTGATGCATCGGGGAGAACCCGAAGGATTGCTGGTGATGCAGGTGGACGAAACGGGGCTGGACCGGATGTTGAAAAGCTACCGCACGTCGCTCGAAGATCAGGCCCTGTTCGTGCTGGCTCCGGGCGGAACGCCGCTGCTGCAAGCTTCCGGAGCGGGGGCGAACGCCGTTCTGCCGGAAAGCGCGGATCTTCGTTCGGCTTCGACGGGAGAAGAAACGTCGGGAAGCCGTCTGGTGCGGAGCGAACAAGGAGGAGCGCTGCTCGCTTTCCAACGAACTTCGTTCGGCCGAACCTACGTCTCTTGGCTGCCGGAGTCTTCGATGATGCAGCAGTTGAGCTGGATCCGCGGTCTGATCGTATTTACCGCGTCGGCCTGCCTGCTGTTCGGCTTGATTCTCAGCGTGGTCGCGTCCAAGCTGGCGTACAATCCGGTTCAGCGGCTTCTTCAACACGGAGCGAGGCTGCGCAGCGGACAGTCGTCGGGAGTCTCCGAACGCGGCGGCAACGAGATCGAATATATCCGTTCCTGCATGGATTATTTGAACGAACAGGCGGGATCGCTCGACCGTTACGTGCGCAGCATGCAGCCGGACCTGCGGGACCGCTTTTTCCAGAAGCTGCTGCGCGGCGATTATGCCGGCGATCCCGGCGAGTTGGCCCGCCAATGCGCGAGATACGGCATCGATCCGGCCGGGGAAGCGGCGGTCGTGGTCGTCAAAGTCGAAGATTTGCTGCGGGAAAAGCGCTTTTTGCCGCAGGAAGGCGCGGTGATCCGCTTCGCGGTCCGCAACGTCATGAACGAACTGCTCCAAAACGGAGACTTGAGCGGCTGGACGGCGGAAGACGGGGAACAAGAAAGCGCGGCCGTGCTCTGCTTTCCGCCCGGAACGCCCGCCAAAACGATCCGGGAAAGCGCCGGGCGTTACGGGGAACGGATCGTGGAAGCGTTGGCGCGGTACCTGTCGTTTTCGGCCGCCGCGGGCATCGGCCGCAGAGTGCCGCTTCCGAGGCTGCCCGAAAGCGCTTCGGAAGCGCGAACGGCGCTGAAATACCGCTTGTTCCGCGATTCGGACCGGGTGCTCTGGTACGAAGAACCGATTCGTTTGGATGCGGGAAGCCCGTTGTTCGCCTACCCGAAAGAAGCGGAGCGCGGCCTCATCGAAGCGCTGGGCGAAAACGACGCGGCGGGCGCCGAAGCGGCGCTGCAAGAATTTACGGACCGGGTGCGCACGGCCGGGTCTTACAACGTCATTTCCCAATGCTACCATGTGCTGCTGTCCGCGCTGATCCAAGCTCTGGAAGCGAACGGGGCGGTTCTCGGCAAGGTGTTCGGCGAAAATCTGTTCGAGCAGTTGAAAGAAAATCAAACGTCGCGCGACATGCACGCTTGGTTCGCGGGAGTCGTGTTCCCGGCTTGGATTCGGATCCGCGGCGAAAACGCGGGGAATTCGTCGCGTCAGCTGCTGCGCAGAGTATGCGCCCGAATCGAAAGCGACGAAGACGGCAGCCTGACGCTGGCGGAGTGCGCGGCGAACGAAGGCGTCAGCGCCTCGGCGCTGAGCCGATTGTTCAAAAAAGAAATGGGAATCTCTTTCGTGGAATATATGATAGAGTTTAAAGTGAACAAAGCGAAGCGGCTGCTCAAAGAAACGGATTGCAGCGTGACGGATATCGCCGGCATGGTGGGGTATTCGGAACGCAACTTGAATCGGGCTTTCCGGCGCTGCTTGGATATGTCGCCGGGCCAGTACCGAACGCTGAACCGTTGAAGCGTCGGCTTGTCGCGTTTGCGAACAGGGAAAGCCGTCTGCGCCGTTTCGCTTAATCGAGGGATGCGGACGTTAAGTCTGCGGAAAGGGTGAATACATTTGGATTCCGCTAAAACGATTGTCGGATTCGCCGGTATCGGAGTAATGGGAAAAAGCATGGCCGGCCATATCTTGGACAAAGGATACGAGGTACACGTCTATAACCGCACGCCGGCCAAAGCGCAGGAATTGATCGATCGCGGAGCCGTATGGCAGGATACGCCGGGCAAGCTTGCGAGAAACTGCGACGTCGTCATCACCATGCTGGGATATCCGCAGGACGTGGAAGACGTCTACGCGGGCGAAGACGGGTTGATTCCGAATGCGAAGCCGGGCGCTTATCTGATCGATATGACGACCTCCAGCCCGCTGCTTGCGCGCCGTCTGGCCGAACGCGGCAAAGAACGCGGCATCGGCGTATTGGACGCTCCGGTATCGGGCGGAGACGTGGGGGCGAAGAACGCCAAACTGTCGATCATGGTCGGCGGGGCGAAAGAAGACTACGAAGCGGTGCTGCCGCTGCTCGAGATCATGGGCAGCAATATCGTATATCAAGGCGAAGCCGGAGCCGGGCAAAATACGAAAATGTGCAATCAGATCGCGATCGCGTCCAACATGATGGGCGTGACCGAAGCGATCGTGTACGCGGAAAAAGCGGGCCTCGATCCGAAGAACGTGCTCAAAAGCATCGAAACGGGAGCCGCCGGCAGTTTTTCGCTCAGCAATCTCGTTCCGCGCATGCTGAACGGAGACTTCGAGCCGGGCTTCTATATCAAGCACTTCATCAAGGATATGGGGATCGCGCTGGATTCGGCCGCCGAGATGGGGTTGGAACTTCCGGGGCTGAAGCTGGCGGAGTCGCTGTATCAAAAGTTGGCCGACGCCGATTATGCGGACAAAGGAACTCAAGCGCTGTATAAGTTATGGGAAGACAAGCTGATCTGAACTCGTTTCTTTATCGACGTTCGAGTCGAACCGAGCCGAACTCCCGATTTCGATCGGGAGTTTTTTGTGTGTGGGCAAGGTTTGGATAAGCTTCGAATAAGGGTAATAATACGCACGGTTATCGGGTTTGTCAGAACGATTTAAAGTTTTCTGAAGTTTTTTGTTAAAAAGGGTTGACCTTTAGAATGCTCGCATGGTATATTATTTCTTGTCGCCGCGGGCAACACGCTGAAACGAGCGAGACGCAGAACGGACGACATTCGAAGTAAGGCCCGTTGGTCAAGGGGTTAAGACACCTCCCTTTCACGGAGGTAACAGGGGTTCGAATCCCCTACGGGTCATACATACGGAGGCTTAGCTCAGCTGGGAGAGCATCTGCCTTACAAGCAGAGGGTCGGGGGTTCGATCCCCTCAGCCTCCACCATGAAGACTTTAGTGACGAAGTCGAACGAATCATGGAACCAAGATTGACACTCTGACGCGGGGTGGAGCAGCTCGGTAGCTCGTCGGGCTCATAACCCGAAGGTCGCAGGTTCAAATCCTGCCCCCGCAATTGCTTCACTTTTGGCTTGGAACTGTGGTGTAGAGGCCTAACATGCCTGCCTGTCACGCAGGAGACCGCGGGTTCGAATCCCGTCAGTTCCGCCATTTTAATTCAATAATGTTTTGCGGACGTGGCTCAGCGGTAGAGCATCGCCTTGCCAAGGCGAGGGTCGCGGGTTCGATTCCCGTCGTCCGCTCCATTATTTTGCGCCCTTAGCTCAGCTGGATAGAGCGTTTGACTACGAATCAAAAGGCCGGGAGTTCGAATCTCTCAGGGCGCGCCATTTTAAAAATCCGACGTCGGTTTCAATGTAGCTTGACTACATGGGATCGGCGTTTTTTGCATATGTACTTGTTTGTTCGAAACTTCGGGCCGGCGATATGCCGCATCATGCGAGTCGGAGCGAACGCCGACCGCCCGAACAAAAACACGCCTTCCCAAAAACACGCCTTCCCCGCCGAAAAAGCGGGAAAGGCGTGTTTGGACGTTTGTATGCGAAAACGAAAATCCGCAAATTTACGGACGCAGGTTAGGCATCGGCACGTTCGGATCGGTGTCGGCTTCGTAGTCGACGCCGTCCGTGCGGAATCCGAAGAGTTGGAAGAATTCGCGGCGGTAGCCTTCGAGATCCGACAGTTCTTCGACGTTTTCGGTGGACAGTTCGTTCCAGCGGCGCGTCACTTCCGTCTGCACGTCTTCGCGCATCTCCCAATCGTCGAGGCGGATCAGGCCTTTTTCGTCGACTTCGGTTTTTTCCGCGTAGAGACGGTCCGCGAACAAACGATACATCTGCTCGATGCAGTTCTCGTGCAGGCCTTTCTCTTTCATGACGCGGTACAAAGCCGAGATATACAGCGGCACGACCGGAATCGCCGAGCTGGATTGGGTGACAAGCGCTTTGTTGACCGAGACGTAAGCCCGTCCGCCGATGCCGCTCAAGCTGTCGCTCAGCACGGATGCCGTGTTTTCCAGATCGTTTTTGGCTTTGCCGATGGTGCCTTCGCGGTAGATCGCGTGCGTCACTTCGGGCCCGATATACGAATAAGCGACGGTCGTCGCGCCTTGCGCGAGCGCTCCGGCTTCTTGCAGCGCGTCGATCCACATTTTCCAATCTTCGCCGCCCATGACGGCGATCGTCTGGCGAACTTCTTCTTCGGCAGCCGGTTCGATCGTGGTCGTGGACACTTCGCCGGTATGGAAGTTCATCGTTTTGTTGCTGTACGCGGGGCCGATCGGTTTGATCACCGAAGTGAACGTCTCGCCCGTGTCCGGATGCGTGCGGCGCGGGGAAGCGACGCTGTAGACGACCAGATCGACTTGTCCCAGTTCTTTTTTGATCAGCTCGATCGTTTGCGCTTTGATCTCGTTCGAGAAGGCGTCGCCCACGATGTTGAACGACTTCGCGCCGAGCTTGGCCGCTTCGGCTTCGAATCCTGCGGTGTTGTACCAGCCGGCCGAAGCCGTGCGCGAACCTTCCGCCGGTTTGTCGAAGAATACGCCGACCGTGTTCGCGCCCGCGCCGACGGCGGCGACGATGCGCGAAGCCAGGCCGTAGCCGGTGGACGAACCGATCACGAGCACGTTCGCGGGACCTTCGATTTTCTTCTGCGCTTTGACGTATTCGACCTGCTTCCCGACCTGTTTCGCGCAGCCTTCGGGATGAGCGGTCGTGCAGATGAAGCCTCTCGTTTTGGGCTGGATAATCATATTCGTCGTCTCCTTTTTCTGTCTTATGTAATCGGAACGTTTTTGCGGATGCACAGCCAAATTATACACGAAACGCGGACCGAAAGGGATAGACGCGATCGGGACGCAAGCGCGCCAAAGTTTTTTCCCGGCAGGGGCTATTTTTGCTATAATGAAGAGAAGGAATACATATGTTCGCTTCCGGAGAATCACTTCTCGGAAAGGCAGGACTACATTCCGGGCAAGAATTCGCCGTTAAAGGTTAGAGGAGAGATGGATTTTGCGTATTTTGGGCATCGACCCGGGCCTGGCGATCGTCGGTTTCGGGTTCGTGGATAAAGAAGGCAACAAGCTCACGCCGGTACAGTACGGATGCATCCAGACGAAGGCGCATACGCCCGAAGAAGAGCGGCTGCGCGACGTGTACGAGAGTATGGTGCAGTTGATCGATAAATACAAACCGGACGCCGTGGGGATCGAGAAGCTGTATTTCAGCCGAAACGTGACGACGGCCCTTCCCGTCGCGCAGGCGCGCGGCGTCGTCATTCTCGCGGCCGTGCAGAAAGGTCTGCCGATCGCGGAATATACGCCGATGATGGTCAAGCAGGCGGTCGTCGGCTACGGCAAAGCGGAGAAGAAGCAGGTGCAGGAAATGGTCAAGCTGCTGCTCAAGCTGTCGGCCGTGCCGAAGCCCGACGACGTGGCGGATGCGCTGGCGGTAGCGGTCTGCCATGCCCATTCGGTGAGTCTGAATTCCAAATTAAACGAGGTATTGCGAAAATGATCGATTTTGTGCGCGGGCAGGTGGCCCATATGGAAACCGAATATATCGTCGTGGACGTGCAGGGGATCGGATATCGGGTATTCTGTCCGAACCCGTACGCTTTTGCCGCCAAAGGGTCGGAGCCGGTAACGGTGTATACCCATCACAGCGTGCGCGAAGACGCTATTCTGCTGTACGGATTCGCGACGCGCGAAGAACAGAAGCTGTTCCGCCGGTTGATCGACGTCACGGGCATCGGACCGAGAGTCGCGCTGGGCATTCTGGCGGGCGGAACGCCGGAGAAAGTCGTATCGGCGATTCAGCAGGAGAACGTGACGTTCTTGACCAAGCTACCGGGAATCGGCAAGAAAACGGCGCAGCGCATGATTCTGGATCTCAAAGACCGTTTGGACGGATTCGTCGCGCCTTCGCTGGGCGGATTGTTCGACAACAACGTCGCCGCGGAAGCGGAACTGGACGGCGGAGGATGGAAAGAAGCGCGGGAAGGTCTCGAAGCTCTCGGCTATACGGAAGCGGAGCTGGACAAAGCATGGATGCACTTGAAAGAGGACTTGCAGCCGGGAGAACCGGTGGACGTGCTGATGAAAAGGGCGTTAAAGGTTCTCTACAGAGGCTAAATGCGGTAGTATGAACGGGGAGGAAGTGTGGACTTATGGATGACCGGATCATATCGGCCAATCTGATGATGGAAGACCAGGCGGTGGAACTGAGTCTGCGTCCCCGCTATTTGTCGGAATACATCGGTCAGAATCAGGTCAAAGAAAATCTGAAAATATATATCGAAGCGGCGAAAATGCGGAACGAAGCGCTCGACCATGTTCTGCTGTACGGGCCTCCGGGTCTGGGCAAAACGACGCTCGCGAATATCATCGCCAACGAGCTGGGCGTCAATCTCCGCACGACGTCGGGACCGGCGATCGAGCGCCCCGGCGATCTGGCGGCGCTGCTTACCAATTTGCAGGAAGGCGACGTCTTGTTCATCGACGAGATTCACCGCCTGCATCGCACGGTCGAAGAAGTCATGTATCCGGCGATGGAAGATTCCGCGCTCGATATCATGATCGGCAAAGGCCCGAGCGCGCGTTCCGTGCGTCTGGACCTGCCGCCGTTCACGCTGATCGGGGCGACGACGCGCGCGGGACTGCTGTCCGCGCCGCTTCGCGACCGTTTCGGCGTCGTCAGCCGATTGGAGTTCTACGGCGTCGAAGAATTAGCGTTCATCGTTTCGCGCAACGCGGATACGCTGAACGTCGAGATCGTCGGCAACGCCGCGGAAGAGATCGCGCTCCGGGCGCGGGGAACGCCGCGGATCGCCAACCGGCTTCTGAAGCGCGTGCGGGACTTCGCTCAGGTGCGCGGCGACGGCATCATCACGCCGGAGATCGCCGCCGAAGCGCTGACGCGTTTGCAGGTCGATCCGCGGGGGCTCGACAGCATCGACCATAAGATGCTCAAAGCCATGATCCAGAATTTCCGGGGAGGCCCGGTCGGTCTGGACACGATTGCCGCCACGATCGGAGAAGAAAGCCAAACGATCGAAGATGTTTACGAACCTTACCTGCTGCAAAGCGGGTTTATCCAGCGCACGCCGAGAGGCCGCGTTGTCACCGCCCAGGCTTATTCGCACCTGGGATTGCCGATGCCGGAAGACGGAAAATAATTCGCCTCGGCGGCTGTCGTAGCCGAGGCCTGGATCTGTTGGCGCGTCTCGCGTATCAGGAGACGCGCTATTACAAGGAGGAACGCAAGCATGACTAAGCAACGCTCGAACGGAAAGACCGCCAAATGGGGGAAACCGCTGCTCGCCACCGTTGTCGCTTTGTCGCTGCTGCCGCTTCAGGCGCCCGCATACGCGGCGCCGAGCGACACGAACGTGCGCGTAGGGCTGTTCTTGAACTTGGGCAGCACGTATAAGCAGACGACGTCCAAGATCACCCTGACGCCGGAAACGGCTGCGGCCGTAGGGCTGAAAAAAGACGCGGGGTACGTCAAATGGTTCTCCGTCGCGGCCGGAAGCACGGCGGTCTTCGCTCTGGACGGACCTAAAGTCAAACTCGGGGAGAGCAGCGATCTTCAAGCGATCTCGGGTCTTGCGGGCAAACTGAAGTCGGGTTCCGACAAACTGTCGGTCTATAAGATCAATCGCAACGGCCAAGACGTTTATCAATTGTATACGGGGCCGTACGCGAGCGATAAAGCGGCTTCCGACGCGGCGGCGCGTCTTGCGTCAAATGCGTCGGTCAAGAGTTTGGGGGCGCTGTCGCCTAAAGCGACAGGCAGTTTCTCGCTGACCGCCGGCAGTTACGCGTCGCTAAGCGACGCGACCGCCGCGCTGCAAAAAGCGCTCGATGCCGGGTTGGACGGCACGATCGCGTTCTCCGCGTCTTCGACGGGCAAAGCCGTCTATGCGGTGCGGATCGGCGAAGAGAGCAGCGCCGCCGCGCGCGACCTGCTCAAAAGTTCGGCCGCGGTTCAACTGAAAGGCGCGGCATTGTCGGAAACCGACAACGCGGCCGCTTCGGCCGTTCTGCGAGCGGACGCTGCTGCCGATCTTAAAGGCGGGTCCGCGACGCCGCTCTATCTGTTGACGCTCGGAGTCGACGACCGAATCTGGGTCGACGGAAGCTCGGACGGCGGAATCCGCGTCGACGAACGTTCCAAGCGTTCGTATCGGGGCGATCTGGAGATCGGCCTGTACGGCGGATCGTTATATCTGGTCAACGAGCTGCCGATGGAACAATACCTGTATTCGGTCGTAGGCTCCGAAGTTCCGTCTTCTTGGCCGGAAGAGTCGCTCAAAGCGCAGGCCGTCGCCGCGCGCAGCTACGCTGCGGTGCAGACGCAAACGACCACCAAGTTCAAAGTGGCCGACGTGGTCGATTCGACGCTCAGCCAGGCCTATAACGGGATCTCTTCCGAGAGCAAGACGGTCAACGCGGCGGTCGACGAAACGGCCGGCGAACTGCTCGAGCAGAACGGCAAACCGATCGAAGCGCTGTTCTCGTCCAACGCGGGCGGGATGACTTCCGATCCGGTCGAAGTCTGGAACAGCGGAGGAAGCAATCTGTTCTCCAGCGTGCCGTCCGAGGCGGACAGCGCCGCATCGGCAAACTTGAAAAGATGGTATCACGTCGCGCTTCCGAGCGGTACGGTCGGCTATGTACGGGAAGACAACGTGACGGACAAAGGCATCGACGTGACCGGCGTACGCAAGATGACCGTGACCGCCAAGAGCACCAAAGTGCGCCAGCTTCCGCAAATTCAGAGCGGCGTCAAAGAATTGGCGCAGCTCAATCCGGGAGACGAAGCGCTGGTCTTGGACGTCGTGAAAGAATCGAGCGCGTTCGAATGGATTCGCGGACCTTATACGTCGGCTCAGCTTCTGGCCGCGCTCAAAGGACGTACCAGCACGCCGCTTCCGGCGACCATCCAGACGATCCAGATCAGCCAGCGAGGTCCTTCCGGCCGCGTCACCGAACTGAAGATCAACGGCACGAAGGTCGACGTGAAATATCCGGATATGTTCCGTTCGGCGCTGAACGGGCTTCCGAGCACGTTGTTCGACGTCGTGTCGGCGGATATCTATAATGCCGTTCCGTCCCAGTTGACCGTCCCTGCCGGGCAGACCGGCATGACGCCGGCGCAGCTCAAGATCGGGGCTACGGCCAAATCGGCCGGCCTGAGCCGCACGATGGCGGCCGTCGGCACGGATACGTCGACCGTCGCTTCGAGCGCCGGATTCTTCTTCGTGGGCCGGGGGAACGGCCACGGACTCGGACTGTCGCAATGGGGAGCCAAAGGACTGGCCGACGAAGGCGAAACGTACAAAGACATCCTGCTGCACTATTACAATAACGTAGAACTGGTTAAGGAATGAGACATCCATGAATGTAGAAGATTACGATTTCGAACTGCCCGAGCGGCTGATCGCTCAGACGCCGCTCGCCGAACGTACCGCCTCCCGTTTGTTGACGTTGAACAAAACGACGGGAGAAACGGAACATCTGCACTTTTACGATATTTTCGATAAGCTGAATCCGGGAGACACGCTGATTCTCAACGATACGCGAGTCATGCCGGCCCGCCTGCACGGCATCAAGCCGGAGACGGGAGCTCGAGTCGAACTGCTGCTGCTCAAGAATATCGAAGGCGACCGCTGGGAAACGCTGGCCAAGCCGGGCAAAAAGATCAAAACCGGCGCGGTGCTCAGCTTCGGCGACGAGCTCGAAGCGGTCGTGCTGGAAGAAGGCGATATGGGCGCGCGGATCATCGAGTTTCGTTACGAAGGCATTTTCCAAGAGATCTTGGATCGGCTCGGAGAAATGCCTCTCCCGCCTTATATCAAGGAGCGGTTGGACGACCGCGAACGGTATCAGACGGTCTACGCCAAGCACGAAGGTTCCGCCGCGGCTCCGACCGCCGGGCTGCATTTTACCGAAGAACTGCTCGATAAACTGCGCGCCAAAGGCGTCGATATCGGCTTCGTCACCCTGCATGTCGGACTCGGCACGTTCCGTCCGGTCTCGGTAGAGAACGTCGAGGAACACGTCATGCACGAAGAGTATTACGAGCTGCCCGCGGAAACGGCCGAGCTGATCAACCGGACCCGCGAACGGGGAGGACGGGTCGTGTCGGTCGGCACGACTTCGACGCGGACGCTGGAATCCGCGGCGAGACGCACGATGGACGCGGACGGACGCCTCGGCGCGGACAGCGGTTGGACGCAGATTTTCTTGTATCCGGGCGAAGACTTCAAAGTGGTCGACGCTTTGATCACGAATTTCCACCTGCCGAAGTCGACGCTGGTGATGCTGGTCAGCGCGCTCGCGGGACGCGAGCACGTCTTGTCGGCTTACCGCGAAGCGGTGGAGAAAGAATACCGTTTCTTCAGTTTCGGCGACGCCATGTTCATTTATTAAATTCATCTTCTCATTTTCTTGCAAAGGAACGAATCCTATGACCTCCGCTATCCGTTACGAACATATCAAGACCTGCAAACAGTCCGGCGCAAGACTCGGTCTCGTGCACACGCCGCACGGCGTGATCGAGACTCCGACGTTCATGCCGGTCGGCACGCTCGCCACCGTCAAGACGATGAGCCCGGAAGAACTCAAACAAATGGACGCCCAGATCATCCTGAGCAATACGTATCATCTGTTCCTTCGCCCCGGACACGACATTATCCGCGAAGCCGGCGGCCTGCACAAATTCATGAACTGGGATCGGCCGATCCTGACCGACAGCGGCGGTTTCCAAGTATTCAGCTTGGCCGAGATGCGCAAGATCACCGAAGAAGGCGTCAACTTCCGTTCGCATCTGAACGGGGATAAGCTGTTCTTGTCGCCGGAAGTGGCGATGGAGATCCAGAACGCGCTCGGATCGGACATCATGATGGCGTTCGACGAATGCCCGCCTTATCCGGCCGAAAAAGAATACATCAAACGTTCGCTCGAACGGACTTCGCGTTGGGCGGAACGCTGCCTCAAAGCGCATGCCCGTCCGCAGGACCAAGGGCTGTTCGCGATCATTCAAGGCGGCATGCACGAAGACCTGCGCCGTCAGAGCGCGGCCGATTTGACTTCGATGGATTTCCCGGGGTATGCTATTGGTGGACTGAGTGTGGGTGAACCGAAACATCTGATGTATGAAGTGCTGGAGTATACGGTACCGCTGCTCCCGACGAACAAACCCCGCTATTTGATGGGCGTAGGTTCGCCGGATGCTCTGCTCGAAGGCGCCATTCGCGGAGTCGACATGTTCGACTGCGTGCTGCCGACGCGTATAGCGCGTAACGGAACGACGATGACAAGCCAGGGCCGGGTGGTTGTACGCAATGCCCAGTACGCGAGGGACTTCGGGCCTCTCGATCCGAACTGCGATTGCTATACCTGCCGGAATTATTCCCGTGCGTATCTGCGCCATCTGATCAAGGCGGACGAGACGTTCGGTCTCCGGCTGACCACTTATCATAACCTCCACTTCCTGCTCGATTTGATGCGCGGCGTGCGTCAGGCGATCCGCGAGGACCGTCTGCTGGACTTCCGCGACGAATTTTTCGAGCAGTATGGCATGCACGCTAACGACAAAGGGTTCTAATTGCCCCACGGGTCCAGTACGGCAGCTTCCGTACGGCCATTCGCACACTAAGGGGGATTTACCATGTTCCATGCCGCAACTCTTTCGACAGCCGGCGCCGCAGGCGGCGGCAGCATCCTGATGACGATCGTGCCTTTCGTATTCATGATCGCCATCTTCTACTTCTTGCTGATCCGTCCTCAGCAGAAGAAGCAGAAGCAGCGCAATTCCATGCTGGGCCAGCTCAAAAAAGGCGATAAAATCGTCACGATCGGCGGTCTGCACGGCACGATCTTGGAGATCACCAACGATATCGTCGTTCTGCGCGTGAACGACGTGACGAAGATGACTTTCGATCGCAGCGCGATCAGTCACGTGACGACGGCGAGCGCCGGATCGGACGTCACGCTCGAGAAGAAGTAAGATCAAACCAAATCGGGAAATTCGGCGGGGGGAGCCCTACGTTTTCCCGTATAAGCTGCCGCCGAACGGAACGGATATCCGTTTTGCGGCGGCTTCTTTTTTTGCCCGATTTCGGCCGAGACCGAAACCTTACGCAAAAAAAGGACTCTACATAAACAGGCAGAATAAAAAAACAACAAGTCAGGCAGGGGAAGGCGAAAGGAAGTGAAGGCATGATTTCCGCAATCGATACCGCATTTTGGCCGGTCTACACGGCAGCCGCCGTGTTCGGGATCGTCTATGTGCTGGTCGTGACGGAAAAAATAAACGGGGCGGTATCGGCGATTCTGGGAGCCTTGATTCTGCTGGTATCGGGAATCGTCGACTGGAATGCCGCTTTGCTGCATCATATCGGATTAAACGCGCTTCTGCTGCTGCTCGGCATGATGACGACGGCGGCAGCGGCGGATCGAAGCGGCATCGTGCAGGCGATCGCGCTCAAAATTCTGCGCATGACGTCGGGAAATCTGCCCGCCGTGCTGATCTTCGTCACGCTGCTTGCGGCGTTTACGGCGTCGCTGCTCGGCAGCGGGCCGGCTCTGCTGCTGCTCGCGCCGCTGATTCTTCGCATCGGGAAGACGCTGCGCATCGGACCGGTACCTTTTCTGATCATGAGCGTGATCGCTTGCAATCTGGGCGGCATGACCACGTTGACGGGAAGCGTGCCGAATATGATGATCGGTTCGGCGGCCGGCATGGATACGCCCGATTTTGCCAAAGTCTTGTTCGTCCCCGCCGCGCTGCTGCTGCTCGTGCATTTGGCGTTATTGATGTTGATCTTCCGCCGGGAGATGGGAAGCGGCGCCGATCGCCGCGAGGAGCTTCGCGCGATGGAATCTGCGATTTACGTGCCGGACCGCCGCCGCGCGATCGCTTCGCTTGCCGTATTGATTCTGTTGGCGTTCGGGCTGGTTCTGCACGAGCCGTTGAAGCTCGCCAGCGGGACCGTCGCCGTATTGTCCGGAGCGGCGATGCTCATGGTCAACGCGCGTTCGTTCGCGGAGCTTCGACAGATCGTCGAACGCATGGATTTCAAAACGCCCGGCGTGTTGATCGGCTTCTATGTACTGGCCGGAGGATTGGTCGAGACCGGAATCGTCGGCGAGCTCGCCGTGCGTCTGCTGGAACTCGCGAACGATAACAAATCGTTGACGGCCCTGGTCGTGTTCGCCGTCGCCGGGCTGTTCGCGGCGGTGCTCGATCCGATTCCGCTGACGGCCGCGGCCATTCCGCTGATCCAAACGATCGGCATTCAGATGGAAGTGGTACGCCAATCCGATTTGAGTCCGCTCTGGTGGGCGCTGGCTTTGGGCTGCGGGATCGGTTCCAGCGGTACGCTGGCGGGTTCGGTAGCCGGCGTATTGGCGGCCGGGCTGGCGCAGAAGGAAGGGTATCGCTTTTCGTACGTTTCTTATTTCGTCGTGGCCTTTCCGCTCACGCTATTGGCGTTGGCGGCCGGAGGATGGTATTTGTACGCGAAAATTTTGTGACGAAGACGCAAGGATCGTCCGCGTTCGGAGCACGGAAGCAGGAACGAAGCGCAAGACGTCGAATCCAAAGCAGAACGATGTAGGATCGCGGGAGAAGGAGGAAGTTCATGACAGACGAGAAGCTGAACGGGCAAGCGCCCGCGCATGAAGAAATGACCGGAGAAGAACTGACCGAAGCCGTGATCGAGCTTTGCCGCGTCAAAGCCGAAGAACTGCGTTATCTCGGTTATCGGCAAACGACATGGGAAGACGTGTGGCAGTGCGTCAACGCGAAGTACGCAGGCAGGCAGGAACCGCCGCTGCATCGGATCGTTAACGACATTCTGACGCTGCGGGCGGACGGCCTGATGAACTACCTGACGATCGCGGCGCTTAAAGAGGCTCCCCTTTCTTGAGGAGAGCCTTTCTTTTTGCTTCATTGACTGGAATTTCCGGCGTCGCTATAATGGGAATATTGAGAAAAAAGGGGGAACCAGAAACGGCATGAAGAGAATTGTCAGTTTCATTGTTATTGTGCTCGTCTCAATCGGGGTTATGGTCTGGAGCACGCCCAACCTATTAAATTCGGTTCGATTGGGACTGGATTTAAAAGGAGGCTTCGAGATCCTGTACGAGGCGTCGCCAATGACAGGCGGACAAGAAGTCACCCGAGAATCCCTGGTCGAAACGGCGAAGAGTCTCGAAAAACGCGTGGACGCCATCGGGGGAAGCGAACCTGAGATCACGACCGAAGGCAGCAACCGGATCCGTCTCAGAATCGCAGGCGTCACGGACGAGAAAGCCGTAAGGGAACGCATCAAAGAACCCGCCAACCTGACGTTCCGCAGTCTGGGCAGCTCTTCGGACAGTACGACGAACAACGCCGCTGCCGAGGACGAAACGGCGGCAAACGACGAAACGGAAAGCGGAGCGGCGGCGGACCCGTATCAGGGCTTCGACAAAATCGAGCTGACCGGTAACGATTTCAAACCGAACGGCGCTTCCGTCCAGTTTGATCAATTGGGCAATCCGATGATCTCGATCGAACTGAAGAACGCGGACAAGTTCGCGGACGTGACGGGACGTCTGGTCAATCAGCCGATGGCGATCTTCTTGGACGACGAATTGTTGTCCGCACCGAAGGTCAATCAGCGTATCACCGGCGGAACGGCGCAGATCACGGGTCAATTCACCCGCGAAGAAGCGCAGAACCTGCGCGACACCATCAACCTCGGCGCTCTGCCGCTGAAGTTGACCGAGAAATACTCGCAAAGCGTAGGCGCCACTTTGGGCCAACAATCCTTGGATCAGACGCTGACGGCGGGCATCATCGGTTCGATCATCATTTTGCTGTTCATGGTATTCATGTATCGGGTTCCGGGGCTGATCGCCGCGTTCTGCTTGATCATCCATACCTGGGGAACGATCTTGATCTTTAACTGGGCGGGCATCACGTTGACCCTTCCGGGGATCGCGGCGTTCATTCTCGGGATCGGGATGGCGGTCGACGCCAACATCATCACCTACGAACGGATCAAGGAAGAAATGCGCAGCGGCAAGAGCATTTTGTCGGCTTTCCGTGCCGGCAGCAAGAGCTCTTTCCGGACCGTCATGGACGCACAGATCACCACGCTGATCGCCGGCGCCGTTATGTTCTGGCTCGGTACGGGATCGGTTCGCGGGTTTGCGCTCGTTCTGATGATCGATATCATCACCAGCATTATCACGAACGTGCTCCTGTCGCGTTACCTGCTCTCCCTGCTCGTTAAGGCGAAATCCTTGAAGAAGCCGGGGTATTTCGGAGTAAAGGGGAGTGAAATTCGTGAGCTCTAAGACATCATCCGCCAAACTGCCGGAGAATACGAAATGGAATTTCAACTTCGTTAAAGCCAGCAAGTATTTCTACATGTTCTCGATTATCGTGACGCTGGCGGGCATCATCAGCTTGTCGGTGTTCGGATTGAATTACGGCGTCGACTTCCGTTCCGGTTCGAACGTGGATATCTCGGTATCCAAAGTCGTCAGCAAAGAAGAAGTCGCCAAAGTCGTCAGCGATGCCAAGCTCGATCAAGAAGCGAATATTACCGCAGGCAGCACGCGGATCAATATTCGTTTCCCGGAAGTATTGACCGATACGCAGGTGCAGACGCTGCAAACGACGTTCAACAGCCAGATCGATCCCAAAGCTTCTTACGAAGTCAATACGGTAGACACCGAAATGGCCAAAGAGTTGGAGCGCAACGCGCTTTTGGCGATCGCGGTAGCGAGCGTCGGCATCGTCATCTATGTCACGATCCGCTTCGAATGGCGCTTCGCGCTGTCGGCCATCGTGGCGCTCCTGCATGACGCGTTCTTGGTCATCAGCGTATTTTCCATTCTGCGGTTGGAGGTCAATCTGACGTTTATCGTCGCGATTCTGACCATCATCGGTTTCTCGATCAACGATACGATCGTTATCTTCGACCGGATTCGCGAGAACCTACGTTTTGCCAAGAAGCAGACGCACGAAGATCTGGAAGATGTCGTGAACAAGAGCGTATCGCAGACGATGACGCGTTCCTTGGGTACGGTCTTCACCGTATTCATCGCGGCTTTCGCCCTGCTCGTTCTCGGCAGCGAATCGATCCGCATGTTCTCGCTGGCGATGGTTATCGGCCTGCTGTTCGGTACGTACTCTTCCATCTTTATCGCAAGCCCGTTGTGGTTGGCTCTGCGAAGCAAGAAGAAGCCGTCCGCGCCCAAACCTGCCAAAGCAACCAATTAAAGTTTGACGGTTTGACCGCAACAGCAAGATCGGAATCATCTTTTGATCAGGTCGGGCAATGTACAAGCGCATTCGGATTGTCCGGATGAAATCCAAACGTGCTACGGCTGCTTTGCAAAGCCGCGTCCTGTTTCTCGAGACGCGGCTTTTGTGATTCGAAGCGATGCCTAAGAGAGGGGAATAAGGATGACGGTCCGTCAACAAAACATCGAGAAATCCGCAAGTCGGACCGATGTTTTCATGCTTGGCGCTGCTGCGCTGATCAAAGGAATCGGAGGTTGGATCGGCGGAAGTCCGGCGCTTCTCGCGGACGCGCTGAATTCGGCGGTCGATGCGGTTCGCGGCAGCGGGGAGCGCGCCGTTCGGCCAAGCGGCAAACGCAAAGCGCTGGTCAAGATGCTGTTGGCCACGCTGATCTTGGTCGGAGCGATCGAAGCCGTAATCTCCGGAATCGGGCGGCTGATGCGCGATCCCGGCGAAACGGCGGATGTGCGCGCGGTGGCGGCATTCTTCGCGGCGGTGGTTCTGGGCGAAGCGCTGTTCCTGCTGCGTTACCGCAGTTTGAACCGAGAACAAGCCGAAACGGCTAGGCAGTATGCGACGGAACATCGATTTTCGCTTTATGCTTCGATGTTGGTGGCGGTAGGGATGGCTTTGTCGGTTGCCGGCGTCGCTTTCGAGATTCCCGAGTTGATCTACGCCGATTCGGCGGTATCGCTGCTCGTAGCCGTTCTCGCGATCGTCAAAGCGCTAAGGCTCATGCTGCAGGTGTTCGACGAATCGCCGACAGCCGCGCAGCAGGGCGAAGCGGATCCCGCTCCTTTCGTAGAGACCGTTCAGCGGGTGCGAGGCGTTATCGAGGTTCGGGAGCTTCATGCTTTCCGTTCGAACGATACGGTGAAGATCGAACTGATCTTGAGCGTGAATCCGCGCATGACGGTCAGGGAAGCGGAAGAGGTCGCTCAACGTTCGCGCGATCTGCTGCTGCATCGTTTCGTACAGGTGGTCGAAGTCAGCGTACGGATCGAGCCTTACCAGACCGGGTACCCGTACAAATCGAACGACGATCTGCTCGGCAGCAGCGAAGAACCTACGATCATTCAATAAATCATTCCATACACCGATGAAGACGGACACGGACGCGGAGCAATCCGCGTTCGTTCGATTTTGTTCGGTAAAAGGCGAAGAAAGGCAGGTGAGCGTGTGCTTCATTCTCAATATCAATGGAAGATCGCGCGTCCGGAGCAGGAAGCGATCGATCGGCTGAGCGCGGAGCTCGGCGTGTCTCCTCTGTTGGCGTCGCTTCTGATCAACCGCGGATACGAAGGCGCGGAAGCGGCGGCCGAATTCTTGGATGCGGATGCCGATTTGTCCGGGCTGCACGATCCGTTTCTTCTGTACGGCATGGAAGCGGCCGTTCGGCGGATTCGCGAGGCTTTGGAACGCGAAGAACGAATCTGGGTATACGGCGACTACGATGCCGACGGCGTATCGAGTACCGCGCTCATGATTCGGCTGATGAACCGTCTGGGCGCCGATTTCGGAACTTATATTCCGCATCGGTCGAAGGAAGGCTACGGGCTGCACCGCCATGCGATCGACGCCGCTGCCGGAGAAGGCGTCAAGCTGATCGTGACGGTCGATACCGGGATCAGCGCGGTCGATCAGATCGCTTACGCGGCTTCGCTCGGCATCGATGTCGTGGTCACCGACCACCACGAGCCGCCGGCCGTTCTTCCGGAAGCGGTTGCTCTGGTCAATCCGAAACTGCCGATGTGCGAGTATCCGTTCAAAGGCTTGGCCGGCGTCGGAGTCGCGTTCAAATTGGCTCATGCGCTGCTCGGCGAACCTCAAGAACAGTGGACGGATCTGGCCGCGATCGGCACGGTAGCGGATTTGATGCCGCTGACCGGGGAAAATCGGCTGATCGTGGCCCGAGGCATCGAAATGATGCGGCGAAGTCCTTCTCCCGGAGTAGAGGAGCTGCTGGCGGTAGCAGGCAGCAAGCCCGAGCAGTTGACTTCGGTCGGCATCGCTTTTGCTATCGCGCCGCGGATCAATGCCAGCGGACGCTTGGAACATGCGGATCGAGCCGTGGAATTGTTGACGACGGCCGACCGCTCCCAAGCCGAGATGCTGGCGATGGAACTCGATCTGTTGAACAAAGATCGCCAGAAGAACGTCGAAGACATCGTCAGCGAAGCCCGTACCATGTTGGAGGCCAAGATCGCCGCCGAAGGCCGGGTGCCGGACGTGATCGTGTTGGCCGGAGAAGGCTGGAACGTCGGCGTGGTCGGCATCGTGGCTTCGAAGATTCTCGAGCGGTATTACCGTCCGACGATCATCCTGGGCATCGATGCCGAGAAAGGCACCTGCAAAGGTTCCGCCCGATCGATTCCGGATTTCGATATCTACGAGGCGCTGCTGTCGGTCGAAGAAACGATGCAGCATTTCGGCGGACACCCTTCGGCGGCCGGCATGAGCCTGCTGCGCGAACGGCTGGAAGACTTCGAACGGGGATTGGACCAACATGCCGCGCAGGTGCTGCGGCCGGAACATCTGGTTCCGACGACCGAAGCGGAAACGGAATGCCGGCTCTCCGACGTCACGATCCCCGTGATCGAAGAGTTGGAGCGGATGGCTCCGTTCGGCATGAGCAACCCGACGCCGCAGCTTGTATTCCGCGGAGTCAAGCTTCAGCGGATCATGACGATGGGCAAAACGAATACGCATCTGAAATTGGTCGTCGAGCAGGACGGCTGCGCCGTCGAGGCCGTCGCTTTCGGCAGAGGCGCATTGGCCGAATATCTGAGCGAAGGCGATCGGGTCGATCTGCTGGCGGAACCGGGAATCAACGAGTGGCGAGGGAGCCGGAAGCCGCAGTTGATGGTGCGGGATTTGGCGCTGCCGGCGCTTCAAGTGTTCGATCGGCGTTCGCCGACCGCTTCAGCCGACGAGATCGTCCGCTTCCGCAAACGAGCGGAATCCGTGCTGGCCTGCGGCCCGGACGAGATCGCGGCCGCCGTAAACAAAACGACACTAAAAGTTTTGGGCAAGACTCTAGCGCAACTTCCCGTTTGGCTGTATGATGAACATTCCGGGATTCAAGGTACGGAGATCACGCTGTCGGGCGCGAACCCGACGGGGACCAAAACGCTCTTTCTTCTCGATCTTCCCGATACGGAAGCGCAGTTGAATCGGCTGTTGGCCGAAGCGCCTTCGCTCGAAAATATCGTGCTGCTGTATCCGGTCGGCGGGCCGTCCGCGGAGCGGCTCAGCGAGCCGAGCCGGGAGCGGATCAAAACGATCTACGTGGAACTTCGGCGCGCCGCGGCGGAGAATGCGGACGAGGAGCCGTTGGTTCGCCGATTGAGCCAAACGTCCGGCTGCTCGCCGCGAATGATTCGGATGACGCTGGACGTATTCGAAGAACTTCGATTCATTGTACGAAGCGAAGGAAGAGTGCAGGCCGAACCGAGCCCGCCCAAAGCGGCGTTGGATTCGGCCGAAGCGTATCGCGTTCTGCGCGATGCGGAGGAGATGGAACGCAGATTGCTCGGTCCGGGCGAAGACCTTGCGGCTTGGCTTGCAGAGCGGGTCCGGAAACTGCGTGCCGGAGCCCCGGACGATGCTTTAACTTTTTCGGTGTAGGAAGGGCGGAAGCCGTTCTTCCGCCCGGCAAGGACGAACCGAAAGATAAGACTTAGGAGGAGATTCATTTGGATTTTAATCAACATATTCGCGTCATTCCCGATTTCCCGAAGCCGGGAATCAGCTTTAAGGACATCACGACGCTGCTCGGCAACGGTCCGGCTTACCGCGAGGCGATCGACGCGCTCAAGAAACAGGTCGAACACCTCAAGATCGATCTGATCGCGGGACCGGAAGCCCGCGGCTTCGTCGTCGGCGCGCCGCTGGCTTATGCGCTGGGCGTCGGCTTCGTGCCGATTCGCAAAAGCGGCAAGCTGCCGTACAAGACGGTAGAAGTCGAATACGAGCTGGAGTACGGAACGGACCGTTTGGCGATGCATATCGACGCGGTTCAACCGGGACAAAACGTGTTGATCGCCGACGACCTGCTCGCGACGGGCGGAACGATCGCGACGGCGGTAAGTCTGGTTCGTCAGCTCGGCGGCAACGTGGTGGGCGCGGCATTCCTGATCGAGCTGGAAGAGCTGAACGGCCGCAGCCGTCTCGACAACGTCGACGTGTTCAATTTGATTCAAGGCTAAGTGCCTGCACGTATACAATCTGCGTATGTATGACAACTAAGACATATGCGTAAAAACTCGCGATTTGCGATCCCGTGAAGGAAACGGGAGCAAATCGCGGGTTTTTCTCGTTTTTATCCTCTATTCCGCCGAAAAGAACAAAAAACGCGAAAAAAACGCCTTTTTTTGAAACCTAATTCGATACGGTCCGTATAGCATAGGGAGACTCGACGTTAGAGCCTCTTTTCGTATTGGGGTTCTGCGCCGTAAGTCCGCATTTTGGAGTTAAGGAGGGGAATCGAATGTCCGTAATCAGAGAGACCGACCTGCCGGGGATCGGGCGTAAATTCCTGGTCGATACCGAAGAGGGAGAGCGCTTCATCGTGATTCTGCACGAAGACGGCAAACGCGAACTGTTCTGCCCGTCGCCGGTGGAGCCCGAAGAATTGATGCGAGTGGTGACGCTGAACGATACGGAAGCCCGGCAGTTGGGCGGAATCATCGGCGGCATGAATTATCAGCCCACGGCGCTGGAGAAAGCGGAGCATACGCTCGACCATTTGTCTATCGAATGGTACAAGCTGCGCCGGGGCGCAAGAGCGATCGGCCGTTCGATCGGCGAGCTGAAGATTCGGGAGAACACCGGAACGGTCGTGATCGCGTCGATCGAATCGTCGCACAAACAGACGGTCAATCCGGGTCCGGAATACGTGCTCGGCGAAGGCATGACGCTGGTGCTGGCCGGAGAACGTCAGAACATCCAGGCTTTGAAAAGGATGCTGGAAGTAGGTGAGGCTTGATGGATCATATGGTTTTCGAGGTCGGAGTCGCGGTTCTGCTGATCGCGCTGGCAGGGTTCCTGTCGGCCAAGCTTCGCTTCTCCGTCGTTCCTTTCTACATCCTCGCGGGAATGGCCGTCGGGCCCCACGCTCCGCACTTCGGATTGATCGATCTTCGCTTTATCCACAGCGCCGAGCTCATCAACTTCATGGGCCGGCTCGGCGTGATCTTCCTGCTGTTCTATCTGGGACTCGAGTTTTCCGTCGGCCGATTGGCCAAAGCCGGCAAATCGATCGCGGTGGGCGGCACGATCTATATCGCGATCAACTTTACGTTGGGTCTGATCTTCGGCTTCCTGTGCGGATTCCCGGTGCTGGAGACGCTCGTGATCGCGGGCATCACGACCATTTCGTCCAGCGCGATCGTCGCGAAAGTTCTGGTGGACTTGAAGCGGACGGCCAATCCGGAGACGGAAATGATTCTGGGCATCATCATGTTCGAGGACGTGTTCCTCGCGGTGTACTTGTCCATTCTGTCCGGTCTGCTGCTCAGCGGCGCAACGACGCTCGGAGGCGTTCTGCTGTCTGCGGGAATCGCGCTCGGGTACATGCTGCTGGTGTTGATCGTGGGACGGCTGCTCGTTCCGGTCCTTAACAAGATCCTCGGCGTCTCGTCGAACGAGATCTTCTTGACGACGATCTTCGCGATGCTGTTCATGGTCGCGGGTTTCTCCGAGACGATCCACGTCGCGGAAGCGATCGGCGCTTTGTTGGTGGGACTGGTGCTCGCGGAGACCAAGCATATGCATCGGATCGAAAAAGCGATCCTGCCGTTCCGCGATTTCTTCGGCGCTTTGTTTTTCTTCAGCTTCGGTCTGACGATCGATCCGCTCAGTCTGGGAGGCAATGCGGTATGGCTCGCGATCGGCGCGGTCATTCTGACGATCATCGGCAATTACACGGCGGGCATGTTGGCCGGGCGCAGCGGCAAGCTGTCGCCGAAAGCTTCTTCCAACGTCGGTCTGACCATCGTATCGCGCGGCGAATTCTCCATCATTATGGCGAATCTGGGCGCGGCGGGCGGACTGATGGCGATCCTTCAGCCTTTCGCGGCGATCTACGTATTGATTCTGGCGGTACTCGGGCCGTTCTTGACGAAAGAATCGGCGATGGTTCACCGGTTCGTGAGCAAGATCATTCCGATGAAACCCAAGCCCGGCGGAGACAAACTGCAATGACGTTGGTCAACAGGAATTATTTTCCTATAACATGGATCGGGAGCGTTCCATTACCGGATGTCCGTATCATGGGAAAATAACTCGTGCAGCAGTGCGTCGTCTCCGTCCGATGCGGGAAGTCCGCGGGTCGGGTTCGTTCGCGGGGCCGGAAGCGGCGTACAGGAATAACCGCCTTCGGGCGGGCAGCAGAAAAAGGCCGTGCGGCCTCTTCGCGAGAAGAGGAGCACGGCCTTTTCGGCGTTCGCATAAGACTGCCGGCGAGTGGATCAGATATCCGGCGTTTTGACTTCCGTTTCGATTTCTTCTTTTTCGTTGGACAGACCGATCAGCGCGATCAAACGGAAAACGAGATTGACCACGATGCCGACGATCGTCGCCAAGGCCATGCCTTTCAGCGTTACGGTGCCGATCGTCAACGTTACGCCGCTGAGGCCGGTCCCCAGAATGATCGCCGCGAGCAGCATGTTGACCGATTTGGAGAAATCGACTTTCTGTTCCACGAAGATCCGCAGGCCGGATACGGCGATGATGCCGAACAGCAGCAGCGACACGCCGCCCATGACGGGCTGCGGAATATTGCTGATGACCGCGGAGAATTGGCCGAAGAACGACAGCACGATCGCGATGATCGCCGCGCCGCCAATCACGAATACCGAGTACACGCGAGTCAGCGCCATAACGCCGATATTTTCGCCGTAAGTGGTGTTCGGCGTGGAGCCGACGAAACCGGACAGGATGGTCGACACGCCGTTGCCGAGCAGCGAACGGTGCAGGCCCGGGTCTTTCGACAAGTCTTTGCCGACGATGTTGCTCGTGACGAGCAGGTGGCCGATATGCTCCACGATGACGACGAGCGCGGCGGGCAGGATCGTGAAGATCGCGGCCGCGTCCCAAGTCGGCGTGGCGAACTGCGGCAAGGACAGGAAGCTGGCTTCGCCGACCGCCGCGGTGTTGACTTCGCCCATGAAGTAGGCCACGGCATATCCGGCCGCGATGCCGATCAGGATGTGAATGATCTTAGGGAATCCGCGGAACAATACGGCACCCAGCACGGTGACCGCCAGCGTCACCATCGAGATGGTGATCGCGTTCGCGCTGTAGCTGACATTGCCCGTCGCGGCGTCTGCGGTACCCAGCAGTCCGGCCATATTGGCCGCGGTCGGCAGCAGTTCGAGACCGATCAGCGCGACGACGCAGCCCATGACGACGGGAGGAAACACGAAGTCGATCCAGCCCGTTCCGGCCGCTTTGACCAGCAGGGCGACGAGGACGAATACCACGCCGATGACGATGAACGCTCCCAAAGCTTTGGAATAGTTCTCCATGTTGCCGGGCTCGACCAGCACGACGCCGACAGGACCGAGGAAAGCGAAGCTCGATCCCAGATAAGCCGGAATTTTGCCTTTGCAGATCAGAATGTACAGCAGGGTGCCGATCCCGTTCATCAGCAGGATGACGCTCGGGTCCACCCCGAACAGGGTCGGGACCAAGACGGTGCTGCCGAACATGGCGAACAGATGCTGCAAACTGAGCAGAAGTCCGGGGGCGAAAGGCGGTCTTTCATTCACTTGGATTTCGCGCTGCAAAAAATCTCACTCCTTAGGGCATAGGTTTGAGCCGCTCCGGACAAGCGGAGGGAGCGGCTCTTGGCGGATGAGAAAAACGGGTGGAAAACGGCTGAACGCCGAGGCCGAAAGAGCCAAATCCGTACGCGCTTGATCATCTTAGCTAGATTACAGAGATTTTTGTTTTTTTTCAATAACATTTTCGCGAAAAACGCGAATAACTTTCGGATTTAGACAATCGCGTGACCAAAAGCCGATCCGCCGCACGCGCGCCGCGCTTTCATGAGGTTATGGTGAAGAAAGCAACAATTTCCCTGCACGCATTGACGGAGGTAGTCCTAAAAGGCATAATGAAAGGAAAACCCTATCGATAGGCCTGAATGCGTAGGAGCTTGTCCCGAGCCAATGTTCGGAGACAAGCCGTCAGTTTCGCGGACAGGCTTCATTTTCTTATAGAAAGGAATCGGAAAGGACTCAATGGGCATTGAACGATTACTTGAAAAGGCGTCCGCTTACATCCGAGAGTCGGATCTTCCCCGTATCCGGGAAGCCTACGAATTCGCCGATAAGGCCCATTCCGGCCAGGTCCGAAAGTCCGGCGAACCGTATATTCTGCACCCGTTGGCGGTCGCGGATATCGTCGTGGGCATGCAGATGGATACCACGTCCATCGAAGCGGCTCTGCTTCACGACGTCGTCGAAGACACGACCGTGTCGCTGGACGAGATCCGGGAGCGCTTCGGCAAGACCTGCGCGATGCTCGTCGACGGGCTGACCAAGCTCGAACGGATCAAATTCCGTTCCAAGGAAGAACAGCAGAACGAGAATTACCGCAAAATGTTTATCGCGATGGCGCAGGATATCCGCGTGATCGTGATCAAGCTGGCCGACCGGCTGCATAATATGCGCACGCTGAAACACCAATCGGAAGAAGGGCAGCGGCGGATCGCGTACGAGACGTTGGAGATTTTCTGTCCCGTCGCCGATCGACTGGGTATCTCCGCGATCAAATGGGAGATGGAGGATATCGCGCTTCGTTATCTGAACCCGCAGCAGTATTACCGGATCGCCAACCTCATGCACAAAAAGCGCGCCGAACGCGAACAGTTCATCTCCGACGTCATCGTCCGCATCCGCGAGAAATTGGACGAAATGGGCATCGAAGCGGATCTGTCCGGCCGGCCGAAACATATCTACAGCGTCTACAAGAAAATGACGAGCAAAAACAAGCAGTTCAACGAGATTTACGATCTGCTGGCGATTCGCGTATTGGTCGACAACGTCAAAGATTGCTACGCGACGCTGGGCATCATCCATACGCTCTGGAAGCCCATGCCGGGCCGTTTCAAAGACTATATCGCCATGCCGAAAGCGAACATGTACCAATCGCTGCATACGACGGTCGTCGGTCCGAACGGCGAACCGACCGAAGTGCAGATCCGGACTTGGGACATGCACCGCACGGCGGAATTCGGCATCGCGGCCCACTGGGCCTATAAGGAAGGCACGACGGTTTCGCCGGGCGGCGGACTGGAGAACAAAATGCCGTTCTTCAAAGAGATCATCGAGCTGCAAAACGAAGCGAAGGATGCCTCGGAATTTGTCGAATCCCTCAAAATGGATTTCTTCTCCGACCTCGTGTTCGTGTTCACCCCGAAAGGACAGGTCATCGAGCTGCCGGCCGGATCGGTACCGCTCGATTTTGCTTACCGCATCCATACGGAAATCGGCAACCGCACGATCGGGTCCAAAGTGAACGGACGGATCGTCCCGCTCGATCACAAGTTGAAAACAGGCGACATCGTGGAGATCCTGACTTCCAAACATTCGTACGGACCGAGTCAGGATTGGGTGAAGATCGCGCAGTCTTCGCATGCGAGAAGCAAGATCAAACAATGGTTCAAAAAAGAACGGCGCGAGGAAAATGTCGAAAAAGGTCGAGAAAGTCTGGAACGCGAGATCAAAAAATTGGGCCTCGACGTCTCGGAATGGCTGAGCGACGACAAACTGCTCGAAGTGGCCAACAAGTTCTCGTTCAACGATACGGAAGACATGCTGTCCGCGATCGGATTCAACGGCATCACGGCTTCGCAGGTCATCACCCGCTTGACGGAGAAATGGCGCCGCGAACAGGAAGAAAACAGCAATCATCTGGAGCTGACGAACGAAGTCCGCGAAGTGAAAGCCGCTCCGGCCGACAAAGAAAAGAAACGTCCGACCAACGGCGTCAAAGTCAAAGGGGCGAGCAACCTTTTGGTTCGGTTTGCCCGCTGCTGCAATCCGGTTCCGGGCGACGATATCATCGGTTATATCACTCGCGGCCGCGGCGTGTCCGTGCACCGCTCCGACTGTACCAACATCCCGGGGGCAAACGACGGCGAAGAAGCCGCGCGCGTGATCGAGGTCGAGTGGGAAGACGCCGTGGAGTCGAACTTCAGCGTCGATATCGAGATTACGGGTCTTGACCGTCGGGATTTCCTGAACGAAGTGCTGCAAGCCATTTCCGAGAGCAAGACGAACATGACCGCCGTTTCCGGACGCGCGGACAAAAATAAAATGGCGCTCGTGCATATCACGATCCTGATTCGCAACACCGAACATCTGCAATCGGTGGTCGAACGGATCAAACGGGTGCGCGACGTGTATACGGTACACCGCATCATGCAATAAGGACTCGGCAGCGTTCGGCTTCGGTCCGACAAAGGAGTATGTTTTTTCCATGAAGATGGTCATTCAGCGCTGCAAATCGGCTTCGGTCGAAGTCGGGGGCAGCACGGTAGGGAATATCGGGCACGGTCTGATGATCTTGGTCGGCGTGACCGACGGCGATACGGAAAAAGATGCCCGGTATCTCGCGGATAAAGCGGCGGGATTGCGGATTTTCGAAGACGAATCGGGCAAAATGAATCACAGCGTCGAAGACGTGGGCGGTTCGATCTTGTCCGTATCCCAATTTACGCTGTACGGCGATTGCCGCAAAGGCAGACGTCCCAACTTTATGGCTGCCGCCCGTCCGGAGCCGGCCGAGGCGCTTTACGAAGCGTTTAACGAAGCGCTTCGAGCCCGCGGCCTTAAGGTCGAGACCGGCGTTTTCGGAGCGATGATGGACGTATCCCTGGTCAACTGGGGACCCGTCACCTTGATCGTCGACAGCAAAGAATGACGGCATGCGCCGTCCGCATAACCGTTTCGCCTGCCTTGCGGCAGCGCGAAGCGGTTTTTCTTTTTGCATGCGCCGCGGTGTTAGAAGCGAGGGAGGGCAGGGTAATAAGAAAGCGAGAACGACACATCAAGAAGAAGCAGAGAGGAGCTCGACACGGATGAGTAAAATCGCATTCTTGCTCGCGAACGAATTCGAAGATTCCGAAATGCAGGTGCCGTACGACGAGCTGCAAAAAGCCGGCCACACGGCCCACATCATCGGCTTGAAAGCCGGAGAAACGGTTAAAGGCAAACAAGGCAAAGCCGAATACACGACGGATAAAGCCATCTCCGAGGTCAGCGCTTCGGACTATGACGCCGTCGTCATTCCGGGCGGTTCTTCGCCGGAAAACCTGCGTCTCGACGAAAACGTGCTTCAGTTCGTCAAAGACGTCAACGCGTCGAAGAAACCGATCGCCGCGATCTGCCACGGGCCGCAAATTCTGGCCAGCGCCGATCTGCTCAAAGGCCGCACGATTACTTCGTACCCGCCGCTTCAAGACGACATGGTCAATGCGGGCGCAAGATTCAAAGACGAAGAAGCGGTCGTGGACGGCAACTTCATCACGTCGCGCACGCCGGACGACGAGCCCGCGTTCGTGCGGGAAATCCTGAAGGCACTGTGAGACCGGCTCGGCCGGTCCGCTGCCCTTATAAACTTCTCGGATTCGACCCGATGACCCCGTATATGTGCACCAGATAAGTGCTTTGCGAAGTACCGCGAATATCCAATACACGAGGAGGGAATCACGATGTCGAAACATATCCAAGCGTATTTCAAAACGGAAAGCGAAGCCGAAGGCGCAAGAATGAGTCTGATGACGTTCAGCACCGAACAGCTCGAAGTCGGCGAACTGCAAGGCGGCGTAGGTTACGGAGGCGACCGCGGAAGCGGCCGCGTGGTCGTGCCGCTCGTTCCGCTCGCAGGCACGTCGAATGCCGGATTCAGCGGCGGAGTAAACGGCTCAGGCGGCGCGGGCAGCATGATCGGCGACCAAGCGGTGCCGGTGCCGGCTCACCGCGAGTCCGGCGCGCTGGGCGGCCAACCGATCGACAAAGACGAAGTGGACGAAACTTATGAAGACGCTTCCGATGCGGACCTGCGCGATCTGAGATATACGCTTTCGGCCAAAGTCAGCGAAGCGGATTATCCGGCGGTCGTCCGCAAACTTCGCAACAACAACGGTTACGTTCACGTATACGATTGAGCCCGGCTCGAGGATTTGTAATCGAATCGTAATGTTAGATTCACATTCCTTTAACAAGAGGCGGGTATATTAGAAGCATGACCCCCTTAGATAAATTTGGACGACCCGCAGCGCAGCTGGCGGGTCTTTTTTTGCGCGGATTTTTCATGAACGCGGAAGTTCGCGGCAAACGGACCGAATTTTTGCCGAGTCGAACGGTTGACTTTAATCAAGTACTTGATTACAATCATAAAATATAACAAACGCAGTGAGCTTGGACGATCGGTTCGTTTTCGGCTTGCTGCACATAAGACGATTCGATGACGGGAAAAAGTAATTCGGAGAACGAAGCGCACAAGAGAGGAATTCCGGATCGTTTGTTCTGGGTTTTGAAATCAGACAAACGTTCAGGCTGGAAGAATTCCGCGCGGCGGCCGAAAGAAAGACCTCCCCGAGAACGCACGGCGAAAGGCGGAAAAAACGGAAGATTCCGATCGGAATCGATACGTTTTTTGGACTTCAAGTAGCCGATGCGCGAGACAGGCGGGCGTTAACCGTCGTTAATGAAGCGGGTTTATCGTTTCTTCCGAAGATCGGCCGTGCGCGGCCGACTGAACAACGGAAGGCGATCCCGAAATGTGGGTGGCACCACGGGAGATTCGTATATGCGGTCCCTCGTCCCTGTACTATGCGTAACAACGGCATAGACGGCGGACGAGGGGCTTTTTGATATTTCATAAAAAGAACCCGGCCCCGCAAGCCGGAAAAGGAAGGAAAGAGAAACCATGGATTTTCAAAAACCGAAAGGCACGTTGGACTTTCTGCCGGGAACCGTCGAAAAATGGCAGTACGTCGAACGTAAAGCGCGCGATCTGTGCCGTCGTTTCAATTATCGCGAGATTCGTACCCCGATTTTCGAATACACGCAGCTGTTCCAGCGCGGCGTAGGCGAAACGACGGATATCGTCCAGAAAGAAATGTTCTCGTTCCAAGATATGGGCGGCCGCGGCATGACGCTTCGTCCGGAAGGCACGGCAGGCGTCGTGCGCGCTTATGTCGAGAACAAACTTTACGGAGAGCCGGACGTCTCGAAGCTGTATTATATCGGGCCGATGTTCCGTCAGGAACGTCCGCAGGCCGGCCGCTACCGCCAGTTCCACCAGTTCGGCATCGAAGCGATCGGCTCCGTCGATCCGGCGATCGACGCGGAAGTCATCGCGTTCGGCCTGCAATTGTTCGAAGACATCGGCCTTAAAGGGACGAGCGTCGAGATCAATTCGGTCGGCAACGCCGCTTCGCGGGCCGCTTATAACGATACGCTGCTGGCGTTCCTCAACCCGATGCGCGAGAGCCTGTGCAAAGACTGCCAGAGCCGGATCGACCGCAATCCGCTTCGCGTGCTCGACTGCAAAGTCGATCAGGACAAATTCGTCGGCGCGCCGTCCATTCTGGACAGCCTCGACGAAGAGAGCAGCAGCCACTTCGAAGCGGTCAAAAGCAATTTGGACGCGATGGGCGTCGCTTACACGATCAATCCGCGTCTGGTTCGCGGACTGGATTATTACACCCTGACCGCGTTCGAGTTCAAAACGCAAAGCGGCATCGGCGCGATCGACACGATCGGCGGCGGCGGACGTTATAACAAACTGGTCGCCGAAGTCGGCGGACCGGACCAACCGGGCATCGGCATGGCGATCGGCATGGAGCGTTTGCAGCTGCTGCTGGCCGATCAGCAAACGGAGATGGACGACGAGCAAAAGCTGGACGTCTATCTGATCGCGCTCGGCGACAAAGCGAGCGGCGAGATCACCAAGCAGCTGCACAAGCTGCGCCGCCTCGGCTTCTCGGCGGAACGCGATTACCAATCGCGCAAGATGAAGGCGCAGATGAAATCGGCGGATCGCCTGAAAGCGCGTTACACCGCGATTCTCGGCGACGACGAATTGGAACGCGGCGAGATCGCCGTCAAGTCGATGGAGACGGGCGAGCAGGTATCGGTGAAGCTGGAAGAGCTGGCTTCCGCTCTGAAATAAATTCGCGAAATCACGAAGCTTCGGCAAGACCCCAATAAACGGTTCAACCAAAGGAGAATGCACGATATGATGCTGAGGACTCATCACTGCGGACAGATTACGTCCGCGCAAATCGGAGAAACGGTAACACTGAACGGTTGGGTGCAGACCCGCCGCGACCTTGGAGGCGTCTTGTTTATTGACCTGCGCGACCGCAGCGGCATCGTGCAAACGGTATTCAACCCGGCTTATTCGGGCGAAGCCCTGACCGTTGCCGAGCGCGTACGGACCGAATACGTTCTGGCGGTAAAAGGAACGGTGGTCAAACGCGACGAAGAGACCATCAACAAAAACCTGCCGACCGGCGAACTGGAAGTGCGCGTGACCGAGATCGAAGTGCTGAACGCGGCGAAGACGCCTCCGTTCTTCATCGAAGACGGCGTCGAAGTCGACGAATCGCTGCGGCTGAAGTACCGTTACCTCGACCTGCGCCGTCCGGAAATGCAGAAGACGCTGATGCTGCGTTCGAAGTCCGCGAAGATCTTCCGCAACTTCCTCGACGATCAAGGATTCGTGGAAGTCGAAACGCCGATCTTGTCCAAGAGCACGCCGGAAGGCGCGCGCGATTACCTCGTACCGAGCCGCGTGCACGAAGGCGAATTTTTCGCCCTGCCGCAGTCGCCGCAGATCTATAAGCAGCTGCTGATGGTCAGCGGCATCGAGCGCTATTATCAGATGGCCCGCTGTTTCCGCGACGAAGACCTTCGCTCCGACCGCCAGCCGGAATTCACGCAGATCGACTTGGAGATGTCGTTCGTGTCCCGCGACGACATTCTGGGCATGATCGAAGAATTGATGGCGAAACTGTTCCGCGAAACGATCGGCGTCGAAGTACAGCTTCCTTTCCAACGCTTGACGCACGCGGACGCAATGGCGAAGTACGGTTCCGACAAGCCGGACCTGCGTTTCGGCATGGAGCTGGTCGACGTGGGAGACATCGTCGAGACCAGCGAAGTCAAAGTCTTCGCTTCGGTCATCGGCAGCGGCGGTCAAGTCAAAGTGCTGAACGCCAAAGGCTGCGGCACGTGGACGCGCAAAGAGATCGACGATCTCGGACCTTACGCGGCGCGCTACGGAGCGAAAGGCTTGGCTTGGATCCAAGTCAAAGAAGACGGCTTCAAAGGCCCGATCGTCAAATTCATGAGCGAAGAAGTCATCGAAGCGCTGCGCGAGCGTACCGGCGCGGAAGTGGGCGACCTGCTGCTCTTCTCGGCCGACAAGAAACAAGTCGTCGCCGACGTGCTCGGCGCGCTGCGCCTGAAGATCGGACGCCAGCTCGGCCTGATCGACGACAGCATCTACAAGTTCGCTTGGGTGCTCGACTTCCCGCTGCTGAGCTACGACGAAGAAGCGAAGCGCTATGTCGCGGAACACCATCCGTTCACGCGTCCGCTGGCGGAAGACCTCGAACTGTTCGAGACCGATCCGGGCGCGGTGCGCGCTCAGGCGTACGACCTGGTGCTGAACGGCTATGAAGTCGGCGGCGGTTCCCTGCGGATCTTCGAACACGAGCTGCAGCAGAAAATGTTCAAGCTGCTCGGCATCTCCGAAGAAACGGCTCAGGAGCAGTTCGGCTTCCTGCTGGACGCGTTCCAATACGGCACGCCTCCGCACGGCGGCTTCGCGTTCGGTTTCGACCGTCTGGTGATGCTGCTCACGCAGCGCACCAACCTGCGCGAGACGATCGCGTTCCCTAAGACGGCAAGCGCGACCGACCTGCTGATGAACGCTCCGGCAGCGGTGGACAAAGGGCAGTTGGATCAACTGCATATCAAGCTCGCGCCGAAACCGGTCAAAAAACCGGCGGCAGCGGAAAGCGAACAGGCGTAACGCAAACGAAAAAAGGCAGCCGGCTTCGGTCGGTCTGTCTTTTCGCTTTGTCGGATCGGAATTCGTGCCGCAGCGTCCGGGCTTCGCAGGCGCCGCGGTCCGTCATTCAAAGATGAAGGAGGAACTCTCATTATGCTGCATGCTTTTTCCCGAACGGAGCTCGCGATCGGGCCGGAAGGCCTGAACGAGCTGAAGAACAGCACGGTCGCCGTGCTCGGTATCGGCGGCGTCGGCGCGATGGCGGTCGAAGCGCTCGCGCGCTCGGGCGTCGGCACGCTGATCATGATCGATAAAGACGTCGTCGATATCACGAATATCAACCGTCAGATTCATGCGCTTACCACGACGGTAGGCCAGCAGAAGACCGAGCTGATGGCCGAACGCGTCAAATTGATCAATCCGGAGATCAACACGATCGTGCTGAATATGTTTTATACGGAAGAAACGTACGAGCAGCTGTTCGAACACAAGATCGATTACGTGGTCGACGCTTCGGATACGATCATCTACAAGATTCATATCATCAAAGAGTGCTTGAAACGCGGCATTCCGATCATCTCCAGCATGGGCGCGGCCAACAAGATGGACCCGTCGCGTTTTCAGGTGGCGGACATCTCCAAAACGAAGATGGACCCGATCGCCCGCATCATCCGCAACAAACTGCGCAAAGAAGACGGTATCAAAAAAGGCGTCAAAGTCGTCTTTTCGACCGAAAAGCCGATCAAACCTCGCGTGGACGTGACCGAACAGATCGCGCCCGCGGGAGCCAAGATCCGCAAAGCGAAACAGCCGCCGGCCAGCAACGCGTTCGTTCCGCCGGTCGCGGGCTTGATCATGGTCAGCGAAGTGATCAAAGACTTGATGATCGCCGGAGGGCATCCGCTGCCTGATCAAGAGCAATAAGAGAAGAAGGGCAGCGCGCGGAAATAAGTTCGCCCGCTTCGGTTCTTTGCCGCCGATCGCGCCGCTTTTCCGGCTTGCATTCTTTTCGTCGACGCGCTTTCTCTCAATGGGGAAAGCGCGTTTTTGCGTCGTCCGAAAATAATTAAGGTGCTTTTTTCCGAATTATGCTATGCTAATAGTCCTTTTGCTTTTTCGCTTCGTACCGGATTCGGGCGGAGCGACACGGCGAATGACTATCGGCATTTTGTGCGGCTTGCGGCCGCTCGCGCTTCGGCGCGGCCGGCCGTCAAGCCTGATCGGTTCCCCAGAACCTCTGTGCAAAATGCTCTCTTAGGAGGTAACTGAAGTGAGTGAAGACGTTCAAAGTGCCTATCAAGAAGAGCAAAACAAGTTGGTTTCCGTACTCGGCGAGATCGGAAACCAACTTGCGCGCCTTCGGGCGGTACCGGTGTATACCGGGCACGATTTTACCGAGCAAGTACTGGAAGCGGGGCGCGAAGAACGCCGTCAACGCCTCGCGAAGTCCGAGCCGGAGCCGTACTTCGGCCGCATGGACTTCGAAGAAGACGGAAGGTCGGTCCCCGCGCCGCTCTACATCGGCAAAACGGGACTCGACGGCCCCGATCGCGGCAGCCTGCCGATCGTGATCGATTGGCGCGCGCCGGTCGCGAGCTTGTTCTACTCCTTTACCGGAGGCGAGGAACGGATCGAATACGAAGCGCCGGAAGGCCTGATCGGCGGCACGGTCCATCTCAAGCGCAATATCATGGTCCGCAAATCCGAGCTGGAACGCGTGGTGGACACGTATACGCGAGGCGGCGAAGAACCGGCGGTGTCGGACGAATTCCTGCTCTATCGACTCGGCGAAAACAAAGACAATCGTCTGCGCGACATCGTCTCGACCATCCAAGCCGAACAGGACAAGATCATTCGCGCGGAGAAAAACAAAGCGTTGATCATTCAGGGGGTAGCGGGCAGCGGTAAAACGACCGTCGCGCTGCACCGTCTGGCGTTCCTGCTCTATCAGTATCAAGAACAGGTATCGGCGGAGAAAATGATCATCTTCGCGCCGAACGGCATGTTCCTGGACTATATCTCGGGCGTGCTTCCGGAGCTCGGCGTCGGCGATATCCAGCAGCGTACGTTCACGGATTGGGCGGCGAAACTGCTCGGCCTCGAATCGATGTTGGCCGATCCGGCGGAAACGCTGGACTTCTGGTTCGGCGAAGCGGGCGGAACGGCGCCGGGCGACGACGCGCCGGGCCGTTTCAAAGGTTCGGATCGTTTCCGCGCCATGCTCGACGCCGCCGCTTCCGCGCTCGAAGCTTCGGGCGCGCCGGAACTCGCGTTCGAAGCGTGGGAAGGCAAAACCTTGCCGTACGAAACGATTCTGCATTGGTATGCGGACGAGTACAAACATTATTCGGCGGCGGGGCGCAAAGAGAGGGTCTTGGCCCGGATTCACCGCTGGATCGAGATGGAACTCAAGAACGTCAAGCCGGAAACGCTGCGCAAAGAACATAAGAAAAAAGCGGCGGCGCGAGAAAAAGCGTATGCGAAAAAATGGCCGGATTTCTCTCCGCTGACGTTATACAAACAAATCTTCGGAGCCGCCAAAGATCCGCGCGGCGTGCTGCCTCAAGAAGCGTTCGAATCGATACCGGCTTCGGTGCTGAAAGCCACGCGCAAAGACCTCAAAGACGGCCGGATTCGCGAAGAAGACCTGCCGCCGCTCTTATACCTGCATCTGCTGCTGAACGGCATCGAAGGCGCGGAACGGTTCGACCATATCGTCATCGACGAAGCGCAGGATTTTTCCCCGCTTCAAGTCTGGGTGCTCGATCGGTTCGTTCGCGGACATTCGTTTACCATCCTCGGCGATCTGTCGCAAGGCATTCATGCCTACAAAGGCGTTCATGCTTGGGAAGAAATGAGCGATCTGTTCGGCGGCGACGAGACTTCGTATCATGCGCTGACGCGCAGCTACCGTTCGACGATGGAAATCATCGGATTCGCCAACGTGATTCTGTCCGGCGGCGTGGCGAACGCGATCGAAGCGGTGCCGGTGTTCCGGAGCGGAGACAAGGTTCGCATGATCGATTTCGGCAGCGCGGACGGAGCGGCAGGCGTTCGGGCGGCCGCGCGGGCGCTGCGAACGTTATGGAACCGCGAACATAAGACCGTGTCGCTGCTGACGCGAACGCAGGAACAGGCGGAAGCGCTGCATGCGGCATTGAGACCGGAATTTCCCGAGATCAATCTGATCGACGGAAGCATGACCCAATACGAAGGCGGTTTGTCCGTACTGCCTCTGCATCTGTCCAAAGGCTTGGAGTTCGACGCGGTCGTGATCGCGGATGCCGGAACAAGCAACTACGGCAGCTCCGAATGGGACGCGAAAATGCTCTATGTCGGCTGCACGCGCGCGCTTCATGAACTGTGGGTCCTGCACGGCGGCGAAGTGCCTTCGTTCTTGGACTGCAGCGGCGAATGGAGCGAGACCGGCTGGCCGGAAGCCTGAGGATCCATCCAACATAGCCAAAAGGAAAGGGCGGCGCCTGCCGTCCTTTTTGCGTAGGTCTTGTCGCGATGTCGAATTTTGCCGCGATCGTTAAGCAACCCGCCTGTCCGGGTAAGAATGAATGAACGCAAGAGCAAATCATGGACAGGAGATGGACATATTGGGCAAAACGATCGCGGATTCGCTGGTAGAAGCACTGGTACAAGCGGGAGTCAAACGGATCTACGGCATTACCGGAGATTCGCTGAATGCCGTTATCGACGCCGTGCGCCGTTCGGGAAAAATCGATTGGATTCATGTTCGTCACGAGGAAGTCGCGGCGTTCGCCGCGGGAGCCGAAGCGGATCTCGACGGTTCGATCGCGGTCTGCGCGGGCAGCAGCGGTCCCGGCAACCTGCATCTGATCAACGGTTTGTACGAATGTCACCGCAGCCGTCTGCCGGTATTGGCGATCGCCGCCCATGTGCCGAGCGACGAGATCGGCAGCGGTTATTTTCAAGCGACGCATCCCGAACAGATCTTCCAAGAATGCAGCGTGTTCTGCGAAACCATCATGACGAGCGGTCAGATCCCGCGCACGATCACGATGGCGCTTCAGGCCGCGCAGGCTCATTCGAGCGTGTCGGTGATCGTGCTGCCGGGCGACGTGGCCGCGGAAGAGACCAAAAGCAAAATTCCCGAGAAGGTCGTTCATGCGCCGCGTCCGGTCGTCGTGCCTTCGGGCGAAGAACTGCGGCAGTTGGCCGAGATCTTGAACAGCGGCAAAAAAGTGACCGTGTTGGCCGGCGCGGGCTGCAAAGGCGCGCATGCCGAAGTGCTCGCGCTCTGCGAACGGCTTCAGGCTCCGATGGTCGTCGCGCTGCGCGGCAAAGAACATCTGGAATACGACAATCCCTATTTCGTCGGTTTGACCGGCTTGATCGGGTATTCGTCCGGTTATCATGCCATGATGGACTGCGACGTGCTGCTGATGCTGGGCACGGATTTCCCTTATCGCCAGTTCTATCCGGAACATGCGAAGATCGTTCAGGTAGACATCAACGCCGCGACGCTGGGACGCCGCGCGGCGCTCGAACTCGGCGTCTGCGGCGACGTCAAAGCGACGGCGCAGCATCTGCTGCCGCTGCTCGAAGAAGGCAAGAAACCGGATCATCTGCGGAAGTCGGCCGATCGTTACGCCAAAGTGCGCGACGATCTCGACGGCTTGGCTTCCGGCAAACCGGGACAAACGCCGATCCACCCGCAGTATCTGACCAAAGTGGTGAGCGATCTGGCCGCGGAAGACGCCGTCTTCAGCGCGGACGTCGGCACGCCGACCGTATGGGCGGCGCGTTATTTGCAGATGAACGGCAAACGCCGCCTGATCGGCTCGTTCAACCACGGCACGATGGCGAACGCCATGCCGCAGGCGATCGGCGCGCAGGCCGCGCATCCGGAACGCCAAGTGATCGCGCTGTCCGGCGACGGCGGACTGTCGATGCTGCTGGGCGATCTGCTGACGATCAAGCAGTACAAGCTGCCCGTCAAAGTGGTCGTATTCAACAACGAAGCGCTCGGGTTCGTCGAACTGGAGATGAAAGCCGCCGGCTATTTGGAGACCGGTACCGGACTGGGCGGAACGGACTTCGCCGCGATCGCCAACGCGATGGGCATCTACGGCGTGCGCGTCGACGACGCGGGCAATCTGGAAGAAGCCGTGCGTACCGCTCTGGCGCATGACGGTCCGGCGCTGATCGACGTGGCCGTAAATCGCCAAGAGCTGTCCATGCCGCCGAAGATCACGATGCAGCAGGCCGGAGGATTTTCGATCTGGGCGGTCAAAGCCGTCTTGAGCGGCCACGGCGACGAATTGATCGATCTGGCGAAAAGCAATCTGTTCCGGTAAACGTTCTGCGGCCGGAAAAGCGTTCGAGCTCAAAGACGCGAGGGCGATCCGAGGCGCGACGCCGGACGAGGTCGACGAACGGACGGGAAAGGCCGCGGCGCAGCCGCGGTCTTTTGCCGTTCTCGGATGAAAGCGGCGGCGCGGCGGAATTTGCGTTCGCGGCCGAACGGCACTATATTGTATGAAGGAACGAAAGGACGTGACCTCTTTGGATTTGTTCAATTACGGCGGAAGCTCGGATTCGCAGGCGGGCGGAAGCCTGCTGGCGGATCGCATGCGCCCGCTGACGCTGGACGAATATATCGGCCAGGAAGATATCGTCGGTCCCGGACGCCTGCTTCGTCGGGCGATCGAAGCCGACAAAGTCGGTTCGATCGTCTTGTACGGGCCGCCGGGATGCGGCAAAACGACGCTGGCCCATATTATCTCGAATCATACGCAAGGCAAATTCGTGCGGCTCAATGCCGTGGACGCCACGGTCAAAGACGTGCGGGAAGTCATTCAACAGGCGGCCGACGACAAAGCGCTGTACGGAACCAAAACGATTCTTTTTCTGGACGAAGTGCATCGCTTCAACAGTTCGCGTCAGGACGCCCTGCTTCCGGCCGTCGAGAAAGGCACCATCATCTTCATCGGCGCCACGACCGAAAATCCGTTCCATTACGTGAACGGCGCCCTCATGAGCCGCTCGACGCTGTTCCAGCTGCATCCGCTGACCGCGGAGCATGCGCTGATCGCCATGCGCCGCGCGCTGGCCGATTCGCGGCGCGGCCTCGGCTACATGGATCTGAGCGCGGACGAAGACGCGCTGGAACATATCGCGGCCATGTCCGGCGGCGATATCCGCCGCGCGCTGAACGCGCTGGAGCTGGCGGCGCTGACCACGCCGCCGCAGGCCGACGGCAGCGTGCGCGTCACGCTCGAAGCGGCCGAAGAATCGGTGCGCCGGCCGATCGCGCGCGCCGACGAGTCGACGCAGTACGACGTGCTGTCCGCGTTCCACAAATCGATTCGCGGCTCCAGCGACGCCGCGCTGTATTGGTTCTTGTATGCCGTCGAGAAGCTCGGCATGGACCCGATGACGTTTATACGCCGCCTGATCGCGGCCAGCAGCGAAGATATCGGGCTCGCCAATCCTCAGGCGATGGTACAGGCCGTGTCCGCATTGGAAGCTTACCGCAACAACGGCTGGCCCGAAGCCAAGCTCAACGTGGCCCAGGCGATTCTTTTCGCCGTCGAGAGCCCCAAGTCGAACGCCGTCTATACGGCGATCTCGAAAGCGGAAGCCGCTTTCGGCCGAACCGGCACGACGGAAGTGCCGCTGCATCTGCGCGATACGCATTACAAAGGCGCGGAGAAGCTGGGACACGAAGGGTACCGGTATCCGCACAATTTTCCGAACCATTACGTCAAACAGGCTTATTTGCCGCCCGAACTGGAAGGGACCGTGTTCTACGAGGCGACGGAGCAGGGAAACGAGTCCAAGATTCGTCTGAATCAACAGCGGCGCCGCGAACAATAAATAAGAGGCGGGAAGAACGGTGGAGCGGACAAGACGGGTTTCGTATGTTAGAATTGTCAGAATCATACGAAATGTAGTAATCTAAATGTTGTCTTCACTTTGGACGCTCTGGTTTCGCTTGTCCGAAGACGTTTTGTTGTGCAGGCAAGTCTAATTTAGCTTCCATAAGGGATTTTAAGGGCCGCCGTACGTTGAACCGTAACCTGCTTTCGTTTCATGGTTTCCGTTTGCCTATTGCTCTGCGGATGAAGCGCCGGCTTGAAATCGAGTCGAAAACGGTCAACGTAGCAAGCCGACGACTTTTGTGGAGAGAGAAAGGTACGAACGAAATGGATAAAAACCAGCCGGCCGAACCTCGCGCATTGACGAGGACCCAAAGGCATCAGAAGAAAAAGAAAACGAAGAAAAACAGAGGCAGGGCTTGGCTGATCGTATTGGGCGTCGTGCTGATTCTGGGGTTAGGCGGATACATCTTCCGCAAAGAATTGATGGTGCTCGCGTTCGACACTCTGCTCGCGGATACGGTCAAAGATACGTTGGACAAATCGTACGAACCGATCGCTCAAGACAACAAAGGCGGGGGAGAAGAAGAACTGTCCGTCGCCGAATTAAGCAAAGAACCGTTCTCCGTTTTGCTGCTCGGCACCGACCAGCGGGATAAAGAAATCGCCCGAACCGACTCGATCATTTATTCGGTCGTGCGCCCCGCGGACAACAAAGTGCTGCTCGTCTCCATTCCGCGCGACTCTTACGTCAAGATGGTCGGTACGCCGACGATCAAAGGCACCCGTTCCAAAACGAAAATCAACGCGGCTTACGCTTACGGCGGCGCGCAGATGAGCGTCGATACGGTAGAAGCGCTGCTGGATCACGACGTGGATTATTACGCCACGATCAACTTCAACGGACTTAAAGACGTGGTCAACGCGATGGGCGGCGTCGAACTTCCGATTACCGAAAAAATCGAAAACAAACAGGCCGATCACGAGAAATTCACGATCGAGCCGAACAAACCGATCTACGACGGTACCGAAGCGCTGAATTACGTGCGTTACCGCGAAGATTCCGACTTCAAGCGGACGGAACGCCATCGCATTTTCTTGAAGCAGATGCTGAACCGGATGAAAAATGTCGAAAACATCGCGAAGATTCCCGAACTGATCGGCATCGCCGGTCAGAATTTCAAGACCAACATGACTTCGGACTTTATGTTGTCTCTTGCCAAGACGGTCATTCTGAGCGACGCCACGCCGAATATCAGCAGCCATATGCTGCAAGGCGAAGGGGTCTCGCGCGACGCTTGGTATTACGAGCTGGACGACGACGATCTGCAGGAAACGATCGATTCGATCGGCAAATGGCTGGACCCGAACTCGACCGCGGCCGATCTGGCGGTGGACGATACCGACGCGGGCGGCGATTCGCATACCGACCAAGAAGGCCAACCGGCCGGCGACGTCGGACAATAAGATTCGGCCCCGAATTTCGGGCGATCCCGTCGGCCCGACGAAGTCCGGACGGCCGATCCGCGTTTAACCAAAAATCCCGCTTCCGCGCCGGCAAAGGCGCGAAAGCGGGATTTCTTTTGCAGGGCCGCCGCTTACTTGGCGACCGCGGGCATATCGTAAGGCACTTTCTCGACTTGTTCGATCGTGCCGCCGCCGAGACAAACTTCGCCGTCGTAGAATACGACCGCTTGACCCGGGGTGATCGCTTTTTGCCGTTCGTCGAACGACACGTGAACCGATCCGTCTTCGAGACGGGTCAGCGTCACGCCTTGATCCGGCTGCCGGTAGCGGAATTTGGCCGTGCAGGTCAACGGACCGTTGGCCAGTTCGTCGCGTCCGGACGCGAAAGTCACGCCGCTCGCGATCAGGCCGGTCGAATACAGGCTCGGATGTTTGTCGCCTTGCACGACGTACAGGATATTGCGTTCCAGATCTTTGTCGGCGACGAACCACGGTTCGCCGCTGCCGGAACCGCCGATGCCCAAGCCTTGACGTTGGCCCAGCGTATAATACATCAAGCCGTCGTGACGGCCTTTGGATTCGCCGGTCGCGATATCGACCATCTCGCCGGACTTGGCCGGCAGGTAGCCGCTCAGGAATTCGCGGAAATTGCGCTCGCCGATAAAGCAGACGCCCGTGCTGTCTTTTTTGCGCGCGGTGGCGAGTCCGGCTTCTTCGGCGATGCGACGGACTTCCGGTTTCGGCAGATGGCCGATCGGGAACATCGTTTTGGAGAGCTGGTAAGGGTTCAGCGCGTTCAGGAAGTAAGTCTGATCTTTGTTGTTGTCGATGCCGCGCAGCAGCTTGAACTCGCCGTTTTCTTCCGTCACGCGGGCATAGTGGCCGGTCGCGACGTAATCGGCGCCGAGATCGAGCGCTTTGTTCAGGAACTCGCCGAACTTGATCTCGCGGTTGCACATCACGTCCGGGTTCGGCGTGCGGCCGCGTTTGTATTCGTCGAGGAAATACGTGAATACTTTGTCGAAGTATTCTTTTTCGAAATTGACCGTATAATAAGGAATTCCGATCTTCTCGCAGACGCGGCGAACGTCTTCGGCATCGTCTTCCGCCGTGCAGTGGCCGAATTCGTCGGTGTCGTCCCAATTTTTCATGAAGATGCCGATCACGTCGTAGCCTTGCTCTTTGAGCAGCAGGGCCGTGACCGAGGAGTCGACGCCTCCGGACATGCCGACGACGACGCGCGTTTCTTGAGGAGATTTATGCATGAATATCACCGTCTTCTATGAGGTATTTTCTGAAAATGATAAAATAAGATGAAAACAAAACAACGCGCTGCGCGCGTCTTCATGCATTTTACCACAAAAGCCTTAAATTGACGACTCCCGAACGGGGCGGAAGCCGGCAAAGATTCCGCTGTGCGCGGACATTTTACGGAACGGACCGCGATTGCGTAGTGCATCCCGCTCCCGGGTTATGTTACGATAGTCAAAGTATATGCCTATCCGCGTGCCGACCGAAGCAAATCCGGGCCGACGGCGCGTCTCTTTGCGGATAATCCCAAGGATTCGGCTGGCGGTAATCGGACTATTCCGGGAAGACGGCGCGATCGAACCCCGAATGAATCGAAAGAGGTGCCTCTATTGAAAATATCGACTAAAGGCCGTTACGGCTTGACCATCATGATGGAATTGGCGGCGAGGTACGGCGAAGGTCCGACCTCGCTCAAAAGCATCGCCGAAAAAAACTCGCTCTCCGAACATTATCTGGAGCAGCTCATCGCCCCGCTGCGCAACGGAGGACTCGTGAAGAGTATCCGCGGCGCTTACGGCGGTTATATTCTGTCGCGCGATCCCGATACGGTGACGGCCGGCGAGATCATCCGCGTGCTGGAAGGTCCGATCTCGGTCGTGGACTTCGCCGAAGAAGACGACCCGGCCAAACGCGATCTGTGGAAAAAAATCCGCGACGCGATCGCCGACGTCATCGACTCGACCACGCTCGGCGACCTGATCGCTTACCGCGACAAAGGCGAACCCGACAACTACATGTTCTACATTTAAATCCGAGGTGAAAAGGCAATGAACCGAATTTATATGGATCACGCGGCCTCGACGCCGGTGCATCCGCTTGTTGCCGAGGAAATGCTTCGCGTCATGACCGGCACGTTCGGCAACGCGTCCAGCGTGCACGCGTTCGGACGCGACGCCAAGCGGATCGTCAGTTCCGCGCGCGAACGGATCGCCGCGGCGATCGGAGCGAAGCCGCACGATCTGGTGTTCACGTCGGGCGGCACGGAGAGCGACAATGCGGCGCTGTTCGGCGCGGCCCATGCGCGGATCGACCGCGGACGGCATCTGCTCGTTTCGCGGATCGAACATCACGCGGTGCTGCATGCGGCGGAACGTCTGGCCGAGCAGGGCTTCGAAGTGGAATACATTCCGGTAGACGTCCGGGGCAGAGTCGATCTCGATTGGATTCGCGAGCATACGCGTCCGGACACGACGCTGATCAGCGTCATGTTCGCCAACAACGAGGTCGGCACCGTGCAGCCGGTGCGCGAGATCGGAGCTTTCGCCCGCGAGCGCGGCGTATGGTTCCATACCGACGCGGTGCAGGCGCTGGGCTCGCTGAAGATCGACTGCGGCGAATTGAACGCCGACTTGATCAGCTTCTCCGCGCATAAGATCAACGGCCCGCAGGGCATCGGCGCGCTCTATATCGCGCCGCAGATCAAGCTGCCGGCCATGCTGCACGGCGGCAACCAAGAACGCAAACGCCGGGCGGGAACCGAGAACCTGGCCGGCATGGCCGGTTTCGCCAAAGCCGTCGAATTGTCGGTGTCCGGTTTGGACGAACGGCATGCCGAAGCGCTGCGTCTTCGCGGCGAACTGCTCGGCGGACTCGAAGCCTCGATCGGCCGAGAAGCCTTCGTCGTGAACGGAGATCCCGAGCATACGTTGGCGCATGTGATCAACATCAGCTTCCCGGCGGTGGGGACCGAGACGATGCTGATGAACCTCGATATGGAAGGGATCGCCGCGGCCAGCGGATCGGCCTGCACGTCCGGCTCGCTCGAGACCTCGCATGTGCTGCGCGCCATGAATTTGCCCGAAAAAGTTTTGAACTCCGCGATTCGATTCAGCTTCGGCTTGGGTAATACTTCGCAGGAAATCGAGACGGTCGTGCAAAAAATCGAAACGATTATCGCCCGCGTGCGTATCAAATCTTGATACGCCTTCGCGTATCCTATTGTGAATAATCGTTCAAATTCGGAACAAGTTTCCGCGTTTCTCGGCGACTCTCAAATAAGCGGACGGATAGGTGATCCCCATAATGAAATGTCCAAATTGCAGTTCTAAAGATATCGGCAAAATCGGCTCGCATCAGTTTTATTGCTGGAGCTGTTTTATCGAATTGACGGTTAACGGAGGCAAGATGTCGGTGTATCAGGTCGAAAAAGACGGCACGCTCAGCTCGCTGGACGATTTGTTCTGCGTAAGCGGCGCCGCGGAATCGATCCCGCATCTTCAAGCGGCCAACTAGTACCCTTTCAACTCTTGATCACAGATTTACGTTCTGCTGAAACGCACGCGCTTCTGGTGCGATTCAGGAGGGCGTATTTCTACCTTTGATATTGACAAGGTAATAAACGACGAACAAGCCGGAAGAATCGGGTTTCCTTCGGGAAACGCCTCGGATCTTCCGGCTTTTTTGCGGATTGACAGAAAATAATCGTCCCGATATACTGGGAAAGCATTGACTATAGTCGTCAAAACGATGATGGAATGAAGTACGTCTTGAAGAGACGCTCTCTCAGCGAGCAGGCTCCTTGCGCGAATCGCGCATGGGTGGAAGAGCCTGAAGAGCCGACGGACCGAAAGCTAATTCCGGAGTGCCGGGCTTCGCGATTCGCGACGCCGAAGCCGCTTCGTCCCCGTTAACGGACGCAATCGAGGAGATCGTTCTCAATTTTGCGCTTTCCCTGCTTCGTACGGGCAGGACCGCATCATTGCCGGACGGTAACCAGGGTGGTACCGCGAGCAATCGTCCCTGAATTTTTCAGGGGCGTTTTTTATGTTTTTTTCGTAGTTGCAGCAGCCTATTTTTCTTAAAAACGGAGGTTCGAGAACGATGAAAGCTAGTGAAATCCGCTCCAAATGGCTGGAATTTTTCGAAGGGAAAGGCCACCATATCGAGCCGAGCGCCCCGCTCGTCCCGCACAACGACCCGTCGCTATTGTGGATCAACGCCGGCATGGCTCCGCTCAAACCTTACTTTGACGGACGCGTGAAACCGGAAAATCCGAGAATCGCGAACTCGCAAAAGTGCATCCGTACCAACGATATCGAAAACGTGGGCAAAACCCGCCGCCACCATACGTTCTTCGAAATGCTCGGCAACTTCTCGATCGGCGACTACTTCAAAGAAGAAGCGATCACTTGGGCATGGGAATTCCTGACCGGCCCGCAGTGGATCGGATTCGATCCGAACCGTATCAGCGTCACGGTCTATGCCGAAGACGAAGAAGCGTTCAAGATCTGGAACGAGAAAGTGGGACTGCCGGCGGAACGCATCATCAAGCTGGGCGACGAGAACTTCTGGGATATCGGCGAAGGTCCTTGCGGACCGTGCAGCGAGATCTTCTACGATCGCGGCGACGCTTACGGACTGCTTGATCCGAACGATCCGGAAATGTATCCGGGCGGAGAGAACGAGCGTTTCCTCGAAGTCTGGAACCTCGTATTCTCGCAGTTCAACCATAACAAAGACGGCAGCTACACGCCGCTTCCAAACAAGAACATCGATACGGGCGCGGGTCTGGAGCGTCTTTCTTCGATCCTTCAAGACGTGAACTCCAACTTCGATACCGACTTGTTCCAGCCGATGATTCAACATACGGCGAAGCTGGCCGGCATCGAATACGGCGTCAGCGAAGAGCACGACGTCGCGCTCAAAGTCATTGCTGACCACGTGCGCACGGTAACGTTCGCCGTCGGCGACGGCGTGCAGCCGTCCAACGAAGGCCGCGGTTACGTCATCCGCCGTCTGCTACGCCGCGCGGTCCGCTACGGACGCGTGATCGGATTGGACCGTCCGTTCCTGTACGAGCTGGTTCGCACCGTAGGCGACGTCATGGGCGTCTACTACAGTCAAGTCGTGGACAGCCGCGAACTGATCGAACGCGTGATCCGTCTGGAAGAAGAACGTTTCCATAAGACGCTGTCCGACGGTCTCGCGATCTTGACCGAGACGGCCGAACGCGCCAAAGCGGCCGGAGAAACCGTCATCGGCGGCGAAGACGCATTCAAGATGTACGACACGTACGGTTTCCCGCTGGATCTGACGGAAGACTTCGCGCTGGAGCACGGCATGACCGTGGACCGCGACGGATTCGAGACGGCGATGCAGGAACAACGTACGAGAGCGCGCGAAGCGCACAAAAAAGGCGGCGGCATGAATATCCAAGGCGGCGCGTTGTCCGAACTGGAAGCCGACAGCGAATTCGTGGGCTACGCGGAAACGTCCGTCGAAGCCAAAATCGTCGTGCTGATCAAAGACGGCGAAATCGTCGATTCGGTCGGCGAAGGCGATTCCGCGCTGGTCGTGCTCGACAAAACGCCTTTCTATGCGGAAAGCGGCGGTCAGGTCAGCGACGTGGGCACGATCTCGTCCTTTACCGGCACGCTGAACGTGGAAGGTCTGGTCAAAGCGCCGCGCGGCCAACACGTGCATCAAGTGACGGTCGAATCCGGCGAACTGCATGTCGGCGACGACGTGCGGGCGAGCGTGAAACGCGATTCCCGCGCCGCGATCGAGAAAAACCATACGGCGACGCACCTGCTGCACAAAGCGCTCAAAGAAGTGCTCGGCACGCACGTCAACCAAGCAGGCTCGCTCGTCGAGCCGCAGCGTCTGCGCTTCGACTTCTCGCATTTCGGCAGCATCACGCCGGAAGAGTTGGCCGACGTGGAACGCCGCGTCAACGAGCAGATCTGGAAAGGCGTCAACGTCGTCATCGAGCTGAAAGGCATCGAGGAAGCCAAAGCGATGGGCGCGATGGCGCTGTTCGGCGAAAAATACGGCGATATCGTGCGCGTCGTGGAAATCGGCGATTACAGCCTCGAGCTGTGCGGCGGCTGCCACGTTCGCAACACGAGCGAGATCGGCTTGTTCAAACTGGTCGGCGAAAGCGGCATCGGTTCGGGCGTGCGCCGGATCGAAGCTTTGACCGGCCGGGGCGCTTATCTGTATCTGGACGAGCAGCTCGATCTGCTCAAGCAGTCGGCCGCGGCGCTCAAGACTCCGGTTGCCGAAGTGCCGAAGCGCATCGAAGCGATGGGCAAACAGCTCAAAGAAGCCGAACGCGAGATCGAATCGCTGCGCGGCAAACTGGGCGCGATAGAAGCGGGCAAACTGACGGATAACGTGCGTAACGTAAGCGATGTGCAGGTGTTGGCCGAAGCGGTCTCCGTATCCGACATGGACGGTCTGCGTTCGCTCGCCGACGAGCTGAAAGTCAAACTGCCGCAGGCGGTGCTGATTCTGGGCGCGCCGGTGGAAGACAAGGTCAACTTCGTCGTGGCCGTTCCTCAGGAACTGACCAAGCGCGGCCTGCATGCGGGCAAGCTCGTCAAAGAAGCGGCTTCGGTCTGCGGCGGAGGCGGCGGCGGACGTCCGGATATGGCGCAGGCCGGCGGCAAAGACGCTTCGAAGCTTCAAGAAGCGCTGAACGCGGCTCTTTCGCTCCTCGAACAATCGCTGAACGCCTAAGAAGAAGCTGTTTATCGTTGCCGGATTCCCCGTTTCTTGATCGGGGGAAAGTGTGATATGATAAATAAGATTCAATACTACGAAGGCGTCAAAGCGCGCCGCCGACGCGGGGACGCTTTGTGAAGCGAGGTGTAATCCCTATGGATTCCATGGACAAGACTATGAAGTTCAACGTACAAGGCGACGAAGAGACTTCCGCACAGGAGATTCTGCTTACCGTGTACGACGCGCTTGTGGAGAAAGAGTACAATCCGATCAATCAGATTGTGGGCTACCTGCTGTCCGGCGATCCGGCTTACATCCCGAGACACAACAACGCACGAAGCCTGATTCGCAAAAAAGAGCGCGACGAGCTGATCGAAGAGCTGGTTCGTTCTTATTTGTCCAAGCTTCGATAGGAGAATAAGCATAATGAAATTGCTGGGCCTCGATTACGGAGACCGGCGGATCGGCGTCGCGTTAAGCGACGCCTTCGGCTGGACCGCTCAAGGGATCGAAGTGGTTCAGCGCCGCGAAGACGATTCTCATATGCGGAGAATCGCCGAGCTTGCGGCGCTGCACGAAGTCGAAGAAGTGGTGGTAGGTCTCCCGAAAAACATGAACGGCACGATCGGCCCGCGCGGCGAACTGTGCATCGAATTCGCCGAGTCGCTGCGGGAATTGTTGGGTCTGCCCGTTCACCTCTGGGATGAACGTCTGACGACGGTCTCCGCCGAGCGAACGCTCCTCGAAGCCGATGTCAGCCGCAAGAAACGCAAGCAGGTCGTCGACAAGATCGCGGCTGGCCTGATTTTGCAAAACTATCTCGATTCCAAATCAAAAAGGTGAAAGGGTGACGGGCATGGCAAACGATTCCCATCTCTTGGGCGACGAACCCGAAATTATTTATATTCCTGACGAAGAAGGCCAGGAAGAAGGCTTTGAAGTCATCATGAAATTCGAAGTGGACGGCTCCGACAGCAAGTACATGATGGTCGTGCCGCTGGACTCCGAAGACGACGAAGCGGACGAAGTTTACGCGTTCCGTTACGAAGAAGACGACGACGATTTGAAGCTCTACGTGATCGAAGACGAAGCGGAATGGCAGATCGTCGAAGAGACGTTTAATACGCTGGTTGCCGAATTGGACGGGGAGGAATAGAGCAATGACGGAATTTTCCGCAAGTCAGGTCGTATACACGAACAAGCTTGAGCAAGTGTACGGATTGTATGTCGAGCTGATCGACGAGAACGCGGAGTCGGTTACCTATCGTATCGTCAAAGAATTCGAAGTCGGCGGCGGCGCCTACGCGGTTCTTCAGAACGAAACGGTCGGAGCGGACGACGATGTGCAGATTCTCAAGATCGAGACTTCGCCTTCCGGCGAAGTGCAGCTGTCGACGATCGACGACGATGACGAGTGGGAAAACGTAGCCGAGCTGTTCGACGAACTCACTTTCCCGGAAGAAATGTAAGGGAATCGGTAAAGCAAGCGGACCCGGTCAGCCTGGTCCGCTTTGCCATGCGTAAAAATAACGATAGGCCGAGGACGTTCGATAAAGGATGTGCGCCGTAGTGGAAAATAGCGTATTGCCAAAGAAAAAAAGATCGAAAGCGCCGCTTGTGCTGATATTGATCCTATTGCTGTTGATCGGGTCGGTCGGAAGTTTCGTTTATGCTTCCATGCGGCCGATGCCTTCGTCGAGCGAAGCGGTCATGTTCGAGATTCCCGAAGGGACCGGAACGGCCGGAATCGCCGATAAGCTTCAAAAAGAAGGCTTGATCCGCAGCGCTCTGTTATACAAAGTCTACTTGAAAATGGAGAAGGAAGGCGGCTCCTTCAAAGCGGGCTCTTACCAACTGTACCCGGGTCTGGATTACGCGGGCATTACCGCGGCGTTGAACGAAGGCGAAGGCGCGAAACCCGCTTCGGTCAAAGTGACGATTCCGGAAGGGCTGACGATCCCGCAGATCGCGGATCGGCTGAGCGAAGCCGGCGGTTGGGACGCCAAAAGCATCCGTCAATTGGCCCGGGAACCGGAGAAATTCGCCGATGTCCTGCCGGACGGCGTGCCTTCCGAAGAAGGCTTAACTTACGCGTTGGAAGGGTATCTGTTCCCGGACACGTACGAGTTCTCGACCGATGCTTCCGCGGAAGACGTGGTGCGCCGGTTAGTCAAAGAAACGACGACCAAGCTGAAAGCCGTTCCGGACTTCGACGCTTTGCTCAAAGAGCGCGGGCTTACCGTTCACGAACTGTTGACCGTCGCGTCGCTCGTGGAGCGCGAAGCGGTGGTCGATTCCGAACGTCCGCTGATCGCCGGCGTCATCTACAACCGATTGAACAAACCGATGAAGCTGCAAATCGACGCGACCGTTCAATATGCGCTCGGCAAGCAGAAAGATCGGCTGCTGTATTCCGATCTCGAGATCGACAGTCCGTATAACACGTACAAACACGAAGGACTTCCGCCGGGGCCGATCGCGGCGCCGAGTCTCAAGTCCATCGAAGCGGCTTTGCAACCGGAAGCTTCGGATTACTATTTCTACGTGACCAAAAAAGACGGCTCCGGCGCGCATTGGTTTGCCGAGACGTACGAGCAGCATCAACAAAATATCGAGAAAAGCAAGGCCGGCGGCAAATGATTGCGCCGGCTTATGCCGATCATGGATTTAAGCGAATAGAAGGGAGTGGCCGTTTTGGGATATAGACCCGAATTGTTGGCAACGTGCGGCACACTGGATGAACTCAAAGCGCTGGCCGAAGCCGGCTGCGATGCTTTTTTGCTGGGGGAAGAAACATACGGGATGAGATTGCCGGGCGAATTCGCTCCGGAAGACATCGCGGAGGCGGTCGCTTACGCGCGCCCGCGCGGCATTAAAATTTATGTCTGCGTCAACAATCTGATGGATAACACGAAGCTGCCGGACCTGCCGGACTATCTGCGGCGGATGGGCGAAATCGGCGTGGACGGCATCGAATTCGGCGATCCTTCCGTGCTGATGCACGCTCGCAAGCTGCTGCCGGGCCTGCCGCTGCATTGGAACGCGGAGATGACTTCGACCAATCACGGAACGGCCAATTATTGGGGACGCCGGGGCGCGACCCGCGTCGTGCTCGCGCGCGAACTGAACATGGACGAAGTGACGAACATGATGCCGGAGCTGGAAGTCGAAGCCCAAGTGCAGGTTCACGGCATGACGAACATTTATCATTCCAAACGCAGCCTGGTGCATAGCTATATGGCGAATCAGGGACGTCCGGTCGAAGACGGCAACGTAGGCTTGTCGCGCGGCTTGTATCTGATCGAAGCGGAACGCCGCGACGAGCGGTTCCCGATCTACGAAGATTCCAACGGTACGCATATCATGAGTTCGGGCGATATCTGCATCTTGGAAGATTTGCATTTGTTGATGGAAGCGGGCGTGCAGAGTTTCAAGATCGAAGGCATTTTGAAAAGTCCGGCTTATAACGTCGCGGCGGCTCGCGCTTACCGCAAAGCGATCGACGCGTTCGTCGCCGATCCGCAAGGATATGCGTTCGACGAAGCTTGGCTGGACGAGATTCGCGATCTGCAGGACCCCGACCGGGAACTGTCCTTCGGATTTTTCTACAAAGAACAAGTGTATTGAGAACGGAAAGGGGATCGCATCGTGGAAACAACGCAAACGCCGATTCAAGCCAAGCCGCAGCATAAAGGCAAACGTTATCGGCTCGACAAACCCGAACTGCTGGCGCCGGCCGGCAATCTGGAAAAGCTGAAATTCGCCGTGCATTACGGCGCGGACGCCGTCTATATCGGGGGACAGAAATACGGTCTGCGCTCGGGCGCGGACAATTTCAGCTTCGAAGAAATGAAAGAAGGCGTGGAATTCGCCAAAAAATACGGCGCGAAAGTCTTCGTCGCCACCAATATTTACGCGCACGAAGAAGATTTGGACGGTATCGCCGAGTATCTGGGCAAACTGCAAGAAGCGGGCATCTCCGCGATCATCACGGCCGATCCGGTGATCGTGGAAACGGCCAAAACGGCAGCCCCCGAAGTCGAAGTGCATCTGAGCACGCAGCAGTCGACGCTCAATTGGCAGGCCGTGCAATTCTGGAAAGAAGAAGGACTGCCGCGAGTCGTGCTCGGCCGCGAGACCAGTCTGGAAGAGATCGCCGAGATCAAAGCGAACGTGGATATCGAAATCGAATCGTTCGTGCACGGCGCGATGTGCTCGTCGTATTCGGGCCGCTGCGTGCTGTCCAACCATTTTACCGACCGCGATTCCAATCGGGGCGGCTGCTGCCAATCGTGCCGCTGGAAATACGATCTGTTCGAAAACCCGTCTCCGGCGGGAGAATGGGTGTCCGAAGAACAGCAGTCGGAAAACAATGAAGGCAATCCGCTGTTCAAGCCGGAAGACAACGCGTTTACCATGGGTTCCAAAGACCTCTGCATGCTCGGCTCGATCCCGGATCTGATCGAAGTCGGCATCGACAGCTTCAAAGTGGAAGGCCGCATGAAGTCGATCCATTACGTGGCGACCGTCGTCAACGTCTATCGTCAAGCGATCGACGCGTACATGGCCGATCCCGAAAATTACGTGCTGAAGCCGGAATGGATGGAAGAACTGAACAAAGCGGCGAACCGTCCGCTGAACACGGGATTCTTCTACGATACGCCGGACCATGAAGACCATATCTACGAGCCGGAAGAAAAAGCCGTGCCTTACGACTTTGCCGGTCTGGTACTGGATTACGACGCCGAGACGCAAATCGCGACGATCCAGCAGCGCAACCATTTCAAGCCGGGAACGGAAATCGAATTTTTCGGCCCCGACGGAACCTTTTTCAAACAGACGGTAGGCACGATCTGGGACGAAGAAGGCAGCGAGTTGGACGCGGCGCGTCATCCGATGCAGCATGTCCGGTTGAAAGTGGATCAACCGCTGCGTTACTTCGATATGATGCGAAAGAAAAACAATAAAAAACAAAAGTCTTAAGACATAGTCCGAAAGGACCTTGCACAGACGTACGAAACCCTTCAATTCCTTCACGGAGCTGAAGGGTTTTCATGTAATGTTAACTTTTTTTAAAAAAATGCGCATTATCGCTTTCCATTTCGCTTGCTTGCGCCGATAATAAAGACATCCAGCATTTTGTAAACTCGGGCTTTTTTATGGCTATGTGGGTACATAAATAATTTCGGGAAGCTTTCTCGACGCCCGGTGTTAAAGCGCTGATTCTAAAGACTGGCGGGGTGGGGACATGGGTATGATGAAAGAACAAGGCGAACACGGGGAAAACCCGGTACTCGAGCCGGACGGCGGCAAAGTCGAAGGAAAAGGGAAGCCTTCGTTCAAGCTGCTGAAGAAGGACAAAAAGCCTAAACAGGTACGCGAAAAAAAGAAAGCGCTACCGAAATCGCTACCGGAGACGGAGTTAAATGGGTCCGAAGGCTTAGTGCAAAAAGCGAAAACTTCCAAATTGAGCTTTCCGAAGTTTAACAAAGGAACAAAAGGAAAAAACGTCAATCAATCGAAACGTTTCGCTCAAGGTTGGGGCGGCATGTTGGTCGGCGCGATCCGCAACTGGCGCGCGTTGAATCCGAGCAAATCGGTAGGCGTGAGACTCTTCTTGATCTTCTTGATCGGGATGGTCGTATTCGTGTCCTCGCTCGGGGTTCTCTCGTACGCCAAAGCGCGAAGCACGATCAAAGACAATGCGGCGGCGGCTAACGAACAAACGATTATGCAAACGGCGCAGAAGCTGGATATCGTGCTGCAGCGATACATGGACTTGTCGACTCAAGTCTTTTTCAATCCGGAGATTCAGGAATCCATTAACAACTTGCAGCGTGCCGCTACCGACTTCGACCGATTCCAAGCCGTTCGGGACATCAACGACTCGTTAAGCAATCAGATGAACGTGACCAGCGGTTTGCAGGCCGTTTATTTCCTGCAAACGGACGAAGCCGCGAACAATTTCTTCTCGGCGGGCAATTTGAAACTGCCGACTGCCGAAGAGATTCGAAAAACCGATTGGTACGCCAAACTGAATTCGGAAGACGCCAAGCAAATCTGGCTCGCGACCGACGCGAACCGCCAAAGCTACTCGATCGTAAGGATCATGTCGACGACCAACGGAAGCGGCGCCAAGTTCATCGTCGGTCTTCAAATGGACGTCAATACGCTGGAAGCCCAACTGAAATCGGTCAATCTGGGAGAAGGCAGCCGTATCGAATTGGTTGCCGCCGACGGAACGAACGTCGCTTCCAATATCGAAGGCTCCGCCGGTCAACCGTCTACTTTCGTGTTCCCGCACAGCGATCTGACGGGAAGCGGCAAATTCGAAACCAAACAGTTCGATCAGCCGGTACTGGCCGCTTACAGCACGTTGAGCCTTCCGGGTTGGAACCTGATCGGCATCGTGCCGACGGCTTACCTGCTGGAAGGCGCGTCGGGCATCTTAAGCCTGATCGTCATCTTCGTCGCCGTCGCGATTCTCGTCGCGATCGCGATGGGCGTCTGGATGGTCCGCATGATTGCCCGCCCGCTCGGTCATCTCAAAGGACTGATGCAGGAAGGCGCGACGGGCAACCTTAGCGTACGTACGGATTACCGCTCCAAAGACGAGATCGGCGAGCTGTCGACGGCATTTAACCGGATGATGGACCGGATCACGGATCTGGTTCGTCAGACGACGGATACCGCGCAGCAGGTGTTGGATACGGCGGGCGAGTTGGAAGAAGCTTCCCGTCAGACCGCGGCTTCGGCGCGCGAGATCGCGATCGCGACGGAAGAAATCGCCAACGGAGCGACGAGTCTGGCGCAGGAAGCGGAGAAGAGCACCGAACTGACGGATCAAATCGGAGACCGGATGGACAAAGTCGTCTCGGCCAACCGCGAGATGGACGCGTCGGCGCGGCAAGTCCAAGCGGCCAGCCGCGAAGGCACCGTGCATCTGGACAAGCTGCTCGAACAAACGGGCAGTACGGAAAACATGGTACGTTCGCTGGTTGCTCGGGTCGACGCGCTCAAAGAAAGCACGGCTTCGGTCATGAAGGTGCTCGAAGCGATGCAGAATATTACGAAACAAACGAATATTCTCTCGCTCAATGCCACGATCGAAGCGGCGCGGGCAGGCGCAGCCGGACAAGGATTTATGGTCGTGGCCGGAGAGATTCGCCAATTGGCCAGCCGTTCGCGCGAATCGATCGACATGGTCGGCGAGATCACCGACAATATTCAATCGGAGATGGACGAGACGGTACGCACGCTGTCGACGGTCTATCCGATGTTCCAAGAACAGGTAGTGTCCGTCAAACAAACGAGCGGCATCTTCGACTCCGTTCAAGATCAGATGGAGTCGTTCTCCGGCAAACTGGACGGCGTGACGGCTTCGATCGGCGAACTGGGCCGGGCGCAGACGATCATGTCCGAAGCGCTAGCCAGCGTCAGCGCGGTCGCCGAAGAATCGTCCGCGACTTCGGAAGAAGTGGCGTCGCTCAGCAGCGAGCAGCAGAATGTCGGCGTGCGTCTGGTCGAGCTGTCGGCGAAGCTCAGCAATGCGTCGAACGAGTTGAAAGAGTCGATTTCGAAATTTACGGTGTGATCAAATGTGCTGAGGTTCCGGGTAAAGTCCGTTCCGATCGCGTGTTGTAATCGGGAAAATCGATTATACTTTTTAGCGGTATTTTCCCGATTACAAAGGCGAACGCTATCGCTTCTTCACGGATTTTACCCTTCACCTTCCTCATTTTTGTGGTAGGAGAGGGGAAAAGCACAAAAAAGAGCTTCGGACTTCGGTCCGGAGCTCTTTTTGATGCATCGCCTACCTTTAATAAGGGCCGGCTTCTTTGCCTTTTTCTTCGGATTGTTCGACGGCTTTGTCGGGGTTCGACTGGCCGCTGGTTGCGTCTTCGGGTTTGGCGGCTGCCAAACCTTCGGATACGCGTCGGCCGTAATCGGCGTCGGCCTGCGTGAAGTGATCGATCATGCGTTCTTGGATGTCTGATTTGCATTGGGACAAAGCGTCGACGAGGTTGGCGATCAATTCGTCGCGTTCCCAATCTTCGAACGAACGGTACGTGTCGCCGGCCTGACCGAAATTGTTCGGACGGTCGATCGGAGCGCGGACCAGTTTGGCATGGTATTCCGGTTCATGGTCTTTGCCCGGTTTCGGCGCTTCCTGCAATCCGCCCATCGAAGACGGTTCGTAGTTCACGTGCGGGTTCTGGCCCGGAGCGCGGTCGACTTTGTATTGCATCTGTCCGCCGCTCTGATTGGTCGCGACATGGGTCTTCGGCGCATTGATCGGGAGCTGCAAGTAGTTGGCTCCGACCCGATGGCGTTGGGTATCGGAATAAGAGAAGGTGCGGCCTTGCAGCATTTTGTCGTCGGAGAAATCCAGACCGTCCACCAGGACCCCTGTGCCGAACGCCGCTTGTTCCACTTCCGTGAAATAGTCTTCCGGATTGCGGTTCAGCGTCATCTTGCCGACCGGGAGGAACGGGAACTGCTCCGGCGGCCACAGCTTCGTATCGTCGAGCGGATCGAAATCGAGTTCCGCATGCTCATGGTCTTCCATGATTTGCACGCACAGTTCCCATTCCGGGTAATCGCCGCGTTCGATCGCTTCGTACAGATCCAACGTGGCGTGATTGAAGTTGGTGGATTGCACTTCGTTGGCTTCTTTTTGAGTCAGGTTCTTGATGCCCTGCTTGAGCGGTTCCCAATGGTATTTGACCAGCACGGCTTCGCCTTCGGTATTGACCCATTTATACGTATTGACGCCCGAGCCCTGCATCTGCCGATAGTTGGCGGGAATTCCCCACGGCGAGAAGAGGAACGTGATCATATGCGTCGCTTCCGGGCTGAGCGAGACGAAATCGAAGAAACGCTCCATGCTCTGCACGTTGGTAATCGGGTCCGGCTTAAAAGCGTGTACCATATCCGGGAACTTCAGAGGATCGCGGATAAAGAAGACCTTAAGGTTATTGCCGACCAAGTCCCAGTTGCCGTCTTCCGTATAGAATTTCGTCGCGAAGCCGCGAGGGTCGCGCAGCGTTTCCGGCGAATGACCGCCGTGAATTACGCTGGAGAAACGGACGAATACCGGCGTTTCTTTGCCTTCTTCCTGAAACAGCTTGGCGCGCGTGTATTTGGATACCGGTTCGTCGCCGGCTTTGCCGTATGCGGTGAACACGCCGTGCGCGCCCGCGCCGCGAGCATGCACCACGCGTTCCGGGATGCGTTCGCGGTCAAAGTGGGTAATTTTCTCCAAGAACTGATAATTCTCCAACGTCGTGGGTCCGCGATTGCCTACGGTACGTACATTCTGGTTGTCGCGAACAGGATGGCCTTGACGGGTCGTCAAAGTCATGTTTTCTTCCGGTTCGCTGCCTGTTTTCGGTTTTTGTTCGTCGGTCACGTGAAGTCCCCTTTCCATTGCTCGGATAATGGAGTACACTTGCTGACTTGGATGAATTTGGGCATACGCAATTTTTTACCCGACGGAGCGATCCTTAAAACGCGTAAGGGACCGCCTTCATGCAACCTTCATCCAACCGATTCCGACTAAACTGAAATATAAAAAAAGAGCTTCGCTGAAAAGCGAAGCTCGACTTGTTAATCCGGCAAATTCGGGTCCTGCGTCGACGATCCGGACGCGCTCGGCGGATCGGCCGGCGTCGGTGCGGGAACGGGAGACGGCGCAGGCTGCGGCGCTCCCGAAGGACTGAGCGGATGCACGGTAAACTCTTCTTGCGGCATGCGAATCCAGCGCTGGAGGTAGCCCTGCTGCAGCAGCTCTTTGATCAGAATCAGAAGGATCGGCGCCAAGATCAATCCGGCGATGCCGAACAGCGAAGTCGAGATCAAGACGAACGACAGCATCAGATAGGCCGAAGAAATGCCGATCGAGTTGCCGGCGATCTTCGGTTCGAGCAGCTGTCGGCTCAGCATGACGACGGCGAGCAGCACGATCAACCCGATCGCCAAGCTCGTATTGCCGATCACGAACAGATAGATGATCCACGGGATGAAGATGGCGGGTACGCCCAGCAGCGGCAGGATATCGAACAGCGCCGAGACGATCGCGATCGCGAAAGCATTGTCCACGCGAAGGATCAGCAGCCCGGCGAAGATCAAAGCGAACGAGATCAGTACGAGAATCGCCTGAGCTTTCAGATAAGACCCGATCGAACGGAATACATGGTTTCTCAAAAAAGCGAAAGCCAGTTTGAGCGTGTTCGGCGTTTTGTCGCTGGCGACCTTTTTCCACCAAACGATCTCCGAACTGAGGAAAAAGGCCAAGATGATCGAAATCGTAAAGTTCACCACGAAGCTGGAGAACGACGTCAGGAAAGACAGCACGTGCGTAAACGCGTATTTCAACCAGACGGTGAGCTGATCGGTGAACACGGCGAAATATTCGTTGGCTTTCTCGACCGTGCCGGCCGGCAGCGCGTTCAATTCGTTATGTAGAAATTTCGTCAGATTGGCGAACTGCTGTTGGACGATCATGGCGTATTCCGGCAGATTGTCCGTCAATCTCGCGATCTGCGAGACGAAGATCAGCCCGGCTCCGAACAGCGCGCCGAGAATGACCAGCACGAAGACCAGTACGGAGATCGCGGCGGCGAGCGGCTTGGGCAGTTTGCGTCGATGCAGGAAACGCGCGAACGGTTCGATGATCAGATAGACGACCAACGAGAGGAAAACCGGGGCGGCGATGCCGTACAGCCAACTGAACGCCAGCATGACCAGATAAACGGTCAAGACGATCAGCGCGATGTCGAACGCCGTGCGCCAGTACTTTCGGTATAACGAGATCATGGATACGCTCCTTCGGGAGAATGTCGGACTTCGGAAGACCGCACTTTTGCATTGATTCGATTCATTCCTATGATAAAATAAAGTGATGACGGCGAGCAATAGAAGTTCCAAACTCTTGCTCGGACTTCAATATAGAGAAACGGAGAGCGGAAATGGAAACGACCTTGCTGATATGGCTATTTTACTTATCCTCTTTCTATGCGTTCATCCCGGGGTTGATCAGCCGAATTTTCGGATTCCGGGCTTTCCGCAAGGGGAAAAGCGAGACGGAGTTTGCTCTCACGTTCGACGACGGACCGGACCCGCGCTATACCGCGCAGCTGCTTGATCTGCTCCGACGTTACGAAGCGAAAGCGACCTTTTTTGTCGTGGGTTCCCATGCCGTGCAGCATCCCGAACTGCTTAAACGGATGCAGGCCGAAGGGCATGCGATCGGAATCCACAATTACGTGCACCGGGCGAACTGGTTGATGTGGCCGGGTTCGGTTCGCAAACAGGTAAACCGCACCAACGAAGTGATCGAGAACGTGACCGGCCAGAGGGCCGTTTATTATCGTCCGCCGTGGGGCATCGTCAATTTGTTCGATCTGGTGGGACGGCACGAGCTGAAGCTGGTGCTTTGGTCGGGCATTTTCGGCGACTGGCGCCAACGTCTCGGCGAAGACCGGCTGCTCAAACGGATGCGGCGGAAAATGCGCGGCGGCGAGGTGCTGGTACTGCACGACTGCGGGGCCACGCTCGGCGCGAACGACAAAGCGCCGGAGAACATGCTGCGCGCGCTGGAACGTTTTTTGACGGAAGCTTACGATAAGGGGCTGAGCAGCGTGACGATCGAGAAGCTGATGGATTCTACGCAGAAAGCAAGCAAAGCGCAGCAGAAATCGTCGGGCCGCAAGCTGTCTCCGGCGAAACGTCTTCTGGTGCAGGGTTGGCTGCTGTACGAAAAAGCGTTCAAATTCGCGTTTCGGCTTCAAGAAGCGCATGACGCGCCGTTTTATCATTTCCGTAAGGTCAAATATTCCGGGCAGCCTTTGCAGCTCGAAAACGGCGAACGGTTGACCAAAGGCGATCCCGTGCTCGAGCTGCATTTCGACAACAAAATGCTGTTCGAGATGAGCAGCCGCTCGCGGTCCGCGATGCAGACGGCGATCTTGATGGTCCGCGAGACGGAGAGAAGCCTGCCCAAGATCGCGGAATACGTGCGTCAAGATCCGAGCCTGCGCGCCGCCAAAGGATTGTACGGCGTCAGCATGATCAATCGGGGGCCGCAGCAGTTCGGATTTCAAGTGCTCGATCTGCCGGAAGGCCTGTTCGCGCGCATGACCCGGTTCTATTTGAAAGTGCTGCTCAGCGTGCTGCATCCTTCCGGTACGGCAAGGCTCGGCGAACAAACGGAGATGCTGGTGCCCAAAGTGATGTTCATGCCGATGGACGTGCTGTTGAACCGCGACTTCAAAGACCATAAACGCGATAACCGCCGGCGCAAGACCGCGGGCGAAGCTTCGGCGTCGAAGTCGCAGACATCGACGGCCTCGGAGAATTCGTCCGCGTCGTCCGATCTGCCGGTAACGGAAAACGAAGCCGCCGGCGCGGTCACTTGATCGATGCCGAATCCGATTCGAAGCGCCGAAAACGAAACGCGTCCGCGCGAACAGCAAGGGACGGCCGAGCGCCGTCCCTTTTTTCGTGCGCTTGGTCGCTGCCTGCCGGAAAGCAAAAAAACAAGCCCGGAGATTTCGATCTCCGGGCTTGTTGCCGTATACGGAGCATGCGCGGCGTATAAGACGAATCAGATTTTCATGATGCCGCCCATGCTGGCGTTGGTGACCAGCTTGGAGTAGCGGGCGAGGTAACCGGTTTTGACTTTCGGTTCGAAGCCTTTCCAGTTCGCGCGGCGAGCTGCGAATTCTTCGTCGCTGATCTCCAATTGGATGGTGCGTTCGTTCAAGTCGAGTTCGATCATGTCGCCGTCTTCGACGAACGCGATCGGTCCGCCTTCGGCGGCTTCCGGCGAGATGTGGCCGATGCTGATGCCGCGGGACGCGCCCGAGAAGCGGCCGTCGGTGATCAAGCCGACTTTGGCGCCGAGACCCATGCCGACGATCTGAGAAGTCGGAGCGAGCATTTCCGGCATGCCGGGTCCGCCTTTCGGTCCTTCGTAACGGATGACCACGACGTGGCCTTCTTGGATCTTGCCTTTGGCGATGCCTTCCAGCGCTTCTTCTTGGGAGTCGAAGCAGATGGCCGGACCTCTGTGGTAGCCGCCGACCGAAGGATCGACCGCGCCGACCTTGATGATCGCGCCTTCCGGAGCCAAGTTGCCGAAGAGAACGGCCAGACCGCCGCGTTCGGAATGCGGGTTGTCGATCTTATGGATGACTTCGGTATTCTGGATTTCTTGACCTTCGACGTTCTCGCGGATCGTTTTGCCCGTTACCGTGATCCGGTCGGCGTGCAGCGCGCCCGGTTTCTTGAGCAGCTCGTTCAGCACGGCGCTGACGCCGCCCGCGTTATGCACGTCTTCGATATGCCAGTCGGACGCCGGAGCCAGCTTCGCGAGGTGAGGCACGCGGTTGGCGACTTCGTTGATGCGTTCGATCGGATATTCGATGCCCGCTTCTTGAGCCAGAGCGAGGGTATGCAGAACCGTATTGGTCGAACCGCCCATCGCCATGTCCAGCGCGAACGCGTTGTCGATCGCTTCGACGGTCACGATATCGCGCGGCTTCAGATCGAGCTTGATCAGTTCCATCAGCTGCGTCGCGGACTGGCGAACGAAGTCGCGGCGTTCCGGAGCGACCGCGAGGATGGTGCCGTTGCCCGGCATCGCGAGACCCAGCGCTTCGGCCAGGCAGTTCATCGAGTTGGCGGTGAACATGCCGGAACACGAACCGCAGGTCGGACAACCGAATTGTTCGAGTTCGAGCAGCGTCTGATCGTCGATCTTGCCGACTTGGTGCGCGCCTACGCCTTCGAAGACGGAAGTCAGGGAGATGGAGCGGCCGTTCTTGTCTTTGCCGGCTTTCATCGGTCCGCCGCTGACGAACACGGTCGGGATATTGACGCGGAGCGCGCCCATGAGCATGCCCGGCGTGATCTTGTCGCAGTTCGGGATGCAGACCATGCCGTCGAACCAGTGCGCGGAAACGACCGTTTCCAGCGAGTCGGCGATGATCTCGCGGCTCGGCAGGGAATAACGCATGCCGATGTGGCCCATCGCGATGCCGTCGTCGACGCCGATGGTGTTGAATTCGAACGGCACGCCGCCGGCTTCGCGGATCGCTTCTTTGACGATCTTGCCGAATTCCTGCAAGTGAACATGGCCGGGAACGATATCGATGTAAGAGTTGCAGACCGCGATGAACGGTTTGCCGAAATCTTCTTCTTTGACTCCGGCTGCGCGCAGCAAGCTGCGGTGCGGTGCGCGGTCGAATCCTTTTTTGATCATATCGGAACGCATTTTCTTCGGTGCCACCATGATGACTCTTCCCCCTAGGACAGATGATTTAAAAGTTTTGCTTTAGCGCGGTTAACGAGCAAAGCAAGGATTTGAACAAAAATAAAGAGTGGAACTAAATTTCTAAACAGTCTAACACAAGCCGTTACTTTTTTCTAGGGCGTGTACGCAAACTTCGAACGAAGCAGATTTAGACGAATTCTTGTTCTCGACAAGGAAGGGTTCCGAAAGCGTGCCGGGGCACGTCGAGGGGCACTGACGTCGTGGAGGGCGAAAAGGCGGCTAAAGATGCACGTCGTTAAGTTTGCGTACGCGGCCTAGCATAGTCGCAAAAACACAAGCAAGCACCTTAACGATAAGGGTGAGCGCACGAAAAAACGCGCCTAAGCGAAGAAGTCGAATACGCTTGAAAAGTCGTTTCGGCTCCTTCGCTTGGCGCGCGCGATAGAAAAGAATGCAGATTGAGGAAACGGTACGGCAGCCGGATTACTTCTGGCCGCCTTTACGTCCGATTTCCCGATAGAAATCTTTGTCGTGGGAATTGGAAGTCGCTTCTCCGCCTTTGCGTCCGATCTCTTGGTAGAACTCTCGGCTGTGCGACTTGGCCGTCGCTTTGCCGCCCTTGCGTCCGATCTCTTGGTAAAACTCCCGACTGTGTTTTTTCGCCGTAGCTTCGCCGCCCATACGACCGGCTTCTTCGCGACTCATCTTCTTGTTGCCCGACTGACTGTTTGCCATCTCAATCACTCCTCAGTAGTTGTTATTGCCGCGTGCACCATCTATTTACCACCGCCATTTTCCGATGAAACGCCGAGCAAGCTCAAAAAAACCCTGCTTTGATAGGTTTTCTTTCCAAATCCTTGCAGCGGCGCGGGTTGAGGTTTTTTTTGTTTTGCGTAAATTTTTGCCGATCAAGCTTCCTTTGCAGGCCGATCCGGCCCGAACGCAGGCTTCGCGAGCGCAGCCGTTATCCGGAATGCTTTGCCGGGCGAAGAACGTTTCTTTATAATGAGACGGGGAAAGTTATCTTGGAGGAGGAAGTTGTTATGTTGACAGGAACGAGATCGCCGATCCGTCCGTTCGAGGGCGGAAGGCGAAGAGGGCGCGGAGGCGGCGAAAAAAAACCGCGCCGCACGGGCCGTCTGATCCTGCTGATCGTGTCGGCGATTTTGCTCGTGCTGCTGGCGGCTGCCGTGTATTACGTCAGCACCCCTTATAAACCGTCCGCCGAAGCGGAAGCGGCCATGAAAAGCGATCAGAGCGTTGCCGTCTCGCAGACGGACGATTGGATCGAATTCGAGCCGCTCGCGGCTTCGGGAGCGGCGAACGCGGCGAAGCAGCCGGGCGTGATCTTCTATCCGGGAGGCCGGGTGAAACCGGAGGCTTACGCGGTCTTCGCTCGCGACTTGGCCGAGACGGGCCGTCACGTATTCGTGATCAAGATGCCGTTCAATTTCGCGTTCTTGGGTCAAAACGAAGCGGAAAACGTGTATAAAAAGTATCCGGACGAATCATTCGTGCTCGGCGGCCATTCGCTCGGCGGACCGTTCGCGGCGCGCTTCGCCGCTGCTCATCCCGATCAGGTCGCGGGGATCTTCTTCTTGGCTTCCTACGCGGAGAGCAAAGGCGATCTGAGCCGAGCGAAGATTCCCGCGCTGTCGATCACCGCTTCGAACGATAAGGTCTTGAACAAAGACAGCTACGAAAAAGGCCGGGCGTATCTGCCGAAAGACGCGCGATACGAAGTCATCGAAGGCGGCAACCACGGCCAATTCGGCAGTTACGGCCAGCAGGGCAAAGACGGCAAAGCGACTTTGTCGGGCGCCGAGCAGCGCAAGCAGACGGTATCGTTGATCTCGGCGTGGCTGGATGCTTTCCCGGCAGCTTCCGGGAAATGAAGCGTTCGGTTCGAAATCCGGTCATGATCGAAAAAGGAGGCGGAGCGCCATGCCGGGCCTGATATTCGAAGGCCGCACTTATGCTTGCGAAGCGATCGTGTTCGACAAAGACGGCACTTTGTTCGATTTTCTGGAGCTGTGGGGCGGCTGGGCCGACGAGCTGCTTCGGCGAATCGAAGCCGAGCTGTCGAATATCGGCGCAAGCTGGACCCCGGGGGTCGAGCTTGCGCTGGGCGTTAAGCTCGGGGTCGACGGAAGCATCGTCGACTACGACCGCGCCGGGCCGCTGGCGCTGGCGACCGTCGAAGAGATGACGGGCGCTCTCGCCTGGCAGCTCTATGCGGCCAGGCTGCCCTGGCACGAGAGCGTGGACGCGGTGCGCCGCTCGGCGCGCGCCGCGGAGGAGCGGTTGAACGGCGGGCGGCGGATCAGGCCGCTGCCGGGTCTGGCGCGCCTGCTGGAAGAGGCGCGCGGCGCAGGCGTCAAGCTTGCGGTGGCGACGTCGGACTCGACGGCGTCCGCCGAGAAGCATCTGCGCTCGGCCGGGCTGGACGGCCTGTTCGCGGCCGTGTGCGGGCGCGATCTCGTGCGCGAAGGCAAGCCCGCGCCGGATCTTGCGCTGGAAGCCTGCCGCCGGCTGGGCGTCCTGCCGGCGCGAACGATCGTGATCGGCGACGGCGGCGCCGATCTGGAGATGGCCCGGCGAGCGGGAGCCGCGCTCGCGATCGGCATCGCGGCGGGCGGCGGACCGCGCGGGCATCTGGAGTCCGCCGACTTCGTGATCGGCGGATACGAAGAGCTGCAAGTCGGCGCCGGTTCGTAACTTCGACGCGTCGGGATTACGAACGACGCAGGCGGCGAAGCCGGCCGGAACGTCCCGGCGGCTCTGCCGGTTGAACAAGCCTGTTAAGCGAAGGAGGAGCAAACATGGCGAAAGATCAAGCGGAAGTGTTGGCGGAGTGGATCGAAGAAGCCCGCCGTATCGTGTTTTTCGGCGGCGCGGGAACGTCGACGGAAAGCGGAATTCCCGATTTTCGCTCGGCCGGAGGGCTGTACGAAAGCGGGCAGGACGAGTTTCCTTATCCGCCCGAAGAGATGTTGAGCCGGGACTTTTTCTATCGAAAACCCGAGACGTTCTATCGGTTCTACCGCCGGAAGATGCTGTACCCCGATGCGCGGCCCAATCCGATGCATCTGCTGTTGGCGGAGCTCGAAGAACGCGGCAAGCTGAACGCCGTCATTACGCAGAACATCGACGGCCTGCATCAGAAAGCGGGCAGCCGCCGCGTGCTCGAAGTGCACGGTTCGGTGCTGCGGAATACCTGCACCGATTGCGGAGCCCGGTACGGACCGGAGATCGTAAGCGGCAGCGAAGGCATTCCGCGCTGCCCCGTCTGCGGGGGAGCGATCAAGCCCGACGTCGTCTTGTACGGCGAGATGCTGGATTCGTCCGTACTGGAAGCGTCGGTGCGCGCGATCGAAGAAGCCGATTTGATGTTGGTCGGCGGCACGTCGCTCACCGTACAGCCGGCCGCCAGCCTGGTCGGCATGTTCGAAGGCGGACGTCTGGCGCTGCTCAACCGTACGCCGACGCCTTACGACAGTCATGCCGATCTGCTGATCACCGAACCGATGGGCGCCGTCGCCGATCGGGTTCGCCGTCTGCTGGGTCCGAGTTGAGGCGTTCTTCCGCCCGCATCCGCGGCAGAAGGATCAAAAAAACATGTAATCGTTTTCTTGCCAATCGGCAACCCCGGCGCTAAGATGGAAGCAAGCTTGAAACGAAAGGATGGAGACAGCGATGGAATACAAGGCAAGCGAAGAACGCTACGACCGGATGAAATACAACCGCAGCGGCCGCTCGGGACTGAAACTTCCGGCGGTGTCGCTCGGACTTTGGCATAATTTCGGCGGCGTCGACGCCTACGAAAACGGTCGAAGCATCGTGCGCCGCGCTTTCGATCTCGGCATTACGCATTTCGACTTGGCGAACAACTACGGTCCGCCGCCCGGTTCGGCCGAAGAAATGTTCGGGCGGATGCTGGCGACCGACCTCAAGGCTTACCGCGACGAGCTGATCGTCTCGACCAAAGCCGGCTATTATATGTGGCCCGGCCCTTACGGCGAATGGGGTTCGCGCAAATACCTCGTTTCGAGCCTCGATCAGAGCCTTAAGCGTCTGGGGCTGGATTACGTGGATATCTTTTATCACCATCGTCCGGACCCGGACACGCCGCTCGAAGAAACGATGGCGGCGCTCGACCATATCGTGCGTTCGGGCAAAGCGCTGTACATAGGCGTGTCCAACTATTCGGCGGAACAGACCCGCGAAGCGATCGCCATCCTCAAAGATCTCGGCACGCCGCTGACGATTCATCAGCCGAGCTATTCGATGATGAACCGCTGGATCGAACACGGCCTTCAGGACGTGCTGGACGAAAGCGGCGTCGGCAGCATCGCGTTCAGCCCGCTGGCTCAAGGCCTGCTGACGAACAAGTATCTGAACGGCATTCCGGAAGATTCCCGGGCGGCCAGCAATTCTCCGTTCTTGAACCAGAATCAGATCACGCCGGAAGCGATGCGCAAAGTGCGGGCGCTGAACCAGATGGCCGTTGCCCGCGGGCAAAGCTTGGCGCAGTTCGCGCTCGCTTGGGTCCTGCGCCGCGAACGCGTGACTTCCGTGCTGATCGGCGCAAGCCGCGTCTCGCAGATCGAAGAGAACATCGATACGCTGAATCAGTTGGAGTTCTCCGGCGAAGAGTTGGAACGGATCGAGAAAATCCTGAAGACCGAGAGCGAACAGTAAGGCGCAACGCGCTCGGTCGGAATGCGTTTCCGACAGACGCGGCCCTGCGCCGGTTCGAGACCGTCCTCCCGCTTCGAGCGGCAATCGTCAGAGATCGCGACGTACGCGGACGCCGTTCCGTCGATATGCAAGATTGATCGATAAGCTGTGTAAGCAAAAAGCCTTCGGAAACCTGTGCGTGCAGGAACCGAAGGCTTTTTGTGATGCGGTGCGATTTCTATGCGGCGGATTCGTTCGACGTTGGATCGTGTTCGACGTTGGAACCGATCGCTTGAACGTGAAGCGGGCAAGCCGACGTTTGGAAGCCGCGTTTGCGGTTTAGTTAGAGAAGGGCGATTCTTTCGCTCCGTTTGCCGGCTTCGAACCGAATCCTAACGGCCCAGCACCGATTCCCGATAAGCGGTGGGGGACTGTCCGTGCAGCCGTTGGAACTGGCGCGAGAAATACAGCGGATCGGTCAAGCCGACCGAAGACGCGATCTGTTGAACGGACAGGTCCGGCCGTTCGCGCAGCAGGCCTCGCGCTTTGTCGATACGCAGCCGAAGCAGATAGGTGACGGGCGCGACGCCGGTCTTCTGTTTGAACACGCGCGAGAGATAGGCCCGGTTATATCCGAGACTCTGACACATGTCTTCGATCGAAACGGGATGCGCGTATTGATCGGTCATGTAGCGGATCATCTGTTTGACCGCGAGGCTTCCGGCGGTGTCGGCGGCGGGCACGGCGTCTTCTCCGCGAACGACGTCTTCCGCCGCGGCCAGAATCAGGTAGAGGTAACCGAGCGACGAGAAATGCGCGCCGGCGCGGCGCAAGCGGAACGCGTTCAGCGTATCTTGCAGCATTCGCGGGATATCCGATTCCGCCGACGGGCGAAACACCGGATGCGTCGGCGTCAATCCCGCCGCGTCGACGACTTTTTCGGCGGCCGGACCGGCAAACGCGACCCAGCGGTAGCGCCACGGTCGATGCGTATCGGAAGCGTAACTGACCAGCCGCCCCGGACGGATCAGAAACGCGTCGCCCGCTTCCAGCTCGTACGGTTGGCCTTCGTGCGTAAACGTGCCTCGTCCTTCTTCGACGACGTGCAGCAGGAAATAATCGTAGATTTTCGGTCCGATCCGGTGTTCGGGCAGCGTTTGGCTTTCGCCGGCGAACAATACATAGAGCATGCCTTTGCTGTCGTACGCCGGATTGGGAGCGACGGAATACGAGAATTCGGGTTGAGTTCGGTTCATGGTCATTCTCCTTTTTTACAGTATATATCAGGGAAAAGGGAAAGTCACATGAATCCATGCAGTCCGCACATCGGTGCATTATCAAGAAGCGCGCAATCTCTTATACTGAGAGCACGGACAAACAAAACAACCCTGAGGTGATCCCGGAATGAAAGCTCAGCAAATCAAGCAAATGTTTATGCGGAAATTCGGCGAATCGTCTGTCGAACCGCGCGTGTTCCATGCGCCGGGCCGCGTGAATCTGATCGGCGAACATATCGACTATAACGGCGGATACGTGCTTCCGGCCGCTCTGGAATTCGGTACGACGCTGGTGATTCGCGAACGCGAAGACGGCGTGATCCGCTTGTCTTCGACCAACCTGCCGGAAGAAGCGGAGATCAAAGTCGGCGAGATCGGCTTGAACAAAACCGGAGAATGGACGGATTACCCGGTCGGCGTCATGGTGGAGCTTGCGGAACGCGGTTTCCCGGTATCCAAAGGCTTCGACCTGTTCTACCACGGCGAGATTCCGAACGGGGCGGGCTTGTCCTCCTCGGCGTCGATCGAAGTCGTGACGGGTTACGGCCTGCTGTCGATGGGCGGCTACGACCGCGACCCGGTAGAAATCGCGCTGCTCTCGCAGGCTGCCGAGAACAACTTCGTAGGCGTCAACTGCGGCATCATGGACCAGTTCGCGGTCGCCAACGGCAAGCGGGACCATGCGATCCTGCTGATGTGCGACACGCTGGAATACAAACACGTGCCTTTCCGAACAGGCAGCTACAAACTGGTCATCGGCAATACGAACAAGCGCCGGGGGCTGGTCGATTCCAAATACAACGAGCGCCGCGAACAGTGCGCGGCCGCGCTGGAGCGGTTGAAAAGCTGCAAGCCGGACCTGAGCTACTTGGCCGAGGTGACGCCTTCGCAGTTCGAAGATTTCAAGTCGGCATTGACCGACGAGACGGTCCTTAATCGGGCGCGGCACGTTATCGAAGAGAACGCGCGCGTGCTGGCTTCGGTCGAAGCGCTGACGAACAACGATCTGCAAGAATTCGGCCGGCTGATGAACCTGTCCCACGACTCGCTGCGCGATCTCTACGAAGTGAGCTGCGAAGAGTTGGATATCATGGTCGAAGAAGCGCGCAAGATCCCGGGTACGCTCGGCGCGCGCATGACCGGAGCGGGCTTCGGCGGCTGCACGGTATCGCTGGTGCACGAAGACGAGGTCGACGCTTTCGTGAAGCAGGTCGGCGAGAACTATCAAGCGCGCACCGGACTGACGGGCGAGTTCTACGTCTGCGGCGTGGGCGAAGGCGTGGAAGAACTTCCGAACAGCTGAATTCGAGACGGCGAGGACGGGCAATTTTCGCAAAACGCAGGATTCGACGAGTCAAGATACGAAATCTTAACAGGCGACAGACCGCGTGAAGCCGTCGAAACGGCTCGAAGCGGCGGTCGTCCCAATCCGAGGAGGAACTGACAATGGCGATTTTGGTTACCGGAGGCGCCGGTTACATCGGCTCCCATACTGTAGCGGCACTGCTGGAACGAGGCGAAGAAGTCGTGGTGATCGACAACTTGCAGACCGGGCACAAAGAAGCGCTGCTGGGCGGCAAGCTGTACGAAGGCGATCTGCGCGACAAAGAACTGCTCAAGAAACTTTTTGCGGAAAATCAGATCGAAGGCGTTATCCACTTCGCGGCGAACTCGCTGGTCGGCGAAAGCATGCAGAACCCGGGCAAATACTACGACAATAACATGTACGGCACGCTCTGCCTGCTCGAAGCGATGAACGAAGCGGGCGTGCGCAAGATCGTCTTCTCGTCGACGGCCGCCACTTACGGCGAACCGGAGAAGACGCCGATCGAAGAAACGGACCGTACGGAGCCGACCAACGTCTACGGCGAAACGAAGCTGATGATGGAACGCATGATCCGCTGGTACGATCGCGTGCTGAACGTGCGCTACGTGGCGCTGAGATACTTCAACGCGGCCGGCGCGCACGACAGCGGCAAGATCGGCGAAGACCACCGTCCGGAGACGCACCTGATCCCGATCGTGCTGCAAACGGCGCTCGGACAGCGTTCGCACATCTCCGTGTTCGGCGACGATTACCCGACGGCCGACGGCACCTGCATCCGCGACTATCTGCATGTCAGCGATCTGGCCGACGCGCATCTGCGGGCGATCGACTACCTGAAGAACGGCGGCGAGAGCGACGTGTTCAATCTCGGCAGCGGCAGCGGCTTCTCGGTGCAGGAGATCATCGAGACGGCGCGCAAAGTGACGGGCAAAGAAATCCCGGTCAAGACGGAACCGCGCCGCGCCGGCGATCCGGCGGTACTGATCGCTTCTTCGCAAAAAGCGCGCAGCGTGCTCGGCTGGACGCCGGCGCGCGAGAACATCGAGACGATTATCGGCAGCGCTTGGAACTGGCATCAATCCCGTCCGGGCGGCTATAACGACTAAACGCGAATCCATACAAGCACGACGATAACCAATAACGGGGGCAGCGTCCATGAGCGAACAATCGAAACAAGCATCGAAACAGGAAATGACGGGGGAACAAGAAACGCGGTCCGGCGAGGTGACGCGCGGCGAAGCGCTGCGCGCCGTCGATCGGCTGACGGCGTTCGCGCTGCGCGAGCGGCTGCTCGAAGAGTCGGACGGCGATTTCGGACGCAACCGCCTGCTGGAGCAGTTCGGATTCGACGAGCCGTACGCGGCCGGCGACGCGCTTGAGGAAGAACTGCCGGCCGGGCCGCAGCCGATGCTCGATACGCTGATCGACTACGCGGCGCAGACCGGCATGATTCCGGAAAATACCGATACCCAGCGCGACCTGCTCGACGCGAAGCTGATGGGGCTGCTGCTTGCCCGTCCGTCGGAAGTCGTGCGCGAATTCCGCGAGAACGAGGAGCAAGGCGGCATCTCGGCGGCGACCGATCGCTTCTATAAATGGTGCATCGATTCGAACTACATTCGTATGGACCGCATCTCCAAGAACGTGTTCTGGCTGCACGAATCCGAATTCGGCCCGATCGAGATCACGATCAATCTGTCCAAGCCGGAGAAGACGCCGGAAGAGATCGCGCAGGCTCGCCTGCTGCCGCCTCCGGTCTATCCGAAATGCCAGCTCTGCCGCGAGAACGTCGGTTACGCGGGCCGGATCAACCATCCGGCGCGTCAGAACCTGCGCGTCATTCCGCTGGAGCTGAACGACGAGCCGTGGTTGTTCCAGTACTCGCCGTACGTCTATTACAACGAACACTGCATCGTGCTGCATCGCGAGCATGTGCCGATGAAGCTGACGAAGGACACCCTTCGCCGCCTGCTTCAGTTCACGGACCGTTTCCCGCATTATTTCCTCGGTTCGAACGCCGATCTGCCGATCGTGGGCGGATCGATCCTGACGCACGACCATTTCCAAGGCGGCAAGCACACGTTCGCGATCGAACGCGCCGTGACCGAAGCGGTGTTCGCGAACGGCAAATACCCGTCGGTGCGTCTGGAGATCGTGCGTTGGCCGATGTCCGTCATCCGGTTGTCGGGCAGCGATCAAGCCGAAATGCTGGAAGCGGCGGACGAGATCTACGAGACGTGGAAAACGTACAGCGACCCGAGCGCGAACGTTTTGGCATCCAGCGACAAAAACGGCGAAAGCGTGCGTCATAACACGGTGACCCCGATCGTCCGCCGCCGGGGCGGCGCTTACGAGCTGGATCTCGTGCTGCGCAACAACCGCACCGACGCGGAACATCCGGAAGGCATCTTCCACCCTCACCGCGAGATGCACCATATCAAGCGGGAAAATATCGGATTGATCGAAGTCATGGGTCTGGCGATTCTTCCGGGCCGTCTCAAAGACGAGCTGGAACAGATCGCGCGGATTCTCGGCGGCGATTCGGAGCTGCTCGCCACCGTCGAAAGCGACGCCTCGCATCCGCTCGCGCAGCATCTGCCGTGGACCCGCGAACTGATCGCGGAGCACGGAAGTTCGCTGGACGCCGAAGCCGCGCAGGAGCTGCTTCGCCGCGAAGTCGGCGCCAAGTTCACGGAGATTCTCGGCCATGCCGGCGTATACAAGACCGACGCGGCGGGCCGCGAAGCGTTCTTCCGTTTCGTCGGCAGCCTCGGATGGAGCCGCAGCGACGCCGAATAACGCCTCGGCCGCGAAACGGTCAGCTTAACTTAGAAGGTGCCGTGTCCGCGACGGGCGGACGCGGCACTTTTTCGGCCGTTTGCCAAGCCGGGTATCCTCAGGGACGCGCGGCTTTTTTGTTTTCTGCGAATTCCGGTATATAATAAATACGAAGTGACCAAAAGGAAGGGGTTAACCTATACTCATGAAATCTTTTACTTTCTATAATCCGACGCGTCTGATCTTCGGCAAAGGCCAATTGGAGCAGCTTAACACGCTGGTCCCGCAATACGGCAAAAACGTTCTGCTGGTCTACGGCGGAGGCAGCATCAAACGCTCGGGCCTTTACGATAGCGTGACCGAACTCTTGAAAGGCATCGGAGCGAACGTGACGGAACTGGCCGGCGTCGAACCGAACCCGCGTCTGTCCACGGTGCATAAAGGCGTAGACCTTTGCCGCAGCGAAAACGTCGACCTGATCCTCGCCGTAGGCGGGGGCAGCGTGATCGACTGCGCCAAAGCGATCGCGGTCGGCGCCAAATACGACGGCGACATGTGGGACTTCGCGGAGCGCAAAGCGGTCGCCAAAGACGGCCTGCCGCTCGGCGTGGTGCTGACGATGGCCGCGACCGGTTCGGAAATGAACAGCGGTTCGGTCATCACCAACGAGCAGACGATGGAGAAACTCGGTTGGGGAAGCGCGTATTCGTTCCCGGCGTTCTCGATTCTCGATCCGGAATTCACGTATTCGCTCCCGAAAGATCAGACGGTCTACGGCATGGTCGATATGATGTCGCACGTGCTGGAGACGTACTTCCATCTGGAAGGCAATACGCCGGTTCAAGACGGCTTCTGCGAGTCCGTGCTGCGCGCGGTGATCGAAGCGGGTCCGAAACTGGTCGACGACCTCGAGAATTTCGAACTGCGCGAAACGGTCATGTACAGCGGCACGATGGCGCTGAACGGCGTGCTGAGCATGGGCAGCACCGGCGACTGGGCGACGCACAATATCGAGCACGCCGTATCGGCCGTCTACGATATTCCGCACGGCGGCGGTCTGGCGATCTTGTTCCCGAACTGGATGAAGCACAGCCTCAAAGTCGATCCGGAACGCTTCAAGAAATTGGCGGTCAACGTCTTCGGCATCGACGCTTCGGGCAAGAGCGCCGAAGAAGTCGGCCTCGAAGGCATCGAAGCGCTGCGCGCGTTCTGGAACTCGATCGGCGCGCCGAGCACGCTGGCCGATTACGAGATCGACGGAAGCCGCATCGACGAGATGGCGGACAAAGCGATGAAGTTCGGACCGTTCGGCAATTTCAACAAACTTCAGCGCGAAGACGTCGTGGCGATCTACCAAGCTTCGCTGTAAGCCGTTTTCGACAGCATACTTTCAAGCCGCGTTTACGCGGTCGTCCGGCCCGGGTTCCGTACCCGGGCTTTTTTTGCGCCGCCCGCGGGCGGCTTTTTTATTTTCCGAACGAAATGCTCTCTGGGTGCGTTCAGAAAATAGGAGGAGGGATAACGGATGAAAAAAACGAGAATGGCTGCCCGTTTACTGATTGCCTTTTGTTTAGCGTTTTCCGCGGCTGCTTGTTCTTCGTCGGAAAAAGCGGACGGCCTGAGTCGCGCGCGAAAAGAAATTCGCGAATCGTATCCGGAGGTCCAAGTGCCTCGAATCGAAGGCTTGGAGCTGCGGCTCGCTTATCGGGAAAAGGCATTTTCGCCGGAACGTGGATTGGGCGGGAACGCGGAAAGCGGGGAAGGGGTCGCAAAGGATAATTTCGTATTCGTTTATACGGATCAAAAAGGACGGCCGGAAGATCTCGATCCACGTCTGGACGGACCGCTTAACGGCGAGCAGCTGCTTTACGGACCGTATGAAGGCGATGACGTCATGACGTTGACGATCAGCGATCTGCCCGCCAAGGTTCGGGGAGCCGAAGAACTCGATATCGAAGGCGCCGCTGTTCAGAAAGCAGACTTGGAAGTCGGCAGCCTATATGCGGTAGCGAGATCGTCCGGCGTTACGTATACGATGGAGACAAACTCTGCTTCGGGCCGCGAGGAAGAGGAATGGCTCGGAATACTGGCGAAAATCTCGAAAGGCGAGAAAAATTGAACGAATTCGGATAAAAACGAAACGGAAACGCTTTTCGCCCGTATGTAACAATATACCCATTCAGGAAACTTTGTCCGGTCTGCGGGTTCGGAGACATAAAGCGTACTGCGATTTTGTGTGAGGTGTGTGTAAGTTGTCGATCGCGGACGGGCAAAGACTTGAAAAGGAAACTCCAAAAAGAAGGAGGGGCAAGATCATGGAAACCATCTATCTGGGTTGCCTTGTGGGCGGCGTCTTGTTTACGCTGATCAGCGTTCTGTTCGGGGATTGGATCGGCGACGCGCTCGGCGGCGCGTTCGACGCGGTGTCGTTCGAGTTCCTGCAGCCGATCGTGCTTGCCGGCATGGTCACCGTTTTCGGCGGCGCCGGCATTCTGATCGAGCGTTATGCCGGACTGCCGCCCGCTTGGAGCCTCGCGGCTTCGGTATTGTGCGCGCTCGCTTCGGGCCTGCTGCTGTACTTCGGTTACGTCAAACCGATCCGCGGCAGCGAAAATTCGGTCGGCTATTCGATGAAAGACCTGACCGGGCGAATCGGCGAAGTGACCGTGCCGGTCCCGCAAAAAGGGTTCGGCGAAGTGTTGGTGCAGATGGGCGGCTCGGGCAACACGCTGCATACGGCATTCAGCTTCGACGGAGACGGGATTCCGGCCGGCGTAAGAGTGGTGGTCGTCGATGTCGAAGACGGGACGTTGGGCGTTTGCGAACTCGAAAAAACGGAAAAGGGGTTGAAGTAATATGGGCATTTTCGATCAGGTTCCGGATTACGTATTGATTCCGGGTATCGTCGTGGCCGTGCTGCTCGTACTGGGTCTGGCATTCTGGGCCCGCTACAAGACGGTCAGCACCGACGAGGCGATGGTGGTGACCGGTTCGTTCCTCGGCAGCAAAAATATCGCCGACGACGAAGCCGGACGCAAGATCAAGATCGTTCGCGGCGGGGGCGCTTTTATCCTGCCGGTGTTCCAGAAAGCCGAATACTTATCCTTGCTGTCGCACAAGCTCGACGTGACGACGCCGGAAGTCTACACCGAACAAGGCGTTCCCGTGCTGGCGGACGGGGTCGCGATCATCAAGATCGGCAGCTCCACCGAAGACGTGGCCACGGCCGCCGAGCAGTTCATGGGCAAGCCGATCGAAGCGTTGAAGTCGGAAGCGCAGGAAGTGCTCGAAGGCCATCTGCGTTCCATCCTCGGTTCGATGACCGTCGAAGAGATGTATCGCAACCGCGACCGGTTCGCGCAGGAAGTGCAGAGCGTCGCGGCCCGCGACCTCAAGAAAATGGGTCTTCAGATCGTCTCCTTCACGATCAAAGACGTAAGAGACAAACACGGCTATCTGGAGTCTCTCGGTAAGCCTCGGATCGCGGCCGTGAAGCGGGACGCGGAGATCGCCGAAGCGGAAGCGATCCGGGATGCCCGGATTCAGAAAGCCCGCGCGGAAGAAGAAGGACAGAAAGCCGAGCTGATCCGGGATACGAATATCGCGGAAGGCCAGAAAGAGAAAGAGCTCAAGATCGCGGCGTTCAAACGCGAGCAGGATACGGCCAAAGCCGACGCCGACCAAGCTTATATGATTCAGGAAGCGCGTGCGAAGCAGACGGCCGTCGAAGAGCAGATGAAGGTCGAATTGGTCCGCAAAGAGCGCGAGATCGATCTTCAAGAGAAAGAGATTCAGGTTCGTCAGAAGCAGTACGATGCCGAAGTGAAGAAAAAAGCCGACGCGGATCGTTATTCGGTCGAGCAGGCCGCCGAAGCGGACAAAGCTCGCCGGATGCGCGAAGCCGACGCTCATCAATATTCGATCGAAACGCAGGCCAAAGCGTCCGCGGAACAGAAGCGTCTTGACGGTCTGGCGATCGCCGACGCCGAGCGCGCCAAAGGTACGGCGGAAGCCGAAGTCATCCGTCTGCGCGGTCTTGCGGAAGCCGAAGCCAAAGAGAAATTGGCCGAAGCGTTCAAGAGCTACGGCGAAGCGGCCATTCTCGACATCATCGTCAACATGCTGCCGGAACTCGCCGGCAAGATCGCGGAACCGATCGCGTCCGTCGACAAAATCACGGTCGTCGATACGGGCCGCGGCGAAGGCGGAGGCGCCTCGCGCGTCAGCGGCTACGTGACCGAGCTGATGGCGACCGCGCCGGAGATGCTTAAAAGCGTCTCGGGGCTGGATCTGGAACAGATGATCCATAACCTGACCGGCGGCAAAAAAGCGCCGAGCGACGCTCAGATCGAAGCGAATCTTCAAGCGGAGCGATCTTCCAGAAGCGCGACCGCGGTGATGCCGGAACGCCCGGCGGCGGCACCGAACGATCGAACGGACAGCTGATCGCAAGACGCGAACCGCAGCGGCGGAAAACCGGCGGTTTGCATCGTTTTCGAATAAGTATGCATAAGGGACCGAAACCCGCGTTTTCTTAGGAAAACTGCGGGTTGACGGTCCTTTTTTTGATGGGCTAGAATTAGGGGGTTGCGTGCGCTTCGGTACCCGATCGGAGGCTTGCCTGTCAGGGTGGCCGCAGCGAAATGCCGGAAAAGGACGGGAAGAATCCATGAAAAGAAAAACGGTAACCAAAACGATTACCGACGTCGCGTTCATCGCGCTCGGCGCCTTCATCTTCGCGCTGGCGGTCAACCTGTTCGTCATTCCGAACGACTTCGGCGAAGGCGGCGTCACGGGCGTCACCATCATTCTCTATTACTGGTTAGGCTGGTCTCCGGGCCTCGTCAACTTGATCATCAACGGGTTCTTGTTGGTGATCGGTTATCGTTTTCTGGACAAGAAGACGATTATTTATACAATTCTGGCGGTTGCGTTCAACTCGCTGTTCCTGCATCTGACGGAGAGTTGGGAGATCGCTTCCACGGAAAAAACGGTAAACGCGATCTTCGCGGGCATTTTTGCGGGCGTAGGGATCGGCATGATCGTGCGCGTAGGCGGAACGACGGCCGGAACGGTAATCTTGGCGCGGCTGGCGAACAAATATCTGGATTGGAATATCAGCTACGGCCTTCTGTTCTTCGACGTGATCGTCGCGGTAGCTTCGCTGATGGTCATCGAAGTGCAGAACTTCATGTTCACGATCGTGCTGCTCTACGTCGGAACGAAAGTGATGGACTTCATTATCGAAGGCCTGAATCCGAAAAAGGCGGTCATGATCATCTCCAAACATCAGCATACGATCGCCGAACAGGTGAACCGGGTCATGGACCGGGGCGTTACCGTGCTGTCGGGTCACGGTTTTTATACCAAAGACCCCAAAGAAGTGCTCTATATCGTGATCAGCAAGCAGGAAGTGTCGCAGCTCAAGAAGATCGTCAAAGAAGCCGACAAAGACGCGTTCGTGACGATTCACGACGTGCGCGACGTATTCGGCGAGGGGTTTGTCGACATTTCGAAATGATCTTCGAACATTGAATATGAAGCGTTTTTTTGCTAATCTATTCTAGATAAACAACTGTATGCGAAGAGGAGCGGGAACAAGCGGATGCTGGTGTCCAAAGTATTGAACAACAATGTCATTATTGCGGACGATCCGCATTATGGCGAAGTGGTCGTCATCGGCAAAGGCATCGGCTTCGGGCGCGGCGAGCGCGATCCGATCGATTCCGAAGCGGCCGAAAAAATGTTTATTTTGCGCAGCCGGCGCGAACAGGAACAGTACAAACAGCTGCTTCCGCAGGTGGACGAGAAGCTGATCGAGGTCATGAACGAAGCGATCCAGACCATCGGCAATCGAATCGCCTCGCCGCTTAACGAGCATATTCACGTCGCGTTGACCGACCATATCGCGTTCGCGCTCAAACGGATGGAGAAAGGCATTACCTTCCAGAATCCGTTTCTGTACGAAACCAAAGAGATCTATCCCGAAGAATACGAATTGGCGGAGTACGTGGTCAATCTGATCGAGGATCGGCTGGGCACGTCTCTGGGCCCCGACGAGGTCGGATTCGTCGCTTTGCATATCCACAGCGCGATTACCAACCGGCCGATCGGCGAAGTCAGAGGCCATTCGGAGCTGATTGCCGATCTGGTGGATCTGATCGCGCAGAACCTCGAAGGCGGATTAGACCGGACGACTTTGGATTATTCTCGTCTGCTGACGCATCTGCGGTTCGCGATCGAGCGGATCTGCCGCGGCGAAGAAGTGCGGGCCACGGACCGTTTGGCGGAACTGCTCGCGCGGGAATACCCCGAGATGTATTCGCTGGCCTGGAAGCTGATGAAGGTGATGGAGAAGCGTCTGGGACTGCCCGTGTACAAGGCCGAAGCCAGCTATTTGACGGTGCATCTTCAGCGTTTGGCGGACAAAGACGCCGTTTGATTTTTTGTTCGTGAAAGGGCTTGCCAGTTCGAAAAAGCTATGCTATGATGACCGACGTAAGCAATTTAAGACGATCTTTGTAACGATGTGTCACTGATACGATCAGGCATGAATCGCTGCGGAGAATAAAACGCATACTCGCAAAGGCCAAGCTGCACCCGGGGGCCCTTGTTGAGAGTATTCCTTTTATTTTTCGTACGTTCATGCCTTTTTTGCGTTCTCGTCAGGGCTTTCGTTCAAGATCCGATTTAAAATGTGATGACCGAACCTTATACATTCACCAAGAGGGAGTTGCACCTAATGTTCAAAAAACTATTCGGCCTTCTGCAGCGCGTCGGTAAGGCAGTCATGCTTCCTGTCGCGATCCTGCCGGCCGCCGGTTTGCTGCTGGCGATCGGTACGCTGCTGGTCAGCCCGGACTTCCTGGAACTGGCTCCTGCGCTCGACGTGCAGTGGGTACAATCCGTCGCTACGGTCTTGATGAAAGCGGGCGACATCGTCTTTGCCAACTTGCCGCTGTTATTCGCGGTCGGCGTAGCCGTCGGTTTGTGCGACGGCGAAGGGGTCGCGGGACTTGCGGCCATCGTCGGTTTCCTGATCATGAACGTCACGCTCGGCGTGGTCATCGGCGTTACGCCGGAATTGACCACTCAGACCGGAATGGGTTACGCCAGCATCTTGGGCATCCCGACGCTCTCTACGGGCGTATTCGGCGGGATTATCATCGGTATACTCGCCGCGGTGATGTACAAAAAGTTTTTCCGAATCGAACTGCCTTCGTATCTGGGCTTCTTCGCGGGTAAACGTTTCGTTCCGATCATGACGGCCGCGACTTCCATTCTGGTCGGCCTGCTGCTCGTCATTATCTGGCCTCCGATCCAACATGGATTGAACGCGTTGTCCAATGCCATGACCAACGGCAATCCGACCTTGTCGGCCTTCATCTTCGGCGTCATCGAACGCTCGCTGATTCCGTTCGGTCTGCATCACATCTTCTACTCGCCGTTCTGGTACGAGTTCGGGGAATACGTCAACAAAGCCGGCGAAGTCTTCCACGGCGACCAGCGGATCTTCATGGCGCAAATGCGCGACGGCGTTCCGTTCACGGCCGGCATGTTCATGACGGGTAAATTCCCGTTCATGATGTTCGGTCTCCCGGCTGCCGCTCTGGCGATCTACCATGAAGCGCGTCCGGAACACAAGAAATACGTAGCCGGCATCATGGGTTCGGCGGCGCTGACTTCGTTCCTGACGGGGATCACCGAACCTCTGGAATTCTCGTTCTTGTTCGTCGCTCCTGTTCTGTTCGGGATTCACGTCATCTTCGCCGGTTTGTCGTTCATGACGATGCAGATTCTCGGCGTCAAGATCGGCATGACCTTCTCCGGCGGTCTGATCGACTTCCTGTTGTTCGGCGTTCTGCAGAACCGCACCGCTTGGTGGAACGTCATCATCGTCGGCCTGATTCTGGCCGTGATCTACTACTTCGGATTCCGTTTCGCGATTCGCAAGTTCAACTTGAAAACGCCGGGCCGCGAAGACCCTACGGAAGAAACGGCGAACGTTTCGGCCGGAGCGGGTACGGCAGGCGAACTTCCGCAAAACATTCTGACGGCGCTCGGCGGACGCGAGAACATCTCGAATCTCGACGCCTGCATCACGCGTCTTCGCGTTCAAGTCAACAATGTAAGCAACGTCGATAAAGACCGTTTGAAAAACCTCGGCGCGGCGGGCGTACTCGAAGTCGGCAACAACATTCAAGCCATCTTCGGCACGCGTTCCGATACGATCAAATCGCAGATTCAAGACATCATCGCGGGACGTACCCCGGTAACGGCTCCGGCCGCGGCGGTCGAACTGCCCGAGAAAAACGAAGCCGTGTCCGACGCTTCGGAAGCGGTCGACGTCCTGAACGAAGAAGTGATCGTTTCCCCGGCCAACGGCGAACTTCAAGACATCTCGAACGTTCCCGATCCGGTGTTCTCGCAGCGCATGACCGGCGACGGTTTCGCGGTACTGCCTTCGGACGGAAACATCGTATCGCCGGTCAACGGCACGATCTTCAACGTCTTCCCGAGCAAGCATGCCATCGGCATCATGTCGGAAGGCGGCAAAGAAATTCTGGTTCACATCGGCGTGAACACCGTTAAACTCAAAGGTCAAGGGTTTAATGTATTGGTAGCGGAAGGCGATGCCGTCATGGCCGGACAGCCGATTCTCGAAGTCGATCTGGCTTACGTGCAAGAACATGCGCCGTCGATCATGACGCCGGTCATCTTCTCGAATCTGCCTGAAGGCGCGACAGTCACGCTGCTGAAGACGGGAACCGTCAAAGCCGGCGAAGAAAACATCGTGTCGATCAAATAAAGGCTGCCGCTCCGCAGCACGACGTTTTAAAGAAGCAAGCAAGACTTAACAAGCTCGCCTGAACCCGCCGCCGCCGGAATGTTCAAGAAGAAGTTAAAAATGAAAATAGAAGGCAAGCGTGCAAATTTCAGGCGAGTAAGCTATAATAAGTATGGTTACTTTAAAAAGAACACATTGGAGGAACTTAATCATGGAAAAAACATTCAGAATCGTAGACGAAGACGGCATCCACGCACGCCCTGCAACGGCGCTTGTCAATACGGCAAATAAATTCAAATCGACCGAATCTTTCGCGGAAGCCAACGGCAAACGCGTAACTTTGAAATCCATTCTGGGCGTTCTGTCCCTGGGTCTGGAAAAAGGATCGACTCTGACGCTGATCACGCAAGGCGAAGAAGAAGCAGCGGCTCTGCAAGCTCTGGAAGACGTAATGGTCGGAGAAGGACTGGGAGAAGTCAATGCTTAATATTTCCGGAATCGCGGCTTCGGCCGGCATTGCCATTGCCAAAGCTTTTCGCCTGGAGCATCCGGATTATACCGTAACCCAGGAGACCGTCAAAAACGCGGAATCCGAAGTCGCCAAGCTTGACGACGCTCTTGCCAAATCGCAGACCGAACTCGAACGCATCAAGGAACGCACGCTGCAAGAGCTGGGCGCGCAAAAAGCCGAGATTTTCGAATCGCATCTGCTGATCCTGAACGATCCCGAGCTGATCAGCCCGGTCAAAGACATGATCGTCAACGATCAAGTCAATGCCGCTTATGCGCTCAACGAGACTTCGAAGCAGTTCGTTTCCATGTTCGAGAACATGAAAAGCGCTTACCTGCAAGAACGCGCCGCGGATATGAAAGACGTAACGAAACGTATTTTGGGACATCTGCTCGGCTTGAACGTGCAGAACCCTGCCGAAATCAGCGAAGAGGTCATCGTGATCGCGGAAGACCTGACGCCTTCGGATACGGCTCAATTGAACCGCAAGTACGTTAAAGGCTTCACGACGAACATCGGCGGCCGTACGTCGCACTCCGCGATCATGGCCCGCTCGCTCGAGATTCCGGCAGTCGTCGGAACCAAGAACGTGCTGGATCAAGTACAGCCGGGCGATATGGTGATCGTGGACGGCCTCGAAGGCAGCGTCATCGTGAACCCGAGCGAAGAAGTCATCGCCGAATACCGCGACAAGCAGGTCAAATACGACGAGCAGCGCGCCGAATGGCGCAAGCTGCGCGAAGAAGCGACCGTGACGACAGACGGCGTTCACGTCGAACTGGCAGCCAACATCGGCACGCCGAACGACGTGGCCGGCGTTCTCGATAACGGCGGCGAAGGCGTGGGCCTGTACCGGACCGAGTTCCTGTACATGGGTCGCGACAAGCTTCCTTCCGAAGACGTGCAGTACAATGCTTATAAGACGGTACTCGAGAAAATGGAAGGCAAGCCGGTCGTTGTCCGCACGCTGGACATCGGCGGCGACAAAGAACTTCCTTACCTCGACCTGCCGAAAGAAATGAACCCGTTCTTGGGCTTCCGCGCCGTGCGTTTGTGTCTGGATCGCACGGACATCTTCCGCACGCAGCTCAGAGCTCTGCTGAGAGCGAGCGTTCACGGCGATCTGCGCATCATGTTCCCGATGATCGCGACTCTCGTCGAGTTCCGTCAAGCGAAAGCACTGCTCGAAGAAGAACGCGAGAACCTGAAGAACGAAGGCGTAGCCGTCGCGGAAGATATCCAGCTCGGCATCATGGTCGAAATTCCTTCGACCGCCGTTCTGGCCGATCAATTCGCGAAAGAAGTCGACTTCTTCAGCATCGGCACCAACGACCTGATCCAATACACGATGGCCGCGGACCGCATGAACGAACGCGTCTCGTACCTGTATCAGCCTTATAACCCTTCGATTCTCCGCCTTGTCGACATGGTCATCAAAGCGGCGCACAAAGAAGGCAAATGGGCCGGCATGTGCGGCGAGATGGCGGGCGATTCCGTCGCGATCCCGCTGCTGCTCGGTCTGGGACTCGACGAATTCAGCATGAGCGCCACTTCCATCCTGCCGGCGCGCAGCCAGATCTCCAAGCTGTCCCGCGCGGACATGCAAGAACTGGCAGCCAAGGCGTTGGAATGCTCGACAGCCGAAGAAGTCGTGGCTCTGGTCGAAAGCATCCAAGCTTAAATCCTTTAACGATCTTTTATAGATCTTCGCATCTTAGACTCGACATAAACATTCAGACGCTGACCGCTTGAGCGGTCAACTCATTAGACGCATTTCGTATCACCGTTTCGCTGTACGATCTCTGTCGCTCCGGCGTGCGCGCCGAGCCTTTGGCACGCCGAAGCTGCGTCCGTCCGGTTCCCCGATTGGGGAGCCGGATTTTTTTCTTTTTCCTTTCCACTCCCGCAAACGAATAAAAAAAAGAACCGGCAGGAAATGCCGGTTCTTTTTTTCTACCACAAACTCTGAATCGTAACCCCCGCCGGTTCCTGCTGCGGGTCTTTCGCGTTGATATGGTCATAGAACATCACGCCGTTCAGGTGATCCAACTCGTGCTGCATCACGATCGCCGGATAGCCTTTGAGTTTCAGCAGCAGTTCTTTGCCGTTCTCGTCTTGCGCTTTGAGCTTGATCTTCTCGTAGCGCGGAACGATCCCTTCGACGTCGCGGTCGACGGACAAGCAGCCTTCGCCGTCCGGCAGATACGTCATCGCCGCGGAATGGCTGACGATCTTCGGATTGAACAGCTTATATTCGTACAGCGTCGGATTTTCTTCTTCCATAACGTCCGTGAACAGCACGGCGAACATGCGGCGATCGAGACCGACCTGATTGGCGGAGATGCCTACGCCGGGACGCAGCCCGTATTTCTCGGACAATTCTTCGTCTTGGCTTTCGTGGAGATAACGCATCATGTTGTCCATCGCGTTGCGGTCTTCGTCGGACAGAGGGAACTTGACCTCCGCCACTTTGCTGCGCAGGATCGGATGACCTTCGCGCACAATATCGTCCATGGTGATGCGGTAATTTTTATCGGTGAGTGGCATGATCGCGGGATACCTCGGCTTCCTGAATTATTATAGGCAAACAAACGGCTGTCTTCGCGTTGACGCGCGAGAGCGCGCACGAACAGACCTTCTTCTATTATGAAGCGATCCGCCGCAAAAGAAAAGCCGCTTTCCCTGAAAAAAGGGAAAACGGCCGACGAAACGTCATATTAGCTGCAGGCGCAGTTCAATACCGGTTTGCGCGCGGCGCTCGTCTCGTCGAGACGGGTAACCGGCGTCGTGTACGGAGCGTTGAGCAGCAGCTCCGGATTTTCTTCCGCTTCTTTGGCGATGCGGATCATCGTGTCGATAAAGCCGTCGAGCGTTTCTTTGCTTTCCGTCTCCGTCGGTTCGATCATGATGCATTCTTCGACGTTGAGCGGGAAATAGATGGTCGGCGGGTGGTAGCCGAAATCGAGCAGCCGTTTGGCGACGTCGAGCGTGCGCACGCCGTGCTTTTTGAGGCCGCTGCCGCTCATGACGAATTCGTGTTTGCAAGGGCCGGCGAACGGCACTTCGTAATGGTCTTTCAGGCGGGCCATCATGTAGTTGGCGTTCAGCACGGCGCATTCGGATACGCGGCGCAGACCTTCCGGACCGTAGGTGCGGATATAAGCATAAGCGCGGACGAGGATGCCGAAGTTGCCGTAATACGCTTTGACGCGGCCGATCGAAGTCGGCGACGGAGCGGCGAAGCCGTACGAACCGTCTTCGAACTTCTCGACGATCGGAGCCGGCAGGTAAGGCGTCAGAATCGACTTCACGCCGACCGGACCCGCGCCGGGACCGCCGCCGCCGTGAGGCGTGCTCATCGTCTTGTGCAGATTCAAGTGGACCACGTCGAAGCCCATATCGCCCGGGCGGGTGATCCCCATGATCGCGTTGGAGTTGGCGCCGTCATAGTAGAGCAGGCCGCCCGCTTCGTGCACGATCTCCGCGATCTCGAGAATTTGTTCTTCGAACAACCCTAACGTGCTCGGGTTGGTCAGCATCAGCGCCGCGGTATCGGAACCGACGGCCGCTCTCAGCTTGTCGAGATCGACCATGCCTTTGGCGGTCGACGGAATGGTCACCGTCTCGAATCCGGCGACGGTGGCGCTGGCCGGGTTGGTACCGTGCGAGGAATCCGGCACGATGACTTTGGTGCGGTGTTCGCCGCGCGCTTCGTGATAGCTGCGGATCATCATGAGACCCGTCCATTCGCCGTGCGCGCCGGCGGCCGGTTGAAGCGTGACGGCATCCATGCCGGTGAGCGCGGCCAGATCGCTTTGCAGCGTATGCATCAGCTCCAGAGCGCCTTGCACGCTCGATACCGGTTGGTAAGGGTGGATCTTGGCGAAGCCGGCGTAACGAGCCACGTCTTCGTTGATCTTCGGATTGTATTTCATCGTGCAGGAACCCAGCGGATAGAAGCCGTTATCCACGCCGAAATTGCGGCGGGAGAGTCCCGTATAATGACGGATCACGTCGACTTCGTACACTTCCGGCAGAGCGGCGGCATCGGCGCGCTTGAATTCGGCCGGCAGCCAGTCCGCGGCTTCCGCTTCGTCGAACGGCACGTCGCATTCCGGCAGGGAATACGCGACGCGGCCCGGTTGGCTGAGTTCGAAGATCAGGGCGCAGTCTTCTTTGGCCGCCGTATCGAGTGCCGGTTTCAGATCAAGGCTCGTATTCATAGACTTCCCTCCAAAATTTCCGCGAAGCGGTCGATGTCTTCCTTGGAACGTCTTTCGGTAACGGCGATCAACATGGCAGGGCCCAGTTCCGGATAATCGCGGGACAGATCGTAACCGCCGATGAATCCTTCTTCGAGCAGTTTTTCGTTCAATTCGTTGAGATCCGTACCTTCGGGCAGCGACAATACGAATTCGTTGAAGTATGGAGCTTGGAAAGCGAGTCGGACGCCTTGAATCGAGCCGAGCTGCTTGGCCGCGTAATGCGATTTCTTCAGATTAAGGTCGCAGACGTCGATCATGCCTTGACGGCCCATGACCGACAGATACACCGAAGCGGACAGCGCCAGCAGCGCTTGGTTCGAGCAGATGTTCGAAGTCGCTTTGTCGCGGCGAATATGCTGTTCGCGGGCTTGCAGCGTCAGCACGAAACCGCGTTTGCCGTTCTTGTCGGTCGTCTGGCCGACGATACGGCCCGGAATCTTGCGCATCAGCTCTTTGGAGACGGCGAAATATCCGCAGGTCGGTCCGCCGTACGAACCGGAGATGCCGAGCGGCTGCGCGTCGCCGACGGTGATGTCCGCGCCCAGCTTGCCCGGCGCTTCCAGCGCGCCGAGCGAGAGCGGATTCGCGCTCACGACCATCAGGCCTTTGTGCGCGTGGATCAGATCGCCGATCGCGCGAACGTTCTCGACGGCGCCGAAGAAGTTCGGCGACTGCACCAATACGGCGGCGGTATCGCCGTCGATCAAGCCTTCGAGCTGGGCCAGATCCGTGACGCCGTTGTCGAATCCGACTTCGACGACTTCGATGCCCAGGCCGTAAGCGTAGGTGCGCACGACTTCGCGGGTCTCCGGATGCACGGTAGCGGAGATGACGATCTTCTTGCGGCGGGTCGCGCCGCCGGCCAGCGACGCGGCTTCGGCCATCGCCGTCGCGCCGTCGTACATGCTCGCGTTGGCGACTTCCATGCCGGTCAGTTCGCAGATATACGATTGGAACTCGAAGATCGCTTGAAGTTCGCCTTGGCTGACTTCGGGTTGATACGGCGTATAAGCCGTATAGAATTCGGAACGGGAGATCACGTGGTTGATGACGACCGGAACCTGATGGTCGTACAGCCCCGCGCCGAGGAAGCTGGCGTAACGGTCGCTGTCGGCGTTCTTGCCCGCCAGATTCGTCATATGGCGCAGCAGTCCGGCTTCGTCCAGCGCGGACGACATCGGCAGCGTGCCTTGGTAACGGACGTTTTTCGGAATGTCGACGAACAGGTCTTCGATGTTTTCGGCGCCTACGGCGGCGAGCATCTCGCGTTCGTTCTGTTCGGTCATCGGAATATAACGGTGTTTCTTCAAGGCGTCTTCACTCCCTTATCGGATTGGGCTTGTTCGCCCGCGATCAATGCTTTGTGAGCCGGCGTGTTCTTATAAAAAGGAGCTTTGACGACTTCCGCTTTGAGCTTCTTGCCGCGAATCTCGACTTCGACCTGCGTGCCGAGCGGCGCGAATTCCGCGTCGATCAACGCGAGCGCCAGATTGCGCTTGAGCGTCGGCGACTGGGTGCCGGTCGTGACTTCGCCGATCCGACGTTCTCCGGCGAAGACCGGATAGTGCGAACGCGCGATGCCGCGGTCGATCATCTCGAGGCCGACGAGCTTGCGCGGCACGCCCGCTTCTTTTTGGGCGGCCAGCGCTTCGCGGCCGACGAAATCGCCTTTGCCGAGCTTCACGAAGTAGCCGAGGCCCGCTTCGAGCGGCGTGATGTCCGCCGACAGCTCCTGTCCGTACAGCGGCAGCTTCGCTTCGAAGCGCAGCGTGTCGCGCGCGCCGAGACCGCACGGCAGCAGACCGAATTCTTCGCCGGCGGCGAGCAGGGAACGCCAGATTTCGGCCGCGCCCGCGGCGGAGACGTACAGCTCGTAGCCGTCTTCGCCCGTATAACCGGTACGCGAGATCAGCGCCGGCACGTCGCCGACCGAAGCCTGCGCGATAAAGCGGAACGGCTGAAGTTCTTCGAGGCCTTCCGTATCCGACACTTTGCGCAGAATCTGCGCGGCGGCCGGACCTTGCAGCGCGATCAGCGCGGTGTCGCTCGACACGTCGCGGAATTCGAGGCCTTCGGGCAGATGCGACTTGATCCATTCCGCGTCTTTGTCCAGATTGCCGGCGTTGACGACCAGCATGTAAGAATCCGCGCCCAAGCGGTACACGATCAGATCGTCGACCACGCCGCCGTTCTCGTAGCACATGAACGTGTAGACGGCTTGTCCGTCTTCCAGCGCCGCGATGTCTCCGGTCGTCAAGGAAGAAATGAAGTCGCAGACGCCGGGGCCGCTAAGCAGAAATTCGCCCATATGCGAGACGTCGAACAGTCCGGCGCGTTCGCGCACGGCCTCGTGTTCTTTCTGGATGCCGTAGAACTGCACGGGCAGCTCCCAGCCGCCGAAGTCGATGCAGCGAGGTTCTCCGGTCTCCGCGTACAGCGGATAGAGCGGGGTTCGCTTAAGGGAAGTCATCGTTTAACCGTCTCCTTCGTAATCGATTTTTCAGTCGTCGTATTCGAATATCCGGCATCGCCGCGCAAAAAAGGACAGGTCCTCAAAGACCGGCCCCGTTTCCGTGTAAAGAAACGTCAGGTCCGATCTTAGAGGCTCTGTCCTTGATACCTGAGAGTTACCCCGCCGCGTCGGCAGGTTTCCCCTTGGGTGATCCGCCTGCGAGCTTCGGCTTGTCGCTGCCGTTCGCGCGGATGCTCTCCAGAGTGGCGTCCGGCAAAGGTCCTTTTGCCTGAGAGATTCACCGCTGCGCCTCCGGCGCTTCGGCTTACTCCTTCGGCGGCACCCGCGGGCGACGTTCGCTCCGGTGCTCTCTCCCTGTGCTTTCACTCGCCTATGCGAATGTCGTCGAACATGGTTTTGCCAAATGCGGATCAAATGCTTTATCCTAATTATTAAGGGATGGCCCCCGTCGTTGTCAACAGAAGTTTGAATTTTACGAAAAATATTGTGAGGAACATTGACACACCAATTTGGCTGCCGTAAGCTAAAAACGCGGAAAAATCCCGAACATACTAAAGTTTTTACCTGCCGAATATTCGGTAATACATTGAAATGGAGCGAAGCGGACAATGAGCGAAGTGAAAGCGGGCTTGTGGTATACCAAGGATCATGAATGGGTGGAGAAGTTGGAAAACGGCAATCTGCGTCTGGGCATCACGGATTTCGCGCAGCATCAGCTGGGCGATATCGTGTTCGTCGAGCTGCCTGCGGAAGGAAGAACCGTATCGGCAGAAGAAGAAGTCGGTTCGATCGAGTCGGTCAAGACCGTATCGGAACTGTTCTGTCCGGTGGGCGGCACGGTGGTCGCTGTCAACGAAGCGCTGGATGCCGAGCCGGAACTGGTAAACGGCGCGCCTTACGGCAACGGCTGGATGATCGAGATTCAACCGGACGGCGAAGCGGAAGGGCTGCTTGCCGCTTTGCTCACGCCGGAACAATACGAAGCCGAAAATCAAGACTGAGATCCGCGTTCGAGAACGCGAGATCCGCTGCGGCCTGCGCGAATGCGCAGGCTTTTTCTCGTATAGCGGATTGTCACGACCTCGAGGCTAGTTTAAAATCGAGAGTAAGAAGACAGGCATAAGCCTGTACGGACGACAGACAATCCGGGCAATCCGAAGGAGGAGAACGGTTTGACGGCAAAAACGGCGCTTGTGACAGGCGCGAATTCGGGAATGGGTCTGGCGACTTCGATCGAACTGGCGGATCGGGGTTATCGCGTATTGATGGCCTGCCGCAGCCGGCAGCGCGGCGAAGAAGCGCTGCGGCAAGTCGAAGCGGCGGGAGGTTCGGGTTCGGCGGAACTGGTTCTGTGCGATCTGGCGGACCTCTCGTCGATCCGGCGTTTTGCGGACGACGTGCACGGACGGACAAGCCGATTGGACGTGCTGATCAACAACGCGGGCGTCGTCAGTCCGAAACGGCAGGAGACGCGGGACGGTTTCGAACTGGCGCTCGGCGTCAATCATTTGGGACATTTTTTGGCGACGAATCTGCTGCTCGACTTGATTCGGGAATCCGAAGCGGGCCGGATCGTGGTCGTGGCGTCCGGCGCGTACAAAGCGGGACGGATCGATTTCGACGATCCGCATCTGCGGGAGCGTTATAACGTGATCCGCTCGTACGGGCAGTCCAAACTCGCGAATATCCTGTTCGCCCGCGAATTGGCGCTGCGCGTCTACGAAGACGGAGTGGCGGTCAACTCTCTGCATCCCGGCGCGGTGCTGACGCAGCTCGGCGTCAATCGCGGAACGGGCTTCGGTCAAGGCGTTTACCGCGCGCTGGGCAAGCTTCCGGCTTTTCAGACGCCGGAAGAAGGCGCCTCGACGGCCGTGTACCTCGCGGATAGCCCGGAAGTCGAAGGCATCTCGCGCGAATACTTCTACCGCAGCCGTCCGCATCGCCTCGACCGCAAAGCCGAAGACGACCAAACGGCGGCTCGTTTATGGGCATGGAGCGAACGCGAAGTCGGCTTGATTCCGTAAAAGTTGATATAATGTTAGATTTCATTACAGAACAGATAAAGAGGAGAAACCATGATGACATCCAAAGAAACGACACCCGATATGCAAGTCGCGCCGACGATCGAATTGGCGACGATGAACGATCTGCCTGCTATCGTAGACATTTACAATTCGACCATCGCCGGCCGTATGGTCACCGCCGATCTGGAACCGATTACCGTCGAGAGCCGCCATGCTTGGTTCGAAGAACACGAACCGTCCCGCCGTCCGCTCTGGGTCATGAAGAAGGACGGCCGGGTGGCCGCATGGATCAGCCTGCAATCGTTCTACGGCCGTCCGGCGTACAACGCGACGGCGGAAGTAAGCATTTACGTCGACGAGTCGCTTCGGGGAACCGGGGCGGGCAGCCGGTTGCTGGAAAAAGCGATTGCCGAGAGTCCGGCTCTCGGCGTTAACACGCTGCTCGGTTTCGTGTTCGGACATAACGAACCGAGTCTGGGACTGCTTCGCAAATACGGATTCGAATCTTGGGGGCATCTGCCGCGCGTGGCCGTTTTGGACGGCATCGAAAGAGATTTGGTCATTTTGGGCTTGCGGCTGGGACAATAAAAGGTCGATTTCACAAGGAGCCGTACGGTACCGGGACGGAATTTCCGCATCCAAGCGTCGCCAAAGCAGGAACGGAGCGTCGTCGGCGCTCCGTTCTTTTTTCATAGGCGGTCAAACGGGTTATGGGTATAAAGTGCGAAAACATTGCGTCCCTCGTGCTTTTTTCGTCCAAATATAACTAAGACAGGTTAACAAGGAAGGATAACGCCATGAATGACCTGCACGATGCGATCAATCAAGCTTTTTCCCGATTCGACGAAGGCGACTTGGACGGAGCGGAGGCCTTATATCTGGCTTGCCTGAATCGTCTGGACGGAAGCAAAAGCGGCGCTTATCGAAGCATCATGCACGGGCTGGGATACGTGAAATGCGGACTCGGCGAATACGATTCGGCTCGTGCGATTTACGAAGAGTTAGCCGCTTTAGCCAGAGCCGGACAGGACCTTTTTCAAGAATCGATCGCGCTGCATCAGATCGGAATGGTCGAGCGTTTGGCCGGCCGTTACGAGACGGCGCTGCTTCGTTTCGATGCGGAGTATGCGAAACTGATTGCTTGGAGACAAACGCTAGACGAACCTTCCGCTCCGCAGAATGAGCAGCAGTGGAATGCGCACGTATCGGCGAATGCTTACGAAAAAGGCTACGTCCGGCTCAAAGCGGGAAACGTGGTCGAAGCGGCCAAAGCGATGGCGCAGGCGCTCGAAGCTGCCAAATGGTCGGGCGATTCAATCTGCCTGGCCTGCGCGTATCGCGGACAAGGGGAGATCGAGCTGGCATGCGGCGAATTCGATCGCGCGGCGCGGAATTTAGCGTCCTCGGCCGCCGCGTTCCGTTCCGCCGGCGACGAGCGAGGGGCACTCGAAGCGGAGCAGCTGGCAAAAAGCCAACAACTCAAATAAGGGGTGAACGAAATATGGCCGATATGCTGAGTTTTAACGATACATTGGACTGTCCCGATTTCGAAGCTTATCCTTACGGCGACCTGGGTCTGACGTTTTCCCCTCAATATTGCACGTTCAAAGTCTGGGTGCCCGGCGCGGAGAAAGTGCGGGTCGTGATCTACGAAGACGAGGGCGAATACGATAGCGCAGGACGAGTGAAAGACCATTCCGGCGGCCGCGAACTGACGATGGAAGAAGACGAATACGGCGTGTGGAGTATCGTCGTGCCCGGCGATCTGGAAGGCCATTATTACATGTACCATATCACCTACAAGATCGGCGAACACGAGAACAGCCGTTACGTGGTCGATCCGTACGCCAAAGCGGCGTCGGCCAACGGTCAGCGCGGCGCGATCGTCAATATGCGGCGTACCGATCCGGAAGGTTGGGAGAATGATATGCGTCCGCCGCTGCGCCATCCGGTCGATTCCGTCCTCTACGAACTGCATGTCCGCGACTTCTCGGCTTCTCAGGACGCGAAGATGAACCACTCCGGTCAATATCTGGCGTTTACGGAAAAAGGGATTCGGACGCGCGGAGGACAGAAAGTCGGCATCGACCACCTGCAGGAACTGGGCATTACTCACGTTCATCTGCTGCCCGTCTACGATTTCTGCACGGTCAACGAATGCGACGTCACGCCCGAAGCGTACAACTGGGGGTACGATCCGCAGAACTACAACGTGCCGGAAGGTTCGTATTCGTCCAACCCGCATAACCCGGAAGCCCGTATCCGCGAATTGAAAAAGTTGGTTCAATCGCTGCACGCTCACGGGATCCGCGTCGTGGTGGACGTCGTGTTCAACCATACGTTTTCCGTGGAAGACGGCCCCTTCGATCCCGTCGTGCCGGGGTACTTTTATCGCTTCAACAAATACGGCCAGCTCAGCAACGGCTCCGGCGTCGGCAACGAGTTGGCGACGGAACGGCCGATGGTCCGCAAATACATTCTGGACTCGCTGCTGTATTGGGCGGAAGAATACCATGTGGACGGGTTCCGCTTCGACTTGATGGGGCTGATCGATACGACGACGATGCGCACCATCGCTTCGGTGCTGCACGAGAAAGTCGATCCTTCGATCCTGATCTACGGCGAGCCGTGGACGGCGCTCGATTCGCCGCTGCGCGAATTGACGCTCAAAGGTTCTCAGCAGGGCGGAGGCTTCTCCGTATTCAACGACAACTTCCGCAACGCGATCAAAGGCGACGGCGACGGTTGGGGCACGGGCTTCATCAGCGGCGCTCCCGACAAAGAAGGCAGCATCGCGCAGGGATTGCGCGGATCGGTCCATGATTTCGCGGCGGAACCGGCGGAGAGCATCAATTACGTGACGGCGCACGACAACTTGATTTTGTGGGACAAACTGATCAAATCGCGCGGTTATTGGGAGCAGACGGGCTTCTTGTCTTTCGACAACGGCAAACCTTCGCAGGGGATGACCGTGGCGCAGGCGGTAGAGGTCAGCAAGCCATACGCGATGCTAAAAGGAGAAGATCCGCTGGATCACGATCTGGTCAAGCGGCAGTTGTTGGCTTACTCCATCTTGTTGACCGCGCAGGGCGTCCCGTTCATCAGTGCGGGCGACGAGATGCTGCGCAGCAAATTCGGCGATCATAACAGCTATCGGAGCCCCGATCTGATCAACGCGATTCGTTGGACCAACAAAGACCGATTCCATGCGGTAAACGATTATATGCGCGGCTTGATCGATCTGAGGCGATCGCATCGCGCGTTCCGGTTGAAGACGCGACACGATATCGAAAAACATATGGACGTGTTCCGCATGCACGGCGGGGTCGTCGGATTCACGCTGAACGATCATGCGGGCGGCGATCTGTGGAAAACGATCGTCGTGGTGCATAACGCTTCGGAATCGGAGCAGACGATCGAACTGCCCGCCCGCGGCCGTCCGTGGAAGATCGTCGTGGACGGACGCCGGGCAGGTACGCGAGCGCTCGGCGAAGCGGCCGATTTCGTTCGGGTGCCGGCTTTGTCCAGTATGGTCTTGTATGACGAAGAAGACGATTACGTGCCGGAAGCGGCGCTGCTGGAATGGGAAAACATGCCGGGCGTCGTTCAGCCGGGCGAGAAGTTGTTCCTGCGCGCGACCGTGCGCGACCAACGCGGACGGCGCATGCCGGAAGCCGAAGTGTCGTACCATTCGTCCGATCCGGAGAAGATCATCATCCGGCGCGACGGTTCGGCATGGACGATCGGAATGGGGCGCGCGCTGATCACCGCGGTATGCGGCGATATGCGCAGCAGCACGGCGCTGCTGATCGAACGTCGCACCATCCATCAGATCGGCATTTCGATCGAAGACGGCGTGCGCCGCCTGTATGTCGGACGAAGCCTCAAATTGAGCGCCGAACCGAAAGATCCGTTCGGCAATCCGATGTCGGCGTCCCGTCTGGAATGGCGTTCCAGCGACGTGGGAATCGCTACGGTCAATCAAGCGGGACGGGTGACCGGCATGCGGCCCGGCCGCGCGGTCATTTCCGTATTCGGCGAAGGCGTGCAAGCGCAGTTGGCGCTGGAAGTCCGCGAGTATACGCCTCGCCGGTTGATCTTGGAATACGAACGCGAAGACGGCGATTATGCCGGCTGGAACTTATGGGTCTGGGGAGCCGCTTTCGGCAGCCGGCGCGTCGATTTCGCGGACGTGTCGAACGGCGTCGCCGACGTGCTGCTCGAAGTGGCGCCGGACGTTCTCAGCTTGGGCTTTATCGTCCGGCACGAAGAATGGGAGAAAAAAGATATCGCGGCAGACCGCTATATCGATCTCGGCGCGATTACCGGCGATTGGGTGCGCATCCGGATTCGCAGCGGCGAATTCCGCGTCTCGGCGGAAGCGTTGGCCGAAGCCGATATACCGGCGCAGCAAGAGCGTTTTGCCCGTCTGGAACAGGAAGCGGCCGAACGTGCCGCCGCCGAGGAAGAAGCGGCGCGCATCGCCGAAGAGGAAAAGGCTCGGCATCAGGAGGCGTCGGACGCCGAAGAAGCCGCTGTTACCGATGCGCAGACCGCGGATTCGGCAGCGGAGACATCCGCCGAAAGCGAAGGCGCGGCCGAACTCGCCGCGGCCGAAGACGTATGGTTGGAGACGTCCCGGGAGCCGCAGGCGGAGCAGGGGACGGCGAACGAAAGCTCCGCGCCTTCCGATCGCGAAGCCGTGCATATTCAAGACGACGGCGAAGCTTCGAAACGCGAAGAGGAATAAAACCGGGTGGAGGCGAGTTTCGCATGATCGAAGAACAGAAGGTGCTGCCCGGTCAATCGATCGGCAAGTCGAAATTGGGCATGAGCCGCGAAGAACTGGCGGCAGCCGAGCCGGATAGCCCTTTTTATTATCAATACGAATTTGCCGGAGACAAAGCCGTATTTATCGAACTTTCCGAATCGGCGCAGGTCGAATTCCGCTGTCTCTACGAAGACATGGATCTGTTCGGCACGCCGGCCGACGAGCTGGTCCCGCGCCTTGACGCGATCAGTCCTTACGTTAGAGACGAAGACGCGGAACTCGGTTTCCGTTATCTGTTCCCGCAGCTCGGGATGCTGCTGTGGCGCTCGAGAGTCTTTCGCGAAGAAGACCGCGAAGCGGAGTGGTATCGGGAGATGCCGCCGGAGAATCAAGAAGACGAACGGCGTTTCCGCTTTTTCGAGACGGTCGCGGTATTCTCGCCGGAGTGGCCGGGTCTGACGGAGGAGAGGGAAGCCTGAGCGATCCTTCGAACAAGCCGACCGATCGTCCGCCTCGTGCGCGGTCGAACCGAAAAAAGCGTCCCGGAATTTCCGGGACGCTTTTTTTGCCGATTACTTCTTACCTTTTATTCGCTTCGATTTAAGCGTCCGCGCCGTTCATGTACACGGCTTTGCCCGTGCGGGCGGATTCGTAGATCGCTTCGAGAATCTCGGAGACGACGCAGGCTTGTTCCGGCGTCACGACCGGAGTCAGGTCTTTGTCGATCGCTTCGATCCAGCGGTACATCTCCAGATCGGCGTCGTTTTCGGCTTTGCCTTCGTAGAACGCGACGCCGCCGGACGACAGTTCGACTTCCTTCGTGTACAGACGGCCGAATTCTTCGCCGTTGATCCGCAGTCCGCCTTTCATGTCCGCTCCGCCTTCGCTGCCGCTCAGGCTGCATTTGGCTTCGTCGATGTCCAGCGTATTCAGCGCCCAACTGGATTCGAGCACGACGGTCGCGCCGTTCTCCATCACGATCATGCCGAACGCGGAGTCTTCGACCGTGAATTTGCTCGGGTCCCACGGTCCCCAAGCGTTCGCCGCGTTCTCGCGCTGCGACAGTTGATGATGAGCGGTACCGAGCACGACTTTCGGCTTGTAGTTGTCCATCATCCAGAGCGTCAGGTCAAGAGCGTGCGTGCCGATATCGATCAGCGGGCCGCCGCCTTGTTTTTCTTCGTCCAAGAATACGCCCCAAGTCGGAACGGCTCTGCGGCGGATCGCATGGGCGCGCGCGTAATAGATATCGCCCAGCGTGCCCGCTTCGCAAATCTGTTTCAAATGCTGGCTGTCGCGGCGGAAACGGTTGTTGTAGCCGATCGTCAGTTTTTTTCCGCTGGCTTTGGCCGCTTCGACCATTCGGCGCGCTTCCGCGGCCGTCTTCGCCATCGGCTTTTCGCACATGACGTGTTTGTCGGCTTCCAGCGCGGCGATCGAGATGCGGGCATGCGATTCGTTCGGCGTCAAGACGTGCACGATGTCGATCGACTCGTCCTGCAGCAGTTGATTGAAGTCGCTGTATACTTTCGCGCCTTCGACGCCGTATTTGGCCGCCGCTTCTTCCGCGCGTTCCGGGATGATGTCGCAGAACGCGACCAATTCGACGCTGTCGAGTTTGCTCAGGCTGGGCAGGTGTTTGCCGTTGGCGATGCCGCCGCAGCCCACGATTCCGATCTTGTACGTTTTGCTCATTAAAGGTCACCTCGTCGATAGGATAAGATCATGTCATTCGGAAATTTCCGCCGGATCGCGCCGCAGTTCGGACTGTTTGGTCCGCCGGTAGACGGAAGGCGAGATACCCATGCGTTTGCGAAACACCGTGTGCAGATAAGCGGCGGTCGAGAAGCCTTCCAGCTCGGCGATCCGCTCGATGGACAAGCTCCCGGTACGGAGCCTGTCGCAGACCGCGCGCAGCCGGATATCTTCCAATACGCGGCTGAACGGGCGGTCCGGATCGACGTCGCGGAAGATCCGCTGAAGCTGCCTCGAACTGAGATCCAGCTTCTCCGCGACGTCTTCCAGCCGCAGGCCCGCGGTATAATTGGCTTCCATATAACGGACCGCGTATTCGTAACGGTAAGCGAGCATGTCGCGGTTCGGCGCTTCCGTGCTCATATCGCCGGCATCGTACGCTTGAATCGTTTTCAGCAGAATGCCGACGACCTGCCGTTTGATATCCGTGTAATAGCCGATCTTCTTGCTCTCGCCGGCTTGATAAGCTTCCAGAAAACAAGGCATCGCTTCGTGCACGTCTTGAGCAGGCCGGAGCGGCAGCGCGTTCAGCTTCTGCATGCATTCTTCGGCTTCCGCCGCTTCCCACGGATCGGCGGCCGGATTATGCCGAGGCACGATATCGACATGCAGGCACAGCTCGTCCATCGCGCGCTGCGGATCGGCTTCCTGATAATGCATGACGCCCGGACCGGTCAGATACAGCAGTCCTTCGGACAGAGGGAAAGGCTGATCGCCGAGAATGACCCGTCCCGCCCCGCGCGGAATGAAATGGAATTCGTAGGTCGAATGGTTATGAAAGTTGATGATGCGTCCCGGTTCGAAAGAGGTCAGATGGAAGCGCAGCACGCGGATCTCGTAATGTCCCCAAGCGACGGCGATGTCCAAGCGCTCCAGCAGATCCCATTTTTCGAACATGACTTCGTAAGGAAAAGGACTGCGCGCGAAACGATTCGTCATATTAACCGTTCCGCTGCTCGAGCGGGACGACCCGTCCTTCTTTGGCCGAACGGTTGGCGGCTTCCATCAAGCGGGTCAACCGTTCGGCCGCCGCGATGTTCTCGGAAGCTTCGGTTCCTTCTTGAATATGGCGGACCCACTGATCGAAAGCACTCTCGCGGTTGCCCGGCAGCGGCTGCTCGGTCCATTCGGAAGCGTTTGCGTCTTTTTTGGTGCGAAGCAGCAGTTTGCTGTCCGGCGTGCCGTAAAGAACGGTGCCTTCCGTACCGTGCACTTCGACGGCGAACGGCGAATAAGGATTGACGAAGCCCGCTTCGACCGAAGCGATCGCGCCGGAAGCCGTATGCAGCGTGGCGAGAGCATTGTCTTCCACTTCTTTGCCGGTTATGTACCCGAAGTTCGCGCCCACGCCGGTGACCGGTTCGCCGAGGAAGAGCGCGGACAGATACATCGGATGGCAGCCCAGATCGATCAGAGCGCCGCCGCCGCATTGTTCGGCATTGTAGAAGTGTTCCGGCAGCCAGTTCGCCAGAGCGCCGTCATGCGACAACCGGGCCCGCACGTACGTCACTCGGCCGAGCAGTCCGCGGTCCAGAATATCTTGAATCGCGAGCGTGTACCCGTCGTTCAGACGCGGCAGCGAAACGGTCAATTTCACGCCGGCTTCGCGCACCTCGGCGAGAATATCCGATACTTCCGCTTCCGTCGGCGCGATCACTTTTTCCGTGAAGATATGTTTGCCTGCACGGGCCGCCGCGATCATGACTTCCCGATGGCGGTTGGTCGGCGCGTCCACGATCACCGCGTCTACGTCTCCCGCGCTTAGCATCTCGTCCAGCGTCTCGTAATAAGGAACGCCGAGCTTCTCCGCCGCTTCGCGTCCGCGCTGCGGGACTTCGTCCCATACGGCGGTGATTTCGGTGTCCGGATGCTGCTGCGCCTGACCGATGTAGTCCCAAGCGTGCACATGCCACAGACTGGCTTTGCCTATACGAATGGTCAAGGTTAAACCTCCTTTGAAGGTATCCAAAATTCTGACATTACCCTACTTAAAATAGCATATGGATCAGGGAAGTTCACTAAAACGATGCGACATTTGAAGTTCAATATCACGACATGACAAAAAGTGGATTTCTGAAAATATACAAGAAGCGGCCGATTGTTTCACGGACGTTCGCCGCCCGCTGTTTAGCTTTGCCGATTTGCGGTTATCCCCTAAACAGAAAGCGGCGTCCGGGCGAATTTCGGCAGGGAACGAGCCGCGGCGAAACACGAGGAGGAGAAGCATGGACCGGAAACGAGGCGAAGAAGCACAAGCTTATTGGAAAGAAGGCGTATTGTATCAACTGTATCCGCCGAGCTTCAAAGACAGCGACGGAGACGGTTGGGGCGATCTCGGCGGCATGCTCGAAAAAGCGGATTATCTCGCCGAGCTCGGCGTGAGCGCCGTATGGATCGGTCCGGTATGCGATTCGCCGATGGAAGATAACGGTTACGATATTCGCGATTACTATAAGATTCACGACGCGTACGGCACGATGGAACAATTGGAGCGGCTGATCGCGACCTTGCACGAACGCGACATCAAGCTCGTCATGGATCTGGTCATCAACCATACGTCGGACGAGCATCCGTGGTTCGAGGCTTCGCGGGCGTCCAAAGACAATCCGTACCGCGAGTATTACATCTGGAAAGCGCCGGCCGAAGACGGAGGTCCTCCGAACAACTGGCGTTCTTTTTCCGAAGAATCGGCTTGGGAATTCGACGAACGGACCGGCGAATATTACCTGCATATTTTCGATAAAAAGCAGCCCGATCTCAATTGGGAAAGCGAAAGCATGCGCCGCGATCTGTACAAGATGATCCGGTTCTGGTTGGACAAAGGCGTGGACGGCTTCCGCTTGGACGCGATCAACATGATCTCCAAAGATCCCGCTTTTCCGGACGCGCCCGAAGACGCCCGGCATCCGCGCGGCCAGCAGTTCTACAAAAACGGCCCGCGGATTCACGAACTGCTGCGCGAACTTCATGAAGAGACGTTCGGCCGTTATCCGGGCACGCTCACGCTCGGCGAAGCGCCGACCGTGACGATGGACGAAGTGGTGCGCTACACCGCGCCCGAGCGGCGCGAGATGGACATGGTGCTGCAGATGGAATTGATCCGCATGGGCAAAGACTTCGGCGATCCGTGGAAAACCGATCCCGACTGGTCGCCGGCCATGCTCAAAGAAAGCGTCGTCCGCTGGCATGACGAAGTGTTCGGCCGCGGCGCTTACGCGCTGTACTTAAGCACGCACGACCATCCGCGCATGATCGGCACGCTGCTGGGCAGTTCCGGCGAAGGAGAGGAAGCCGATTCGTTGAACGACGCGGCGGCCAAAGCGGTCGGCACGTTCCTGCATACGCTTCCGGGCACGCCGCTCGTTTATCAAGGCGAAGAGTTGGGCATGCGGAACGCGAATTACCGCTCGCCGGACGATTATCGGGACAAAGGGACCGTAGCGGCGGCGCGGCGGCGCATCTCGCAAGGGCAAAAAGCGGAAGACGTGCTCGCGAGCCTGCATGCGCGCAGCCGCGACGGCGCGCGTTCGCCGATGCACTGGACAAGCGGGAAGAATGCCGGATTCACGGAAGGCGAGCCGTGGATTCCGATGAGTCCCTCGGGTAAGGAAGCGAATGCCGAAGACGAGCGGAAAGACCCTTCGTCGGTGTTCCATCATTATCGCCGCTTGATCGCGCTGCGCAAAGAATCTCCGGTGCCGGCCCGCGGCGATTTGACGATGCTTCCGCTGGAAGAAGAGTGGGTGGCGGCTTACGTGCGGGAAGCGGAAAAGGAACGTTGGTTGATCTTGATCAACTTTGCCGACGAAACCCGCGAATGTCCGATCGACGAACGATGGAAACGGGAGGCGGAAGCCGGCGAGAAGCTGCTCGAAAGCCGACCGTCGCATCCGGGTTCCGCGTCTTCGGAAGAAACGCCGTTCCGGACGTTCGAAGGCGAACCGCGGCTGCGATTGCTGCCTTATCAATCCGTGGTCTATCGCTTGTCCGCAGGCGTTTAAACGATTCTTCTTCGCGCAAAAACGCCGCCGAGGCGCAAAACCTTTTTTTTCCTAATCTTTGCGTCTCGGGTTTCATCGGGAAGCGGGCGGGGTTACCGATACTTGTGATGGACGACAAGCCCACGCAGCAGAACGCCAATCGACGAAGGAGGAGCACATCATGACAACAGGAGCATTGAACGGAAAAGTAGCTGTAGTAACGGGGGCGGGTTCGGGCATCGGCAAAGCCAGCGCGATCCGGTTGGCGCAGGAAGGCGCCAGAGTCGCGCTGCTGGAATTGACGTCGGATACCGCGCAGGAGACGAAGCGGGCGATCGAGCAAGCCGGCGGCGAAGCGTTGGTCGTCGAATGCGACGTATCCCAGCCGAAGTCGGTGGAGCAGGCGATCGACGCGGTCGGGCAAAGTTGGGAACGGATCGACATCGTTTTCGCCAATGCGGGCATCAACGGTACAATGGCTCCGATCGAAACGATGGACGTCGAAGAATGGGACAAAACGATCCAAACGAATCTTCGCGGCACCTTTTTGACGCTGAAGTATTCGATCCCTTATCTCAAAAAAGAAGGCGGCAGCGTGATCGTGACCAGCTCGATCAACGGCAACCGCATTTTTTCGGGCACGGGCTTCTCGGCGTATTCGTCTTCCAAAGCCGGGCAGGTCGCGTTCGCCAAGATGGCGGCGCTGGAACTGGCCCGCTATAAGATCCGCGTCAACGTGATCTGTCCGGGCGCGATCGAGACGAATATCGACAAAAACACGTTCCCGAGCGACGACTTGGAAGAAATCTCGATTCCGGTCGAATACCCGGAAGGCAGCCACCCGCTCAAAGGAGAACCGGGGCAGGCGGCGGAAGTGGCGAAGCTGGTCTTTTTCCTCGCTTCGGACGAAGCTTCTCATGTCAGCGGCACCAAAATTTACGTCGACGGCGCGGAATCGCTGCTCTAACGCTTATCGGTCGCGAAGTCGGCGCAGCGCGTCCGGCAGGACGAAGAAGAGCACGTGAAGCAGAGCGAACGTCAAAAGTGCAAGCGCTTCCTCCGCCAAGATGTACCACGGATAATCGCCGAACAGGTCGAGCACGGACGGCGTATCGGGCTTGCCGCGCAGGAACATGTAATTGGCGTCCAGCAGCCGGTCTAGCAGATAGACGGCGAGCGCGATGACGTTCAGCGACAGCATGACGGTCGGCACGGTGCGCCAAGTCGGCCGGAACCGTTCGATCCAGACCATGTACAGAGCGGACAAGATGATCGCCGCATGGGCGACGAAGAACTGAACAAAGCGGAAATGCGGGTAAGCGTAAGCCAAGTTGGGCGTGATCAAAGCTTGCAGCGCGCCTCCGATCCCGGCGAAGAAAACGAGTCCCGCCAGAAAGCGGCTGCGCGTGATCAACATCAAAACGGCGGCCAGCAGCATCAGGCTGCACAGTTCGAGCGGCAGCGTGAAGCGGGCGTTCCACACGCCGCGAGCCGCGTACCAGATATTCAGCGCCGCTTCCGACGCCGCCAGCGCGCCCAGCAGCGTCATGCGCAGAGCGAAAGCGCATTTCGGCCGAGCGCGTATGGCGCGGCGGAACGCGAACAGCAAAACGGCGGCGATCGCAAACAGCGCGAGCGCGGCGAGATGAGCCGGAGCAAAAGCGACGAACGGCTCGGATACGGACGACGAAAAAAATGCAGCGGTCACGAAACGGCCTCCATTCGAACGTCAAACACGGGTATACGGGAACATTATGTAGAATTCGGCACGCTTCGTCAATCGGCCGGATTTTCTTCGCGGCATCGGCGGGAGTTCTTGAACTCTTCGCGTATCCGCCCAGCCTTTTGGCGCGCCAAAAAGCGGCATCCCCCGGCTGATCGTTCAGCTTAAATTCGGGTCTGCCGCTTTTTGTGCGTCTCGCGAAGAAAAACAAAGACTAAAATCATTAAACGGTTTGCGCAGTCAACTCGTTTTCGGCGAAATCGGATTCCAAGAAATCGTCTTCGCGTCTTCCTCTGTGGTCAATAAGGCCTAGTTCGCCTTCAGCCTTATATTTACGCATCCAGATCTTCAAACGATTGAGATCATAGATGCCCAGCTCTTTTGCCACCTGCTTTTTCGTCATTCCGTCCATACGCATTTGGACGGCTCTAAGCTTCGTTTCGTAGCTGTACTTGCAGAAAGTTTGTCCTTTGGTTGCCACTAAAACCACCCCTTAAGACTTATATCGGACGGTGCATGTCTTTTTCTAAAGGTTTTTTAGCAACCAAAGGTTAAAAATTTTAAAAAAGATCTGGTTTTTTTGACGGATCTTTGACTTTTACGATTGGATCAAGCGCGTTCGACGATCGTGTTCAGCGTCGTGCGGTCCAGACCGCGAACAAGGCGGATCAGCAGTTCTTTGGCGGCCGCGTAATCGTCGGTGTGGATGATCGACGAGGACGTATGGATGTAGCGTCCGCAGATGCCGATGACGGTCGACGGCACGCCGATTCCGCTCAAATGCACTTGGCCCGCGTCGGTTCCGCCCGGAGAAATGAACGGTTGAACCTTGACCTTGTGGGTGGAGGCCGTGTCCTGCACGTATTCGAGCAGTCCGCGATGCGTGATCATGGTCGGGTCGAAAATGCGCAGCAGCGCGCCTTGTCCGAGATGCCCGAACAAGTTGCGATCGCCGGTCATATCGTTGGCGGCGCTGCAATCGAGCGCGAAGAAGATATCCGGTTGAATCAGGTTCGCGGCGGTTCTTGCGCCCCGAAGCCCGACTTCTTCTTGAACGGTGGCTCCGCTGTAGAGCGTGTTCGGCAGTTTCTCGCCGTGCAGTTCTTTCATGAGTTCGATCGCCAGACCTACGCCGTAGCGGTTATCCCAAGCTTTGGCCATGATTTTCTTCGGGTTGGACAGCGGAGTGAATTCGCAGATCGGCAGCACCTGTTGGCCGACCTTGATACCGAAACTTTCGGTTTCCGCGCGGTCGTCGGCACCCAGATCGATATACATCGTTTTGAGATCGACCGGACGGTTGGCTTCCGCTTCGCCGAGCAGATGCTTGGGCGTCGAGCCGACTACTCCGACGACGGGACCGTTTTCGGTAATGATCTGCAGCCGCTGCCCGAGCACGACTTGGCTCCACCATCCGCCGAGCGGTTGAAAGCGGACCAGTCCGGTTTCGGTAATTCCGTTGACGAGGAAGCCGACTTCGTCGAAATGTCCGGCTACCATCACTTTGGGTCCGTCTTCTTGGCCGCGCATCACGCCGAACAGACTGCCCAAACGATCTTGAACGAACTCCTGCGTATAAGCGGACAGCTTGTCTTTGACCAAGGCGCGCAGATCGCGTTCGAATCCCGGAGCCGCCGGGAATTCCGTCAGTTCCTTAAACAATGCCAGTGTTTCGTTATTCATGCTTGCACTCTCCCATCCTCAAGTCGGGACGCGGGGTGCCCCGCGTCCGCTCATCTCTTCTAGTATGCCGGGTTACGGGGAAAAAGTCACGAAAGCGAACCGATCTTCGCGGAACTCGCCGCTTTGTCTGTTGCCGTTTGGCGTTTCGCCCCGAAGGAGCAAGATAAATCCGCTTTTTCCAGCCGGAAATGTGCGTTCGACCTTTCGATCATGTACAATATATAAGCATACCTGCCGCTTAAGGTTTCTTGCAGGAGAATGACTGAGGAGGTTGGCCATATGTCCGTAAGTTCCGAATCGATGCAGATCGTGACTGCCGTAAGAACGAATCTCGAGTCTTGTATATTAGGTAAAACCTTTGAGATAAAATTGCTGATGACCGCGCTGCTCGCCGGAGGCCACGTCTTGATCGAAGACGTGCCCGGCACGGGCAAAACGCAGATGATCAAAGCGCTGGCGCGCTCGATGGAAGGCGTCTACCGGCGCGTGCAATGCAACCCCGATTTGCTTCCGACCGATATTACCGGCGTCGCCATTTATCATCCCCGAGAAGAACGTTTTCAATTCCGGCCGGGACCGATCATGTCCCATATTCTGCTCGCCGACGAGATTAACCGCGCGACGACCAAAACGCAGTCCGCGCTGCTCGAAGCGATGGAAGAGCGCAGCGTGACGGTGGACGGCGAGACGCATCCGCTGCCGCATCCGTTCATGCTGTGCGCGACGCAGAACCCGATCGACTTCGAAGGCACGTACGTGCTGCCGGAAGCCCAGCTCGACCGTTTCATGATGAAGCTGCATATGGGTTACCCGGATCTGGAAACGGAGAAGAATCTGATTACCGCCAACCGGGTCGGCCAGCCGGCCGATCAACTGCGCGCGGTGACGGACATGGAGACGATCGCCGGCATTCAGCGCGAAGTGCGCGAAGTGCATATGAGCGACGCCGTGACCACCTATATGCTGGGCATCATCCGCGCGACGCGCGAACATCCGTCGGTACTGCTGGGCGCCAGTCCGCGCGCGTCCATCTCGTTCATGCAGGCCGCCAAAGCTTACGCGTTCATCAACGAACGCGATTTCGTCCTTCCGGACGATATCAAAGAATTGGCGCCTTACGTGCTGCCGCACCGTATCTTGATCCGTCCGGAAGCCCGGCTCGACAGCTTGAACGCCGAATCGTTGATCCGCAATCTGCTGGCCGCCAGCAGCGTGCCGGTGTCGATGGGGCGCTGACGAATGAAGGAAATCTGGAATCTGTTCAAACCGAAACTTTCGCCGGTTCGAATGTCGATGCTGGTCTCCGTCTGGATCTGCTGCCTGTTTTATCTGTTGTTTCAGGGAGGCAAGACCTCGGTCATGCTGTTCGCGATGGTCACGCTGTTCGGTCTTTATCTGCTGTTCGGCGGATTGAACGGCATCGGCCGGACCCGCGGAGAGCGTCAGTTCTCCGGCGGTCTGGGCGACTGGGGAGGCGTGCTTCATGCCGGCGATCAGATCCGCGTTCGGCTGCGTCTGGAGATTCCGGGCTTCCTTCCGCTGCCTTACGTGATCGTGCGCGAAACGCTCAAACGCCATAGCGGCGAGACTTGGTCGTTCGAAGAAAGTCTCGTGCCGAGCATGAACGGGCGCGGCGAACTGCTGTTCCAGACGCCGCCGCTCGAACGGGGGCGTTACGCGTTCTCCGATACGGAATGTCTGACCGAGGACATCTTCGGTCTGATCGAGCACCGCGGCTCGTTCGCGGCGCGCGGCGAATTCCGCGTGCTGCCGAGAACGGTGCATATCGCCAGATGGCAGCTGCTCGATCGCCGCAATCGGCTGCTCGGGCCGCAGTCCGTCGGCAACGTGAGCGGACGGGAGACCAATCAGGTCGGCGGCGTGCGGGATTACGTGTACGGCGACCGAATCTCCCGGATCCACTGGAACGCGACGGCCCGGACGGGAGAATGGAAGTCCAAAGAATTCGAATACGAATCGATCCCCAAGACGATGATCGTGCTCGACGCGTTCGAAGAACATTATCGTTCCGCTCGGCAGTTCGAGACGGCCGTCTCGGCGGCGGCTTCGCTGCTGGAGTACGGAGGTCGGGAAGGCATTCCGATGGGATTGTGTTCGTTGGGACGAAGCGTAGAGGTATTCGAACCGACGCAGGGGCGTTCCCGGATGCACGCCATGATGGACCATCTGGTCGATCTGGATCCCAAAGGCGGCGGTTCGCTGCTCGCTTCGCTCGAGTCGGCGCGGACCCGGCTTCCCCGCGGCGCCGTATTGGTTCTCGTGACGCCGCTTGCCGGCGGACCGATCATGGACTTGGTACGTTTCGCTCAGACGCAGCAGATGAGCTTCAGCCATATTCAAATCGCGGAAACGTCGGAGCGCGAAGGCGACGCTTCCCGCCAATGGGCGGCTTCGCTGCGCGCCAAAGGAGTGGCCGCTTACCGCGCGGGCAGCTTGGACGACCTGCCCGCCGCGCTGGAAGGAGGAACCCGATGAACAAGTGGGTCGAATCGTTCAAATCGTCCTGGTATACGGCGCTGTCCGCCGTTTGGCTCATGGTCATCTCGATTCAGTGGTTGACCTACACGCGCACGATCTGGTTCGACGAGACGAACGCGCTGGTATTGGGCGTACTGACGGCGGTGGCCGTCATTCACGTGCTGCTGCCGCAAATGTCGTGGCTGCGCATCGGCTTGAAAGCCGCCGCTTTCGTCGTGATCTTGTACACGACGCTGGAACGCTACGGGATTTTTCAGCCGGAAGGTTATCTGGCGAAACGCGCGGAGCAATTTTCCGAGGCGATGTTCCCGTATATTTGGTTTGCTTTGATCGCGTGGCTGCTGTTCGAATTTTTCATCAGGCTCGTGAACAGTCAGCGGCGCATTTTGATTTTCGCTTTTCTGAACATCGTGCCGATGGCCGCGCTGGATTCGTTCACGACGGTCTCGCTGTGGAAACAGGTGGCTTGGATCGTCTTCGCGACGATGGCTTGGTTGGTCAGCGACCACTTTCGCAGATTCCAGACGCGTTTTCCCCGAGGGTGGAAAGCGATTCGCCGCAATCCGTTCAAGCTGCTGATCAATACGGCGGTCGTGTTCTCGCTGGTCATTCTGGCAGGCGTGAACATGCCGTTCGTTCAGCCGATCCTGACCGATCCGTATACGGCTTGGCGGCAGATGCAGGGAACGTCGAACGTCGCGTTCAATGCGGGCGGCCTGCTGCAAGGCCAAGCGTCGGCATCCGGCTACAGCCGGGAAGACGGGCAGCTCGGCGGCGGGTTCAACTTCGACTTTACTCCGGTGATGACGATCGAATCGACCGAGCGCAGCTATTGGCGCGGAGAGACGCGGATGACGTATACCGGAAGCGGTTGGGACGCCGACAGCGGCTGGGGAACGCTCGAGCAGGTCTCGCAGCAGACGGCGTTGGAACGCGAAGCGGCTCCGCTGACGCCGACCAAAACGGTGACCCAGCGCGTGACGATGCAGACGGATAATACGTACCCGGTGCTTTTCGGCGCGTATTCGATCAGCCGGGTCGAGAATCTCGATATCGAGAACGGCGAGTCGCGCATGGAATGGAAACCGGAACAGAGCGAGCTGCATTGGCAGGAGCGCGCGGGCCGAGGAACGATGGTGTATCCGAAAACGTACACGATCACCTCGGAAGTGCCGATCGTTCCGGTCGACAAGATCAAAGAAGCGACTTACGAGCAGTTGTATCCGAACGGCGTCGATCCTAGATACGTCCAGATTCCGCGCGGGTTCCCTAAACGGGTGACGGATCTCGGAACGGAAGTAACGAAGAACGGCAAAACGCCGTACGAAAAAGTCTATCTGCTTCAGCAGTATCTTCAGCAAAATTACTTGTATACCAACAATCCGACGTTGTCCCGCCGCCAGAGCGACGATTTCGTCGAAAGTTTCTTGTTCGACATCAAAGAAGGCTATTGCGATTATTTCTCGACGGCCATGGTGATGCTGGCCCGTTCGCAAGGCATTCCCGCACGTTGGGTCAAAGGGTATGCGCCGGGCAACGCGACGGGCGACATGCCGCAGCGGTTCAACGAGAACAGCATGCAGTACGAAGTGACCAACGCCAACGCCCACTCGTGGGCGGAAGTGTACTTCGGCGGCTACGGTTGGGTGCCGGTCGAAGCGACGCGCGGATTCTCCGTGCCTCTGCTGCAAGAATCGGTCACGCCGGCGGACGCCGACGTGGAGCAGCAGCAGGAGCAACAGCCGGAGCAGCAGGAGGAAGAAGAACAGCAGGCCGCGGCGGCCGATCCGGTCGAAGAAGATTCGAACATCGTGCCGATCGTCGTGGCTGCGGCGGCTCTCGTCGTTGCCGCATGGGGCATTTATCTGCTGTGGGTTCGCCGTCGTTCGATCTACTTCTTCATTATGGGTCTGCGCATGGGCGGCCCGCTGACTGCGGATCAGAAGATCGTGCTCGAGACCGAACGCTTCCTGCGTTTCCTCAAACGCAAAGGGCTGCGGCGCGAAGAACACGAGACGCTGCGGGAATCGGTCGCGCGTTGGGATAAGACCGTGACGGGCGCGGAGATCGCGGTATCGCCGGTTCTCGCTTTGTTCGAAAAAGCGCGTTACAGTCCCGAACGCATTACGGAAGACGAATGGACGGAAATGCAGCGTATCGCGTCCGAACTGCGGAAAGGTTGGAAAGGTTATTATCCGGCTGCGCCGAAATTGCCTCAATCCCCTAGCTGACGCGGAGCTATTGCTGTGATATAGTTTAAGTTTGAAGACTAAATGAGAGATCCCGTCCCGGCCGCCGAACCTTGCGTCCGGGACGGATTCCAACGAGGTGACTCAACTTTGTTCGAAGCACTGCTGCCGAAGCTGCAAGTCGACACGGTATTCGATATCGATCTGGAAGAATTGTACAGACAGGGTTATCGAGGAATCGTGACCGATCTGGACAATACGCTGGTCGGAGCGAAAGCCCCGAACGCGACTCCCGAGCTGATCGCATGGTTTGCGAAAGTAAAAGAGCTGGGTTTCCAACTGGTGATCGTATCCAATAACAATATGAACCGGGTGTCCGTTTTCGCGACGCCGCTGGATATTCGTTTCGTGCACGCCGCGCGCAAGCCGTCTCACGCGCCTTTCGTCAAGGCGATGAAACTGATGGATCTGAACGAGCGGCAAACGATCGTCGTAGGCGATCAACTGCTGACCGACGTGCTCGGCGGCAATCGATTGGGTTTGTACACCGTACTGGTGCTGCCGATCGCGCTGGGCGACGAAGGTTGGCGTACGCGCTTTAATCGACGGGTCGAACGCATCGCGATCGGACGTCTGCGCAAAATGGGCAAATGGCTCGAGGAGGAAAAGAAGAAATGACAGAAAGACTCGAAGGTTCGGCCGTCGTCCGCTGCAGCGGATGCGGAGCCGTGCTTCAAACGGAAGACCCGGCCAAAGCCGGTTACATTCCGAAGCTTAAGGAAGAAGGCGCGCAGATCTGCCGCCGCTGCTTCCGGATCAAGAATTACAACGAAGTCGCGTCGTCGGCCGTCGATCAAGACGAATTCCTGCGCATGCTCGGTCAGATCGGCGAACGCAAAGCGCTGGTGATTCATATCGTCGACCTGTTCGACTTCCAAGGCAGCGTGATTACCGGATTGCAGCGCTTCGTGGGCACCAATCCGGTGATTCTGGCGGTCAACAAGATCGATCTGCTGCCGAAGGTGACGAACTGGAACAAGCTTCGCAATTGGGTGCAGCAGCAGGCCAAAGAACTCGGCCTCAAGACCGAGGAAGTCGTGCTGTGCAGCGCGAAAAAAAATCTGGGCTTCGATCGTCTGCTGCAGGAAGTGGCGGATCGGCGCGGCGATCGCGACGTATACGTGGTGGGCGCGACCAACGTGGGAAAATCCACGCTGATCAATCGCCTGATTACGGATTACAGCGATCTCGAAGAAGAATTGACGACGTCCCGCTATCCGGGCACGACGCTCGACATGGTCAATATCCCGCTGGACGACGGACATTACATCGTCGACACGCCGGGAATCGTGTATCCTTCGCGTTATACGGAGCTGGTCAACTCGGGAGATCTGGTCAAGATCATGCCGGAGAAGCCGCTCAAACCGGCCGCTTACCAACTGGACGAAGGACAGACGCTGTTTATCGGCGGTCTGGCGCGTTTCGACTTTATCGAAGGCGCGCATCAGTCGTTTACGTTCTATACGAGCGGAGCGCTCAAGCTGCATCGTACGAAGCTGGGCCGCGCCGACGATCTGTACGCGAACCATCTGGGCGAACTGCTGTCTCCGCCGTCGCGCGAAGAAGCGGAGAAGCTGCCGGAGTGGACGCGTCACGAATTCCGGGTGCCCAAAGGCGGCGCGCAGGATCTGTTCATCTCGGGTCTCGGTTGGATAAAAGCCAACGGCCAGACCGGAGCCAAAGTCGCCGTACATGCGCCGAAAGGCGTCAAGGTCATCATGCGCGGTTCGCTGCTCTAGAAGCATGAAGCACGGACGGGGAGGAAAAAGCATTGAATCAACCACATGTTCGTCCGCTCAAACTCGGAGTCATCGGCGATCCGATCGCCCATTCCAAATCTCCGGTCATGCATGAAGCCGCGCTTCGCGAAAGCGGCATCGCCGGCGAATATGCGGCTCTGCATATCAAGCCGGAGCGGCTTGCCGATATGATCGCGGCCGTGCGCGAAGAAGAATATCGCGGGATCAACGTCACGATCCCGCACAAAGAAAACGTCATGCGCCATTTGGACGAACTGAGCGAAGACGCCCGAAGAATCGGCGCGGTCAATACGATCATCAACGAAGGCGGCCGTTTGATCGGCCGCAATACGGACGGGATCGGCTATGTCCGTTCCCTGAAGGAAGAGGCGGCGGCCATGCTTGAGGGCCGCCGCATCGTTGTGCTTGGCGCCGGCGGCGCGGCGCGCGGCATCATCTACGCGCTGGCCGCCGAAGCGCCGGAGCGGATCGTGCTGCTGAACCGCACGACGGAGCGGGCCGAAGCGCTGGCTCGCGAGTGGAGCGACCTTGCCGATATCGCCGCGCTGCCCGCGGATCGCGCGGCGGAGGCGCTGCAAAGCGCCGATATCGTGATCAACACGACATCGGTCGGCATGCATCCGCACGTCGACGAAGTGCCGCTCGATCCGGCGCTGCTGCGCGGCGGCGAGATCGTCAGCGATCTGATCTACAATCCGCTGGAGACCAAGCTGCTGCGTCTGGCCCGCGACAAAGGCTGCCGCGTTCACGGCGGTCTCGGAATGTTCGTCTATCAAGGCGCTTACGCGTTCGAATATTGGACCGGAGTTCCCGCTCCGGTCGAAGCGATGCGAGCCGCCGTGCTGCGCGACATGAACGTCGCGGCGAAGCCGAAGTAACGTCTTCGGCTTATTCGAGGCTTTTCGGAGCAAATAGGGGTAAAAGTAAAATAAGCAGCCGTTCGTTCGCGCCCGGTCAAACGCGGCGCGACGCGGCATTTTTCAAAAAAGAGGAGTCACACACTTATGCTGACAGGCAAACAAAAACGCTACCTGCGTTCGCAGGCCCACCATCTCAACGCGATCTTCCAGATCGGCAAGGGAGGTCTGAACGATCAACTGGTTCGCCATATCAACGAAGCGATCGAACAGCGCGAGCTGCTCAAAGTATCCGTGCTGAACAACTGCGACGAAGAACCGAAAGAATTGGGACCGGAGCTGGCGGAAGCCGCCGAAGCGGAACTGGTTCAAGTCATCGGCCGCACGATCATTTTGTACAAAGAATCGCGCGAACACAAACAAATCGAACTGCCGTAATCGGGATAACCGTCGCATAGAGGCTGAAGTAGGGAGTGAAGAGCTTGAAGATCGGAATCATGGGCGGCACGTTCGACCCGATTCATATCGGACATCTGGTCGCTGCCGAGACGGTGCGCGAAGGGCTGGGACTGGACGAAGTCTGGTTTATGCCTTCCCATATCCCGCCGCATAAGGCCGAAGCGGGATTCTCCGCGGAAGAACGGATGCAGATGGTGGAACTCGCGATCGGGACGCAGCCCGCGTTTCGCACGCTCGACATCGAACTGCGCCGGGGCGGCGTTTCTTATACGGTAGACACGATGGGCGAATTGGCCGCGAAATATCCGGATGCCGATTTTCATTTCATCATCGGCACGGATATGGTGAACTATCTGCCCAAATGGAACCGGATCGAAGAACTGGCGGGCTTGACCCGGTTCGCCGCGGTCGGCCGCGGCGGATACGAGCTGCACGAAGAAGTCGTTCCGGACGCGGTGGCGGAGGTCATCGATTACTTCGATATGCCGCAGCTCGAGATTTCTTCGACGGAGATCCGCAGCCGGCTGAAAAGCGGCCGTTCGGCCCGTTATCTGGTACCCGAGAAGGTCTACGATTATTTGCAAAGGAGCGGTAATCATGCCTTTTACGCGCGAACAACTGATTGAAGCCGTTTCTTCGCAGATGCCGGCCAGACGTTGGCAGCATACGCTCGGCGTCATGCGATCGGCGATCGAGCTGGCGGAACGTTACGGCGCCGATCCGCAGCGCGCGGAGCAGGCGGCGATCGTGCACGACGTAGCCAAATATTGGCCGGTGCAGCGTCAAGCGGCGGTGATTGCCGAGAACGGCCTGAACGCGGAACTGCTGAATTACGATTCGCCGCTGTGGCATTCGGAAGTCGGCGCTTACGTGGCGGAACACGAATACGGAATCGAAGACCGCGAGGTTATCGACGCGATCCGCTATCACACGTCGGGCCGCGAAGAAATGACGCTGCTGGACAAAGTCGTCTGCTTGGCCGATTATATCGAGCCGGGACGCGACTTTCCCGGCGTCGATCGGATTCGGGAGAAAGCGTTATTGAGTTTGGAAGAAGGACTGATCGCCGGTTTCGACTCTACCGTCAAGGTGCTGCTCGAACGGGGACAAACGATATTTCCGACAACGGTACTGGCACGCAACGATCTGATCCGTCAGCTCGCCGCTCGCGAGCAGGCGGGGCAGACCCGGCCGGTGACCGAAAATAAGGGAGGATAACGAATGAGCGTAAACTCGAAAGAACTGCTTCATATCGCGACGGAAGCCGTCGCGGACAAAAAAGCGATGAACGTCGTCGCGTTGGATCTGAACGGCATCTCGATGGTCGCGGATTATTTCGTGGTCTGCCACGGCAACTCCGATACGCAGGTGCAAGCGATCGCGACGGAAGTGCGCAAGCGCGCGGTGGAAGCCGGCGCCAATATCCGAGGCATCGAAGGCATGGATTCGGCCCGCTGGGTATTGATGGATCTCGGGGACGTGATCGTGCACGTCTTCCACCGGGACGAACGCGAATATTACAATATCGAACGCGTCTGGTCGGATGCGAAAGTGGTGGAAACGGTATGAGTCTCGAAGCGGGCACGATCGTCAAACTTACCGTCGCTCGGGAAGTCTCGCCGCACGGCTTTTTCATGACGGACGGCCAAGAAGAAGTGCTGCTTCCGTACACGGAACGTACCGGCAACATGAAGTTCCGTCCGGGCCAGCAGACGGACGTCTTCATCCATCACGACTCCGAAGATCGGCTGATCGCGACGATGAAGAAGCCGCTGCTGACGTTCGGCGAGATCGCCAAGCTGGAAGTGGCCGATATCCATCCGCGTCTCGGCTGCTTCTTGGAGATGGGGCTGGGCCGCCAACTGCTGCTGCCGAAGCGCGAGCTGCCGGAGACGCCCGAACTTCAGCCGGAAGTCGGCGATCATATCTTCGTACGGATGGACCGCGATAAGCAGGGCCGCCTGCTTGCCCGCACCTGCGGCGAAGAAGAATTGTCGCCGCTGTGCTTCAACGTGCCGGAATCGTGGCAGAACCAGTGGATGAAAGCGACCGTGTACCGTCCGCTTCAGATGGGCACGTTCGTGATCATCGACGGCGGCGTTCTCGGATTCGGCGCGATCGGATTCATCCATTCTTCGGAGCGTTCCCGCCTGCTTCGGCTCGGGGAGACGGTCGACGTGCGCGTCGCCCGCATTCGCGAAGAAGACGGCCGCGCCAATCTGTCGATGGCGCAGCGCAAAGAAATCGGCATGGACGAAGACGCCGAGAAGATTCTGGCGTATATGCGCGGCCGCGACGGCGGCGCGATGCCGTATTCCGACAAGACCGGTCCGGACATCATCAAGCTGCGTTTCGGCATCAGCAAAGCCGCGTTCAAGCGGGCGCTGGGCCGTCTGATGAAGCAGGGCTTGATCGAACAGGACGAGAACTGGACGCGCCTGAAGCAGGTCGACGGCCAAACGTCTTCGGACTCGGAGCAGTAAGCCAGATATTGCAGAGCACGGCTTCTTTCCGGCGAAGGGAAGAAGCCGTTTTTTTGCGGGAAAAGAACGGAGGAGACAGAATGTCTTACGGCAAATTCGCTTATGTATACGACGAACTGATGCAGGATATGCCTTATGCGAAATGGAAACGATTCGCGCTCGAAGCTTGGGAGAAATACGGAAACCCGGGCGACGTCGTGGAATTGGGCTGCGGAACGGGTACGCTGACCGTCATGCTCGCGGAGCAGGGTTACCGAATGACGGGAATCGACTTGTCGGAAGACATGCTGGCGGTCGCGCAACACAAAGCCGAAGAACGTCCGCCGCTTCAAGGGCTGCTGCGCAGCGGAAGCCTGCGTTTCGTGCGGCAGGACATGACGGAATGGGAAGCGCCGGAGCCTGTCGATTCGGTGATCTCGTTCTGCGACTGCTTGAATTATCTGACTGAACCCGAGCAGATCGAAGCGGTGTTCCGAGCGACGTACGAAGGGCTGCAGCCCGGCGGAACGTTCCTGTTCGACGTGCATCATCCGGATACGCTGCGGCGTTACGAAGAAGAGCAGCCTTTCGTGCTCGACGAAGACGGCATCTCGTACATCTGGACCTGCGGCATGGACGAAGAACGCGAAGAGATCGAACATCATCTGCGGATCTTCGTGCGCCGAACCGCCGAGGGCGGAAGCGGAACTTCGGATGTGTATGATCGTTTCGACGAAGTGCACGTGGAGCGGGCTTACGATTCGGAATGGCTGCGTCAAGCGCTGCTGCGTGCCGGCTTCTCCAGCGCGGAATGCTACGCCGATTTCGAATGGGAAGCGCCGAAAGCCGGAGCGGAACGATTGTTTTATGCAGCCGTCAAATAAATCGGTTCTATACGAATGTAGAATGTACGAACGACAAAAAACGGATCTCCTTCCGGGGGAATCCGTTTTTTTTGCGTCCGCGCTTCTCGGCGACGTGGCTCACTCGTAGAACAGCAGCCGCTTCGCGTAAGCGTTCCGGAAATCGCTGGGCGTCAAGCCGACGATCTTCTTGAACGCTTTCATGAAATTATGGGAATCGGTGTATCCGAGTTTTACCGAGACTTCGCTGATATTCTGGTTGGTGTCGGTCAGCAGATATTTCGCCAGTTCCATTTTCTGCTGCAAAATATACTGCTTGAGCGATACGCCGGCGATCGAAGAGAACAGATGCGACAGATACTTCTCGTTGTAGCCGAACGTTTCCGCGATCTGCGAGACTTTGATCGGTTCGCCGCGGCTCCATTTGATATAGTCGACGATGTCGTGATAGAGCTGCTCCTGCCGCGTTTTCTTGACCGCGGCGGACGAGTCGGCATGAAAAAGCTGATTGTACAGTTCGCATAAGATGACGGTGGACATGTAATTGTTGAGCGCCGACGTGTCGTAACTGCGAACGGAATCTTGCAGTTGTTTCATCATCACGATCATTTTTTCGAGGCTTTTGAGTTTGCCGTAACGCGGGAGCACGATCTTTTGTCCTTCTTTGTCGGGTACGCCGGCCGTCGCGTCGACGGTGACGATCGCGGGGTCTTTGACGGAGAAATGCAGCCAATAGAAACTGCACGCCGAGACTTTGTAGCCGTACTGCTCGGTCGAAGGGGGAAGAAGCAGATATTCGCCTTCGGAGACGGTGAACCGCTGCGAGCCGCCGGCCAGATATAATACGCCTTCCGTCACGACCATCAGTTCGTAATCCATAAGCGTGCGGCTCAGATGAATCCAGTTGGCGTCGGGCGCTACGAATTTTCCGGTAATCGCCAGCTCGACGGGAGTGTCGACGGACAGTTCGTACGCAATCATCAACGCAACCTCCTTTGTTTGATTTACATTTTTATAAACGATTCTGCTTAGTGTAAAGCTATCATAAAACGCTTCCAACGGCTAGACGCCAGCCTCGCAGACCTAACCTTTTGACACTTATTCGAACTTTAAACTATTTGTTCGGCCCGGAAATGAGATTAAGCTAGAGTCGTCAAATCGAATTGAAAGCGGATACAGAAAAGAGTCGAGACAGCCGATTTGACCGAAAACACCACTCTCAAAGGGGCTCGTAATGGGACGAAGGAGCGTTATATCCGTACATTTTAACGCTTCTCCGCGTCATTTCGGCAAATGAAAACGGAGGGAATCGGAATGAAGAAAAGTTTATCGGTTCTGGCGGTTCTCGCGCTCGGAGCAGGATTGCTCTCGGGCTGCGGCGGTTCGGACGAAGACGGCGCGAGCGGCGGGACGACGCCCGACGGCAAGGTCAAACTGACCGCGATCATGACCAAACATTCGTTGACCCAAGAATTTTCGAAAATGGAATGGCTCAAGCAGGCGGAAGAGCGTGCCGGCGTGCAGATCGAGTGGCAGGAAGTCAGCGCGGATTGGGGACAGAAAAAAGGCGCTTTGCTCGCGGGCGGGGATATTCCGGATCTCATCATCGGGCCTAACGCGATCAGCGACGCCGATTACGCGCAGTTCCCGGGACTGTTCGAAGACCTGACTCCGCTGATCGCGTCAAGCGGGCCCAATGTCCAGAAGATGTTCGACGAGAAACCGGAAACGAAAGCGATCGCGACGCAGTTGGACGGCAAGATCTACGGGCTGCCGAAATATCAACGCTTCTGGCCCGACACGACGACGCGGCAGTATATCAACAAGAAATGGCTCGACAATCTGGGACTGAAAGAACCGACGAACTGGGACGAGCTGTACGACGTGCTGGTCGCGTTCAAAGAAAAAGACGCGAACGGCAACGGCGATCCGAACGACGAGATTCCGATGGACTTCGCGCCGAGCGGCACGGGCGGTTTCGGAGCGTTCATGCCGACGATGCTGCTGGGCAGCGAAGGGCTCACGATGACCGACAACAGCGGGCAAGGGTATTTCGTGGAAGACGGCAAGATCAAGAACTTCTTCACCGACGAGCGTTACAAAGACCTCGTGGCTTTCCTGCACAAATGCTACGCGGCCGGACTGATCAGCAAAGAAGTGTTCACGCAGGATTATACCAAATACCAATCCGTCGCCCGAGGCAGCGGCGATACGGCGGCCGTCGGCTTCACTTGGGGCTGGGAAGTGACCGACCGCGTCGGCAACGCGCTGGCGCCGCAGTACGAGTCGCTCGCTCCGCTGAAGAAAAGCGCCGATTCGACGGTTCAACCGACATGGTCTTACGATTACAACTCGCTCAACTACGGCGTGAACATGGTCTCGATGGCTTCGACTTCCAAAAACAAAGAAGCCGCGATGAAATTCATCAACGAACTCTATGATCCGACCGTCAGCATGCAGGTGCTGTTCGGTTCGCTCGGCACCAATATCAAAGACAACGGCGACGGCTCTTATTCGGTGCTGCCTCCGGAAGACAAAGCGATGGACCCGGGCACTTGGAAATGGACGAGCACTTGGGCGGATAACGGTCCGATGTATATCTCGGATTCGCTCAAGCTGACGTTGGGCACGGATATGCAGTCGGTCGGCTCGCAGACCGAACCGCTCAAAGCCGCGCTGGACGGCATCGACAAGAAAAAAGACGTGCTGCCGACGATGTTCATCAAATACAGCGTGGAAGACAACAATACGATGACGCTCAACAATACGGCGATGCTGTCGCTCACAATGGCCAAATGGGCGGAATGGGTAACCAACGGCGGCGTGGAAGACCAGTGGAACGAATACCTCGACAACGTCAAGAAGACCGGAATCGAGAAGAACGTCGAGATCATCCAGAAGTACTACGACGACTATATGAGCAAAAATTAATCGATCGGGAGACCGTCTTCGGCATGCCGGGGGCGGTCCCCGTTTTCGCGAAAGGAGCGACTAGACGATGGTTCCCCAGAATCCTTACGAACACCCGGTCAACCTGCGGCCTTACAAAAAGAAAAAACCGACGGTGCTGAACACGTTCAGACGCGATTATCAGTTATGGATCATGATTTTCCCGGCGATCGTGGTCATCTTCATCTTCAACTACATTCCGATGTACGGCATTCAGTTGGCGTTCCGCGATTACAATTTCGCCAAAGGATTGACGGGCGGCGAATGGCGCGGATTGTTCTATTTCAAACAGTTCTTCGAGAGCTACCAATTCGCCGATCTGATGAAAAATACGGTCGTGATCAGTTTGTCCACCGTCGTGCTCAGTTTCCCGGCTCCGATCATCTTGGCGCTGCTGATCAATCAGCTCCGCTGGAAACGGGCGAAAAAAGCGCTGCAAACGACCGTCTATCTGCCGCACTTCATCTCGATCGTCGTCATGGTCGGCCTGCTGAACGTGCTGCTGTCGCCGAACTCGGGCGTTATCGGCCATCTGCTGCAATCGGTAGGTCTCGGCGACGTCAATCTGCTCGGTTCCACTTCGACGTTCGTGCCGGTCTATGTCATCTCGGAGATCTGGCAGCACTGCGGTTGGAACAGCATCATCTATCTGGCAGCGCTGTCCACCGTCGACCCGCAGCTCTACGACGCGGCGAAGATCGACGGAGCGAGCCGCTGGCAGACCATCCGCAATATCGAAATTCCGGCGTTGATCCCGACGATCATCATCTTGTTCGTGCTCAGCATGGGCAGCGTGCTCAGTACCGGTTTCGAGAAAATTTTCCTGATGCAGAACTCGCTCAATCTCCCGGTATCCGAAGTCATCGCGACTTATGTGTATAAGATCGGGATCGTAAGCAACCAGTTCAGTTATTCGGCGGCCATCGGGCTGTTCAATACGTTAATCAACTTCTTCTTCCTGTATACGATGAACTTGGTCGCCCGCAAGACGTCGGAGACCAGCCTGTGGTAACGCGGCCGCTTCGGCCAAGAAAGGAGAGAACTCGTCATGCAGCTCGTGCAGAAAAAAGAAAAAGCGACCGCGCATAAACGGAATTTCGGAGAGTGGGCGTTCGATGCGGTCGTATTCGCGCTTTGTCTGCTGATCTTCCTGAGCATCGTCTATCCGCTGTATTTCGTCGTGATCGCTTCGATCAGCAATTCGACGCTCGTCTCGACGGGGCAGGTGACGATCTTCCCGAAAGAAATCAGTTTCTTCGGATACTCCGAGATCTTCAAAGACCAACGGATCTGGACGGGATACGGAAACACGATTCTGTATACCGTGCTCGGGACGTTCGTGAACCTGCTGTTTACGCTGCCCGCGGCTTATGTGCTGTCCCGGCAGGAATTTCGCGCCAGACGTTTTATCATGTTCGCGTTCGTCTTGACGTTGTTCTTCGGCGGCGGTCTGATCCCGACTTACCTGCTGATGAAAGACCTGCATCTGATCAACACGATCTGGGTATTCATTCTGCCGTTCAGCGTCAACGTCTATAATCTGATCATCGCGCGTTCGTTCTTCGAAAGTTCGATTCCGAAAGAACTGTACGAAGCCGCGGCGATGGACGGCTGCTCGCATTTCCGCTACTTCGGATCGGTGGTGCTGCCGCTGTCCAAAGCGATCGTGTCCGTCATCGGCTTGTATTATCTGGTCGCGCATTGGAACGACTTCTTTACCGGCCTGATCTATATCCGCAGCAACGGTCTTCAACCGCTTCAGATCGTGCTGCGCGATATCCTGCTGTCCAACCAAGTGTTCTCGCAAGGGGCGGGAGCGGGCGGCGCGGCGGGCGGTTACGCTCAGCAGTATGCCGATCAGGTCAAATACGGGGTCATCATCGTTTCGACGCTGCCGATCCTGCTGGTCTATCCGTTCCTGCAAAAATATTTCGATAAAGGCGTCATGATCGGTTCGGTCAAAGGCTGATTTGCCGGAATCCTTTTATCTACTCGCGTTTCGCCGAATACCGCGGCGAACGCTATAGGTAAAAGGATTTTTTGCGTTCAGTCGGCTTAGAACGGCAAAAAGGACCGAAGAATCGGTCCTTTGATTACGGCGGGAGATTCCCGCAGGCCGTCTAATCTTGAGCGGCCGACGATACGGATTCCGGCTCGCCTTGAGCCGAGAAGCTGCCTTCGTGAACGTTGTAGAGCACGCGGGCCAGCAGATGTTGGCCGTAGTTGCCGAAGTTGCGTCCGAACAGCGTCAAGCCGCGTTTGTTCGTCGGCTGCTCGGTGACCGCGATCCGGAACGTCAATTCGCTTCGGTAATCGAGGCGGATATCTTCCAGCGTGACGTCCGAGATGCGGCAGCCGTCGATAAAACTGCCTTCGCTGTTGATCCGGATCAGCTTCAGCATGCCGTATTGGTTGAGATGGGGCGGCCACCAGTCGGGGTTGAACGTGCCGCGCACGTCGCCGAAATCGCCGGGGCTGGTCCAGCAGCCCAATTCGATGCCGTTGATGGAGAAATGGATATCCGACGGATAGTAGTTGTTGTATCCCGGCGCTTCCGACCCGATCTCCAGCGAAATCTGGATCTCGCGGAAACTCTGGTTGGCTTTGAGATAGTTGGGAATCCGGTATTCCAGAAACCCTTCGGCGAGCCAGATGATCTCGGCGTAGATCCGCTGCGGATCGGCGAAATAACGGGGATCGTCGAAGTCGCCGACAATGCTGTCTTTGGTGGCGAGACCGCAGGTCGGAAGCGCTTTGTAGTCGCTGTAATGGCCGACTTGAATCTCGACTTCGTACAGATTGTCGGTGTCTTTGCTGCGCAGGTCGACCATCAGTTTGTCTTTATTGAGGTAACAGAGTTTTTGGATGCCGTGTTTGCCGCCGGCCGTCCGAATCTCGATCAGCCCGCATTCTTCGAGTTTTTTGATATGCAGAGTGACCGCCCCGTTGCTGAGTCCCAGTTTGCGCGCGATCTCGTTCAGGTTCAATTCTTCGTTTCCGGCCAGCAGTTCCAGAATCTGAATCCGGATTTCCGAGCCGAGCGCTTTGAAAATCTCGATGCCGCTCATTAAATCTTTGATGTAAATCATGGCCGTATCCCCGCTTTCTTTTGGATTTCCGACGTGTTTATTATTTTATGTCAGTATAAACCGAAAACGTTTCTAAACCAAATATTTCCCCCTCCGCCTACAAAATCCGTACAAACCCGCAAAATAAGCGTTCAAAATCGGTTTTACTTTTAAATAAAATTGAAATTAAAACAGCAGGTTATTATTTCCAAATCGAAACGAGAAGACGCGGAAAATGCAAATTAACCTTTAGGTTTAGCTAAAAAGATTTAGATTCTTCTGTTTACAACCTCAAAAACGTGTGCTATTTTAATTTTGCAAGCGGATACATTCAGTATAACATGAATTATTTTAGTTTATACTGAAATAAAAATTATTCTGCATAACAGGTTCGGAATCGGGCATCGCGCAGGACAAACCATATTCGGGAGGGTCAGAAATGAAGAAAAAAGGAATCGTGTTATTGATGCTGCTTACGTTAGTGCTGTCGCTGCTTACGGCCTGCGGCAAATCGTCCACCAATACCGCTTCGGGCGAAAAATCGGTCATCGACGCCGGCGCGGGCGAAAACGCGACCGAGCTTTCTTATTGGACGTTCGTCGAACTGCACGGCAAGCACTTCGAGAAAATGCTGGAGAAATGGAATAAAGAAAATCCGGACCGCCAGATCAAGCTGAACGTTACCGTCATGCCGTACGACGATATGCATAACAAATTGTCGATCGCGCTGCAAACGGGCACGGGAGCGCCGGACATCGCCGATATCGAACTCGGCAAATTCCCCGATTTCCTCAAAGGCACGCCGCAGCTCGAACCTCTGAACGACGTGATCGATCCTTACCGCGATACGATCGTCAAGTCGCGGATCGATATCTACAGCAAAGACGGCAAGAACTACGGGATTCCGACGCACGTCGGCGCTTCGGTCGCGTTCTACAATACGGAAATCCTCGAAGAAGCCGGAGTGGACTACACGAAGATCGTCACTTGGGACGACTTCAAAAAAGCCGGCGAACAAGTCTACGAGAAAACCGGCAAACATATGGGCACGGCCGACACCAGCGCGATGTGGCAGGAATCGATGCTGCTGGCGCAGCAGGGTTCCGACTTCACCGACGCCGACGGCAAACCGCAGGTCAACTCGCCGGAGATGGTCAAAGCTCTTCAAGTGCTCAAAGATCTGCAAGATTCCAACGCGATCGCCACGATCGCGGGCGGCCAGCCGGATACCGAAGAAGCTTACGGCGAATACAATTCTGGCGAATATGCAACCGCCTTCATGCCGCTGTGGATGATGTCCCGCTTCACGAACTACATGCCGGATCTCGCCGGCAAGATCGCGATCGCGCCGATTCCGGTCATCGAAAAAGGCATGCCTCGTTCGGTCGGCGGCGGCGGTACGGGTACGGTAGTCACCAAAACGGCCAAAGACGTGCAGTTGGCGAAAGACTTCCTCGCTTACGCGAAACTGTCCGAAGACGCCAATATCGAGATCTGGAACACGCTCGGTTTCGACCCGGTCAACATGAAAGTCTGGGACATGAAAGAAGTGACGCACAATCCGGAGAACGAATTCGTGAAATACTTCAAAAACAATCCGTTCGACGTCTTGAACGAAATTCGCGACGAGATCAAATACGTCAAATCGGTTCCGGCTTCGCCGACGATCAACAACGTGCTCTGCACCGTCACTTTGAACGAAATCTTCGAAGACGGCAAAGACATCAAGCAGGCGCTCGACGACGCTCAGGCGCAGATCGAACAAGAGCTGCAATAGTCGGATCGCGCATAACCGTTTCCACATCCTAACGGGTCTCCCGCGTTCCTCGCCTTTTCCTGGGCCGGAGCGGCGGGAGACCGTTTACGAAGAAGGTGCAAAACGATGATCAAACGATTTCTTTATTCGCAAAAAGTCGCGCCGTACGTGTTCGTGCTGCCTTTTATCCTCGTCTTCCTGATCTTCTGGGTCTATCCGCTGGGCAGTTCGGTGACGATGAGCTTCCAGAAAATCACGTTGGGCCAAGAAGCCGAGTGGGTAGGATTGGACAATTACACCAAGCTGCTGGGCGATAAAATTTTCCTCAAAGCCGTCATGAACAGCGCCGTGTATATGCTGTGCACGCTGCTGATCCTCATTCCGCTGCCGATGCTGCTGGCCGTGCTGATCAACAACAAGTTCATGTGGGGACGCGAATTCTTCAAGTCTTCGTTGTTCTTCCCCGCGCTGACTTCGGTCGTCGTGGCCGGCACCATCTTCCGCCTGATGTTCGGGGAAATGGACGGCTCGCTCATCAACAGTTTCTTGGGCTTGTTCGGCATCGAACCCGTGAAATTCTTGAAAGGGCAGACGACGGGCTTTATCGCGCTGCTGACGCTGGCGACTTGGCGCTGGCTCGGCGTAAACATGCTGTATTTCTTGTCGGGCCTCAAAAGCATTCCGGACGATTATTACGAAGCCGCTTCGATCGACGGCGCTTCGGCTTGGCAGAAGTTCCGCATGATTACCATGCCGCTGCTCAAGCCGACGACCATCTACGTGCTGACGATCAGCATCTATGCGGGACTCGCCATGTTTATCGAGAGCTTGATGATCTGGAACGGCAACAATTCTCCGAAAAATATCGGCCTCACGATCGTCGGTTACTTGTACCGTCAAGGCATCGAGAAAAGCAACCTCGGTTACGCCGCGGCGGTCGGCATCGTGCTGCTGGTGCTGGCGATGACGATCAACATGATCCAGCTCGCATTCTCCGGCCTGTTCAAGAAGGAGGATTAAGATGAAAAAAGAAGCGACGCTGAAGATGAACGAACGTTCGTCAATCTCGGTCAAAAAACATCTTCCGCTGAAAATCGGCCTGTTCGTTCTATTCGCCGCTTTATGCGGAGTGATCTTGGTCCCGTTCTACGCGATCGCGCTGTCTTCTTTCAAGCCGGGGGAAGAACTGATCCGCTACGGCCTCAACTTGAAATTCGATCTGTCGGTGATGAGCTTCGACAACTACGCGTATCTGTTCACGGGCGATCATTCTTACTTCACCTGGTTCTTCAACTCGCTGCTGCTGACCGTGGTACAGGTGGCGCTGACGCTGATCATCAGCGCGACGGTCGCCTACGGGTTCGCGGCTTACGAATTCAAAGGCAAGAACTTCTTGTTCATCTGCGTGCTGTTGATCATGATGGTGCCGTTCGAGATTCTGCTGCTGCCGCTGTATACGCTCATTTTCAATCTGGGCATGATGAACACGTATTCGGCGATCGTGCTTCCGGGCATCGCGAGCGCGGCGACCATCTTCTTTTTCCGGCAGTATCTGAGCGGCATTCCCAAAGAGATCATCGCGGCCGGCCGGGTCGACGGAGCGAGCGAATACGGCATCTATCTGCGCCTGATCCTGCCGATCATGAAACCTTCGTTCGCGGCGATGGCGATCCTCAACGGGATGAACAGCTGGAACAACTTCCTCTGGCCGTTCATGGTGCTCAGCGACGAACGCAAGTACACGCTGCCGATCGGGCTGAAAACGCTGCTGACGCCTTACGGCAATAACTACGACCTGTTGATCGTCGGATCGTTTTTCTCGATCATTCCGATCTTCGTGCTGTTCGTGGCGTTCCAGAAATACTTTATCGACGGGATGACCGCCGGTGCCGTAAAAGGCTGAGAAGGAGAGAGATGGCGATGAACGTATCCGGACAATATTCCAACCCTTTGATCGAGCAGCGGGCGGATCCTTACATTTACAAGCACGAAGACGGTTATTATTACTTCACGGGTTCGGTACCCGAGTACGACCGGATCGAACTGCGGCGTTCGCGGACGCTCGAAGGGCTGCGGGACGCGGAGCGCGAGATCGTCTGGCGCAAACCCGGGACCGGGCCGATGAGCGCCAATATCTGGGCTCCCGAACTGCACCGGATCGACGGCAAATGGTATCTGTATTTCGCGGCGGCGCATACGGCGGAGACGAACGAAGGACTGTTCGATCACCGGATGTACGCGCTCGAATGCGCAGCCGATAACCCGCTGGACGGGCCTTGGACGGAAAAAGGACAAGTCGTGACGAAGTGGGAATCGTTCGCGCTCGACGCGACCGTTTTCGCACATCGGGGCAAAACGTATTACGTCTGGGCGCAGAAAGATCCGGAGATCGAAGGCAACTCCAATCTGTACATCTCCGAGATGGAGAACGGCTGGACGCTGACCGGACCGCAAACCATGATCTCGCAGCCGCAATACGAGTGGGAAAAAATCGGGTTTCTGGTGAACGAAGGACCGGCGGTCATCAAACGCGGCGGGAAGATCTGGATGACGTTCTCGGCGAGCGCGACCGATCATCATTACTGCATGGGCCTGCTGTTCGCAGACGAAGAGGCCGATCTGCTGGACGCCGCTTCGTGGACCAAACTTCCGGAACCGGTCTTTGCGACCAGCGAAGAGAACGGGCAGTACGGTCCCGGACATAACAGTTTTACGACGGGGGAAAACGGGGAAGACCTGCTGGTCTATCATGCCCGCAGCTACAAAGCGATCGTCGGCGATCCGCTGTACGACCCGAACCGCCACGCGCGGGTCAAAGCGTTCGGATGGCGGGAAGACGGTCTGCCGGACTTCGGAATTCCGCAGCCGGATACGGAAGCGACCGTCGGACGGTAAGCCGGCGTACTCGAACGATTTTCGCTTCGCGACATAGAGAACGGGTTTGCGCAAAAAAGCTCTTCGGCGTCCTGAACGGACGGGCGAAGAGCTTTTTTTGTCGTCGGCGGATCGGCGGGATTACGCCTTTTCCGTATAAAAAGCTTTGGAGACGGCTTCCGTCGCTTTGTCGATAAAAGCCGCGATATCGCCGGGACGTTCTTTGAGACCGCCGTTTACCCACTTTTTGATGATGGCGATGCTGCCGTGCGCGGTAAACGCATACCATGTTTCGAATTGCTGCCGATCGAAGTTTTCGGTTTGTTCCATCCATTTTTCGATCGTCAGATCGTGGCTGATATACAGAATGCGTTCCAACAATTCTTTGTCGCCGTTTTCCGAGAACAGCACTTCGCATAACGTTTTATTCGCTTTGATGTATTTGCAGATCTCGTAAGACAGCTTCCGAGGAGACGAAGACAGCGTCGCGACCTGCTTGATTTCCTCGTACAGCGCGTCTTCGATCGAAGAGAGAAGTTCGAACGGATTCGCGTAATGCGTATAAAAAGTGTTGCGGTTGATGCCGGCTTCTTTGCAAATATCGGTCACGGTAATCTTGTTGATCGAACGTTCTTTCAGCAGTTTCAGCAGACTTTCTTTGATCACCATCTTGGTGTATCTCACCCGATGATCCACTTTGGGTTCCGTCATAATCTCCTCCCGAACAAAAAAATGATGAACGATAACCGGATAACGAACAGATGCAGAGCGGCGTGTCAGATAACGAACAGAAAGTTATCGAACTACCTGTTGTTTTACTTACACAGTGAAATTATAATTTGTTCGAACGTTCGATACAATCCAATTTTAAACGGAGGGCGTCATCGCGAGATGGTCGTTCGATCCGCTGCCCGGCGAACCTTTGATCTACGGGGAACCGGTCATGAATTTCACGGGCTGGATCTATATCGCCGGCTATTGGACGACCTTTATTCTGATCGGCGAATGGTGGCATAAGAAGAAAGGCTACAGCCGCGCGGTCGGGTATCTGTATCCGTTTCTGGCCGCGATCCTGTCGTCGATCTGCATGTTTTCGCCGCTGTCGAACTTCTTGAATTATATGGGACCGTTCTTCCCGCGGACTTCCGATATGCAGTGGGTGATGCTGATCGCGCTGTCTGCCGTTTCGGCCGGAATGCTCGCGCTGGCTTTCTTCAAATTCTGGGACGGGAAAGTTCGCGATTCGTTCGATGCCCGAAAAGATTTTCCGATCCTGTTCACGTTCTTGGGGTTCCCGCTGGCCAACACGGTCTTTTGCCTGATCGGCGGGTATACGCAGATCTTATGGCTGGTCGTCTTAGCGCAGATCTTATTGATCCTGGCTTGGATCGGGATTCGCCGCATGAGCCGAAAAGCGATTCGATAAAAAAACACCGGCAGACTTCGGATTTTTCGTCCGAAGCTGCCGGTGTTTTCTGTCGAAGCCGTATCGGGTCGGGCTTAAGATTTTACGATTCGGACGATATACTCTTTCGCCGTCTCGTGATCTTCGGCGAGCACGTTCAGCCGCAGCAGCGTTTCCTGATCGGCAAGCGCAAGTTCGCGCCGCAGCGTATCTTCGATCAGCACGCCGTTCGCATGGACCAAGCCGTTTTTGCGCAGCGGCGAAGCCGAGAACGTCACCTGCTCCGTGTCGGCGGACACGGTCAAAACATATCGCGTTCGCGACGGTTCGAACGGATCATCGAGCGTTCCTTCGCCGAATTCCAGAAGGCGCAGCGAAGGGTCGCCGTCGTACGGCGTCATCGTTCGCAGAATATCGAAGACGCCGGTCTCCTGTTCGGTTACCCGGAAGCGGATATCCAGCGAATCGCGATCGCCGATCAGTTCGGCGGGCAACGGGTAGCGGTGGGTATGGAAACCGCGCTGCGTATCGGAAGGCGGAATGCCGTCGGCGATCAGCGCGCCTCCGGCTTCGATCGCGATCGGCCGGTCTCCGCGATGGCCGGAGAAGAACGTCGCTTCGAGAATCTGCTCTTCGCGCGGACGAACCTTGAGCGTATACCCGAACCAGCCGCCGTTCTCGGCGCGGCGGGTCGTGCTGCCGTCCCAGACGTCCACGAACGTCTTCTCGCCGCAGACTTTGTGCTCGAGCTCGTACTGGTCGTTGCCGACCGGCAGGCTGTCGACGGTCGCGTCTTCCGCGCGGCTCTTGCGCTTGGCCTCCAGAATATGCCGCTGAAGCTCCGGCGAATCCCGCTCGACGATCCGCCAGTAGATCCCGTAACGTTCGCCGTGCCGCTTGTAATGCGGCGCGAAGACCAGACGATCGTCCTCGTCGGTGCCCCGCAGCACGAATTCGAGCTTGCCTTCGCGCTTCGCCCAGCGCGCGGAGAACGACTCCAGCCATTCGTCCGGGCTTCCGTCCACGGTCACGAAATCTTTGACGAGCATGCTTCTCGTCGGCACGCTGACCGCGACCCCGGTAGCGGACTCCGTCATGTCCTCCCGGCCCAGCCCGGCGCTGAGCACCGCCGGGCCGTACTTGAACGCGACCGCGTGCGGCGCGTCCGGCAGGCCGATCGCGCGCATCGTCATCGGCAGGCGAAGCGTAAGGCGATCGCCTTCGTTCCAGACGCGGTCGACTTCGGCGAACCCGTCCTGCGCGCGGACGTCGGCAAGGCGGCTGCCGTTCAGCGTCAGCTCGGCTTCGCCGGCCAGCCACTCCGGCAGACGCAAGCGCAGCGCCGCGCGAACCGGCGTCCGGCGGGTCGGCGACACCGTCAGCGTCACGAGATCGGAGTCCGGCAGCGACGCTTCCTGCTTCAGCTTCAAGCCCCGTTCTTCGTCGATCAGTTCCGAAGAAACATATTGGTGGATCGTGATGCCGTTCCCGCCGCGGAAATACAAACTGTCGTTCAGTTTGGTGAAGCTCTCCATGCCCGTGCCGGTGCAGCACCAGAAATGGTCGAACGGCGAACTGTAGACTTTGAAATAGCCGGTCGCCATCGGTTGGAAATACATCGTCATGCCCGTATGCGGATGCTGCGACGACAAGATCGCGTTCAAGAACGTATTTTCGTAGAAGTCCGCGTATTTGGCGTCGCCGCTCAGTTTGAACAGCTCCCGCGTCAACTTGAGCATATTGTACGTATTGCAGGTCTCGGCGGTGAAGTTGGAACGTTCGCGGTCGAGCAGATCGGGCTCGCCGAAATGTTCCCATTCGCTGTTGCCGCCGGTCACGTAACTATGATGTTCGACGACCATGCGCCAGAAGCTCTCCGCCGCTTCCAGATAGAAACGTTCGCTTTCCCCGAGCGTGCGGTAGCGGTTCAGCGCTCCGATAAACTTCGGAATGGTGGTGTTGGCGTGTTTGCCGCGCAGAATGTCGCGGCCTTCGCGCACCGGACCGAACAAGGTCAGCTCGTCGAAGCTGTGCGCGGCGTCCAGATGGGCCGGCTTGCCGGTCAGCTTGTACAGATCGTACAGCGCGTCGTTCATGCCGCCGTATTCGACCGACAAGACGATGGACTGGATCTCCGGCGTCCAAGCCGACGTTCGCGCGGCGACCCAATCACCGAGACGGGAGGCGATATCGAGCGCCCGGGCGAGGCCGGCTTGTTCGTAAGCCGCCGTCAGGCCGGCCAGAATCTTGTGCAGCGTATACCACGGCACCCAAGCCGGCTGCCGGCGTTCGATCCGGTCGAACAGCTCTTCGGGAAACGCCGACAGGTAACCGTTCTCGAATTGGCAGGCGGCCAGACCGTCGAGCAGCGCTTCCGATTTGGCGAGCAGCTCGGCGTCGCCGGAAGCCGCGTAAGCTTGAGCGGCCGCTTTGAGATAGTGGCCGAGCGTATGTCCGCGGATTTCGGTCGTTTCCCAGCCCGGATATTTGCTTGCGAGCGGCGCTAGACCGCGAGTCTCGCGGAAACCGGCGAGCAGCCGGTCGGATTCGTAACTTTTCAAATAGCGGATTTCTTTGTCGAAAGCGTTGCAGAGGTAAAGATCGTCGATCCGAACCTGATCCGGACGATAGTCGTCCAGCAGCCCGATCGGCGAAGAAAAGTCGATAGCCATATCCATTCTCCCCGTTGATCAAAGTTGTATAATCCAGCCGAAAGCGAAGACGCTTCCGTTCATGTTCAGCTTATCGGCGCTCAAGGTTTCGGTAAATGGCGCAACGTTCGAATAAGGGTGAAAAGGTTAGATTTTTCGATTCGAGTCTCTGCCGTCGAAGCGATCGGAAAAACGAAGCGCGAAAAGCGCCGGAAGCGGAAAGCGGCTTCCGACGCGCGTTTTCGCGGTCGTGCGGGCATGAAAGCGTCCGGTTCAAAGGTTCGAAAACGGGTGTCAAAACGTCAGATCGTTTATTCGCTTTGCGCCGTCAACCACACCGTCATTTCGCCGCGTCCCCGGTTGCCCCACAAGAAGTAAGGAACCGCCGTAAGCCGAACGTTTTCCCGGGTCGGCGCTTCGGTTCGGTAGAGGAGATCGGACGTTTCCGAGACGCTTCGCCAAGCTTCGGTCTCGACGGCGATCGCGCCGCCCGGCAGATCGGAAGCGGGACGTTCGGAGAACGCCGCGTTTTGCCGCAGACCGAGAGCCGCGACGATCTCGCCGTTATCGACGCTCTCCGCGCAGTAGACCAACGGTCCGCGTTGGATCGCGGCTTTGTGGTTGTCGGCGCGCACGCGAACGTCGGCATAGACCAACGAAGTTCGAATCGTCAGGTCGATTTCGATCGCGTCGCCTCCGCGCCACGAACGCTTCAGCATGAGATAACCGCCTTGCATCTGATCGGGGCTTAAGATCACGCGTTCTCCGTTGACGGCGACCGTCATGCCGGGACACCAACCCGGAACGCGAAGCGCCAGCGAGAAAGTCGTTTCGCGTTCGCTCTCGATCGCGAAGCGCACCGAGCCGCTCCACGGCAGTTCAGAACTTTGCGTGATCCGCACCGGAACGCCGCCGAACTCGTCCGACAATTCGCTGCCGACGTACAAGTTGGCGTACAGCGTGTCGCCGCGCCGCGTATAGACGTAGCGGTTCAGCGAAGCCAGCAGCCGCGCCACGTTCGGCGGGCAGCAGGCGCAGCCGAACCAAGCTTGCCGCTCGGCTTTCACGTGATGTTTGCCCGGATTGCACGAGCAGGCCTGCGGCCAGACTTCGAGCGGATTGACGTAGAAATAATGTTTGCCGTCTTGGGCCATCGAGCCCAGCACGTTGTTATAGAGCGCCCGTTCCATGACGTCGGCGTATTCCGCTTCCGGTTCCAGCAGCAGCATGCGCTGCGCGAAGAAGATCAAGCCGATCGACGCGCAGGTCTCGGCATAGATCGTATCGTTGGGCAGATCGTAATCGAACGTGAACGCTTCGCCGTGATGCGTGGAGCCGATGCCGCCGGTGACGTACATCTGCGTGCGAGTGACGTTGTACCATAATCTGCGGCAGGCGGCTTCCAGTTCGGCGTCGCCGGTCAGCCGGGCCAGATCGGCCATCGCCGTGTACAGATAGACCGCGCGAACGGCATGGCCGACCGCTTCGGACTGCTCGCGTACCGGCTTATGCGCTTGGAAGTAAGCGGCGTCCAACCGATCCTGAACATTGGGATTGAAATGCCCGCGCCGTTTGCGCCGTTCCCATTCTTCGCGCAGGAAGTTCGGCTCCTGCCCCCGTTCGTTAATGAAGAAAGCCGCCAATTTCAGATAACGGTCTTCGCCCGTCAGCCGATACAGCTTCACCAGCGCCAGCTCGATTTCTTCGTGACCGTCGTAGCCGCGCAGCTTGCCTTCTTCGCGTCCGAACACGGTCCCGATATGGTCGACCATGCGTTTCATGACGTTCAGCAGCTTGTCTTTGCCGGTCGCTTCGTAATAGGCCACCGCGGCTTCGATCATATGTCCCGCGCAGTACAATTCGTGGCAGTCCGTCAGGTTGGTCCACCGTTTGCCCGGTTCTTTGATCGTGAAATACGTGTTCAGATAACCGTCCGGATGCTGCGCGGCCGCCACAAGGTCGATCAGCTCGTCCGCCCGGCGTTCCAGATCGGGATCGCGTTCGATCTGAAGCGAGTAGCCGACGGCTTCCAGCCATTTGGCGACGTCGCTGTCTTGAAAGACCCAACCGACGTATTCGCCTTCGGCCTGCCCGGCGGCGATGCGAAAGTTCTGCACGGCGCCGCTCGGTTCCGCGCCGGGCGCGCGGTCATGCAGCGCTTCGTATTGGTAAGGAATGACCACGTTTCGGACGAGATCGGTATAGCCGGACCAGAATTCGTCGTTCACCTTGACGCCCGTCGGCGAAACGGCGGCTTCTCGGGACGCTGCGGAGCGGTGCGGGATGGAGTTCATTCGGATTCTTCCCTTCGAAAGTAATAGATAGCGATCTGCGGGTACGACTCCATTATAGGCAGTCGGAGCGAAAGGGACGAACGAGAGAATGACCCGATTTTTTGTCCGATTTCACACTCGGCGGGTATAATGATGAATACGGTTTCCCGAAATTCGAATCGGATCCGTGAAAGAGGTGAGAAGCTTGTCCCCGATCGAAACGACCATTCATCTGGCGGTACCGCCGTTCCCGTATTTCATGGAATGCGGAAGAACCGTCTACGAACCGGGGGATGCCCATCCCGATCGCAGCGGTCTAGGCATGTTCGATTTGATCCTCGTCGAACAAGGGCGATTGCATATCGGCGAAGAAGACAGGCAGTGGGAAGCGGGAGCGGGGAATACGCTGCTGCTTCTTCCGGATCGCTACCATTATTCGGTCCGGCCTTGCGAAGCACGGACAAGTTTCGTTTGGATTCATTTTCGCGCGCTGGGCGAATGGGGGATCGGCGATACGGCGGAACCGGCTTTCGCCGACCGCGAACGGCATGCCGCCGAGTTCGGAACGCCGCCGTATACGATTCGGCTGCCGCAGCTCGGCAGGCTTCCCGGAGGGAGCGCGGAAGGCGAACGGCTGCTGCGTCTGGAAGAGCGGAGCCTGTCCGGCGCGGTATGGGAACGCCAACGGGTATTCGAGGAACTGCTGCGTTCGCTCGATCTGCGCCGGCGCGAACCGTCCGGAAGTCCGGCGGAGAGCATAGCCGAACGGACCGAACGGTATCTGCGGTCTCATTACGCGGAGCCGCTGACGGCCGCTTCGCTGTCGGAGGCGCTGCATTTTCACTACAATTATTTGACCCGCTGCATGAAGCGGATCAACGGCCTGACGCCGATGGAATATCTGGAAGAGTACCGATTGGAGCAGGCGCGCCTGCTTCTGCTGCGTACCGAAACTCCGGTCGCGGCCGTCGCCGAGCGGGTAGGCTTCGAGACGGCGCCTTATTTCTCGCGCCGCTTCTCGGCGCGGTTCGGCGTGCCGCCGCTGCGATTTCGCCAGCGGTATACGCGCTGACGGGGCGTCGCGACGGCGCAGCGCGTCCGAGAACTTCGGCTCGTTTCGCAAAAAGCAAAGACCGGGAGCGTATTTCGCTCCCGGTCTTTGCTTTTCATCTCGTCCATGCCGCCGAACCGAGACGGCGCGCTTATACCGCCCACTCTTGAAGCAGCATAAAAGCCGCCCCGGCCGCTACGGCGTTTTCTTTGAGCTCCGCCAGCGAGAACGCCGGCGCGTAATCGCCGCCGCTCGCGATATTCTTGATCGCCGTCGCTTCGGCGATCTCCAATACGAGCGGATGCGCCTCGATCAGCGGCCCGCCGAGCACCACGATATCCGGATGCAGGACATTGATCAGGTTAGCCAATCCGATCCCCAGATAAGCGGCGGCTTCGGCGAACTGCTCTTTGACCAACGGATCGTCGGCAGTCAGGGCTTCGGTGAGATCGGCGAAACGGATCTCGTCCGGATGCCGGTCGCCGAGCAGACTCGGCCGCCCGATCTTGAGCTGGGTCCGTACCCGATGCTCCAGCGCGCGGACGGAAACGAAAGCTTCCCAAGCCCCGTGATTGCCGCGTCCTTCGAAACGAGGGCCGTCGGTCGCGATGATCATCTGGCCGATCGCGCCTTCCGCGTCGGCCGCGCCGCGAATCAACCGGCCTTCGGACATCATGGCCGCGCGAAGCCCGACGCCGGCATGCAGATACAGCAGATGCCGAGGGCTTCGGCCGCGCAGCGCCCAATGTTCGCCGAGCAGAGCGGTATTCGAACCGTTATCGAGCTTGGCGGTCACGCCGAGACGGGCTTCCAGAAGCTCGCAGATCGGAACTTCTTCCCAACCCGCGGCCGGGAAAAATTCGGGTTTTCGAATCCGTCCGTTTTCCCGGTCCAACGGTCCGACGGAGCCGACGCCGATTCCGAGCAGCTTCTGCTTCGGGATCTTCTGTTCGGCCAGAAAAAGTTCGGTTTGTTCGCCGACCTGTTCGACAAGCCGCTCCGGCGTCATCGTCGCATCCATCTTCCAGCGCTTGGAGGTCAAGGAATTCAGCTGCATGTCGTAGAGCCCGAGCGTGGAATAGATGCGCGAGATCTCCAGACCGAGCAGATAACGATAGGTCGGATTGGTCTGGAACAGGATCGGCTTCCGTCCGCCGGTCGAACTGCCCAGTCCCGATACGCGAATGATTTCCTGCGCGGTCAAGTCGTCCAACAACCGGGTCATGCTGCTGCTGGTCAAAGTGAATTCCTGCATCAACTCGGCTTTGGATACGGTACCGAGCTCCAGAATTCGCCGATACACGTCCTTTCGGATCGAAGTTTGAGAACGAGCGGTTATCACATCTATCTCTCCATTTCCGAGTTTGTTAGTTGGTTATTCATCAGTATAAAGGAGCGGGACGTCGATTACTACACTAAAAACATGCGAATAATCAACTTATTTTCAATTTGGTTTATAGTTCGCGTCATAAAGCGGATAGGACTTATTTTTCGACTTTTTTCGCTTTATTTCAATGATTTTTCATTCTACTTAAATCCAAAATGAAATTATGTGTTATGATGATAGTCTGAACGACTCGAACGGACGTTGGAACGGGAAAGGAGACGAAAAAGATGAAATCGGCTTTGCGAAGCGGGACGAATCTCGACATGCTGCCGCGAATTTTTATGGCTTTTCTGAAGATCGGCCCTTCGACTTTCGGAGGAGGTTATGCCATGCTCGCCACGATCGAACGGGAGATCGTCGAACGAAGAGGATGGATGGACAAAGAAGAAATGGGCGATATGGTCTCGATCGCGGGTTCCGCGCCGGGCGGCGTAGCCGTGAATTCGGCGGCTTTCGTCGGTTATCGGCTGGGCGGCGCGATCGGCGCGCTGACGGCGGTCGTCGGGATCGCGCTTCCGACGGCGGCGATCGTGCTGCTGCTGAGTCTGACTTACTCGGCATTCCGCGATAACGCCAAAGTGGAAGCCGCCCTCAAAGGCGTCCATGCCGCCGTCGTCGCTTTGATTCTGTTGGCCGGATGGAAAATGGTCCGATCTTCGCTGTTCGATACCGTGACGTATGCCTTGTGCGCGGCCGCGCTGGGGCTTCTGCTCTTCACGCCGCTTCATTCGATCTGGCTGATTGCCGGCGGACCCGCGGTCGGAATGATCGTCGTAGCGATCCGCCGAATGAACAAGTTGGATCTTCGCACGGAACCGGTCCGCCGAAGCGACGAACCGGAAACGATGCTGCCCGAATATTACATTTAAGACAGAACCGAATAAGAAGGAACCGAATCGCAACGGATCGAAGGAGAACGATGATGCTGGGAGAATTGTTTGTTTTGTTTTTCAAAGTCGGCTGTATGGCTTTCGGCGGCGGATATGCCGCGATGAGCCTGATTCAACGCGAAGCGACGAGCAGAGGCTGGATCGATTCCGCGCAATTTCGGGAGATCGGCTCGTTGGCGGGAATGGCTCCCGGTTCGATCGCGGCCAACAGCGCGACGCTGATCGGTTATGACCGGGCCGGAACGGCCGGCGCGCTGATCGCGACGGCGGGCATCACTTTGCCTTCGCTGATTCTGGTCGCGGCGCTGGCGGCTTTTTTCGTGCGCGTTCATGATCATCCGAGCGTGCGCGCTTTGTTCTACGGGCTGCGGCCCGTCGTCACGGCGTTGATCCTCTACGCGGCCTTTCATTTCGGGTTCGGCGGCTCCGCCGGATCGGGAAGCCTGTTCGCTTGGCAGACGCTCGGCATGCTGCTGATCTGCGGAGGATGCCTGCTGGCGATCGTACGCTACAAATTTCATCCTTTCGCGGTCATTTTGCTGGCTGCGGTTGCCGGCATCGTTATTTTCTAAAGCTTCTTTTCGCTTAACATTTCTTTCCTTTCCGTCGATGATATAGATAAATCCAGTTTGATCTTATGATTGGCCCCGAAGCTTATCGACCGCGAGTTTTCGCTGAAGGAGAAGCGCCATGTGCATATTAATCGTCGACGATTCGATGTTGAACCTCGCTTATTTCAAACAGGTGTTATCGGAGGCCGGCTATTCGAATATCGAGACGGCCGTTTCGGCGGAAGACGCGCTTTCCCGGCTCGGGATGAGCGAAGGACGCGTTCCTCGCAAAGCGGCCGCTTTCGATCTGATTCTGCTGGATATCGTGATGCCGCACATGAACGGAATCGAAGCGTGCCGCCTGATCAAGTCTTGTCCGCCGTATACGGATCTGCCGATCATTTTCCTTACGGGAGACCGTCGTCACTTCAAAGAAGCTTTCGGAGCGGGCGGCATGGATTTCATCGAAAAAGGAGCGCCGGAATACGAACTGCTCGCGCGCGTGCAGTCGGCCATCCGTCTCAAAAAAGAAACCGATATTCGCAAAAGCCGCGAAATCGGGCTGCGCAAAGAACTTCAGCTAGCCAAACGGGTCCAAAAAACAGTGCTGCCTCCTCCGCTGATCGAATCGGGAATCGAGATTCACGCCCAGTATATCCAGTCGGACGAAGTGTCGGGGGATATGTTCTATTGGACGCGGATCGACGAGAAACGCTGCGGCATCATGCTGATCGACGTAGCCGGACACGGCTTGTCTTCCGCGCTCATAAGCATGTCCGTCCGTTCGCTGCTCGACGGCATCGTCAAACGCCTCTCCGAGCCGTCTCGGGTCTATCTGGAACTCAACAGGCAGGTGCGGAGTTTGTTCGGCGGCAGCCGGGATTCCATCTATCTGACCGCCATTTATCTGTTGATCGACGAAGAAGCGCGCGAGATCCGCTATTTCAATGCCGGACATCCGCCCGCCCTGTTCTTGCAAGCGGACCGCAAAGCGCAGTATTTGGAGAACACCGGCGTGCCGTTGGGCATTCGAAAAACGATCGAAGGCCGAGGCGGGATCTGCCGCTACGACGCGCCGGGTAAAATTCTGCTGTATACGGACGGCTTGGTGGAGACGCCGAGGCAATCGATCAGAGGCGGAATCGCCGACTTGGAAAAATACGCTTCCCGGATTCGCTATCTGCCCAATGACCGGTTCGCCGAGAAACTGGCGGTGCTCGGACAAGGCAAGAACGACGACGTCTGCATCGTATCGGTTCAATTGAACTGACGGCAAGCGCGGTGCGGGGGAAAGGAAGGAATGTCGATGGAAAGATCCGTTATAACGAGAGCCAAAAACGCGGAAATCGCGGTCGACGAAGCGCTGAAACTGCTGGCGGTGCCGCGCGAATCGGTACAGATCGAGATCGTCGATCCCGGCGGGCGCGGCATGTTGGGATTGGGCAATCGACTGACTGTCGTCAAAGTGACCGTCTTGGACATCCCGGCTGCGCAAACGCCTGCCGCACCGTCCTCCGCGCAGCAAGAACTCGCGCCCGAAACGTTGGAAACGGCTTCAAGCGGGCCGGCAAAGCCCGTCGCTTCGTACGGCAGGGCCGATGAAGAGGCGGCGCGGGAAACGCAAGAAGAGTCCGGCGAGATCGCCATCGTGAACGGCCGGTTTCGCATCGCCGCTTCCGGCGGCCGCCTGCCGCTGCTCACTCCTCCCGCGGGCGCCGTGCTGCTCAAGAACGGCGTGCCCGTCGGAAGCAAAGTGTCGGTCGCGCCGGGCGACGAGTTGGAGCTGGATACCTCGCCGATCGCGGAGCCGCCGGTCTGGCGGATCGAACTCGACGAAGCCTGCTTGCGCGCCGAGATGCACGTCAAGCCGGGATTCGAACGCCGCTTCTCGTTGGTCGACAGCAAAGCGCAGCCGCATCTGACGGTTCCGGTAACGGAGACCCGCGCGTTGATGCCGATCGACGAAGCGGAGGTTCGCGGCCGGTTGAAAGATATGGGCGTCGTATTCGGCATTCGGGCCGCGGCGATCGCCGAAGCCTGCCGCTCCGAGCATCCCGGAACGTTCGTCGTTGCCGAAGGAGCGCCTGCCGTGCAGGGGGAAGACGGCAAGTTCGATACGAATTTCGAGACCGAAACCAAGCGGACGAGTCCGAAAAGCCGCGAAGACGGCACGATCGATTATCGGGAGATCGTGGAGTTCCCTACCGTGATCGAAGGGCAGGTGTTGGTGCGTACGCTTCCGGCCAAGCCGGGACGTCCCGGACGGGACGTGATGGATCGCCCGATCCTGCCTCGTCAGGTTCAATCCATTGCGCTTGCCGCGGGCGAAGGCGTATCGGTAAGCGAAGACGGCCGCCGGGCGGTCGCGATGCGGCAGGGCATGCCGCGCATCAAGCAGCAGGGATACCGCGTCCATTTATCCGTCTTGCCGAAGCTCGAACATCGCGGAGACGTCGATTTGAAATCCGGAAATATCCGTTTCCGGGGAGACGTGGAGATTTCCGGCGGCGTACAGAACGGCATGAAGGTGGAAGCGTTCGGAAGCATCGCGATTCGCGGCGCGGTCAGCGGGGCGGCCGTGGACGCTTCGTATTCCTTGATCGCTTCCGGAAGCCTCATCGGCGCTCAGGTGAACGTCGGCCGCCGCAGCGAATTTCTCGATCAAGTCGAACCGTTGATGTTGGAGATCGCTTCGCAGACGCAGCTTCTTCAATCGGCGATCGAACAGTTGAGCCAGACCGCCGCGTTCAAGCTTAACGATATCGAGCAGGGCGGACTGGGCGCGCTGTTAAGCGTCCTTCTGCGAGGAAAGTTCAAAGGATTGCACAGCGTGCTGTCGCGTTTCGTCGAGCTGGCCGCGAAAAACGAAACGCAGATGGACGAAGAATGGAAAGAATACGCGGGAAGCTTGAAATTCGGCTTTCTCGACCTGCGTTACGGCGGTTTCCGCAATGCCGCCGAGCTGGACGCGTTCCGCCGCCGCACGCTGGAGATCACCGAAGGCTTCTGCGGTCCGCAGGACCGTCCGGTGTTCGCCGAGCTTCAATATACCCATAACAGTCATATTTACTGCGGCGGCGACGTTCGGATCGGCAAAGGCGCTTACAATGCCACGATCTACTGTCAAGGGAAGTTGGAGACGGCAGGCACGCTGCGCGGCGGCGTCTATTTCGCGGCCAAAGGAATGAACGTCAAAGAAGTCGGCGCTCCGGGCGGCGTATCCACCAAGCTTCAAGTTCCGGAAAAATCCGCGATTCGCGCCGCGCGGGTTCTGGAAGGCACGGTCGTTCAGATCGGCCGGCGTTCGTTCCAGTTCGTCGAAGCCGCATCCAACGTGCACGCGCGTTTGGGCTCTCGGGAAGAACTGCTGTTATTTTGAGAAGGACGGACATTTTGCGAATAAAGGGAGGATGTTCATGTTTGCGTATCAGATCCACAAAAACGAAACGGAAGCCGTCGTGATGTTGGAAGGCGATTTCGACATCGACAGCGGCGAGATGCTGGAAGAAGATATTTTGCCCGTCGTATCGGAGTATGACCAGGTCCGGTTGAACTTCGGAGAAATTTATTTTGTCGATTCGTCGGGGATCGGCCTGATCATTCGCATGGTCGACGAGCTGCGGGAAGGCGGGCGTTCCGTCAAGATCGAACAGATCCGCCCCGAAGTGATGGAAGTCTTCGAACTGCTGCAAATCCGCGAGATTCTCGGCGAAGAAGTCTTCGAATAACAAAAGCTTGAGTGTCGGCAGGAAGCGGGATCGCGAAGAATGCGGCGCACCGGACATTCTACAAGAAAGGAACCGATGAGCTTGAATACATTACCCAACGCGGCAAACGGCAAAGGAAATCCTTATCCGTTCTGGGCGCTGGCCGGATTTGTGTACGGGGCGATTCTCGCCGTCGGTTCCGGTCAGGTCTTGTGGGCGTCCGTTCTGCCGATCTTGTTTCTGACGCTGCTGCTCGATTTGTTTCCGATCCGGTTGATCAGCGGAGACGAATTCGCCGCAGGTCTGATCGGGTTCCTGACGCTGCTGATCGGCTTCGGTTTGTACACCGCGCTGCTCGGCGTGTTTATCAGCTGCTTGTCGAACGAAGCGCGTCAAAGCGGATTCCGCCGGAAAGGATTCGATCCGACCCGCTGGTTGGCGCGTATCGGCATCTATACGCTCAGCACCTGCGGAGCCGCTCTGGCGCTTCACGGTTTGGAGGGGATTTGGCCGGATGCGTCCATATACGCCAAAGCGGCCGCGGCGGCACTCGCTTTCAAAGCCGTCAAGGTTCCTTTGGCTGCCGGAATGCGCAAGATCTTGACCGGCACTTCCGTATGGGCCGGGATTCGCGGGCGGCTGCGCGAGACGGTCGTTCCGATTCTGCTCTGCATCGCGGTCATTCCGCATTTTCTGAGCCGCTTGCTTGAAGACGATTCCGTTTCGGAACTTGCTTATACGGGATTGTTTTTGTTCTTTATTTTGTATTTCTCCAATATTTACGTACGCGAAGTCGCCGGTTGGCGCCGAACGTACGAACGATTCAGTTTGTTGTTCGAATCGCGTCTCTCGCCCGATCTCGAAGGTCACGGCATGCGCGCCGGAGCGATCGCCGACTGCTTGTCGGACCGGCTCTCTTATCCGCGCGACAAGAAAAGGGTGCTTGTTCAAACGGCGATTCAACACGACATCGGCAAATCGGCGCTTCCGGCTTACCTGTTCAATAAGCGGGGCGCGTTGTCGCTCTCGGAAGAAGACGAGTACCGCTCCCACAGCGAGAAAGGCGCCGAGATCATTCTGACGCTCACGCAAGACGAACGCGCGGCGCGTTGGGTGCGGCATCATCACGAACGCTGGGACGGCAAAGGCTTCCCGGACGGGCTTCAAGGCAAAGCCATTCCTTACGAGTCCCGAATCTTGGCGTTATGCAGCCGTTTGGACCATCTGCTGCATCGCGGAGCGGACGACGAAGCCGTGTGCGAACAGGTTCGCAAGCTGGCGGGACGGGAAATCGATCCGGAGCTGGCCGCGGTCGTCAACGTTCACTTCGTGCATTGGCTGCGCGAGCAGTTATTTCGTCAAGGGCTGGAGGCGGCCGCTTCGTTCGGGAATCCGGATCAAGCAGCCGAGCGCACGGATATAGGCGATCGCGGCGCGACGACGCTCCGATCCGCTTCCGGTACGCCTCAAGAACCGCAAAGCGATCACTACGGCGATTACGTAGGGTCCAGCATTCAGCTGCAGCTGGCTTCGGACGGGCTGCTGTACGGATTGGAAGATCCGGCGCTGGAACCTTCGCTCATGCGCATGGCCCGGCGGGCGGAAGCGGAACAGAAATCGTTCTATGAACGATTGACGCATGCCGGCCGGACCTACGAAGCCCATTTTTACCCCGGTCACGGAGAAGTGCGCATCGCGCTGACGGATATTACGCCGGCGTTCGCTTATCGGCAGAAATTGCGCGAAGAGACGCTGCTTGCTTATCGGGAGGTGATCTTCGCGTTGTCGGAAGGCAAAGTGGAGTTGTGCCGCAGCGCCGAAGAATTGCGCGAGCGTCTGGGAGAACGTCTGGACGGTCTGAACGTGACCGCCCGGGCGGATATCGCCCGCAGCCGCGACCTCGCCGCTTCCTTCATGCCGCAGGAGAATCCCAAGCGGCTGATGCAGGTCAAGTTGGCGGTATCCGAAGCTTCGACCAATATGCTCAAACACGCGCTCGGCGGAGAAGTGACCGCGTTCGCGCGCGGCGATTCGCTGCAAGTGCTGGTTCGCGACGAAGGTTCGGGGATCGCGCTGCACGAACTGCCGAAGACGTTCGTGGCTTCCGGCTACAGCAGCAAACGCTCGTTGGGGCGCGGGTTCGGCGTGATGTACGCTTCGGCGGACCGGCTTTTTCTCTACACGGACCCGAGCGGCACGCAGCTGCTGCTCGAATTCGAAGGCAGGCATTCGGCGGCCGCCGAAATTCGGAAAGCAAGCGGCGAGATGCCTAATACGGTCAAAGCTTGACGGAATCGGCTCGCGATCTGCCGGGAGCGACGGCAAAACGAATCGAGGCGGACGCGACGTCCGTCTTTTTTTGCTGCGGCCGGAAAAGGAAACGTTTCGAATATGATACCATGGATAAGCGATCAAAAAAGGCGGAGCATCCGTCCGAAAAAGGAGAGCGGAGGATTCGTGCATGCCATTTTCCGCAACGAAAAAGTACAGCTTCTCGCGGTAGCGCTGGGCACGGCGGCCGCGGGCGAGTTCAAGATCAATCCGGTTCCCGGCGATTTGTTTCGGATCGCGCTCGGCGGGAGCGCGTTCCTGCTGTTTCTGCTGTTGATGAATCGCCTGCCGTACGTCAAAGCAGGACTGTACGCGGCCGTCACGGTGGTTCTGTTTCGCGTGCTGCTCGATCTGATTTTCGCGCCCGGCGATTTCCTTCTGGAAAACAGCCTGCGGATGCATACGTCGAGCGGCTTGTATTATTTGGTGTTCGCTGCGGGTCTTCTGCCGCTTCAGCGCCGGATCGGTAGCATGAACGCGTTAGCGCTCGGCGCCTGCTGCGCGGGCATCGATCTGGTATCGAACGGGGCGGAGATGGTCTGCCGCTGGCTGCTGAACGGTTCGGATATCGCCAATCCCGCGACATGGGGGTATATCGCGGTCGTCGGACTCGCGAGAGGATTTTTCGTCACGGGATTGTACAGCAGCATCGCGGTCAGCCAGATTCGGGCGCTGCACCTGGAACAAAGCAAACGGATAGAACAGATGCTGACCGTCAACTCGGGCCTTTACGGAGAAATCTTCTATCTGCGCAAGTCGATGGCCGCCATCGAACGCGTCACCGGCGACAGTTATCGCTTGTATGCCGATCTCAAGCGCGAAGGATCGGAAGAAATGGGACGGCGGCAGTTGAAGCTCACGCAGGAACTGCACGAGGTCAAGAAAGATTCGCAGCGGATCGCGGCGGGGCTGCTCAAGCTGTTCGATCAGGAATCGAAGACGCTGCTGACGCTTACGGAGATCGCCGACTACGCGCTTCGCGGCAATCGGAAATACGCGGCGATGCTGGGCAAGCCGATCTTGTTCGACGTAGAAGCATCGGACGATTACGCGACCGCGCAGCATCTGCCGCTGCTGTCGCTGCTGAACAATCTGCTCGCGAACGCGGTCGAAGCGACGGAGCGTTCCGGCGTGATCGGCTTGGAGATTCGCCAAGCCGACGGCCGCACGCGCTTGACGGTGCGCGACACCGGGCGAGGCATTCCCGAGAAGAACCGGTCGCTGGTGTTCGAACCGGGGTTCACGACCAAGTTCGGCGAGAGCGGAACCGCGGCGACCGGAATCGGATTGTCGCACGTGCGCGATATCGCGCATGAATTGGGCGGAGACATCCGGCTGCTGCCGAGCGGAGAAGACGGATGGACGACGGCGTTCGAAGCCGATTTTCCGACGGAGCGATTGAAAAAGGGGGAATAGACGCATGGCGTCTTATTGTATTATCGACGACGATCCGGCCGTGCGCGCGATGTTGGAGCAGATCATCGAAAGCGGAGGCTTGGGCGAGGTGGTCGGCACGGCGCGCGGCGGCGAAGAAGGCGTTCGGGTGGTGACGGAGACGTCGCCCGATATCGTGCTGATCGATTGGCTGATGCCCGACCAAGACGGCATCGAGACGCTGGAGCGGCTGCGGGAGCAAGGATTCGGCGGCAAATGCGTCATGATCTCGCAGATCGAGGACGGCGAGATGGTCGGAGAAGCTTATCGCTCGGGCATCGAATTTTTCCTGCGCAAACCGATCAACCGGATCGAAGTGGAGGCGGTGCTGTCCAAGGTGAGCGAGCATGCGGAGTTGAGCCGGTATCTGACCGAACTGCGCGCCTCGCTCTCCAAGTTGGGCGGCGTCGGCAAGACCGAGGGCCGCGGCGGAATCTCGGCGGCCAAACGGAGAGGAGCGGCGGAGGTGCTGCGTCCGATCTATATGAATCTGGGCATTCTGGGCGAAGCGGGCTGCGCGGACATCACGGCGATTATGGAGAGCTTGATCCGGCGCGACGAACGCGGCGAATTCCCGCCTCTGCGCCAGCTCTACGAAGAAGCGGCGGCGCAACGGGGCGGAACGCCGCGCGAAATCGAACGCGAGGCCAAAGCCGCCGAGCAGCGGATTCGGCGTACGGTCTCCGCCGCGCTGACCCATCTGGCGTCGATCGGGTTGACCGATTACGGCAACCCCAAGTTCGAACATTACGCGCCGCTGTATTTCGACTTCGAAGATGTTCGGGCCAAGATGAAAGAGATCGACGAAGCGCACGGCGAAGGCCGAACCAAAGTCAGCATCAAAAAGTTTTTGCAGGTTATGTATCTGGAGATGCTCGACCGCCTGGAGACGGGTTAAGCCGCATAAGAAGAAACCGAGGAGAGCTTTCGGCTCTCCTTTTCGGCGTGCAATCCTATCGGCGGCCCCGGCGAACAAGAAGCGGCGCGCTTGCGGAAGCGAGTCTTCGGACCGGACGCTGCTTATCAATGTTTTGTATAAGCAAATCGAAAAAGTCTATTAGCGGGAGGAAGGCGAGAGTGATAAAGTTAACAGCAATCAATCCCGAGTAAACAAATAGGTGTTGTAAAATTAAGGCGCAAAGGAGCAGCGAAATGAGTGAAGTGTATCGGAGAGCCGTACCGGAAGATGCAAAGCGATTGGTCGATATTACCTACCGGGCATACGGATTGATTCGCGAATTGGGGCTGCGATGGCCTGCGGCCCATGCCGATCTGCCGCTGGTGCTGAAAAATATCGAGGAGAACGAATGTTATCTGCTCGAAGCGGGCGGCGAACCGGTCGCGACGGTGACGTTGTCGACGAGCGGAGAAGCCAAAGCGATTACGGACCTGCCTTTCGTCAAATGGTTCGCCGCCGATCCCGACCGTTCCAATAAAGGATACGGAGGACGGCTGCTCGATTGGGTGGAAAAAGAGATCGTCTTCGGGCGGCACGGCCATTCCGAAGTGACGCTGGCGACCGCTCAGAAACATCCGTGGCTGGTACAGATGTACGAACGCCGCGGTTACGAGCGCATCTTGGAGATCGACGCCAAGAACGGGGACGGCATCATGTACCTGCTGCGCAAAAATATCGCCGAGTACCGTTACGCCGATCCTGTTCGCGGCCGCGCATAAACCAAGAGTTCCCGTCAGGCTCCGGCAAAAAAGACATTCTATTCGAAGGGGATAAATACAGATGAAATTCCAAACGACGAAAAGCAAAAACAAAAAATGGTTGAGTCTCGCGACGCTTGCTCTGATGCTGGTCGCTTCCGGCTGCGGCACGAGCGGAGAACCGGCGGCGCAGGCTTCGGGAAGCGGGGGAGAAACGTCCGGCAAAGTCACCAAGATCGTGGTCGGGACAGGCACGGGATTTCCTCGGGTGTGCTTTATCGACGAGAACGGCAAACTGACCGGCTTCGACGTGGAACTGCTGCGCAAGATCGACGAGCTGCTGCCGCAGTACGAATTCGAATTCCAGACGATGGATTTCAGCAATCTGCTGCTCAGTCTGGAGACGGACAAGATCGATCTGGTCGCCCACGTCATGGAGAAGAACCCGGAACGCGAACAGAAATACGCCTTTAACGCCGAGCCGTACGCGCACTGGCGCAACCGGATCGTCGTGGCGAAAGACAACGATTCGATCCGATCGCTGGACGATCTGGCCGGCAAAAAAGTCTTGACCAGCGCGACCAGCGCCGAAGCGCAGATTCTGGAGAACTACAACAAAGACCACGACTCGAAAATCGATATCGTGTACCAGAGCGGACAGGCGAACGATACGGTCAGCCAGATCGTCTCGGGACGCGTGGACGCGACGATCGCGGCGGACTTCGTGGTCCCGGTCATCGATCCGCAGAAACAGCTGAAGCTGGTCGGCGACGAATTGTCTTCCGACGACGTGCTCTACGTGTTCCGCAAAGACGAAGCCGACGAGAAGGCGCTGTCCGACGCGATCGACGGCGCGGTCAAAGAGCTGAAAGAAGACGGCACGCTGAGCAAGCTGAGCACCGAATGGCTCGGCAGCGACGTGACCGGAGACCATGCCGAGTAAAGATCGGCAAACGATCGTTCTGATTACCTGCCAAACGAAAGGAGTTTGAGTTATGGGCGCGCCTTTTGATATCGGCTACGTCTTTTCGTTCCTGCCGAAGCTGCTGGAGACGCTCGGCGTCACGCTCCTGATCGTCGCCGGTTCGCTGCTGACGGGGCTCGTGGCCGGATTTCTGGTCGCGCTCCCGCGCATGTACAAGATTCCCGTGCTGCGGACGTTATCGGGCATCTATCTGTCTTTTTTCCGCGGAACGCCGATTCTGATCCAGCTCTTCTTGTTCTATTACGGACTGCCGGAGATCCTGAAGCTTGTCGGACTCGATCTGACGCGGGCTCCCGTGATGTTCTTCGTCATACTGACTTACGGCCTGCATACCGGCGCTTACGCGGCGGAGATGATCCGCGCTTCGGTCGAAGCGGTGGATCGCGGACAGGTCGAAGCGGCTTACGCGGCAGGGATGACGCCTTATCAGGCTTTCTCGCGCATCGTGCTGCCGCAGGCGCTGGCCATCGCGGTGCCGGTGTTCTCGAATCTGGTCATCGCGCTGCTCAAAGACACGTCGCTCGCGTTCACGCTCGGCGTCATGGAGATGACGGGCAAAGCGCAGACGCTCGGCGCGTTGACCCAGCATTTTATCGAAACGTATATCGCGCTTGCGTTCATCTATCTGATCATCAGCTTTACGCTCGAACGGCTGCTGGCGGCGGCGGAACGCCGGTTGACCCGGCACGAGATCCGGGAGCGTTCCGGCAGCGCCGGACGGTTCAAGCTCAAGCGGCGCGGTTCCTACCGTTCGGTATGGAATAGTCTGGCCGAAGCGGACGCGGGAAAAGGAGGCGGAATCTGATGCAGCTTGATCCTTCGTTTATCTGGACGGCTTTCGTGCAGCTCTTGGGCGCGATTCCGACGACGCTGTCCATTACGGTCGTCAGCGTCTCGGCCGGATTTCTGATCGGTACGGTCACGGCGCTGCTGCGGCTGTACCGGGTTCCGGTATTGAGCCAGATCGCGTCGGCTTACGTCACGTTCATTCGCGGGACGCCGATGCTGACGCATCTGCTGCTGATCTATTTCGGTCTGCCGATGATCATCGACGCGCTGGCCGCGCAGTTCGGCTGGAGCTTCCGCGCGGTCTCGATCCCGATGATCGGCTTCGCCTATATTTCGTTCTCGATCACGGCCGGAGCTTATATGTCGGAAGTGGTGCGGGCGGGCATTCAAGCGGTAGACCGCGGGCAGCTCGAAGCGGCGCAGTCCGTCGGCATGACGCAGATCCAATCGCTGCGGCGCATCGTGTTTCCTCAGGCGTTGGCGGCCGCGCTGCCGAACCTGGCCAATTCCGTCATCGGGATGCTGCACGGTTCGACGCTGGCGTTCGCCGTATCGGTCGTGGACATCAACGCTCAGGCGCAGATCGTCGCTTCGACGAACTGGAAGTTCTTCGAAGCTTACTTGGCGGCTGCGCTGATCTTCTGGGGCTTGACGGTGCTGATCGAACGGGCCGCGGCGCTGATCGAAAAAAGAGTCGGCGCGTATAATCGGGGAGGTGTAGCATGATCCAGTTGAGCAAAATCTCCAAATCGTTCGGACGGAATCCGGTTCTTCGGGATATCAGCTTGAACGTCGGCACGGGGGAAGTGGTCGTCATTCTCGGCGCCAGCGGATCGGGCAAAACGACGCTGCTGCGCTGCATCAATTATCTGGAAAAGCCGGGCAGCGGCGAGATCGCCGTAGGCGATCTAAGGGTCGATTGCTCCCGCGCGCGGCGCAGCGATATTTTGCGGCTGCGGCGCAAAACGGCGATGGTATTCCAGCAGTATAATCTGTTCCGTCACAAGACGGCGCTGGAGAACGTGATGGAAGCTCTGCTCGTGGTCAAAAAGCTGCCGCTCGCCGAAGCTCGCCGCCGCAGCGTGGAACTGCTGGAGAAAGTGGGCCTCGGCGCGAAGCTGGACGCTTATCCGAGCCGCTTGTCGGGCGGCCAGCAGCAGCGCGTCGGCATCGCCCGCGCGCTCGCGCTCGAACCCGAAGTGATCTTGTTCGACGAACCGACGTCGGCGCTCGATCCCGAACTGGTCGGCGAGGTGCTGGAAGTGATCCGCGCCATCGCCAAAGAAGGCATCACGATGATCGTCGTGACGCACGAGATGGGCTTCGCCCGCGACGTGGCGAACCGCGTCGTGTTCATGGACGGCGGCTTGATCGTCGAAGAAGGCACGCCCGACGAAGTGTTCCAGCGTCCGAGAGAAGAACGGACGAAGCAGTTTCTTCGCCGGATTACTCCGGAGGCTAATTATAGTATTTAGTGACTTCGGCAAGGTGAAGCCCGAATAAGGGCGGAACCGTGTCGAACGTATCCAGCGTTCCATGATGCGCAGCCCGGATAGGGGCGAGCCGTGTGGAACGCACGCGACTTCGATGATGCGCAGCCCGAATAAGGGCGAGCCGTGCCGAAGTCACCGCAGTTGAGACAGGACGAAGACCAAATGTGGCCGCAGCCGCGCCGAACGCGCGATTCCTCTTCGGCGAAGCAGTCCGAAGAGTCAAACTTTCAGCAAAAGGAAGGAGGCGTCCGCCATGAGCAGCCGCTCTGCCGAAACGCAGCCGGTCGTACTTGCCGCCGCCGACTGGATCGAGATCCGGCGGCATCTGCACCGTTACCCGGAGCTGTCCGGGGAAGAATACGAGACGACCGCCTACCTGAAGGCGGTCTTGGAGAAGATCGGCGTACGCGTCGCCGATTACGGCTTGAAGACCGGGCTGGTCGCCGAGATCGGCGGCGGAGAAGGGCCGATCGTCGCCCTGCGGGCCGATATCGATGCGCTGCCGATCGAAGAAGAGACCGGGCTGCCTTTCGCATCCGAGCATCCGGGGCGGATGCACGCCTGCGGGCACGATTTTCACGCCGCCGCGCTGATCGGCGCGGCGCAGAGCCTCAAGCTGCGCGAGAGCGGGCTGCCGGGCACCGTCCGGCTGCTGTTCCAGCCCGCGGAAGAGCGGGCCAAAGGCGCGAAGCAGCTTATCGAAGCCGGCGCGCTGGAAGGCGTCGGCGCCGTTATCGGCCAGCACAACAAGCCGGATCTGCCGGTCGGCACGATCGGCATCACGCCCGGGCCGATCATGGCGGCGTCGGACGGTTTTACGGTAACCGTCCGCGGCACGGCGACCCATGCCGCGGTGCCGGAAAGCGGCATCGATCCGATCGTGGCCGCCGCCCAGATCGTCACGGCGCTTCAGACGATTCCTTCGCGGAGCATCGGCGCGCAGGAACGGGTGGTCGTGAGCGTGACGCAGATCCACGCCGGCAATACGTGGAACGTCATTCCGGATACGGCCGTGCTGAGCGGCACGATCCGCACTTTCGACGAGACCCTGCACGCCCGGGTCCGCGAACGCGCCGAAGAGATCGCCGCGGGCGTGGCCGCCGCGTACGGCGCGGAAGCTTCCGTACGCTGGAGCGGAGGCCCGCCGCCGGTCGTCAACGACGCCGAACTGACCCGCTTGGCGGAGCAATCCGCCGCCGCGCTCGGCTTGACGGCGCGGGGCGGCGTGACTTCGCCCGCCAGCGAAGACTTCTCTTTCTATCAGCGGCACGTCCCGGGCGTTTTTCTGTTCGTAGGAACTTCCGGAAGCCGCGAATGGCATCATCCGGCGTTCGAACTGGACGAAGCCGCGCTGCCGGATGCGGCCGCCCTGCTGGCGGATCTTGCCGAACGGACATTATATCGATTGGCCGAGCCGAATACGTCAACATAATCTCATCAATCAGGATGTGAAAAATTCATAATAGAAAATCAAAGTTTACTCCGAAAGAAAACGAAAAAGGGGGATTTGCGATGAGCGAACCGATCATTGAAGATTTCTTGGATACCCATGCGCGTTTGCAGCGAGCGATCGAAGGAGAAAGCGAAAGCCGTTTAACGTGGAAAGCGGCGGCAGAAAGTTGGAGCATTACGGAAGTATTAGGCCACTTGGCGGATCATGCGATCGTCGTTTCGTTCCGGCTTCGCGCCGTTCTGGCCGGCGCGGCGGAGACGCTGCCCGCGTTTTCGCAGAACGAATGGGTAGAGAGCCAGCATACGAACGAAGCGTCGGCGGCGGATATTTTGGACTTTTTCCGAGCGCAGCTTCAGTATAACGGACGACTGCTGCGCCGTCTCGAGCCGCACGAGTGGGAGAAAAGCGGAGTCAACGTCAAAGGAGAAACGGTGCGGATCGCCGATATCGTCCGAGGATTCTCGGCGCATGTCGACCGGCATCTCGGTCAGATCGACCGGATCAAAGCGGCGCAGAAAGCGGCCAGTCCGAGTTTGTGATCTTCTGCTTTCGCATAACGCAAAAAAAAGAGAAGGTCCGGCAATAGCCGAACCTTCTCTTTCTGTTATGAATCGAGACGACAGGATTCGAACCTGCGGCCTCTTACTCCCGAAGCAAGCGCTCTACCAAGCTGAGCTACGTCTCGACGACTCATTTCTTACAAAACTAGATTATACGCTCCTGCTTGCTTGGTGTCAACACTTTCTCGGAAAAATATAAAAAGTTTCGGCGCGACAAGCTATTTTCCTTATACGGAAAAGGAACGCGCGCCGGAGGTTGATGCGCGGCTGCGTTTCGAGCGTTCGCCCGGACGACAGAGTATATCGATCCGCCGCCGAAATCGGTGAACGATTCGAGCGAAAAACTGACTTATCGCGCTTGAACGACAAGATTCGATCCGCGCGCCGAAAGAGTAGAATTTGCCTGCTTTTTCATGAAGGATTTCGATTGCTTTCGCGGCCCTGCCAAGCGTATAATTATGAGCAAAATGAAACCCGTTTCATAAAAGGGTTTCGCTGGGGAGGGATCGGACATGCGACCTGTAACCGTATACGATATCGCAAGGGAAGCCAATGTGTCGGTAGCGACCGTGTCGCGGGTGCTCAACAACACGGCGCCTGTCAAGAAAGAAACGCGGGACCGGATCGTCGCGCTCATGCACAAACATCAATTTCAACCCAATGCGTTGGCGCGAAGCTTGACGCGCAAAGAAACGGGCATGATCGGTTTTATTTTGCCCGACATCACGAATCCTTTTTTCCCCGAGGTGCTGTCCGGTTTCGATTACGAGGCGCGCAAGCTCGGTTATACGTATTTTCTCTGCGACACCATTTCGACCAACGAAGAGAATCAGCGGCTCTACGATCGGCAGTACGAACGGGAATCCCAATATTTGAGCCTGCTGATGGAGAAGCAGGTCGACGGCATCGTCATGATCGGCGGACGCGTGGACTTGGCCAAGCCGGAACCGGCATTGGCTCAGGAATTGGAAGAATTGGCTAAGCGCGTGCCCGTGCTGCTGCTGAACGGAAGCCTGCCGAAGACCAAGCTGAACCGGGTCGCCGCCGACCAGAAGCTGGGCGCGCAGCTCGCCGTGCAGCATCTGATCGATCTGGGACACCGGGATATCGCCGTGATCGGCGGCTTCTCCAAGATGACCAATACGCAGCAGCGGTTGGCCGGATTCCGGACCGCCATGAAGGACGCCGGACTGCCCGTGCATCGCGAATGGGTGATGACCGAAGGATTCTCCGTGGAAAAAGGACAAGAATTCGCTTCGCGACTGCTGGATTCGAAACGCCGTCCGTCGGCGATTTTCTGCATGAACGACCTGCTGGCGATCGGCGCTTTGAAAGCGGCGCACCGTGCGGGAGTCTCCGTGCCGGAACAGCTCTCGATCGTCGGATACGACGATATTCCGCAGGCGACGTACTGCATTCCGGAGCTGACGACGGTGTCTTTGCTGTCTCAGGAAACCGGACGTCAAGCCGCGCGGACGCTGGATAAAATGATCGCCGGCAAGAAAGTTCCGCTGCTCCAGACGATCGTGCCGGAACTGATCGTGCGGGAAACGACCGCTCCGTATCAGGGGCCTTCGAGTTAATTTTTTTGCGAAAAAGATTGACAAGCGCTTGTTCAGGGATTATTCTGTTGTCAAAAGAAAGCCCTTACATTTCAATTCAGAATGAAACGGGTTTCACTAAAACTCGTAGCACGCCAGGGAGCCGCCCGGGATTATGGCCTTAACTCGTAGATTGGGTATGAGAAGATCGCATAAACCTGAAGGATAGGCTCCCTTTTATGGTTTCAAAAATGTAATCGGTTTCACTCTGAATCGCTTGCGGCACCTGCTGTTGACATCGAAGGAGGGGAATGAAATGTCCGTATTGACCGAGAAAGAATCGAGCATGGAATACGCCAACAAGCGGACGGGCTCATGGTGGAAAAAGTTCAAGAACAATCGTACGCTGCTGATTATGTGCTTGCCGGCAATCGCGTTTTTTATCGTATTCGCGTATCTGCCGATGCCGGGACTTTACCTGGCGTTCATCAAGTACAACTATTCGGACGGCATCTTCCACAGCCCGTTCGTCGGTTTCGAAAATTTCCGCTTCCTCGTCATCACCGGCGACTTATGGAGGCTCACCTTCAATACCGTCGCGTACAACCTGGCGTTCATCCTGCTCGGCAACCTGCTCCAGATCATGGTCGCGGTGCTGCTTAACGAACTCAGGGGCAAATGGTTCAAGAAAATCTCCCAAACGCTGATGTTCCTGCCTCACTTCATCTCCGCCGTTCTGATCGGCCTGATCGCCTACAACATCCTGAGCTACGACTACGGTCTGCTCAACCACGTTCTGCAAGCGCTCGGCATGGAACCGCTCAAAGTGTATTCGTCGCCGAATGCCTGGCCGTTCATCATCGTGCTGACCTACCTCTGGCAAGCTACCGGTTACGGTTCGATCGTCTATTTCGCGGCCATCATGGGTCTCGATAACGAGATCGTGGAAGCGGCCGAGATCGACGGAGCCAACGCGTTCCAGCGTATCCGCCATATCGTGCTTCCGTGGCTGAAACCGACGTTTATCATCCTGCTGCTGTTCTCGCTCGGCGGCATCCTCAAAGGCAATTTCGGTCTGATCTACAACTTGGTCGGAGCCAACAACACGGCGCTTTACGCCACGACCGACATTATCGAGACTTACGTCTTCCGCTCGCTGATGACGAACTTCAACTTCTCGCTCGGCAGCGCGGTCAGCTTGTATCAATCGCTCTTCGGCTTCGTGATCGTACTGACGGCCAACTGGCTGGTGCGCAAGCTGTCGCCGGAAAATTCACTCTTTTAGAAGGAGGGGCATACGATGGGCGTTATAGACGATCGGGTGAAGAGCACCCGCAGAGCAACGGACCGCAGCGGTTTATTGATCGGGGCTATCAGCTATGTGTTTATCGGCGCGTTCGCGCTGTGCTGCCTGCTTCCGTTTCTGCTGGTCCTCGGCACTTCTTTCACCACCGAAGCCGCCGTCAAGAAATTCGGCTTTAACTTCTGGCCGAGAGAGTTCAGTACGTTCGCTTATAAGATCGTGCTGGAAAATCCGACGCAAATTCTCGGTTCCTACGCCGTCACGATGGGGATCACGGTCGTCGGCACGGCGGTCGGCCTGCTGATCGTCGCCATGACCGGCTACGCGCTGCAGCGTCCCGATTTCTTGTTCCGCAACAAGATCTCGTTCTTCATCTACTTCACCACGTTGTTCTCCGGCGGGTTGGTTCCGTTCTACCTGCTGATGACGCAATATCTGCACTTGAAAGACAACTATCTCGCCGTGCTGCTGCCGGGACTGCTGAGTCCGTTCCTGATCATCATGATGAAGAGTTTCGTCCGTTCGATCCCGCACGCGATTACCGAATCGGCCAAGATCGACGGAGCCGGCGATTTCACCATCTTCGTCAAACTGATCCTGCCGATGACCACGCCGGCGCTGGCGACGATCGGATTGTTCATCGCGCTGGGCTACTGGAACGAATGGTATAACTCGATGCTGTTCCTGTCGGCCGATATGGATTACCGGCCGCTGCAGCTCTATCTGTACAACGTCGTGACCAAGGCGGACGCGATCCGCAACTCGGCCGCCGCCTCGAACGTTCCGCTCAGCGACGTGCCGATCGAAACGATGAAGATGGCGATCGCCGTCATCGCGACCGGCCCGGTCATCTTATTCTACCCGTTCGTTCAGCGTTACTTCATTAAGGGCATCACGGTAGGCGCGGTCAAAGGTTGATCGCCGCTTCCGTTCTATAAGCCAACCGTTTTGAACATTTTGGACAGAACCAACTTATTCAGAGGGGGTATACGAATGTCGAAGTGGAAAAAAAGAGGGTCATGGCTGCTGAGCGTAGTCCTGTTGGTCGCGCTGACGGCCTGCGGAGGCGGCGGCAAACCAGCGGCTTCCACGCAAGCGACGAACGAGGACGGCACGCCGGACACGTCCAAATTCGTGAAGATCAGTTACGTGGTGCTCGGCGACAAGCCGACCAACGGACAGTTCGAGAAAGTGATGGAGAAAGTCAACGCGCTGATGAAAGAAAAAATCAACGCCGAACTGGAATGGAAATGGGTCGAATGGGCGGATTGGCAGACGAAATACAATCTGCTGCTCGCTTCCGGCGAACCGGTGGACCTGATCACGATCGGCACCGACTGGCTGGATACTTGGGCCAACGCGCAGCGCGGAGCGTTCATGAACCTCGACGAACTGCTGCCGAAATACGCGCCTAAGACTTGGGCCGAAGTGTCCGAGGACCACTGGAACGAAAGCAAATACAACGGCAAGATCGTGCTGATTCCGGAAGACCAGTACACGCAATGGGTCAACCACGGGTTCTTCTACCGCGGAGACTGGGCCAAAGAAGCCGGCATTACCGAGCCGATCAAAGATTGGGAAACCATCGGCAAATATCTGCAATACATCAAAGACAACAAACCGGACGTGATTCCGTGGGATATGGCTTCGGGCGCTCAGACTTGGGGCGGCTACGTGCAATCGTACACGGATAACTTGGAACTGCCGATCTCGACAGGCTACATGCCGGTCTTCACGGCGAAATCGAACGACGAGAAATATACGGTAGCCGAGCCGATCTTCAGCGATACGTTCCTCGATTACGCGAAGCTGATGAAGAGTTGGGCGGATAAAGGCTTCTGGAGAGAAGACGCCCTGAACAACAAGAACGACAACCGCGTCGCGCTCAAAGCCGGTCTGTCGGGTCTCGATCAACACCATACGCAAACCTTCTCGGGTCTGCGCGTCGAAATGGACAAAGCGCAGCCGGGTTCCGAACTGCAAATGTTCCCGTTCAATATGACCGGAGGCAAAAACCTGACGGAACTGTCGATCACGCACGGCGGCACTTCGCTGGGCGCGCACAGCAAAAATCCGGAACGCGCGCTGATGGCATACGACTTGATCCGCAACGACGAAGAGATCTACCATCTGATCAACTACGGTCTGGAAGGCACGCAGTACGAACTCAAAGACGGCAAAAGAACGCGTCCGGCCGCTTACGACGAAGCCCGCGACCAATTCTACTCCGACTTCTGGGGCGGCCGCATGGACAAATACGAAATCCCGAGCGACACGACGTGGGATAAGATCGGCGATCTGTATGCCGAATACGACAAGATCAAGATCCCTTACCCTTACGGCCAATTCGTCTTCGACAAGACGCCGGTCGAAAGCGAACTGACGGCGATCTCGCAGGTAGCGGGCGAACTCGGTCCGGCAATCAACTTCGGTAAAGTTGCCGATCCGGAGCAAGCCGTACAAGAATTCCGCGACAAACTGAAAACGGCCGGTTACGACAAAGTCAAAGCCGAGCTGCAAAAACAACTGGATGAATACAAAACCAAAATGGAAGCGGCCAAATAATTCGGTAAAGGAACAGGCCGCAATCTAAGCGACCTAACCGAAGCGTCCTGAACGTCTCGGCGAAGGCCAGTTCTCTGTTCCGAAGGTTTCGGTTCAGCGCGAATCCCGATCCTGCAATCGCAGGGTCGGGATTTTGGCATATACGGAATCCGCCGACGATCTGCTGTTCGTCCGGGCCTCGCCCCGCGCATTGCGTCCGCTATTTTGAAAACAGCCGCCGACTCCTTTAAGATGGAAAAGAAGGAGATGATAGGTGTGTTGCTGAAATGCTGAATTTACGGAGTCGGAAGTCGATCGCGCCGAACGCGACGAGCGCAAAGGCAGAAGCGGATCGGCCGCTGCTGGTGCTAAGCGGCGTCAGCCGGCGTTACGGCGCAAGAACGGTGCTGAACGATATCACGCTGTCTTTGACCGGAGGCGAAAGCGTCATTCTGCGAGGCGGCAACGGTTCGGGCAAAAGCACGCTGCTTAAGCTGGCCGCGGGCATGATCCCGTCAAGTTCCGGAGAAGTCGTTCGGCAGCGCGATCTGTCTATCGGTTTCGCGCCGGACCGGCTGCCGAAACTGCGCATGACGTCGGAAGAATATCTGACGCATATGGGACGGATCGCGGGCATGGCGAAAGCGCCGTTGGCGCAGCGGATCGAAGAACTGCACGAGCTGCTCGAACTGCCGGCAGGAAATGCTTCGATGCTGCTGCATTATTCCAAAGGCATGCTTCAGAAAGTCAATCTGATGCAGGCTCTGCTGAACGAACCGAAGCTGCTGCTGCTCGACGAACCGTTCTCCGGGTTGGATTCGGAGTCTTCGGCCCGATTACTGAAGCTGCTGCACGGCCTGCGCGCTGAAGGAGCGGCCGTTATTACGGCTCTGCACGATCCGCTTCCGTCTTGGGAGTCGGTAAGCCTGACTTATCGGCTGCGCGAAGGGCGTCTGGTTCCGGAAAAGAATCGGGCTGCGGACGACGTGCGGATCGCCGCGTATTACGAGCTGGACGGATTGCTGCCGGAGACCGGACGCGCCGCATTGGCGGCGGAATTCCCGGCGGTGCTCTGGACGGCGGCCGGATCGGTCTTGAGATGCGGGATTCCCGATACGGCTTGCGAAGACTTCATGCGCGGATTCTGGGCGGCGGGCGGCACGCTGCTGTCGCTGCGCCGCGAGGAGGGAACGCCATGATCGCGCTGCTCGCTTATATTCATCGCTGCTTTATTCGTTCTTATCGTTACGGAGCGCCGAGCGTGATCTATCTGGGCATTATTTTGCTGATCTACAGCACGGTACCCAATCCGATCATGGAGAGCTACGCGTTTACGTCCGCGCTGCTATTCGTCGCGGCGGCCGCGATCGGCAGTTTGACGATCGACGTCGAAACGGCCAATCAAGAGATGGCGACGCTGGCTCATGCCCGAAGCATCGTGCGGCTGGGCGGCGCCAAGTTGTTGTATGCTTGGATCTTCGCCTGCGCATTGGGAGCTGCGGCCGTCTTGTACCCGACTCTTCTGGGACGCTTCGAACGCCTGCCGTATCCGGAAGAACTGGCGATGGGGATGCTGTATCATATGGCGATGGCGCTGCTCGGCGTTTCTTTGTCCGGCTGGTTCAGCGTCAAACTGATCTATTCCCGCTTCTATGCGATTCTCGGATTATGCATCTGGACGGCGCTCGGTCTGGGAGCGGGCGGGATCGCGAATTCGCTGCCGGAACCGCTCGCGTGGCTGGCGCACGCTTTGCCGCCCGTGCCGCTGACGATGCATGCTTTGACGGCTTACGGAGAATTGTCCGCGGGAAGTAAGTGGCTGCCGATCGGAGCGGCCGCCCTCTATGCCGCCTTGTCGATCAGCCTGTTTCTGTTCGTCTTGAACCGCAAGCAGCTCGATTATCCCGGAGAGTAAAAAAAATGCCTGCTTGCTGCGATAAAGTGCGCATCCGTAAAAAGTAAGCCGTGCTATACTTTTGGATGAAAGGAAGGGGGAGAATAATGAACGAAGCAATTTCCGGACGAGAAGAGGTAGAACGGCTCAAGCAGGCGTTCGATCTGGTCCTGCCGATCGTGCAGGAGATCTTCCCGATCGACGTGATGTTCGCGTTGACCGATGACGAGCGATTCTTGACCTACCTGCCCGGCGAGGAAGTGAAAGTCCCGATCGAACCGGGTGCGGCGATTCCGTCGAAAGGCGGAATCCGGCAGGCGCTCGAAGAGGGACGGACCGTAAGCGCGAACGTAGGCGCGGAAGTCTACGGCATGGCGTTCAAATCGGTCTCCAAACCGATCGGAACGCGGCAGGGGAACGGACGTCCGGCCGGCGTGCTGACGCTGGGCATTAATTTGCGCCATCAGCAGGCGTTGGAAGGAGCGGCCGAGAATCTGGCGCTCAGTTCGGAAGAAGTCCGCTCGGCGACCAACGAGATCGCCGGAACGGCGACCGAACTGGCTGCCGAGATCGCCGAACTTCAAGAACTGGGACGCAGCGTCGTGACCGAGCTGAAGAAGACGGACGAGATCTTGTCGTTCATCCGCGAAGTCTCGGAGAATTCGACGCTGCTCGGCATCAACGCGTCGATCGAAGCGGCTCACGCGGGCGACCACGGACGAGGCTTCGGCGTCGTCGCCTCCGAAATCCGCAAGATGGCGGAATCGAGCGCTTCTTCCGCGCGCGAGATCGAGACGATCTTGAAAACGATCCGCACGCGGATCGGACGGCTCGACGATACGCTCGAGCGCTGCTCTTCGCAGAGCGAACAGCAGGCGGCCGCCACGGAAGAAATCGCGGCTTCGATGGAGCAGTTCACGACTTCCGCGACGGAGATCCGGCAGATCGCGAAAGTGCTGTGAATAGTCGAAAAACAACCAAACGCATAAAAGGGAAGCAGCCTGCCGCGCTGCTTCCCTTTTTGGTGCATGAAGAATGAAGATCGAGACTTTATTTGCGCCAAAGACGGCTTGATGACAGCACGAACTTATAATCTGCCGCTCAACCCCGCAGCCTTTTCTCCCGGGCTTCGTCTTCTTCCGCGATCTCGCGGCGCCATTGATCCAGCTCCGGCAGCATGCGGCCTTGCATCACGCAGCTCGCATAGATCGACTCTTTCAGCTCCACGTAGTCTTTGTCGTAACCGATCTTGACCAATTCCTGCACGACCGGGACGGCGTTCTCGGAACCGAGTCGGCAGAGACTGTCGGCGAGCTTGGCGATGCGGGTGAAATGATCTTCTTTTTCGAGCAGGGCGATCAGCGCTTCTTCGGAAGAAGGCAGCAGGATGCGGGCGAAGATGTCGGCGATCGCGAGCAGAAGGAAGCCGTCTTTTTCTTCATTATACATCTTCACCAGATATTCGATCACTTCGTCGCTGCCCATACGCACGAGCGCGTCCGCCGCTTGTTCGGCCAGCAGATCGTTATCGGATTTCAGCGCGTCGTAGAGCAGCGGCAGCACATAAGCGATCTTCAGCTTGCTGGCCGCCTGAATCAGATAGATCGTGCGAATATTCGTCGGGTCCTGCGTATACAGCTCTTGAAGTTCGTCCATGGTCTCGCGCGGCTGGAGCAGTTCGCGTTCGATCAATTCGCTCAGCAGGAAATCGAGCAGATCGTAGTCGATATCGCCGTAATCGCGCCCGCTGTTTTTTCGCGTTTCTTCATTAAGGAGGCTGCGGATCTCGTCGTCGCCGAGTTCCGAGATGCGTACGCGCTGCGCCGCTTCTTCGTACCAATCTTCGTCGATCTCTTGGATTTGCTTCAGCACGGGCTTGAGCAGCTCCGGACTGCTGCCGAGCAGCATATAAGAAAGGAAGATTCGCGCGTTTCCCGTAACCATTCCGGCCTTGAAGAGATGCAGCATCGCTTGTACGGTAATCGGAGTCTGCGGAAACGATCTCGCGCGATGCAGGTAGACGTCCTGCTTGTCCGGGGCGGCTACCAGTTTCTCCAGCACCAGAGCGGCAGCGTCCTTCGGGTAATTATACGTTTCGGCCAAAAATACGATCGCCGCGTTGCTGACAAGGGGGTCGGCGTGCGTGATAAAAGGTTTGACCTGTTCGGGCGTAAACATGATATGGATTCCTCCTAAAAATGCGTCGGTCGTCGAATGCGCCTATCAGTATACCACAGCTTGGGCGAATCGGTCGCGCAGTCATTGACTTTTCGCTTTTGTTTTCTATATAATAGGGGCATTGCAAGCAAAAAATCCATACTTGTCGATGATGAGGAATAGTAGTCAGGGAAACGTTTGATTAGAGAGCCGGCGGTCGGTGCAAGCCCGGTAACGAATCCTGCGCGAACTCGCCTCGGAGATATGCGGATAGACGTCGAACGCCCTCATGGATGGCACAAGACGGTCCGGCCGCGTCGGTTCATCCCCGATAGAGGATGTCGAAGTGGGCGGCCCGAGCAAGAACGAGCCGTCAACTAGGGTGGTACCACGGGAAGCAGCGCCTCTCGTCCCTAGCGTGAACAACGCTGGGGATGGGGGGCTTTTTGTTTGAAGAAAAAGAGAGAGTTCAGAAGCGGAAGGGACAGATGACGATGAGCGAAAGAAACGAGCAAGGGGCCGTTACCGGCTACCGCGCCCAGACGATCGAGCCGAAATGGCAGAAGAAATGGGACGAAGAGAAAACGTTCCGCACGGACGACGCGGATCACGGCAAACCTAAATTTTATGCGATGGACATGTTCCCGTATCCGTCCGGCGCGGGACTGCACGTCGGTCACCCCGAAGGCTACACGGCGACGGATATCGTATCCCGCTACAAACGGATGCAGGGCTTCAACGTCATGCACCCGATGGGCTGGGACGCGTTCGGCCTGCCGGCCGAGCAGTACGCGATCGATAACGGCGGCCATCCGCGCGAGTTTACGTTGAAAAATATCGACAACTTCCGCCGCCAGATCAAATCGCTGGGCTTCTCGTACGATTGGGACCGCGAGATCAGCACGACGGACCCGGAATATTACAAATGGACGCAGTGGATCTTCCTGCAGCTGTACAAACGCGATCTGGCTTACGTGGCCGAAATTCCGGTCAACTGGTGCCCGGCGCTCGGAACCGTGCTGGCGAACGAAGAAGTCATCGACGGCAAAAGCGAACGCGGCGGCCATCCGGTCATCCGTAAACCGATGCGTCAGTGGATGCTGAGAATTACCGCTTACGCCGATCGCCTGCTCGAAGATCTGGACGGGCTGGACTGGCCGGAAAGCTTGAAAGACATGCAGCGCAACTGGATCGGCAAGTCGAAAGGCGCGGAAGTGACGTTCCAAGTCGAAGGCACGGACGAGAGCATCACCGTGTTCACGACCCGTCCGGACACGCTGTACGGCGCGACTTACTGCGTGCTGGCTCCGGAGCATCCGCTCGTGGACGCGATCACGACCGAACACGAGAAATCCGCGGTCAAAGCGTATCAGGAAAAAGCGTCGCATAAAAGCGATCTGGAACGTACCGACCTCAACAAAGACAAAAGCGGCGTGTTCACGGGCGCTTACGCGGTCAACCCGGTCAACGGAGCCAAGCTGCCGATCTGGATCGCCGATTACGTGTTGGCCGCTTACGGCACGGGCGCGATCATGGCCGTTCCGGGCCACGACACCCGCGACTGGGAATTCGCCAAGAAATTCGGCATCCAGATCATCGAAGTCGTCAAAGGCGGCGATATCGAGCAGGAAGCGTACACGGGCGAAGGCGAACACGTCAACTCCGGTTTCCTCGACGGCCTGAACAAAGAAGACGCGATCGCGCGCATGATCGAGTGGCTCGAAGAAAGCGGCAAAGGCGAAGGCAAAACGACTTACCGTCTGCGCGACTGGCTGTTCAGCCGTCAGCGCTACTGGGGCGAACCGATTCCGATCATCCATCTGGAAGACGGAACGATGAAAGCCGTGCCGGAAGAAAGCCTGCCGCTGCTGCTGCCGGAAATGGACGAGATCAAGCCTTCGGGCACCGGCGAATCGCCGCTGGCGAACGCGACGGATTGGGTGAACACCGTCGATCCGGAAACGGGCATGAAAGCGCGCCGCGAGACCAACACGATGCCGCAGTGGGCGGGAAGCTGCTGGTATTACCTGCGCTACCTCGATCCGAAAAACGATCAAGAGCTGTGCAGCAAAGACAAGCTGGATTACTGGCTGCCGGTCGATCTGTATATCGGCGGCGCGGAACACGCGGTGCTTCACCTGCTGTACGCCCGTTTCTGGCACAAAGTGCTCTACGATATCGGCGTGGTCAGCACCAAAGAACCGTTCCAAAAGCTGGTCAACCAAGGCATGATCCTTGGCCCTAATAACGAGAAGATGAGCAAATCGCGCGGCAACGTCATCAACCCGGACGAGATCGTGAACGAGTTCGGCGCGGATACGCTGCGCATCTACGAGATGTTCATGGGACCGCTGGAAGCGACCAAACCGTGGAACACGAACGGCGTGGAAGGCTCGCACCGTTTCTTGTCCCGCGTTTACCGGATGTTCGTGGACGATAACGGCAGCTTGAGCGCGAAAATCTCGGACGGCGCAGGTACGGACGAGTTCAAACGCACTTGGCACAAAACGATCAAAAAAGTGACCGAAGACATGGAAGCTCTGCGCTTCAACACGGCGATCAGCCAATTGATGATCTTCACGAACGACGCGTACAAGCAGGAAGAACTGCCGCGTCAAGCGATGGAAGACTTCATTCAGCTGTTGTCGCCGCTCGCTCCGCATATCGCCGAAGAGCTGTGGGAGAAAATGGGCCGCAGCGACAGCCTGACTTACGCGGCATGGCCGAAGTTCGACGAAGCGTGGACGACGGAATCCGAAGTGGAGATCGTCGTGCAGGTCAACGGCAAGATCGTGCAGCGTGCCAACGTGCAGAAAGATTGGGATGCCAAAGCGTTGGAAGATCACGCGATGAGCTTGGAGAACGTGCAGAACGCGCTGGCCGGCAAAACGGTCCGCAAAGTGATCGCCGTTCCAGGCAAATTGGTCAATATCGTCGCGAACTGATCGGGGGAAAGCGGGAGCAAGCCGAAGCCTGTAGACATCGGGCTTCGGTTCGGCTCTCGGTGCGCCCGAACAGAAGCCGGCGATCAACGAAGTACGGGGGGATTCAAGGTGGAACAGCATCCGCGCAAAGATTGGGATACTTATTTTATGGATATCGCCTTCATGGTGTCGACCCGGTCGCAGTGTCCGCGCCGTCAAGTGGGAGCGGTGCTGGTACAGGGCAAGAAGCTGCTCGGCACGGCTTACAACGGCGCGCCGATGGGCGTTCCGGACTGTTCGGAAGCGGGCTGCATGATCGCCGAAGAATACGAATTGGTCCGAACCGAAGACGGCGGCGAGCAGGTGGTCAAAAAGCAGCGCTGCGTGCGGACCATTCACGCCGAGCAGAATCTGCTGCTGTTCACCGACCGTGCCGACCGCGAAGGTTCGACCGTCTATGTCACGGACGAACCTTGCTGGACCTGCGCGAACATGCTGGCCAACAGCGGGATCACCGAAGTGGTCTACTGCCGCGCTTATCCGAAAGACAGCGGCAAAGTGCGGACCATGATGGCGCAAAAAGGAATCGTATTCCGCGGCGTCGAGCAGTATCGGCCGCCGACCCCGGCTTCCGTGCCGGCTCCGTGATCGCGGAAAGCTGTTTGATACAACCATTCGATCGTCGAATCTCGCAAGAGCGGTTCATCTCCGTTATCGGATGACAGGAAGCGGCAGGCGAAGCACGCCCGGCCGCTGACTAGGGGAGACCCGGAAGCGAAACCTTCCGTCCCTAGCGATTATGCGCTAGGGACGGAAGGTTTTTTGTCGTGATCGACCACTATAACGGAGGAGGAAACGAAATGAAAAAAGAACTGCTGTGGGCGGCCTGTATCTCGGTCGTACTGGGAACGGGCGTGCTGATGTCGGCGGGAGGAAGCGAGCCGGAAGGTCTGCCGTGGCAGCCGCTCAACGAAAAGCTGGAGACGGCATTGGCCGTTCAGGAAGGGACGGTCGAGGCGGCTGCGGAGCCGGCGGAGAAGGGTAATGGGGGAGCGAAGCATGACAAATCTGGAGGAGAAGAAGGTTCGAAGCCGGCGAAGTCGCAGACAGGCGAAGCGAAAGCCGCAGCTTCGCAAACCGAAAAAGGGGAAACGGCGGCTGCCGAGACCGGACGCAGCGGCGCTTCCGCATCGAGCGAACCGCAAACGGAAGGCGCCGATTCGGATACTAGCGGCGAGGCGGACGCAACAGCAGAACAAACGCGGCAGGCCGACTCGAGATCCTCCGATTTGCCCGAATCGGCCGCCGCCGCTCCAAAGGCGGCGGAGTCTTCGCCGGCACCGGTCGAAGACGGCAAGATCCATCTCAATTCGGCGAACGCGGCGCAGCTTATGGAACTGCCGGGAATCGGCGAGAAGAAAGCGCAGGCCATTCTGGAGTATCGGGACAAAAACGGTCCGTTCCGCGAGGTGACGGACATCGTCAAGGTCAAAGGCATCGGGCCGAAGATGCTCGAGAAGATGCTGCCGGATCTGGCTCTGTAGGCGGGCGCGATGAGACGAAGACCGCTGGTTGCGTTTACGATCTGTTGGTTGGCCGGAGCGATCGCCGCCGATCTGTATGACTCCGGGCAGATGCTGCTCGTCTTGTTCGGATTGACGCTGCTTCTGGCGGCGGCTGCCTGCTTCGCCCGTTTGTCGCTGCGGTCGCTGTTGATCTTCGGGGCGGCATTATGGTTGGCGGCCGGGTACGGCGCTTGGCGGGATGCGGCCAATGCGACCGTCCTGCCGCATGTCTTGGGAGAGGCTTCGACCGCCGAATCCGAATACAAAGGGGTTCAGGTAGAAGGCGAAATAGCCGGCCCGGTCAAGATCGACGGGGATCTGGCAATGTTCGAACTTGCGATCGAGCGGGCGGGGATGTCGGCTGATGATCAGAAAGGCCGGAACGCTGATGATTCGTTGACCGCGCTGCCGAAAAAAGAGCGAGTAGTCGTTCGGATAAAATTGGCGGCCGAAGAAGAACAGCCGCTCGCTGCGGCTTGGGGAAGAGGCGATCGGCTGAGCGTGGTCGGCGATCTGGAGCTTCCGTCGGAAGCGCGGAACTTCGGCGCATTCGATTACCGCGATTATCTGCGGCAGAAACGGATTCATTGGGTGCTGCGGGCCGCCGGAGCGGCAAGCGCGGAAGTGTCGGAGCCTGCGAGCGGCGGCCTGCGCCTGCTGCGGCGCAGCGACGATCTGCGCGCGAATCTCGCGGACAAGCTGGCGGAACTGTATCCCGGCATCGGCGCGGGTTATATGCAAGGACTGCTGCTCGGTTTGCAGGACGGGCTGGACCCGGATACCTATACGAATTTCGCCCGTCTCGGCATGACGCACGTGCTGGCGATCTCCGGCATGCACGTCGGATTGTACGTGGGCGCGGTACTGCTTCTGCTGCGCCGGTTCGGCGTAACCAAAGAATCGTCGCTGGTCGCGGCGCTCTGCTTCGTGCCTCCTTACGTGCTGCTGACCGGCGCGTCGCCTTCGGCGGTTCGCGCGGGCATCATGAGCATGATCGGTCTATATGCGGCGAGGCGCGGCTGGCTCAAAGACGGTCTGCATATCTTATGTCTGGCCGCGCTGCTGATGCTGCTGTGGGACCCGTATTATTTGAACGCGATCAGCTTTCAATTATCGTTCGCGGTGACGGCGGGCATCATTCTGCTGACCCGGCCCATGCAGAAGATTCTGCGTTTTCTGCCGAAAGCGGTCGGCGGAGCCGCGGCGATCTCGCTGGTCGCGGATCTGGTTTCTTTCCCGCTCAGCATTTATTATTTCAACCAATATTCGCTGCTGGGCTTGGCGGCGAATCTGCTGCTCGTGCCGCTGATCAGCTTCGTGTCGATTCCGCTCGGCACGGTCTCGCTGATCTTGAGCGGTTTCTGGATGCAAGGCGCGCATTGGGCCGCTTATCCCGTGCGGCTGATCAACGCCGCGGTGTTCTGGTGCGCGGACGGCGGAAGCTCCGTCCGCTGGTCGCGCACGATCTGGGCGTCGCCGTCGCCCGTCTGGATCGGATTGTATCTGGCCGCCCTATGCGGCGGCATCTTCGCGGCCGCGCGGCTGGCGCGGCCGACCGGGCCGGGCGAAGCCGGCCCCGCGAGCGGCGACACGGTGCCGCTCGATGCGCGCGGGAATGCGCGCGCGGGCGGGCCGGGAAGTGCGGCCCGCCTCGGCGGGAAGGCCGCGGGCACGGCGGCCTTCCTGCCCGAAAGCGGCGGCCGCTTCGAAAGCCGCCGCAGCTTCAAGCGGCCGCTGCGGATCGCCGCGGCCGTGCTGGTTCTGGTCGGCCTGCTGACCGCCGCTTATCTGCCCCGCCCTCGTTCGGCGGGGCTGGTGCAGATGCTGGACGTCGGCCAAGGGGACGCCGTCTTGATCACGACGCCGGAAGGCCGGCATCTGCTCGTCGACGGCGGAGGCACCGTGACGTTCGAACGACCCGGACAGGAATGGCGAAAACGGCTCGATCCGTACGAAGTCGGACAAGACGTCGTGGTGCCGCTGCTCAAGAAGCGCGGCGTGCATCGGTTGGACGCGGTCATCTTGACCCACGGAGACCGCGACCATTACGGCGGGCTCGAAGCGGTGTTCGACGAGATTCCCGTCGAACGGCTGATCATGAACGGCACGCGCAGCGGCGGCGAAGATCTGGATCGTCTGCTCGAATCGGCGCTGCGCGGCGGCACGAACGTGTACGCGCCGCAGGACGGGGACGAATGGAGTCCCGACGGCCGGACGACTCTGGAGTTCTGGAACCCGTCCGGCGTGTTCGCGGGCAGCCTGCCGGAACTCGAAGAACAAAACGAATATTCGGTCGTGTTCCGGATGAACATGAACGGACATTCGTTTCTGTTTACGGGAGATGCCGGAGAAAGCGCGGAACGGGAAATTCTCGATCGTCTGGAGCAGCGGGCCGGTACCGCCCCCGTCGAAGTGCTCAAAGTCGGACATCACGGCAGCAAACATTCGACTTCCGAAGAATGGGTACGCCGCTTGAAACCGAAGTTGTCCCTGATTTCCGTCGGCGAACATAATACGTACGGCCATCCGAACGAAGGCGTGATCGACAGATTGGAGCAAGCGGGTTCGATCGTGCTGCGCACGGATCTCGCCGGAGAGATTCAGCTCGAAGCGCCGCCCGGCGAACCGCTGCGCGTGCGGACCCGTTTGGAGCAAGCGCCGACTGAAGGGACCTCGCAGGCGGCTGCGCCGGAATCTTGACCGGCTTCGGCGTTTTCGAACACGGAATTCGCCGTTTCGTGCGCGCGGAAATTCGCGGCAGGACCGGAACCGGCTGCCGATAGTCCGGCGGCCGCCCTATGCAAAACGCTACGGAATAGCCGAAAGAAGCAGCTCTTTTCGTTCCCGAAGGCGGGAGAAAAGAGCTTTTTTCGTTTTATAATCAGTAAGGAAGGAACGCGGAGAGCCGGCGCCGAAGTCTGCAAGCAGGCCGCAGATGACGGACAAAACCGTTTCTGGTAGACTGGTTGGAGATATGCCTCCGCGGAAGGACGCCGCGCTCCGCCGGGGCTTTACCGTCAAGAGAATGTTTTCAACCTAATTTGAAACAACTTTTTTTGAAAAAACAGAAAAAGAACGCAACCTTTCGGAGCGAACGCTCGTCTGAAGGGGTGCAAGAGAGGGGGACCCTTAGTGGTCGAGCAGGAACTCATCAGAGCCGCTCAAACGGGCGATCGCGACGCTCTCATCACCCTATTGCGCGAGATTGAACCGGCCGTCTACAAGACGGCTTATTATACGCTGAACAACGAACAGGACGCGATGGACGCGGCGCAGGAAGCCCTGATCCGCATTTATACCAAGATCGGTTCTTACGAAGAGAAAGCGCAGTTCAAGACTTGGGTGCAGCGAATCGTAACCAACATTTGCATCGACAAATTCAGACGCGCCAAACCGACGGTGTCGATCGAAGAACACGAGATGGTGTTCGAAGACCATGCCAGCGTCGAAGGCGAAGTCATGCGGGCCTATACCCGCGAAGACATCGACCGGGCGATCAATCTGCTGCCGGAGCATCATCGGACGGTCGTGATCCTCCGATACGTGCAGGATATGTCGTACAACGAGATTGCCGATTCTTTGGAGCTGCCGCTCAATACCGTCAAATCGTATTTGTTCCGGGCAAGAGGGCAGCTTCAACAGCTGCTGCGAGAATATCAGAAAGGAGGTGCGCTGTAGATGAAACGCGAAGAAGCGTTAGAGTATATGAACCGTTACCTGGATCATGACCTGAACGAAGAAGAGACGGAGACGCTGTTTCGCCATCTCGGCGAGTCTCCGGACGCAAGAGCGGATTTCGAGTTCCTTCAAGGGTTATCCGATAAACTTGAATCGCTGCCGGACGTCAAACCCCCGGTAAGCTTGGTCGACGCGATCCTGCCTCGTCTGGACGAGCTGGATCGTCTCGCGCCTTTGGAACGGGAAGAACCCGAGCAGCCGGTCGTCATGCTGCCGGGCAAACAGCAGATGCCTCCGCGCCGCAAAGCGGCCGCCTTCTGGCGCTCCACTATGGGAAGAGCCGTAGGCGGAACGGCGATCGCGGCCGCGGTATTGGGTATCTTCGTCGCCACGTACAAACCGCAGGAGATGCCGAATGCGGAAGTGACTTCGACGACGGCCGTTTCGAACGCGACGGACGATACGCTGGTATCGGGCGGAGCGGCCCAGAAGACGGCGCCGGATCTGACCGATCCGAGTACCGAAGTTCAAGAAATGCAGCCGGAGGCGCAGATAGTCCCGGAAGAAGGAGCGACGGAGCGCAAGGCTGATCCGCCGGCTCAAGAAGACGCGCAAGACCCGCCGGCGGCAGCGCAGGATCAAATGCAAAAGACGATGCCGTCGACCGCTCCGGATTCTTCCGGCAGTCGGAAGACGGAATCCGGCTCCGACGCGTCGTCGGGCGCCGAACAGGGCGGCGGCGCAGAGCCGGGAACCGGCAAATCGAATAAATCCTCGAACAACGATTCGCCGTCCAAGGACTCGCCGGCCGCTTCCGATCGACAACAGTCGGATAATGCGAAAAAGTCGCCTCCTGCGGATTCGAAACCGAATACGCAGCCGAACGCGAACGACAAAAACGGGAGCAACAAAAACACCGCGCCCCAAACGCAATCTCCGACGCCGCCGGCCGATGCGCCGACCGCGACGCAAAAGGCTCAGCCTAACGAAGGCATCAGCGCGTTCGGGAACGAAGAGGACGAATCCGCCGATCAAGCCCCGAGTCTTCAAGATTCGGGAACGCCCGAATCGGGCACGGTCGAAGATTCGGAAGCGGACAGCCGAGTTTACAGCTTGGCGGCCGCTCCTACGGAATGGACGTCGCCCGACAGCGCGTATCTGATCGCGTATTCGCCGGGGACGCTGACCCTGCTCAAAGGCGATCGTTCCGAAGAACTGGGAACGCAGAAGATCGACGGCGAAGCGACGAACGGCGTATGGTCGGCAGACGGCAAGACCTTCACGTACGATCTGGTGAAGCCGGACGGCACGACCGCTTCGCAGATTTGGAAGATCGAAGAAACGACGCTCAAACAAGGCAAATAAAGCAAACGAACGGCCGACGGCCGCTTCGGATCTTTCGCGGACAGCGCGGGATTCGAAGCGGATCGTCGGCTTTTTTTGCCGGGTTTCGGCGAAAACGCGTATCGGAAAAAGCTCGGTCTGCGGCCGATGATGCGTTTTCGCGCGCGATCCGGTACAATGGATGCAGCGGAGATCCGTCCTGCGGGGTCGGACTCCATACTCGATACAAGAGCTGCCCCGTGCTGGACGAGGCGGCGGAAAGAGGTTATAACGATGGATTTGAAAGCGGCGGTCAAGCAAATACGCGCGGGAGAAGTCTCTCCGCTCTATCTGTGTTACGGGACCGAAAAATACAGAATCAAGGAATTCGTTTCCATGCTCGAAAACGAACTGATCGAAGAAGATCAACGGGCGTTCGCGGTAGCGCATTACGATCTGGCCGAGACGCCCGTCGAAGTGGTGGTCGAGGAAGCGGAGACGGCTCCGTTTCTGGTCGAACGCAAATTGGTGATCGTACGGGACAGCAGCTTGTTCACGGCGGGCAAAGAATCGACGAAAGTCGAGCACCGCGTCGAGAAGCTGCTCGAGTATATCGGCAATCCCGCGGACTACAGCGTATTGGTGTTCGTGGCCTACGCGGAGAAACTCGACGAACGCAAAAAGGTCGTGAAATCGTTCAAAACGGCCGCGCCGGTGATTCAATTCGCGCCGATGGGAGAAAACGAACTGGCGAATTGGATCACGAAGCAATTTCAGAAAAGTTCGGTGTCGATCGGTTCGGACGGCGTGGACATGCTGCTGAAGCGCGCGGGCACGACGCTCGGGACTTTGTCCGCGGAAATCGAGAAATTATCGCTGTTTGCGGGGCAGGGCGGGGCGGTCGGACCGAGCGATGTGGAGAAGTTGGTCGCGATCAGCACGGAGCAGAGCGTATTCGTGCTCGTCGAACATATCGCCAATCTCAAGCTTCAGCAGGCGCTCGGCGTATTCTACGATCTGCTCAAGCAGCGCGAAGAACCGATCAAGCTTCTGTCTTTGATCGCGCGCCAATTCCGCATCATGCTTCAGGTCAAAGAAATGTCGACGCAAAATTATTCGCAGCAGCAGATGGCCGGGCAGCTCGGGCTGCATCCTTATGCGGTCAAGATCGCCGCGGAGCAGGCCAAACGGTTCGAGATCGCGAAACTGCGGCGCATTCTGGCTTTGGTAGCCAAGCTTGATCACGAGATAAAGACGGGCGCGGTGGATAAAGTATTCGGTTTGGAGATGTTTTTGCTGAAGTTGGGCGCATAGCATCGCGGAATCCGGACAAAAAAGCAGGGCGGCCGATCGACGCTCTGCTTTTTCGGTCCGAACAAACTTAAAAACCCCGTATCCGTTAAGGATGCCGGGGTTTCATAAGCTTGTTATATCGGGTCATATCGCAAAATGGCGAGTTCTTAAGCTTGTTCAGCTTTCAGAGCGTTCGCTTTTTTAGCGAGACGGGATTTTTTGCGCGCTGCCGCGTTTTTGTGGATCAGACCTTTAGTTACGGCTTTATCCAGCTTCTGCGAAGCGTTCTTTACTGCAGTTTGTGCAGTTTCCACGTCGTTGCTTTCCAGCGCTGTCGTTGCAGTTTTCACTGCGCTACGAAGTGCGGATTTTTGCGAAGCGTTAAGCGCACGGCGCTTCTCGTTCGTTTTCACGCGTTTGATGGCGGATTTGATATTAGGCATTGCATTCACCTCCTGTAAAGCATATACGAAACATCGAAAGTTTCACAACTTAAAGTATCTTAGCATGACAGCGGGGAAAAAGCAACCTTCAAAAAGAATCTTAGATTTTGTTTTTCGGGAAACGACGGGATTGCTGGGACTTGGCCCAACTGCTATAATGAATGGATTGATTACGCTTAGAATTGGGGCGGAGGTAAGGAATGACAGACATTGCGGCAAGACAGAAGAAAATAAGGAACTTTTCCATCATAGCGCATATCGACCACGGCAAATCGACGCTTGCCGACCGGATTCTGGAATATACGGGAGCTCTGACTTCGCGCGAAATGCAAGAGCAAGTGCTTGACCAAATGGAACTGGAACGCGAACGCGGCATCACGATCAAACTGCAAGCGGTCCGTCTGACGTACAAAGCCGACGACGGCGAAGAATACCTGCTCAACTTGATCGACACGCCGGGACACGTCGACTTCACTTACGAAGTCTCGCGTTCTTTGGCGGCCTGCGAAGGCGCGCTGCTCGTCGTGGACGCGGCGCAGGGCATCGAAGCGCAGACGCTCGCGAACGTGTACTTGGCGCTCGACAACAATCTGGAGATTCTGCCGGTGATCAACAAGATCGATCTGCCGAGCGCGGAACCGGAACGGGTCAAGCAGGAAGTGGAAGACGTCATCGGTCTCGACGCGAGCGACGCGGTACTGGCTTCGGCCAAAGCGGGCATCGGCATCAAAGAAATTCTGGAGCAGGTCGTAGCCAAAGTTCCGGCGCCGACGGGCAATCCGGACGAACCGCTCAAAGCGCTGATCTTCGATTCGCATTACGATCCGTACAAAGGCGTTATCGTCTATATCCGCGTGCTTGACGGCAAGATCAAAGCGGGTTCCAAGATCAAGATGATGGCGACGGACAAAACGTTCGAAGTCATCGAAGTCGGCGCGTTCATGCCGCGCATGACGATGGTCGACGAACTGAACGTCGGCGACGTAGGTTTCGTGGTAGCCGGCATCAAGACGGTCGGCGACACGCGCGTCGGCGATACGATCACCGACGCGAAGAACCCGACGCTCGAACCGATGCCGGGTTACCGCAAGATCAACCCGATGGTATTCTGCGGTCTGTATCCGATCGAATCTTCGGATTACAACGATCTGCGCGAAGCGCTCGAGAAACTTCAATTGAACGACGCTTCGCTGACGTTCGAACCGGAAACTTCCAGCGCGCTGGGCTTCGGATTCCGATGCGGGTTCCTCGGCCTGCTGCATATGGACGTTATTCAAGAGCGGATCGAGCGCGAGTTCGATATCGCCTTGATCACGACCGCGCCGAGCGTTATCTATAAGGTCGGCCTGACCGACGGTTCCGTGATCCAGATCGACAACCCGTCGAACTATCCGGAAGTCGGACGGATCGACTACGTGGAAGAACCTTACGTGAAGGCTTCCGTCATCGTGCCGAACGATTTCGTCGGAACGGTCATGGAACTGTGCCAGAACAAGCGCGGCGAGTTCGTGAACATGGAATATCTGGACACGACCCGCGTCACGCTGACGTATCAGATTCCGCTGTCGGAGATCGTTTACGACTTCTTCGACCAGTTGAAATCCGGCACCAAAGGCTACGCGTCGTTCGACTACGAGATCTCGGGTTACCGCAAGTCCAATCTGGTCAAGATGGACATCCTGCTCAACGGCGAACAAGTCGACGCGCTGTCGTTCATCGTGCACAAAGAGCGCGCCTACCAGCGCGGCCGCGTGATCTGCGAGAAACTGCGCGAGCTGATTCCTCGCCAGATGTTCGAAGTGCCGATTCAAGCTTCCGTCGGCACGAAGGTCGTCGCGCGCGAGACGGTCAAAGCGATGCGCAAGAACGTCCTCGCCAAGTGTTACGGCGGCGATATCTCGCGTAAACGGAAACTGCTCGAGAAGCAGAAAGAAGGCAAGAAGCGCATGAAGCAGGTCGGCAACGTCGAGGTGCCGCAGGAGGCGTTTATGGCGGTGCTGAGGTTGGACGAGTAGTCTTCTCGTCCGGTGCGGCTCGTGTGCGGCGGGGCGTGCCTCGAGCGGGGGAAACGCGTTCGGACGTCACCGCCGTTGGAATCGGGGAATTTGATTGGAAGTTTATAGTGGTGGATTCCCCGATTTCCAAATGCGGCCGCTCCGCTTTCCGCTTCGAACGCGTTTCCCCTGAGCATCGGGCACGCGCGCATACGAACGGCCTTCCCTGCCTCCAAACCGACTCGTCGGATTGGGGGAGGGGAAGATCGAATGCAAAAGATCAGGTTCAAAACATTAAGATCAAAAGATTAAGGTCAAAAGAATGAAAGGAATGCGGCCTTGATGGGCCTGTTCCTTTCTTACGATCGTAAGGCATCAAGGATATAATCGAACATCGAAGTTGCAAAGGGAAGCCGGGATCCGGCTTTCCTTTTTGAAGATTAGCGGGTAAGGGCGGTTGGCGAGAGCCGTTTATATATAGGAGGTTCATCATGACGACAGAACAATTTCGCTCTTCGGCGGCGCCGGAGGCGGTTTATATCCATATTCCGTTTTGTACGAATAAGTGTTTTTATTGCGATTTCAATTCTTACGTACTCAAAGATCAGCCGGTGATGGATTATTTGCGGGCGTTGGATCGGGAGATGGAACAGACGGTCGCGATCACGCCGCCGGGGACGATCAAAAGCATTTTTGTCGGCGGGGGAACGCCTACGGTGCTCAAACCGGACGAGATGGCGTTTTTCTTGGCTTCGGTGCGCAAGCATTTTCCGAATTGGGCGGAAGATATCGAGTTCTCGATGGAAGCCAATCCGGGCACGACGGATCTCGATAAGATGAAAGTGATGAAAGACGGCGGGGTCAACCGGGTCAGTTTCGGGGTGCAAGCTTTCCAGAACAAGCTGCTCGGCGAGATCGGGCGGATTCACAATACGGACGACGTTTACCGTTCGCTGGAGAACGCGCATAAGACGGGGCTGCACAATCTGTCGATCGACTTGATGTTCGGTCTGCCGAATCAAACGGTGGAGATGTTGGACGAAAGCGTCTCGCGCGCGTTGGAATTGGGACTGCCGCATTATTCGATCTACAGTCTCAAAGTCGAAGAAAATACGTTATTCCATACCCTTTTCCAGAAAAACAAGCTTCCGCTGCCAAACGAAGACGACGAACTGGCGATGTACAAGCTGCTGATGGACCGCATGAAAGCTTCGGGCTACAAGCAGTACGAGATCAGCAACTTCGCCAAGCCGGGCAAAGAAAGCCGTCATAATATCACGTATTGGAAAAACGAAGATTATTACGGCTTCGGCGCGGGCGCGCACGGGTATGTCGGTCACAAACGGCATATCAACGTCAAAGGCGTGAATCCTTACAACGAAGCCGCGGGCAAAGGGCTGCCGAGACTCGACGAATTCGAAGTGCCGCGCGAAGAAGCGATGGAAGACTTCATGATGGTCGGACTTCGCATGCTGGACGGAATGGAAAGCGATCGGTTCCGCAAGCAGTTCGGCGTGCCGGTAGAAGAGATTTTTGCCGCCCCGCTCAAAAAGATGACGGATTTCGGATTGATCGAACGCCGCGACGACGGGATCGAAGGCTACAGACTGAGCGAAAAAGGCATTTTGTTCGGCAACGACGTGTTCGGCGAGTTTATCGGTTACCTGACCGTCGAGGCTCAATAATCCGAAAAAAAGAAAAAAGCGAAATCGGCAAAGCCGTCGGAGAGTTTCCGGCGGTTTTTTTGCTTTTTATGCGAATATGCAGCGGCTTCATGCCGATACTTATAGAAACAAATCCGAACGTTCCCGGTACGAAGTCGTCGCTTTCCTGCTGTTACAGAAAAGACGAATCGGGTAAAAGGAACAAATATGGAAGCCGAAAGACTCTTCTTACTAAAAAACTTTATTTTTCATTCGTCAAAAGTGTTGAAAAACTATGCGCATTGATGTATATTTATCCAATCAATTCTTATACGTATTTGACGCCAAGCGTCATATCATAGACCGGGAGGTGAACGGCCGATGCCCGCCGTTACCGTTGTATGCAGACAAGCGACTTTGGAAGATGTTGAACCGCTGTATCTCATGATAGAAGAATATGCGCGCAGGGCGATCATGCTCCCGCGCTCCAGAGAAGTGCTGCGGCGCCAGATCGACAACTTCGTGGTCGCCGAAGAAGACGGCAAAGTCATCGGCTGCGGCTCCTTGTGCCTGCTCGGACCCGATCTCGTGGAGATCCGCTCGCTGGGCATCATGGAAGGCAACCAAGGCAAAGGCATCGGCTCGAAACTGGTCAACCGCTTGATCGAGCTGGCGATCGAGCAGCGCATTCCGAAGATCATGGCGCTGACGTACGAAGTGTCTTTCTTCGTCAAGAACGGCTTTACGGTCGTGCCGATGGACGTTTTCCCCGAGAAGGTCTGGACCGACTGTATCCACTGCGCCAAGCGCGACCGCTGCGACGAGATCGCGGTGCTCAAGATCATCGGCTGAGACCGGCCGCGGCGAGCGCCGCAACCGCTCGTCGGCAAGTCAACCGAATATTCTCCGAAGGGTCTCGGCAGCGCCGGATTCCCGACGAAACGAAGTGCCAAACCGAACTTGACAACGCCAAGCCCGGTTTGGTATTTTTGTAGTAGAGTTTAGCACTCATTTCGATAGAGTGCTAACGGAAGAAGGTTCCGAATTGACTCTTAGCGATCCGAATAGGAGGGGAGCCCGTGTTAAGCGAACGTCAGAGCATGATCTTGAACGCCATCGTGGACGATTACATCCGTTCGGCCGAGCCGGTAGGATCCCGCAGCATCTCCAAGCGGGGCGACGTGGCATTCAGTCCGGCGACCATCCGCAATGAGATGGCCGATCTGGAGGAACTGGGTTTCTTGGAGCAGCCGCATACGTCGGCAGGGCGGATTCCTTCCAATAAGGGATATCGGTATTACGTCGATCATCTGTCGCCGCTCAAGCCGCTCAAGACGGAAGATTTGAAGCTGTTCAAGCAGTTGGCGGCCGAGAAATTGAACGCCGTGGAAGAAGTCATTCAGCATGCCGGAACCGTTCTGGCTTCGATGACCAACTATACGTCGATTCTGCTCGGACCGGAGATGTTCAATACTTCGCTTCGTCATTTTCAACTGCTTCCGCTCAGCGAAACGACGGCGGTCGCGATCATCGTCACCAGCAGCGGCGAAGTGGAGAACAAGACGGTCACGATTCCTGCGGGAGTATCCGTTTCCGAGATGGAGCGGATGGCGAACCTGTTGAACGACCGATTAGCAGGCGTGCCCATGCATAAGCTGAAGGCGCGGATTTATTCGGAGATCGGACAGGAAATTCAGCGTCATGCCGATCACTACGAAGGGCTTATGAAGCTGCTGGACGATGCTTTTGCGGCAGGGAAAGATCAGAAGGTCTTCCTGAGCGGCACGACCAACATGCTGACGCAGCCCGAATTCCGGGATATCGGCAAGCTGAAGACGGTCCTTGACCTGCTGGAGCAGACGCCGACGCTGACGCGCCTGCTGAGTTCCGAACACAAAGGGATTCAGGTGCGGATCGGCAGCGAGAACGTGCATCAGGCTTTCGTCAATTGCAGTCTGATCACGGCGACGTATTCGCTGGAAGGCGAAGCGTTCGGCACGATCGGGATTCTCGGTCCGACCCGAATGGAATATGCCAAAGTCATCGGAACGCTCGATCTGTTGTCGCGAGCGATGAGCCGCGCATTGACGGGGCGATACGGGGCGTGAAGACGCGTCCGATATTTTGCGCGCGGGTAATGATTCGGAAGGTCCGGGGAGCCGGCGCGATCTATTACGAGGAGGTGAACGCATCTTGAGTAAGGAGCAATCGATGCAGTCCGAAAGCGAAACGGAAATCATGGAAGAACGACAAGATGCACAAACCGCCGAAGAAACCGCGGAACGGGTAGAGACCGCGAACGGCGAAGAAGCAGCGGCGACGGAGAGCGTCGAGGAACTCAAAGCGCGGATCGAAGCGCTGAGCGCGCAAAACGAAGAATACATGCAGCGCCTTGCGCGTTCGCAAGCCGACTTCGACAACTTCCGCAAACGCACGATTCGCGAAAAAGAAGAACTGGGCAAATACGCTTCTTCGAAGCTGATCGCCGAGCTCATTCCCGTAATCGACAATTTCGGACGCGCGCTCGATACCCGTCCGGAAGGCGAGGCTTCGGAATCGTTCGTCAAAGGCGTAGAGATGATCTACCGCCAATTCGACAACGTGCTGCAGGCCGAAGGCTTGACGACGATGGAGACGGTCGGACAACCGTTCAACCCGGAATTCCATCAGGCGGTCATGCAGGTGGAAAGCGACGAGCACGAAGAAGGCATCGTAGTCGAAGAGCTTCAGAAAGGCTACATGCTCAAAGACAAAGTGCTGCGTCCGGCGATGGTGAAAGTCAGCGGCTAGCACGCGGATTCGGGGCAAGTTTGAAAACGCGCGGCAAACCGTTATGATAGAGCGTAGAGTCCCGCGGGACGAAGCGCGGTTACACGCTTGATTCGCTTCGGCATTCGAGTTACCCGTATTTAAATTACCTGTACTTAATCGAGGAGGATATTTACTGTGAGTAGAGTAATCGGTATTGACCTTGGAACCACCAACTCTTGCGTAGCCGTTATGGAAGGCGGCGAAGCTGTCGTTATCCCTAACCCGGAAGGCGCGCGCACGACCCCTTCGGTCGTAGGCTTCAAGAAAGACGGAGAGCGCATCGTCGGCGAAACGGCGAAACGCCAAGCCATCACGAACCCGGACCGCACGATCGCTTCGATCAAACGCCATATGGGTACGACGCACAAAGAAACGATCGAAGGCAAAGACTACTCGCCGCAAGAAATCTCGGCGATGATTCTGCAAAAGCTGAAATCCGACGCCGAAGCTTACCTGGGCCAAGCGGTAACCCAAGCGGTTATCACCGTACCGGCTTACTTCAACGACGCTCAGCGTCAAGCGACGAAGGACGCGGGCAAGATCGCGGGCCTCGAAGTGCTGCGGATCGTCAACGAGCCTACGGCTGCGGCATTGGCTTACGGTCTGGAGAAATCCGAAGACCAAACGATCCTCGTCTATGACCTCGGCGGCGGTACGTTCGACGTCTCGATCCTCGAACTGGGCGACGGGTTCTTCGAAGTCAAAGCGACCAGCGGCGACAACCATCTGGGCGGCGACGACTTCGACCAAGTCATCATCGACTACTTGGTAGCCGAGTTCAAAAAAGAACAAGGCGTAGACTTGAGCAAAGACAAAGCGGCCGTGCAGCGTCTGAAAGACGCGGCGGAAAAAGCGAAAAAAGAATTGTCCGGCGTGATGACCACCACGATCTCGCTGCCGTTCATCACGATGGTCGACGGAGTGCCTCAGCACTTGGAAGTCAACCTGACTCGCGCCAAATTCGAAGAGCTGTCCGCTTCGCTCGTCGAGCGCACGCTGGCTCCGACCCGTCAAGCGCTCAAAGACTCCGGTCTGTCCGCTGGCGAAATCGACAAGATCGTTCTGGTCGGCGGTTCGACGCGTATCCCGGCCGTGCAAGAAGCCATCAAGAAATTGACCGGCAAAGACCCGCATAAAGGCGTAAACCCGGACGAAGTCGTCGCTCTGGGCGCGGCTGTTCAAGCGGGCGTTCTGACCGGCGAAGTCAAAGACGTGGTCCTGCTGGACGTTACGCCTCTGTCTCTGGGCATCGAAACGGCGGGCGGCGTCTTCACGAAGATGATCGAACGCAACACGACGATCCCGACAAGCAAATCGCAGGTCTACTCGACTTACGCGGATAACCAACCGAGCGTCGAAATTCACGTTCTGCAAGGCGAACGCGAAATGGCAGCCGGCAACAAAACGCTGGGCCGCTTTACGCTGGGAGACATCCCGCTGGCTCCGCGCGGCGTACCGCAAATCGAAGTCACTTTCGATATCGACGCCAACGGCATCGTCAACGTATCGGCAACGGACAAAGGCACGGGCAAAAGCCAAAAGATCACGATCACGTCTTCGAGCGGCTTGAGCGATGCCGAAGTCGAGCAAATGATGAAAGACGCCGAACTGCACGCCGAAGAAGACAAGAAACGCAAAGAACTGGTCGAAACGAAAAACAACGCCGACCAATTGGTTTACCAAGTCGACAAAACGATCAAAGATCTGGGCGACAAAGTCGACGCTTCCGAGATCGAAAAAGCGAACGCGGCCAAAGAAAAAGTCCAAAAATCGCTGGAAAGCGACAATGTAGACGAAATCAAAGCCGCTACGGAAGAACTGACGGAGATCGTGCAGCAGCTTTCCGTGAAGCTCTACGAGCAAGCGAATGCCGCAGGCGCCGAAGCCGGCGGACCGGAAGCGGGAGCTTCTTCCGCGAATCGCGACAACGTGGTCGACGCCGATTACGAAGTCGTCGACGAAGACAAGAAGAACTAATACCCTTTCAACTCTGGATCAGCAGCGTTGGCAAGGTATCAATCGGCCGATCGGGTCGCGCTTGTTCTCTCGCGAGGCTGCGCGTCCGGGAATTCCGATTCATAGAGAGTGCCCGATCCGCCGTCTGGCGGACGGGCCGGCTGGGGGAGGTCAGGCCGGGTCATCCCGGACTTGGCTTCCCTTTTGTCGGGTTCCCGGGCGCAGCCGCGGGAAAGCGGACAGAGGCTTCGATTCGGGCCTGCTGTCGATAAAAGCGATTATTAGCGTAAAGGAGTTGGAGTGCAGCGATGGCGGACAAGCGCGATTACTACGAGGTGCTCGGCATCGAGAAAGGCGCGAGCGATCAAGACATCAAGTCGGCTTACCGCAAGCTGGCGCGCAAGTATCATCCGGACGTGAACAAAGCGGACGATGCGGAAGCGAAGTTCAAAGAAGTCAAAGAAGCCTATGACGTCCTCAGCGACGGGCAGAAGCGCGCCCGTTACGACCAGTACGGCCATGAAGACCCGAATCAAGGGTTCGGCGGTTTCGGCGGAGGGGGCTTCGACGGCGGAGGCTTCGGCGACATCTTCGATATGTTCTTCGGCGGCGGAGGCGGCAGAACCCGCAATCCGAACGCGCCTCAGCGGGGGAACGATCTGCAATACACGATGACGCTCGAATTCAAAGAAGCCGTCTTCGGCAAAGAAGTCGATATCACCATTCCGCGGACCGAAAGCTGCGATACCTGCGGCGGCAGCGGAGCCAAACCCGGCACGCAGCCGGAAGTCTGCTCCGTCTGCCACGGCAGCGGTCAGGAAGAAGTCGTGCAGAATACGCCGTTCGGCCGCATGGTCAACCGCAGAACCTGCTCGAACTGCGCGGGCAGCGGCAAGATCATCAAAGAAAAATGTTCGACGTGCAGCGGCAGCGGCAGCGTGAAGAAACAGCGCAAAGTGCATATCCGCATTCCTGCGGGCGTGGACGACGGCGCTCAGCTTCGCATGACGGGCGAAGGCGACGGCGGACTGCGCGGCGGACCGGCGGGCGATCTGTATATCGTGATTCGCGTCAAAGCGGACGAGTTCTTCGACCGCGAAGGCGACGATATCTACTGCGAAGTGCCGCTGACGTTCACGCAGGCGGCGCTCGGCGACGAGATCGAGATTCCGACGTTGACCGAGAAGGTCAAACTGAAGATTCCGGCGGGCACGCAGACCGGCACGTATTTCCGTCTGAGAGGCAAAGGCGTTCCGCGTCTGCGCGGCACCGGTCAAGGCGACCAACACGTCAAAGTGGTCGTGGTAACGCCGAGCAAGCTGACCGACGAGCAGAAAGACCTGCTGCGCCAGTTCTCCGGCCTCAGCGGAGAACAGACGCACGAACAGGAGCAATCTTTCTTCGATCGCATGAAACGCGCGTTCCGCGGAGACTGAGCGAACAAAGAACGTTTAGGAAAAGGGCTGTCCTTTCGGGGGCGGCTCTTTTCGCGTTTTCGCATAACCTTTGCCATTGTTCGCGCGTTAAAGTTCCGAGACGATTGGAAAACGATTTCGGCAAACGAAAGGAATGAACAATATGTTGATCCTGATCCTTCTTATCGCGATCGCCGCGATCGGTTACGGCTTCATGTATTTTTTGATCAAAGCGTTGAAACCCGATACGGACTGGCATCATCTCGCTGCCGCCAGCCTTTTTTTCGCGATTTTAGTGTTCGTGTTTTTCGGTTTTCTCTATCTCGCGACTACGGCCAATATCGCTTAGAAGCTTCGCTGCCCGATAAACGCGGCGAAAAAGACATACGGACGTTTTGCGCAGCGCGGTCTCCGAAAAGGAAACCGCGTTTTTTTGCGCGGCGCGATTGAAAATTTTCGTCCGGCTTAAGTATTAGTACAGATTTTTTTACGCGCGCGTTTGATCTTCGGATGAAGATAGAGAATGCTCTGCTTTCTTTCTGACTGAAAGGACGACATTTTTTTCTGAAAAGTAGTATGTAAATGTTGACACAGAGAAATTGTGCAGTATAATTATTCGTATACGAAATGTTTACAGGCGAACATTTCGCAAGAGAACGTTTCAGGCGGTGAGAAAGGATCGCGATACACGTGAACACGAATACGGAGATTGAACTGCATGAGATTGTCGACTCGTTCCGGGAAGTGAAGCAGCTCTTTTTTCAACTGATGTCGGATATGTCCTGCCGCTTCGGCGTGACAGGCATTCAATTAATGACCTTGAAAGCTTTGCGGGACCGTCCGGAGATCGGACTCGGCGATCTGGCCGATCATATGCGGCTGGGCAGCAGCACGGTCAGCGGGGTCATCGACCGTCTGGTCAAAGCGGAACTGGTCATTCGCGAACGTCCTGTCAACAATCGGCGCACATTGGTACTCAAACTGTCGGACAAAGGCGAGCAGGTGCTGGAAAATGCGGATTCCGCTTACCGCAGCTACCTGTCGGGACTGAACGATCTGGACCCGGAAGAACTGCGCGTGATGCTCGGAGCGCACCGCAAGATTATCAAAAAACTAGAAGAAGTGAGAGATGAAAACCACCATGAGTAAAACTGCCGTGCAAGACATCCAAAACCTCAAACGAGGACCGATTCTGGTCGCTCTGCTGATCGGCGCTTTCGTGGCGCTGCTCAACCAGACGCTGCTCAACGTGGCGCTGCCGACCATGGCCAAAGACCTTAACGTCGAAACGACCGTCATTCAATGGCTCAGTACCGGCTTCATGCTCGTCAACGGCGTCATGGTGCCGGTAACGGCTTACCTGATGGCCCGTTTCACGACGCGCAAACTGTTTATCACCGCGATGAGTTTGTTTACGCTCGGCACGCTGCTGTGCGCATTCAGCGATACGTTCGGCATTCTGCTGGTCGGCCGCATGGTGCAAGCCGCCGGCGCCGGTATCCTGATGCCGCTGATGACCTTTACGATTCTGACGATTTTCCCGATCGAGAAACGCGGTTCCGCGATGGGCTTGATCGGCGTAGCCATGATCTTCGCTCCGGCGATCGGTCCTACATTGTCCGGCTGGATGGTCGAACATTACAACTGGCATTACCTGTTCTATCTGATTCTGCCGTTCGGCGTTCTGTCGATCATTCTCGGCGTTCTGTTCATGCGCAACGTCACCGAGACTTCGCGTCCTAAGCTCGACGTGCTGGCCGTAATCATGTCGACGATCGGTTTCGGCGGCGTACTGTACGGCTTCAGCCAAGCGGGCAGCGAAGGCTGGGGAGCAACCGAAGTGGTCTGGACGTTGTCGATCGGCGCGGTCGCCCTGCTGCTGTTCGTGATTCGCGAACTGCGTTCGGAAAATCCGATTCTCGAAATGCGCGTGTTCAAGTATGACGTATTCTCGCTGACGACGATCATCAACGTGATCGCGACGATGGCGCTGTTCTCCGGCATGATCCTGCTTCCGCTGTATTTGCAGAACGTTCGCGGCTTCACGCCGGTCGAATCCGGTCTGATGCTGCTGCCGGGCGCGATCCTGATGGGCATCATGTCGCCGATCACCGGTTATATCTTCGATAAGATCGGCGCGCGTTGGCTCGCGGTGGCGGGTCTCGCGATCATGACCGTGACCACTTACGAATTCAGCCAATTGACGGTCGATACCACGTACGGTCATCTGATCGCCGTCTACACGATCCGCATGTTCGGCATGTCGCTGATGATGATGCCGATCCAGACCGCCGGTCTGAACCAACTGCCGGCCCGTCTGAACGCGCACGGAACGGCGATGTCCAATACGCTGCGGACGATCGCGGGCGCTCTGGGTACGGCGCTGCTCGTATCGATCATGTCCAGCAAAGCCAAAGAAGTCGGCAAAGAACTGATCGTCAGCCGCGGCATCAATCCGCAGGACGCGGCGCAAGCCGGTCAGCTCAAAGCGGCTACGCTAGAAGCGATGGTGCAGGGCATCAACCACTCGTTCGTGATCGCGACTTGGATGACCGCCGCGGCGTTCGTCTTGGCCTTCTTCATCAAACGCGTCATCGTCAAACGCGAAGCGCCTGCGCATAAAGTGCAGACGACTGCCGGCGAAAACCTGAACGCGAAAGCATAAAGCACGAAGAATGATCCGCCGACTCCGGGCGCAAGCCCGTTACGGCGGATCGCAAAAAAAACAGCCCGTTCTCCGGCGTGGAGAGCGGGCTGTTTTTTTGTTCGGTTCGACGAGAAGGAAGCGCGAATGCGACGCCGTTTTACAGATCTTCGCGATACCGCGTGCCGTAATGTTCTTTTTCCGCGCGAACGGCGCCTCTGAGCAGATCTTTGACTTTTTCCGCGTCCGGTACGTCTTCGAGCCGAATCTCGGGCGTGGTCGGATCGCTGGAAAAGACGGTGATCGTGCCGACGCCCATCATGCGGTCCATCGCCGTTTTTTCGAGAGCCACGTCTTTGACGCGCACCAGCTCCAGCTCGTCGCTTTTTTTGCCGATCAGTCCCGTCGTCACGATCAAGCGTTGACTGGTGATCTTATAATGGACGTTGTTCATCAGCAGACCGCTGCGAATCTTGTCGCCCAGATCGGACGGTTTGCCTTCCCATAACGTTTTTTCCGTTCTCGGATCGGGCGATTCCGCTCGCGACTGTCCAGACGAAGCTTTCGCGCCGCCTGCCGCCCCGTTCAAAGGCTTGCCGCATTTGCCGCAGAAATTCGCATCGTCGGGAGACGCCGCTCCGCAGTTCGTGCAATAGATCATACACTCATCCTCTTTTCTCGAAAATGTAAGGGTTTTGTGCTGCCTCTTCGTCTATAGTACAATAAAACGAACGAAAAAGTTGAACATTGAGGAGCGATTGACATGCTGTGGCACGAATTGACCATACATACGACCGAGGAAGCGGTGGAAGCGATCTCGAATTTCCTGCACGAAGCGGGAGCGGGCGGCGTTTCGATCGAAGAATCGGGCAATCTGAATAAAAAGCGCGAACGTCCTTACGGCGAATGGTTCGATCAGCCGCTCAACGATATTCCGGAAGGCCGCGCGGAGATCAAAGGATACTTTTCCGAAGACACCGATATCGAAGCCGTCTTGAAAGAAGTGCAGGAGCGCACGGAAGAACTGGCGACCTTCGATATCGACACCGGCAGTCCGACGTACGAAAAAAGACTGGTGGACGAAGAAGAATGGGCGACCGCGTGGAAAGCCTACTACAAACCGCTGAAAGTCTCCGATACGCTGACGATCAAGCCGGTATGGGAAGAATACGAAGCGGCCGAAGGCGAACGCATCATCGAGCTTGACCCGGGCATGGCGTTCGGAACGGGCACGCACCCGACCACGGCTCTGTGCCTGCGCGCGCTCGAAAGCATCGTCAAAGGCGGCGAAGACGTGATCGACGTCGGCACCGGTTCGGGCATCCTGTCGATCGGCGCGATCAAACTGGGAGCGAAACGGGTATTGGCGCTGGATCTCGATCCGGTCGCCGTCAAAAGCGCGCAGGATAACGTCGCGCTGAACGGATTGTCGGGCGAGATCACGGTCAAAGAAAGCGATCTGCTATCGGTGCTGACGCCGGGCGGCCGCGGCGCTTCCGCGGAGATCGGCGTAGAGCTTCCGGTTCAGATCGTCGTCGCCAACATCTTGGCCGAGATCATCCTGCTGTTCACGGACGACGTGGTCAAAGCGCTGCGTCCTGGCGGCCTGTATCTGGCATCGGGCATCTACAAAGACAAAGAACAAGCCGTTCGCGACGGTCTGACCGCGGCCGGCCTGACGATCCGCGACGTGCATCGCGAGGAGGAATGGCTGGCGTTCATCGCGGAGAAGGTGGTGTAAATGAACTTTCTGGCTTTTTCTTGGGACGTGCTGCCGTTCGTTCTGATCGTTTTGATTATCGCGTTTACCGTGCACGAGTTCGCGCATGCGTACGCGGCTTACAAATTCGGCGATCCGACGGCCAAGCTGCTCGGACGCGTGACGCTGAATCCGGCGCGCCATGTCGACTTTCTGGGCATGATCCTGATTTTGATCGCCGGATTCGGTTGGGCGCGTCCGGTTCCCGTTACCCGCGAGAACTTCAGCAAGCCGAGATTGATGGGGATCATCGTCTCGGCCGTCGGGCCGTTAAGCAACCTGCTGATCGCGTTTATCGGAGCGATGATTTTCCAGGCGCTGAACATGAACGGCATGTTCGTCAACGTGGACAGTTCGCGCGGGGCGGAAGCTCTGGTGCTGTTCTTCACTTATCTGATCCAGATGAATATCCTGCTGTTCTTGTTCAACTTGATTCCGCTGCCGCCGCTTGACGGTTACCGGATCATCGAGGATATCGCTCCGCTGCGCATTCGCCGCAAGCTTCAGCAGTTCGAGCCGTACTCCATCTTTATTTTCCTGCTGATCGTATTTATTCCGCCTTTGCGCGAAAACACGATCGGCCGCATGTACGTATGGATCGGAGATATCGCTCAGCTTTTCCTTCACTGGGGCGCATCGATCTTCGGATAACCCGATCTTCGAAACTTCTCGCGACGACCGGCTTTTCCTTCGGGGAAGCCGGTTTTTCGCGCCGTCCACTGGTCAGCCGAAGGCAAATTGTGTATGATGGAATTTGGTCAAAACACGGAAGAGATGTGGATGAACGATGCAGAGATATTTTGTGGAAAAAGAGCAGTTTGAAAACGATACAGTGCGAATTCTCGGCGAAGACGCGCGGCATATCGGCAAAGTGATGCGCGGCCGGGCCGGCGACGAAATCATCGTATGCGACGGAGCCGGCCGGGTCGTTCTGGCGGAGCTGGAATCGGTCGAAGCGGGCGAAGTCGGGGCGAAGATCGTCGAAGAGATGAAGGAGACCAGCGAAGCGCGTTTTCGCGTCGATATCGCGCAGAGTCTGCCCAAAGGCGATAAGCTCGAAACGGTCATCCAGAAATGCACGGAGATCGGCGCTTCGGCGTTCGTGCCGTTCTTGTCGGAGCGCACGGTCGTGCAGTACGACGCGAAGAAGGAAGAGAAACGTCTTCAGCGTTGGAGCAAGATCGCGAAAGAAGCGGCCGAGCAGAGCCATCGCAGCCGTATTCCCGACGTGCGGCAGCCGCTGACGTACAAGCAGCTGCTCAAGACGTTCGCGAACTACGATCTTGTACTGTTTTGTTACGAAAAAGAAAACGGACTACAGCTTAGGGACGCCGTTCGTCCGTTCGCGGAGAGCAAGACGGAAGGTTCGGCGAACGTGTTGGTCGTCGTCGGTCCCGAAGGCGGGTTCGCCGAGCGCGAAGCGGACGAAGCCGCCGCTTCCGGCGCGAAGATCGCGGGTCTCGGCAAACGCATCTTGAGAGCGGAGACGGCCGGCATGGCCGCCCTCGCCTGCATCTTGTACGAGTCCGGAGAAATGGGAGGGAATCTATAATGCCATCGGTTGCTTTTTATACGCTGGGGTGCAAAGTCAATTTCTACGATACGGAAGCCATCTGGCAGCTGTTCAAAAAAGAAGGCTACGAGCAGGTCGAGTTCGATCAGACGGCGGACGTGTATCTGATCAATACCTGCACGGTCACGAATACGGGCGATAAGAAAAGCCGTCAGATCATCCGCCGCGCCGTTCGCCGCAATCCGAACGCGATCGTGGCCGTGACGGGCTGCTACGCGCAGACGTCGGCCGCCGAAATTCTGGAGATTCCGGGCGTCGATCTGGTGATCGGTACGCAGGACCGCGAGAAGATCCTGCCGCTCGTGAAAGAGATCCAAACCAAGCGCGAGCCGATCAACGCGGTGCGCAACATCATGAAGACGCGCACGTTCGAAGAACTCGACGTGCCGAGCTTCAACGGCCATACCCGCGCGTTCTTGAAGATTCAAGAAGGCTGCAACAACTTCTGCACGTTCTGCATCATCCCGTGGTCGCGCGGATTGTCGCGCAGCCGCGAACCGCAAAGCGTGCTGGCGCAGGCCCGCCAACTGGTGGCGGCCGGCTACAAAGAAATCGTGCTGACCGGCATCCATACGGGCGGATACGGCGACGATATGGAAGATTACCGCTTGTCCGACTTGATGGAAGAACTCGACAAGGTCGAAGGGCTGGAACGCATCCGCATCAGTTCGATCGAAGCGAGCCAGATCGACGACAAGATGCTGGACGTATTGAAACGTTCGAGCAAAATGTGCCGTCATTTCCATATTCCGCTGCAAGCCGGCGACGATTCCGTGCTGAAAAGAATGCGCCGCAAATACACGACGGCCGAATTCGCCGAGAAGATCGCGCGCATCCGCGAAGCGATGCCGGACGTGGCGATCACGACCGACGTGATCGTGGGCTTCCCGGGCGAAACGGAAGAGATGTACCGGAACGGGTACGCGTTCATGCAGCAGATCGGGTTCTCGGAAATGCACGTCTTCCCTTATTCGCAGCGTACCGGCACGCCGGCGGCGCGGATGGAAGATCAAGTGGACGAAGAGATCAAGAACGCCCGCGTGGCGGAATTGATCGAATTGTCCGAACGGATGCAGTTGGCTTACGCGCAGAAGTTCGTGGGCCAAGTGGTCGACGTCATTCCCGAGAAAAACGAAAAAGGCACGTATCCGCAAGGCTTCGTGGGCGGTCACAGCGACAACTATCTGACCGTCGTCTTCGAAGGCTCGCAGGAGCTTCAAGGCAAGCTCTGCCGCGTCAAGATCGACGAAGCGGACGAAAACGGCTGCCGCGGCCAACTGCTGCGCGTGCTGGACGAAGTGCGCGCGACCTCCGTCTCCTGACCGACAGGAAACGGCGGAAGCGGGCAAGAAGGGACTTCGCCCGATCGGCGGAGTCCCTTTGCTTGCGAAGTGTAAGTGCTGCGATAAGGAGAGAATACGGTGAGCAGAATGGAAATATCGGCGGGGGGCGTCGTCTACCGCTTCGTCGGCGGAAGATTGCAGATCCAACTGATCCAGGATCGCTACGGCAAAGTCTCGCTGGCCAAAGGCAAACGCGAGCCGGGCGAAACGCCGCGCGAAGCGGCGCTGCGCGAGATCCGCGAGGAGACCGGCATCGAAGGCCGGATCATTGAACTCGTGGATATTATCCGCTATCAATACGAGAACGAAAAATACGGACTGGTGGACAAAGAAGTGCGCTACTATCTGGTCGAAGCGCTCGGCGGCGAGCTGCGCGCCCAGCAGGAAGAAATTCGGGGCGTCGAATGGTTTTCCCCGGAAGAAGCGCTGATCCTGCACAAAAAGTCCGGATACGAAAACAATCATCCGATCTTGAGATCGGCGCTGACGATGCTCGGCCTGAAATTCTGATCCGAACCCAAGATCGGCGGGCATCCATTAAGGAGGAAACAGCTTGGCAAAAGTCATTCTGGACAAAAATCGCAAAAAACGGTTGGAAGAAGGCCATCCGTGGATCTATAAAAGCGAGATCGCGAGCACCGAAGGGGAACCGGCTCCCGGCGATCTGGTCGAAGTGACCGATCATCGCGGCAAGCCGCTCGGCACGGGGTATTATAATGCCAACTCCCAGATCACGGTCCGCTTGCTGTCGCACGGAACCGTAGCGGATATGGACGAAGCCTTTTTCGTATCGCGCTTCCGCGACTGCTTGCGCCATCGGGACCGCTTCGTCGGCGGCACGGCGTATCGCCTCGTGTACGGCGAAGCCGATTTTCTGCCGGGACTGATCGTGGACCGCTTCGGCGACGTGCTGGTCGTGCAGATCCTGACGCTGGGCATGGATCGCCGCCGCGGCGAGATCGTACGCGCGCTCGTCGAAGTCATGCAGCCGGCGGGCATCTACGAACGCAGCGACGTCTCCGTGCGGGCGCTCGAAGGTCTGGAAGAGACCACGGGCGTGCTGCATGGCGAATGCCCGCGCCATGTTACCGTGACCGAGAACGGCCTGCTGGTCAAAGTCGATATCGAGCAGGGCCAGAAGACCGGCTATTTCTTCGACCAGCGCGAGAACCGGGCTTCGATCAAACCGCTGATGACGGGCTGGGGCGAGCGCGGCGGAATCGCTTTGCAGGACGTGGACGGCGAGCGGCGCCCCGTGAACAAGAACGGCAAAGTCGTCGATTTCCCTTATTGGGACGGAGCGACCGTGCTGGAATGCTTCTCGCACACCGGCAGTTTCACGCTGCATGCCTGCGCGTACGGCGCGAAGAAAGTCACCTGCCTCGACATCTCGGCGCACGCGATCGAAAGCGCGAAAGAAAACGTGGGCTTGAACGGATTCGAAGACCGCGTGGAATTCGTCGTGGCCGACGCGTTCGACTATCTGCGCGAGAACGTCAAAGGGCTGGAAGAACGCCGACGCCGCGCGGAAGGCTTGTCCAAAGTCGATACGTCGGTGCCGATGCCGGCCGGCGGCGGCCGCAGTTGGGACGTGGTCATTCTCGATCCTCCGGCGTTCGCCAAGACCCGTTCCGCGGTCAAAGGCGCGGTGCGCGGCTATAAAGACATCAATCTGCACGGCATGAAACTGGTCAACGAAGGCGGCTACCTCGTCACCGCAAGCTGCTCGTACCATATGCGCCCAGACTTGTTCTTGGAAACGATTCAGGAAGCGGCCCGCGACGCGGGCAAAACGCTGCGCCTGATCGAATGGAGAGCGGCAGGCAAAGACCATCCGCAGATTCTGGGCGTGGACGAAGGCCATTATCTCAAGTTCGCGGTATTCGAAGTCCGCAGCCGTTAATCGGTCCGTCGAACGGATTCGATCCGCGCTTCTTCGAAGCTTTTCCGGAAAACGAAAACCCGTATTGCGCAGGTCGCAGTACGGGTTTTTCGTATAGGCGGCGCGCAAGCGGAACCGGCGTTCGGACCGCCTGCCTTCCGGAAGGAACATTTGAAATTATCGCGCGGGAATCGTAGGCTGAAAGAGAAGCCTGACAGGAGATGATCCGGAAGCGGATAAAGGAGGAGCAGATGACGGACAATCGGAATCGGGAAGAGCGGCAGCGGGCGCATGAAGATCGGCAGGAACAGTTGAAACAGGACATGCGGGCGCTGCCCGGCGAGATCTGGCGAGACTTTTTCTCCACGTTGGGATTTTGGACGGTCATGGTGCTCGTTTGGGCGGCGTTTACGGGTGTCGGTGCCGCTGTCGGATACGGAATCGGCGGCGATGACGACGGGCTGTGGCTCGGCGCGGCGATCGTCGGAGGCGTTTCGCCCGTGCTGATGGGATTCGCGATGGCGTTCGATCTTCCGCGCAAAGTTTGGCGCAAGATGACCGGGCGGCGATAAAAGCGGAAAAACGGAACGTCTGTTCTTCTTTTGCCCGATCGGTTATAATAGAAGAGTGAAGGAATGAACAAAGATTGCAAAATTAAGGAGGCTATCGGCCGATGGCGTTACAACTAAGACTCGGGCGTTCCGGCAGCGGGAAGACCGCCCGGATTCTCGATGAAATACGCGATCAAATGAAGCAGGACCCGATGGGGCCGCCGTTGATTCTGATCGTGCCGCAGCAGTCGACTTTCCAAACGGAATACGCGCTGTTCGCCGGCGAGCAGGGCATCGGCGGCATGCGGGCGCAGGTATTCAGTTTTCAGCGCTTGGCTTACCGGGTGATGCAGGAGACCGGCGGTTCGGCGTTGACTTCGATCGGAGACGAAGGGAAAAGAATGCTGCTGTACCGTTTATTGAGGGAGCAGCGGGATCAACTTCGTTTGTTCGGCGCGTCCAGCGAACAACCGGGATTCATCGCCAAGTTAAACGATCTTTACGCCGAGTTGAAAAGATATAAGGTCGATGCCGCGACGCTCGAAGAATATACGCGGAATTTGGTGACGGCCGGCGATTCGCCGCTTCTGCGCGAGAAGCTCCAAGACGCGCTGCCGATCTATCGCAGCTTCGAAGAACGGCTCGCCGAGCTGTATGTCGATTCGGAAGATACGCTGACCCGTCTGGCGGAGCAGTTGGGAGAATCGTCGGTTGCGCGGGGAGCCAAAGTCTGGATCGACGGGTTCTACAGCTTCACGCCTCGCGAGTACGAGGCTGTCGGAGCGCTACTGAACGTCGCGGAATCGGTCGTCTGCACGCTGACGTTGGACCGTCCGTACGACGCGGGCGAACAACCCGGCGAGCTGGACCTGTTTTACCAGACCGGCATGACCTACCGCAGGCTGTGCCGCTTGGCGGGGATGTTCGATCACGGCTGCGAAGTCGTTCAAGAAGAAGAGGCGGCGCTGCCGAGATTCCGGAACAGTCCAATTCTCGGACGGCTCGAAGCGCAGCTTCGCGGCGAAAAACTGCCTCCGGACCGGGGCGAGAGCGGACGTCTGAACGCCGACGGGGAGAACGGCATCACGCTGCACGCGGCGGACGACCGGCGAGCCGAAGCGGACGCGGCGGCGCGCGAGATGGTTCGGCTGGCCCGGGAGCAAGGAGCGCGCTATCGGGAGATGGCCGTATTCGTGCGGAATCTGGGCGATTACGAGAAAGTGCTTGCGCCGGTATTCGCCGAATACGGCATTCCGGCCTTTACCGACCGGCGCAAAGGCGTGCTGCATCATCCTTTGTCCGAATTCGTGCGGGCCGCGCTCGACGTCGTGCAGTACCGTTGGCGGTACGAAGACGTATTCCGCTGCGTGAAAACGGATCTGCTGCTCCCGCAAGACGGAAGCCTCGAACGGGCCGATATGGACCGGCTGGAGAACTTCGTTTTGGCTTCCGGCATTCGGGGCACGCGCTGGACGGACGGAAGGCCGTGGCGCGAAGCGCCGAAGCTGTCGCTCGACGACGAAGGACGCCCGGTGCCGGAAGAAGAAACGGCGGATGCCGCCGCGCGCATGGAGCGGCTCGAAGCCTGCCGCGAGCGGATCGTCGCGCCGCTGAGCGCGTTCGAGCAGCGTCTTCGCAAAGCCGGTTCGGCCCGCGGAATGTGCGAAGCGGTCTACCGGCTGCTGGAAGACGCCGAAATCCCGCAGCGTCTGGACCGGTTGGCGAACGAAGCGACGTCGGCGGGAGATCCGCAGGCGGCGGACGTGCATCGGCAGATCTGGGGCGCCCTGCTCGACCTGTTGGACCAGATCGCGGAATTGATCGATCAAGAGCCGACGACGGCCGAAGAATTCGCGGGCATGTTGGAAACGGGATTGGCCGGCTTGACGCTGGGTCTCGTTCCTCCCGCCCTCGATCAAGTCCTGTTGGGCGATATGGAGCGCACGCGTCCTTGGGGAATCAAATACGCGTTCGTGCTCGGGCTGAACGACGGAATCGTGCCGCTCGTGCCGGATCAGAGCGGTCTGCTCAGCGAATCCGATCGGCTGCGGCTGGCCGAGAGCCTGCTGGAACTGAATCATCCCCGCGATCACGCGCCCGGAGCCTTTTTCAGATCGCGTGAAGCCGGCTTGGAGCTGTCTCCGAGCGCGGAGCGGCGATTGCTCGACGAGCGGCTGCTCGTCTACCATACGCTGACGAGCGCTTCGCATAAATTATGGCTGAGCTACGCGCTCAGCGACGACGAAGACAAGCCGCTGCTGCCTTCGGAGATCGTGCTCGACCTGCGCGCCGCCTTCCCGTTCATCGCGGAACGGCGGGAAAGCGGCCTGCCGCTGCCGGGCATGACGCCGACGCAGCAGCGCCGCTTCGTCACCCTGCCCGAAGCGACGCTGCCCCATCTGCTCGCGCAGCTGCGGACATGGAAAACGGGCGGGGAGATCGAACCGTTGTGGTGGGACGTGCTGGGCGCTTATCAAGAGCGGCCAGAATGGGACGCGCTGCTGCGCGGCCGTCTGTCTTCGCTCGTCTACACGAACGAATCGGACCGGCTGACCCGCGAGACCAGCATTTCGCTTTACGGCCGCAAACTGCGTTCGAGCGTATCTCGCATGGAGAAGTTCACGGAATGCGCGTTCGCCCATTTCGCTTCGCACGGCCTTCGTCTCAAAGAACGTCAGCTCTACAAACTGAACGCTCCCGATATCGGCCAGCTGTTCCATGCGGCGCTGAGCGATATCGCCATGCGCTTGAAGCTGGAGAACCGCAGTTGGGGATCGCTGTCCGTCGAGGAATGTCTGGCCGAAGCGCGGACGGCCGTGGACAAGATCGCGCCGAAGCTTCAAGGCGAGATTCTGTTCAGTTCGAACCGGTACGGCTATATCACCCGCAAGCTGATGGATATCGTCGGCCGCGCTTCGGTCATTCTGGGCGAACATTCGCGGCGCGGAGATTTCGAACCGCTCGGCATCGAGCTGGATTTCGGTCCCGGACAGGATATTCCGCCGCTCGAATTCGAATTGGAGAACGGCTGCACGATGGAGATCGTGGGCCGGATCGACCGGGTAGACGTGGCCGAAGGCGAAGAAGGGCTGCTGCTGCGGGTCATCGACTACAAATCGAGCAGCAAAGAACTCAAATTGCATGAAGTCTATTACGGGCTGTCGCTGCAAATGCTGACGTATATGGACGTGCTGCTCACGCATGCGGAGCAGTGGATCGGTGCGCCGGCGCTTCCGGCGGGAACGCTGTATTTCCACGTGCACAATCCGCTGCTGACCTCCAACAATGCCATGAACCGGGATACGGCCGCGCAGAAAATGCTGGAACGTTTCAAGATGAAAGGGCTGGTGCTGGCCGATCCGGAAGTCGTGGGACAGATGGACCGCTCGCTGACTACCGGCTACTCGCAGATCGTTCCCGTGGCGCTCAAGAAAGACGGAAGTTTCTACAGCACCGCTTCCGTCGCCGATCAACGTCAGTGGAACTCGCTGCTCAAAGGGGTGCGGCGCAGCATCGCGGGCATCGGGACGCGGATCACGGACGGAGAATCCGAAGCGAGACCTTACCGCATTCAGCAGGAGACGGCGTGCGATTTCTGTCCGTATCATGCCGTATGCCAATTCGACGAGAGTCTGGACAACGCCGGATACCATCATCTCGGCAAATTGGGCAAAGACCGGGTATGGGACTTGTTCCGCGAAAGCGACGAAGAATCTTACGGAGAGGAGAGCCGATAAATGGGAATCAGTTACGCCGAAAAGCCGGAAGGCAGCCAATGGAGCGACGATCAATGGAAAGCGATCGCCGTCTCCGGAGGCGATATGCTGGTCGCGGCCGCAGCGGGATCGGGCAAGACCGCCGTGCTCGTCGAACGCATCATTCGCAAGATTACGGATCCGGCAAGCGGAACGGGGATCGACCGGATGCTGATCGCCACCTTTACCAAAGCGGCGGCTTCGGAGATGCGCCAGCGGATTCGCGACGCGCTGAACAAAGCGTTGACCGAACGTCCTCAAGACGACGGTCTGCGCCGCCAATTGTCGCTGCTGGGACAAGCTTCGATCACCACGCTGCACTCGTTCTGCCTGGAAGTGATTCGGCGGCATTATACGTCGATTCGGCTTGATCCGGGGTTCCGGATCGCGAACGAACACGAGAGCGCGATCATGCGCCAAGAACTGCTGGAAGACCTGTTCGAGGAGAAGTACGCGCTCGAAGAAGAAGGCGAACGGTTCCGCCGTTTGATCGACTGGTTCGGCGGCGAACGATCCGACGATCCGGTATTCGCGCTGGTGCAGCGCTTGTACGATTTCGCGCGCAGCCATCCGTGGCCGCAGCAGTGGCTGCACGATTCGGCGGCCGCTTTCCGGGTCGCCGATCCGGAAACGCTGGGCCGGACGGAGTGGGCGACGAGCCTGCTGGCCGGCGCCCGGTTGGAGTTGGCAGGCGTGGAAAACGTGCTGCGCCGGGCGCACGGTCTGGCCTTATCGCCGGGCGGTCCCGCTCCGTACGCGGAGACGCTGCAAAGCGATCTCGATATGCTGCATCGGCTGCGCGGAGCCGCGGAGCACGAACCGTGGCAGTCTTTGTACGGGCAGTTCGAGACCGTCTCGTTCGCCACGCTCAAACGAACAGGCAAAAACGACGAATTCGATCCGGAAATTCAGCAGCAGATCAAAGACCTGCGGGATATCGCCAAAAAAGACCTGAGCAAAATCAAAGAATTCTATTTCGGCCGATCGCCCGAAACGTTCTTGTCCGAATTAAGCGAGACGGCTCCGCTGATGGAAGAATTGGCCGGGTTGACGATCGAGTTCGGGGAGCGTTACGCGCAGGCCAAGCGGGCGAAAAGCATGGTCGATTTCTCCGACCTGGAGCATTACTGCCTGCAAATCCTGCGCGATCCGGCTTCGACGCCGGGCCGTTCGCTGCCTTCGGAGGCGGCGCTGGAATACCGCGAACGTTTCGACGAAGTGCTGCTCGACGAGTATCAGGATACGAACTCCGTCCAAGAAGAGATCGTTTCGCTGATCGCGCGCGAAGGCGCGGGCAACCGCTTCATGGTCGGCGACGTCAAGCAGAGCATCTATCGTTTCCGTCTGGCGGAACCGGGCTTGTTCCTGCATAAATACCGGGCTTACGGGAACGATTTCGCCGAAAGCGGGTTAAGGATCGACTTGGCGCGCAATTTCCGCAGCCGGTCCGAGGTCGTGGAAGCCGTCAACGGGATCTTCCGGAGCATCATGAACGAGCGGGTGGCCGAGATTCAATACGACGAACGGGCCGAACTCTCTTACGGGGCAGCCTACTATCCGGAAGCCTCGGGCGGAGAATACGCGCCGGAGCTGATGCTGATCGCGCGCGAAGCGGCCGCGGGCGAGCCGGCGGAAGACGACGAAGCGGACAGCGGATTCGCCGCCGAAGCCGAAGAGATCGAAGCGGCGCGTCTGGAAGCCCGGGCGATCGCCGCGCGGATTCACGAATTGACCGGACGGGCGGAAGGTCGCGAACCGCTCATGATCTACGATAAAGATTCCAAAGCGCTTCGGCCGGCCGCTTACGGCGACATGGTCGTTCTGCTCCGCTCGGTCGGCGCATGGGCGCCGATGATGATCGAAGAGCTGCGCTTGGCCGGCATACCGGCCATGGGCGACGCGTCCCGCGGATATTTCGAAGCGACGGAAGTCGAGATCGCGATGTCGCTGCTCGGCATTATCGACAATCCGCAGCAGGATATTCCGCTGGCTTCGGTGCTGAGATCGCCGATCGTCGGCCTGAACGAAGATCAATTGGCGCAGATTCGGCTGCGCGGACCGAGAATGTCGTTCTATGACGCCGTCTGCCGGGCGGCCGAGCCGGAAGACGGAGCGGGGGATTACGCTTCGCGCGCATGGACCGGAGAATCGGCCGCGGCTTCTGCGTCCGGACCTGTGGACGAACCGGCGAGTTCCCGCGATGCTTCGCTTGCGGAGACGCTGCGGAAGTTCTTGGCTTCGCTCGAACGTTGGCGCACGTTGGCGCGCAGCGGCGAACTCGGCGAATTGATCCGTACCTTGTACCGGGAGACGGGTTACGCCGATTGGGTAGCCGGCCTGCCGGGAGGCGCGCAGCGCCGAGCGAATCTGCTGGCGCTGTACAACCGGGCGGTTCAGTTCGAGAAATCGGCTTCCGCGCAAGGATTGTTCCGTTTCCTGCGTTTCGTCGAACGCCTGAGAGATAACGGAGGCGATCTCGCCGAAGCGCCTTCCGAAGCGCATCACGATTCGGTTCGTCTCATGACGATCCATAAGAGCAAAGGCTTGGAATTCCCGGTCGTCTTTATTGCCGGATTGTCCAAAGGCTTCAACATGCAGGATCTCAAAGCGCCGTTCATGATGCACAAAGAGCTCGGATTCGGGCCTCGCTTCGTCGACGAAGAAACGCGGGTCGGTTATCCGACGCTGCCTTCGCTCGCGATTCGGCGGCAGGCTCTGATGGAGCTGTTGGCCGAAGAGATGCGAGTGCTGTACGTGGCCTTGACCCGTCCGCGGGACAAGATGATCCTGACCGCCGCGGTCAAAGACCTTCCGCGCCGAATCGCCGCTTGGACCGACGCTTCCGGCGGTCGGGAAGGCATCGCGGATTATACGCTCGCCAAAGCCAAAACGTATATGGATTGGGTCGGTCCGGCTCTGATGCAGGAACCGGGCGCCCGCTTCCTCCACGAACTGGCCGGTCTCGCATCGGTCGAAAGCGCGCGCGGCCCGGGCGCGGGATGGATCTTCTCCGTTCGCAGCGGAGACGCGCAGACGGCGGCCGAGCGGGCCGGAGAAGAATTGTACGCCGAACGCGTCCAACGCCTCAAAGCGCTGGCCGCCGGCGAGGCGGCCGAAGATCTGGGCTCGCGCGGCAAATTCGCGGAGCGTCTGGCTTGGCGATACCGTCATGCGGCGGCCGGAGGAACCGCGGCCAAAACGTCGGTGACCGAGATCAAATCCCGTTTCGCGGGCGACGAATATCCGTCCGCCGACGCGATGGAAGCGGCCCGCCGGTCGGCGGGGCTGGAAGACGCGGACGGGGAAACCGCCGACGCCGGCCTTGCGCCGACGGAATCGACGCTGCAGCTGAAACGTCCGCGCTTCATGGAGAGCCGCCGCCTGACCGGAGCGGAACGGGGCACGGCGTATCATACGGTCATGCAGCATATTCCGCTGCAAGCCGATCTGGACGAAGCGGCCGTGACCGAAACGTTGGCGGAACTCGTGCGCAAGCATATCCTGCTGCAAGCGGAAGCCGATACGGTAGACGTCTCCGACGTGATGCTCTTTACGCGAAGCGCGATCGGCGAACGTCTGGCTTTGTCGGATTGGGTTCGGCGGGAACTTCCGTTCAGCATCGGAGTCGGAGCGCGGAGCGAATCGGGCTTGGTGCTGCCCGTCATGGGCGGTCAGGCGGGACTCTGGCCGCCGGACGCCGAAGCCGCGGCGGCGGGCGAGAATCGCCGGATCCGTGTGGAGAGCCTGCCGGACGAGCGGGTGCTCGTTCAAGGCGTGGTCGACTGTCTGTTCCGCGAGAACGGCAGGTTGATCCTGCTCGATTACAAGACCGATCGGATCAAACCGGGACGCGGGACGGCCGAATTGGCGGACCATTACCGGTTCCAACTCGATTTTTACGCTTGGGCCGTCGAAGAGATGACCGGCGAGCCGGTGAGCGAGAAATGGTTGTATTTCTTCGATACCGCCGAGAACGTTCGCTTGTAGAAAAACAGAAAAATTCGCATATCCGCCGCCCGCTCCTTCCTCCGCGCACGCGAGCCGGAAGCGGGCGGCATCGATCGGCATAGACAGAAAGGGGCGCGAATCATGCGCGTGCTGCATACGGCGGACTGGCATCTGGGCAAAACGCTGGAAGGCCGGAGCCGTTTCGAAGAACAAGTGAAGTTTATGGACGAATTGGTAGACATCGTCCGCCGGGAAAAGGTCGATCTGATCTTGATGGCGGGCGACGTGTACGACACGGTGAATCCGCCTGCGGCTGCCGAACAGCTTTTTTACGAAGGGGCGGCCCGCCTGCGGGCGGAAGGCTGCCTGCTCGCGGCGATCGCGGGCAATCATGACCATCCGGAGCGGGTCGCGTCGGTAAGGCCGCTCGTGAAGGATACGGGCATCTCGCTCGTCGGGCTGCCGACCGAAAAAGCGCTGACGCTCGATATCGCGCGCACGGGAGAGCGCGCTGTGATCGCGGCGCTGCCGTATCCTTCCGAATCCAGACTGAACGAGCTGTTGACGCTCGACGGAACGGACGAAGGACTGCTGCGACGCGCTTACAGCGAGCGGGTCGGACTGCTGATGCGCAAGCTGGCCGCGGATTTCTCGCCGCATACCGTCAATCTGGCGATGAGCCATATCTATGTGCTCGGCGGTCTGGAATCCGATTCGGAACGGCCGATTCAAGTCGGAGGCGCGTATACCGTCGATCCTTCGGCGCTCTCCTGCGGCGCGCAGTATACGGCGCTGGGCCATCTGCATCGTCCGCAGAGCGTCAAAGGCGACGGGATCATCCGCTACAGCGGATCGCCGATCTGCTACAGCTTCTCCGAAGCCGGACAAGCCAAATCCGTGATGCTGATGGATATCGAGCCGGGCGGCGAGCCGAAGCTGGAAGAGATTTATTTGTCCAGCGGGCGGCGTCTGGTCGAATGGAACGCCAAAGAAGGCTTGGGACAGGTGCACGGTTGGTTGGAAGAAGGACGGGACGCGGGAGCGTTCATCGATCTTCGCGTCACGTTGAGCGAAGCGCTGTCGATGAGCGATATTCAAGCGCTGCGCCGTTCTTGCGACGGGCTGGTGCATATCCGTCCGGTCTATCCGCAGCTCGAACAGGCGGACGAGCCGGAAGAACGCACCCGGCTTCCGATGCACGAGCTGTTCAAAACGTTTTACCGCCGCCAAACGGGCGGAGCCGAGCCGGATGACGCGTTGGTGTCGCTCTTTATGGAATTGGCTTCTGCCGAAGACGGCGAAACGGCCGAAGGAGGAGATGCCGAATGAAACCGATTACGCTGAAATTGTCGGGATTGCAGAGTTACCGCGAAGCGCAGGAGATCGACTTCACGGAACTGTGCGAAACGGGGCTGTTCGGCATCTTCGGTCCGACCGGCAGCGGCAAGTCGACCGTGTTGGACGCCATCACGCTGGCGATGTACGGCAAAGTGGAACGCGCTTATAACGGCACGCAGGGAATCATGAACCATTCGGAAGACGTCTTGTACGTCGCGTTCACGTTCGAATTGGAATCGGCGGCGGGCGCGCGCCGTTTCCGGGTCGAACGTCGGTTCAAACGGACCGGCGAAGTATCGGTCAGCAATACGTTAAGCCGGTTCGTCGAGATCAAGCCGGAAGGCGACGACGTGATCGCCGACAAGTTGGCGGAAGTCACGAAAGCCGTCGAAGAACGCATCGGGCTCAAAATGGACGATTTTACCCGCGCGGTCGTGCTGCCGCAGGGCAAATTCGCCGAATTCCTGTCGCTCAAAGGCAGCGATCGGCGGCAGATGCTTCAACGCCTGTTCCATCTGGAGCAGTACGGCGACCGTCTGATCCAGAAGCTCAACAAGCGCGTCCGCGACACGCAGGCGGCGCTGAACACGTTGGAGGCCGAGCAGCAGGGGCTCGGCCTGGCTTCGGCCGCAGCGGTCGAAGAAGCGAAGGCGCGTCTTGCGGCGGCCGTTCGGGAGGCCGAAACGCGGCGCGAAGCGCTGAACGCGGCGGTCGAGGAACACGGCCGGCTGTCGCGCGTGCGCGAGCGCGCCGGCGAGCGGCGCGAAACGCTTGCCGCATGGGAAGAACTGCGCGGACGAAGCGAAGCCGTCGGCGAACTGCGTCGGCGCGCCGAACGCGCGCGGGCATCGGCGGCGCTGCTGCCGGCGCTGGCTCGGTTCCGGGCGGCTTCGGCCCGCTCGGAAGAATCGGCCGCCGAAGCGAAGCGGCTGCGCGGCATGCTGGAAGACGCGCGCATCCGCGCGGAAGGCGCGTCTTCGGCGGAGAACGCCGCGCGCGAAGCGCTGGCGGGCGAAGAGCCGCAGCTGCTGCGCCGCTCCGCGGAGCTGGAACAAGCGCTGCGGCTGGAACAGGAAGCCGCGGCGCTGCGCGAAGAGAATCTCCGCTTGGAGCGCAGCCGCGCGGAAGCGGCGTCGCGCTTCGAGCAGGCGCGCGAAAGCGCGGGCGAACTGCGCCGTAAGCTGGAGCAGGCGAACGGCCTGCGTTCGCAGCTTCAAGAGCAGCTGAGCGCGTGCGAAGTGCGCAGCGCGGACCGCGAGCGGCTCGACGCCGCCGGCCGCGCGGCGGACGCCGTCGCCGCTCTCGAAGAGCAGATCCCGGCGCTGCGCCGGGATCTGGAAGAAGCGCTGCGCCAAGAGCGCGAAGCCGAAGCGGAGCTTGCGGCCGGCCGCGAGCGGCAGGAGCGCTGCCGAGGCGAACTGCGGCAGGCCGCTGCGGCTGCCGAAGCGCATGCCGAAGCGCTCGGCGTCTTCGACGCCGAATGGGCCGCGCTGCTGGCGGGCGCGGCCGCCGAAGAGGCCCGCCTCGAACAGGCGGACCGGGATTCGGCCCGCCGGCGCATGGCCGCCGAATTGGCGCATGCCCTGACGGACGGGGAGCCTTGCCCCGTCTGCGGCGCGACGCATCATCCCGCGCTCGCGGACGAAGATCCTTCCGCCGCTTCGGCCGCGGCGGATCTCGAACCGCTGCGCGCCCTTCAGGCAGGGGCGCGCGAGCTGCGCTCCGCCGCCGCCCGCCTGCGGCAGGGCGGCGAGACCCTGGCCCGCCGCCTACGCGAAGAATCGGCGCCCGACACCCCGGGTCCGGCCCGCGAAGCCGCCGGACCGATCCAGAACGGCTCGCCGCAAATTTCGGCGAGCTTGGATTCCCCGCAGGCCTGCGCGGCTGAATGGGCCCGCTTGCAGGCCGCGGCAGCCGTCTTCGAGCGCGAGTCCGCGCAGCTCGAAGACGCCGCCCGCGAGGCGGAGCGCGCTTACGGCGCCGCCGTCCGCGAAGCGGAAGCGCCGCGTGCGCGGCTGGAAGGAGCCGCGCGCCAACGCGCGCGCGCCGAAGAACGGCTGGCGGAACTGGAGAGCCGCCTGAGGGAAGCCGAAGAGCGCTGGAACGCTTCGTTCGCGGATCTGCGCCGCGACGAATTGGAACGCCGCCGCGAAGAAATTCGCGCGCGCGACGCTCAATCGGAAGAGCTGAAACGGCGTCTGGACAAGAGCGTGCCGGTTATTCGCGGCATGGAAGAACAGTTGAAGGCTCATGAGGAGACCGCCGCGGAAGCCGAACGCGGCGCGGTACAGTTCGCCGCTCAGGCAGAAGGTCGGGCGGAGCTGCTGCGCGACAAAGAGCTCCGGCTTCGGGCCGCGGCCGGCGAAGCTTCTCCGGCCGAACTGCTGCGCGAGGTTTCGAACCGGTTGGAGCGGCTGCGCGCGGATGCGGAGACTTCGCGGCGCGAGCTGGAAGTTTCCCGGGAAACGTGGCAATCGGCCGCCAACGCTTCGGCGGCGGCCGATCAAGCGGCCTCTTCCGCGGCCGAGCACGCCGCTTCGGCCGAATCAAGCTGGAACGAAGCGCTTGCCGGCTCGGAATTCGCCTCGGCGGGCGAAGCCGAAGCGGCCGCGATGGACGAACGGGCGATCGCCGAAGCGGAAAACGCGGCGACCGAACATCGCGAACGGGAGAACGAATTGTCCGCGCGTCTCAGAGAATTGGAGAAGCTGCTAGACGGCGCGGACGTTTCCGAAGAAGAATGGACGCGCTGCCTCGCGAGGTTGGAGGAAGCGCGCTCGCTCGACGAAGAAGCGCTCGCCGGCAGAGCACGGGCGCAGCGCGACGTCGAAGACGTGACGGCGCGTCACGGACGCTGGACCGAGCTGGAAGAATCCAGAATCGCGACGGCGGCCGAATCGGCCCGGTTGTCGACGCTTCAGAGCTGTTTCCGGGGCAATACGTTCGTGGAGTACGTCGCCGAGGAGCAGTTGATCCAGATCAGCCGTTCCGCTTCGAACCGCCTGCGTTTTCTTACCAAGCAGCGGTATTCGCTCGAAGTCGACTCCGGCGGCGGATTCGTCGTCTGCGACGACGCCAACGGCGGTGTGCGGCGGCCGGTCTCGACTTTGTCCGGCGGCGAGACGTTTTTGACCTCGCTTTCGCTTGCGTTGGCCCTTTCCGCCCAGATTCAGCTGAGAGGCGAATATCCGCTCCAGTTCTTTTTCTTGGACGAAGGATTCGGCACACTGGACCCCGAACTGCTCGATACGGTCATCACGTCGCTCGAACATCTGCATAACGATCGCTTGTCGGTCGGGGTCATCAGCCACGTTCAGGAGCTTCGCGCCCGTCTGCCGCGCCGCCTCGTGGTCCAGCCGGCGGATAACGCCGGAGCGGGTTCGAAAGTCGTGCTCGAGAAAATGTGAACGCCATACGTGATTTGAATCACAGAGACAGATTCAAGTCGTTGTTATAATACAGTCAGCCGACATCATATGAGGAGTACCCCGATCCGCGATTTCGTCCGCGTTTGGTTCAAACGAGGCCGCGATCGCCGTTCAAGCGAGCGAATCCTTTTGGGATTTGCAGGGTGCTTCTTTTTTTTGTGTTTTTTCGAAATAGCCGGTACAATGGACGGAGCGAGCGGACGGACGTGCCCTACCGGATAGCCTCCGTTTCTCATACATACATTCCGGACGAACGCTTGAGCGGGCAAGCCGCCGCGCGACGCGCCGCCGGATGACCGAGGAGGAATACAGATGAGCGAGACGATTTTCACCAAAATTATCGAAGGCAGCATTCCGAGCAAAAAAGTGTTCGAAAACGAGCGGATCTATGCTTTTCACGATATCCAGCCCGCGGCGCCCGTGCACGTCCTGATCGTGCCGAAAAAGCCGATTCCGTCGTTGAACGAGATCGCGGACGAAGATTTGGCCGTGATCGGCGAGATCCATCGGGTCGCCGTGCAGTTGGCGAACGAGCTGGGCATCGCCGAGAGCGGATACCGTTTGATCAACAACTGCGGAGCGGACGGCGGTCAGACCGTCGCCCATCTGCATTTCCACCTGCTCGGCGGAGCGAAACTCGGAGCGTTGACGGGTTTATCCGGTTCGCACGCTTAAGCCGGGACGCGGAAGAACGCGGGCGTGCCGCCTTTCGATTCGCCGAACGACGAAGCGGATCGGAAACGGACAAACCGCCGTTTAAAGCGGTTGCGGCGAGATATCTATAGATTTCGTCTAGGCATTGACACGCAATTTAATTTTCGCTTATAATTAAAGTTGATTAACCGTGTTTATGCTCTTGGACGGTCTGGTCGGAGGGAGGGGAAACTGGTGTCTGAAACTAAAGTTCGCAAAAACGAGACTATTGATGCTGCTCTTCGCCGCTTCAAACGCTCGATCGCAAAAGACGGCGTTCTGGCTGAAGTGAAAAAGCGCAAGCATTACGAAAAGCCTAGCGTTAAGCGTAAGAAAAAGTCCGAGGCTGCTCGTAAAAGAAAGTTCTAAGATGTGTTCCTTTACCGCTCCGGCAATGGTTGCCTAATCGCATCGTCAGATGTGTTTTGGGTGGCTTTCTGCCGAGTACAGCGGCATATCACACATCATTAGATGTGTTTTAAGGAAGTCGTGCCGATTTTTTCGGCATGCAGCACATCATTAGTAGGAGGATTAGTAAGTCAATGAATCTTAGCGAACGATTGAACGAAGATATGAAACAAGCCATGCGGAGTAAGGATAAATTCAAACTCTCGACCATACGAATGATTCGCGCGACGATCAAGAATCAAGAGATCGATTTGAAGCGAACTTTGGATGACGCAGAAGTGCTTGACATTCTGAGTCGTGAGATCAAACAGCGCAAAGATGCCCTCCAAGAGTTTGAAAAAGCAGGTCGTGACGATTTGGCGGAGACTGTCAAAGCCGAAATCGAGATCGTTGCCGAATATCTTCCTACCCAGCTGAACGAAGAAGAAGTGAAAGCCATCGTACAGGAGACCATCCAGGAAACCGGTGCTTCTTCCAAAGCGGATATGGGTAAAGTCATGGCCGCTTTGATGCCAAAAGTCAAAGGCCGCGCCGACGGGAAGCTGGTTAACCAGACGGTTCAGCAGTACCTGCAATAAACAAACGTAACGAACACCCTTCCGATTTCGATCGGAAGGGTGTTTTTGTTGAGCGGAAAATTTCGTAAGACACGGATTTTTTTGAAACGCGAAGCCGAGATGAGCGTATAATACAGAGTAGAGACTCCGGTCAGCGCTTGTCTCTGATCTGAGAACGGTTTCGCCCGCCGGACAGGCATGTAAACTTGCGACTTTCCGGCGAACGTGAACCGATGATCGCAAACGGACAAGCCGGTCGCTTCTGCAATAAAGGGGATTGACAGGTACTTCTCGAGAATCGGGGAAAGACATCCGGAAGAAGGAGGGAGAACTGATGGATACACAAACGCGGTCCAAGTGGTGGGTAGGCATGGCGGCGGCGCTGTGGGGCATCGTCTGGCTCGTCGGTATTCCGCTGATCGTCTGTACATCTTTCGTTTCGACCGCATCGGCCGCAGGCGTGGCGGACACCGCGGGCGCGCCGGCGCAAGGAATGCTGGCGAGCGTCGCGGGATTCTTGACTCAGCCGGTCATGCTGACTCTGCTGCTGTTCATCGGATTGGCGGGAGTTGTAATCGAACTGTTGGTGCCGGGACTCATCTTCCCGGGGCTGCTCGGCGTTTGCGCGTTTATCCTGTACTTTTTCGCGAGTACGCTCGAAGGATTGGCGGGCCCTTACGTCTGGCTGCTGTTCGCGGCAGGAATCATTCTGATGGCGTTGGAAGTGTTTATTCCGAGCTTCGGCATTCTGGGACTGCTCGGAGGAGCTTCGTTGATAGGAGGAGTGATCATGGCGGCATGGGCAACGGGTCACGCTTTGCAAACGCTCGGAATCGCTTTCGTGCTGGCCGCTGCGGCGGTAGGAATCGTCGTATTCGTCTTTAAGGAACGCGGGATTTGGAATCGTTTTATTCTGAAAGACAGCCTGACTTCGGAAGCCGGTTACAACTCCGCGACGACCCGGTACGACTTGGTCGGACGCGACGGGGTATCGTTGACTCCGCTGCGGCCTTCGGGTACCGTCATGATCGACGGCGAACGGATCGACGTCGTGAGCGAAGGCGCGTTCATCGAGCGCGACAAAGCGATCACCATCGTCAAAGCCGAAGGCGGAAGAGTCGTCGTGCAGGAGAAATGGCACAGCGGATTGGGACCTATCGAACCGATCTGATGCCTCGACGTTCCGAAGACGGAGAGTGAAGCAACATCGGCACGACAACATAACGTCCCGCCTGCGTGCTGAACCGTGTTTTCGGGCGCGGCGGAACGTTCACTTTTGGAGGGATACTTATGGACGCTGTTTGGATCACGCCGCTGTTGATTATCGTGGTGGGCATTATCTTGTTGAGCGTATTCTTTAGCTTTTTCCCGGTAGCGCTGTGGATTTCGGCGCTCGCGTCGGGGCTTCGGATCGGGATCATCACGCTGGTCGCGATGCGCCTGCGGCGCGTAACGCCGGCCCGGATCGTCAACCCGATGATCAAAGCGCACAAAGCGGGAATCAGCTTGACCATCAACCAATTGGAAAGTCACTACTTGGCCGGCGGTAACGTCGATCGCGTCGTCAACGCGCTGATCGCCGCTCACCGCGCGAACATTCCGCTCGAATTCGAACGCGCGGCCGCGATCGACCTGGCGGGCCGGGACGTTCTGCAAGCCGTGCAAATGAGCGTTAACCCTCGCGTTATCGAGACGCCGAGCGTATCGGCCGTGGCGCGCAACGGGATCGAAGTCGTCGTTATCGCGCGGGTAACCGTTCGCGCGAACATCGACCGTCTCGTCGGCGGCGCCGGCGAAGAAACGATTATCGCCCGCGTAGGCGAAGGCATCGTAACGACCGTAGGTTCGAGCGACACGCACAAAGAAGTCTTGGAGAACCCGGACAAGATCTCGCGCACCGTATTGGAAAAAGGTCTCGATGCTGGCACGGCATTCGAAATCTTGTCGATCGATATCGCGGACGTCGACGTGGGCAAAAACATCGGCGCTTTCCTGCAAACGGAACAAGCGGAAGCCGACAAACGCATCGCTCAGGCGAAAGCGGAAGAACGCCGCGCGATGGCCGTAGCGGAAGAACAAGAGATGAACGCGCGCGTCGTCGAGATGAGAGCGCGGGTCGTCGAAGCGGAATCGCAGGTGCCGGTCGCCATGGCCGAAGCGCTTCGCGGCGGCAAAATGGGCGTCATGGATTATTTGAACATGAAAAACATCGAAGCGGACACCGAGATGCGCGGATCGCTCGGCGGAACCAACGTCACTCATGTCGATAACGATTCGACGCGCAAGTAAGAGGCAAAACAGGAGGGGAACAGTATGCCCCAATTTTTCGAATGGATCATGAGCCACTTTTTTATCGTCGTGATTATCGCGGGCGCGCTGCTCTCCGTGTTCGGCAAAAGAAACGCCAAACCTAACGGCAGCGAGCCGTTCGGCGGACGCGCGGCTTCCCGGCAAAACCCGGCTCCTCGGCAAAATCCGGCTCCCCGCCAGATTCAGTCTTCGGGTCGGGAGGAACAGCGGCGTTCTCCGTTCGCGGGCGCGCCGTCGCCGAACGAAGCGAATTCGGGCAATCGAAAAAGCCTTTCCGCCCAACGTTCGGCCGAGCAGCGGACGATGCACGGGCGTTCGCGAAGCGTCGAAAACGCGGCCAAAGAAATCGAACGCGCGGTTGCGGGGACGGCGTCCCCGAACGACCCGGCTTCCGGAAAAAAGACTCCCGCGAAGTCCGCTCCCGTTTCTTCGCGATCGTTGTCTGCCGCTTCGGCCGACGAGCTGCGCAAAGGCGTGATGTGGGCCGAGATCCTCGGCGCTCCTCGCGCCCGCAAACCTCATTCTTCCGGACGCAGATAATTCTGCGAAGCCGCCGTTTCCGGACGGCGGAACGGCCGGTCTTTTCCGTCGCCAACGGAGGAGACCGGCTTTGGGCTTTTTCGAGGCAAAAAGCCCGACCCGAAATCTTTTGCATGGGGCCTCTTAGAATGGTAAAGTTGAGGAATAACAACCTGTACCCGTAGTTTGTCTTCACTTGAGGCCGCAGCCGCTTCGGATCGTTTCCGCGAAATTCGAACGAAACGGGCGCACGGCATGCGGATCGGGAAAAGACGACGTTCCGGACGCCTTTACGGATTCCGGTGCCTCGGCGCAAGCCGAAAGCGGACGAATAAGCGATTAAGGGAGACTGAGAGCTTTTGACAGAACAGACGAGAAGCATCAAGATTCCGCTGCATAACGCGGGAGAAGGATTGGCCCTGTTTGGTCCGCAGGATACCTACCTCAAATTGATCGAACGGCAGTTCGACGCGCGCATCGACAGCCGCGAAGAAGAAATCGCCATCCACGGACCGCAGCAGGAAACCGATCAGTTGGAGCAGTTGTTCGACGTGCTGCTGCAATTGGTCCGCAACGGATACAATCTGACGGAACGCGACGTTCAATACGCGCTCGATCTGGCAAAAGATTTTCGCGCCGATCAGCTGCTGGACTTGTTCAAAGGAGAAATCGCCGTTACGTTTCGCGGCAAGCCGATTCGTCCGAAGACGATCGGGCAAAAACATTACATTACGACCATCAAGAAAAAAGACATCGTGTTCGGCATCGGCCCCGCCGGTACCGGCAAAACATATCTGGCCGTCGTGCTGGCCGTGACCGCGCTGAAAGAAGGATTGGTCAAACGCATCGTCTTGACCCGGCCTGCCGTCGAAGCCGGGGAAAGTCTCGGTTTCTTGCCGGGCGATCTGCAGGAGAAAGTCGATCCTTACCTGCGCCCGCTGTACGACGCGCTGTATGACGTCATGGGGACGGAACAGGTCGCCAAAGCGCTGGAACGCGGCTTGATCGAGATCGCTCCGCTTGCGTATATGCGCGGACGTACGCTCGACGATTCGTTTATCATTTTGGACGAAGCCCAGAACACCACGCCGGAGCAGATGAAGATGTTCCTGACGCGGCTCGGTTTCGGTTCGAAAATGGTCATCACCGGCGACGTGACGCAGATCGACCTGCCGCGCGGCAAAAAGTCGGGTCTGGTCGAAGCCCGTCTCGTGCTGAGCGAGATCGGCGACATCGGGTTCGTGACTTTCGCTCAAGAAGACGTCGTGCGGCATTCGCTCGTACAGAAGATTATCGTGGCTTATGAAAAGGCGGCCGAAAGCATCGAATAGAAGCCGACCTGACGAAAGCGAAATCCCGGCAGCCGTCGGGCTTTCGCAATAATACCGGAGGTCTTTCCATATGGCTTCAAAAGAGAAGTGGAAAAGCAAAACCGATCCCAAGCTGTCCGGGTGGAAAAACAGCCGCGCCGTCAAGCTGTCGTTATTCGCGCTGCTGACGCTGATGTTCTACGTCGGCTTGGCGCCCAAGCTGCTGCCCGAGAAATACGATATTCAGGTCAATATGCCGAGCGACAAAGAAATTCTCGCTCCGGCGCAGATTCCCAACAGCAAAGCGACGCTGCAAGCTCAAGAAGAAGCGGCCGAGAAAGTCCAGCAGATCTACCGGATCGTGCCGCTTCGCAACGACGCGCTGCTCAGTCAACTGCTCGATCGGATCGATACGCTCAATCAGGACGATCAATTGACGGAAGCGAACAAGATCGAGATTTACAAAGAAGAACTGCCGCAGAAAGTCAACCAGTTCATGGCGAACACCATTCGCAATATCGGGAATAACGGCGCTTATGCGGCGGCGCTGCTTCAAGAAGTTCGAACGCGCGTAAACGAGCAGGAATACGATATTCCGGAAGAGACCTTCTATAAGATTCCGTCGCTTACTTCCGTGCAGATTCAGCAGATGAAAGCGGAAGCGACGGGAATCGTGTCCCGCCTGATGAGCGATCCGGTCACGGACGCCCAGACGGCTCGCGCGCAGGTGGCGGAGTTCGTCAGCCGCAGCACGTTGACCGACCGGACGTCGCGCGAAGTCGTGCAGGAACTGATCAAGCTGTCGATTACGCCGAACCGGTTCTACGACGAGGAAGCGACCAAAGAAGCGGCGGTCGAAGCGCGCGAGAATACGGAGACGGTCTATATCGAGCAGGGCGACGTACTCGTGCAGCGAGGCGAGACGATCACGCAGGATATGTACAATCTGCTCAAAGAAAACGATATGTTGAAAACGGAAATCAATTATTGGCCGCAGTTCGGCCTGCTTCTGCTGTCCGGCTTGCTGGCTTGGGGAACGTTCCTGTTTACCCGGCAGAGCGTCGGACAATTCCAGTACAGCAATCCGCAGCTTCTGATGATCGTGCTGATCTACTTTATCATGTTGATCGCCATGCATCTGACGGCGCTCGTGCAGAGCGATACGTCGAGATACGTCGGGTATCTGGCTCCCGTCGCGATCGGCTGCACGCTGATCACGCTGCTGCTGAATAATTCTTTCGCTTATTTCAGCGCCATCATCTTCTCGATTCTGGCCAGCATCGTGCTGAACGCGGGGCAATCGGGAAGCGGAATCTTCGATTTCCATTTCGGATTCTATACGCTGGTCGTCTCTTACGCCGCCATCTTTACGGTGCATCGCGCCAGCCAGCGTTCGACGATTCTGAAAGCCGGGATCATGGTCAGTTTGTTCGGCGCGTTAAGCGTGCTCGCGCTTGCGCTGATCGGAACGGCCGAACCGGATCGCAATACGATCTTATATCCGGCCGCGTTCGCTTTGGCTTCCGGGCTGCTGACCGCCATTCTGGCGATCGGACTGATGCCGTTCTTCGAAGTGACGTTCGGCATCTTGTCGGCGCTTAAGCTGGTCGAACTGTCCAATCCGAACCATCCGCTGCTTCGCAAACTGTTGATCGAGACGCCGGGCACGTATCACCACAGCGTCATGGTCGGCAATTTGTCGGAAGCGGCGGCCGAAGCGATCGGAGCGAACGGGTTGTTATGCCGGGTAGGTTCGTATTATCACGATATCGGCAAGACCAAACGGCCGAGTTATTTTATCGAAAATCAGACCAATATCGAAAATCCGCACGACTCCATCGATCCGAAGCTGAGCAAGTCGATCATCATCGCCCACGCTCGCGACGGCGTCGAGATGCAGAAGGAGTATAAGCTGCCCAAGCGCATTCGCGATATCGCGGAACAGCATCACGGCACGACGTTCTTGTATTTCTTTTACCAGAAAGCGTTGAAGCAGGCGGAAGAGCGCGGCGTCGAACCCGACTTTACCGAAGCGGACTTCCGTTATCCGGGACCGAAAGCCCAATCGAAGGAAGCGGCCGTCGTCGGGATCGCCGACAGCGTCGAAGCAGCGGTACGCTCGCTGCATAAACCGACGATCGAACAAGTCGAATCGATGATCGGCAAGATCATCAAGAGCCGTCTGGACGATCAGCAGTTCAACGAATGCGATATCACGCTCAAAGAACTGGACGTGGTCGCCAAGACGCTCAAGGAAGCGGTAATGGGAATTTTCCACTCGCGGATCGAGTATCCCGAAGAGGTCAAGCCCAAGACAAAGGAGAATTGAAGCATGAGTTTGCGACTGGAATGGAGCAACGAACAAGAAGGTTACGAAATCGGGGAAGCGCTCGTCGGGCAGCTGCATAAGCTGCTCGAGACGGCCGGCCAAGCGGAAGGGGTAACGGAAGGCGAAGTGGCGCTTACCTTCGTCGACGACGAAGAAATCCACCGCTTGAACAAAGAATTCCGCAATATCGACCGTCCGACCGACGTCCTGTCGTTCGCGATGCGCGAGTCGGCGGGCGACGAGCCGGAGATCACGTACGAGATCGAAGAAGGCGAAGACGCGGAATTCGGCCCCGAATTGGACGAAATGTTGGGCGATATCATTATCTCCGTGCCGCGCGCGATCGCGCAGAGCGAAGACTACGGCCATTCGGTCGAGCGGGAGATCGGGTTCCTTTTCGTCCACGGATTTCTGCATCTGCTCGGCTACGACCATCAGACGCCGGAAGACGAAGCGGTGATGATGGGCAAACAGGAAGCCGCGCTTCAGCAAATCGGGCTGACGCGCTGATGGAGAAGCGGCGTACCTGGGGAGACGTATTCCGGAATGCTTGGGACGGCGTGCGCGCGACGGCTTCGACGGAGCGGAATTTCAAAGTTCATCTGGCGCTCAGCGCGGCCGTGCTGCTTCTCGGGGGGCTGCTGCGGGTGCCGCGGCTGGAATGGGGGCTGCTGTGTCTCGCGATCGGATTGGTGCTGTCTGCCGAACTGATGAATACCGCCGTGGAAGCGGCCGTCAACTTGACTGTGGGAGAACGGATTCATCCGCTGGCGAAAAAAGCCAAGGACGCCGCCGCGGGAGCCGTTCTGGCTTCCGCGTTTTTTGCCGCCGTGATCGGAGCGATCGTATTCCTGCCGCCGCTGCTGGAATGGGCTCGCGCGCTCGGTTGGCTGTAGGTTCGGGCGCGAAAAGAGCCGCGTTTCGCGCCGGACGCCGAAACGAACGCGAAACTTCGAGGCAAGCGGGACTGGTCGCGGAGCGTGCGCATGTGTACAATGGAATTCACCTCTATCGCTTTCGCCGGGCGGAAGCGGCAGAAGGACTTACAGGGATAGACGGAGAGGGGCAAGAACAAGAATGACGATGAATCCGGCCGAATTGATTCAAGAGGCGATTCAAGCCCGCGAGAAGGCTTACGTGCCTTATTCGGGATTTAAAGTAGGCGCGGCGCTGCTCGACGAAGACGGGCACGTGCATCACGGCTGCAATATCGAGAACGCGGCGTACGGACCTTCCAACTGCGCGGAACGGACCGCTTTGTTCAGCGCGGTGGCGAACGGGCGTCGACCGGGCAGCTTCAAGATGCTGGCCGTCGTCGGCGATACGGACGGACCGATCGCGCCTTGCGGCGTCTGCCGGCAGGTGCTGGTCGAACTCTGCAAGCCGGACATGCCGGTCATTCTGGGCAACCTGAACGGAGAACTCCGCGAAACGACGATTCGGGAACTGCTTCCGGACGCGTTCGGGCCGTGGGATCTGGACAAATAGATTCGTAAGCAACGACTCGAATCCATCGAGGATCGACAGGGCATAAGACATCAAGAGGAGGAATAAGATGGTCAGCAAAAAAGGCTTCAAATCCGGATTCGTCGCGATCGTCGGACGGCCGAACGTCGGCAAATCGACGCTGATGAATCAGATCATCGGGCAGAAGATCGCGATCATGTCCGATAAACCGCAGACGACTCGCAACAAAATCCACGGGGTCTATACGGACGAAAACAAACAAATCGTATTCTTGGATACGCCGGGGATTCACAAACGCCAGTCCAAGCTCGGCGATTTCATGAATACGACGGCTCTGAACACGCTGGGCGAAGTCGAAGCGGCGCTGTTTCTGGTCGACGCTTCCGAAGGTATCGGCGGCGGAGACCGCTATATCATCGAACAGCTCGGCAAGATCAAGACGCCGGTGTTCCTGATTCTGAACAAGATCGATCTGATCGAACCGGAAGCGCTGCTTCCGCTGATCGAGACGTACCGCAAACTGTACGAGTTCGCGGAGATCGTGCCGATCTCGGCCAAGCTGGGCAGCAACGTCAATACGCTGATGGAACAACTGGGCAAATACTTGCCGGAAGGTCCGCAGTATTATCCGGAAGACCAGATCACGGATCACCCGGAGCAGTTCGTCATCGCCGAACTGATTCGCGAAAAGATTCTTCAGATGACCCGCGAAGAAGTGCCGCATTCCATCGCCGTGACCATCGAAGACATGAAGGTACAGGAGAACGGCATCGTATACGTGGGCGCCGTGATCTTCGTGGAACGCGATTCGCAGAAAGGGATCGTGATCGGCAAACAGGGCGTCATGCTGAAGGAAGTCGGCAAGCGCGCGCGTCAGGACATCGAGAACCTGCTCGGTTCGAAGATTTTCTTGGAGCTGTGGGTCAAGGTCAAAAAGGACTGGCGCAACCAAGACCGCGTACTGCGCGATCTGGGCTTCCACCGGGACGCCTAGATGCTGTACCGTCTCGAAGGAATCGTCATCCGGGCGATGGACTACGGGGAGACGAACAAGATCATTACGCTCTGCACGCAGACGCACGGCAAGATCGGCGTGCTCGTTCGTGGAGCCAAGAAGGTCAAAAGCCGCCATGCTTCGCTGACCGAACCTTTTACGTACGGCGTGTTCAGCTTTTTTCGGGGCGGAAGCGGCCTCGGCACGCTGAACGACGGCGAGATCTACGAATCCAATCATAAATTGCGCGAAGATCTGATGCTGGCCGCTTACGGAGCGTATGCTTGCGAGTTGATCGATCGGGGGCTGCACGACGAAGACACGGGCAACTTCTGGTTCGAACAGCTGCTGGCTTTTCTGAACGGGATGCGCGAAGGCAAAGATCCGGAAGTCATGATGCGGTTGTTCGAGATGAAGATGCTCCAAGCGGCCGGTTACGGTCCGGAACTGGAGATCTGTTCGGCCAGCCAGCGTCCGGTCGAAGGCGATGCGTTTATCAGCCCGAGGCTCGGCGGCGTGCTCAGCGTGCCGTTTCGCGCCGCCGACCCTTATGCCGTGCATGTCAGCGCCCGGGCGCTGTCGCTGCTTCGGGTCTTCGCCAAGTTGGATCTGCGGCGTCTGGGCAACGTGGACGTCAAACCCGAGACCAAAGCGGAACTCAAAAACGTGATGGAAGCTTTGATGCGCGAGCATGTCGGCACCAACTTCAAATCCAAACGTTTCCTCGACCAGATGGAGAACTACGGCTTTGACAAATAAGGCGGTCCGTCTTACAATAAAGGAACATTGCTGAAAGTTGCGTTAAAGCGTTGAACGGAAAGCATGCGGACGTTTTTTTTCGGACCAGTGAGCAGCGATTCGGGGAGAGTGCAAGCCCGGCAGGTCGGATTCCGTATGCATAGGCATTTCCCGGAGCTGGCGCGGCATGAAGCGTTCGGAAAAGAGGAATGCGGCCTTGCCGGAGACGGCTTCGCATTCAAGTAGGGTGGAACCGCGGGGTGTTAAAGGTATCGCAGATGCCTGAATTGACTCTCGTCCCTACGTCTGTCCAATCAGGCGTAAGGATGGGGGTTTTTTGCGTGCAAAAACTCCGTCCGATCAGCCGATCATTATCGCAAAGGGGTGCTCCAAATGAATTTTCAAACCATGATCCTGACGCTTCAGCAGTTCTGGGCGGAACAAGGATGCATCAACGCGCAGCCGTACGATACGGAAAAAGGCGCGGGCACGATGAACCCGATGACGTACCTGCGCTCGCTCGGCCCCGAGCCGTGGAAAGTGGCTTACGTCGAACCTTCCCGCCGTCCTTCCGACGGTCGTTACGGCGAGAACCCGAACCGGTTGTACCAGCATCACCAATTCCAAGTCATCATCAAGCCTTCCCCCGACAATATTCAAGAATTGTATCTGGAGAGCTTGAAAGCGCTCGGCGTCGATCCGCTGATTCACGACATTCGGTTCGTCGAAGACAACTGGGAGAATCCGACGCTCGGCTGCGCGGGACTCGGTTGGGAAGTGTGGTTGGACGGCATGGAAATCACGCAGTTTACGTATTTCCAACAGGTCGGCGGTCTCGAAACGAATCCGGTCGCGGTCGAGATCACGTACGGCATGGAACGTCTGGCTTCCTATATTCAAGATAAAGAGAACGTGTTCGAGCTGGAATACGTCAAAGGCATGACCTACGGCGACGTTTATCATCAAGCGGAATACGAGCATTCCAAATACACGTTCGAATTGTCCGACGTGAAGATGCTGTTCACCCTGTTCAACATGTACGAGCAGGAAGCGGCGCGCGCAATGAACGAAGGCCTTGTTTTCCCGGCGTACGACTACGTGCTCAAATGTTCCCACACGTTCAACCTGCTCGACGCGCGCGGCGCGATCAGCGTGACGGAACGTACGGGCTATATTACACGGGTGCGCAATCTGGCCCGCAAAGTCGCGGCGACTTACGTCGAAGAGCGCGAGAAGCTCGGCTTCCCGCTGATCAAGAAAGGAGAGGAAGCCTAATGGCAAAAGATCTGCTGCTGGAGATCGGACTGGAAGAGGTGCCGGCTCGCTTCCTGCGCGCGGCGATGAACCAACTGCGCGAGAAAACGGAAAAATGGTTGGACGCTTCGCGTCTGAGTTACGATAAAGTCGAAGCTTACGCAACGCCTCGCCGTCTGGTCGTATTGGCTCGCGGCGTCGCGGAAAAACAAGACGACGTGAACGAAGAAGTCAAAGGCCCTTCGCGCAAAATCGCGGTGGACGCGAACGGCGAATGGACCAAAGCGGCGCTCGGATTCGCCCGCAGCCAAGGCGTGGACGCCGGCGACTTCACGTTCAAAGAATTGGCGGGCGTCGAGTACATCTACGCGACCAAAAGCCTGAACGGACAAGAGACGTCTTCGCTGCTGCCGGAAGGTCTCAAAAGCATCATCACGTCGATGACGTTCCCGAAAAATATGCGTTGGGGCGCTTACGATTTCAAATTCATTCGTCCGATCCGTTGGATGGTCGCTTTGTTCGGCGAAGAGATCGTGCCGTTCGAGATTACGGACGTCGAGACGGGCCGCGTATCGCGCGGACATCGTTTCTTGGGCGGCGAAACGTCGATCGCCTCGGCGGCCGATTACGCCGAAGCGCTGCGCGCCCAGCACGTGCTGGTGGACGTGGAAGAGCGCGAAGCGCTGATCCTGAAGCAAATTCGCGAGCTGGCCGAAGAGAAAAGCTGGAATATCCAGATCAAAGACGATCTGCTCGAAGAGGTATTGTTCCTCGTCGAGACGCCGACGGCGCTGTTCGGCACGTTCGAAGAATCTTTCTTGAACATTCCGCAGGACGTGCTGATCACTTCGATGAGAGAACATCAACGCTACTTCCCGGTACTGGACGCGCAAGGCAAGCTGCTGCCGTTCTTCGTGACGGTCCGCAACGGCGACGCCAGATCGCTGGACGTCATCGCCAAAGGCAACGAGAAAGTGCTGCGCGCCCGTCTGTCGGACGCCAAGTTCTTCTACGAAGAAGACCAGAAGGTGCAAATCAAGGACTTCCTGTCCAAGCTCGAGACCGTCGTATTCCACGAAGAACTGGGCAGCACCGGCGATAAAGTGCGCCGTATTCGTCAAACGGCGGACAAGATCGCCGAGCTGTTGAATCTGGACAGCGAAGACGCGCAGGACGTCAGCCGCGCGGCCGACATCTGCAAGTTCGACCTCGTAACGCAGATGGTGTACGAGTTCCCCGAACTGCAAGGCGTCATGGGCGAAGACTACGCGCGTAAAGCCGGAGAGAAAGAATCCGTCGCGCGCGCCGTGTTCGAACATTATCAACCGCGCTTCGCGGGCGAATCCGTACCGGCTTCCATCGTGGGCTCGGTCGTCAGCCTCGCGGACAAGATGGACGCGATCGTCGGATTCTTCGGCATCGGCATCATTCCGACCGGCTCGCAGGACCCTTACGCGCTGCGCCGCCAAGCGGCCGGCATCGTGCAGATTCTGCTCGATCACAAGCTGGATCTGACGCTGGACCGATTGTTCGATCTGTCGATCGCGGTTCACGAACAGGCGGGCAACCTCAAGCGTTCGGCGGAAGAAGTCCGCAAAGACCTGAACGACTTCTTCGAACTGCGCGTCAAAAAGCTGCTGTCCGACGATCTGCGTTACGACGTGGTGGACGCGGTCATCGCGGCCGGATTCGGCGATATTCCGGCAGTCGTGTCGCGCGGCGAGGCCTTGATGAAAGCCGTGCGCGAAGACGCGACCTTCAAAGAAACGGCGGATTCGTTCACGCGGACGAGCAACTTGGCCGCGAAAGCCGATTCGCGCGAAGTGAATCCGGAGCTGTTCGAAGGCGAGCCGGAACGCGAGCTGTTCGAATCTTGGCAGCTGCTGCACGGTCAGCAGGAGACTTGGGCTTATGCCGAAGAAGAAGGTCACATGAGCGCGGCCGAAGCGGAACTGACGGCGCTGGCAGGTCTCAAGCAGCCGATTACGACGTTCTTCGATCGGGTAATGGTAATGGCGGAGGACGAGAAAGTACGCGCCAACCGTCTGGCGCTGCTTGCCGCGATCGACGGCGATCTGAAGCGATTTGCCGACTTCGGCAAACTGGTTTGGCAGTAAGCGAGAAGGTTCGCGTACGCCGCTTATAATAAACAACGATACGGAATCTTTCCCGCACAGAGAGCAGGACCGGCCGAAACAGAGACGTCGGAGCATGTGTTTCTCTTTCTACTTCGAAGAGGGCGGGCGCGCAAAGCGTCCCTCTCCTTGTCGGCGGGCAAAGTTCCGTTTTTCGCATAGGATCGATGCGGCGCGGAACAAGGCTTCGCGCGATCAGGAGGAGGATGCATGGAAGCGGCCGATACGGGAATGAGAATTCTGGTCGACGCCGATGCTTGCCCGGTCAAGGAAGAGATCAAAAAAGTTGCCGGGAAAACCGGCGTGCCGGTGATCATGGTTTCTTCTTACGACCATGTGCTTCGCGAAGAAGAAGGCGTTCGGGTCGTGCGGGTCGATCGCGGAAAAGAAAGCGCGGATCTGTACATCGCGAATCATCTTCGAGCGGGCGATCTGGTTATTACCCAAGATTACGGGCTTGCCGCATTGGTATTGGCCAAGCGGGCTTACGCGCTGTCGGAACGCGGAATCGTGTACGATTCGGAGAATATCGAATTTCTGCTCGACCGCCGGCATATCAGCGCGAAAGTGCGCCGCGGAGGCGGAAAAACGAAAGGTCCGAAAAAGTTTACGGCGGAAGATCGGGCGACATTCGTCGAAAAATGTTTAAAACTTTTATATGAATTGCAGGAGAAGCTTTGAATACAGCGAATATTATTCTCATTAGAAGGTGGTTAACATGAGTACGGAATATGGAAATATTCCGGAGGAAACGATCGATGCCGTGCTGACCCAGCACGATATCGTCGAGACGGTGGGCAGATATGTTCATCTGACCAAACAGGGAAAGTACATGAAAGGCCTGTGTCCGTTCCATTCCGAAAAGACCCCTTCTTTTACGGTGACGCCGGATCGTCAGATCTTCTACTGCTACGGCTGCGGCATGGGGGGCAACGCCATCAAATTCAGGATGGAAATCGAAGGACTATCCTTCCCCGAGGCCGTGAAGATCATGGCGGAGGAATCGCATATTGCCGTTCCGAATTCGGGAGGCAAAGCGGAATCTCCTCAGGACCGAGAAACCGGACGTCTCCTTCAGGCTTACGAATGGAGCGAAAAATTCTATCACTTTCTGTTGAAAAACACCGAACACGGCCGTCCCGCATTGGAATATCTGCGCGGCCGGGGGATCGGAGACAAGCTCATCGACCATTTCCGCATCGGCTTCGCGCCGGACCGTTGGGATACGCTGGTTCAATTTCTGGACAAACGTTCTTTCGATCTGGCGGAGATGGAGAAAGGCGGTTTGATTTCCGCAAGGCAAAGCGGCGACGGATACGTCGATCGGTTCCGCGGCCGCATCATGTTTCCGATCGCCAACCGAAGCGGCAAGACCATCGCTTTCGCCGGACGGATTCTGGGTGAAGGGCATCCCAAATACGTGAACTCGCCGGAAAGTCGGCTGTTCAACAAAAGCCGGGTATTGTACAACTTCGATCAGGCGCGCGGCGCGATCCGCAAACAGCGTCAAGCCGTATTGTTCGAAGGTTACGGCGACGTGATCGCCGCTTGGGAAGCGGGCGTGCATAACGGCATCGCGACGATGGGCACATCGTTGACGGAGCAGCACGCCGCGATGATCAAGACCACGGCGGACGAAGTGCTTGTCTGCTACGACGGCGACAACGCGGGCCAGAACGCCGCGCTCAAAAGCATTCCGATTCTGGAACAAGCCGGACTGCAGGTCAAGATCGCGATGCTGCCGCCGGGCGTCGATCCGGACGATTATATCCGATCGAACGGGGGCGAGCGATTCGTCCGTCAGGTGGTGGAAGAAGCCGCTTCGACGACCAAATTCCGCCTTTCGAATCTGCGCCGCGGCTACAAGCTCAACGAAGAAAGCGGACGCGTGGATTACGCGAAAGCTGCGCTTCCCGTCATCGCGGCGCTTTCTTCGCCGACGGAGCGGGAAGTCTATCTGCGAGAACTGTCTTCCGAAGTCGACGTCTCGTTCGAGAGCCTTAAGCAGGACTGCAACCTGATCCGTCAGGAACAGCACCGCCCGGCTCCCGGCCAAGACGATCCGGGTCCCGCTTATTCCGGACCTCAGCCGGGAGAACGCGGTCAATACGGCGGAAGATCGCAAGGCAAGCGCAGCGATTACGCGAACAAAGGCGGCTACAGGAAAGGCGGCTTCGGCGGAGGTCAACAGAACGCCGCGCCCGAAGACGACTTCTTTCGGCAGGACCGGCGTTCGCGGCCTAACCGCGATCTGCTGCCCGCCCATCAGACCGCCGAGCGGCGGCTTCTGTTCCTGATGCTTCAGGACCGGCAGGCTTCGGATTATGTGGCGGAACGTCTCGGAGACGAATTCAACGTTGCCGAGCATGCGGCGATCGCGGCTTATCTGTACGCTTTTTACGCCCAGGACCGAGAGCCGGACAGCAGCCGTTTCATCGCTTCTTTGCAGGACGAGAAACTGGAGAAGATCGTCAGTTCCATCGCGATGACGGAAGGCCCCCGCGAGTGGAACGAGCAGGTGCTCGACGACTGCATTCGCGAAGTACGCAAAGTCCCGCGCCTGCAAGGCATCGAACGCAAGCGCGAGGAAATGATGCGCGCCGAGAAAGACGGGGATTTCCTGTTGGCCGCTCAAATCGCAAGTGAAATCATAGCCCTGGAAAGACAGTAACGAACAAGCATCGGGTTCGAATTCCGGGGAGGAGGGAGTCTAGAATGGCGAACGAGCAACATACGGAATTGGAAGGCGAACTGACCCTTGACCAGGTGAAGGAGCAGCTGATCGAACTCGGCAAGAAGAGATCCCAGCTCAGCTACAAAGAGATTGCCGATAAGTTGTCGCCGTTCGATCAAGACCCTGAGCAAATCGACGAATTCTACGAACAGCTCGGAGATCTGGGGATCGAGGTAGGAGACGAGAGCGACGAGGAAGAAGAACGCGCCCGTCCGCGAAACGAACAGGAGGACGGCGAGGAATCCGAATTCGAAGACGACCTTGCGCTTCCGCCGGGCATCAAGATCAACGATCCTGTGCGCATGTATCTCAAAGAGATCGGGCGGGTTCCCCTGCTCTCCGCAGACGACGAAGTCGAACTGGCGAAACGGATCAAGGAAGGCGACGAAGAAGCCAAACGCCGTTTGGCGGAAGCCAACCTTCGGTTGGTCGTCAGCATCGCCAAGCGTTACGTCGGACGGGGCATGTTATTCTTGGATCTGATTCAAGAAGGCAACATGGGCCTGATCAAAGCGGTAGAGAAGTTCGACTATAAGAAGGGCTTCAAATTCAGTACGTACGCCACTTGGTGGATTCGTCAGGCGATTACCCGGGCGATCGCCGATCAGGCCCGTACGATTCGGATTCCCGTGCATATGGTCGAGACGATCAACAAGCTGATCCGCGTATCGCGTCAACTGCTGCAAGAATACGGACGAGAACCTTCGCCGGAAGAGATCGCGGCCGAGATGGAACTCAGCGTGGAGAAGGTTCGGGAGATCATGAAGATCGCTCAAGAGCCGGTCTCGCTGGAGACTCCGATCGGCGAAGAAGACGACTCGCATCTGGGCGACTTCATCGAAGACCAAGAAGCGCTGGCTCCGGCGGACGCCGCGGCTTACGAACTGCTCAAAGAGCAGCTCGAAGACGTGCTGGATACGCTCACGGACCGCGAAGAGAACGTGCTCCGGCTCCGTTTCGGGCTGGACGACGGCCGAACCCGCACGTTGGAAGAAGTCGGCAAAGTATTCGGGGTTACGCGCGAACGGATTCGTCAGATCGAAGCGAAGGCTCTGCGCAAACTCCGTCACCCGAGCCGAAGCAAACGCCTCAAAGATTTCCTCGAATAGTGCGTATCGACCGAATCGGAAGCGGAAACGAACCCGAACAGGCCGTGCAACCGACCGCCGGAGCTTGATTCCGGCGGTTTTTGCGCGAGCGTTCCGCCGGTTCGATTCCGTAATATGCCTGCCTGCTTAATCGGAGCGAAGCGATCTGCCGATATAAGAATGAGAACGGCTTCAACCCGAAGGAGGAGCGCTTTTGGAACGGGAAAAAAAGAAAATTATTATTACGGAGATCGAAAATTGGCGCAAAAGCAAACTTTTGCCCGAACATTACTGCGATTTTTTGTTAAACTTATATGATGACGAAGCGACGCAGAAGAAAAAGAGCACGCTGTCGATCAATGCTTTGCAGCAAGGCAACTTTAAGCTGTGGGCGTTGTCGTTCGTCACCGTGGCGCTGCTCAGCCTGATCGGATTCTATTTTCCGATCTTGGACTGGCCTTTTCAACTTGCGGCAATCGCCGCGCTGGTGTCGTTCTGTTACGGGCTTGGTACATACGCCGGAGGAAGAGCCTGGATGGGCGGCATGGGCGCGCAGCTTCTCTACGGGGTCGGCAGTTTGGTCATGCTCGGCCTCGGGATCTGGATGATCCGATTGAACGGATGGCCCGAAGAAATCGCGTTGTTGGGACTGATCGCGTCCTGCGCGGTCGTCTGGTTGACGGTCGGGATGATCGTGCCGAGCGGCCTGCTGCATTACAGCGGTTGGGGCGCGCTGATTCTGCTGTATGCCAAATTCTTCGGGCAGATGAATCCGGATGCTTCTTGGCCGATGCTGCAGCTGCTGTGGATTCCGCTCGGCGCGCTGATGCTGTGGCTGAGCTGGCTTGCCCATCACAAAGCGAAGCGTTTCGCTTCGATCTATTTCGCGGTCGGCATGACGCTCTGGTTCATGCCGGAGCTCGACGACCTGCTGCTGCGCCATAACGCGCCGGAAGGGATCATTCTGTACATTCTCGGCAAGTTGGCGCTGGCGTTCATCTTCTTGTTTATCTGGCGAAAAAAATGGATTGCGTGGGTGTCTGTATGAAATTATCTCAACGTTTGAACACGATTTGCGAAATGATTCCGCCGGGCAGCCGCTTGGCGGACATCGGTTCCGATCACGCGCTGCTGCCGACGTACGCGGTGTCGCAAGGAAGAGCCGCGTTCGCGATAGCCGGCGAAGTGAACCGGGGACCTTACGATGCGGCTTCCCGCCAAGTGGCGGAAGCCGGTCTCAAAGAAAAGATCGCGGTTCGGCTCGGCGACGGTTTGGCCGCGATTCGCGCGGGCGAAGTCGACGTCATCACGATTGCCGGAATGGGCGGCGCCTTGATCGTGCGCATTCTGACCGAAGGCAAAGACAAGCTTGAAGGCGTCAAGCGCCTCATCTTGCAGCCTAACGTCGGAGAAGATCTGGTTCGCCGCTGGCTGCTGAGCGAAGGTTGGATGTTGACCGGCGAGCAGATTCTCGAAGAAGAAGGCAAAATTTACGAAGTGCTGACGGCCGATCGCGGAGAGTCCGCCGAACAAGTTCGCGAACATCGCGATCGTCTGTACGCGGAGATCGAAATCGGAGAACCGCCGATCACTCTGGGCCGCGAACGGCTACTTGATTTCGGTCCTTTTCTGGCGCGCGAAGCTTCGGACGTATTCCGCGAAAAATGGACCGGAGAAATCGCCAAGCTCGAGCGGGTGGCCGGTTCGATGGGACGCTCGGAAAGCGAAGACGCGCGCGGCAAAAAAGAAGCGTTGGAGCGCCATATTCAATTTTTGAAGGAGGTGCTGGCATGCTTGCCAAAGGACAAACCGTCATCCAATTGATGGAGAAATTCGCGCCCAAATCGCTGGCCGTCGAAAACGACAAGATCGGGCTCCAGCTCGGCACGCTCGATAAAGAGATTTCCAAAGTCTTGGTCGCGCTCGACGTGACGCACGAAGTGGTCGACGAAGCGATCGCGCTGGGCGCGAATCTGATCGTCGCGCATCACGCGATCATTTTCCGGCCTCTCGCGAACCTGCGTACCGATACGCCGATGGGCGGCTTATACGAAAAATTGATCAAGAACGACATCGCCGTTTATATCAGCCATACCAATCTGGACGTGGCGGAAGGCGGCATGAACGACTGGATGGCCGAATTGGCCGGCATCGTGCAGCCGAAGCCGTTGGAAGAATTGCAGAGCGAATCGCTGTTCAAGTTGGTCGTCTACGTGCCCGCGACCCATCACCGCAGCGTGCTCGACGCGATCTTGGCGGCGGGAGCGGGCGTGATCGGCGATTATTCGCATTGCAGCTTCAGCACCGAAGGAACCGGAACCTTCCTGCCGGGAAGCGGCACGAATCCGCATATCGGAACTCCCGGCCGATTGGAGCGTACGGAAGAGATCCGCATCGAAACCGTGCTGACGGAAAGCGTTCGATCCAAAGCGGTACAGGCGATGATCAAAGCCCACCCTTACGAAGAAGTCGCTTACGACCTCTACGCGCTCGAGCAGAAAGGCAAAGCTTACGGCCTCGGCCGGATCGGCAAGTTGGCCGAGCCGAAGACGTTGGCGGAATTGACCGAGATCGTCAAAAAAGGCTTCGACGTTCCGGCGGCCCGGGTGGTCGGCGATCCGGATCGTCTCGTCAAAAAAGCGGCCGTGCTGGGCGGATCGGGAAGCCGATACATCCATCACGCGATTCGGCAGGGCGCGGACGTGCTGATCACGGGCGATATCGATTACCATACCGCGCACGACGCGTTGATGGCCGGTCTCGCGATTATCGATCCGGGGCATAATTCGGAGAAAATCATGAAACGCGAAGTGGCGAAACTGCTCGGCGGGATGCTGGCGGATAGCGGCAGCGACACGACCGTCCACGCTTCGCGGCCGAACACGGAACCTTTCCGTTTCGCGTGAAACAAAAGTCTTGTCACCGTTGTCGATTTGCGATATACTATTAGCCGTTGCTTAAGGAAAGTTTAACAGACAATCGCCGGTGTCGCGTAAGGCGGCACGGGAGGAAAGTCCGGGCTTCGCAGGGCAGGATGCTGGATAACGTCCAGTCAGCGCGAGCTGAAGGATTAGTGCCACAGAAATGGACCGCCGATGGCCGCCTCCGGGCGTGCACAGGTAAGGGTGGAACCGGAGTGTAAGAGACTCCGAGGGGCGCTGGTGACTTCGTCCCTGGTAAACCCCATCCGAAGCAAGACCTAAAGAAACGCGGTTTCCGGCTTGCCGGGAACGGCCCTTGCCCGGGGTGCGTTTAGGTTGGTCGCTCGAGCCGTTTAGCAATAAACGGCCTAGACAGATGATTGTCGCTCGCAGCGGGAGGGTAGTTCCCGTTATCACCGCAAAGCAGCACAGAACCCGGCTTACGGTAAACTTTCCGCACTGATGCAACTTGCAAACCTTGAGGATTCTTTTGCACGAACAATCCCATTGGCGGCGCCTTTTCCCTTTTCGATGAGGGAGAAGGCGCCTTTTTGCATCCAGCGGATCGACGGGATCGTCGGCTTCGGAGCGTCAAGGCTGCGTTTGGCCGGTCGGGCATCGGTTAAGTAGTAATTAGATCCTGTACGAAGCCCGCTTTTTTCGAAGACGCGTTATGAAAACTAGGAGAAAGAGACTTATAGCTATTTTTTATAGCCCTTCTTTAGGGAGGGCTGACGGATGCTTTTGTACAAATTTTATGCTACGATGGACGGAGCAGGGACAGGGTTTGCAGGGAAGCCCGCTTCGCGCATCCGCGCGATCACATACCAAGGGGGAAACGCCGTTATGTCAGCGCCTAACGTACAGAAATTGTGTGAATCGACGAGAGAAAAGTTGAAAACCGCTATCGTGAGAATCGAAGCCTTTTTGAATGAATATTCGCTGCCTCAGCTTGCGGAGTCTCAAGAAGAGGAAGAAGTGGCTTATTACAAAGGATTTTTGTCCGATCTTCGCTATCTGCTCGTATTCTCGGAAAGTTCTTCGGAAAAAATCGGCGTTCTGCTGCGTCGCGCGAACTTCGACGTGAATTCCGCGGAAGACACGCTGTACAAGGTCTACCATAATGTAGTGAACAGCTTCTTCTATCCGAAAAACGAAAGTTACGCCGAAGACGGCCGTTACGCGTATACCGGTCAAGAAGCCATTCGTTTCCGCAGATCGATCCATGCGGCGGCGCGCGAAGTCGTGCTGGACGTCACCAAGACTTACGAAGAACTGCGCGACGACCTGGATTATTACGAAAGCGATTATCTGAGCCAGCGCCGCATGAGCGCTCCGCGCTCCTAAATTCGCAAGAAAGAAAGGAGATTGCTGCCGATGATTATCGATCCGAGGACGGCCAAACAGCTCATTGAGTACCAATGGATGGACAGCCTGAATCTCGACAAGTCTTCGCTGAACAGCATGTCTCAAGGCAAGATCGACTCTTCCGTCTTTGCTACGCTGCTGCAGCAGAAGATGGAAGAGTCCGGTACCAGCTCGATCTCGGCGGAAGAGCTCATGAAGACGCTCGCGGCGATCTCGCTTCCGGCGGATCAAGTCGATTCGCTCAAACAAGGTCTTACTTCTCTGGGCGGAACTTCCGCATCGGGCGGCGCGTCTTCGCTGGACAGCTCGCCGGCCAAGATCGAGATGCCGAACGTCTCGGAACCGACCGTGCGATCGGGGACGCCGAACGCGAACGCGGCGCAGTACGCGAATATCGTTAGCGCCGCCAGTTCCAAATACGGGATTCCCGAGTCGTTGATCAACGGGATCATCGACGCGGAATCGTCTTTTAATCCCAACGCGCAATCCGGGGCGGGAGCCAAAGGCCTGATGCAGTTGATGGACGGAACGGCCGCGGGATTGGGCGTCAAAAACTCGTTCGATCCGGAGCAAAATATCAACGGAGGCGCCAGCTACATCGCTTCGATGCTGATCCGTTACGACGGTTCGCAGCGTCTGGCGCTGGCCGCCTATAACGCGGGACCCGGAACGCTGCAGCGTCTGGGCATCCGCACGGAAGCGGATTTGGACGCCAAGTTCGATACGCTTCCGAGAGAAACGCAGAAATATATCGGTCGTGTCCAGACGGCGCAGGCGAAATACATTTAGGCCGCTCCGAGATGAGGCGAAGATCAAAGAGGCGAAGCGAAGCTTTCCCTTTTTGATCTTTTTGCCGTTTAAACGGGTCGGTTAACGAAACGGAAAGAAGGGTTCTCGGTTTATGCTAAATTTCGATCATGCGGCTTCGGCTCCGACTCATCCCGACGTCATTCGTACGGTCGCGGAAGTCATGGAGGCGCACAGCGGCAATCCGTCTTCGATTCATCGCGGCGGTCAAGCGGCGTCGAAGCTGCTGGAACGTTCGCGGGAAGTATGCGCGGCCGCGCTCGGAGGCGTCAAGCCGGGCGAAGTCGTATTTACGTCCGGAGCGACGGAAAGCAATAATCTGGCGATCAAAGGCTCGCTGCTCGGACGAAAAGACGGGCGCGTCCATATCGTTACGACGCAGATCGAACATGCTTCGGTCACCGAAAGCTGCCTTCAGCTCGAAGAGTTGGGATTCGAAACGACTTTCGTGCAGCCGGAAGCCGACGGTACGGTCTCGGCAGAGAAAGTGCTGGCCGCGCTGCGGGAAGACACGGCGCTGGTCAGCGTGATGCACGTCAATAACGAAACGGGAGCGGTGCAGCCGGTCGAAGAGATCGCCCGCGCGGTGAAACTGCGCGATGCGCGCGTTAGGGTCCATGTGGACGGCGTGCAAGGCTTCGGGCGGGCAGGATTGGAACTGCAAGCGTCGGCGATCGATCTGTACAGCGTCTCGGCGCACAAAGTCCGCGGGCCGCGAGGCGTCGGTCTGCTGTTCGTGCGCGAAGGCGTAAGATTGTTTCCGCTGCTGACGGGCGGAGGCCAAGAGAGAGGGCTGCGCGCGGGAACGGAAAATCTCGCTTCGATCGTGGGCGCCGCCAAAGCGTTCCGCATGGCTGCGGAAGATCGGGTGCCGCGCGCCGAGCGCATGACGGAGCTTCGCGAAGAATTGATCGCCGAAGTGCGTAGGCATGACGTGTTGACGCTTACGGAACCGAAGATTTCGGCTCCGCATATCGTGCATTTTACGTTTCCGGGCTTGAAATCCCAGGTTATTCTGCATACGCTTGAAGAGCTGGGCATGCTGGTGTCGGCGCAGTCCGCCTGCGCGGCCAAGACCGAGAAGCCCAGCCGGGTCTTAAGCGCGATGGGACGAAGCCGCGAACATGCGACGTCCGGAATCCGCATAAGCCTGGGCGACGAACATACAAGCCGGGACGTGCGCCTGTTGGCGGACGCGCTGGATAAAGCGGTTCGCCGATTGGCGCCGCTTGAGGGGAGAAAAAGATAACGAATGAAGAAATACGATTATTTGCTGCTTCGTTTCGGCGAAGTTACGCTTAAGGGGCGCAACCGCGCCCGTTTCGAAAAAGCCGCGGTCGAGCATGTGCGGGCGCTGCTGCGTCCGTATCCCGATGCCAAGATACGCCGGGAATTCGGCCGAATCTATGTCGATCCCGGCAGCGAGCAGGTCGAAACGCTGATTCCGATTCTGCAAAACGTGTTCGGGATGACCTCGCTCAGCCCGGTACGCGCCGTGGCTCCGGAACTCGAAGCCATCGTTCAAGCGGCGGGAGAACTGGTCGAAGCGATGCAGCTGACCAAGGAAACGACGTTCAAAACGAATGTGCGCCGGGTATGGAAAGGCTTCCCGCACTCGTCGCAGGAAAGCAATCCGCTGATCGCTTCGCCGCTGCTCAAACGGTTTTCGCTGCTCAAAGTGGATATGCGGAGTCCGGAGCTCGAACTTCGCGTCGAGATCCGGGACAAAGCGGCCTACGTTTTCGGCAACGTGATTCCGGGCGTAGGCGGCTTCCCGCTCGGCACGAACGGCAAAGCGATGCTGCTGCTGTCGGGCGGCATCGACAGTCCGGTCGCCGGCTGGTCCGCGCTGCGCCGAGGATTGGAGATCGAATGCGTGCATTTCCACAGCTACCCGTTTACCAGCGAGCAGGCCAAAGAGAAAGTGATCGATCTGGCGCAGACGCTCGCGGAATACGCGGGCAAAGTGCGGCTGCATATCGTGCCTTTTACCGACGTGCAGACTTCGTTTACCCAGATAGGTCAGGACAACTTGATGATCACGCTGATGCGCCGCGCCATGCTGCGTATCGCGACCCGGCTTGCCGAACGGGAAAAAGCGCTGGCGCTCGTGACCGGCGAAAGTCTCGGGCAAGTCGCGAGCCAGACGCTTCCGAGCATGAACGTGATCGGCCGGGCGACCGAGCTGCCGATTCTGCGGCCGCTGGTCATGACGGACAAAGACGAGATCATCCGCTTGTCGCGGCAGATCGGGACTTACGAGACGTCCATTTTGCCGTACGAGGATTGCTGCACGCTGTTCGTTCCGAAATCGCCGACCACCAATCCGAATCTGCGCATCGTGAACAAGATCGAGGCGGTAACGCCGAATCTCGACCGATTGATCGCCGAAGCCGTAGAAGGCACGGAAACCGTCGAACTGCTCGCGGGCGGTTCGCGTTTGCGGCAGGCCGAAGCGCATGCGCAGGCTTCGATCGATCCCGACTGGTTTTAACTCCGATGTCCGATGCCTTGCCCGATAAACTTTTGCCGAATCGCTGAATGAAAAGTCGTCATGTTCCGATAAAAAGAACGACGGGAGATTCTGCGGCATACGCAGAATTGCGCGAAAATTCCGCAAGGGGAGAATCGGATGCGAAATAACGATAAAAAAGCGATCGGAATTTTCATTTTGACCGCCGGGCTTATTATTCTCCTTGGACAATGGGGAGTCTTCGCTTTTCTGGGACGGGTCTTCTGGCCGCTGCTGATTCTGCTGCCCGGCGTGGCGCTTCATTTGGCGTTCGCCGCGCGCACGCTGCCGGCTTGGGCGCTCGTGCCCGGAGGTACGCTGGTCGTCTACGGGATTACGTTCTCTTTGCTTAACACATGGGGATTCGGTTTGCTCGACGTGCTGTGGCCTGCGTTTTTCTTGGGACCGGGCGTCGGCCTGTACGAATACGAGATGTTTTCCGGCGAACGTTCCAAAAGCTTGTATTACGCTTCGCTCGGATTGATCGGGTTATCGGCGGTGTTGTTCATTTTCAGTCTGCTCGGTTCTTTTTTCCTCTATGCGCTGTCGGTACTGTTGATTCTGGCGGGAGCTTGGTTGGTCTTCTGGCCGGATTCGAAGGTCGGCAAGCGTAACGGATGGCGTAAAATGTAAAAAGGCTTGAAATTTCATGAAAATCGTGTATAATCAAAGGGATTGTGGAGCGTCGGCGGGTTTGCCGGACGCTTCTTTTGTGAGAAACGCAAGCATCCGTTTTTTAACATTTTTAATAGAGAAGGGAACATTCCATTCATGCATTCGAGAGAACAAATCCGCAATATCGCGATTATCGCTCACGTCGACCACGGCAAAACGACGTTGGTCGATAAGCTGCTGCAACAGTCCGGCATCTTCCGCGAGCACGAACACGTGCAAGAGCGCGCCATGGACTCCAACGATCTCGAAAGAGAACGCGGCATCACGATTCTGGCGAAAAATACGGCGATTACCTATAAAGATTTCTTGATCAACATCGTGGATACGCCGGGACACGCCGATTTCGGCGGCGAAGTGGAACGGATCATGAAAATGGTAGACGGCGTGCTGCTGGTCGTCGACGCTTACGAAGGCTGCATGCCGCAGACCCGTTTCGTACTCGGCAAAGCGCTGGCGCACAACCTGACTCCGATCGTGGTCGTAAACAAGATCGACCGTCCGGCAGCCCGTCCGGCCGAAGTCATCGACGAAGTACTGGACCTGTTCATCGAACTCGGAGCGAACGATCACCAGCTCGACTTCCCTGTCGTGTACGCTTCCGCGCTGAACGGCACGTCGAGCCTCGACGCCGAGAAGCAGGACGACAACATGCAGGCGATGTACGACACGATCATCGAGCATATCCCGGCTCCGACGGAAAGCACGGAAGATCCGCTGCAATTCCTCGTGACGCTGATGGACTATAACGAATACCTGGGCCGTATCGCGATCGGCCGCGTGAACCGCGGCATCATCCGTCAAGGTCAATCCGTCGCGGTCATGACTCGCGAAGGCGGCATGAAGCAAGCGCGGATCGAGAAGCTGTTCGGCTTCCAAGGCCTGAAGCGCGTCGAGACGGAACAAGCCGGCGCGGGCGACATCATCGCGATCGCGGGCATCAAAGACATCAACATCGGCGAGACGATTGCCGATCCGCAGAATCCGGAAGCACTGCCGGTTCTTAAGATCGACGAGCCGACGCTGCAAATGACGTTCCTCGTCAACAACAGTCCGTTCGCGGGCCGCGAAGGCAAATGGGTGACTTCCCGCAAGCTGCGCGACCGTCTGTTCAACGAGCTGGAGACCGACGTCAGCCTGCGCGTCGAAGAAACCGACAGCCCGGACGCGTTCATCGTATCGGGACGCGGCGAGCTTCACCTCGGCATCCTGATCGAAAACATGCGCCGCGAAGGTTACGAGCTGCAAGTATCGAAACCGGAAGTTATCGTGCGCGAAGTCGACGGCAAGAAAATGGAGCCGATCGAACGCCTGCTGATCGACGTGCCGGAAGAAAGCATGGGCGCGGTTATGGAAAGTCTCGGTATGCGCAAAGCCGAAATGGTCAACATGATCAATAACGGCACGGGTCAAGTCCGTCTGGAATTCCTGATTCCGGCGCGCGGCCTGATCGGCTACCGCACGAACTTCCTGACGCTGACTCGCGGATACGGCGTCATGAACCACGCGTTCGACAGCTACGGACCGCTGATCGGCGGCCAAGTAGGCGGACGTCACCAAGGCGTTCTCGTATCGACGGAAAACGGAAACGCGACGCTGTACGGCATCCTCGGCGTCGAAGATCGCGGTACGCTGTTCGTCGAACCGGGAGCGGAAGTTTACGAAGGCATGATCGTCGGCGAGCATACGCGCGACAACGACATCGTCGTTAACATTTGCAAAGAAAAGCAACTGACTAACGTACGTTCGGCAACGAAAGACGATACCGTTAAAATGAAGACGCCGCGCCTGTTCTCGCTGGAACAAGCCCTGGAATACCTGAACGACGACGAGTATTGCGAAATTACGCCGAAAAACGTTCGTCTGCGCAAAAAGATCCTGCAAAAAGGCGAGCGCGAGCGTGCCGAGAAACAACGCAAGCAAGCTCAAGCCAACGCGTAAATTCGATTTCTTAAGCAATCGGTAACTTTTCCCGTGCCCCGGGCGTCTTAAATAGAAGACGCCGGGCGGCTGCGGCGAACGGGGTCCGCCGCCGGGGGGCGCGGACCCCGTTTTTATTTGTGCGGGAGTTCGGCGAACTTGGCCGCCTCGCACGGATCGCATACAGAGAAGGAGCTGGATCGAACATGAGCAGTACGAGAGGCGGCGGTCTGCCGCCGCGTTCGGGCGCGGCGCGCGGCCGAGCGAACGGAGCTTCCGGAGGAGCAGGGGGCGCAGGCGCGAACGGAGGAAGCGGAAGCGCGGGCGGCAGCGGAGGGCGCAGGCCGCCAGCCGCCGGCAAACGCAAAAAGAGCGGCGCGAAACGCTTCTGGACGATCTTCGCGATCGTGCTGATTCTGGCGGTCATCGGAATCGGCATCTATCTAGGCATGATCTATCAGAAGTCCAAAGCGATCGGCACGGCGGGGGAACCGGTCAAGCCGGCCGATACGCAGCCGATCGCGATGGCGCTGCTGGGTACCGATTTCCGTCAGGAGACCAATACGAATCTGACCGACGTCGTCATGGTGGTCGCGATGAATCCGAAAACGGATACCGCGACGGTCGTGTCGCTTCCGCGCGACGGTCGTTTCGAACTGGACGGTTATAAGGTGCGCAAGGTCAATGCCTATTATCCGAAGTTTTTGGTCGACGAGAAAAAAGGCGGCGACAGCGCCAAAGACGAGATGAAAAAAATGCTCGGCAAATATTTCGGCGTGTCCGTCGATTATGCGACCGTGGTCAACTTCAATACGCTCAAAGACGTCGTGGACGCGGTCGGCGGCGTAGAAGTGAACGTCGATCAAGACATGTGCTACAAGACCGAAGCGGACAATACGGACATCGATCTCAAAAAAGGGCTGCAAACGCTCGACGGCAAACAAGCGCTCGGTTTCGCGAGATACCGCCATACGACCAATACGCTGACGATGAGCGGCAAAGACCTGTGCGCCGGCAACAAAACGCCGGAGTCCAGCGACATCGACCGCAACAAACGGCAGCAGGAACTGATCGCGGCGATTCTCGACAAACTAAAGTCGTTTAACGCGGTGACCAAAGCCGGTTCGTTGATCGACGCGGTCGCCCATAACATGGATACCGATCTGGAGAACAAACAAGTGATGAATCTCGTTCGCACGTATTGGGACATTCCGAAAGAAAACATCACGTACAAGCAGGTCACGGGTCCGTGGAGCCGGAAGACCGGTTTCGTCGATATGAAGCAGGACGAACTCGATGCCGCCAAACAAGCTTTGCAGGACGAGTTGGCGGGCAGGCATCAGGCCGCTTCGCCTGCGGCTCCGTAAAGACGTCGGATTGCCGAGACGTCGTTCGATTGAACGACCGTTTCCGGGTGTGATATAATCGAAGCAGATTCACCTCGATCTATAACTCTCGATCAGACGCCGTATTAGGAGGCCACAGGATGTCCGAAGCCGTTACGCAAATGACCGAATCTTTGTACGTTCAGCTTCAGGGCGAGACGTTTGCTCTGCTGGCTACCGTTGACGCCGAAACGAACGGTCCGACTTCAACGACCATTTCTTGGCTTTATGCCGTAAACCCGGGCACGCTTCGTTTTGCGGTCGATCACCGCTCCCGTCTGGTCCGCAACATGCTGCATAATCCCAAAGTGACGCTGACGATTTTCGGAGGCGAGAAAGTGTATGCCATCAACGGAAAGGCGAACGTCGTGCAGGATCCTTTGCAGGACGTGCCGTTTCGGATGTGCTGTTTCGACGTGGAAGTCGAAGCGGTCCGCAACGCGTTGTTCTACGGCGCGCACTTGTCTTCGCCGCCCCAATATAGTCGCACGCTCGATATTCATGCTGCCGAGTTTCTCGACAGCCAAGTCATGAATGCCATGAAAAAAGCCTAGCGGTTCGCCGCGGGCTTTTTTGTCTTCGTTTGGGCCTTTATTCGTGAGAGGATCGCGAGAGGAGGTGGTGGACGGTTTCGATCGGCGCTGCCCGGATCGCGGCGCGATGTACGCCGGATCGGGAAGGCGGCTTGCGGTTCCATTAAGCCTCGGGAGGGATTTTTCGTGAAAAAACTCTTTGTGCTCGATACCAACGTTCTGCTGCACGATCCCCGTTCCATCTTTTCGTTCCAGGAGCATGAAGTAGTCATTCCGGCTGCCGTGCTGGAAGAAATCGATTCGAAGAAGAGGCTGGCCGACGAGATCGGACGCAACGCCCGCAGCGTATCGCGGGAACTCGACGCTCTGCGCGAGCGCGGACATCTGCATGACGGAGTCGCGTTGGAATCCGGCGGCGTACTCCGGGTCGAACTCAATCACCGCAGTTTCCAGAGCATGCAGGATATGTTCGGCGAGATGACGAACGATAACCGCATTCTGGCCGTTGCGCTCAACTATCATAAGGAACAACAAGAACTGCCGGAAAACGAAGCCAAGCAGGTCGTGATGGTCAGCAAAGACGTGCTTGTCCGGGTCAAAGCCGATGTGCTCGGACTGGTCGCTCAGGATTATATGACCGACCGGGCGGCCGATCCCGACGCGCTCTATGCCGGATATATCTCGCTTCAGGTTCCGTACGATCTTGTGGATCGCTTCTATAGGGATAAATATTTGTTCGTGTCGGATGTCGGCGGCGCGGCGGAACGATTGTATCCGAACGAATTCGCCATCTTGAAAGACGAAAGCGGCAGCAAATCGGCGCTCGTCAAGCTGAACGCGGAAGCCAAGCGGCTCGAACCCTTGTTCCAAGGGCATGACCCGGTCTGGGGGATCATGGCCCGCAACGCTCAGCAGCGCATGGCGCTCGAACTGCTGCTGTCGGACGATATTCCGCTGGTCACCATCACCGGCAAAGCGGGTACCGGCAAGACGCTGCTCGCGCTGGCGGCCGGATTGATGAAGGTCGAAGACGACCGCAAATACAAAAAGCTGCTGGTCGCGCGGCCGGTCGTGCCGATGGGCAAAGACATCGGATATCTGCCCGGCGAAAAAGAAGAAAAGCTTCGTCCGTGGATGCAGCCGATCTACGACAATCTCGAATTCCTGTTCGACACCAAAAGCGCCGGAGACATCGACAAGATCCTGATGGGGCTCGGCAGCATTCAGGTGGAGGCGCTGACCTATATCCGCGGACGTTCGATCCCGTCGCAGTTCATTATCATCGACGAAGCGCAGAACCTGTCGAAGCATGAAGTCAAGACGATCATTTCCCGCGCCGGCGAAGGCAGCAAGATGATTCTGGTCGGCGACCCCGAGCAGATCGACCATCCGTACCTCGACGCCGCGAGCAACGGGTTGACCTACGTCGTGGAGCAGTTCAAATCGCAGAAACTGGCCGGGCATATCCATTTGGAAAAAGGAGAACGTTCGAAGTTGGCTCAACTGGCGGCGGACCTGCTGTAAAGCAGAAAGTTTCAGTCGATTTGCAATCAAAAAGCAAAGAATCCGGGTTTTGCTACCGGATTCTTTTTTTGGTTGGAAAAAAGATCGTTTGGTACAATGGGGGAAGCAGGAAACGGAGGGGACTGAATTGAAACGAAAAAATCATTTCGTGCTGTTCGGCATACTGCTCCTTGCTCTGATCAATCTGTCGCCGTCGTCTCTGCCCGTGGCTTCGAATTCGGGAGCGCCCAGAGATTCGGACGACGGATCGACCGCGCTGCAAGAAGGGGAATCGGAGCGTCCGTTACGCGAAATCGAAGTCTATACGATGATGGGAGCCGCAGAATTCAAAGCTCTTCAGACGATCAACGAAGAATACCGGCGGCGTTCCGGCGCCGATGTCACGCTGGTGAATATCGCGCCCGAACAAGCGTATAAAACGTACCGCGAAGCGTACGCCGCCGGCCGGGAGCCGGATGTCCTCATGCTCGACGGCGCTTGGGTAGCGGAGTTCGCCGCGGCCGGAAGGCTGCTGCCTGCCGATTTGTACGAATCGAATATGGCGGCCGCGGCCGATTCGCTTCCTCTGCCTGCCGAGTCGGTCGAATGGAACGGCTACCGTTGGGCGGTGCCGCTGGATTACGATCCTTACGGCATCGCTTGGAATCCCGGCCGGTTCGCGGCCGCGTCCGGAGGACTGCCGCAGAGTCAGCAGGCTTGGCAGGCTTGGGAGAAGTCGCAGCTTCAGCCGAGAGATCCGCGTCCATCGGCGGAATCGAAAGCGGGACCGGAGGAAGAAGCTTCCGCCGGACAAGGTTCGGAATCCCGAAGCGCCGCGCTTGCGGACGAGATCATCGGATTGCCGGCAGGCGACGTCCGTGCTTTTTCCGCGTTGGTGGATCTATGGAAAGGCAAAGAAGAAGGATCGAACGCGGAACGCCTCAAGCGGGCTTTACAGCTTGCCGACGAGCTTCGAACCCGTACGTATTTGCATGATTTGTCTCTGACAGGCGGACAGTCGCCCGTCAGCCTTCGAACCAAAGTCGAATCGGGCCAACTGGCGTTGGCCGTAGACCGTTTATCCCGATTGGGAGCGGAGAATCTGCCCGGTTCCCGCGTCGCGCCTCTGGCCGGGCCGATCGAGATCGCTTCGCTTCGCTGCTTCGGCATTGCGGCCGATACGGAACGTTCGCGCGAAGCTTCGCTGTGGATCGCTTACGTGACGGGCCGCTCGACGCAAAGCGATTGGTACGGCCTGACCGGACATCTGCCCGTGCTCCGCAGCGTTTACGACGAGCCCGATAACGCGCCGCTTCTGTCGTGGATTCCCGATCTGCAAGCCCTGCGCGCCGCCGAGGACAACGAAGCGGGAACCGGGCGCAACGCCAAAAAAACGGCTTCCCGGGAAAATACCTGGAGCCGTTCATTGGATCGTTTCTACGAAGGTCGATTGGACGCCGACGGATTGGCCGCTTATTTCCTGCCTTGATCGGAGAAGCTACAGCACCAATTGCAGTTCGATCTTGAGATAGCCGTCCTGCATCTCCACGTCGTCGACTTTGACCGGAGCGACCTGCTGCGGATAGAACCCCAGATCGTATTTGCGTTCGAGTTCGAGGCGCGTGCTCTCCGGAAGTTCGAGCCCGTTGAAGATCAATTTGTCCACGTGGAAGAGTACGGCGTTCTGCGGCTCGTTCTCCAACGTATAACGGCCTTCGATCCGCAGCGTCAATCGATCTTGTTTGCCTTCGGCCACGACGCGGCCGTTTTCGAACGAGAAAGAAAAATCGGCGAAGTCTTCGCTTTGCGAACGCAGGAAATCGTTCAGTTCGGCGTCGGTCAATTCGATCGTATAGCGGGTTCCGAGACCCGATACTTTGAGCTTGCCGCTATTTTGCAGAAAATCGGGCAGCTTCTCGCTGGCCGCCGCCAATTGCGAAAAATATTCGTCGACTTCGAACAGTCCGACATTGCTCCAATAGACGTTCAGTTCGTCGGCAAGCCGCCTGAGGCTTGCGGGATCGTCGCTGGTGAGCAGTCCGGAGTCGATGTCTGCTTGAAGCGCGGTCAGCCGGGCGCGCTGCTGCTCGATTCCGCGCTTCACTTCTTCCAATCGCGCCGAATTGGCCGCTAATTGATCTTTGCGGTTCTGAAGTCGGTCCGAGTCTTCCCGGAAGCCGAGCAGAAGTTCTTGATCATGGCGAATCGCGAATTCGTAGTAATAGTATATCCGCGTCAGTTCGCCGAACGAGCGGGCGTTGAGCAGGGACAGCAGCATCGGCCGCTGTCCCTGCATGTATTGGGAGCGCACGACGGTATCGGCGCGTTCGCGGCTGCTCGCGATACGGGTTTGCAGCGTTTCGATTTCTCCGCTCAGCTTCTCTCCCTGCCGGGCCAGTTCGTTTTGTTCTTCGGCGATTCGCTCCGTATCCCGCTGAAGTTCGCTGAGCGACAACGTGTCTTGAAGCAGCTTCCGCTGCTCGGGGGTCCAGTCGGCCGGGTCGCCGGAAGACGAGGCTTCGGCCGCCGGAACCTTTTCCGTACCGGAAGCCACAAGCAGGGCTGCGGCGAGCAGTCCGGCGTACAAACGTTTCGGCACAGCGTTTTCCTCACTTTCTTTCCCGCCGTTCGGGGCGCGTTCCGCGAAACTTCTTTCTTCGTCATGCCTGCTTTCTTCCTGCTGTGGTACAATAAAGTTCCGCTTATCGCGACGGGTTTTTCTTATTCTGATTATACGGCTGCAAGCTTCGGGCGTAAACCGCGACCGCCGGCTTGCCGAAGCGAAAGGAGAACGCGGATTGAACATCGAAGTGATCGGAGGAGGCTCGTTAGGCTTGCTTTTTGCGGCCGGAGCCGCCGCGGGCGGCGCCTCCGTCGCGTTATATACGCGCAAGGAAGAACAAGCGCTGCGGATCGCGCGCGAAGGAATCGAAGTCCGCAGCGCCGAAGACCGGCCTCCTTTACGAATTCCGGCAGGAGCGATCGCGGCTCTGTCGATCGAACGACATGCCGAGAGAACCAAGACGGGCGAAGACACTTGGGTCGTATTGGCCCTCAAACAAAAAGATCTGAACGAAGAATTGATCGATCGCCTAAAAGCCGACCTCGGCGCGAAAGACCGATTGTTTTGCTTGCAAAACGGAGTCGGACATATCGAGAGGCTTCGCCGCGCGCTGCCGAATCACGATATTTACGCGGCGATCACGACAGAAGGAGCGCGCCGTTCGGATGCGAATTCGGTGCTGCGCGCGGGACAAGGCGCGACCTTGTTCGGCCTTCCGGGAACGGCATCCGTCTTTTCCCCGCAAAAAGAAGCCGCCGAGAAAAAGTTGATCGACCTCTTTGCGGCGGCAGGATTGACGCTCTCGGCGTCGAATGAAATCGAAACCGTCATGTACCGGAAATTGATGATCAATGCCGTAATCAACCCGTTGACGGCGATCTGGAAGATCGAGAACGGAGCTCTGCTCGCTTCGCGGCACAGAATCGAAACGATGCGCGGAATCTTCGAAGAGATCGGGCATGTGTATGCGCTTGCTGGCATTTCGTTCGAAGCCGGCTGGTGGGAAGATCTGATCGGGGTCTGCCGCGCAACCTCGCGTAACCGATCTTCCATGTTGGAAGACGTTACGCACGGACGCTCCACGGAAGCTCGATGGATCTGCGGCGGCATCGTCGATCTGGCGCGCGGATTCAAGGCGGAAGCTCCGCTTAATCGAATGCTTCTGGAATTGATCGAAGGCATGAAGGAATAGAATCGCCCATCATTTCGAAGAAAGCGGGAGGGGAAAAGATGTTCGAAGCGGTCTCGGGAGTATTGATTACGCTGTGCGTGCTGCCTTTTTTGCCGTTCATTCTCGTCTATGCTGCGGGAATGCTGCGAAAAGAGACGAAACAAGCTTCCTTTCGGCGGGCGATGGACTTTACGACGCCTTTCCTGATCTTTTCCGTATCCGCGCTTTATAATTACGTGTTTTCGTCTTCGTTCGGGTTCTATTTGTTGATATTGATCCTGTTGATTCTGGGCGGACTGCTCGGAAGCGCCCAGAATCGCAAACGGGGAAAGATCGAACCCGAACGATTGGCAAAAGGATTTTGGCGCCTTGCGTTTTTGTTTTTGGCTCCGTGTTATGTTCTGCTTGCCGGCGCCGGTTTTATTGCGTATATCGTAAATAGCTGACATGGCGATGATACATAACGGGTTGGAAAATGAAAATATGTCGATGATTTTTGTTGAAAAATCAAGGTTCGAGACAGAAAATGTGACAGAAAAGAAGTGAAATTTAAAAAAAAGCGTAAGATTCTGAAAAAAGGTTATAGATTTTTTTTTGGGTGGAGGGTATAATCAATAAAAAAATTAATCTTTTTGTAGGGGGAAAGCTGCAGGATGAAAAAGAAAAGCTGGATGATGCTCCTCACGCTGATTCTTGTAATCGGCACAGTGCTCGCTGGTTGCGGAAGCGCCAAAGAGACAGCTACTACGGATTCGGGTACCAAGACCGAAGAAGGCACGAAGGATACGGGTACGGCGACTGAGCCGGCCGCAACCGACGCTGACCTGGCAGCCGACCAAACCCTGCACCTGAACCTCAGTGCAGAGCCGCCGACGCTTGATCCGGCGCAAGCTCAAGACAGCCAGTCGAACACGGCGCTGCGTTTCATGTACGAAGGTCTCGCGACGATCAACGCTGAAGGCCAACCCGCTCCGGGCGCTGCCGAAAAGTGGGACATCTCCGAAGACGGCCTGAAATACACGTTCCATATGCGCGAAGGCGCGACTTGGAGCAACGGCGATCCGGTAACGGCCAACGATTTCGTATACGCTTGGCAGCGCGTGCTGAGCCCGGAAACGACTCCGGCTCCGGTCTACGCTTACCAACTGTACTACATCAAAGGCGCCGAAGACTTCAACACCGGCAAAACCAAAGACTTCGCGAGCGTAGGCATCAAAGCCGTCGACGAGAAGACATTGGAAGTCGAACTGACGAATCCGACTCCTTATTTCTTGGGTCTGACTTCGTTCTACACGTACTACCCGGTTCACAAAGCATCCGTCGAAGCTGACCAAGCATGGGCAGCCGATCCGGCGAAAATGGTAACGAACGGACCGTTCACGCTGTCGAGCTGGACTGCCGGTTCCGAACTGCAATGGACGAAGAACGACAAATATTGGGACGCGGCCAACATCAAGCTGACCAACGTTACGGCTTCCGTCGTAAACAGCGGCGCAACCGAAACGGCTTCGTACCAAGGCGGAGAAATCGACTATGCGGGCGCTCCTACGGGCGAAATCCCGACTGACCAAATCCAACCGCTGTCGCAACAACTTCCGGACGAGTTCAAACTGACGGATATCGCTTCAACTTACTACTATGAGTTCAACACCAAAGCAGAACCTTTCAACAACGCGAAGATCCGTAAAGCCTTCGCAATGTCGATCGATCGTAAATCCCTGATCGAAAACGTAACGAAAGCAGGTCAAACGCCGGCATTCGGATTCGTTCCGACTTCCATCGCGGGTCTGAACGGCGAAAAATTCCGTCAAACGTATCCGGATAGCGGCTACTTCAAGGAAGATGCAGCAGAAGCGAAGAAACTGCTCGAAGAAGGCATGAAAGAAGCGGGTTACACGACTCTGCCTCCGATCACGTTGCTGTACAACACGAGCGAAAACCACCAGAAGCTGGCTCTGGCCGTAGCTGATATGTGGGAAAAGAACCTCGGCGTAACGATCCAAACGAAAAACGAAGAATGGTCCGTATTCCTGGAAAGCAGAAAAACGGGTAACTATCAAATCGCTCGCGCCGGCTGGACAGCCGACTATGACGATCCGATGACATTCATCGACATGTTCAAAACGGGCGGCGGCAACAACACCGCATTCTTCTCCAACGCTGAATACGACAAACTGATCGACGCGGCTTACAAAGGCGGCAACGATCCGGAAAAACGTATGCAAGATCTGGCTGCGGCAGAAAAAATCTTGATCCAAGACGAAATGGCAATCATGCCGGTGTACTACTACACGCAAGCGTCGCTCACGAAACCTTACCTCAAAGGCGTAACGACCGACTTCTCGGGCGCGATCAACTTCAATCACGCTTACCTGGAAAATCACTAAGATCTTCGGATCTAGGTGTGCATGACCCAAGCTTAATAAGAGTTCGGGATATATGTGGATTGCCCATATATATCCCGATTTTTTTGCATGTTCGTCAAGTTTCCATTTTTAATCTTGCTTAACCAGTATATAGGGTTGAAAATAATGAATATGCACCTATACATGAAGCTAGGCTTCAATACAGGATGAGGAAGAAGGAGGAGAGGTTCGTATATGGCACGTTATATAACTACCAAGTTCCTATATACGCTGCTTTCGCTGTTTATTTTGATCACGGCGACGTTTTTCTTGATGAAAGCCATTCCGGGCGATCCGTTCATGTCGGAAAAGGAAGTACCGGCTCCGATTCGCGCGCGTCTGGAAGCGCAGTACGGTCTCGATAAACCGGAGATCGTGCAGTACGTGAACTATCTCGGCAACATTTTGCAAGGCGATCTGGGCATTTCGATGAAAAAGCTCAATCAAGAGGTATCGCATATTATCGGCCAGACGTTCGGCGTATCGCTGCGGCTCGGCCTTATTGCTGTCGTCGTTTCGACGATCATCGGCGTGGCGCTCGGCCTGCTTGCGGCCTTGTATCACAGGAAGATGATCGACAGCGTGGTCATGGTGCTCGCCGTACTCGGGATAGCGGTGCCGAGCTTCGTGCTTGCATCGCTGATTCAATATCTGTTCGGTCTCAAGCTGCATTGGTTCCCGATTACGGGTCTCAAAGACGTTCTTGGTTATGTGCTTCCGGTCGCCGCGTTGTCGGCGCAGCCGATCGCGTTCATCGCGCGTCTGACGCGTTCGAGCATGCTTGAAGTTCTGCATGCGGATTACATCAAGACGGCGAAAGCCAAAGGTCTGAAATGGCCGGCCATCCTCTGGAAACACGTGATTCGAAACGGGATTCTTCCTGTCGTCACTTATGTCGGTCCGATGACCGCCAACGTCATCACGGGTTCCGTCGTTATCGAACGGATCTTCGGTATCGGCGGGATCGGTAAAGTATACGTGGACAGCATCACGAACCGCGACTATACGATGATCATGGGGATTACGCTCTTCTACGGTATCATTCTGATGTTCGCTCGATTCGTCACCGATATCGTTTACGTGCTTGTCGATCCTCGTATCAAACTGACATCAAGCAAGGAGGGCTAACCAGTGGCTAACGAAAATAAGGCGAACAAACAGCCTCTTCCGACTTTGTCGGCGGCTGATTTTGCGCCTGTCGATATCAATCAACACGAATCCGAAGTCATTAAACGCGAAAGTCTGACGGCTTGGCGCGACACTTGGGAACGCCTGCGCAGCAACAAAATCGCGATGGGCGGTCTTGTGGTGCTGGTGCTGATCGTGATCGGCGCGATCATCGGTCCGCTGATCGCGCAGTGGGTACACGGCTACAACTACAAGAGCAACGATCTGTCGGCGACCAACCAACCGCCGTCTTCGCTTCACTGGTTCGGTACCGACGACCTCGGCCGCGACATGTTCGTGCGGACTTGGATGGGCGCGCGCATCTCGCTGATCATCGGTCTGGCCGCGGCGCTGATCGACCTGTTGATCGGCGTGATCTACGGCGGCATCATGGGTTACTTCGGCGGCCGCGTCGATACGATCATGAACAAATTCTCCGAAATTCTGTACGCGATTCCTTACCTGCTCGTTACGATCCTGCTGTTGGTCGTGCTCAAACCGAGCCTGGGTACCATCATCTTGGCCCTAACGATTACGGGCTGGATCAATATGTCGTGGATCGTCCGCGGCGAGATCATGAAACTCAAGAATCGCGAATACGTCTTGGCTTCCCGTTCGATGGGCGCCGGTACGGGCAGATTGCTGTTCCGTCACCTGCTTCCTAACGCGAGCGGACCGATCATCGTAACGCTGACCCTGTCGGTTCCGAACGCGATCTTCGCCGAATCGTTCCTGAGCTTCCTCGGTCTGGGCGTGCAGGCTCCGATCTCGTCGCTCGGTTCGATGGTCGAAAACGCCTTGACCGGCTGGATGTTCTTCCCTTGGCGGATGTTGTTCCCTGCATTGTTGATCAGCATTATCATGCTGGCGTTCAACCTGCTCGGAGACGGCCTGCGCGATGCGCTCGACCCGTCGCTCAAAAACAAATGATCCGCGGAATTTATCGTAAAGGAGGCGTCAGTCATGGGCGTGCAAACCGGTAAGAACCTTATCGAAGTCGAAGGACTGAAGAAATATTTTAATGTAGGAAAAGGCAAAGTGCTCAAAGCGGTAGATAACTTGAACTTCTATATCCGCGAAGGCGAGACGCTCGGCATGGTAGGCGAATCCGGCTGCGGCAAATCGACGGCCGGCCGTACCATTCTGCGGCTGTACGAGCCGACTGCGGGCAGCGTGCGCTTCAACGGAACCGATATCTATAAATTGTCGCCGGGCAAGATGAAAGCGATGCGCCGCGATATGCAGATGATCTTCCAAGATCCGTACGCTTCGCTGAATCCGCGCTTCACCGTATCCGATATCATCGGCGAAGCTCTGGACATTCACAATATGGCGGGCAGCAAAGGAGAACGCAAAAAGCGGATCGAAGAGCTGTTGGATCTGGTCGGATTGAACACCGATCACGCGACGCGTTACCCGCATGAATTCTCCGGCGGCCAACGGCAGCGGATCGGGATCGCCCGCGCGCTCGCGGTCAACCCGAAATTCATTATCTGCGACGAACCGATCTCGGCGCTCGACGTCTCCATTCAAGCGCAGGTCGTGAACCTGCTGCAAGAACTGCAAGAGCGTCTCGGCCTGACGTACTTGTTTATCGCGCACGATCTGTCGATGGTTAAGCACATCAGCGATCGCGTAGCCGTGATGTATCTCGGCAAGATGGTCGAATTGGCGACCAGCGAGGAACTGTACAGCAATCCGGTCCATCCGTATACGAAATCGCTGCTCTCCGCTATTCCTGTTCCGGATCCGGAAGTGGAATCGCAGAGAAAGCGGATCTTGATGACGGCCGAAGGCGGCGGTCCGATCCGTTCGGCGGACGAACAAACGGAAGATACGGCAATGGTGGAAGTTTCGCCGGGCCACTGGGTCGCAACGCCTTACTAAGATTCGAACGCAAGACCGATCCTGAAGATCTTCAACCGTCTTTTCGCAGCGTATCCCGCTCGGAAAGACGGTTTTTTGTTGTCTTTTCGGCGATAAGGTCCGAAAATGAACTTAGTTCCGAATCGGAAGAAAGTTACTTTGACGACTTGGGAGCGATTGGGTACAATCAAGAAGGGTTTAAGGAGACAGGAGACAGGAGGCAAGGCCAGACATGAATGTCATTCCGCAGGCGCTTCGCAAGGGTTCGGCCTTGGGAGAAGATTATGTGCGCGGTCAGCACGCGCATGAATTATACGAATACGATTTGCAAGACGAACAATCGCTGCGCCGTCGCGCCGAGTGGTTGGATGCTCCGCATCGGCCGCAGGCCGATCGGCACGAATTGGTTCGAGTATTGGCAGATTACAATGCCCGTTATAACGACGATGAGGCCGTACGCCGCTCGTTGGGGCAGTTGAAGCAAGAGAATGCGCTCGTCGTGGTCGGCGGCCAGCAGAGCGGATTGTTTACCGGTTCATTGTTGGTCGTCTACAAAGCGGCGACGATCGTGCATGCCGCGCGTTCGGCATCGGAGAAGCTCGGACGCGACGTGGTGCCGGTATTCTGGATCGCGGGCGAGGATCACGACTGGGACGAGGCGGATCATACCTACGTATTGACGTCGGAGCTCGAAGTACGCCGTCTGCGGATGGAGTCTTGGCACGACGGAAAGTCGTCGGTCAGCGCCGTGAAGGTGCCGGCGGAGAAATGGGAAGAGGCAATCGCGGAGTTGGAATCTACGCTTGCGGATTCGGCGTTCAAAGTCGAGCTGATCGCGATGCTGCGAAGCGAGCTGACCCGATCGTCGGATTTGAGCGAAGGGTTCGCGCGGCTGATCGGCCGATTGTTCGGCCGTTACGGCTTGGTTCTGGTCGATTCCGCCGATCCCGCGCTTCGCGCGCTGGAACGGCCGATGTTCGAACAACTGATCGTTCGCAGCGACGAATTCGAAGCGGCGTATCTCGAAGCGGCGGCACGCATCGAGAGCAGCGGTTACGAACAGCAGGCGCAGGCGGTAGAAGGCGCGGCCAACTTGTTTTACATTCACGAAGGACAGCGTCTGCTGCTGTTTAAGCAGGACGGCAAATTCTTGGATCGTCGCGGCAGTATCGTGCTGACTCGGGAAGAGCTGCTCGAACGTCTGGAGCGATGTCCCGAGTGTTTCAGCAATAACGTATTGACCCGGCCTCTGATGCAGGACTATCTGTTCCCGGTGCTGCAAGCCGTGCTCGGACTCGGCGAGGTCGCTTACTGGGCCGGCACCAAAGACGGTTTCGAGACCGCGGGCATGCAGATGCCGATCCTGCTGCCGCGCATGTCGTTCACGCTGCTGGATTCGTCGACGAAAAAGCATATGGAGCAGTATTCGTTAAGTTTCGAAGACGTTATGGAGCGTTTCGCGGAGCGCAAAGAAGCTTGGCTGGCGGAGCAGGACAAACTGGGCATGGACGATTTGTTCGAACAAGCCAAAAACGAGTTCGCGCGGATTTACGAGCCCGTCATTCATCGCCTTGAAGAGCTTCAGCCGGGGCTTACCCGTCTAGGCGAGACCAATCGCGCCAAGATTCTCGATCAGATCGTCTTTTTGCAGGATAAGACCAAGCAGACGATCGCCCGGCAGAACGAAGCCGAGCTGCGCCGTTGGGACCGGATTTATAAGACGCTGTTCCCGCTCGACCGTCCGCAGGAGCGCGTGTATAACGTCTTTTATATCCTGAACCGTTACGGTCCGGATTGGATCGATCGGCTGATGGACGTCGAACCGGATTTGACGGGCGCGCACCGCATTCTCGAAGCGTGAACCGGTACGGCGAAAAAAGCCGAACGATCGGCCGAGTCGGGAAGTTTAACCTGCAAGTTTTTTCGGCTTGAAGAACAGCGCAAACAAGAGCCAGGACGTTTCTCCCGGACATACGGGAGCGACGGCCTGGTTTTTTTCGTGAAAACCGGAGGATACAGCCAGAAAAAACGTAAAATCCGGCGAAAAAACGTGGAATTTGCAGAAGGACTTTGATTTCGGGCGTCGAATCTATTATGCTGTAAGTGGTGGAAAGTGGTGTGAAGTGGAGGAGAAAGGACAAGGAGTGGGTCCGACGATGTTTATGGGTGAATATCGGCATAACATCGACGACAAAGGTCGCATTATTATGCCGGCCAAGTTCCGGGAAAAGTTAGGAACGGTCTGTATCGTGACTCGCGGCTTAGACCATTGTCTTTTCGTTTACTCCGAGCAGGAATGGGGAAATCTCGAAAGCAAGCTGAACAACCTGCCTTTGATGAAGTCCGATGCGCGGGCCTTTACCCGGTTCTTTTTCTCGGGCGCGGCGGAATGCGAATGGGACAAGCAGGGGAGGGCGAATCTTCCCGTCAATCTTCGGGAATACGCGCAGTTGGCCAAAGAGTGCGTCGTCATCGGCGCCGGCAGCCGAGTGGAGATCTGGAGCCGCGAGCGCTGGGAAGAGTATTACCGGCAGTCCGAGGAATCTTTCGGGGACATCGCGGAGAAATTATCCGATTTCGATATCGATTTTTAATCCGACAATAATTCAACATGGGACATGTAACGTCTGGGGGATACGAATTTGTTTCATCACATCACGGTGCTTAAAGAAGAAGCGGTCGAAGGCCTGAATATCAAGCCGAACGGCATTTACGTCGACTGCACGCTCGGAGGAGCGGGGCATAGCGCGTTGATCGCGTCCAAGTTGGGGGAAAGCGGACGCCTCGTCGCGTTCGATCAGGACGATTGGGCGCTCGAAAACGCGCGCGAGAAGCTGGCGGCCTACGGCGACCGCGTAACGCTCGTGAAGACTAATTTCCGCGAGTTGGAAAACGCGCTTCGGCAGGCGGGCGTTCCGGAAGACGAAGAGGGAATACCGAAAGTCGACGGATTCCTGTTCGATCTGGGCGTATCCTCGCCGCAGTTCGACGAAGCTTCGCGCGGATTCAGCTACAATCACGAAGCGCCGCTGGATATGCGAATGGACCAATCTTCCGAATTGACGGCCAAGATCATCGTCAACGAATGGCCGGAAGAAGAAATCACGCGTATCCTGTACCGTTACGGCGAAGAGAAGTTTTCCCGCCGCATCGCGGGCAAGATCGGTCAACATCGGGCGAAGAAACCGATCGAGACGACGACGGAACTCGCGGAGATCATCAAGGAAGGCATTCCGGCAGCGGCCAGAAGAACGGGCGGCCATCCGGCCAAACGGAGTTTCCAAGCCCTGCGCATTGCCGTGAACGACGAACTCTCGGCGTTCGAAGACGCGCTGCATGCCGTCGTGCGCTGCTTGTCTCCGGGCGGACGGGTCAGCGTCATCACGTTCCATTCGCTCGAAGACCGGATCTGTAAACAGATTCTGCTCGAGTATACGGGCAAAAACGTCGCTCCTCCCGGATTCCCGGTCGAGGTGTACGAAGGCCCGAACAGTATCAAACTGGTGAACCGCAAACCGATTGCGCCTTCCGACGCGGAGATCGAAGCCAATCCGCGGGCGCGGTCCGCGAAGCTTAGAGTGGCGGAGAAGACCAAGTAAACAGCGTTTATTCCAAGACGAGGAGATTGATCTATGGCACAGACACGCGGAAATCTTGCGATCCGGGAACGAGAGCAGCAACAGAATTCGATTTCGCAGCAGTACCGGCAAAAGACGACGGTTGTGACCCGCCGGGCCGAACTTCCTTTGAGGGAAAAAATGCTTTATCTGTTCAGCGTAGCGGTCGCAGTAGCTTTGTGCAGCATTATCGCTTGGCGATATGTACATATCTATGACCTGAACCATCAGATCGCATCCGTTCAGAGCGAGACCGTTCGGTTGAACAAAGACATCGCGCAGGCCGAACGCGACAGACAGGAACTTCGTCAGAGCATCGTGCCGACGGCGCTGTCGATGGGACTCGTTCAGGCGACGGAACACGAACCGATCTTCGTCGACCGCAAGAGCGGCGAAAGTTCGCAACCGAAAACCGAAGACGGAAACAAGTAGGGCATGTACGTAAACTTCGAAGGAAACGGATTTACGCGGATTTTTACATCGTTATCGGTCAGCGTACTAAAGGAGTCGAACGGATTCCGGCGCGAGCGTCGGGGTCCGGGCGGCAGCGTAAAGGGATACGGCAGGAGGTTCCAACGCCATGCTAAATAAAAGAGTAAAAATGCGAACGCTGTTAATCGGAGGGGGGATCACCCTCTTTTTTCTCGTTCTGGTCGGAAGGATCTTCTTCCTGCAGGTCGTCCAGCATGATTTCTGGCATACGACGGCCGTCAAGCAATGGTCGACGTCCAAAGTGCTGACGGCCGTCCGCGGCGCGATCACGGACCGCAACGGCAAAGAATTGGCTGTCGATTCGCCGGCTTACTCGGTCGTCGTGGAACCGAATATCATCAATCAACGCGGAACCGCGGACGACGTGGTGAAGATTCTGCACGACAAGCTCGGCGTAAGCGAAGACAAGCTTCGCGAGTTGGTGAATCGCAAATACGACAAAGACAGCCCTATAGGCGCTTACAAAAAAGGCGACTACAGCTTTTGGGTGGAAGTGCGGCCGCAAGGTTGGAAAATCGACGGCGATCTCAAAGCCGAGATCCAGACGGCGATCGCGGGCGTGCAAACGGCCAAAGGGTTGGACAAGACGACCGATATCGGCATCGTGTTCGACGATCAGGTCAAGCGTTTCTATCCGCAGCATACGCTGGCGGCGAACGTTCTGGGCTATATGGATAACGAAGGCAATCCCAAATACGGAATCGAGTCGTTTTTCGAAGATCAGCTCAAAGGCCTAGACGGCAAAATCGGTTATCAGAAAGACGCCAAAGGCGTCGTGCTGCCGGATGCCAAAAGCGAAATCGTCGCGCCCAAAGACGGCAGCTCTATTCAATTGACGCTCGACAGCACGATTCAGTTTTACGCCGAGCAGGCGGCCAAAAAAGCGTACGAAAAATATCAACCGAAAAGCGTCTCGGTCATCGCGGCGGATCCGAATACGATGGACATTCTGGCGATGGTCCATATGCCTACGTTCGATCCGAACAACTATTCCGCGACGAAAGCTTTGGAAGATTTCAACAACTTGGCCGTGACGGCGATGTACGAACCGGGTTCGACGTTCAAAATCGTCACCTTGTCGGCGGCGGTGCAGGAAGGCAAGTTCAATCCCAACGATACGTACCAATCGGGCGTAATCCGCGTGGGCGGCCGCAATATCCACGACGTAGGACGGAACTGGGGCGTGATCTCTTATCTCGACGGCGTCAAGCATTCCAGTAACGTCGCGTTCGTCAAACTCGGGTTGGAGAAAGTCGGGACCAACAAATTGACCGAATATATCAAAAACTTCGGGTTCGGCGAAAAAACGGGCATCCAACTGCCGGGCGAACTGGCGGGCACGATGAACGTGACGGACAAAAGTCCGCTCGGCGATCAAGCGTCGATCACGTTCGGCCATAACGTCTCTGTTACGCCGATCCAGCAGATTGCCGCGATCTCGGCCGTCGCCAACGGCGGACATCTGCTCAAGCCGCATATCGTGAAGTCGATCAGCAATCCGCAGACCGGGGAAGTCAAGAAAATGAACGACGTGGAGAAAGTCCGCGACGTCATCACGCCGCAAACCGCGAAAACGGTCAGCGGTTATCTGGAACAGGTCGTGTCCGACCAAAAGATCGGTACGGGCCGCAACGCGTATATTCCGGGTTACCGAGTGGCGGGCAAGACCGGTACGGCGGAGAAGACCGGTACCGTCAAAAGCGACGGAAGCGTCTACGACAAGAACCGCGCGGTCGTTTCCTTTATCGGTTACGCGCCGGCGGACGATCCCAAAGTCGCGATCTTCTTCATGATCGACGAACCGAACGATCCCAAAGCGGGCGGCGGTTCGGCGGCGGCTCCTTACGTCAAAGAAATCATGTCGCAGACGCTGGAGTATATGGGCGTTCCGAAGAAATTTTCGGACAAAGAGATCTCGGCGCAGAACGAAGAGAAGTCCGAATCCGGCGACGCGCAGCTCAAAGTCGCCGCTCCGAGCTTGGTCAAGATGAGCTTGAACGACGCCAAAACCAAACTGCTTAACGAAGGGGTCGCTTATGAGCAGATCGGTGCCGGAGCATCGGTGATCGAACAGTATCCGGCAGCCGGAGCCGCGATGTACGCCGGGCAGAAGATCTATCTGCTGACGGAACACAAAGACGAAATGAACGTGCCGGATCTGACCGGACTGTCGCTTCGCGACGCGGTCGATATTCTGAAGCTGCTGGACGTCTCGATCAGTACTCGGGGATCGGGTTACGTGGCTTCGCAAAAGTTGACCAAAGATAGCGAAGGCAAGCGGGTAGTCGTGTTGAATTTGAAATCGGCGGCGGCTACCGTGACCGGCATCGACGATACGGAATCGGCCGACATGTCTACCGGCGGCGAAGCCGTAGCGGACGATCCGGAAGAGAACGGCGAAGAGTCGGACGGCAGCGGGGCGAAGGAGCAGGGATCGGATGCGGAAGCGCCGACGGAGCCTGCTCCGGAGAGCGATGCCGCGCCGCTCAACTGACAATCGCACAGCCCGGGCCTGCCTTCGGCGGACTCGGGCATTTTGCGGCCCGGGCATGGAGGCATGCGGTCCGGGGCGCTTGATCCACGATTCGAACAGAAGAAGGAGAGAATGAATATGCAATTGCAACAATTGGCGGAACGATTGGTGACCGCGAGATTGATCGGCAGCGGAGCAGCGGAATGTACGGGGATCGAGATCGATTCCCGCAAAGTGAGCGCGGGCGATTTGTTTATTTGCCTGCCTGGATTTACGGTGGACGGCCATGATTATGCCAAACAGGCGGAAGAGAAAGGCGCGGTCGCGCTTGTCGTGGAACGCGAACTCGACACCGCGCTGCCGCAGATTCTCGTTCGCGACAGCCGGATGGCGATGGCGGTGCTGGCGAATGCGGTATTCGACGAACCGAGCCGCAAGATGCGCATGATCGGCGTGACCGGAACCAACGGCAAGACGACGACGACGTACCTGATCGAAAAAATCATGGCGGATCATGGCGTAAAGACCGGCTTGATCGGCACGATTCAGATGCGCTACGACGGCGAGACGTTCCCGATGTCGGGCACGACGCCCGAATCGCTCGGGTTGCAGCGTTCGCTCGCGGATATGGCCGGACGCGGCGTGCAATGCTGCGTGATGGAGGTCTCTTCCCATGCGCTGGAACAAGGAAGGGTCAAAGGCACCGATTACCGCACGGCGGTATTTACCAATTTGACGCAGGATCATCTGGATTATCATCATACGATGGAAGAGTACCGCGCGGCCAAAGGACTGTTCTTCGCCCGTTTGGGCAACGCGCTGCCGGCGGACCTTTCCGAACGCAAATACGCGGTGCTGAACGCGGACGACGAAGCGTCGGCCGAATTCGCCAAAGTGACGGCCGCCGAAGTCATGACCTACGGCGTCGAAGCGAGCTGCGACGTTCGCGCTTCGCAGATCAAGATCACGGCGCAAGGCACGTTTTTCCATGTCGAGACTTTCCGCGGTTCCGCGGATATCCAACTGCGCATGGTCGGCAAGTTCAACGTCTATAACGCGCTGGCCGCAATCTCGGCCGCGCTGATCGAGGGCGTAGAGTTGGCAGACATCAAACGGAGCTTGGAGTCGGTAGCGGGCGTGGACGGCCGCGTCGAAGCGGTCGATGCCGGACAGCCTTTCGCGATCATCGTCGACTACGCGCATACGCCGGACGGATTGGAGAACGTGCTGCGTACCGTGGTCGAATTCGCGGAAAAACGCGTGATCTGCGTGTTCGGCTGCGGCGGAGACCGCGATCGCACCAAACGTCCGATCATGGGACGCATCGCGGTGAAATACAGCGATTTGACGTTCGTGACGTCGGACAATCCGCGCACCGAAGATCCGGACGCGATTCTGCGCGATATCGAAGCCGGCCTGATCGAAGACGGAGTGGACGCGAAGCGCTACCGGCTGGTCGTGGATCGGGCGGAAGCGATTCGCCTCGCCGTTGCCGAAGCGCAGCCGGGCGACGTCGTTCTGATTGCGGGCAAAGGGCATGAAACCTACCAGTTGGTCGGCAAACAAGTGCTGGACTTCGACGATCGGATCGTCGCGGCGGAAGCGGTAAGGGGAGTCGTCAAGTGATCGTACGTACGCTCGGCCAAGTAGCCGAACTGTGCGGAGGCCGTTTGGTTGACCCGGCTTTCGCGGAAAAGAAGATCGAAGGAGTCGTGATCGATTCCCGCAAACTCGGCGGAAACAGCTTGTTCGTTCCGCTCGGCGGCGCGAACGTGGACGGCCACGAATTCGTGGCCGGCGCTCTGCAAGCCGGAGCGGCCGCTTCCTTCTGGCAGCGCGGCCGCGAAGGCGCTCCGCAAGGCGCGCTGATCGAAGTCGACGACGTGCTGGAAGCTCTTCAGAAACTGGCGTCCGCTTATCTGCGCGCAAGCGGAGCGAAAGTCGTCGGCATTACCGGCAGCAACGGCAAAACGACGACCAAAGACATGGTCTTCGCGCTGCTCTCCGCTTCGCTGCGCGTGCATAAGACGCAGGGGAACTTCAACAACCATCTGGGTCTGCCGCTGACTTTGCTGTCGATGCCGGAGGATACCGAAGTAGCCGTGCTGGAAATGGGCATGAGCGATCTCGGCGAGATCGCGCGGCTGGCGGAGATCGCGCCGCCGGACGTCTCGATCGTGACCAACATCGGCGAATCCCATCTGATGAATCTGGGCAGCCGGGAGAATATCGCGCGCGCCAAGCTCGAGATCGCTTCGGGAACGAAACCGGGCGGCCTGCTCGTGCATAACGGAGACGAACCGTTGATTCCGCCGGTGTTGAACGAACTTCGGGCGGCGGACCGTCTGCCGCAAGGACTGCGGACGTTCACGTTCGGTCTGGGCAGCGAGAACGACGATTATCCGACGAGTCTGGAGCAGCAGGGAGCCGGCATGCGCTTTACGGCGCGCGGCGAAGGCGAAGAGGTGTTCGAACTGCCGGTTCTCGGCAGCCATAACGTGACCAACGCGCTGGCGGCGATCGCGGCGGCCCGCGAGTTCGGCGTCTCCGTCTCGAAGATGAAGGAAGGCCTGGCGGGCATGCAGTTGACCGGCATGCGGATCGAACGGATTACCGGCGCGTCGGGACTCACGATCTTGAACGACGCTTATAACTCCAGCCCGACCTCCGCGCGCGCGGCGATCGACGTATTGGCCGGCTTGCAGGGTTACGCGTCGAAGACGCTGGTGCTGGGCGATATGCTGGAACTCGGGGAAAACGAGCTTCGATATCATCGGGAAGTGGGCCGTTATGCCGGGCAAGCCGACATCGACGCCGTCTACGCGTACGGACCGTTGTCGGCAGAGTCGGCAAAAGGCGCAAGCGAAGGACTGGGAACGGATCGGGTTCGCGCGTTTACCGACAAAGAGCAGATGATCTCGCATCTGCGGGCGCATCTGAGCTCCGAAGACGCCGTGCTGGTCAAAGCTTCGCGCGGCATGAAGCTGGAAGAGGTGGTCTACGCTCTGCGCGACCAACCGTTGATCGATAGAGACGAGGCTTGATCGGCATATGGATCTGCAGCTTTTGTTTCTGACCGCCGTCGTGTCTTTCGTACTGGCCGTGCTGGTCGGGCCTCTCTGCATCCCTCTGCTGCAGCGGCTGAAGCTGGGGCAGCAGGTACGCGGGGAAGGCCCGGAAGCGCATCTCAAGAAGGCGGGAACCCCCACGATGGGCGGTATCGTCATCTTGCTGGCCTTCACTCTGGCTTTCGTCAAATTTTCGGTGATCAATGCCGAATTTTACGCGCTGCTGACGGCAACGCTCGGTTTCGGACTCGTCGGTTTGTCGGACGACCTGATCAAGATCGTGAAGAAACGTTCGCTGGGATTGACCTCGCTTCAGAAGCTGGCGGGACAACTTTTGTTTTCCGCGATCTGCTGCTGGCTGCTGATCGATTCCGGCCACAGCACCGCTTTGTCCGTTCCGGGCACGCATTTTTCGTTCGATTGGGGCGGGTGGTTTTATTATCCGTTCATCGTGTTGATGCTGCTCGCCGTATCCAATGCCGTGAACTTTACCGACGGGCTCGACGGCTTGTTGGCTTCGGTCAGCGCTCCGGCTTTCGGAGCTTATGCGCTGATCGCGATGCAGGCGACGCAATTTCCTTCGGCGCTCGGCGCCGCGGCGATGGCGGGAGCGGTGTTGGGTTTTCTGGTGTATAACGCGCATCCCGCCAAAGTGTTCATGGGCGATACGGGTTCGCTGGGAATCGGCGGAGCGATCGGCATGATCGCGATTCTGACCAAACAAGAACTGCTGTTTCTGATCATCGGCGGCGTGTTCGTCATCGAGATGCTGTCCGTCGTGCTTCAGGTCGCTTCGTTCAAAACGCGCGGCAAACGGATTTTCAAAATGAGTCCGATTCATCATCATTACGAATTGTCCGGCTGGTCGGAATGGAGAATCGTCGCCGTCTTCTTCGGCGTTTCGCTCGTTCTGGCCGCGCTCGGCTTATATCTAGGCAAGGGGTTGTAGAGATGGAACATCCAAAAGAGTATGCGAACCGCAGCGTTGTGGTATTGGGGCTTGCGCGAAGCGGCGTATCCGCGGCGCGCACGATGCACGAATTCGGCGCGAACGTGACGGTTAACGACCGTAAACCCCGCGAAGAAAGTCCGGAAGCTTCCGTTCTCGAAGAGTTGGGCATTTCCGTGATTTGCGGAGAACATCCGGACGAACTGATTCATGAAGGGGTATCTTTGGTGATTAAGAATCCGGGGATTCCTTACTCGGTTGCTCCGGTCGCGCGCGCGCTCGAGCTGGGCATCGAAGTCGTGACCGAAGTCGAAGTGGCCTACCATTTGTCGGCCGCGCCGATGATCGGAATCACCGGGTCGAACGGCAAAACGACGACCACCACTTGGGTCGGGCGCATGTTGGAAGCGGCGGGACTCAAGCCCGTCGTCGCCGGCAATATCGGCACGCCGCTCTGCGACGCCGCATTGTCCGCGAGCGATGACGATTGGCTCGTCGTCGAGCTCAGCAGCTTCCAATTGAAAGGAACGAAGGATTTCGCTCCTCGGATCGCCTGTCTGCTCAACGTCGCGGAGACGCATCTGGACTATCACGGTTCGATGGAAGACTACGCGTCGTCCAAAGCCAAGATCTTCGTGAACCAGACGCCGGAAGACGTCAGCATCGTGAATTGGGACGATGCGTACTGCCGCGAGCTGGTTCCTTATCTCAAAGGACGCATTCTGCCGTTCTCGATGACCGAGGAGCTGGCGTTGGAAGGCGTCTATGCATCGCCTTCTTATCCGCAGGAAGACGCCGAAGACCCGGCCGCGGCCGAGCGCATGATCGTCTACCGCGATCCCGCGGGAGAGGTGCACGAGATTATTCGCGCCTCCGAACTCGGCATTCCCGGTTCGTATAACGCGGCGAACGCTATGGCCGCTTGCGCCGCGGCGATCGCGGCCGGAGCCGACCTTGCGGCGCTCCGCGCTCCGCTCGCGGACTTCGGCGGCGTGGAACATCGTCTGGAGTCGCTGGGCGAGACCGGCGGTCTCTTCTACTATAATAATTCCAAAGCGACCAATTCCAAGGCTACGCTGACCGCGTTATCGGCTTTCGACCGTCCGGTCGTGCTGATCGCGGGCGGGCTCGACCGCGGTTCCGATTACGAGGAATTGTTCCCCGCGTTCCGCAGCAAAGTCAAAGCGTTGGTCACGCTCGGCCAGACGCGCGAGACGATCGCCGGCGTGGCGCGGCGCGCGGGCTTGGAACGCGTCGGCGTCGTCGAACCGCTCGGCGACTCGGAGGAAACGCTTCGGGAAGCCGTACGCGAAGCGCGCCGGCTGGCCGAAGCGGGCGATATCGTGCTGCTGTCGCCGGCCTGCGCGAGCTGGGATATGTTCGCGTCGTTCGAAGAGCGCGGCCGCGTGTTCAAAGAAGCGGTTCGCTCCATATCCGAATAAGGGGAGGAAATGACATGCGCGTCGTATTGACCGGCGGAGGAACCGGTGGGCATATCTATCCCGCCCTCGCGATTGCCGAACAGTTGAAGGCGGATAAACCGGATACGGAATTCCTGTATATCGGAGGCAAACGCGGTCTGGAGAATTCGATCGTGCCGACCGCGGGGCTTCCGTTCGAGACGCTGGATATCACCGGATTTCGCCGCAGCCTGTCGGCCGACAATCTGAAGACCGTGCTCCGGTTCCTGCGAGGCGTCCAAGCTTCTTCGGAACTGCTCGAAAAATTCAAACCCGATGTCGTGGTGGGAACGGGAGGTTACGTTTGCGGGCCCGTAGTCTACGCCGCTCACAAACTGCGGATTCCGACGCTTATTCACGAACAGAACGCGATCCCCGGGTTGACCAACCGCTTTCTCAGCCGGTACGTCAATACGGTGGCGGTCAGTTTCGACGGGACGCAGGATCAGTTCCCGAAAGCCAGACGCGTGATGTACAGCGGCAATCCGCGTGCCACGACCGTGCACCGGGCGGATTCGGCAGAAGGATTCCGTCTGCTGGGACTCCCGGCAGGGACGCCGATCGTGCTGGTCGTAGGGGGCAGCATCGGAGCGAAAGCGGTCAACGAAGCGATGCTCGAAATGGTGCCGGAGATCGGCCGCATGCCTCGCGTCCATTATGTCTACGTCACGGGCAAACGCTACTACGAAGACGCCAAGCGGAGTCTGGACGAAGCTCCGGGAGGAACGCCCGCCAATCTTCACGTTCTTCCTTACGTGGATCGGATGCCGGAGGTATTGGCTGCTTCGATGCTGGTCGTCAGCCGTGCCGGAGCTTCGTTCTTGGCGGAGGTTACTTCTCTGGGCATTCCCGCGGTGCTGATCCCTTCGCCGAACGTGACGAACAATCACCAGGAAGTCAATGCTCGCGCGTTGGAAGAAGAAGGAGCCGCCATCGTGATCTTGGAACGGGAACTGAACGGAAGCCGCTTGTTTTCGGCCGTAGAAGCCGTGGTCAGCGACGACTATTTGCGCGAAAATATGTCGGCATGCTCGTCCGCGCTCGGGAAGCCGGATTCCGCCAAAACGATCGTGACCGAACTGCGCAAACTGGCCGTGCGGGCGCAAGCCATTCGGCGGGGAGTTTTGTGAGTCGAGACCGTCTTTGCCATCGCGCGCGGCACGTGTATAATGAACGTAACACAAAAAGCGTAATGGACCGCGAGTTTTTTGCCGCTTCGTTTCAAGAAGGCAAGATCTTGCGGCCGGATGGAGAATGGCCATGCTGAAAGTAGTCAAACCGATCGAACATCAAGAGCAAAAAACGGGAAAGCCGCGCCGCAGGGGACGATGGAAGCTGGGGTTGATCCTGACCGTATTGGCTGTCGCCGCGGCAAGCGTGTTGTTTTTCCGCTCTTCGCTCAGCCGCATCCAAGAAATTGACGTGGAAGGCAATGTGTACGTGGATCGTTCCGCGGTGATCGAGGCGGCGGGACTTCGGATCGGCGGCCAATTCTTCGCGTCGAGCGCATCGAGCGTCGAGAACCGAATCGTGACGAGCTTGAACGCGATCGAACACGCGACGGTAGAGAAGCAGTTTCCCGGGAAGATTCTGCTGCGCATCGACGAATATGATCCGGTTGCTTACGAACTGCTCGAAGACGGAAGCATCCAAGCTCTGCTCGGCAGCGGCGCCGCGATCCGGCTCAAGGATCAAGGACTGCCCGCCGAGAAGCCGATGCTGACCGAATGGGAGGGGAAAGACGAAGAGAAAGCGAAGCTGTGCCGGGTGCTCGCATCGGTTCCGGACGGACAGTTGTCCGATTTGTCGGAGATCATGCCGATGGCCAGCGACTCGTTCCCCGACAGGATCCGGATTTATACGAGATCGAGATTCGAAGTGATCACGACCGTCTCGCTGCTTAAGGAGAAACTGGAGATTCTGGGCGGAATTACGGAAACTCAGAGTCCGGGACTCGTCCACATGGTCGGCTCCGACAGTTTGATCCCGTTCGTGCAGCCGGATTCCGATTCGGAAAGCGAATAAGCGCCCGAAGGCCTGCTACTCGCGGACTTCAAAAGATGCTATAATGTTTGCTGTATTCTCGAAAAAAGATACACAGTAAATATAAAAAAGTTCGAAACGAAAGAGGGAAAGTTTAAGCCGTGTTGAATCTATTTAATGGATAACAATAAGATGCGGCTTTAAACGAACCGGATGATCAATTTTGCAAACGGGAGGTGCCAAAGGCTTGAGCAACAATGACATCATTGTTAGTTTGGACATCGGTACATCCAAAGTTCGTGCTATTATCGGGGAAGTGACCAACGGAACCCTTAATATTATTGGAGTTGGATCGGCCGATTCCGAAGGAATCCGAAAAGGCGCCATCGTTGACGTCGATCAAACCGTCCAATCGATCCGCAGCGCCGTGGAACACGCCGAGCGGATGGTCGGCATTGAAATAACGGAAGTTTATGTCGGCATATCCGGCAGTCATATCGGACTGCAATCGAGCCGGGGCGTCGTGACCGTATCGAACGAGGATCGCGAAATCGGGGAGGAAGACATCGAACGGGTATCCAAAGCCGCCGAGGTCGTGGCCCTTCCGCCGGAACGTGAAATCATCGATGTCGTGGCCAAGCAGTTCGTGGTTGACGGCTTGGAGGGAATTCAGGATCCGCGGGGCATGATCGGATCCCGCCTGGAGGTGGAAGCGACGATCGTCACCGGTGCCAAGACGGCTATACATAACCTCTTGCGCTGCGTGGAGAAGGCCGACCTCAAGGTCAAAGAACTGGTGCTGATTTCCCTCGGGGCCGGCCAGCTGGCACTTACCAAGGACGAGAGAACGATGCGTACGGCCTTGATCGATATCGGCGCCGGCCAGGCTACGATCTCGATCTTCGACAGCGGCAATCTTGCCGCCGTCTCGACGCTTCCGATCGGAGGCGAGTACGTGACCAACGATATCGCTTACGGCCTGCGTACGGTAACCGATCAAGCCGAGAAGGTGAAGCTGAAGTACGGCTGCGCCATGATGGCGGATGCCGCGGAAGACGTGGTGTTCAAGGTCAACCGCATTGGCAGTTCGATCGAGAAGGAATATACTCAAGAAGACCTGGCTGCGATCATCGAGCCTCGGGTCCAAGAGATCTTCCAACTGATCCATCAGGAGATCTATCGTATGGGTTATCGGGACGTCGCCGGGTACGTACTGAGCGGCGGAACCGTCGCCATGCCCGGCGTGCTGCAGGTCGCCCAGAGCGAATTGGCGGCAGCCGTGCGTCTGGCCGTACCAGATTACATCGGAGTTCGGGACCCGGCTTTCACAAGCGGAATCGGCATTTTGTACAGCGTTATTCGGAAGAATCGTGGCAGAGGCAGCGTAGCGCCGGGCAAGAAACCCGTCAATCGTCCTAAGTCCAGCCCCGCGCCGGAGACGACCCAGAAAACCGGTTTCCTAGAAAAGCTCAAAAATATGTTTAGCGAATTTATATGAGAAACACAAAAACGAGCCCATCCAAGGAAAACGAGGGGGAGATGGAGGACTATGTTGGAATTCGATTTCGAAATGGAGAGCCTGGCGCGCATTAAAGTCATCGGCGTGGGAGGCGGCGGAAGCAACGCCGTCAACCGCATGATCGAAAATGGCGTCAAAGGCGTTGAATTTATCACGGTCAATACGGATGCGCAAGCGCTGCATTTGGCCAAGTCGGAACATAAGCTGCAAATCGGGGATAAGCTGACCCGTGGACTTGGCGCGGGGGCCAATCCTGAAGTCGGCAAAAAAGCGGCGGAAGAATCCCGCGAACTGATCAGCAACACGCTCAAAGGCGCGGATATGGTATTCGTAACCGCGGGCATGGGCGGAGGTACCGGAACGGGTGCGGCTCCGGTGATTGCGGAAATTGCGCGCGAATGCGGGGCGTTGACGGTTGGGGTCGTCACGCGTCCGTTCACGTTCGAAGGCCGCAAGCGCGCCGGACAAGCCGTTCTCGGCATCGAGGCGCTCAAAGAAAAAGTCGATACCTTGATCGTGATTCCGAACGACCGGTTGCTCGAGATCGTCGATAAGAAGACGCCGATGCTCGAAGCGTTCCGCGAAGCGGATAACGTTCTGCGCCAAGCGGTACAAGGCATTTCCGACCTGATCAAAGTACCGGGTCTGATCAACCTCGACTTCGCGGACGTGAAAACGATCATGACCGAACGCGGTTCGGCGCTCATGGGCATCGGCGAAGCGTCCGGCGAGAACCGAGCCGCGGAAGCGGCGCGCAAAGCGATCATGAGCCCGCTGCTGGAGACGTCCATCGAAGGCGCAAGAGGCGTCATCATGAACATCACCGGCGGGTCGAACCTGTCGCTGTACGAAGTCAACGAAGCGGCCGAGATCGTCATCGAAGCTTCCGATCCGGAAGTCAACATGATCTTCGGCGCGATCATCGAAGAAGACATGAAGGACGAGATCAAAGTCACGGTAATCGCGACCGGTTTCGAACACAAGCCTTCGGACTTGAAACCGCCGGTACGTCGTCCGTCGAGTCAACAACCGGAAGCTCAAAGCGATCGGCAAAAGCCGCAGCAGACGCAGCGTCCGGCTTACGACCCGCAGCCGGGTGCCGACCAGCTCGACATTCCGACGTTCCTGCGTAACCGTTCGCGTCAGAACAACGACTAATGAGTCGACCGCATTCGATCAGAGGTACCTACCATGATTTGCGGTCGGCGTACGAGTGAGTCGACCGCATTCGATCAGAGGTGCCTACCTTTGTTTGCGGTCGGCGTGCTAGAGCCTTGCTTACGAGAGATCCGCTTTCGCTTTACGGAAGCGGATCTTTTTTTCAACATCGTCAGATCAAGGAGGAATAAGAAAGATGATTACACGTCAGGAGCCGTTCGCGCATCGTATCGCGGCGAACGGAGCAGAAGTATTCGAGATCGCTCCCTGGCACAGCTTCGAGGGCTTAAGCGCCGGATTTACGGGCCGCGGCGGCGGAGTCAGCGAAGGGGTTCACGTTTCGCTCAACTGCGCGCTTCATGTCGATGACGAGCCGCGACATGTCGCGGAGAACCGCGCGCGCGTAGCCGAAGCTGCCGGATTCCGGTTCGAAGATTGGACATGCGGCGAACAAGTGCACGAAGCCGAGATCGCGATCGTAACCGAAGAAGACCGGGGAAGAGGGCGAACGGATCGCGAGAGCGCTTTTCAAGATACCGACGGTTTGCTTACCGACGTGCCGGGCGTGATGTTGACTTCGTTTTATGCCGATTGCGTGCCGCTTTACTTTTTCGATCCCGAGCGTCAAGTCGTCGGGCTCGCCCACGCGGGATGGAAAGGAACCGTCGCCGAGATCGGCCGCCGCATGGTCGAGAAGATGAAGGACCGTTACGGCAGCCGCCCGGAAGACATCCGTGCCGCGATCGGCCCGTGCATCGGAGAACGGCGTTACGAAGTGAACGACGTCGTGCTCGATCGCGTGAAAGTTTTGCTGGAAAAGGAGACGGGTAATGAATCTCGTTCGCTCGCTGATTTTTCCGAAGATCTGGGCGGCGGCAAAGCCTTGCTGAACTTGAAAGAATTGAACCGACACATTATGATAAGATCAGGTATACGTCCGGAGCATATCCAGTGCGCCGCTTGGTGCACGGCCAGCCGGACCGATCTGTTTTTTTCGCATAGGGAAGAAAAAGGACGGACCGGAAGAATGGCCAGCTGGATCGGACGGAAAGAAGGAGGCACGTTCCGGTGACTTTAAAGCAGCGGATCGCGCATGTGCATCAGAAAGTTTCCGAAGCATGTGAACGCGTGGGCAGATCGCCCGAAGAAATCAATATCGTAGCCGTCACCAAATACGTCTCGACGGAGCAAACGGCGCGGGTGCTCGACGAAGGCATTCTTCATATCGGAGAGAATCGTTGGCAGAACGCCAAGCCGAAATGGGAAGCGCTCGGAGAACGCGGCGTCTGGCATTTTATCGGTCAATTGCAGAGCAACAAAGTCAAAGACGTCATCGGCAAATTCGCTTACATTCATTCGTTGGACCGGTTGTCGCTCGCGCGGGAGTTGGAACGCCAAGCGGCGGCGGCCGATCTTACGGTTAAAGCTTTCGTTCAGGTCAATATCTCGGGCGAAGCGTCCAAATCCGGTATGCCGCCCGAAGAAACGTTCGAATTCTTGCGGCAGACGGAACTTCTCCCTCATATCGAAGTCGTCGGACTGATGACGATGGCTCCTCTCGACGGCGACGCCGAAGCGGCCCGTCCGGTATTTCGGGGACTGCGGGAGCTGAGGGACGAACTCAATGCTCGGGGCGCATGTTCGCGGCCGATCGAACATCTGTCGATGGGCATGTCCGGAGACTTCGAAGTCGCGATCGAAGAAGGGGCCACTTGGCTGCGTCTGGGTTCTATTCTGGTAGGGAAAGAGGAGGACTGACGATGGGCGTCATGAATCGCTTTATGAATTTTCTCGGTCTCCAGGAAGAAGAGGAGATCGTCGAGCGGGTAGTCGAGCAGGAAGAACCGCAGTACGATACGGCTCCCAATCAGGAGCTTCGCAAAAACTCGAAGACCAATAACGTAGTGAGCATCCATGCGCAGAAGAACGTCAAGGTCATTCTGTCGGAACCTCGCACGTACGACGACGCTCAACAGATCGCCGATCATCTGCGCGCGCATCGTTCGGTCGTGGTCAATCTTCAGCAGGTTCGGCCCGATCTCGCCAAGCGGATCATCGATTTTCTGTTCGGCACGGTCTATGCGATCAATGGCAACATTGCCAAAGTCGGCGGCGATATTTTCCTGTGCACGCCCGATACGGTAGAAGTGGAAGGCACGATTGCCGATCTGGTCCGCGAGGATCGCGAATTTAATCAAATGAGGTGACGATAGCTTGGCTGAATTTCTCCTTCAACTGCATAATGTATATCTGCCTTGGCTGCTCCAAATTTATTCTTGGATTCTGATTATCTATATTCTGATGTCATGGGTTCCCAACGTGCGCGAGAGTCAGATCGGAATCATTCTGGGCAAAATCGCGGAGCCTTATCTCTCGGTGTTCCGGCGTTTCATTCCTCCGATCGGGGGCATGTTGGACATTTCTCCGATCGTCGCTTTTTTCGTGCTCAACTATCTGGTTGCTCCGGGCGCGCTGTATTTGGTCGAATTGTTGTACGGACTGGTCGTTTAAGAATGAAACGGGAAGTGGAAGCGTATGTCTAAAAGCATGTACGAACACGTTCATCCGGACGAACGCGAATTCGTCGATCGGGCCAACGAATGGTTGGAAGGCGCGGCGCGTTACCACGAGCTGAAGCTGACCGACTTTCTGGACCCGAGGCAGCTCCAACTCTTGAGCATGTTAGCCAATTCGCAGCCGGATGTCGCGATCCGTTTGGATGGCGGGAGTCCGTACGCGGAGCGCAAAAGAGCGCTGATCGCGCCGGATTACCGCGATCTGGACGGCGAAGACGCGAAACTGACCGTGCTGTCGATTACGCCTGCGGATACCCGTTTCGCGGAAATCGGACACGGCGACTATATGGGGTCGGTATTGGGACTGGGCATCAAACGTTCCAAGATCGGCGATATCCATCCGCGCGAAGACGGCTGCCACATCGTGGTCGCCGCCGAGATCGCGGATTTTCTTAATCTCGAACTGCGGCAGGTCCATCGGGTCAGCGTGTTTACCGAGGTGCTGCCGATCTCCGAGCTTCGGTCGTCGGAGTCGGAATTGGCCGAGACGGAACTGACGGTCGCTTCTCCGAGGCTCGACGCGATCGCGAGCGACGTGTACCGGATGAGCCGCGCGAAGATTCTGGCTCCGATCAAAGCGGGACGCTGCCGGGTGAATTGGAAAGTGGAAGAAGATCCTTCGAAAGCGCTTCGGGAAGGAGATACCGTATCGCTGCAAGGGTTCGGACGTTTTCGGGTGTTGGAGATCGGCGATCTGACCAAGAAAGGCCGTTATCGGGTGAAGATCGGTAAATTTGTATGAAGCAAAGCAGGAATTCACGTTTCGGCGTCGAAATTCCGATAAAACCGAATGGGACCGCTTCGTTTGCCGTAAGGCGGTCCGATGCACGGAACCGGATACGGCCGGCTGCTTCTGCCGAGGGGTTGGCAGCGTGCTTAATACAATGGAGGTGCACATCATGGCATTAACACCGCTGGATATACATAACAAGGAATTCAGCCGGCGTCTGCGCGGGTACGACGAAGATGAGGTCAACGAGTTTCTGGATCAAGTGATCAAGGATTACGAGAGCGTGATTCGGGAAAATAAAGACCTGCTGCATCGTATGGCGTCGATGGAAGAGCGCCTTAACCATTTCATGAACCTGGAAGAGACGCTCAGCAAGACGATTATCGTCGCTCAGGAAGCGGCGGACGAAGTCCGCGGCAACGCGAAAAAGGAAGCGCAGCTGGTGGTGAAGGAAGCTGAGAAGAACGCGGACCGGATCATCAACGAGGCGCTGGTGAAGTCGCGCAAAGTCGCCGTGGAGATGGAAGAACTCAAAAAGCAGGCCTCCATTTACCGCACTCGTTTCCGGACGTTGATCGAAGCGCAGCTTGATCTGCTGAGCCAAGACGGTTGGGAAGCGTTGGATCGTCAGAGCCGCGAACTCGACCGCGAGATGGAGCAAGCTCAATCCGAACGCCGCGCCAGCGAGTTGTATTAACTAACGGCTCAAGCACGGAAACTGCCTGGGGAAGCGGGATCGAAACGGTCGGAGAACATACGTCGGGGGGCGGATGCCGGCACGGTTTCGCTATTGACAACCGGCAAATATAGCGCTATAAATAAAAGACCACGCCCCGGGCGCGGTGTTTCAGCTATTGATATGAATCATCATGAATCAAATTCAACGATGGGAACAGTACGTCATGTCGTTCGTTCTTCAGAGAGCCGGGCCTTTACGAGCTGCAAGCCGGCGTACGAAGCATAGACGGAAGATCATCCCGGAGAAGTGCGTTCGAATCCTTTTTGCTTGACGACAGACCGTCGGCGGGAAGAGAGTAGGCCGCACCGGAAGCCGACCGTTACAGCGGCCCCGCGTTCTTGACGCGGAGACAAGGTGTCGTTTGATCGAGCGATATAAAGACGGTCCGTCTATACGGGCAATCGGCTCGAGCAAACGAAACAAGGGTGGTAACGCGAGCGAACCTCGTCCCTTTTCAGGGGCGGGGTTTATTTTTATTTCATATTTTTATCCAAAAGGAGCCGACAACGATGCAAAGAGTCGATGTGAAAGAAAAAGCACGGGCGCGCGACCTGCGCGTATTGAAACGCTGGAACGAAGAAAATACGTTTAAGCAGTCGATCGACAACCGGGAAGGCAAGCCGAACTTCGTCTTCTACGAAGGTCCGCCGACGGCGAACGGGGTTCCGCATATCGGGCACGTATTGGGCCGCGTCATCAAAGACTTCGTAGGCCGGTATCAGACGATGAAAGGTTTCCATGTCGTACGCAAAGCCGGTTGGGATACGCACGGCCTGCCGGTCGAACTGGGCGTCGAGAAACAGCTCGGCATCTCGGGCAAACACGATATCGAAGAATACGGCGTCGAGAAATTCATCAAGAAGTGCAAAGAAAGCGTCTTTACGTACGAGAAACAGTGGCGCGACCTGACCGAAGCGATCGGCTATTGGACGGACCTCGATAACCCGTACATCACGCTGGACAACAAGTACATCGAGAGCGTATGGAGCCTGCTGGCGACGATCCACGAGAAAGGCCTGCTGTACCGCGGACACCGCGTCAGCCCTTACTGTCCTTCGTGCCAGACGACGTTGAGTTCGCACGAAGTCGCCCAAGGTTACGAAGACGTCAAAGACTTGAGCGCGACGGCGAAATTCAGACTCGAAAACGGCGAATACGTGTTGGCTTGGACCACCACGCCGTGGACGCTGCCTTCGAATATCGCCTTGGCCGTCAATCCGAGCATGACTTACGTGAAAGTGAAGCAGGACGGCGAAGTGCTGATCTTGGCGAAAAACTTGACGGGGAGCGTGCTGAAAGGCGAATACGAAACGCTGTCCGAGCTGCAAGGTTCCGAATTGGTCGGCCTGAACTATGATGCGCCGTTCCATTACTTCACGCCGGAAAAAGGACACTTCATCGTCGGCGCGGACTTCGTTACGGATTCCAGCGGTACGGGCGTCGTGCACATGGCGCCGGCGCACGGCGAAGACGACTACCGCGTCTGCCGCGAGAACGGCATCAGCTTCGTCAATCTGGTCGATTCGCAAGGTCGTTTCGTCGCCGAGGTGACCGACTTCGCGGGCCGCTTCGTCAAAGACGGCGAGACCGATATCGAGATCGTGAAATACCTGGCCGAAAACGGACGCCTGTACAGCAAAGAGAAATACGAGCACAGTTACCCGTTCTGCTGGAGATGCCATACGCCGCTGCTGTATTACGCGACGGACAGCTGGTTCATCCAGACGACCGCGGTCAAAGACAAATTGGTCGAAAACAACAAAGGCGTCAAATGGTATCCGGACCATGTCCGCGACGGCCGCTTCGGCAAGTTCCTCGACGATCTGATCGACTGGAACATCAGCCGCAACCGCTACTGGGGAACGCCGCTGAACGTCTGGGTCTGCGAAGAAACCGGAAAGCAGTACGCGCCGAAAAGCATCGCCGATCTGCGCGAGCGCGCGGTCGACTTCGTGCCGGAAGACATCGAACTGCATAAGCCTTACGTGGACGCGATCAAGCTGAAGTCGCCGTTCGCCGAAGGCGCGGTGATGACCCGTACGCCGGAAGTCATCGACGTCTGGTTCGACAGCGGTTCGATGCCGTTCGCGCAGCAGCATTATCCGTTCGAAAATCAAGAAGCGTTCCAAGCCCAATATCCGGCCGACATGATCGTCGAAGGCATCGACCAGACGCGCGGCTGGTTCTACAGCCTGCTCGCCATCTCCACGATGATCACGGGCGAAGCGCCTTACAAATCCGTTATGGCGACCGGCCATATTCTCGACGAGAACGGTCAGAAGATGTCCAAATCCAAAGGCAACGTCATCGATCCGTGGGAAGTGCTCGAAGAGTACGGCATGGACGCGTTCCGTTGGGTGATGCTGGCCGACAGCGCGCCGTGGAACACGAAGCGCTTCTCGAAGAGCGTCGTGGGCGAAGCCAAATCGAAAGTCGTCGACACGATCGTCAACACGCACGCGTTCTTGACTTTGTATGCCGAGATCGACGGTTTCGATCCCGCGGAGCATCCGTTCCAAGCGCCTTCCGGCCGTCTGGATCGCTGGATTCTGTCCCGTCTGCACAGCTTGATCGCGGCGGCGAACGAAGCGTTGTCGGACAACGATTTCCTGACCGCGGCCAAAGGCATCGAAGAATTCGTCGACGGCCTGAGCAACTGGTATATCCGCCGTTCGCGCGACCGGTTCTGGGGCAGCGGCCTGACGGAAGATAAACTCGACGCTTACCGGACGCTGACCGAAGTGCTGTCGACGTTGGCTCGTCTGATCGCGCCGTATATGCCGGTGCTCGCCGACGATCTGTACAGCAATCTGGGCGGGAAAACGAGCGTGCATCTGGCCGATTACCCGGAATCCGACGCTTCGCTGATCGACGCCGAACTCGAACGCGATATGAAAACGTCGCAGCAAATCGTCGAACTGGCCCGCAACGTGCGGAACGAGAACAGCTTGAAGACGCGTCAACCGTTGTCCGAACTGATCGTGTCGATGGACCGCGAATTCGATCTGGCGGATTACGCCGAGATCGTCAAAGACGAGATCAACGTCAAAGAGATCCGCGTCGAGACCGGAGACAGCGACTTCGTCGACTACACGCTGAAGCTGAACCTCAAAGTGGCAGGCAAGAAATACGGCAAAAACGTCGGCTTCCTGCAAAACCACTTCAAAGGCATGGCGGCAGACCAAACCCGCGCGGTCGTGGACAGCGGCTCGTTCAACATCACGTCGCCGGAAGGCGAAGAACTTCAAGTGACGAGCGAAGAACTGCTGATCGAGAAAAAAGCGAAAGAAGGCTTCGCTTCGGCTTCCGGTTACGGCTTGACCGTGGCCCTGAACACCGACGTCACGCCGGAACTCGAACAAGAAGGTTGGGTTCGCGAGATCGTTCGCGCCGTGCAGGATACCCGCAAAAAGCTCGACCTCAAAGTGGAACAGCGCATCGATCTGACGCTCGACGTGGATGCGGAGCTGCAAGCGGCCTTGCAAGCTTTCGACTCCGTGCTGCGCGAGAACGTCTTGGTGAACGACGTCTCGTTCGGCAGCCGCGAAGGCATGGAACGCGTAACGCTGAACGGCAAAGAAGTCGGCATCGCGATCGCTTAAATTAAAAGAATAACAGGCAGGTCTGGGCGGCGCCCGTACGGCAGAACAGGTACGGGCGCCGTTTGGCGTGCAGAGCCGGAAGGTCTGACGGCGATAGACGCTTTCTTCGGCGCTGTGCTACAATAGACGAGTCGGCAGAAGCGCCTCTACCGCCTTGCCGGCGCCAATTCGAAGGTATCTTAAAGAGGTATGAGGTGACGGATTAACGTGATTTATTATGTAATCGCGCTTGTGGCAATCCTGATCGACCAAGGTACGAAATATCTGGTCGCTACGCGCATGGAGATTCGGGATCAGATTCCGATCATCGGAGACTTCTTCATCTTGACGTCCCACCGCAACCGGGGGGCGGCTTTCGGCATTTTGCAGGAGATGCAGTGGTTCTTCATCCCGGTGACGCTGTTGGTCGTCGCGGGCATCATCTGGTATCTTCGCCGGATCCAAAAAACGAACAGTTCGGCGCGTCTGCTTCCGATCGCGCTCAGCCTTGTGCTCGGCGGAGCGATCGGCAACTTCTTGGATCGGATTCGCATGGGCGAGGTCGTGGACTTTTTCCTGTTCAATTTCGGCAGTTACAGCTTCCCGATCTTCAACGTGGCGGATGCCTGCATCGTCGTCGGCGTTGCTTTGATCATTCTGGATACGCTGCTCGATACGCGCCGTCCGGACAATGCGCAACCTGCAACAGATAAGCTTGAACAACGCTCGGAGGAATAATAATGACAGATAACCCGCGTAACGGGCTCGGCGCTTCGGCGGAAGGGAACGGAACGGAAGAAGAAACGCTGTCGTGGACCGTCGCGGCGGAATACAAAAAGCAGCGCCTCGACAAATACGTGACCGAGGCGATGGAAGAAGAAGTGTCCCGTTCGCAGATCCAATTATGGATCGAGCAGGGACATGTGGCCGTAAACGGCCGCAGCGCCAAAGCCAACCACAAACTGGCCGAAGGCGAGACGGTCGAAGTTCGCGTGCCCGCGCCCGAGACGGTCGACATCTTGCCCGAAGACATCCCGCTCGACGTGGTCTACGAAGATTCCGACGTGATCGTCGTGAACAAGCCTCGCGGCATGGTCGTGCATCCTGCCGTCGGACATTCTTCCGGCACGCTGGTCAACGCTCTGATGTTCCACTGCAAAGACCTGTCGGGCATCAACGGCGAACTGCGTCCGGGCATCGTGCACCGGATCGACAAAGACACCAGCGGCCTGTTGATGGCCGCCAAGAACGACAAAGCCCATGCTTCGCTGGCCGCGCAGCTCAAAGAACACTCCGTGAGCCGCGTCTACAAAGCGCTGGCGCACGGCAATATCGCGCACGATCAAGGCACGGTCGACGCCAATCTCGCCCGCGATCCGCATGACCGCAAGATGTATACCGTCGTCTCTTCCGGCGGCAAACATGCGATCACGCATTTTAACGTGGTCGAACGTTTCGGCGATTATACCCTGCTCGAGTTGAAACTCGAGACCGGCCGGACCCACCAGATCCGCGCCCATATGAAATTCATCGACCACCCTCTGGTGGGCGATCCCATGTACGGCCGCAGCGGCGGAAAAGGCCTCAAGATGCAGGGCCAAGCCCTGCACGCCGCTTTGCTCGGATTCACCCATCCGACCACCGGCGAACGCTTGGAATTCTCCGCTCCGCTCCCGGACGATCTGGAAGAACTGCTGCTGCATCTCCGCAGCCGTTGATAACGGAGCTGGCGTTCCATAGGGCCCAAGAGCGCGAAGCGCTAAACAGCTCTTAGCCTTACCTCCCCATCGCGTACGGGAGGCCGAAGCGTCACCCTCCCATACGCAAAACCCAAATTTTCCGCCACATAATCCATGTCCCTGATCCGCGATCTGCGGCATCATGGAACATAGACCAACCTGCCCTTAAGGAGATGAACGTATCCATGAGTATCGAAGAATATCAAAATACTTACGTCCAACAAGTTTTCGCCGACCGCATCGGCGGCGCGAACTACGGTAAGGACACCAACATCTATAAATTCGAGAAGATCAAACGCGCCAAAGCGGCCGCGCGTCAAGCTTTCCCCGACGTCGAGCTGATCGATATGGGCGTCGGCGAACCGGACGAGATGGCCGATGCCGGCATCGTCGCGAAGCTGGCCGAAGAAGCGGCCAAGCCGGAGAACCGCGGTTATGCCGATAACGGCATCCCGGAATTCAAAGCCGCCGCAGCCAAATACTTGGCGGACGTGTTCAAAGTCGAAGGCATCGACCCGACGACGGAAATCGTGCACTCGATCGGTTCCAAACCGGCGCTGGCGATGCTGCCGTCCGTGTTCATCAACCCGGGCGACGTGGCGATTCTGACCGTGCCGGGCTACCCGGTTCTGGGCACGCACACCAAATACGTGGGCGGCGAAGTGTACAACGTGCAGCTGACCAAAGAAAACGACTTCCTGCCGGATCTGGACTCCATTCCGGCCGATATCGCGAAACGCGCGAAGCTGCTGTACCTGAACTATCCGAACAACCCGACCGGCGCAAGCGCGACTCCGGAATTTTTCGCCAAAGTCGTCGAGTGGGCCAAAGCCAACGAAGTGATCGTCGTGCACGACGCTCCGTATGCCGCTTTGACTTACGACGGCTTGAAGCCGCTCAGCTTCCTGAGCACGCCGGGCGCCAAAGACGTTGGGATCGAGCTGCATTCCTTGTCCAAGTCGTATAACATGACCGGTTGGAGAATCGGGTTCGTGGCCGGCAACCCGCTGATCGTCAAAGCGTTCAGCGACGTGAAGGACAACAACGACTCCGGTCAATTCATCGCGATTCAGAAAGCGGCGGCTTACGGTCTGGCGAATCCGTCCATCACGGAGAAGATCGCCGAGAAATATTCGCGCCGTCACGATATGCTCGTAGCCGCGCTGAACGAACTGGGCTTCACGGCTTCCAAACCGAAAGGCTCGTTCTTCCTGTACGTCCAAGCGCCTAAAGGCATCAAAGGCGGGGAGACGTTCGGAAGCGGCGAAGCGTTCTCGCAGTTCCTGATCCGCGAAAAGCTGATCTCGACCGTGCCGTGGGACGACGCCGGTTCGTTCGTGCGCTTCTCCGTCACGTTCGAAGCCAAAGGCGAAGAAGAAGAAAAACGCGTCATTCAAGAAATCAAACGCCGCCTGAGCGACGTCGAATTCGAATTTTGATTCGTCGCATCGCGAATGAGGCATAAACACGGAAAAAGCTTTTCGCCCGAACGGGCGAAAAGCTTTTTTTGGCTTAAGCAGGAATATGGACAGGGAAGCGGGTATTAAAGAGAAGAAGCTTTTTGCCGATTTATGCAAACGTTTGAACTAGTACACTTTCAACTCTTCATCACAGGTTTACGATTTTCTGAAACGCACGCGCTTCTGGTGTGATTCAGAAGAGCGTATTCCTACCTTTAGCGTCGACAAGATACTAGAAGCGGAACGAGGCGGAAGCAGAATCTTATTTCATCAGAAGGAGTGTTGGGTTTCCTATGACGCAGGCTATTATTTTCGACCTTGACGGAGTCATCGTATCGACCGACCATTATCATTATCTCGCTTGGAAACAGATCGCGGATCGGGAAGGCGTGCCTTTTGACGAGAACCGCAACGTTCTGCTGCGCGGAGTCAGCCGGGAGGAGAGCTTGGAGATTCTGCTGGAGCAGGCCTCGCGTCCGTATTCGGCGGAAGAGAAGAAGAAGCTGGCCGAAGAAAAAAACGGGATTTACCGCAAACTGCTGCAAGAATTGACGCCTGCCGACATTCTGCCGGGAGTCGTGGACTGGATCGAACGGGCTAAAGCAAAAGGGCTGCGTACCGCGATCGGTTCGTCGAGCAAAAACACCGATTTTATTCTGGAGCGGATCGGTCTGTCGGACGAGTTCGATGCGGTCGTGACCGGCGCGGACGTTACGCATAGCAAACCGGCTCCGGATATTTTTCTGCTGGCTGCCGAACGTCTGGGTATCTCGCCGGGAGCCTGCCTGGTCGTCGAAGACGCGCCGGCAGGGATTCAAGCCGCGAAAGCGGCCGGCATGCAAAGTCTCGGCGTCGGCGAGTTCGTCAAAGAAGTCGGTGCGGACCGTTGGGCGCTTACGCTCGGCGAAGCCGATTTGTAGTCGAAATAGGCGCGAGCAAACCTTTTGCATGCAAAATCGAAAAACCGCCGGGAAAACTTCCCGGCGGCATCAAGCTTTCCGTTCATGCGGAAAGCTTTTTTTATTACGGCTGCTGCGCTTCTTGACCTTATCAGCTTAGTCGATCTTGAACCGCTCGACTTCGCCTTGAAGCTGTTCGGCCAGACCGGCCAGCGAAGCGGACGATTCGCGAATTTCCTCCATCGAAGCCAGTTGTTCTTCCGCGGCCGCGGCAATCTCGTGCGTGCCGGATTGATTCGCTTCCGCGGCGCGCGAAATTTCTTGTACGGCCTGCGCGACTTCTTCGGCATTGCCCACCACTTCGCCCAAGCGCTCGTTCATGCCGCTCAAGTCGACGGCGACCGTCTCGGCGGATTCGCGCAGTCGGCGCAGATTGGTTGCCGTCAATTCGGCGCTTTCCAGACTGCCGGTCACCGAAGAACGAATCTCGACGAACGTCTTAAGCGAAGCTTGAATATCGGACACGATATCTTGAATCAGTCCTTCGATCATCTTGGCCGAGTCCGCCGATTGTTGAGCCAGCTTCTTGACTTCGCTGGCCACGACGGTGAACCCTTGACCCGCCGCGCCGGCTCTGGCGGCTTCGATGGACGCGTTCAACGCCAGCAGATTGGTCTGCGAAGCGATCTCGTCGATCGTCTGCAAGATGCCCGTGATCGTCTTCGATTTGTCCGCCAATCCGGAGATGACTTCGCCGCCCGCGCGGACGGAATCGTCGATCTCGCGCATGCGCTCCAACGTGCGTTCGACCAACTGATCGCCTTCGCCGGCCATTTCCGAAGACTGGCGGGAAGAAGCCGCAAGACGCTCGGAGCCGGTTCGCAGTTCCGAGAGCTGCTCGAAGACTTCGGCCAAGCGCTGCGAGCTGCCGGCCACGTTCTCGCTCTGGCGTTCGCTGCTGACGGCGAAACCTTCGATCGCTTCCGTAATCTGCCGGCTGGCTTTGCCGGTATGCTCGGCGCTTGCGCTAAGCTGCTGCGACGAAGCGGCGACATCCGATACGGATGCCGTGATCGAACGGACAAGCCCGCCGAGCGACGCGTTCATCTCGCGGAAAGCGGAAGCGAGCTTCGAGATTTCGTCGCCGCCCGAATCCTGAATCGATCCCGTCAAATCGCCCGAGCTGATCGCTTCGGCAGCCGCCGACACGCGGCGCAAGCGGCGCGCGATCGAGCGCGTCAACAGCCAGACGGCGGTTCCGCCGACGATCAGGGCTGCGGCCAATACGATCAACAAGCGGTAGAGAATCGGCCGGGACGCGTCGCCCACTTCTTTTTGATAATAGTTGCCGACGACGATCCATCCGCTGACCGCGTTCTTCTCGTAGACCAACACTTTAGGCTGATCTTCGAACGTATACTTGAAGCTTCCTTCCGCTTCTTTCTGCTCGGCCAGACGCATGGAAACGCTGTTGCTCGAACCGGCTTCTACGGTCGGATGCGAGATGTACGTGCCGCTTGCCGATACGATAAAAGCATAACCGCCGGAACCGATATGGATGCTTTCCGTGGTCTTGAGAAGCGAATCGATCGACAGATCGATGCCGATCACGCCGCTGCCGTCGCTCAGGCTCTTGGCGACGGTAATCCCGGCTTTCCCCGTCGAAGCGGAGATGTAAGGCTCCGTCACCACCGCTTTGCCCGGAGTCTTCATCGCGAGGCTGTACCAATCCCGGGTGCGGGGATCGTAGCCTTTCGGCAGATTATCGTAAGTCGAAGCGATATATATCCCGTCGGTCGAACCCGCATAAGCCAGGTCGACGTCGTTTTGTGCGAGATCGTAAATTTTCAGCGCGGCGTCGGTGACGCCGGCCGCGGAACCGCCCGCGCGGAAAGACTGCGCGGTTAAAGTGTCGGCCAGATAATCGACCGCCGCGATCCGGGAATTCAGGTCCCGCTCGATCACGTCGTTCATCGTTTTCACGCTCGAAGTCGCGCTTTTCACCAGTTCGCTGCTAAGCGCCTTTTCTGCCGAGCGATAAGACAGCCATGCCGAAGCCAACAGCGAGACGACCAGAACAACGGAGAAAAAAAGCAGCAGCTTGTTGCCTAAAGATAATGAAAACGTGCGTTTTTTGAAAAATTTCATCTACTGATCTCCTCCTCATTTGCATACACGCTATATGTCGGCATAAGCGTTCGGAAAATCAAGCAAACGTTTTCGCTAAAAAACCCTCCGGGAAAGCAAATATAATCATAAAAGGGGTTGAATAAATACAACAATTAAATGTATAATTATAAACACGAAAACAATGACATCCCAAGTTAACTTGCGATGTGCGCATACGGCTTGCATGAAGGTGCGGCTGTCGCTGCTCGAATCGGAGCGCGGAAAGGGTGGAGAAGAAGGCGGGTGGTTGACAGAGGGAATCCCTTCTGTCATAATTCATTGCAACAGAGGCGTAACTTACGCCCGATGAATAGCACCTTTAATTCAGTCCCGTGAGACTGGCAAGGTAACGTGAACGACGATTCACTGGAGAGACATCCGCCGAGAGCGGGTTGTTTTCCGGAACTTTTCGTCGCATCCATGTGTCGATTTCGACTCCTTGTCCGCTCGGGCAAGGAGTCTTTTTGCATGCATCGCGCAGAAAGAAACCGACGTTCACGGGGCCGAAGGGTGACACCAACCTTTTGCCTGAGGAGGCGCACACGCATGAACGAAACTCACGTCATTATGGATGAAGCCGCCATTCGCCGCGCATTGACCCGGATCGCCCACGAGATTCTCGAGAAGAACAAAGGCATCGAAGGCTGCGTGCTGGTCGGCATCAAGACGCGCGGAGTACCGCTGGCTCAGCGAATCGCGAAACGGATCTTCGAGATCGAAGGAACGCCGGTCGCTTGCGGAGAGATCGATATCAGCTCGTACCGCGACGATCGCGCGGCAGGCGATTCGACGGTCGACTGCCAGAAGCTGTTCGCCGAGTCGGACGTCTCCATCGAAGGCAAGAAAGTGATCCTGTTCGACGACGTGCTCTACACGGGCCGAACGATCCGCGCCGCGATGGACGCCCTGATGGACTGCGGACGGCCGCAGATGATCCAGCTCGCCGTACTCGCCGACCGCGGGCACCGCGAACTGCCGATCCGCGCCGACTACGTGGGCAAGAACGTGCCGACTTCCCGAACCGAAGAGATCGAAGTCTCGCTCAGCGAGATCGACGACAGCGACGAAGTTCGCATCAGCAGCCGCCGGGAGGTGCTCGTATGATCGCCTACCGACCTTCGCTCCGCGACCGGCAGCTGCTCGGCCTGAAGGACCTGAGCGCCGCCGAGATCGAATCGCTGCTGAAACGCGCCGCTTATTGGGAGAGCCACGAAGAGAAACGCATCCCGGTTCTGGAACATCGTTTTATCGCCAACATGTTTTTCGAAAACAGCACGCGCACGCGCTTCTCGTTCGAAATGGCGCAAAAAAGACTCGGCGCGCAGGTACTGAACTTCGCGGCCGCGGCTTCCAGCGTCGAGAAAGGCGAATCCATCTACGACACGGTCCGCACGCTGGAAAGCATGGGCATCGACGCGGGCGTCATTCGCTTGAAGCCGATCGGAGTGCTGGACGAACTCGCCAAGCATGTGCGGGTGCCGCTGATCAACGCGGGAGACGGCAATAACGAACATCCGACGCAGGCGCTGCTCGATCTCTACACGATGCGCAAGCAGTTCGGCGAGATTCGCGGCCTCACGGTCTCGATCATCGGCGATATCAAGCACAGCCGCGTGGCGCGTTCCAATCTGTGGGCGCTGCGGGCGCTGGGCGCGAACGTGAAGTTCTGCGCGCCGGACAGCATGAAAGCGCCGGAGCTCGAAACTTACGCTCCTTACGTGACGATGGACGAAGCGCTGGACGCGGACGTGGTCATGATGCTGCGGGTGCAGCTCGAACGCCATGCCGAAGGCATCCTGAAGTCGGCGGACGAATACCGGGCCCAATACGGACTGACGACGCAGCGGGCGGCCAAGATGAAGTCGCATGCGATCATCATGCACCCGGCTCCGGTCAACCGCGACGTGGAGATCGACAGCGAGCTGGTGGAAGCGCCGAATTCGCGAATTTTCCCGCAAATGCAGAACGGCGTGCCGGTTCGCATGGCGGTCGTCGAACGCGCGCTTCGCTAAAATAGGGCGGAAACGCAGAGCAGCGATAAAGAAAACGAACGGAACCGGGAGGGTTTTTATAAATGACGAATTATGCGAACGTGGATGTATGGATTCAAAATGCGAGCGTGCTGGACGAGGACGGAGAGCTGCGGCAGAGCGACATTCTGATTCAAGGCGGCAAGATCGAAGCCATTCTGGCTTCCGGGGCTTATGCTTCGGCCGACGAACGGGCAATCGGAAGCGCCGCGACGACGGTCTACGACGCTCAAGGCAAACTGGTCACGCCGGGCCTGATCGACATGCACGTGCATCTTCGCGAACCGGGGTTCGAACATAAAGAAACGATCGAGACGGGCGCGCGTTCGGCGGCGCAGGGCGGATTCACCACGATCGCCTGCATGCCGAACACCAAGCCGGTGACGGACAATCCCGAGACGGTCAAGCTGATCTTGGACAAAGCCCAAGAAGCGAATCTGGTCAACGTGCTGCCTTACGCGGCGATTACGAAGAACGAGCTGGGACGCGAACTGACGGACTTCGAAGCGCTGAAAGCCGCGGGCGCGATCGGATTCACGGACGACGGCGTCGGCGTGCAGAACGCGCAGATGATGAAGGACGCCATGACGAAGGCCGCCGAACTGGGGATGCCGGTCATCGCCCACTGCGAAGACGATTCGCTGGTCAAAGGGCTGTACGTCTCCGAAGGCAATTTCGCGAAAAAGCACGGCATCAAAGGCATTCCGAACGAATCCGAAGCGATTCACGTCGGGCGCGACGTGCTGCTGGCCGAAGCGACGGGCGTGCACTACCATGTCTGCCACGTCAGCACCGAACAATCGATCCGCTTGATCCGTCTGGCGAAGTCGATCGGGGTCAAAGTGACCGCCGAAGTCTGCCCGCACCATCTGGTGTTGTCGGACGAAGACATTCCGGGCATGGACGCCAACTGGAAAATGAACCCGCCGCTGCGCACGCCTCGCGACGTCGAGGCCTGCATCGAAGCGCTCGAAGACGGCACGATCGATATCGTCGTCACCGACCATGCGCCGCACAGCGAAGAAGAAAAAGCGAAAGGCATGCAGCTCGCGCCGTTCGGCATCGTCGGCTTCGAGACCGCCTTCCCGCTGCTGTACACGAAATTCGTCAAGACCGGACGCTGGAGTCTCGATTTCCTGGTCCGCCGCATGACGCAGGACCCGGCCCGCGTGTTCGGTCTGGAGTCCGGCAAGCTCGAAGTCGGAGCGGTCGCGGATCTGGCGATCATCGACTTGGAGCTCGAAAAAGCGGTCGACCCGCAAGAATTCGCCACCAAAGGACGCAATACGCCGTTCACGGGTTGGAAGCTGTCCGGCTGGCCGGTCGCGACGTTCGTCGGCGGCCGCGCGGTATACGGAGCCGAACGCGCACAAAACGCCAACGCGTAAGCTTTAGGAACTTTACGAATCACGCATACACGAAAAAGCATTTTCTTCATATATAAGGAGGACTTCAAACCATGCAGGCAAAACTTCTGCTCGAAGACGGCACCTTGTTCACGGGCCGCTCGTTCGGCGCTCAAGGCGACACGACCGGAGAGGTCGTATTCAATACCGGGATCACAGGTTATCAAGAGGTGCTGTCCGATCCGTCGTACTGCAACCAGATCGTCACGATGACTTACCCGCTGATCGGCAACTACGGCATTACCCGCGACGACTTCGAATCGGTCAGACCGTTCGTGAACGGCTTCGTCGTGCGGCGCTACGAGCCGGTGCCGAGCAACTGGCGCGCCGAATACACGCTGGACGAGCTGCTCAAAGAGCACGGCATCGTGGGCATCAGCGATATCGATACCCGGATGTTGACCCGCCTGCTGCGCAACCACGGGACGATGCGGGGCATCCTCGCCGCCGGCGACCGCCCGGTCGAAGAGTTGAAAGAGATGCTGGAATCCTCCGCGCTGATCAACGATCAAGTCAAAAAGACGTCCACGCCGCATGTCTACAACAGCCCGGGACACGGCGAACGCATCGTGCTGATCGATTACGGCGCGAAAAGCGGCATCGTGCGCGAACTGAGCGCGCGCGGCTGCGATATCGTGGTCGTGCCGCAGGACGTGACGGCCGATCAGATCCGCCGCCTCAATCCGGACGGCATCCAGTTGTCGAACGGCCCCGGGGACCCGAAAGACGTGCCGCACGCGGTCGAGACGATCAAGCAATTGCTCGGCGAATACCCGATCTTCGGCATCTGCCTCGGACACCAACTGCTGGCTTTGGCCGGCGGCGCGGATACCGAGAAGCTGAAATTCGGCCATCGCGGCGGCAACCACCCGGTCAAAGACCTTCAGACCGGCCGCTGCTACATCACGTCGCAGAACCACGGTTACACGGTCAAAGAAGAATCGCTGGCCGGCACCGATTTCGAAGTGACGCATATCAACAATAACGACAAAACGATCGAAGGCATCCGCCATAAGACGCTTCCGGCTTTCTCCGTGCAGTACCATCCGGAAGCCGCGCCGGGACCGTTCGATAACAGCTATCTGTTCGACCGCTTCATCGAGATGATCCGCGAATACAAAAAGAGCAGTCCGAAACAGCCGCGTCAAGCGGCGATGATGGCCGCCATGAGAGGAGCACGTTAATTATGCCGAAAAACGACAAACTCAAAAAAATCCTGGTGATCGGCTCCGGCCCGATCGTCATCGGTCAGGCGGCCGAGTTCGATTACGCCGGAACGCAAGCGTGCCAAGCGCTCAAAGAAGAAGGCGTCGAAGTCGTCCTGATCAACAGCAACCCGGCCACGATCATGACCGACACCAACATGGCGGATAAAGTCTACATCGAGCCGATCACGCTCGACTTCGTGACGCAGGTGATCCGTCACGAACGTCCGGACGGCCTGCTGCCGACGCTCGGCGGACAGACCGGCCTCAACATGGCCGTCGAACTGGCCCGCGCCGGCGTGCTGGAGAGCGAGAACGTCAAACTGCTCGGCACGCAGCTTCATTCGATCGAAAAAGCCGAAGACCGCGACTTGTTCCGCGACCTGATGCGCGAATTGGAACAGCCGGTACCGGACAGCGTCATCGTGACGACGCTGGAAGAAGCGCTCGACTTCGCTGGCGAGATCGGCTATCCGATCATCGTGCGTCCGGCTTACACGCTGGGCGGAACGGGCGGCGGCATCTGCGCCAACGAAGAAGAACTGCGCGACATCGTCGCGTCCGGCCTGCGCTACAGCCCGATCGGCCAATGTCTGGTCGAACGCAGCATCGCCGGCATGAAAGAAGTCGAATACGAAGTCATGCGCGACGCCAACGACAACTGCATCGTCGTGTGCAACATGGAGAACTTCGATCCGGTCGGCGTACATACCGGCGACAGCATCGTCGTCGCGCCGAGCCAGACGCTCTCCGACCGCGAATACCAAATGCTGCGTTCCGCGTCGCTCAAGATCATCCGCGCGCTGAACATCGAAGGCGGCTGCAACGTGCAGTTCGCGCTCGATCCGCACAGCTTCCAATACTACGTCATCGAAGTCAACCCGCGCGTCAGCCGTTCCTCGGCGCTGGCGTCCAAAGCGACCGGCTACCCGATCGCCAAGATGGCGGCGAAGATCGCGCTGGGCTACACGCTCGACGAGATCGTCAACCCGGTAACGGGCCAGACCTACGCCTGCTTCGAGCCGACGCTGGACTACATCGTATCGAAGATCCCGCGCTGGCCGTTCGACAAGTTCACCCGCGCCAACCGCAAGCTGGGCACGCAGATGAAAGCGACCGGCGAAGTCATGGCGATCGGCCGCACGTTCGAAGAATCGATCCATAAAGCGGTCCGCTCGCTGGAGATCGGCACGCACCGCCTGCTGCTCAAAGGCGCAAGCGAGCTGCCGCAGGAAGAACTCGATTCCCGTCTGATGAAGCCGGACGACGAAAGAATGTTCTTGGTGGCCGAAGCGTTCCGCCGCGGCTACTCGCTGGAACAGATTCAAGATCTGACGAAGATCGACTGGTGGTTCCTCGACAAGATCGAACGCATCGTCGCGTTCGAAACGGTACTGGCGGAAACGGACGAGCTGACCGACGAACTGCTGTACGAAGCGAAACGCATGGGCTTTACCGACCGCGCGATCGCCGAGCTGCGCGCTCCGGGCCGCGAAAACGGCAAGCTGACGAAGGAAGCCGAGATCCGCGCTTACCGCAAAGAGATCGGGTTGGTGCCGGTCTATAAGATGGTCGACACCTGCGCGGCCGAATTCGAATCGGAAACGCCGTACTACTACTCGACTTACGAGCAGGAGAACGAAGTGGCGCAGACCGACAAGAAGAAGATCATCGTGCTCGGTTCCGGTCCGATCCGGATCGGTCAAGGCATCGAATTCGACTACTCGACGGTACACGCGGTATGGGCGATTCGCAAAGCCGGCTACGAAGCAGTCATCATCAACAACAACCCGGAGACGGTATCGACGGACTTCAATACGTCGGACCGCTTGTACTTCGAGCCGCTGTTCTTCGAAGACGTCATGAACGTCATCGAGCAGGAGCAGCCGATCGGCGTCATCGTCCAGTTCGGCGGTCAAACGGCGATCAACCTGGCGAAGCCGCTGCAGGACGCGGGCGTCAACATTCTCGGCACGTCGCTGGACAGCATCGACGAAGCGGAAGACCGCAAGCGTTTCGAAGCGCTGCTGTCGCGTCTGGGCATCGCCCAACCGGCCGGCAAGACCGTCACTTCGGTCGACCAAGCGGTCGATACGGCGCAAAGCCTCGGGTACCCGGTGTTGGTTCGTCCTTCGTACGTCCTCGGCGGACGCGCGATGGAGATCGTATACTCCGACGAAGAACTGCTGAGCTACATGGAAGAAGCCGTGAAGGTCAACCCGGAACATCCGGTCCTGATCGACCGCTACATGCTCGGCAAAGAAGTCGAAGTCGACGCGATCTGCGACGGCGAGACGGTGCTCGTGCCGGGCATCATGGAGCATATCGAACGCGCGGGCGTTCACTCCGGCGACTCGATCGCGGTGTACCCGCCGCAGCATCTGTCGCAGGCTCTCAAAGATAAAGTCGTGGACATCACGATCCGTATCGCCAAAGAACTGAAAACGGTCGGTCTGGTCAACATCCAGTTCGTCATCTTCAAAGACGAAGTCTACGTGATCGAAGTGAACCCGCGTTCGTCGCGTACGGTACCGTTCCTGAGCAAAGTGACGGATATCCCGATGGCGAATCTGGCGACGCAGGCGATTCTCGGCGTCAAGCTGGCGGATCTGAACTACAAAGAAGGTCTGTGGCCGGAAAGCAAACAAGTCGCGGTCAAAGTGCCGGTGTTCTCGTTCGCGAAGCTGCGCCGCGTCGAGCCGACGCTCGGACCGGAAATGAAGTCGACCGGCGAAGTCATGGGCCGCGACAAACATTACGCCAAAGCCTTGTACAAAGGCCTGGTCGGCGCGGGCATGAAGATCCCGTCCACGGGTTCGATCATCGTGACCGTGGCCGACAAAGACAAAGCGGAAGCGGTCGAGCTGATGCAGGGCTTCTACACGCTGGGCTACTCGATCATGGCGACCGGCGGAACGGCCAAAGCGCTCGAAGAAGCCGGCATTCCGGTCACCCGCGTCAACAAGCTGAGCGAAGGCGAGCCGAACATTCTGGACAAGATCCGAAACGGCGAAGCCAACTTCGTCTTCAGCACGCTGACCAAAGGCAAAACGCCGGCGCGCGACGGATTCCGTATCCGCCGCGAAGCGGTCGAGAACGGCGTGGTCTGCATGACTTCGCTCGATACGGTCGCGGCGCTGCTCGACATGCTGGAGACGGTCAGCTTCACGTCCCGCGCTATGCCGGTAGGCGTACAGAACGTTTAATTTAACCGGACATCAAGATCAGACGACAGGCGCCGTGCAGATTCTGCGGGCGCCTCTCGTATGCGCTCGTCACACTTAAGGAGATGAAGAAACGGATGAATTCGACTTCGACCGATACGATGCAGATGGCGCGGCGATTGATGGTCGCGCTCGATTATGCGGACGGCGCTTCGGCGCGCGAACTGATCACCAAGCTTGAAGGGATTCCTTGTTACATGAAAGTGGGCATGCAGCTGTTCTACCAAGCGGGTCCCGAATTCGTGCGCGAGTTGAAAGCGAAAGGGTATTCGGTCTTCCTCGACCTGAAGATGCACGATATTCCCAACACGGTCAAAGGCGGAGCAAACAGCATCGCGAAGCTCGGCGTCGACATGTTCAACGTGCATGCGGCAGGCGGCTCCAAGATGATGGCGGCCGCTATGCAAGGCGTCGAAGAAGCGTTGGCGCAAGATCCTTCGCTCGCTCGTCCGCTCGTGATCGCGGTTACGCAGCTGACCAGCACGGATCAAGCCACCATGAACGGCGAGATCGGCATCCCGGGCAGCGTGGAAGAAGCGGTGATCCGCTACGCGAAGCTGGCTTCCGAAGCGGCACTCGACGGCGTGGTGGCAAGCCCGCTCGAAGCGGACGGAATCAAAGCGGCCTGCGGAATGGACTTCAAGACGGTAACGCCGGGGATTCGTCCCGCCGGCAGCGACATCGGCGATCAATCCCGCACCAAGACGCCGGGAGAAGCGATCGCGGGAGGCAGCGATTATATCGTGGTCGGACGGCCGATCACGGGCGCGGAAGATCCGAGAGCAGCAGCGCTGCGGATCATCGAAGAGATGAGCGCGGGCCGATCATAAAGCAAGATCAAAGAATTCGAAATCCGGAGGAGATCACGACATGACGACTCATACGACGACAGAAGCGAAAATCGCGGCAGACCTGCTGAATATCGGCGCGGTCGCGCTGCGTCCGGACGAGCCTTTTACTTGGACGTCGGGCATCAAATCGCCGATCTACTGCGACAACCGCTTGACGATGGCTTACCCGGAAGTGCGCGAGCGCATCGCGGAAGGATTCGCCGAGCTGATCCGCAGCCGCTATCCGGAAACGGAAGTGATCGCGGGAACGGCGACGGCGGGGATCCCGCACGCGGCTTGGGTCGCGCAGAAGCTGAATCTGCCGATGGCTTACATACGCGACAAAGCCAAAGGCCACGGCAAACAGAATCAGATCGAAGGACTGATCAAAGAAGGCCAGAAAGTGGTCGTGATCGAAGATCTGATCTCGACGGGCGGCAGCTCGCTCAAAGCGGCGTTGGCCGTACGCGAAGCCGGCGCGGAGCCGCTGGCGGTGCTGGCGATCTTCAGCTACCAATTGGACCGCGCGGTCTCGACATTCGCCGAAGAGAACGTGCCGCTGGCGACGTTGTCCAACTACACGGCGCTGATGCAGACGGCACTCGAGCTCGGCACCATTCAAGAAAACCAAGTCGAACTGCTCAAATCGTGGCGCGAAGATCCGTCTTCGTTCGGCCGCTGATCGAAGCGAAACATGCAGCAGAAAGAGCCGAGCTGTCGGAATGACGGCGCGGCTCTTTTTTTATCCTCGGCAGATGGGTGAGTCGCCGTACCGTTGGTTTATATGATGAATAACGGCCGTAACCATTCCGTCGGTCGCCGCGTCCAATATAAGAAGACGGACGACGGAAAAGCCAGCAGACAACGAGAGGGGCAAACCCATGAAAAGAAGGATCGGTCCGTCCCGGACGGGCATCGCGGCCGCGCTGGCGGCATTGCTTCTGCTGCCGGGCTGCTTCTCGGGAGAAAAATTGTCGCAGCCGGAAGCTTCCGCTTCCGAAAACGAGAGTGCCGGCGGAGGAACGCGGCAGCAGGACCCCACGGCAGGCAAGCTGCGAATCGGCATTTTGACCGGTCAAACGAACGATCGTTATTATCGGGAAGCTTATACGGATATTTACGAATATATGCATCCCGGAGTCGATATCGAAATTGTTCCCGCGGTGGATACGTCGCGTTATCGTTATCTGGATCCCGACTCGGCCGATGCCGAAAAAAAAACGCCGATCGAAGAACTGCGCAAGTTGACGGAAGGCGACGATCCGGTCGACGTGCTGATTCTCGATTCCGAAGTGCTGCATGCGGCCTCGACGAACGGTTGGACCGAACCGCTGGCTTCGTACATGGCAGAGAGCGGCGAGCAAGAAGCCGATTTCGCGCCTGCGGTGATCGACGGCCTCAAACAAGCGGGCGGCGGCGAACTGCACGCGCTCGCGCCGGAATACGCTTCGTCCGCGCTGTATTACAACGTGGACTGGTTCGAGAAAAATAACGTCAAACCGCCGGAAGACGGTCTGAGCTGGGAAGCGGCTTTCGCTTTGGCCCGGGCGGCCAGCGGACAGGATGATCAGGGCAAGCCGGTATACGGATTATCGTTTACGCCGACGCTGGCGGAAGATCCGCTCTGGGGCATTCGCGCGTATACCGAGCCGCTGGGATTAAGCACTTTCGATCTCGAAGCCGAAGAGATGACCGTGAATACGTCCGAGTGGCTCGGCGTGTGGACCGATCTGACCGATATGACGCGTCAAGGCGCGCTGCCGCCGGCGCAGCGGCCCGAATCCGATCCGGAGGCTTACGATCCTTTCGGAGGCGATCTGTTCCTCGGAGGCCAAGCGGCGATGACGATCGCGGACAGCAGTTACGCCGCGGATTTGCAAACGGCGATGCAGAACGCGGACGGGATCGAAGGCTTCGATCCTTTCGAATGGCGGACGGTGGAACTGCCGACGCATGCCGGCAAAGAAGAGATCGGGGCGGGAGTCAAACTCGGCGATACGTTTTCGATCGTTTCGTCAAGCGCGCGCAAGTCGCAAGCTTGGGACTTTATACGTTTCGTCACCAGCGAATCGGTTCAAGAGATGGAACTTCACGATCCTTACCGCATGCCGAGCCGGCTTCGGGCGATCGCGCGCGAAGCGGAAGCTTACGGTTACCGAGCCGAAGCTTTTACGCGGCTGCGTCCGGCCGAGCCGATCGCGGAACGCGAAGAGGAAGCGGTCCAGCACAATCCGCAGCTCTGGCAGATCGGCGATGCCGGACGGCAGTTATTCTTAAGAGTGCTTCGGGGAGAGCTGCCCGCGAAACAGGGACTGGAGCAGTGGGAGAACGAAGGCCGCCGCTGGCTCAAAGGTCCGTTTACCGAGGACGGCACGCTGACGTTCGGCGAGCCTGTTCCTTCGATCGGAAAGGTTCTTCGGCAGACCGGATAATCGTCATCCGGTCCGCCGAATCCTTATCGGTTGAGCAAAAAGTAAAAAACTCTTGACTATCGCTCTATAAAAAGTTATATTAAGTGATGTCGCTTGTGACGCAAACGACATTTCGATCGTCGCGGGGTGGAGCAGCTCGGTAGCTCGTCGGGCTCATAACCCGAAGGTCGCAGGTTCAAATCCTGCCCCCGCAATAAAAGCTTTGCATGTCCCGGCACGGCTCCATAGGCGCGTCGGAACCAGGACCCTTAGCTCAGTTGGTTAGAGCTACCGGCTCATAACCGGTTGGTCACAGGTTCGAGTCCTGTAGGGTCCATTATGGCGAGAAATCCCCTTGCTCTGTTAAAGAGCAAGGGGATTTTTGCGTGTTGCGATAAGTTTTCTACTACGGTTGAGCCGTTTTTTACTCTTCAACGTAAGAGGTTTCAGGCTCAGGTTTGCGACGCCCTGACAAGAACGATAATTGTTCAATGATCGAAGAAAGCGCGAATAGAACCATTGAAGCGAAGAGTCCGATCGTCCAATACATAAAACCTGTTTTCCAACTGAAATGCCAATCGCTATAAGCCGAAGATAATTCCGCGACTGCTCTTCCGGAAGAAATTCCGTTAATGAGAGCGATCAACAAGATGAATACACCGACCAACCTTAACCCTGTAACCATGATTTTTCATCCTCTCCTCAAAAATTGCGCTGACATAAAAACCGCGCAAAAGCTTTGGCCCTCGCGCGGTTTTCTTTTAAAAGACCCAAGGTTTTTCTATCCGTTTTTATAGCGCCCCGAACACGATATTCCGCAGCTTCCGCGTCACCGGTAGCGTACCGGCGTCTTTGCGCTGCACCATGAACAGGAACGTCAGGTTATCCTGCGGGCTGTTGGTGAAATACGCGCCGAGCCAGCCGTCCCAGCCGTATTCGCCGACGCTGCCGATCATGCCGGCGCGTCCGGCATCGGTCAGGATGCGCATTTGATTGCCGTAGCTATGCCCGACCAGCGAGTGCCAACCGGCGAAGCTTTCCTGCTGCCGCGAAGTCAGGCTCGGGGAGGTCATTTTCTCGATCGTTTTCGGATTCAGCAGACGAACGTCGTTCAGGCTGCCTCCGTTTATCAGCATCGTCGTGAACTTGGCCGCGTCGACGATCGTCGAAGCCAGACCGGCTCCGCCGGATTCGAAAGCCGGTTCGCGATCCATCCGGTTCACGACGCCCAGATGGCTGTCCGTATAAGGCAGAAGGCCGCCGAGTTCGTTCGTCTGATACACTTTCACCAGCCGCTCCTGCTGTTCTTCCGTCAGCCAGAAGCCGGTATCCCGCATGCCGAGCGGCTCGAAGATTTCTTTCCACAAGAACGTTCCGAACGATCGGCCGCTTACGGTCTCCACGATCGCTCCGAGCACGTCGGCCGAAGTGCCGTAAGTCCAGCTCGATCCGGGTTCGAACGAAAGAGGACCTTGTCCCAAACGGTTCGCGAATTCCAACGTGGTCATCGGCGCATCGCCGTGCAGGCGGCTCCCCAGTTCGCGGAACAGCTCGTCCGTCCGGCGCCCCGCAAGATCTTCTCCGCCATAGACCAGTCCCGAAGTCATGTTCAGCAGATCTTGAATATTGACTTCGCGGATCGGCGATTTCAAATCGCCGTTCTTCTCGACCTGCTGATTGCGGAAACCCGGGATGTAAAGGCTTACCGGATCGAACAGGTCGATCTCGCCGCGTTCCAGCAGCATCATGATCGCGGTAGCGGTAATCGGCTTGGTCATCGAATACAGCCGGAAGATCGAATCCTGCGCGATCGGCCGTTCCTGCTCGATATCGGCCATGCCGTCTTCATGGTAGAAGATTTCTTCGCCGTCTTTGAGCACCATCATGTTCGCGCCGGCGATTTCGCCTCGGTCGATGCTGTTTCTCAAAGTTTGCTGCAATTTTTCGGTCGTGTATGTATCCAACATGTGTCGCAACGTCTCCTTTGTGCTTCTGATTTCATGCAAATGGTAAGCTTATTTCGCGAGTTTGTACAGAGGGTAAGCCGTCTTTTTGCATCGTTTTCGCTATCGCTTCTATTTCCCGGGCAATAGCCCGGCTTCTTTTTGTTCGATCGGCAGAGGGCGAGGTTCGGCAGCGCTTTTGCGATAGCGGCTGGGCGTTTGGCCGACGAACTTTTTGAACTGCCGCATAAAATGCGTTTCGTTCTCGTACCCGCACCTGCGCGCGACGTCGCCGACGGACTGCGAGCCGTTCTCGAGCAAATATTTCGCGAGTTCCAAACGGCTGTGAATCATGTCGAGCGAGACGGGACATCCGAACACTTCCCGATAGACGTGTTGAAAATAAGAACGGCTCAAGCCGATCTCCGCCGCCAATTCGTCGATCGTATATCGCTGCTGCGGCGTGCTGTAGAGCATGCTGCGGATCTCCGACAACTGCGGGAAATAACGTTCCGTATGCTCGGAAGCCGGGCGGATCCGCCGCAGATTCCCGAGTTTCATCAGAAAACTGTTCAGGTCGGCGTCTAGAATGCGTTCTTGAAGCGGCCCGCCCAGCCATACGCTGCGCTGAAGCTCTAGCACCATCCGGGAGAGGGAAGCGGAATGGACGGCCGGCGTCGGTTCGTCGAGCGGAAGCTCCAATTCGCGCAGCAGGGATTCCGTTTCTTCGCCGCCGAAATGCAGCCAGTCGTTCACGAAGGAACGATCGAGATTATAGTAACGATACGGCGTGTCGGGACGGAAGATCATCCAAGTGTCGGGGCTTACCGCCCATTCCCGTCCGGCTGCGCGAACCTGCGCCCGACTCTTGAACAAGACGAAAACATAGTAACCCGAACCGTTGGGCCGATCGATCGTAATCCCTTCCGGATGGGCCGAATTGAATCCGCATTTCGCCAATTTCAGCATAGGCAGCCTCCTTCGATCGCACGATAAGTCAGTTTTTGCTCATTATAGATTATCGCTTTGCCTGCCCGCAAGATTTTATAGTAGAGAAGAGAACGCGGATCGAATCAGGTTCGGAGATCCGCATAAGACATCCGAACAAGCATTAAGCGAAGGAGAGGAAAACGGGATGAATACGGATACGAAGCAGCAGGCGCAGCGGCAGATCAGTTCCGAAGATCGAGAATGGTTGGAGTCGGTATGGGGACCGCTGCAGACGAAGATGTCGGCGGAATGCGCGCGGATCGGCAGCCGCATTCCTTATATCCCGACGAACGGGCGTTACGAAGACATGGGCGAAAAAGATATCTACTGGTGGACGAACGGCTTCTGGCCGGGAATGCTCTGGCAGATGCATCATGCGACCGGAGAGCACGCTTACCGAACCGCCGCGGAAAAAGTGGAAGAGCGGCTGGACGCGGCGTTAAGCGGCTTCGACGGACTGCATCACGACGTCGGCTTCATGTGGCTGCATACGGCCGTCGCCGACTACCGGCTGACCGGCAATCCCCGTTCGAGGACGAGAGGGCTGCATGCGGCGAATATTCTGGCGGGCCGCTATAATCCGGCCGGACGCTTCATACGCGCGTGGAACGACGATCCGGGCAGCAACCGCGCGGGCTGGATGATTATCGACTGCCTGATGAACGTGCCGCTGCTCTACTGGGCCAGCGAAGAAACGGGCGATCCGAGATATCGGGACATCGCGATTCTGCATACGGATACGGTATTGCGGACGACGCTGCGGGGAGACGGTTCGTCGAATCACATCATGATCTTCGATCCGGCCGACGGCAGCGTACTGGACAATCCGGGCGGGCAAGGGTTCGAGAGCGGTTCTTCGTGGAGCCGCGGGCAGGCTTGGGCGCTGTACGGCATGGCGCTCGGTCATCGTCATACGGGCAAAAGCGAATATCTGGACGCCGCCAAACGCATCGCCCATTATTTTATCGCCAATATTTCTTCTACGGGCGATCTGCCGCTGGTCGATTTCCGCGCGCCGGCCGAGCCGGTCGTCTACGATACGACGGCGGCGATGTGCGCGGCCTGCGGGCTGCTGGAGATCGCCGAGGCGGTGCCGGAACACGAACGTCGGATGTACGTCGGAGCCGCTGTAAGAATGCTTCGGGCGACGGAACGGCGGTTCGTCGATTGGAATCCCGAGCAGGACGGCATCGTGGGCGGCGGCACGGTCGCGTATCACGGCGGAGAACATGAAGTTCCGATCATCTACGGCGATTACTTCTTTATCGAAGCGGTTCTTCGTCTGTCGGATCGCGGAAAGCATCTATGGTAGAAGGGGATCGCCTCGCCGACGGGACGGAGGCCCGGCGGTATTGGCTGGAGACCCTGCGGAAGATTGCCGACCCGGTGCTGAACGCGCTGCGCGAACGGCGGCTGCATGAACTTCTTCCGCTGGACTTTCATCCGGACCGCGCTCCGTACGCCTGTCTGGAAGCGTTCGGACGGCTGATCTGCGGGATGGCTCCGTGGCTGGAGGCCAAAGGACCGGAAGGCGAGGAAGAGTCGCTGCGGGCGTTGTACGCGGAGCGGGTGATCGACGGCCTCGACGCGGCGACCGATCCGCAGTCGCCGGATTACATGAATTTCTCGGACGGCGGGCAGCCGCTGGTCGATGCCGCTTTTCTGGCCCATGCTCTGGTTCGGGCACCCGAAGCGATCGCGGGCCGACTTCCGGAGCGGGTCAAGGAACGTCTCAAGACCGAACTGCGCCGTACCCGCCGCACCGTGCCGCCGATGACCAATTGGCTGCTGTTCAGCGCGATGGTCGAAGCCGGGCTGTATCTGCTCGGCGACGACGAGTACGACCGGATGCGGATCGACGCGGCGCTGCATTTTCATATGGACTGGTACCGGGGAGACGGCGTCTACGGAGACGGGCCGGAATTTCGTTGGGATTACTACAACAGCTTCGTGATTCAGCCGATGCTGGTCGACTTGATCCGGTTATTTCATCGGACGTCGTCCGCGTATGCCGAATGGAGACCGATCATCGAAGCGAGAGCGTCGCGTTACGCGTCCGTATTGGAGCGCTTGATCGCGCCGGACGGCACGTATCCGTATATCGGCCGCTCGCTCGTTTATCGGTTCGGCGCGTTTCAGCATTTGTCGCAGGCCTGTTTGCAGCATTGGCTGGACCCGTCGCTCTCGCCCGCTCAAGTGCGCTGCGCGCTGACTGCGGTAATCCGCCGCATCATGGACGCGCCCGGCACGCTGGACGAGCGCGGCTGGCTGACGCCGGGGGTCTACGGATTCCAGCCGAATCTGGCGGAAAGTTATATCAGCGTCGGCAGTTTGTATCTGTGTTCGACGGTCTTTCTGCCGCTGGGTCTTGCGCCGGACGATCCGTTCTGGAGCGGGCCCGATACGGCTTGGACCTCGGTTCGGATATCGGCGGGCGACGATCTGCCGGCGGATCACGGGTTATGAGGTTCGGAGCTACGGAGGTCACGGAGAAATTTCGCGAAGAAAGGAAAGGATCGAACGTCATACAGGAGCCGACTTGCCCGAACGGGCGAGTCTTTTTTTATTTTCGAAAAGTCCCTGTTGACATTATCTTTAATTCAAGATAAGATGAACACATCGGAAATACTTTAAATTAAAGATTCTTAATATAAAATATTTGGAGGGATTACTCATGAACAAACAAACGGCAGGGATCCACCACATTACGGCGATCGTCGGTCATCCGCAAAAAAACGTCGACTTCTATGCAGGCGTATTGGGACTTCGGTTGGTCAAACAAACGGTCAACTTCGACGATCCGGAAACGTACCACTTCTACTTCGGCAACGAGGGCGGGCAGCCGGGCACGATCATGACGTTCTTCCCGTGGGCCAACGCTTACCGCGGCCAAGTCGGAGCGGGCCAAGTCGGTATCACGTCGTTCGCGATCCCGATCGGTTCGATGGGCTTCTGGCGGGAACGTCTCGCGAAATTCGACGTGGCGTTCACGGAACTGTCGCGTTTCGGCGAAGAGTATCTGGAATTCGACGATCCGCACGGCCTGCATCTGGAACTGGTGGAACGCGAAGCAGGGGAGATCAACACGTGGACGTTCGGCGGCGTGACGCCTGAAGTCGCGATCAAAGGCTTCGGCGGAGCGACGCTGCTGTCGGCTCAGCCCGAACGTACGGCCGAATTGCTCGAACAAGTGATGGGACTGGAATTCGTCGGACAGCAAGGCGATCTGAGACGGTACCGTTCGATCGCGGACATCGGCAACGTGATCGACGTGAAAATGACGCCGGTCGCGCGCGGCACGATGGGCGTCGGAACCGTTCACCATATCGCTTGGCGGGCTCAAGACGACGCCGATCAGCGGGAATGGCAGGATTACGTGGCGGATAAAGGTTACGGCGTCACGCCGGTGCAGGACCGCAATTACTTCAACGCGGTATATTTCCGGGAGCACGGCGAGATTCTGTTCGAGATCGCGACCGACCCTCCGGGCTTCGCGCATGACGAAACGCCCGAAACGATGGGCACCGCGCTCAAACTGCCGGCGCAATACGAGCAGTACCGCGCGCAGCTCGAACAGACGTTGATTCCGTTCGAAGTCAGAAGCTTGGAAAAGGGCGGGGAGCAATGATGCCGGTCACGCAGGGCATTCATCATATCACTTCGATGGTCAATTCCGCGCAGCGGACCGTCGACTTCTACAGCGGAGTGTTAGGACTGCGCCTTGTGAAAAAAACGGTGAATTTCGATCGTCCCGAAGTGTATCATCTGTATTTCGGCGACCCGGCAGGGTCGCCGGGCACGCTGTTGACCTTTTTTCCATGGGAGAAACAGCCGCACGGACGGATCGGAAACGGGCAGGTCGGAACGGCCCGCTTGGCGGTTCCGGCCCGCTCGCTCGATTTCTGGCGCGAACGTTTGAAGTCTTTCGATATTCCGTTCAGAGCGGGAACGGCGTTCGGCGAAGCCTTCTTGTTTTTCGACGATCCGGACGGTCTGAGACTGGATCTGGTCGGCAGCGAATTCGAAGCTCGCGGCGAGGCATTCGGCGGGATCGGACGGGAAGAAGCGATCATCGGACTGGAGGGCGCCGTACTGTTGTCTTCGCAGCCGGAGCGCACGGCCGACGTTCTTCGGGATCTGCTCGGAATGGAGGAGATCGGCCGGGATCAAGGACGTATTCGTTTCCGGGCCGCCGGAGATCGGGGACGCGTGATCGATATCGCGATCCGTTCCGAAATCCGCGGACTGATGGGCGCGGGCACGGTGCACCATATCGCTTGGCGGGCGAAGAACGAAGCGGAGCTTTTGCAGTGGCGCGAACGGCTGGTCGAACAAGGATTCGCGCCGACGGAAACGAAGAACCGGAATTATTTCGAAGCCGTCTACTTCAAAGAACCCGGCGGAATCCTGTTCGAGATCGCGACCGATCCGCCGGGCTTCGCCGTCGACGAAGCCGAAGACGCGTTAGGCGAACGTCTGATGCTGCCGCCGTGGCTGGAGTCGGAGCGAGGCCGTTTCGACGATTTGCTGGCCGAGCTGCATAAGCCTACCCCTTAACGGACAGGCGCGAGGCGAAGCCGAAGGTGCATTCACGTCAAAAAACCGACGAGCATTTAAGCTCGTCGGCCTTTTTTATGCGTTTTGCGCCAAAGGATTCTTCAATCGAACAGCTTAAAGATCAAGCGAAACATTCCGAAGATCAAGCGGGGGCCATAAGACAGCAGTTCGACCACGATTTCAAGCACGTCCAACAAGCCGTCGAACCGTCCTTCGCGTTCTCTGCGCCGTCGTCTTCTCCATGCCATGAAAGTTCCTCCTCCGATCGCGAAAGTTGTTGATGCTTTCTATTACGAGCTTCCATGAAGCGAAGTTTCCCGAAATGCGTCCGTTTCGGCGAAAACGAAAAAATCAACCCGAATTTAAGTCAGTTAATATAACATACAACCAAATATTTTACCCATTTTAGCTTGTTCGAAACGTTTTCGAAACGAAATAAATTTGCATTCCGTAACATGGGAGTGGTAAAGTTAGGATATTGAAAAAGGAGTGCAATTCCGATAGCCGTACTTATTTAACAGTTCGGACTGTCCGTTTGTGGGTCCTTAAGAAGGAGACTCATATGGAAATCGAAGAACAGAACGTAATGAAGGTGCAGGCCGATCTTCAACGCATTTTTACCAACGGCTATTTTGTCGTGATTCGGGTGCACAATTCGGATGAACTGTTCGTGGGACAGATTACGGAGCTTGACCTGGATGGCGGGATGTTGACGATCGGGAAATGGGGAGAGCTGCAGAAGGTCGCCATTGAGAATATTTTGAGCGCGGAAGTACCGGGCCACGAGTAAGAAATAGAGGAACGCTTTTGATCATATAGAAGCGACGGTCTGCAAGCCGTCGGTACGCGAAGAGGCTCCGTCGGATGACGGAGCCTCTCCTTTTTGGCGCAGCCGCATAAGATGCCGTGCCGTAACGGAAAAAAGGCCCCGCCGAAGCGGAGCCTTTTTTGCAGAGAAAAATTAGAATTTCGCCGCGAGTTCGGCTGCTTGTTTCACGCCTTCTTCGATGATCGAAGCCGCGCGGTCCGGGAATTGGTTGTGTCCTTCGACAACGACCGTTTCCGGGTTTTGGATGCCCCAGAATCCCAGCGTGTTTTTCACGTAGTTCAAGGACATTTCCATGCCGCTCATCGGTTCGATGGAGTAAACGCCGCCGCGTGCTTGCAGCAGAGCGACTTTTTTGTCCGTTACCAGACCTACAGGACCTTCAGCGGTGTATTTGAACGTTTTGCCCGCTTGGTTCAGGTAGAAGAGGTAAGTGAGCAGTTGAGCCGGAATCGTGAAGTTCCAGAGCGGGAACGCGAATACGACTTTGTCGGCGCCCAGGAATTGGTCCAGGTAAGTGTTGGCCAGACCTGCCAGGCGTTGTTCTTCGGAAGTCGCTTCGATGCCGTTAGCCGCTTTGTACAGGCCGGTCATCATGTCGTTGTCGTAGTAAGGAAGATCGGCTTCGAACAGGTTCAGTTCGGTAACGAGATCGTCCGGGTGAGCGGCTTTATAGCTTTGTACGAAGCTGTCGTACAGTTTTACCGTAGCGGATTGGTCGGCCGGACGGTTGTTGGCTTTGATGAAGAGAACGTGAGTCATGGAATAAGTTCCTCCTGAGCGATATCTTTAGTATTTAACTTTCTTAATTATAGTATATGAAATAAAATAAATCGTCAAGTCCCAAAACGAAAAAAAGTTACCTAGCTAGGACGTTGACCGAATCGAATTTCCGTTTTAACGGTCGGCTTTGTCGATCGACGTACGCGGCTGAATTTTAATCGGAATTTCAGGTTTCTATCAGGTACGCTTAAGCTTGGAACGTTATATTAATGACACAACCCCTCTGTAACATAGACTTTAACCCCGGCGCTTCGGCGTCGGGGTCCTTTTTTTGTCCGGACCGCGCGCTCCATGCAAAAAGCCCCCGAAAACGGGGGCTTGGCTGCGGCTCGGCGGCCGCAGACGGTCGCGATACGATTTAGATGAAGAACGACAGACCGACGACGGCCGCGATCGAACCGAGCGTAAAGAACAGAATCGTGCGCAGTTCGCGGATCATGATCAAGCCTTCTTGTTTGTGATGATCTTCGGTGCGGTCAAAAAATTGTTTGTCTTTGGACATCTCTTATTCCTCCTTCCGGATCACGTTCCTGTTAAGTCGGAATCCGGAAGAACGAGAGGAAGGAACCTCTGAATTTAAGCGGCCTGAGCAGGCGATGCTTCCGCAGGATCGGAATGCGAGAGTCCGCATGCAGGCTTTGCAAGGCCGCAGCCGCGCACATCGTCCCGAAGCCGAGTCCCAGAGGCAGCGCGGCCATATCGGGAACCGGCGTCTGATGGGAAGCGGCAGGCGGCGCGTATTGGTGCTGCTGGTGATAAGAAGAGTCGACGTTCGCGCCCGAAGCGTCGTTCTCGGAAGCCGCGAAACGAACGTCGGGCAGAAGCACGAACAGCAAGCAGAGCAGCAGAACGGCCGCTTTGGCATAAATCCGAGCGTTTTTCCCGTATCTCCGCATGTTTCGCCTCCATTCCCGATCCTCGTCTTCTTCTTATCATTATGGTCGGAAAAGAAGGGAACGGTCAAGGCGCTATCCGCGCTTTTTTGCCTAAGTCAACCGAACAGCAGAAATCCCGCAAGCACGAAGAGCAGCGCGAACAGCACCAACATGAAGCCCAGCGTCAGGTTGACGGCCAAACGCGAGGCGCGAAAAACGCCTTCATTAATGTCGCGTCGCTTGCGTCGGTATTCGTGCGTGGCCGCCAGCAGCAGCGACAGCGCGAACGATAACGAACCGATGCCCGCGATCACCGCGAACACATGGGCTTTTTCTCCGTAAGTCGAATTGAACGTCAAACCGGCGGCCAGAAAACCGAGGCCCGCAACGGCGATGCAAGTGCGAATCCAAGCCAGATAAGTCCGTTCGTTGGCGAGATGCTGCTGGACGTAGCGGTTTTCGATCGAAGGGTCCGTTTGCCCGGGGTTCATCGTATAGCTCCTCCGTATCAGGGGAACCGCCGGAGCCGGACTGCCGTCCCGACGGAATCCGCAGGTAATCAAGCGTTACTCGAATACGAATTCGATCCGCGTGCCGTCCGGGTAATCTTCCAACGTATTGCCGACCCATGAGCCGGCCCCGCGGTTGTCCGAAGGCGCGACGTATTCGATATCGGCTCCCGTACCGCCTTCTTCGCACATCGCCATCGGCCACTCGTCGCGGTCGAAGCCTTTTTTGGTCGGAATGCCGCGCAGCGAATCTTCCCGATTGGCTTTGGCGCCGTCCCGATCGATGGTACACACCGCGGATTCGCCTTTGGCGATCGCATGCTGAATATGCGCCGCCGTTTTCGGATAACGATCGGCGGGGAATTCGATGCGAACGACCTGTCCGTTTCCGCTGCCGGGAACGTCCAAATCCAGCATCGGAGCGACCAGCTTGTACAACTGCGGCGCGAACAAAGCCAATAGGACGGCAATAACGATGGTAATCAGCGACGGCGCGCGTTTCTTGCTGCGATCGGATTTCTTTTTACTCACGCAAACGAGCCTCCTTAACCGGTAATCGGAGCTTCATTATACCGGAAAAGAGGCCGCGGCGCGCGAAATTTCGCAAAAGATATTCGAGCTTATTTGTCCAGTTCTTCGGAATCTTCCGGATCGTCCAGAAGAGGTTCGTCGCTCTCAAGATTGTCGCGGGTCAGCTTATCGAAAGAACCCGGATCGGTGTCTTCGTAACGCGGGTCGGCATCGGGAATGTTGTCCGGGCCCGGCCCTTTGTCTCTCAAATCGTCTTGACGGTCTCTGTTCATGACGCTCACCCTTTCCATAAAATAAAACCTGACTGTCTGTTAAATGCATACACGTTCGCCGGCTTGATGAAACATTTTTCATAATAGCGCTTTCCTGCGTTCACAAATGGCGAAATATCGACGTGCGGACGAGATTGAGCGTGCTGGGCTTCGCGAAGTCGAGGCCCGATATTGAAAGTGTGAAAAAAAGGGCGAAAATGAATGAAAACAGCATTCGTTTGGGATTGCTAATTACTGGTGAAATCCTTAAAGTAAAACGGTAGATTACGCGGCGGCGTCAAGCTTCGGCTTGTCGCGATTCGTTCGGAACTTACCCGAACCGCGTATGGCGGCCCGCCGTTCGAGGCGGCCCCGTGTTCCGCTCACGACATCAACCAAAAAAGGAAGTTAACCAATCATGACAGGCACAGGCAAAATCAAAAGGTTTCTGATCGGCAGACCGATGAAATCGAACGAACTCGAAGGAGAGAAATTGAGCAAGCTCAAAGCGCTCGCCATTCTCTCGTCGGATGCGTTGTCCTCCGTGGCATACGGCACCGAACAGATCCTGATCGTCCTCATCCTGGCGGGCAGCGCCGCGCTCTGGTATTCGCTGCCGATCGCTTTGGCGGTATTGGCCTTGTTGGCCATTCTGATCGTGTCTTACCGCCAGACGATCTTCGCTTATCCGACAGGAGGCGGGGCGTACATCGTCGCCAAAGACAATCTGGGCAAGTTCTCCAGCTTGGTTGCCGGCGGCTCTCTGCTTGTCGACTACATTCTGACGGTCGCGGTCAGCTCTTCGGCGGGTACGGACGCGATTACCTCGGCGTTCCCGGTCCTGCACGACGACCGCGTCCTGATCGCGCTCGCGATGATCGTGTTCCTGACGCTGATGAACCTGCGCGGAGTCACCGAATCGGCGTCGGTGCTCGCGATTCCGATCTACGCGTTCGTCGTCGCGATCTTCGTGCTCATCATCTCCGGCACGATCAACTATTTCACCGGCGGCGCTCCGGCCGCCGCGCCGCAGCTCGAAGCGACGATCTCGAACGTCAGCTTGTTCCTGCTGCTCAAAGCGTTCAGTTCCGGCTGTTCGGCGCTGACCGGCGTCGAAGCCGTCTCGAACGCCATTCCGAACTTCCGCGATCCGGCTCCCAAGAACGCGGCGGCCACGCTGCTGATGATGGGCGTCATTCTGGGCGCGATGTTTACCGGCATCACGCTGCTGGCGTACTGGTACGGCATTCGGCCGGACGAGAAAGCGACGGTCATCTCGCAGATCGCCGAAGCGACTTTCGGACGCGGTTGGCTGTACTTCGTGATTCAAGGCGTTACCGCGATCATCTTGTTCTTGGCGGCCAATACGGCGTACTCCGCTTTTCCGCTGCTGGCGTTCATGCTGGCGAAAGACAAATACCTGCCGCATATGTTCATGGTGCGCGGCGACCGCCTGGGCTTCTCGAACGGGATCATTTTCCTGAGCGTCATGTCGGCCGTCTTGGTCGTCGTATTCAAAGGAAATACCGAAAATCTGATTCCTTTGTACGCGGTCGGCGTATTCATTCCGTTCACGCTGTCGCAGCTGGGCATGATGATCCGCTGGATCAAGCACAAGCCCAAAGGTTGGCAGGGCAAGCTGATCGTCAATACGATCGGGATGCTGACGACGCTGTCGATCACCCTGATCTTCATTTTCACCAAATTCGCGCAAGTCTGGGTCGTCTTCGTATTCCTGCCGTTCGTCGTCTATTTGTTCGCGAAGATCTACCGGCACTACGCGAATACGGCGGATCAGCTGCGAATCGATCTCGCGGTGGACAAACCTTGCGTCAAAGGCAACACGGTCATCATTCCGGTGTCCGGCATCACGCAGGTCGTCCGCCATACGGTCAGCTACGCGAAGACGCTGTCCGACAGCGTGGTGGCCGTCTATGTCGGATTCGACGACGAGTCGATCCGCAAGATGGAAGACAAGTGGGCCGAATGGGATCCGGGCATTCGCTTGATCGTGCTCAAATCGCGTTACCGGAGCATCATGCGTCCGCTGCGCAAATTTATCGAGACGGTGGAATGGAAAAAAGGCGAACACGACAACATCACCGTGCTGATTCCGCAGTTTATCACGAAGCATTGGTGGGAAGCCGTGCTGCATAACCAGACCAGCTTGATGATGCGCGCGTATCTGCTGAACTACAAAGACGTGATCGTCACGACCGTGCCGTTCCATTTGAACAAATAACGAAAAATCGCTTTTGCCAAAAAGACCTCGCCGTCCGCGACTCAGCGGAACGCGAGGTCTTTTTGCTGCGCAAAGCCGTCGGACAAAAGAAAAAGCACCGATTCGCCGAGCCTGATTCGAGTTGTCGACAAAGGAAAAGATCGCTTGTTAAAGAACGTTTGTTCGTATATAATATATATATATCGAACATTTGTTCTTATGAAAGGGGAGCACGCGTATGCCGACCAAATATATCGGCGAAGTCGTCGAGATCGTCTATATGGACAAGAACGGGCATCTGTCGCAGCGGAGAATCGAAATTCACGGCATTCGCGGCGAATTGGTCTATTCCACATGCTTGACGAGCGGCGAACGCCGTACATTCCGTCAAGACCGGATTCTGGCGTGTCGGCCTTCTCCGTTCCGACGCAGGGAGAAAGGCAAAGGAGAGCGGCGAACAAACATCGCATCCTTGAACGGAAAGTAAAAACGAAAATCGACGATTTGCGAAAAAGCAAATCGTATTACATAATAATCATCGATAAAGAGAGCAGGCAGGAAAGGAAGCGATCAGGCATGGGGCGTCAGGTGCGGATCACCAAGAGCTATACGACCGCTTATCCGGAACCGATCATCTTGGCAAAAGGCGAATGCGTGATAACGGGCGAAGAAGATCTACAGTACCCCGGCTGGATTCGCTGCATGCACCCTTCGGGACGTTCGGGCTGGGTACCGGTCAATCGATTGATCCTCGAAGAAGAAGGAGAACGGGCAATCGTGCGCGAAGCCTACAGCGCACGAGCTGACGGCGGAAGCCGGAGAAACGTTGACCGTATTGGAAGAAGAAAGCGGATGGCTGCGAGGAAAGCGCGAGAACGGGGAAATCGGTTGGATTCCTTGCGAACATACGGAATAGAGAAGGAAGAAAAGCCGCCTTTCAGGCGGCTTTTGCACGTTAAGACCTATCAAGACATACAAGATCTATCAGCCGACGTACGCAAAAAGGCCGTCCTTTCGGACGGCCTCTCTACCCGTGGCGCTATTTGTTTGCTTGGCTTCCGTATCCCGCGCCACCGGGCGTGCTCTAATTAAAGAGCCGCACCGGTCCGGGTAAGGGATACGTTCAGCATGTCGTTACAGATGTGAACGCACCTCCTTTCTGTTGAGGTTATATTAGCACAACGTAAAGCCGCTGCCAACCCTTTTTCGCATAAAGTTTTCCAAGAATTTATTATAAATGTTAAAAATGAAATAAGTGAAAAATTCATAAAAGACGTCCTAGGAAGGTTCAAAGGTTTAAACGGGCCAAAATAGAAATCTGGCTGTCTCTCTAAAAATTTGACGAAAATGGTCGATAATTAAAGAAGATTGATCTGAAGCCGTTAAAAGGCGGTCGGCTTAAATCGTTCGTGTTGGAAAAATCAGAGACAGGAGAGAAGAACAACAATGAAATTCACCATCCAGACTAAACTGTTAAGCGGATTTCTGGGCGTTACCCTGCTGCTTGCGATCGTCAGCTTCGTATCGCTGAGCAATTTGAACGGATTGGGTCATCAAGCCGGGGAAGTCAATACCAAATGGATGCCTAGCGTCACCTTGCTCGGAACGATGAACGGGGACGTGTCCGATGTGGAACGTCTGCTCCTGAACATGATCGTCGAGAACCGTTCCAGCGAGTTCGGCGAGATTAAGAAAACTTATACGGATCTGCTTGCGAAGATCGAAACCGAACGCGAACAATATAAGCAGTTGATTCGTACCGACGAAGAACAGAAATTGTTCGAAGAGTTCTCAACGAATTACGATACGTTTCTTGCCGCGCTTCCGCCGCTCGTAGCGGCTGCGGAGAACAATCAGGAAGAACAGGCGCGGACTTTGCACCGTGAAGCCTTCTCCGTATGGAATACGGCCAACAATTCGATCATGGAATTGATCGCGCTGGACAACCAACAAGCCGGAGGCATGACGCAAGAAGCCGTAGATCGTTCTCAAACGGCAACGACGATCGTGATCGTGCTTAGCGCGATCGCGATCGTACTGGCCGTGCTGATCGCGGTCGTACTCGGACGCATGATCGCGACTCCGCTGAAGCGGGTACAAAAAGCATCCGAACGGATCGCGTCCGGCGATCTGACGGGCGAGGAGATCAAGGTAAGCAGCCGCGACGAGATCGGCGCGATGGCTTCGGCTTTCAATGCCATGACGGTGAGTCTGCGCGAACTGGTCGAATCGGTCGCGGCTTCTTCGGAACTGGTCGCCGCTTCTTCCGAGGAATTGACCGCCAGCGCCGAACAGAATAAGCTCGCTTCCGAGCAGATTGCCGCAACCGTTCAGGAAACGGCGGCAGGTACCGTCCATCAGGTCGATATTGCCGAGACTTCGGCGCAGGCGATGCAGGAAATGTCCATCGGCGCCGAGCAGATCGCGACGAGAGCGCAGACGGTTGCCGCGTCGGCAGCCGAGGCCGCAAGCCGGTCGCAGAGCGGCAGCGAAGCGATCCAACAGGCGATCAGCCAGATGGATTCGATCCGCGAGTCGGTGACGTCGATGAGCGGCGTGGTGAAGGAGTTGGGTACACGTTCCGAAGAGATCGGCATGATTACGAGCGATATTACCGCGATCGCGTCGCAGACGAATCTCTTGGCTTTGAACGCGGCGATCGAAGCGGCTCGCGCGGGCGAAGCCGGACGCGGATTCGCCGTCGTTGCCGACGAGGTTCGGAAATTGGCCGAACAATCTTCGGAATCGGCGAAGCGCATCTCCGAATTGGTCACGTTGATCCAATCCGATACGAACAGCGCGATCGAGGCGGCCGAGATCAACGACCGCGAAGTGTACAAAGGCATCGAGATGGTATCGGCTGCCGGCGGCGCTTTCGACAACATTCTGGGCGCGGTCGGTCAGGTAGCCGGCGATATCGAAGAAGTATCCGCCGGAGCCGAACAGATGTCGGCCAGCACGAACGAGATTCTGAATTACGTGCAGCAGAGCTCGCGGATCGCCGGCGAAGCTTCGTCGGGCATGACCGAAGTATCGGCCGCGACCCAAGAGCAGTTGGCTTCGATGGAAGAGATCGCTTCTTCTTCGTCCGCGTTGTCGACGACTGCCGAACAGCTCTACACGAATGTAAGCCGGTTCAAGATTTAACTGCGCATCAATCGACCGCGGATCGACAGATCGGTCTGATTCGGCCCGATTTGCGATCTTTTCCGAACAGCCTCGCGTCCTTCGGGACACGAGGCTTTGTTTTTTATTGACACGAGAATCTGGCACATGCTATGATCTTTTAAGTCGGCAATCTTGCTTGATTATTAAGCCGGAGTGGTGGAATGGCAGACACAGCAGACTTAAAATCTGCCGGGAGTACTCCCGTACCGGTTCGAGTCCGGTCTTCGGCATCCTTTTGCACCGACGAAAGCATCGTGTATCGCCCGCATTCAGCGGGAACGGTATGCGATGCTTTTTTGTTGAGTAAAAATTGTTTTTTTGATTTGAATTTTTGGTTATGTCTTGAGACTTGCTCAGATGTTATAATAAAAAGCGATAACGAAGTAAGCGCTTAATCGGATAAGGCTTGCACTAGGAAAATTCGGCGAATAGAGAATCGGAGGTACGGAATGGACAGAAACGAAGCGGTGGGGGAGCAAGAAACGAACCGGACGGCCGGAAGCGCAAAAACGCCGGGAAACGCGACAAAAGAAAGCATTATGATAGCGCTGGATCGGGTGACCGAACGCTTGATGAATTTGCAGCGGCCGGAGAACGAGCACGAACTGCAAGCGCTCGAGGGCGACGCGGCGCGCCGAGGCTATTTCGCGCGCGATTTCGGCATGGACGTATGGGATTGGCCGCAGGGGATCGGATTGTACGGCTTGGCAAAAGTGGGCGGTTATTTCGGCGACGACCGTTTCGAGCGTTATGCCGAGCCGTGGATGTCGGCAAGGCTTAGCGAAGGACTGCCGAGCCGCAACATCAACACGACGGCGCCGCTGCTCTCGTTAATGGAACTGCCCGAGGCGGAAGCGCTCAGTCTGGAATGGGCGGAGTGGTTGGCGAACGGACTGCCGCGTACGGAAGAACAAGGCTATCAGCATGTAACCACAGGCGCGACCTCCTCCGAAGTGCTGCTGAACGAAAACGAAATCTGGATCGATACGCTGTTCATGGCGATCTTGTTCACGGCGAAAATGGGCGTCAAATACGACCGGGCGGATTGGCGGGAGACTTCGCTGCATCAACTGCTGCTGCATATCAAATATTTGTACGATCGGAAAACGGGGCTGTTCTTCCACGGGTGGAACTTCACCGGTCGGCATAATTTCAGCGAAGCGTTCTGGTGCCGCGGCAACGGCTGGTTCACGCTGGGGCTGCCGGAATATATCGATCTGATGCGTCCTTATCTGGACGAGGGCACGCTGCTCTATCTGACGCAGACGTTCCGGACGCAGAGCGAAAGTCTGCTTAAGCTCCAGCATTCGAGCGGATTGTGGCATACGCTGCTGGACGATCCGGACAGTTACACCGAGACTTCCGGTTCCGCGGCGATCGCCGCGGGGATCTTGTTCGGCGTGCGGCGGGGCCTGCTGCCGGAAGAATTCGCCGAGTCCGCCATGCGCGCGCTGAATGCCGTTCTGGAACGGATCGGCGAAGACGGCGTGGTCGGCGGCGTATCGGCCGGAACGCCGATCGGCAAGCTGCGCGAAGATTACGCGCGGATCGTCACCGCGCCGATGGCTTACGGCCAAGCGCTGACGATTGCGCTGCTGGGCGAAGCGCTGTATCGCAGCTAACTTTTTGTGTGAGCTTTTCTCCGGTCTGCGATCGATTATCGTTCGAAACAGGTATCCGATTCGGAAAAGCCTTGTTATAATGGCGTTACATCACGGAAGGATCGGCGTTCTCGGTCTTCTTCCTCCGGCTGACCGCCGGTTATTCCATGCTGTCGATCTCGATCGCGATTGCCGCGAAGCAATCCGCTGGATCGACGCAAAGCGAGGAGGGTTGTTCATTGTCCCGAACCTGGTATCGTCGACTGCTGCTTTCGTATTTTCCGATTTTTTTGCTTACCGTGACGATCCTGATCTTCACTTCGTTTGTGTTCGTGAACGACATTTCCCGGCAGGAAACGAAGAAGGCCGACCGCGTGGCTTCGCGTTATCTTGTGGATAACGTGGATCGAGTCGTCCGGGAAGCCGAGATGTCGGTTCTTGCCGAAGTCGAGAAGAACACGGCATACCCGTCGTATTTTCGGGAGATCGGAGGACGCAGCACGTCCGATATGTATGCGATCGCGCGCAGCTTACGCAGCTTGTCCGACGATTCGAGTTATATTCAATCGGTCTACTTGTACGATCAGAGGAACAAGGTCGTATTGACGCAGAGCGGTTTGTCCGATCCGAGAACGTTCCCTGACGCGGAATGGTTGAAGAAGATCGATGCGGGCGAACCGGGCTCGGGCTGGCAGCCGCTGCGCGATTACCGATCCGATCAGTCCGCCGTGTCGACCCGGGTGCTGACGATCGACAAAGGCATGCCGCTGCCGTTCGGCAGCGAAGGCACGCTGGTGATCAATCTCAAGATGAGCGCGATCGAGCAGTTGATCGATAATATGGTCAACGAACAGTTATCTTTCATGACGATTACCGACGGCAGCGGAGGAACGGTCTATCAAGCTCATGCCGAGACGGTAGACGGCCAGATGCTCAACGAATTGAAGTTGGATCGGTTGGGCTGGACGTTCTCCAGCGGCATACGCGCCGCCAGTCTGTTCGGATGGGTCTCCGTCATTTCTTATTTGTGGGTAGCGATCGCGGTGGGCACCGTCGTATGCGCCGTCTTGTATTTGATCTATATTACCCGCCGCAATTACAAGCCGGTACAAGTCATTATGAACCGGATCGAAGCGCACCAGATTCGCGCGCTCGATCAAGGCGGCAAACGGACGGACGAACTCAAGTTGATCGACGACGTATTGGAGAATCTGATTCATCATACGCAGGATTACGAGATCAAGAGCCGGGAGAACGAACTGCTTCAGCGCAGCCGGTTGTTTACCGAACTGCTGCGGAGCGAACGCGTCGAACAGGCCGTCGAACGGTTGGAGACCTTCTCGCCGCTCGCGGGCGTGTCGGATTCATCGCGTTTTGCCGTTGCCGTCTACGAGATCGAACGTTACGAGAGCGTGTTCCGCGACCGGTATACCCGAGGCGACCAGAACGCGCTGAAATTCGCTTTGATGAACGTTTTTCAAGAGTTGGCGCGGAGCGTCCAGCTTCAGGCATGGGCGGAATGGATGGGCAGCGACCGTTTGGCGGTGATCTTTCTCGCCGAAGAGGACGAGGCTCGGATGATGGAAGCGCAGCGCAAGCTGGCCGAAAGTTACCGGTTCTGGGTCACGGATCATCTGCGGTTGTCGTTATTCTGCGGAATCGGTCCGATCGTGCGCGGCGTCCAGCAGATTCGCGTTTCTTACGAAGCGGCCGAGTCGGTCATGCGCCACAAGCTGCTTCAGAGCGGAGATATTCTGCTGGCCGATACCGAAGATTCGACGCCGCGTCTGCTCGAGACGTATCGCTATCTCCAGACCATCGCCGAACTGGTCAAGCAGTTCCGGATGTCGAACGGACAATGGCGGGAGCAGTTGGAATTGTTGTTCGAAGAATTCGAACGCGATTTTGTTCAGGACGAGACCATTCTTTCTTTGATCCAAGCCCTGCTTCAGATGCTCGAACGCGAAGTTTCGGTCATGTCGGAAGGATTGCAGCAGGCGCTATCTCGCGAACAGGCGGAAGCTCTCGAGCGTCGATTGCTTGAAGCGGATACGCTGAACGAGGTCAAAGCCGCGTTGTCGGACGAATTGACCGATCTGTTCCGTCTATACGTATCTGCCAGCGAAACGAAAAGTTACCGGGCGATGGTCAGCGAGATGAAGACGTATATCGAAGAGAATTTCGCGAATCCCGATCTCTCGTTGAAACATTTGAGCGATCGGTTCCAGATCTCGGGCAAATACGCCAGCTACTTATTCAAGACGGAATTCAATATGAAGTTTGTCGATTTTCTTACCGAACTGCGAATGAAGGAAGCCGAACGGTTATTGCTGAAGACGGATTGTCCGCTGCAGGATATCGCGCTGCAGGTCGGTTACGCGAATGCGATTACGTTCGGACGCGTATTCAAACGGGTATCCGGCATTACGCCCGGAGATTATCGCAGACAGCATCGCGGATTGCCGTCGCTCGAAAGTTGATCAAAAGTTTTACGTTATTTTGTTCGGCGATTGTCGGGTCTTGCGCGTTCGAATAGCAAAATCTTCGATTCGTTAAGATCGTTTCGGCCGCCTGCCGCGATTGTGCTGCCCTTCCGTAAGGAAGAGCGACGCGATCGCGGTTTTTTAGCGGTTTTAAAGGCTTACGAATTCGGTTTGTCCTGCGAAAAAGGTTTATGGAAGGTGGTTTTTTTGACGATGTAAGCGATTTCACAAGGTTTTTGCTTACGAAAAAGCGCAGTTCGACGAAAACAGTCAGGATAATAAACCGAAAGGACAATTTAACCAAGATCTATCCATCGGAAAGAGGTTTATTGCTCATTCGCCGGATTGTATGGAATACTGGGGTCACTCCGAAAGGGGGGGCGGCATCCGGGAACGGACGCCGAAGCTTGGTGGATTTGTCTGCATTACCGTCACACTACAGACAAAAGGAGATGGGAAAATGACAGGACAGACGCGTAGAGGGGTCATGAAAAAAGCGGCAGGAACGGTGCTTTCCATTATGTTGGGCGCATCGCTGCTGGCAGGCTGCGGCTCGGGAGACAAAGAGCAGTCGGCGGGCGCAAGCGGAGAGGCCGGCGGAAGCAAAGAACGCGTAACCTTAAAGGTGGAAGTGTTCGACCGGGGCAACAGCCCGTCGCCGCACACGATCACGAACAACTGGCTGACGCAATACGTACAGAAAGAGTTCGGCGATCCGAACAACATCGACGTTCAATACGTGCCGGTACAGCGTTCCGAAGAAACGACCAAGCTGAACGTACTGATGGCGAGCGCAAGCGACGTGCCGGATATCGTCTTCGTCTACGATTCCAGCGTATTTTTCCGCTACGCGCAGCAGGGCGGCCTGACCGATGTCGGCGAGCTGCTGAACCAGTACGGAACCAACCTCAAATCCTATCTGGGCGACGATACGCTCAAATTCGGTCAATTGGAAGGCAAGCAGTTCGCCATTCCGGGCAAACGGGCGATCACCGGCCGCTATGCCTCTTATATTCGTCAAGATTGGCTCGATAAGCTGGGCATGAAAGCTCCGACGACGACCGACGAGCTGTACGAAACGCTCAAAGCTTTCAAAGAAAAAGATCCGGGCGGCCTCGGCGACAAAAACATTCCGATGGGGATGGCGCTGGCACCGGCTCAATACGAAACGCTGATCTACTCCTTCATCAAACCGGTCAAAGGCGACCTGACTTACAGCCAACGTTACGAACTGCCGCTGCACGAAGGATTCAAAGACGCGATGCAGTTCATGAACAAACTGTATAACGAAGGCCTCATGAGCAAAGACTTCAGCTTGGACGAAGAAAAAGAGCAGCTCGGCAAAGATATCCAAAACGGCAACGTCGGCTTCTGGTCCGAAGACGTGGATAACTTGTTCTACGCCGACGGCACGCTCGACAACCTGACGGCTAACGTTCCGGGCAGCAAAGTGACGCCGATCGACGCGTATTCCAACCCGAACGAAGGCGGCAAACACATCAAATCGCGTTACGGCTCCAACGGCATGTACATCATGATTCCGAAAAGCAGCAAACGCGCGGCCGAAGCGGTCAAATATCTCGATTGGATGTCCACGGGCAACAATATCATCAACATCTACAACGGCGTGGAAGGCGAGAACTACGAGATGAAAGACGGCATTCCGGTGCTGAAAGACGACGCGACGCAAGAAATGAAAGACCGCGTCTACAACGGCGGCGATATGGCGATCATCTCCAACGGCAAAGCGATCGGCGATCAAGCGAAGAACGAAGCGGCTTGGATCGCGGGCTTCCCGGCGAACAACCAAGAAATGCTGAGAAAATCGATCGATCTCGCGAATACCGATACGGTAGGTCCGATCGTGTTCAACGGTCCGATCGAAGCGGAAGCCAAATACGGCACCGCGCTGAACGACAAGCTCAAAGTCATCATGGTCCAAAGCACGATGGCCAAACCGGATCAATTCGAAGCGGTATACGACCGCGAAATGCAGGACTTCATGAATATTGGCGGCTCCGAACTCAAAAAAGAACTGGAAGCGGCGCTGCAAACTTTGAATTAATCGGCGGCACGCATCTGAAAACGGGCAAGCCGGGGCGGAAGGGGAGATTCGCATTCCTCGCCGCCCTCGGCTATCTTTATCGGGAGGCGGCTCCGCCGGACCGTTCGGTTCGAACGGACGGCAGAGCGGCCGTACCCGCCAGGAGGAGAACGACTTGACCAAAGCGACGACTTACCTGAACGAGACCAGCGGATCGAAACGGCGCTCGTCCTATATCAAACGCTACTGGCAGCTCTACGCTTTGCTCTCGCTGCCGATCATCTACTTCCTGATCTTCCGCTACGGTCCGATGTACGGCGTGCAGATCGCGTTCAAAGACTTCAATTTGTTTCAGGGCATAAACGGCAGCGAATGGATCGGCTTGGACGCGTTCCGCGAAGTATTCGCGATGAACGACTTCTATATCACGCTGCGCAATACGTTCATGTTGAACTTCCTCGATCTGATCGTTTCGTTCCCGGCGCCGATCATTCTCGCGATCATGCTGTACGAGATCCGCTCGGGCTGGTTCAAAAAATTCTCGCAGACGATCCTCTACATTCCGCATTTCATTTCTTGGGTCATCATCGGCGGGATCGTATATCAATTGTTCGGTACGCAGTCCGGCATGGTGAACGAAGTACTTCGCAGCTTGGGCTTCGAAGCGATTCCTTTCCTGACGGACAAAAGCTCTTGGTTGATCACATACCTGTTCACCGGCGTGTGGCAGAGCGCAGGCTGGGGAACGATTCTGTATCTGGCCGCGCTGACAGGCGTGAACAAAGAATTGTTCGAAGCCGCGGACGTGGACGGGGCGACGAGACTCAAGAAAATCTGGCATATCACGCTTCCGAGCATCAAGCCGACGATCATCACCCTGCTGATCCTGAATCTGGGCAAGATGGTCAGCATCGGATTCGATCGGCCTTACATTATCGGCAACACGGCGGTGCGCGAATATTCCGACGTGCTGAGCACGTTCGTCTACCGGATCGGCTTGGAAGCCGGCCAATATACGCTGGCGACGGTCGTAGGTTTGTTCCAAGCGATCGTCGGTCTGGTCTTCATAGTCGGATCGAACTACATTTCCAAAAAAGTGACCGGAGACGGCATCTTGTAAGGTTAGGCGGCAGGCTTATACAGAAGGGAGAGTTTGTGCGATGAGTGAACGTACTTCCAATCGAATCTTCGACATTGTCAATATTACTTTCGTTTCGCTGTTCGTCATTTTCTGTCTGGCTCCGTTCGCGCATACGATCGCGGTATCGCTCAGCTCGAACCGGGCGATCACTTCGGGCGAGGTTACGTTGTGGCCGGTCGAATTGAACTGGGACGCTTACGGCAAAGTATTCGCGGACCATTCCATGCTGCAATCGCTCGGCTTTACGGTGATCCTGACGGTCGCGACGACGCTGCTGTGCATGTTGTTCACGATCGCGGCCGCTTATCCGTTGACCAAAAGCAATCTGAAAGGCCGCAAATTTTTCATGTATCTGATCATCATCACGATGTTCTTCAGCGGCGGCATCATTCCCGAATACCTGCTGATTCGCGACCTGCACATGATCAACACGGTCTGGGCGCTGATCCTGCCGGGGCTGGTGAGTCCGTTCAACTTGATCATCTTGATCTCGTTCTTCAAAGGCATTCCTCAGAGTCTGGAAGAATCGGCCGAAATCGACGGCAGTTCGCATCTGAATACGCTGCTGCGGATCGTGCTGCCGCTGTCGCTGCCGGTTATGGCGACCTTGTCGCTGTTCTACGCGGTCGGCCGCTGGAACGGCTTCCAAGACGCGCTCATGTACGTCACCAACCCGGAGATCTATCCGCTTCAGCTCAAGTTGTTCCAGATGGTCCAAAACAACATGGTCACCGAGCTTACCCAGATGGAAGGGGCCAACCGCGCGGCGTTGACGCCGGAAGCGCTCAAAGCGGCCACCGTCATTTTCGCGACCGTACCGATCCTCTGCGTCTATCCGTGGCTGCAAAAGTATTTCGTCAGCGGCGTGATGCTCGGGGCGGTGAAAGGCTGATATGACGGAGATCGAAGAAACGGTCGTCGACAAAGGCGAATATTCGTTTTCGACCTGCTGGAACATCAAGCGGACGGGAGGCGGGCGGGCGATGATCGAAGACATCGCTTCGCTCGGTTTCCGCCGGGTCGAATTGAACTATAACGTGACGCGGGAGATGCTGAAAGAGATCGAGCCGATGATCGAACGCGGCGAGATCGGCGTCTCCAGCGTGCACAATACGTTTCCGCATACGCCCGATCCCGACTACGGGACGGATTCGGTGCTGCTCGGATTCGAAGACGAAGCCAAACGCGAACGCGCGATCGAACTGCTGGTGGGATCGGCGGAATACGCGCATCGTTACGGGGCGAAAGCGGTCGTGGTGCATCCGGGCGAGGTGCCGATCGACCATGCGGACGTCAAAGCGTTGGAGAAGCTGTATCAAGACGAAGGCCGCGATTCGGCCGCGTACCGCGCCGCTTGGTCTTCGTTTATCGAGCGCCGGGAACGCGAAGCCGGAGGTTACTTGAAGCGGATCATCGAGAGTCTGGACGAAGTCTGCAACCGGTCGGCCGCCAAAGGATTGAACGTGCGTTTCGGCATCGAGACGCGGTCGCGTCCGAATCAGATGCCTACGCTCGCCGAAGCCAAGACGGTGATCGACGCGCTGCAAGGAGCGCCGGTCGGCATTTGGTACGACACCGGCCACGCCATCATGATGGACCGTTTGGGATTGTACGACAGCGTCGGCGAAGCGAACGGCTTAATGGATCATATCGTGGGCGTGCATATTCACGAGACGATCGGGCTGTCGGATCATTGGTGTCCGTACGTCCACAGCGGCGATATGCATTTCTATGACGCTTATCTGCCGATGATCGAACGCGCCGGCGTCAAAGTCTACGAGCTCAAAGCGGCCTGCCTGTCCGAAGAGATCGAGCGGAGCCATCGGCTGCTGCTCGGCAAGCTGGCGGCGCGAAGCGGAGAGTCTGCTCATGCTCGGGGCTGAAGAACTTCGTCTCGCCATGCGCCACGCTCCGATTCTGCTGTTCGACGAACGGGAGCCGTTTTTCCCGGCGCGATTCGGCATTACCGTATTGCGCCAAGACGGTTCTTCGCCGTCTTTTGCTCGTCGACCCGATTTGAAATGTCCGCCTTCCGGACGGGTGATCGAGTATGCGATCTATTACGATTACGATATTCAACATCTGTACGACTTGGAGCATGTCTGGGTCGCTCTGGATGAAGACGGCGAAGTCGCGGACGCGGAAGCGAGTTTTCACGGGCGGTATTTGAAAAGCCTGCTGCCCGACCGTTCCAATCTGACGGACGGACGCGTCTCGCTCTATGTGCAGCCCGGCAAACACGCGCTGTCGCCGCTGCCCGACGTCTTTCCTCTGCTGCCGGAATTCGAGTCCTGCACGTCGGAAACGGCGGGAGCCGCAGGACTCGATTTCGGCGATTTTCTGCGCGGGGAGCTGGAAACGAACGAAGAGATCGACCGCCGCGTCGAACGTTATCTGCGAACGTTCGCTTTCACACCCGCATCGGCTTATCGGGAGTGGGCTTATGCGGACCGCCGAGAGTTATTCGTGTCGTGGCCGGACTTGTCGGCGGAGATCCCGCGGCGCGTTCGCCGCGAATTGGAACATATCGGGGAACATGATCCATATCCATAAGCAAGGGGGACGGGCTTATCGCATATGCGCGATTGGTGAAGCATAACGACGAATCGGTACGAAAAGGGTTGGAACGGCAGGTATTGGAGCCGGAGAACCGGTATTACGGAGGGACGATCGATCCGGCAACCGGCGCAGCGTGGGTCAATCATACGACGGGCACGCCGACGGATATGTGCAATTGGGGGACGGCGCTGGTCAATCCGGATTCGGCGTATTATCGCGACGAAGAATTGGCGAAGCGTCTGACGCTCGCTTCGGAATTCGTGCTGCGCATGCAGCACGAAGACGGGTCGATCTCGCCGGGATGGACCAATTATCATTCGCCGCCGGATACGGCGTTCGTGGTCGTCGGCTATTACCAGCTCTACAAGCTGCTGAGCGGGGCCGAATGGGAGCCGCTGGAGCCGACGCTTCGCAATATGCGGTCGTTCTTGGAACGGACGCTGCCGGTCATGCTGACGGGAGGCTGCCATACGCCGAACCATCGCTGGGTGCTGTGCGCGGCGCTCGGCTGCTTGCGCGAACTGCTCGGCGGAGAAGCCGGCGAACAAGCGGCGCGTCGGGCGGACCAATGGCTGGCCGAAGGGATGGATATCACGCCGGACGGCGAATGGACCGAGCGCAGCAACGGGATCTACAGCGCGGTCAGCGATATCATGCTGATCTATGCGGCGCGGCTGTTGGAACGGCCGGAACTGCTGGAACCGGTAAGGCTTAATCTTCGCATGATGGTCTATCTCGTGCACCCGTCGGGCGAAGTGGTCACCGACTATTCGGGGCGGCAGGATCTCGGCAGGTTCCATGATCTGTCCGCGTATTACCTGCCTTACGCGATGATGGCGCGGCAGGACGGCGACCCGCTGTTCGCGGGCATGGCTTCGCTTGCGATCGGCGCGATGGAAGATGCCGGTCCGGCTTCGGTCAACGCGCTTATTCAGATGCTGCTCGAGCCGGAGCTGCGCGGGCCGTGGGCGGCCGAAGCGCAAGAAGCGGTTCCGACGCGTTACGAGAAAATGTTGAACGGCGAGTTCTATCGCGAGAGTTACCTTGCGGACATGGAACGGGCCGGCCATAACGGCCGGATCTTCCACAGCCGCATGCATATCGATTTCGGCGCGCCCGTCGCCCGGATTCGCGACGGCGCGACCAGCGTGACGTTGATGACCGAGACGCCGTCGTTCTTCGCGCTGCGCCACGGCGCGGCTCGGCTGCTGGCCGTGCAGGCCGCTTCTTATTTCTATCCGGGTTATGTGCCGATGCAGAAGATGGAGCGGGAAGCAAACGGCGCTTACCGGCTGTCCGGCGAGCAGCGCAAAGGTTATTACGGGCCGGTCGCCGCGCCGCGTCAGCCGATTGCGAACGGCGAAGTCAGTCCGTGGTACCTGCTGCCTCACCACGAACGCGAATTGACGCATGAGCAGGTCTTCCGGGTCGAGATCGAAGCCGTGCCGGTCGAAAGCGGCTGGGATCTGCATCTGCGAGCCGACGAGCCGGGAGAAGTCATGACGCAGCTCTCGTTCGTATTCGGCGGAGAAGGCGAGCTCGTATCCGGCGAAGGTCAAGAAACCGGAACGGACCGGCGTCTGTGGAGCGGAGGCACGCTGCGTTACGAATGCGGTTCCGACTGGATCGAGCTGACCGGCGGCGAACTGGCGCATCTGGCGCCTTCGGTCCGCGAAGCCAATCTGCCCGACGGCTGCAAAATCGCGCTGGTGAATCTGATGACGCCGTTCGACAAGACCGTACGCATTCGGATGTCGCCGAAGTGATGTGATCGACGGACTTGGGCCACAAACGCAATAAAAGCGGGGTATTCGCCATTCGTGTACAAAAGGCGGAGAATTCTCCGCTTTTTTGCGTTACGCTTGCTTCAATGAAGATTCAGCGAAGGAGGACGTCAAACATGGAGGCAAGCCGTCAAAAAACAAGCAAAAAAACGTATGTGTTGGTCGGCACGGGAGGCCGGGCGGAATTTTTCTACGGGGCGATCGCGGGGGAGTTTCGGGAAACGGCGGAGCTGCTCGCTTTTTGCGATATCAACCGGGTTCGGATGGATTATGCCAACAAACTGCTGACTGAGAAATACGATTATCCCGCCGTCAAGACGTACGTGTCCGATCGTTTCGACGAGATGATCCGCGAACTCCGGCCGGATGTCGTGATCGTGACCAGCGTGGACCGCACGCATCATACGTATATCATCCGCGCGATGGAACTCGGCTGCGACGTGATTACGGAGAAACCGATGACGACCGACGCCGGCAAATGCCAAGAGATCGTGGACGCGGTGCAGCGAACCGGGCGCAAAGTGAGGGTCAGTTTCAATTACCGGTATGCGCCGCATCATACGAAGATCCGCGAGCTGATCCAAGACGGCGTCATCGGCGACGTGACTTCCGTTCATTTCGAATGGCTGCTGAACACCCAGCACGGCGCCGATTATTTCCGCCGATGGCATCGGGACAAACGCAACAGCGGCGGCCTGCTCGTGCACAAATCGACGCATCATTTCGATCTGGTCAACTTTTGGATCGGCTCGCAGCCGGAGACGGTGTTCGCGATGGGCGATCTGTTGTTCTACGGCCGGGAAAACGCGGAAAAGCGCGGCGTAACCCGATTCTACGATCGGGCGACCGGACATCCGAACGCAGAAGGCGATCCTTTCGCGCTGCGGCTGGACGACAACGAACATCTCAAAGCGATGTATCTGGACGCGGAGAGCGAAGACGGCTACCGGCGCGATCAGAGCGTATTCGGCGACGGCATCTCGATCGAAGACACGATGAGCGTGACCGTGCGTTACAAGAACCGAGCGCTGCTGACCTATTCGCTGAACGCTTATCTGCCGTGGGAAGGTTACCGGATCGCGTTCAACGGGACGAAAGGACGGATCGAAGCCAACGTGATCGAACAGTCGTACGTCAATTCGGGCGGAGACAAAGCGCTGGAAGGCGCGGTCAAAGGCGTAAATCTGCTCGTATTTCCTATGTTCGGCGAACCGTACAAAGCGGAATTCGAAGAAGGCGAAGGCGGACACGGCGGCGGCGATCCGGTACTGCTGAACGATCTGTTCGGCGAACCCGTCGAAGACCGCTTCCGCCGCGCCGCCGATCACGTGGACGGAGCGCGCTCGATCCTGACCGGCGTCGCGGCCAATCTCTCGATGGCGCAGGGCCGTCCGATCCGGGTGGACGAGTTGGTACGGATTCCTTAAGCATTTTAGTATTGACCTTTTATACAAGATTATTGTGTTATAACATAGAAATAAACGAATTATTATCATGATAATAATTCGTTTATTTCCACAGGAATCCTCATTTCTATTCATTTATAGAAAACTATCTTATAAACTATTTAAATTATTCGATTTTTTTGAATAGTTTGTTTGGTTCATTGAGGCCGTTTATTAATGCCGTTCTTATCACATGCTCAGAGTATCTATCATTATCAATAAACATAACAAACTTTTCTTTTGCTCTTGTAACACACACATAATGATTCTGCATATTATCATTAACATGTATGCTGTAATAACGGGAAAAACTAATCACCTGATCGAATTCTAATCCTTTAGCTGCAAAAACAGTCATAACTTTATGTTTTTTGTCTGATAAATGGAAAGCCATTTCATACTGAGGGTCACATACGCTTTCACAAAATTTAGCAATTTCCTCTATGCTGATTTTCATACCTAAGTAACTAGATAGATTACTTATTATCACTTTTATTTTTTCTTCAACAAGGTTTTTACTTTTTTTTAAACCGCTAATTATCTGATTGATCTCGATTCTTGTTTGCGTCCTTTCATCATTTCCTATGTTTTCTATAAAGTCATAGATTGTGTAATCTGTATTTTTAGAAAACATAGCTAACTCTTTAAGAAGATATCCATTTGGTAATCCTTCATCGATAGGAGTTCTTGGAATAAATACGAAATCATAACCTTTTTCGTTAAGACTTGTAGTTATTGCTTTTGCATCATCATTAAAGTTCGAGATAATAGTTATTTCTTTGTTTACGTCAATAATATTATTGCTAACTAATTGTGAAAATGATACGGGAAGATTTTCGAAATTATTGTATGGATATTTTTTAAATACCACAGTATCTACTAACTCACTTTGATTATCAAAATAAGAAGTATTGTGAAGCAGATTCGCATAATTCTCGATTGCTTTGTGGCATCTAAAATTTGTGACCAACTCGTAATTATTGAATTTTTCTTTTACTAATAATTCAAAAATATTACTCATTGCTCCTCTCCATATATAAATTGCTTGCTTCCCGTCACCAACAATAAAAATCTTTATGCAAAGTACATTTTTCAAAAACATGAAAAAATTATGCATATCTTGGTCTGAATCTTGATATTCGTCAATAAAGAGTACTTTGTATTTTGATACAAGATATTCTTTTGCTGCTACTGACCTTTGGAGTATTGCCAAAGCAACTTTGAACTTAAAATTTTGTTTATTATTTCGAAAAGAACCAAGAATATTTTTTGTTTTGAGTTGCTCTAAGCCATCATTTGAAGTGTTGAACTTATACTCATTTCCATATTCGACTGCATATTCACCTGAGTATTGCGGACCAAATGCGTCCCTAATAAAAGGTCTTGTAATTTCCTTTTCAATAAAAGAGTCATTTGTCATAACTACAATTTTTTTGTTTATAGACTGCTGAGCCTTCTTCTTAATTTCTTGAGTTGCCTTAATAGTAAAGGTGATGGCTGCTATTGTTCTATGATCAGCTATTTTATTAAGTTCGATGCCCATTTTTTTTACCATGATTGTAGTTTTTCCAGAGCCAGCACTTGCCGAGATTACGATATTGTTATCGTCTTTTAAAATGTTATCTCTAGCTTCTTGATCAACTAATTTCGATCTCATTTGAAGACACCAACTTTCTTAATGCTTCGAATAGTGGATGGTTTATGATTGTAGAACAATCTGTTTGAGATAAATATTTTGTGAATTCTATCATGTTTATCAGTTTATGATCTTGTAAATATTTTATAGGGTTAGAGCCTAATGCGTTTTGCATTGTTGGACCAATAGCTTCATATAAATCGTGTTCCAAATCGATTTTAGATAAGTAAATGTTCTTCTCTTTTAATAGCCGAATTTGATTTTCATACTGCTGAAAAATATCCTTCTTTTTCTCAATAACCATCTTTAGCTTTTCTTTTTCAGAGTAAACTTTTTTTCCTTCACTATCAATTTTAGAATAATCGATTTCAATAGCAGGCAATGAGATTTCTTCATAATCTTCTAAAAGGTTCAAACATCTTTGCAAGCCTATTAAATCGAATTTTGTAGGTTGGTTTTTTTTGGACTTTAAATCGTTATCTGTTTTTACAATTACTGAAATATTTAATCCTCGTAAAACTTTTGCATAAGGTTCAAATTTAATTCCGTTTACGTCCAACAGAAATCCTCCATCCAACTCGTACATTGGATTCACTTCTTCTAATATTTTTTCGAATAAGACTTTTTCTGATGGTCCTTCTACTAATAAAACCTTATTTGCAAACAACGCTGTTGCCAATGAACGATTAAGCTCTTTTTTTACATCTCTGTACTCAGTATCAACTGTATAAATATATGATTCACAAGCAGTACCGCTCTGTGAGTACACTCTTATTAATGAAGCATGATCCATTTCATAAAGTAATTCTGAAGAATGTGTCGACAAAAAGAAATAATTATAAACTTTCGAATTAAATAATTGTTTGGATAATGCAATTTGCATAGATCTATGTAAGCTGTTCTCAGGTTCTTCGATCAGATAGATAATTATCTTATTACCTTCTTGCAATTGAATTAAATGATTTAGTAGTGAATAAGCTAGTATTTTTTTTCTTCCGTCGCCTGAAGTTGGATAGATATGATCATCATTGTCTCTTTTAATATAAGGTATCAAATTGCCGAAGTATCCGTTTATTGATAATTCGGATTTCATTTCGATTTTTATATTTTCGTTTTTTAATTTCTTGTATTCATCAGTGATATTAGCTTGGAAACTTTGAATTATATTCATACTGCTAATTTTATTATTTAAAGTATCAGCTAGCTGTTTTATTTCATCCGATATATTTATATCTGATTCATCTAACTTTGCTTGATCAAATAGCTTATTACGATTTTTTAAGAATGTTTTTTCTAAATCTATTGTTGGATCAACATATACGACTTTAAAAAGATTATCAAGGCTGCTGAAAATTCCATTTTGATTAACCTCAATTAACTCCTCAAATTTATTCCCCCAGTATATTTTTGGTATACCCATTGCTTCACTTTTTTCGAAAGTGCCTTCTACTCGAAAATAGAATTCATCTAATTTATCACTTGATCTAGCCCCTCCAACTTTTGAAATAATATGTTTTGAATCGTTGTTAGTTTCACGATCTGATAAGTCTACACCCAAAGTGATTTTTATAGTCTTATCAATATTATTTTTATAATAGTCGGAAGTTTTAAATCCATTTTTCCTCACTTCTTTGTCTAACAAAAATCTTAGTGCAAACATGAAATTTGTTTTCCCAACATCATTCATACCGAAAATAACGTTTTGGTTAGTCAAATCTACATTTATGTTTTCGAAATTCCTGAAATTTTCTATTTTTAAACTTGTTAGCTTCAAAGAAAACACCGCCTAAGTTAATTTTTCTTGAATTCAAAGTTAGATACCAATATAGTATCATATCTCCATATTTTGTTGTTAGAAACTTCGTTTTTCGAAAAAGAATTATAGTATGCGTCCCTATTACACTTATTCAACCTAAAAAAAGTCCACCTTTCCAATCAATCCGTCCTTCTGAACCGGCGAAAGAGGCCGTATAATAGCAGCGAACGGAAGACAGAACTTGAGCCAGGAGGGGATTCGCATGAAGATTCTGATCGTGGACGACGAGCCGCGCCATCGCCGGGGAATGATGAATCTGATTCTGTCGTTTCGGCCGGGCGATCGCTTGAACGCGGCGGGAGACGGAGAAGCGGCGCTTGCTTTGATTCGCGAAGAACGGCCCGATCTGGTCTTGACGGATATTCGGATGCCGAATATGGACGGGTTGGAATTTCTTAAAAGGGTCGAAGAAGAACGGCCCAAGCCGCGGGTCGTGATGGTATCGGCTTATAATCTGTTCGATTACGCGCAGCAAGCGCTGCGGCACGGAGCCAGCGATTATCTGCTCAAGCCGGTGGACGAGAACAAACTCGCCGCGATGCTGGATCGGATCGAAGAAGAAATCTCGGCCGAAGAGCGGCGGAAGCGCGAAGAAGACGAACGGGATCTGCGGCTTGCGCGTACGCAGTCCGTTTACCGCAGCCGGCTGTTTGCCGAATGGATCGGCGGAAGCCTTGCGCCCGAAGAAATGCGGGAGCTGGAGCGGACCGAAGGGTTGGGAGAAGCGGGACTCGTGATCTTCACGGAGCTCGACGTTCGGGAAGAACGGCGCGGGGCGTTCGACGTCGAGCGGTTTCTGCGCGAATCGGAGCGCGCATGGTCGCCGATCGGCCAAGCGTTTTCGTTTGCGGCGGAAGCTTACCCCGGCAAAAATTTGCAAACGGTTACAATCGTTCGCGGCAGTTGTCTCCTGCTGCCGGAGCAGCGGCAGGCGATTCGTGCCTGCGGAGAACGCTTGCGGGCCGGATGGACGGAATACGGCCGGATGTTTCACGGCGTGGGGCCCGCCTGCGCGACGCTTGGCGCGGAAGGGCCGGAAGCGTTCCGGCTGGCTCGGGAAGCCGGAACGCACGGAATCCGCGAGAGTCTGAGCGGGATGGTCTTCCATGACGAACTTCGGACGCGCGAAGCGCCGCAGGCGGCGGAGCGGCGGCCGAAGCCGGGTTCGGGCGACGGCGGCGATGCCGACGCGCTCGTGCGGGACTGTCTGGCGTGGATCGAAGAGCGCCTGCATGAAGAGTTGACGTTGGAGCGCGCGGCCGAACGCTTCTTCTTCAATCCTTCTTATTTCAGCACTTGGATCAAGCAGCAGACCGGGGATACGTTCACTTCGCATCTGACGAAGGCGCGGATGCGCCGGGCCAGAGCGCTGCTCGAAGCGGGCCGCCGGATCGGCGAGACGGCCGAAGCCTGCGGCTACCCGGACACCAAATACTTTTGCCGGGTGTTCAAGAAAATGCACGGGATTTCGCCCGCCGCTTATAAGCGGGGGCCTAAGAGCGGGAGAACGGCGGAATGAAACGAACCCGTTCGTTCCGTTTCCGGCTGTTCGCCAGCTACGTGCTGCTGACCGCGATTCCGCTGCTCGTGCTCGGCACGCTGTTCTACCGGACCAGCTTGAAAGTCGTGACCGATCAGGCGCAGGACAACGTCTACGAGATCGTGCGCAAGAACAACCAATTGATGGACACCAAGCTGCGGATTCTCGACCAGAACAGCATGGCGTTGTTTACGGATAAAGACCTGTTCGAACTGTTCAACGATCTGGACCCCACCAGCGGGTCGGAACTGCTCGCGGCGGATCGGCAGGTATCGGACGTGCTGCGCAATTACTTTTCCCAGTTCGAAGACGTGTACGCGTATCAATTGTGGACTTCGTATTTCACGTTCGGCCAACAGCTTCCGCAGGGCGACCCGACGCGATCCGAAGTCTACCGGACGGCCGAGCAGGCGGGAGGCAAACTCGTCTGGTATCCGACCTACGATTTCGCCGCGATGTTCGGCCAGCCGGATTACGCGGAAGACAATATCGATTTCCGGTATTTGTTCTCGGCGACGCGCGTCTTGGATTTTTCCTACCTTTATAATTCGATTCTGCGCCGGCTGGACGAAGGCGTCGAACGGCCGGTGCTGGTCATCAGCCTCAAATACGAAGCGTTGAACAAGCTGTTCGCGGGCAGCCTGCCCGACCGCTCCCGTTATCTGGTGCTGGACCCCGATAATCGGGTAGCCGCCAGCGACGACGCTTCGCTCGTGTCCCGCGTCTACGGCGAACCGTGGATCGAAGATTTGCAGCGGCTCGGCAGCGGCCGCAAGCGCATGATCCTCGGCGGCGAACGCGTCATCGTCTGTTTCGACCGTTCGCAGGTAACGGGCTGGTTGTCCGTGGTGATCACGCCGGAAGCCTCGCTGATCCGCGATCTGGTGCCGGTCATTCGCACGTCGACTCTCGTATTGGCCGTGGTCATGACCGCCGCCGCGCTGGCGCTGGCTTACTTCATCTCGGGCAAGATCAACAAGCCGGTCCGGCGGCTCACCGAAGCGATGCGTTCGGCCGGCGAAGGCGACTTCGACGCGCGCGTGCCGGTCACTTCGGACGACGAGTTCGGCCGGCTGCTGGGACATTTCAACCGCATGAACGATCGGATCGGGTCGCTCGTTACCGAAGTCTACGAGACCCGGCTCAAAGAGCAGGAGGCGGAGATTCAAGCGTTGAACCGGCAGATGAACCCGCATTTTCTGTATAACACGTTAAACGTCATGAATTGGATGGCGCTCGAGAACGATCAGCGGGAGCTGAGCCGAATGCTCGTCTGCTTGTCGAACATGCTGCATTATACGTCGCGGCGCGAGTGGGGAGCGGTAAGCTTAAGCGAAGAGATCGAGTGGATGAACAGCTACTTCTATATCATGCAGGCGCGTTTCGAAAACAAATTCGCGGTCGAATACGAGTTGGTTCCCGAACTGTTCGAATACGAACTGCCGAGACTGACGTTCCAGCCGTTCGTGGAGAACGCGATTCTGCACGGGTTCGAAGAAATGGAAACCGGCGGTCTTATCGTTATTCGGGGGAAAACAAGCGGAGACGAGCGGATCTACGAGGTCGAAGACAACGGCAAAGGCATGGACGCGGAGACGGTGGACGGCATCTCGAACGGTCAAGGCGCTTCGGTCGGCATTCGGAATACGACGGCCCGAATCCGGATGCAGTACGGAAGCCGCGCTTCGGTATCGATCGAATCGTCGCCCGGCCGAGGCACGCTCATCACGATCCGGCTGCCGAGAGATAGCCAAACATAGTCCACCTATCCAATCAGGTTCGGGTTATGTAAGCGTTATCAAAATTCTATACTGAAAGCAATCATAGACTGCGCAGCTATGACCCAACCACGATAATCGAGGGGGAAAGATCAGATGGCGGGAATCAACAGAAAAACGATCTGGCTCGCGGTATTTGTGCTTCTGGCGGCGACGGTATTGTCGGCTTGCACGCGTTCGGGCGCGCAGCTCGGCGAGTCGTCGCCCGGTTCTTCCGATACGAAAAGCGAAGGCGGAGGCGAAAAAATCTCGCTGCGCCTTGCCGTGTGGGGCGCGCCGGACGAAGTCAAACCTTATAAGATCGCGATCGAGAAATTCGAAAAAGAACACCCGAACATCAAAGTGGAACTTCAGCATATCGCGGCCGATTACGACACCAAGCTGACGACGATGGTCGCCGGCAACGACGTGCCCGATGTCGCGATGATGGAATCGGGCAGCATCGCTTATCCGCTGGCCGAGCAGGGCAAGTTCTACAACCTTCAAGATTTCTTGTCCAAAGATACCGATATCAACGCGGACAGCCTGGTCCCCAACATCACGTATTCGCTGGAAAAAGGCAACGTGATCGGTATCGCGCCCGGTCCCGAAACGTTCGGACTGTTCTATAACGAAGACGCGTTCAAAGACGCGGGCGTAGAGCCTCCGCCGTCGAAAGTCGCGGACGCGTGGACATGGGACGAATTCGTCGACGTCGCCAAGCAGCTCACGCTGGACAAAGAAGGGCGCAACGCCGCCGATCCGAATTTCGATCCCAAGAACATCAAGCAGTACGGCATCAACCTGCCTTCGTGGTGGGCGAGCTACAGCAACTTCGTTTACTCCAACGGCGGAGATTTCATCTCCGAAGACGGCAAGACGTTCGCGCTGAATCAACCGGAAGCGGTCGAAGCGCTGCAAAATCTGGCCGATCTCGTCAACGTGCATCATGTCGCGCCGTCGCCGGTACAATCCAAGAACATTCCGGCTACCCATGTCGCCTTGCAAACCAAAAAAGTCGCGATGGCGATCGACGGCCAATGGGTCAGCTCTTCGCTCGCCCAGTCCAAATTCAATTTCAACGTGGGCGTGCTTCCGGTCATGAAAGAACCGCAAACGACCGTCGTCTGCGCCATGTTCTCGATGTTCAAGTCGACCAAACACCCGGAAGAGTCGTGGGAGCTGATCAAAGCGCTGATCGATCCCGAATCTTCGATCGATATGTTGACGGCCGGCACATGGATGCCCGCCGAACTCGATTGGTACACCGATCAAGCGCTGCTCGACCGCTGGACCAAAGATCTTCCGGCCCGTCCTTCGGGTTATCAGGACGCGATTATCGACGTCCTGCTGAACCACAGCCATCAGACGCCGACCGGTTACGTCAAGAACTTCAACAAGATCATGGACGTGGTGACGCCGGCGCTGGACAAAGTCTGGCTCGGCCAGCAGAGCGCGCAGGAAGCGATGGACAGCATCGCCGATAAAGCGCAGGCGCAGGTTCAAGGCCGCCGGGATTGATCCCGGCTCCGCTCGGACCGTCCTGCCGGTTATCGGACATGGAGGATAACGATGAGAAAAAGTTTGTTTTACGGATTGCTGTTCACTTCCCCGGCGATTCTCGGATTCGTCATCTTTACGCTGGGGCCGATGATCGCGAGCTTGGTGCTCAGTTTTACCGATTATTCGGTATTCAAAGAACGGACGTCGTTTATCGGCTTCGATAACTACGTCCGCATGTTCTCGGGCGCGGACGATTATTTCTACCCTTCGCTGGGGGCGACGTTCTATTTCGTCGTCCTCCGCGTTCCCGCCGTCATTATCTTGTCGTTCCTGATCGCGCTGCTGCTGAACATGAACGTCAAAGGACGGGCCTTTTTCCGAACGGTGGTCTACCTGCCCAGCATCGTCCCGGCCGTCGCGTCGGCGATGATCTGGATGTGGCTGCTCAATCCCGATCTGGGTCTGGTCAATACGATGCTGAACGCGGTCGGCCTGCCGGGCAGCCTATGGCTGTACGGGGAAAGTTCCGTCGTGCCCGCGGTCGTGCTGACCTCGCTCTGGGGAATCGGCGGCACGGTGATCATTTTCCTCGCCGGATTGTCGGGCATTCCGCGCCAATATTACGAAGCGATCGAAGTGGACGGAGGAGGCTGGTTCAGCAAGCTGCGCCATATCACGATTCCGCTGGTGTCGCCGACGATCTTTTTTAACGCGATCATGACCATCATCGGTTCGATTCAAGTGTTCAACGAAGCTTACATTCTGACGCAGGGCGGACCGAACAACAAAAGTTTGTTTTACGTCTTCTATCTGTGGCGGACCGGCTTCCGGGACACGGAGATGGGCTACGCTTCGGCGCTCGCTTGGGTGCTGTTCCTGATCATTCTGTTCTTCACGTTCTTCGTATTCCGCACGTCCAAATCTTGGGTCTATTATGAAGGGGAGGGCCGCTGATGCGAACATCGAAGCTGTCGCTGACCTTCGGCTATATCATGCTTGCGCTGATTACCGTACTGTTTATCGGGCCGTTTCTGTGGCTGATCCGCAGCTCGCTGATGGATTTGTCGCAGATCTTCACCATGCCGCCGGAATGGATTCCGCGCCCCGTGCATTGGGATAACTTCAGCCGGGCGATGACCGTGCTGCCGTTCGGGACTTATTTTACGAATACGCTGATCATTACCGTCGCCGTCATGGTCGGCACGGTGCTCAGCAGCAGCGTCGCCGCTTTCGGTTTCTCGCGGGTCGAGTGGCCGGGGCGCAATATCGTGTTCGCGATCTTGATGTCCGCGATGATGCTGCCGGGCGCGGTCACGCTCATCCCGAGTTTTCTCGGCTGGCAGGCGCTCGGGTTCTACGACACGTTCTATCCGCTGATCGTGCCGGCTTATTTCGGAGGAGGCATCTTCAACATCTTCCTGCTGCGCCAGTTCTATCTGACCATTCCGCGGGACTTCGACGAAGCCGCGTTCGTGGACGGCGCTTCGTATTTCCGGATCTATCTGTCGATCATTTTCCCGCTCAGCCGTTCGGCGATCATCGTGGTGGCGCTGTTCTGCTTCTTGGCTTCGTGGAACGACTTCATGGGTCCGCTGATCTATCTCAAAAGCGAAGATTTGTTCACGTTGGCGCTCGGTTTGCAGATGTTTCAAGGGACGTATACGGCCCAATGGGATCTGCTCATGGCGGCGTCCGCCGTGGTCGTCCTGCCCTGCGTCGTCGTCTTTTTGGTCGGACAAAAATACTTTCTGGAAGGCATCACGCTGACCGGGTTAAAAGGGTAAAGGAGCGAAAAGATGATCACATCCGAGACAACGGTCAAAAAGTGGGGCGTCGTTCCTTTTACGAGCGTGGAGATTCTGGACGCTTTCTGGCGTCCTCGGTTGGAGAAGGTGCGAAGCGTCACGGTTCCGGTCTGTCTGGATCGCTGCGAAGAAACGGGGCGCATCGCCAATTTCTCCAAAGCCGCCAAGCGCATGCCCGGCGAGTTCGAAGGGATGTACTACGACGATTCCGATGTGTACAAAGTCGTCGAAGGCGCCGCCTACACGCTGATGCTTCGGCGCGATCCCCAGCTGGAAGCGCGAATCGACCTTATTATCGAAGAAATCTGCGCGGCGCAGGAAGACGACGGTTATTTGTCTACCTATTATACGTTGGTCGCTCCCGAACGAAAATGGACGGATATGGAGAAGCACGAGATGTATAACGGCGGCCATCTCATCGAAGCGGCGGTCGCCTACTACGAAGCCACGGGCAAACGCAAACTGCTCGATGCCGCCTGCCGGTTGGCCGATCATTACGACGCCCGGTTCGGGCCGGGCAAAAATCATTGGGTCGAAGGCCACGAAGAAATCGAGCTGGCGCTGATCAAGCTGCATGCGGCTGCGGGCGAAGAACGCTATCTGAAGCTGGCGTCTTGGCTGCTCGAAGAGCGGGGCCGGGGTCTGGGGCAAGGCAAGATCTGGGACAAACCCGAATGGGGTCCCGCTTACTGCCAAGACGACGTGCCGGTACGCGAGATCGAACAGGTGACCGGGCATGCCGTTCGCGCAATGTATCTGTATACGGCGATGGCGGACGCGGCCCGGGTATCGGGCGATCATGCTTATGTCGACGCGCTCCGAAAAGTCTGGTCGCATACGGCCGAACGCAATCTCTACGTGACGGGCGGCATCGGACCTTCGCGGCATAACGAAGGGTTCACGCACGATTACGACCTGCCGAACGAGAGCGCCTACTGCGAGACCTGCGCGGCGATCGGCATGGCGTTCTGGAACCATCGGATGAATCTGCTGTTCGGCGAAGGGAAATACGCGGATCTCGTCGAAACGGAATTGTACAACGGAGCGCTGTCCGGCATCTCGCTGTCGGGCGACCGTTTCTTCTACGTCAATCCGCTGGCGTCGCGCGGCGACCATCATCGCGTCGAATGGTTCCATACGTCGTGCTGCCCGACCAATCTGGTGCGTTTTCTGCCGGCCGTCGGCCAATACGCGTACGCGAAGGCGGAGGACGGCGTCGTCATCAACCAGTATATCGCGGGCAAATCGGAGATCGAAATCGAAGGCGGGCAAAAGGTATCGGTGACGCAGGCGACGAATTATCCGTGGGACGGCCGCGTGAATTTGGGCGTCGAACCGTCCAAAACGTCGGAGTTCACGCTTCGGCTGCGTTTGCCCGGTTGGTGCCGGAGTTATCGTTTGTCGGTCGGGGGACAACCGATCGATGCGGCGCCGGAGAACGGCTATCTCGAACTGCGCCGCACATGGCGGCCGGGCGATCAGGTGCGGCTCGAACTGGATATGCCGGTCGAAGTCGTGCGTTCGCGGCCGGAAGTCGAAGCGAATCGCGGACGGATCGCGCTGCGGCGCGGACCGATCGTCTATGCGCTGGAAGGCGCGGATAATCCGGGGTTGTCGTACGACGAACTCTCGCTGCTCGGAAGCGGCGCCGTGCGCGTACATCACGATGCGAAACTGCTCGGCGGCGTGACGGTGCTCGAAGCCGCAGGGCCGCGTTCGGGCGAAGCGCCTTACCGCTTCGTGCCTTATTACGCTTGGGATAACCGCGAAGCGGGATGGATGCAGGTATGGATCAAAGAACGGCCCGGCGGAGGTTTGTACGAATTCTGATCGGCCGTTCCGACAAAAGCGAAAGCGGGGAAAGCCATCATGACGAATCGGCTCAATGCCGAAGCAAGCGGCGGCAAACGGGCGGCGAATCCGCTCGCGCAGGGTTGGTACGCGGACCCGGAAGCACGAATATTCGAAGGGAACTACTGGATTTATCCGACGTTCTCGGCGCCTTACGAACAGCAGACGTTTCTGGACGCGTTCTGGTCGGAGGATCTGTCGGCATGGCATAAAGCGGAGCGGATTCTGGACGTCGAACGGATTCCGTGGGCGGAAAAAGCGCTCTGGGCGCCTTCGCCGATCGAGGTCGGCGGACGGTATTATCTGTATTTCTGCGCCAACGATATTCAAAGCGACGAGGAACTCGGCGGAATCGGCGTGGCGGTCGCCGATCGGCCGGAAGGGCCGTTCGCGGACGCGCTCGGACACCCGCTGATCGACCGTTTCGTTCACGGCGCGCAGCCGATCGACCCGCATGTTTTCTTGGACGGCGACGGTCGGGCTTATTTGTATTACGGCGGTTGGGGACACTGCAATGTCGTCAAATTGAATGCCGACATGGTCAGCGTGGGAAGCTTCGACGACGGCGAGGTCTTCAAGTCGATCACGCCGGAAGGTTACGTGGAAGGCCCGTGCATGTTCAAGCGAAGCGGCGAGTATTATTTCATGTGGGCGGAAGGCGGTTGGGGCGGTCCGGATTATTCGGTCGCATACGCCAGATCCCGTTCGCCGCTCGGTCCGTTCGAACGGATCGGCAAGATCTTGGAGCAGGACCCGCAGGTCGCGACGGGCGCGGGCCATCACGGCGTATTCGTGCCGAATCGCGAAGACGGCGATTGGCGGATCGTCTATCACCGCCGTCCGCTCGGCGAGAGCGATCGCAACCATCGCGTGCTCTGCATGGACGAGATGGCGTTCGACGACGAGACGGGGAACATTCTGCCCGTCAAAATGACTTGAGCGGCCAATCCGAACGAAAGCCCGATTCTCCTTAACCGGAAGAATCGGGCTTTTCGGCATGCTCGGCTTGCCGGGTTCGATGTTCAGCGGCGCGAATCGCGTTGAAGATCGCGAAGCTCCCGCCAGCCGATCAGCTCGATCTGTTCTTCTTCGATGACCCGCAGCACCTCCGGATCGAGGAACAGCCGGTAATCGAATAACCGGTAAGGCCAACTGTCGGTGATCGCTTTGAGTTCGTCCGTCTCGAGCGACGGATGGAACAGCATCTCGGTGACGCCGGGTTCCAGTCCCCGAAGGAGTCCGATGACACGGTTCCGGGCAAAGTCGTAATCTTGTCCTTCTTCGTACGTGAAAGGAAGCCCGATTACGGCATCGGGATGCAGCACGCCCAATTCGCGCGCCAACGCGGCGATCTCGGCTTCGTCGCCGCTCGCGTAAGCGGGGCGGATCGAGAAGCGGACCGGCAGCTCGTATTCCGCGCCCAATTCGATAAGCAGCCTGTGATGCACGTTGCGCAGGCTTCCCATATGGTTGTCCAGATGCGTCGGATCGACGCCGAGAGATTGCGCCAGTTTGATCTGCGCGACCATCTCGGCCCGGACGACGGCAGGGTCGACGTCGGGCATATACTGCGAGTCCGCCGGAAAATAACCCAGCCGGTCCGTCAAGGCTTCGCTTCCCGGCTGACGATGCACCGGGCCCCATTTGTATCGTTCCCATTCGCTCGTCGACGTCAGATGGACGCCCACGTCCAGACCCGCGTCCGAAGCCGAGGCGTCGGCCGCCTCCAGCGCCCACGGACAAGGCGTCATCAAAGTCGTCGAAGTGATCGCGCCGCGTTCCAGCAGTTCGAGGATCGCCCGGTTGGTCGAATGGCACATCCCGAAATCGTCGGCATGCAGGATCAAGCGTCGCCGGGACTTCCAGTTTTCCAGAGTAAGCATATCAATCCCACCGTTTCTCGTTGTGATGAGGGCTCGTCAAGCCATATGCCCGATTCGCCCTTACCCTGTTATTATGGACGAAAAGGACGACCGAAAGCCAGTTTCCCGCTTCGGATTCCTGAAGCTTCCTTCGACTCGTTCCGCGCGGGCCGATTTCGGCCGAAGGCAGCGTTTTTCGCGGAAGATCGCTGCTTGCGGCACGCGGCCGGAATCCGCAAGAAACCTTCAACTTGTATTGCAATTGTTCGGGAGCACAACCTATAATGAAGTGTTACACGTCGAATTTCGACGTTGTTACACAACAAGCTGCAAAGGGTTGGAGGTGCGTATGAGCAAGTCTAAATTTTATGTCGTCTGGGCGGGCAAGCAGCCCGGAATCTACTCGACCTGGGCGGATTGCAAAGCGCAGGTAGACGGGTTCCCGGGCGCGCGTTACAAATCGTTCGAGTCGAGAAGCGAGGCGGAGGCCGCCTATGCGGGCGGAGCGAAGCCTTACATAAGGTCCGGCGGAGCCGGGAAAGCGAAGAAACCCGCCGCTTCCCGGGCAGGCGCGAAGTCTGCCGATCTGATCGACTACAACAGCATCTCGGTCGACGTGGGCACGCGCGGCAACCCCGGCCCCGTCGAATACAAGGGGGTCGATACGGCGACCGGAGAAGTGATCTTTTCGTACGGACCGATCGCCAAGGGAACGAACAATCTCGGAGAGTTTCTGGCTATCGTGCATGCGTTGGCCCATATTCAGCGCGAAGGCAGCGACAAATCCGTCTATAGCGATTCCGTCAACGCCATGAAATGGGTCAAGCAGCGCCGCGTGTCGTCGACTCTGCCGAGAGACCGTTCGACGGAGGAGATTTGGACTCTGGTCGATCGGGCGGTGCAGTGGCTGGAGACCCATCCTTATACGACCAAAATCATGAAATGGGAGACGAAGGATTGGGGCGAAATCAAAGCCGACTACGGCCGCAAATAAGCGTTCCCGATGCTCGCCAAATTGCGCCGCATCCGCAAACGTGCTAGTATAATTTCTAACGTTTACCGGACCGCCAGGCCGGCTCTTGTTCGCGCGAGAGTCGGCTTTTTGACCGTTTGGAGACGTTCGGAGCGCGCGAGCGATTTTCGGGTAATGAAAGCCGGGAACAAATTGCTGCCATGCCGTGTCGGAAATGTTGGAAAGGAGCGAAACGAATGTTTGGCAACGATTGGGACGAGGTATTGAAAGACGAGATCAACCAACCGTATTTTAAGGAATTGATGCAGCGCGTCGCGGAAGAATATCGGACGCACACGGTGTATCCGCCGGAGCCTCTTTTGTTTCAGGCGCTGAAGCTGACCCCTTTTGCCGCCGTCAAGGCCGTTATTCTCGGTCAAGACCCTTATCACGGACCAGGACAGGCTCACGGGCTAAGCTTCTCGGTGCTTCCGGGCGTCAAGATTCCGCCTTCGCTGCGGAATATGTACAAAGAACTTGCTTCGGATCTGGGATATTCGATCCCCGATCACGGCTATCTGATTCATTGGGCCGAAGAAGGCGTTCTGCTTCTCAACACGGTGCTTACCGTACGGGAAGGTCAGGCGGCTTCTCACCAGAAATTGGGATGGCAGCGTTTTACCGACGCGGTGATTCGAGCGATCGGGGAACGGGAACAACCGGCGGTCTTCATCTTATGGGGCGCTCACGCCCAGAAGAAAGAAGCGCTGATCGATACGGGGCGGCATGCCGTACTGAAGTCCGTGCATCCAAGCCCGTTGTCGGCCAGGGGAGGCTTCTTCGGCAGCCGTCCTTATTCGCAAACGAACGATTATTTGAAGTCACACGGCATCCAGCCGATAAATTGGGAAATACCGTCGCTGTGATGCGACTGCCCGGAGGTGCGCGCTTTGAAACATTGGGTAGGTAAAAAAGTGGTTGTCGACAACGGCGGACCGTATCAGACGAAGCGCTACGGGACCCTGATCCGCTGGAACGACAAAGAACAATACATCGTGCTGAGTCCCGGCGGAGTCCGAATCGGAATGAAAGACATCATGTCGATCCGCGAGGTCGACGTGCTGCCTCAGGAGAGCCGCCAAGCGGCCGGGCGTCCGAATTCGATCGGGTACGTGATGCGTACGATGAGACAGTTCGAACATGCCGTGCTGTTTCGTTCGGAAGTCATGATCTGGCAGGGCGATAAGCTGGTAGCCGCGAGAACGCATCTGGTCAAACATAACGATCAGACCGTAACGCTCGAAGACGGCACCGTGCTGGACAAGCGGGAACATCGCTTCGTCGTACGTTCCTTCCGAGGATAATATCGCAAGAAACATACGGTACGTACGTTCCTTCCGAGGATAATATCGGAAGCGCCTGACGAAACCAGACGTCCATGTTGTTCGTTTCACGGATAAGCTTTCGGCCCCGGAGCCGTTTTCCGCATCGGCGGGGTTCCGGGGCTTTTTTTGTGCTGCGCAGCGCCGGGGATCAACGGTATAATAAAGCGGAGACGTTCGGCCTGTTCGCGATTTCGGCCGGGCGAAACAGAAAGAAGGAGAGACCTCGATATGAAAAAATTGGCGATCATCTCGGACATCCACGGCTCGTCGGCCGGATTGAACCGAGCGTTGGAACAAGCGGACCGGGAAGGCGCGCAGCGCATCCTGCTGCTCGGCGACTTGCTCTACCACGGTCCGCGCAATCCGCTTCCCGAAGGTTACGACCCACAGGAGGTCGCTCGGGTGCTGAATTCCCGCAAAGCGCAGGTGGTGGGCGCGGTCCGCGGCAACTGCGACTCCGAAGTGGACCAGATGCTGATCGATTTCGCGATCATGGGCGAATACGCGGTCTTGCTGCAAGAAGAACGCAGATTGTTCGTCACGCACGGCCATCATCACAGCATGGACAACTTGCCCGCGCTGTCGGCGGGCGACGTCTTTATGCAAGGCCATACGCATGTACCCGTCGCCGAGAAACGCGAAGGGCTGTATCTGTTTAATCCCGGTTCGGTCTCGCTGCCCAAAGACGGATATCCGGCTTCTTACGGGCTGCTGGACGCAAGCGGCTTGACCGTGAAAACATTGGACGGGGCCGACCTTATGCGAACGGCATGGTGATCGTCGCTTATCCGGCGAATCGCAAACGGCAAACCGGAAGCCGATCGGCTTCCGGTTTTTCGAGTCGGCCGTTTGTTCGCCGCGTTCCGGGGACGATTCACCGGAGATCTTTCTCCATGCGTACATGCAAGATTCCGGCGTCTTCGAACGGTTCGCCCGGAATCGTCCGATAACCGAGCGAGCGGTAAAAAGCTTCCGCATGGCATTGGCTGTCCAATACGGAGCGCTCGAATCCGTCGAGGCGCGCCGCCTCTTCGAGAGTCTCCATCAGAATCCTGCCGAGACCTTTTCCCCGATAAGCGGAGCGTACCGCGATACGCTGCATTTTGACCGCGCCATCCGCGTAAGGAACATAGCGTCCGGCGGCCGCGTCGGCGTCGCCGAATAGGAGCAGCCGATGCGTCGCGTCCGAACCGATCCGGTCGTAATCGTCGACTTCCCGTTCCTCCGGAACGTTCTGCCCCAGAATGAATACTTCTCTTCGTACGGCCAGACAGCGCCGAAGCTGGCTGTCGTTTTCGACCTTGATCGTCTTTGCTTGTTCCATGCCGTTCCTCCTGTTCTTCCTGCCGCGAAGCTTCATTATAGCGAAGGAACGGTCCGCCGTTCAAGAGAAGCCTTTGAGCGATTCGCTTAAAAAGCCCGGGAAACGGTTAATAGGAGACAAGAACGAACAAGATCAAACAGGAGGCTGGCATCATGACGAATCGAACGATCATCGGCATCTTTTCGACCGAACAGGCGGCACTTGACGCCATTCATCAGCTTAAAGCACAAGGCGTAGGGAGCGACCGGATTACCGTAATCGGCCGCGATCCGCAACCGATCGAAGAAATCAGCGAAGATACCGACATCAAATCGCCGGAAGCCAATACCCAACCGGAGAAATCCAAAGGATTCCTGCATAGCATCCGAGATACCTTCAGCGAATCGGGCGAAAGCGAGTTCACGAACGTCGGTCCTTACGTGGCGGCCGGCCCGCTCGCCGAGAAGTTTATCGGTTCCGATACCTATTACGGCGGTCACGGATGGAAAGACGATTTCACGTCGCTCGGCTTTACGGCGGAAGAGGCGGATAAATACGACCAAGCGGTGCAAAACGGAGGCATTCTGCTGCTGCTCGAAGAATCTTCCGGCGATCTGGGAGCCATTCGCAGCATTCTCGGCACTACTGCGAATACAAGCCAGTAAGGTCTTTTGCCGACGGATACGGATACCTACACTTATTTGCTTTGATTTTTCGGACCGGCGTTCAGACGCCGGTCTTTTTTCGTTGACCGGCTTTCGCTTCGTATCGAAACGGACGCAAGACGCATTGCTTGCTTGTTTCGGTTTTCGATTTATGACATAAAAAGTAAAAACGACTAAGCAACTAACGCTTTCGAACCGATATAAGAAATAAGCCATAACGGTTTTGGAGGCTCTCGAAATGAAATACAAAAAAATATTTTACGGAATGTCCGCGGGATATCTCGTTCTTTTTTTTATCCTGTCGTTCGTATATCGAGGAAATGAGCTCGCGCTGCTGCGGATCGGCCAGTTGAATATTTTGCCCGTGTTGGTCGGAACGGTGGTGCTGCTGCGCGTAGCTTTCCGTTCGGAAGCGCGGATGCGCACGTTCTGGCTGCTGATCGCGGCCAGCAGTTTCTGTTATCTGATTTCGCTGCTGCTGATTCTGAGCGAGACGCTGTCGGGCAGGGGAACGAGTTCTTCCGTCGGCATCGCCGATCTGTTCTGGGAAGCGGAAGGCGCGCTGCTGCTGCTTGCTCTGCTTGTCCTTGTCTATCAGCAGTTACGGGGCCTGCGCTTGATGCAGTATCTGCTGGATACTTCGATCTTCATGTCTACGACGGCCGTGCTGAGCTGGAGTCTGCTGATCGCGCCGATGTTCAAGAATCCGTCGGCCGATCCGGGTTGGTTCTCGGCTTATATCAATCTCAGCTATCCCATCATCGATCTGGGCAATATCTTCCTCCTCAGCTTGCTCCTTTTTGCCAATCAATCGCTCGGAAATGCCCGAACGGATATGACTTTTCTGCTTAGCGTGCTTCTGCTGGCCTTAGGGGATTCCGCTCATTTGCATATGCAGTTGAACGGTACTTACGTGCCGGGCAGTCCGATCGACCTGACTTGGACCGCTTCCGTACTCTTGTTGACGGCGGCCGGCATCGAGTCGCTCGACAGCAGCCGGACAGACCGCCGAAGCCGAATTTCGCCGAAGGTCAAAGCTCGTTTAAGCTGGTTTCGCCGTTTGCTTCCTTACGTCAGCTTGCTGGCCTTGTTCGCGATCATCTTAGAAGAATTATCGGAGTTCAACATCATGGTGATCGGGAACGCTTTTGCCGTGCTGTTGATCATCATGAGACTGATCCTGACGTTTGCGGAAAACGACTATCTGCTGGGACGTCTGAGTCAAACGGTCGATTTCAAAGAGCACGAAGCGAATCATGACGCGTTGACGGGACTGCCGAACCGCCGGAAATTCGACGACGAACTATGCAAAGCGGTGGAGCGGGCATCCGCGGAGAACGGTCAATTGGCGCTGCTCTTCTTCGATCTGGACCGATTCAAGCATATCAACGACAGTCTGGGACATACCGTCGGCGATCAACTGCTGCGGGCGGTAGCGGAACGTTTGCAGGAATATATTCCCGCGTCTCATCTGTTGGCCCGTCAAGGCGGCGACGAATTCACCGTGCTGCTCGATCCGCTCGAAGGCGAGGTGGAAGCGTACCGGACGATCGCTGCCGTCGAAGAAGTGTTCAAGCAGCCGATTACCGTCAACGGGACGGCGCTTTATACCTCGGTCAGCATCGGAGCGGCGATCTATCCGCGGGACGGGGAGACGGCGGACGAACTCATGCGGGGCGCGGATATGGCGATGCACGAGGCGAAGAAGAACCGTCATCAGAAAAGTTTGTTTTTCGAACCCGCGCTTCGCGATCGTCTGGCGTACAAAGTCGAGTTGGAGCATGAGATGCGCGGCGCGATCGAACGCGGCGAGATCTCGCTGCATTACCAGCTTCAGAAAAATATTCAGAACTGCGGCATCGTCGGCGTAGAAGCGCTGATCCGTTGGAACCACCCGACGCTCGGCAGCATCTCCCCGGTCGAATTCATTCCGGTGGCGGAAGAAACGGGGATGATCATTCCGATGGGCGAATGGGTGCTGAGAGAAGCCTGCTTGCAGCAAATCCGTTGGATACGCGAAGGGTTCGGTTCGCTGCGCATGAGCGTCAACGTCTCGCCTTATCAATTCCAAGACGAGTTGTTCGTCGAGAAGATCCTGCACACGCTGCGGGAGACCGAGGTCGATCCCGAGAGCATTACGCTCGAAGTGACCGAATCGTTGGCGATTCGCGATGTGGAGAAAGTATCGGCTCAATTGAAGCTGCTGCGCGAAACGGGCATCAAGCTCGCGATCGACGATTTCGGCACCGGGTATGCTTCGTTGAAATATCTGCGGACTTTCGAGCCGAATCTGCTGAAGATCGACCGTTTCTTCGTGGACGGGATCGATCGGCAGGCGGAACGCGGCGATATGGTCGAAGCGATTATCGCGATCGGCCGCAGCCTCAACATGGAAGTGCTGGCCGAAGGCGTGGAGACCGAGCAGCAGCTCCAATTTCTGCGAGCCGCAGGCTGCGACGAAGTGCAAGGCTACCTGCTCAGCCGCCCGCTTCCCGCCGTGGAAGTCGAGAAGCTGCTGCGCGGACCTTATCGCATGATCGGATCGCTCTGAGAAGCGGCTGGTTTCGTATCCCGAAGAAACGATCCGCCTAAGTTTAGTCGTTCGAAAGCCCGGATTCCGCATCACGCGGAACCCGGGCTTTTTTAAGAGAATCCTTTATAAGAAGAACGCGGCGCTTAATGCCCGATCTTCGCTTTATAAGCTTTCGAATATTGGTCCGCCGCAAGAATCGCGTCCAGCACGTCGCCGGCCGTAACCGGGAACGGAAGATTATGCGCCGTCTCGCCTTCTTTGGTCGCGGCTTCGGCTACCCGGTACAGATCGTCGTTCGATACGTCTTTGAGATGCAGATCTTCGAGCGTGACCGGGAGATCGAGTTTCAGGTAGAAGTCGATATAACGTTCGATCTCGTGGATCGGCCGGCGCTCCAGCGCCAATTGGACCAGCGTGCCGAACGTCACTTTTTGTCCGTGGGTCATATGGTGAATATCGCCTTCCAGCACCGTGAATCCGTTATGGATCGCATGCGCGCCGGCCAATCCGCCGCTTTCGAAACCGAGTCCGCTCAGCAGCGTATTGGCTTCGACGACCGCGTCGAGCGCCGGCGTCACGACTTTGCGTTTAACGGATTCGTAAGCGAGCAGCCCGTAATCGAACAGCGTTTCTTCGCATTTGCGCGCGATCGCTTCCGCCGCCAGCGTCGGCAGGCCGCCCGCCATCGTGGTCGCGCGCGCTTCGATAACGGCTCGGCACTCGACCCAAGTCGCGAGCGCGTCGGCGATGCCGGAAGTCAAGAACAGCGGCGGCGCGCCGGCGATCACTTTGGTATCCACCAAGATCAGATCGGGGTTCTTTTTGTAGAACGAATACGCGTCGAACGCGCCGTCGTCCGTGTACAGCACGGACAAAGCGCTTGTCGGAGCATCCGTGGAAGCGGTCGTCGGCACGATGACCACCGAAGAGCCGAGCACGTCGTTCACCGCTTTGGCCGTATCCAGCGTCTTGCCGCCGCCTACGCCGACTACCAGATCGATGCCTTCGCCGAGATCGGCGATGCGTTTGATCTCGCCGCGCGAAGCTTCGCCTTGAAATTCGGCTTTGGTCGTTTTGATGCCCGCGGCTTCCAGACTTTTCACGACGCGGTCGCCCGCGATCGGCCAGACGATCTTATCCGCGATGACCAGCGCCGACGTGCCGAGCGCTTTGGCGTATTCGCCCGCTTTGTCCACCACGTCTTTGCCTTGTACGTACTTGCCGGGACTGATAAACACTTTTTCGCTCATGAATTTACAGCTCCTTTCCAAATGACCGTACAACCTTCTTTTTACCCGTAAAAAGCCCGGATCGACACGAACTTTCGCGAAAATGTCATGCAGAAAGAAACCTTCGGGCGGTATCCGACGTTTTACCGAGTGGAGCGCTGCTTGGATAGGCGCTTTCTATTGGAGGAACGAGGAGCATGAAACATAAATGGAGCAAGTGGGCCGCCGGACTCTTGGCCGGCAGTCTATTGATCTCGCCCGTGTCACATGCGGCGCCGCCCGAGAACGTCTCGCTGGAGCTGAACGGTTCGGCCGTGCAGAGCGGAGAATTGGAGCTTCGAGGCGGACACGCTTATATGCCGGCTCGCAAAGCGTCGGAACTGCTCGGTTTCTTCTCGCGTTACGACGACTCTTCGCATAAGCTGACGCTGATGCGTCCCGGCGTCAAACTGGAGATGAAAGTAGGCAGCGAGGGAGCGGAAATCGACGGAAGAAGGATCAAAAGCGAAGCCGCTTATGCCGAGGACGGACAGATTTATGTGCCGCTGCGCACGCTGTCGACCGCGCTCAAGACCAAAACGAATTGGAATCCGAGAACGTCGAGCGCGGTGATGGAAGATCCGGAACGGTACCGCATGGATTCTTCCGGAGGCGAGACGGCTTGGGTGTCTTTCGCGACGGGAGAAGTCTATTCGTTGGAACAAGGAACGCCGCGAAAGCTGCAGGGAGCGGACGTATCGGAACTGCCCTGGGGGACCATGGACGTTCGAGGACTCGGCGATCGCGCTTATTTGCTGACCGTCGAGCGGGAATATGGCGCTTCCATGCAGAACGTACATAACCGTTTTCAGTTTCTCGTTCATGACGGCGCGTTGAGCGGTCAGGCGCATTACCGGTATTCGGGGATGTACGTCACGGGCGAACAAGGGCCGTCGGAACTGCCCGCGCAGCGCGCTTATCTAAGCGACGGACGCACCGTTCAGGTCGTCGGCATGGGCGGCAAACCGACGGCGGAATACGATCTGGAACCGTTGACGGGGCAAAAGGGGCCGTTCATCGTCGAATCGGTCACGGCGGACTACCTGCTGGTGCGCGCTTTCGACACGCTTCAGCTCACCTTGATCGATCTGAATGACGGACGGTCTACGCTGCTGTACCGTCAACTGCCGGATGCGGCGGAGGTCCGGGCTTGGGACGAAGTCACGCAAGACGTCGGCGAATCGATGCTGCTCGATGCGCGGCTGCGGTTCGTAAAGCAGGAAGGAGACCGGCTGCTGTTCCGTTACAAACGGATCGCGCCCGGCGAAGCGAACGGACGCGAAGAGAGTTGGAGTTTTGCGCTGAATAAGGGTCTGTAACCGAATGCCGGTTTTCGAAAAGCTTCCCGGTAAAAGCAGAAAAAGCCCTTCCTCGACAAGGAAGGGCTTTTTGCGCGCTTTCGGGTTGTTTCGAAACGCGCGGTGCGACGATTGTTTTATTTGCTCGGATACAATTTGACTTGTACCTGCTGCTCCGGACGATGTTCCACATAGGAGAAGATATGCAGTTCGGCGCTGTCCGCCGAATAGTTTTTGTAGATTTCCGTCAACGTATTGTTCGCGTCTCCCCAGATCCGGGCGTTTCGATCGTCGGCCAATTTGCGTTTCGATCCTTCGGCGATATACGTTTGTCCGATGCCGCCGAAATTCGGATCTGTGCTGCTCGCGCCGATGACCAGATCTCCGTTTTGTTTGTAATAGGTCCAGGTCACCGGATACCCGCCTACTTCGGTGCTCAACTCCTGTTTCTGCGCGCTGATAGATTGAAGCAGAATCGGAGTCGGGAGATCGCCTTTATGCCGAAGGATTTCATTTTTTGCTCGCAGCTCGATTACGGAATCCGCGGTCAGCTTCAGATCGGCCGGCCGCTCGAGGACAAGGACGGCGTGTTCGGGATTTTCTCTGTCGAAAAACCATCCGGGTTCGCGGCTGATCTCCCTGCCGTCCACCAGCAGCCGGTATTCGTTGAACGCGGGCGAAAAAGATTGTTCCTGACGCACGTCGACGCGAATCCGAGTCGGCGTGATCGTCAGTTTGCGGATCTTCATCATGCTGTCGCCGCCTCCGAATGCCAGATCGAGTTTCTGTTCGATACTGGCATGAGCCATTTTTGAACGGTCCAGTACGAGCGGGAAGGTCCAGGACGTGTCGATTCGGTCTGTCGTCTGCTCGTACGTTAATTTGTAAGTCACTCCGCTTTGCTTCAGATCGGTGGCGGAGAAATATTCTTGGTTCGCGAATCCGCCTTGTCCGTCGGGAGTGCCGTAAATGCCGCCTCGGGATGGAGAGATCGCTTGTCCGTTACGGTCGAAGGCGGCAAGGCTGACAGCGGCCGATGCGAGCGTCTGCCCTTTTTGCGGCATCAGAGTCGTTCGGATCATGATCTGCCCGTCATTTTGATCGAAAGCTTGCAGGTTTGCGTAGTCCACGCCGGCTTTCCCTACTTCCGCTTTGTAAGCGCCGAGATCTGAGGCGTCAAAGTTCAGTGTCAGCCCGGCTTTTTCGCGGAAAGCAAGGCCTTCTGCGCTGAGCGTCACCGCTTGAGATTCGGATGATTTGCTCGGCGACCAGTCGGTTTCGAAATAACCGGTGACCGGCTTTTCTCCGTTTTTGTCCGTGTCAAAGGTTCGCGCCGATCGAGCTTCAAAAACTTCCCCGTCGGCGCTTTGCAGCCATACCTTGGAAAAATCAGCGTTCTGCACGCTCCGTTTGTCGCCTTTCAGGCTGTACAAGATCAGCGTGTGTCCTTCCTCGATGACCGCCGTATGCAGCGTCAGCGTGACGCCGTCGTGCGTGACCGAACGATTGATTTCTTGTCCGAGCCCTTGCTTCAGCGCTTCCTGAATACTCTCGCGTCCTTGCAGCAGCCCGCTCCAATCGTATTGAATCGCCGCGTAAGCGGGCACGACGGCAAGGGCGGCGCCCAGCGTCGTCGCCAGCGCGATTCTGCGGAGACGAATGCGGGAAGACGGTCGAAAAGAGCCGGAGCGTTCGGGCCGGACGAGCGGCGTTTGCGCGTCGGAAGCCATCGCCGCTTCCATTCGCTGCCACATCGCGTCGTAATCCGGTTCGCGAAGCGCCGAGCCCGGGCCGATCGCGCCGAACAGGGACATTTCGATGTCATCCGTATGCAGGCGTTTATCCTTTGTCGGGTTGGTAGTCATAGTTGCCTCCTTGAATAGGGGTTAAGGGATTTTGCGGCTTGTCGAGCATGCCGCGCAGCAGCTTCAAACCTTTGTGCTGTCTGGATTTGACGGTTCCCGGCGGGATGTCCAGCAGTTCGGCGATCTCGGAGATGCCGAGATCGTGCACGAACCGCAGCGAGACGACTGTGCGAATCTTGAGCGGAAGTCTCGCGAGCCGATCGGCCCATTCTTCCGCTACTTCCCGCTGTTCGAGCCGGTCTTCGGGCGTCCGTTCGGCTTTGCCGATCAGCAGATGCGAGTGGTTCGCGAGCTTGCTGCGCAGATTCCCGCGGCGTTTCAACAGATTGACGCAGCGGTTGACCGCGATTCGCAGAAGCCAAGGTTTCAGGTTGTCGATCCCTGTACGATCGGCGCGAAACGCGGTCAGAAATACTTCCTGACAAAGGTCTTCCGCGTCCGCTGCCTGTCCGAGCATGTAGTAGCAGATGCGGTAGACATCCGAGCGATAGGTTTCGAACAATTGGTGGTTGGTCACGTGAATGCGCGCCTCCTTTCCGTCGATTTCGTGTATAAAACAAACGATCGGCTGATAAGGTTCATTCTTTTTCAAAAACGCAGTCGGAAGAAGCAGCAAAAATAACACTGGACGAACAAACCGGAAACGTCTATAGTCAAACTTATGATTTAACTTTCGTTAAGTATTATCGAAAGTTCGAAAAAGCAAAGGAGGAAGCCTGATGAATTCGGTTACGCCCAGCTCGATCAAAGTCAAAAGGATGAACGAAGAACGCGTCCGTCAGGCGCTGCGAGCGTCGGAATCCGCGACTAAGTCGCAGATCGCGCAAACGACCGGGCTCAGCGTCGCTACCTGCGGCACGCTGCTGGGCGAGATGCTGGAGACCGGAGAAGCGCTGGAAGACGAACCGGAAGAATCGAGCGGCGGCCGGCGTGCGCGTCGTTTCGTCTACAACGCGGACCATTCGCATATCGCGTGCGTTTGCGCCGTATACGAGCTCGAGCGTCCGATGCTGATCTATGCGGTCGCCGATTCGTTCGGACGCGTGTTGGAACGGCGGTCCGAAGAAGCGGCCGCCCTCGACGAAGCCGCGATCGATACGCTCGTCGGCAGGCTGCTGGTCAACTATCCGCAGATCAAAGCGCTGGGCATCGGCATCCCGGGATTGGTGCACAAAGGCGTGATCCATATTTGCGACGCGGCCGAATTGATCGGCGTGCCGCTGGCCGGACGCCTTCGAGAGAAATACGCGATCAAAGTCACGGTCGAGAACGACATGAATCTGACCGTGTACGGTTTGTATCGCCGAAACGAATGGGAAGAGCCGGGAACCGTCGCGGCGATGATCTTCGAACGCGGCTGTTTTCCGGGAGCGGGGCTGATGATCGACGGACGGATCCATCGGGGAAGCAGCCGTTTCGCGGGCGAAGTGTCGTTTCTGCCGTTCGGCGTCTCGCGGGAAGAACAACTGCGCCGCTTGAACGTCAAAGAAACGTTCGTTCCGCTCGCCGCCCATGCGGTAGCGAGTCTGGCCGCGATCGTCAATCCCAAGATCGTGGCTTTGACGGGCGCTCAGGTCGCCGCATCCGATCTGGCCGCGATCCGGGAGCGATGTCTGGCCGTCATTCCGCCCGAACACATGCCCGAATTGACGTTTCTCGAAGCGCCGCGGGAACCTTATATCGAAGGGCTGATCGCGATGACGCTGGAAAGCCTGTCTTATTCGTTCGAACTGGTCGAGAAGAAGTATTGAGATCAAGTACAGCAGAAGGAGAGAACCTATGACGCAGCGTACGGAAAAAGAAAAAATGATCGCGGGCGAGCTCTACAAAGCTTGGGACGAGGAACTTCGGCGGGAAAGCCTGCATGCCAAAAAGCTGGTCCGCTTGTTCAACGCGACGACCGAGGAAGAACATGAGCGCCGCGTCGAACTGCTGAAAGAGTTGTTCGGTTCGACGGGGGAAAACGTATACATGGAGCCGAACCTCAGAGTCGATTACGGCTATAACATTCATGTCGGAGAGAACTTCTTCGCCAACTTCGACTGCACCATTCTCGACGTATGCGAAGTGCGCATCGGCGACAACTGCATGTTCGCGCCGGGCGTCAGCCTCTATACGGCGACGCATCCGATCGATCCGTACGAACGGATCGCCGGGCCGGAATACGGCAAGCCGATCGCGATCGGCGACAACGTCTGGATCGGCGGCCGCGCGATCGTCAATCCCGGCGTGACGATCGGCGATAACGTCGTCGTCGCTTCGGGTGCCGTCGTGACCAAGAACGTTCCGGATAACGTTATCGTGGGCGGCAATCCGGCGCGGATCATTCGGGCGATCGAAGTCGGAGAGAGACCGCAGCATCCGTCAAACGCAACCTAACATTATGCTGGGTCATGGCACTCGGTTTGCCGTCAAGCAGAACTTTCGGACTTGAATACGTACCGCAAACGCCGAAGCACCGGGTTCCGTGAAGGGACCCGGTGCTTCGATGCTGTTTCGGCCTGCCGCGAGTATTCATCGACCGCCGCGTTCGTAATTCCGAATGAATTCCCGGCCCGCCGGTCTGAGACGGGAATATTCCGCGAACGGAATCGCTTCGCCGCCGTTGGTTTGAAGAAATGAAATATTGGAAGCATACCCTGCCTGATCCACCTCGTGAAGCGCTCTCATGAATTCCCGTTGATCGACGCCGAGACCCGATGCCGTCGGATCTTTCTCCCATTGGATTTCTTTGAGAATCTGATACAGAAGATTAGGAGCTGTCACTGTCACCGCCACCTTCCGTGATTGATGTTTCCATTATAAACCTTGTAAGCGTAGCCAACAATGAGAATGCGAGGGAGACTTTTTACGATTTTGCGGCGAAAAAGCGCGACGGAATGCCGATTCGCCGGCGATTTTGCCAATTAAGCTGCCGCTGCGATCTCGTCCGCATCGAGCGTGATGCGCGCTTGCTTTCTAACGGAACGAAGCGACGCTTAGCGGGCATTTCGAACGGTTTTAAAATGCTAACGGATCCAGATGACGCCTAGAATGAAAATAGACGGATTTCCGGCCGAAAAAGACGACAATCGGACGGCTAAGGAATCGACGTTCCGTTAGCCGTTCGAAAAAAGGTTTTTCGCGCTCCTAAGGAATCTACGATCCGTTAGAGAAGCTGCTTAGCAAACTACAGGAAAGGAATTCTTAGGGAATCGGCTTTCTTCCGCTCCGGCGCGGCTTCCGAGGCGGTTTGAGAAGAACGGGAAAAGCGGCGTTCTTCTGCTTTTCGTTTCGTTCTGTCCCGCCGTCAAGCTCGACCTGCCGATGCAGAAGGATTCGAGGGATCGGCAGGTTCGGCATCCAGACGGTTCAGCAGCCGGGAAGGCAGCGCGCCGAGCGAGCACAACAGCGGTAAGCCGCCCGCGATTAGGAATAACGCGGGAAGGCCCCAAGCGTGGCCGATCGCGCCGCCGAGGAATCCGCCGGCCGGCTGAAGCGAGCCGCCGATGAAATAACGAATCGTATTGACGCGGCCTTGCATGCCGTCGGGAACGAGGCGTCCGTACAGCGAAGAACTGAGCGACGAGAAGAACGGCGAAGACAGTCCAATCAAGAATACCAGCGCGAGAGCCAGTCCGTAATCGGAGGTCAAGCCCATCGCCATATACAGCAGGCCGATTAACGAGAGGCTGCCCAGCATCCAGCGTTTGTACCGCCGGACTTCGCCGATCCAAGCGATCAACGCGATGCCTGCCGCGGTGCCCAACGAAGAAACGGTCGCGAGCAGGCCGATCGCCGCGGCGTCCTGCCGGAGAATCTCCCGGCCGTAAGGCACCATCATGGTCCAGACCGCGCCGGACCCCATATTGCTGATCGAGACCAGCAGCATCACGAGCAGCATGGCCGGATAATGGCGATAGAATCCGAATCCTTCCCGAATTTCTCCGACATAGTTAGTTAGCAGAATGCGGATCGGGAGCCTGCCGCCGGATTTCCCGGACGGGGGTTCGTGATCGGCGGGCCGGGAAGCCGAATACGCCGAAGCCGACATGACCGAAGCCGGAAGCGACAGCAGCAGCAGGGCGCCTGCGGCGTAACAAGCCGCATCGACGCCCAGAGCGGCCAGCGCGCCCCAGAGAGCGGTCATGCCGCCGGCGGCGGCCGGCCCGATCAATGCCGCGCCGCTGCGTACGCCGTCCATGACCGCGAACGCGCGCACGCCGCCTTTTTTGCCGGTCAGCGCGGGGATCGAAGCCAATGCGGCCGGCATGAACAGCGCGGAACACGCGCCCGTAGCCGCGGCAGCCGCAAAAAGATGCCAGAGTTCGAGGCGGCCGGCTGCTCCGAGAATCAGCGGAAGCGAGACGGCGGCCAGACGGATGACCGCAAGCACCGCCATCAAGCGGCCTTTCGGAAAACGGTCGACGAGCGGTCCGCCGAGCAGCCGCAGCATAAGTTCGGGAATGCCCGCGCACAGCGCCAGCGTTCCCATCGCCAGCTTGGAACCGGTGAGACCGTAGACCAGCCATTCCATCGCCAGCAGCCCGAACGCGTCGCCGAAACTGCTCAGCGCGACGGCGCTTATCAACCGGGAATACGCCGATCCGAACGGATTCTTCATTCTGTCGCCGCGTTCGGATCGACGGACCCGCGGCTGCTTGCCGTACGCGAAGACGCCGGATGCAAATAAGCCGTCAACTGCGCGCCGAGCTCGCCCGTATCCGCGTTCCGCAGGCTGTACGTCGACAGCTTGCTGCCGCTGCCCGCATACACGGTCAGCAGCCCGGCCGCGCGCAGCAGAATCAGGTGATAATGAATCGTGCTTTTGGAGATGCCGATCTGTTTGACGATCTCGGTGAATGTCGCTTGTCCGTTGTCGGCGACGAAACGGAGAATGCGCAGGCGGCTCTCGTCGTCGAGCGCACGCGCCAAGCGAAGCAGCGCGGGCGGAGGAAAGCCTTCCGGCTGCGGCAGGGCGTCGACGGGAAACATCGTGATCGCAAGCTTGGGATAGAAAGACAAGAGGTTGAACGGCCGTTGATGATATTGAGGTACCAGAATCACGCGGTCGGGCGGCTGCATGCCGGGAGACAGACGCATCCCGCAGGTCGCGGATTCGAAGACTTCTTCCGGCGGCCGATTCGAGATTTCTTGCTTCAACCGTTTTTCCGCCTGCTTCAATCCTGCCGAGATCGCCGGATCGATCCGGGAGAAATATTGTTCGTTCCACATCAGCAGAGCTTCGGCGGCCCGGTCTTTGATCTCCGGAAGACCGGCCGGCACGCTGTCGCCCGTCGAAGAAGCCAGATCGTAGAGTTCGCCCGGGGACAAGGCCGACAGCCAGTTCGCGAAGGTTTCCGCCGTGCGGTCGCCCGGGCAGAGAGAGACGAACAGCGGCAGATCGAACCGTTCGGGATCGCCCAGTTTCTGAAGCGTTCGGTGCAGAGACGGCGACAGCGAAGCCGCGGTCTCTTTGACCCACGCCGTTCCGGCTTCAAGCGTCTTATGTTGAGTGCGGCGGGCATAGGCGCTTAGGCTGGACGCGCATTCGTAAGCTTCGGCATAATCGGATTCCAGACGAAATTCCATCAAGAAGCCCTCCTTTTCGAATTTTGTTCTACAAATGTAGAACTTTTATGTTTTCTACATTAACAGAACATTGAGAAAGGCGCAAGACAATCCGTCTTCTTCCGGGAAACGCCTTTTCGCGCCGCACGCGAAAGCATCCGTCCGCCGTCCGCGCAAAAAGGCTGCACCGTCCGATTCTTCCCGGCGAGCGGAACGAGATTCGTTCCGAAAGGAGAAGAAGGGAGGTACAGCCTTTTTGTAGGCTTCGGACCGCGGGTCCGTCAACGCCGTTCGCGATTGAGGTTCGACCTGCTTACCGGTCCAACGGCCAGCAGCTCAGCGACACGATCGCAGCTGACCCGCCTTCGGCGAAGAACGAGATGCCCGTCGAATCGGCATCCGGGTAGATGCGCGCGGACATGACCCGCTCGCCGTCCTGCGCGAACACCTCGACCGAGGAACGGTCGAGGAAGACCCGCAGCTTCAGGCGTGCCTCCTGAAGCCGGAGAGCGGCCCGGCGCACGCCGCCGGACCCGGCGCCGGAGCGCTCGCGGTCGAGGATCAGCTTCTCCTCGGCCCGATCGTACGCCAGCACCGTTTCTTCGCCCCGGGCTTCGTCTGCCCGCAGCGCGATCCCGAATCTCGACGCCGTGCCTCCGTCGAACTCGACCTCCAATTCGAGGCAGTCGCCTTCGACGCCGGCGAACGACCGGCGGCTTCCGCCGTATCCCGCCGGCTCGCCCGAAGCTTGCTTTGCCGCGTCGCCATGCGCGTCCGTACCCGTCGGTCCGGCTTCTCGGACCGACCCGCCCGTTCCTCGGGACGCGTCCGCGCGCGCGGGATGCTCCGCCGCTTCCGAGTCCGCTCGACCCAGCGGCTCGTTCGCATACCGAACTTCGGCGCCGCGAAGCTGCGACAGTTCCGGCACCGGGCGGCTGTAGATCCGCCCGTTCTCCAGCGTAATGACGCGCGGCACCGTCATCGCGCCCGCCCAGCCGCGCTCCTGCTCGGGCATCTTGTCTTCCCACATCGCCATCCAAGCGATCAGAATCCGCCGCCCTTGATCGTCGAGCGTCGTCTGCGGCGCGTAGAAGTCGAATCCGTGATCGAGCAGCAGCATCTCGCCGTGCTCGAACTTGCCGGTCCCGTAATCCAGCTCGCCCACGAACGCGGCGGATTGATGCAAGTTGAGATAGAGATCGCCGGAAGGAGCGACGCCCTGCGGCGAGCAGATCAGCACGTCGCGTCCGCCGAGCGGGAACAGATCGGGACATTCCCACATGTAACCGAGCTTGTCCCGGTCTTCGATTCCGCCGGCCGTTACGCCGACGAACGACCAGTCCGTCAGATCGGCCGAACGGTACAGCAGCACCTGCCCGCTGCGCCGGTTCCGGGTCTGCGAGCCGAGGATGCAGTAGTAAACGCCTTCATGAATCCAGACTTTCGGATCGCGGAAATGGAACGGATGAATATCCCCTTCCGGAGCCGCGGACAGCACCGGATTGCCGGCGTATTTTTCGAAATGAACGCCGTCGTCGCTGACGGCCAGCGCCTGCACTTGCAGCAGATCTTCGTCGCGGTCAAGGCCGGTCCAGCGATTGCCCGTATACATCAGCCACAGCCGCCCGTCTTTTTCGATCGCGCTGCCCGAGAAGCATCCGTCCGCATCATACTCTTCGCTCGGAGCCAGCGCGATCGGCAGCGTTTCCCAATGCGCGAGATCCCGGCTTTTGACATGGCCCCAATGCATCGGTCCCCATTCGGCGGAGTAGGGATGATGCTGATAGAACAGATGATATTCGCCTTGATAGAAACAGAATCCGTTGGGATCGTTGATCCAATAAGCCGGCGCCGCCACGTGATAACGGAGTCTCCACGGATCTTGCGCGACCCGCTGCCGGGCTTCGGCGAGCGAAGCTTCGGCGCGTTCCAGCTCGGCGGCATGTTCGTTTCGCGAAGTGCTCATCGGCAGGCCTCCTTAAAAGTCGTTCCAGTTCCGCGCGCCGCGGCTGGTCTCGCTGCGTTCGCGAAGCTGCATGTCTTCCAGCATTTCGATCGCTTTAAGCGTGCCGTACAGCGAATCGAACAGATGCAGCGAATATTCGTCCTTTTCCATGACGAGCGCTTTGAAACGGTCTTTCTCCGCGATAAAAGAAGCGGTCTCTTTGAGATTCTTATGCCGGGCTTCCAGATAGACGGCGGCGCTCGACAGCCATAACGTGATCGCGCGGAAATCGTCTTTGGCGGCAACTTTTTCCCGAAGCTCGTCGCCCTGACGGGTCAGTTGGTTCAACTGCATGAAGATCCTCCTTTAAGCCGAAATGGATGAAGCCGTTTTCTTTTCCAGTTTACCAGATCACTTAGGAGATGACGAAATTGTCGGCCGTTAACAGGAAAAACCTGGCGCACGTCGAAAAGGTTAAAGGCAACACATTACCCAACGGGGGAGGCGTGCGGAATGGAAGAAGAACAATCGGTAGTGATCGCCATTCATTTCACGGACGGCGAAGTGCTGGAGATCGGGATCAGCGAGGAGGACTTCGAGCGGCTCTCGGAGGAGATCCAATCGAATCCGTGGGTCGAGATCGACGGCAGTACCATCAACACGTCGACGATCAAATATTTCTGGTTCTACGATATTCGCGAAGACGACGAAGAAGAATAAGTCGGGTACGAGAGCGGAGACGGGAACAACCGATATGTTAAAACGATTCGTCTGGAAAGAAAACGACGTGTATTCGATCCGTTTGAAACAGAACCTTTATATTCCGGCGCAGCTGCTGGCGAAGCCGTATGCCGCTTTCTACGCGATCGGGAGCACGGCGGAAGACTTCGGGGATCTGCCGCCCGGTACGATCGATCTTAACGGTCGCAAGCCGCTCGGAACGTGCATGGTGCTGAAAGACTTCTTCAAGACCTGCGCGGCCGTCAAGCTGACGGATCGGTTCGTTCCTTCCATGGACGCGGAAATTCCGGAGCTGTTTATCAGTCCCGATCCGCTTCAATGGGGACGGCGCGGCGAACTCGGCGACGACGAGCTGCTGTACAATCTGGTCCGAATCGATCCCGCTCGGGGCGATCAAGGCATTCTGGGCAACCCGATCGTGAAGCGGCATGTTTCGCGGGATGATCGCGCGCTCTGGGATCGTTACGAGTGGACCGGCCACAATACCGGCTACGAGCTGATCCGCCGCCTGATCTTGTCGTTCGAAGAAGGGCGTTGGATCGATCCGGCGAAAGAGAAAGCGAGAACGGGAAGCGATCCGTATCCGCTGCGGACGATTGAGGAATTGCGGGCAGCCGGGGTTCCTTCTTACTGAATAAGCAAGCGATGAACAGGGCAGCGTCGGCCGAAGCCGGCGCTGCTCTGTTTAGCGTGCGCGTCGATAGGTTTTCCGCGTTCGTCCGAATCTTTTCGGCCGTCGCGAAACATTTTCGGTGCGGCGGGCGTGTTAGAAGAGAAGGGAGGAGAGCTTTTGGAAACGGACAAGCGGCATGGAGAACAGGATTTCGAACACAAAGTCCACGAATATGCGGATCTCGTGCTGCGTCTGGCGTTTATTCGTCTAGGCAACGCGGCAGATGCGCAGGACGTATGTCAGGAAGTACTGATCAAGCTGTTCGAGTATCGGAATACGTTCAACGATGCCGAACACGAAAAAGCTTGGATCATTCGCGTCACCCTCCATGCCTGCCGCGACGTCGGAAGAAGCCGCTGGAAAAAAAGATTCCTGCTGTTCGCCGAGGTTCCGCTTCCGGAAGTCCCTGCTCGAAGTACGGAGATCTTGTCGCAGGTGCTGGCGCTTCCTTCCAAATACCGCATCGTGATTCATCTGCATTATTACGAAGGTTATCGTACCGCCGAGATCGCCGAATTATTGGATCTGAACGAGAACACGGTGCGCACGCGATTGAAAAGAGGCAGGGAACGTTTGAAAACGTACCTGGCGGGAGGGATCGACGATGAAGAATGAATACGCGAAAGCCGTCGAAGAGATTCGGGCAAGCGACGAACTCAAGCAATCGATTGTCCGCCGGGCGCTGTCGGATTCTTCCGTTCCCCGGACTTCGGTCGCGCCGTTCCGCCGCCGAACGGCGATGGTCGCGGTTGCCGCGGCATTCGTACTTCTGTTCGCGATCGTCGGGCCGTTATGGCTTCGCGGGAACGATTCGGGGCGAGCGCCCGCTTGGTTCGACGGATTCGCGGTGACCGCCTACGCGGCGGACGGCGCGCCGATCAACGTCAAACCGAATGCGGAGTTTCCGCTCGGCCGCTATTCGATGTTCATGAGCAGCGTTCCCGGCTTTCCGGTCGCCGTCTCTGCCGAAGGAGCGGATCGCATCGAGATTCGCGCCTCGGCAGGAGAGTTGTTATCGTGGAGTCCGTCCGATTCGCGGGTGAGAGGACAAGGCGATCGGATGGACCTCAAGGCCGGGGAGACGTTCTACTGGAGCCCTCTAAGAGAAACGGGGTCGTCCGCCGCCGATTCGGCCGAGCTGGAAATGACCGCTTACCGGCAGAACGAGAAGTTGGGAAGCGGACGGATCGAAATCAAGGCGGACGACGGCGGCCTGTATATGGCGAAGTGGATCGAAGACTGATAAGGAGAAGCGGGACTGTTTTTCCGAACAGTTCCGCAGCGTAGCGATCGATAAAAGAGAGCGCAAAAAAACCACCGTTTCCGGTGGTTTCTCTGGCCTTGCTCGTATAGGACGGATGGGGATCGAACCCATGACCCCTACCCTGTCAAGATAGTGCTCTCCCGCTGAGCTACCGTCCTTCATGTGTGCCGTTCGAGCGTTGATCTCTTGTCGACAAGAAAGATCATACCATGAGACCTAGACGTATAGCAAGCACTTTGGCGAAAAAACTTTAATTTTTTTTCGGAATCCGTTTGCGGTACGTTCCGGGCGTTACGCCGGCCCACGTTTTGAACACTTGGGTAAAGTGGCTTTGGTCGTTGAACCCGAGCAGCGCGCAGATCTCGGACAAGCCGTATTCTTGAAGTTCGAGCAGCCGTTTCGCTTCTTCGACTTTTTCCCGGCGAATATAAGCGGAAAGGGACAGGCCGGTTTCTTGTTTGCACAAACGGGACAGGTAAGCGGGGTTCAGTCCTATGGCTCGGCCCACGCGCGCTAGAGGTAGTTCTTCATACAGATGGTTGAAAATATACTGTCGACAGGCTTCGAACGTGCCGCTGACGGAATGTTCGCGGGCGTCGCGTACGCGCCGGGCGAATTCGCGGAGCGCGGCCGTGGATAGTTCGTTGACCTCTTCCAGCGTGCGCAGTTCTTCCAGACGCTGAATCAGCAGATCGCTCAGCGTGAAGGCGATCTCCGCGTTCAGACCGCCTTCGATCGCCGCGCGGGTATAGAGCGTGATGCCGCAGATGGTCAAATTTTTCTGATGGCGGAGCATGCTGCTGCGGGAAAGAATCCCGAAATCTTCGCGCCGGTTCCAATCGGTCAGGAATTCCGTCAGTTCTTCGTATCTTCCTTCGCGCACGTACCGAAGCATCTTGCGTTCGGCGGGCAGATCGTGATGCAGCCGTTCGTCCTGACGGCTTTGCGCCAAGCGGAGCAGCAGCTCGCGGTCTTCGAAGAACGCGGCCGGCGGCGAATCGGACGGACGGTTCGGCCGCTCGTCCGGCGTGCGCTCGTCGTTTTCCGTGTTCGCGTTTTTCATGTTTGCCGGCTCCTTTCGTCTTGTTCCCATTTTAGAACGCAAGTACGGAATTTGCAAAAAAGGTCCGTTTTTTAATAGAATCGCTTCTTGAAAACGCTCTACAATAGGCGCAAGAAGGTCGGGACGACTTCAAGCCGAATCGCCAATACGGAGAGGAGCATGCATTCATATGACGCAGCATACGCATACGAACGCCGAAACGAAGATCAAGGAATGGATCGCGCAGATGACGTTGGAGGAGAAAGCGGGGCTCTGCTCGGGCCGGGATTTCTGGCATACCAAAGGCATCGAACGGCTGGGCATTCCGTCCGTGATGATGACCGACGGCCCGCACGGGCTGCGCAAGCAGGCGGCGGACGCGGACCATCTGGGGCTGAACGACAGCGTGCCCGCGACCTGCTTTCCTTCGGCGGCGGGCATCGCGTCGTCTTGGGACCGCGATCTGATCCGCGGCATGGGCCGGGCGCTCGGCGAAGAATGTCAGGCGGAGAACGTGGCCGTGCTGCTCGGACCGGGAGCCAACATCAAGCGCTCTCCGCTCTGCGGACGCAACTTCGAATACTTTTCGGAAGATCCGTATTTGTCGTCGGAGATCGCCGCGAGCCATATTCAAGGCGTGCAGAGTCAAGGCGTCGGCACGTCGTTGAAGCATTTTGCCGTCAATAATCAGGAGCACCGCCGGATGTCGGTAGACGCGATCGCGGACGAACGGACGCTGCGGGAGATCTATCTGGCCAGCTTCGAAGGCGCGGTGAAGAAAGGGCAGCCGTGGACGGTGATGTGTTCGTACAATCGGGTCAACGGCACGTATGCTTCGGAGAACGAATACCTGCTGAACGATATCTTAAAAGACGAGTGGGGATTGGAAGGATTCGTGGTCTCCGATTGGGGAGCGGTCAACGAGCGGGCGGAAGGCCTCGCGGCCGGCTTGGAATTGGAGATGCCTTCGAGCGGCGGGATCGGCGACGGGAAGATCGTGGAAGCGGTCAAGAACGGCAGCCTGCCGGAAGCGAAATTGGACGCGGCGGTCGAACGCATCCTGCGCGTGGTGCTGCGCGCCGCGGACGAGAAAGTCGAGAACGCGACGTACGACCGCGAAGAACATCATCGTCTGGCGCGCAAAGTCGCTCGCGAGAGCATGGTACTGCTGAAGAACGAAGACGGCATCCTGCCGCTGGCGCGTTCGGGCAAGATCGCCGTGATCGGCGAGTTGGCGAGACGTCCGCGTTATCAAGGAGGAGGCAGCTCGCATATCAAGCCGACCCGTCTCGAGAACATCTACGAAGAGTTCGCCCGAGAAGCGGGCGAAGCGCAGGTGAAGTATGCCGACGGCTACAGCCTCAAAAGCGACGAAACGGACGAAGCCAAGATCGCGGAAGCCGTCAAGCTGGCGGGCGAAGCCGAGGTGGCGGTGCTGTTCGCGGGACTGCCGGACGCGTACGAATCGGAAGGATACGATCGCGACCATCTGCGTCTGCCGGACAACCAACTGCGCTTGATCGAAGAACTGGCGGCGGCGCAGCGCAATCTGGTCGTCGTGCTCAGCAACGGTTCGCCGGTGGAGATGCCGTGGCTCGGCGGCGTCAAAGGACTGCTCGAAGCGTATCTCGGCGGCCAAGCGTTGGGCGGCGCGATCGCCGATATTCTGTTCGGCAATGTCAGCCCGTCCGGCAAACTGGCCGAGACGTTTCCGGCGCGTCTGGAAGACACGCCGGCGTTCTTGAGTTTCCCGGGAGTCGGAGACCGGGTCGAATACCGCGAAGGCATCTATGTCGGCTACCGCTATTACGACAAGAAGAAGATCGAGCCGCTGTTCCCGTTCGGGTTCGGATTGTCTTATACGACGTTCGCTTATTCCGATCTGAAATTGAATAAAGCGAAGACGACGGCCGACGCGGGGCTCGAAGTCAGCGTCAAAGTGACCAACACCGGCAGCGTCGCGGGCAAAGAAGCGGTGCAGCTGTACGTCCGGGACGTCGAGAGTACCGTGGATCGTCCGGATCGCGAATTGAAAGGATTCGAAAAGGTCGAATTGGCGCCGGGCGAAAGCACGACCGTGACGTTTGTCCTTGATCGTCGTTCCTTTGCTTACTACGACGTCGAAACAAGCGGTTGGCGCGTGGAAAGCGGCGTGTTCGAACTGGGCGTAGGTTCGTCTTCGCGCGATATCGCGCTGACCGCCCGAGCGGAAGTCGAAGGCGATGCGCCGATCTTCGAGCCGGTGCACCGCAACTCGCTGGTCGGCGATCTGATGCGGCCGGGCCGATTGACGCCGGAGAAGAAAGCGATGCTGGAAGATTTCTTGAAAGGCGGGTTGTTTACCGCTCCCGAACCGGACGAGACTCAAGCTTCGTCCGAGGCGGAAGGCGAAGACGACAGCCATGCCGGATTGATGGAAGCGATGGGGCGTTACCTGCCGCTGAGAGCGGTCGTAGGCTTCGCCGGAGAAGCGGACGGAGAGAAGAAGCTGTCGGCGCTGCTGGAGAAGTTGAACAGCTGAATTCCGGCTCCGATCGAAACTTCTTTTTGTCGGTTCGTCTCTTGCTTTTCTGAGCGAACAGGATCAGAATCGTGTAATAGAGAGTGAGGGCTTTCGTCCGAGGGCGAACGAACAGCCCCGCGATTCACACGCGAAGGAGGAGATGTCTGTTGGAACGCATGGGACAGTTTAACCGCCGCCGGGGACTTCGGCGCGAGATTCTGGGCCGCTTGTACGACAGCTGGTTCGAACGCGGAGGCGAGCCGACCATCATGGGCGGAGACGAGATCAACGGCGAGAACGAGAAGAAGTTGGCTTACCGTTATCTGGCGGAGAAAGGCCTGCTGCGCATGAGTCCTGTGGGCGACGGCAGTTTCGAAGTCTCGATTACCGTCCAAGGCATTGACCGGATCGAGATGACCGGGGATAACGAGTAACCGGGTACGGGCAAGATCACGTAAAAGAACGGAATCAAGCAGCAAAAAGCCAAGAAGCGGCGAAATCTCGCCGCTTCTTGGCTTTCTTCGGTTTATGGGCCGAGCCGAACCGGAGCCGATTCGGATAACGCCTAATCGGACAGGGCAGCCGAATCCGAAGCGCCGGAAGAAGCTTCGGCGTTCTCTTCTGCGGATTCGAACGCGTAGACCAGCATGCTGGAGTCCGCTTCGAAAGCCCAGTCGAGATAGACGCCTTTGAGCTTGCGGCCGACGATGGCGGAGACTCGGGACTTTTGGGCCAACTGTCTTTTTTCGACTTTGCGTTTGGCTCGGCGCAGCGCCTCTTGATGCCCGTCCTCGAGCAGCGCGAGTTCCAAGTCGATCAGCAGACCGCGCCGGACCACCACGAGAAAATCGCGGTCTACCCAGAACGAGTGGAGTTTTTGAGGTATTTTTTCCACTTGAGCGGTAAGCTTGGCGACCTCGTCATGGATCTCTTCTTTGTGCGTATACGTATCGTCGAGCGCATAATGTTCGTCTTCGCGCAGGATGACGGAAATGATGCAGGACAGGTCTTCGTCATGCCAATCGTAATAGAAACGCGCGGCGGACAATTCGAATTCGGTTTGGAGCAGATCGCCCAGTTGAGCCAGCATGTAGCCGACGATCAACTCGCGGGTAGAGCTTAACGCGCCGTACGAATTTTCGGAGATCATCGTTTTGACGGTATCTCCCATAAAGCCTTCGAGCCGAATGATCAGGCATTTTTCATTGGCGGAAACGCGAACGTTGTCCGGAAGTTTGCCGAAGTTTTGTTGGAACAACGCGGATATGGTTTGTTCCACGAGCGGCATGATCGGGTCGAGTGTCACGAAGCAGAACCTCCTTGCAAGGAATTAGGAATGTGAGAGCGGTTCTTGTTTATTCCCCTTGCCTCAGTTTAACCAAGGAAGAGGGGATTTGTCGAACACGTAGACCAATACGCTTCGGTCATGCGGGAACATCCAGTCGAGATAGATGCCTCTGATGCTGCGTTTTACGTTCTCGTCGAACGGAAATTCTTCGCGAAATTTCGATTTCTCCACGCGGCGTTTGGACATGCGCAGCACTTCGGAGTGCCCGTCTTCGATCAAAGCTTTTTCGACCTGAATCAGCGTGCCGTCCCGAATCACGACGAGCAGCTGCGAGTCCAACCAGAACGAATAAATCTTGTCGGGAAACCGCTGAACGTCATACGTCAAAGCGGCGATGCTGCGATGAATCTTGTCTTGGCCCGCATAAGGACGATTCTCGCGCAGAAACTCCGGTTCTTCGACCAGCATGAAGATCAGGCAGGACAGATCGTCGTCGTTCCAATCGTAAGCGTGAGCTCCGAGCGGAATCCCGCAGTCGTCGCGCACGTACCGGCACAGTTCGGGCAGCAAATAGCCGACCATCAGTTCCCGGGTGGATTGCAGCGCGCCGTGAGAAGCTTCGTGAATCAACGACTCGACGATCGGTTGAAGAAAACGTTCCGCGCAGATGATCACGCAGCTGTCGTTCAGTCGAACGTTTACCCGTGCGGGCGAAATGCCGAAATGTTCGGCGAAGAGTGCCAACGTCTTATAGCGGATCGTATCCGACACGGTATAATTGGACATGGAACGGGCTCCTTCTGTATTCAGACTTCGAGTATGAGCAGTGGGAAGGAGTAGAGAACGATCGGTAAAATGTCTACTTACAAATAAACCTGCACGAAGCTTTGAAACGCGCCGGAAGACTGTCGAGAAAATAAAGGCGGCGAGCCCGAACAGCGGGCGAAAGCCGACGTTTCCTTCTGAAGGAAACGTCGGCTTTCGAAGAGCGGTCTATTCAAGATTGGCATGACGTCCGTACATCCGTCCGCCGTCGAGTCCGCGGCGCTGCATCAAACGCAGGACGGAAGCATCGAAGAACAGCAGCAAGGTCTGTTCGAACAGCGATCCCATCGGTTGGATGGTCTCGTAATCGTCGTCTTCCCGGGATTTGGATGCGCCGGGAAGGCGTACGACCAAGGTCGCCAGCTTCGCCAGCGTCGAATCGGGCTTCAGCGTCACGACGGCGACTTCCGCGCCGAGTTCGCGCGCTTTCTCCGCCATCGGAACCAGCGTGCGGGTCTCGCCCGAACCGGACGCGATCACCAGCAGATCGCCGGGCCCGATGCCCGGCGTCGTCGTCTCGCCCACCACGTGGGCCGAGCTTCCTCCGTGCATCAAGCGCATGGCCAGCGCCCGAGCCATCATGCCGGAACGTCCGGCTCCGGCGGTAAACACGTTCGCCGCGCGGTCCAGCGCTTCGGCGAACGGCTCGGCCTGCGCCGGATCGATGCCGCGCACGGCTTCCGCCAGCTCGGCGGCGATCCGCGCCGCGTAATCGGTGGTGCCCGCCGGGGCCGCGTTAAGGCCAAGGCCGCTCACGGCCTTAGACCTGCGCCGCAGCGGCGCCCGCTTCGATCAAGCGGCGCATTTCGGCCGCCACGGCCGCTTTGTCGGCTTGGCCGGCGATGCCGCCGCCGACGATGACCAGATCCGGCTGCGCCGCGATCACGCCCGGCAGCGTATCGAGCTTGATGCCGCCGGCTACCGCCGTTTTGGCATTTTTCACGGCCGACTTGATGACTTGCAGGTCTTCGAACGGGCTTTGTCCTTCCGCTTGCAGATCGTAACCGGTGTGCACGCAGATATAATCCACGCCCAGCGCGTCGACTTGAGCGGCGCGCTCCGCCAGATTCGGCACGTTGATCATGTCGATCAAGATCTGCGTGCCGTGTTTCTTCGCTTCTTCGACCGCGCCGCGAATCGTCGAATCGTTCGACGCGCCGAGTACGGTCACGATGCTCGCGCCGGCTTCGGTCGCTTTCATGACTTCGTAGCCGCCCGCGTCCATGACTTTGAGATCGGCCAGCACGTCGAGATGAGGGAACGCTTCTTTGAGCGCCTTCACCGCGTGCAGTCCTTCATTGATGACGATCGGCGTGCCGATCTCCACCACGTCGATAAACGATTGAACCTCCGAGACGATTTCGATCGCGCCCGGAATGTCGACCAGATCCAGTGCCAATTGCAATTTCATATTTATTCTCTCCTTATCGGTCAAGTTGGATTAGCGGGTGCTCGTTGTTGCTGCACCTATTGTATGCCGATTTCTCTTTGCGACGGAAGAAGGCACTTTGAAGTGAGGAAGTTACGCCGAGGATACTATTGCGCGGGGCGCGGGTTCGCGAGAGCCGGTATGAAAAAAAACGTTACTTCCTTTGCAGGGGAGTACGTATCTCTTGTATACTATTGGGACAATCGAATATGGCGAAGGAGGTTGGAAGATGGCAAGCGAAGTGAAAGAACGGATCGACCTTCAGGCGATCAACTGCGAGAAAGAATTGACGTTGGCCGTCATCGGGGGCAAGTGGAAACTGATCATCCTCTGGCATCTCGGCCTCGAAGGCACGAAGCGGTTCAGCGAGCTGAAGAAGCTGATTCCGAATATCACGCAGAAGATGCTGACCAATCAACTGCGCGAACTGGAAGAAGACCTGCTGGTTCATCGCGAGGTGTACCGCGAAGTGCCGCCCAAAGTCGAATATTCGCTGACCGCGTACGGCGAGAGCTTGATCCCGGTCCTGCGGATGATGTACGACTGGGGCAAGAAGTACGGCGAAGAAGTCATCTGGAAAACGCCGGATCAAGAAGCCGACCGAATCGTCGAGACAAGCGCGGCCGACTGAAAACGCATAAAACGGACGTCCTTTCGGGGGCGTCTTTTTGTCGCGATCCGAGTTGCCGACGGAAACGAAAAACGGTTCGCGCTCGCGATCCTGCTTATCCCGGACTGCCGGACTTATCGCCTGAGCCTCCCGCCGCGTTGCATTCGCCGCATAGGGGGCTTTTTGCTTATTTTGCCCGAAAATCGTTTCAAGGCAAGAACAATCGGACAAAGGTACAAGAGTGTCCAGAACCGAAAAATAAAAACGGTCATTCGGTCATTCTTCGACGCTGCCGACTTGCTTCGTGCAAGAAAGCGTTCGACGAACGGCCTTTTTTTCAGACACGAAAGGAGAATGAACATGGCGACCCCTGAAACGAAGATTCCGCAGCCCAAAACGTTCGGTCCGCTCGGCAACCTGCCGTTGGTCGATACGAAAGCTCCGGTGCAGTCGCTGATGAAGCTGGCGGAAGAACAAGGCCCGATCTTCAAGATGGACCTGCCGGGCCGTCCCGGCAATCTGTATATTTCGGGACGCGAACTGGTGGCGGACGCCTGCGACGAATCCCGATTCGAGAAAAATGTCTGGGCGCCGCTGCAAAACGTGCGCTCGTTTGCCGGAGACGGCTTATTTACCAGTTGGACGGAAGAACCGAATTGGCGCAAAGCGCATAATATCCTGATGCCGAGCTTCAGTCAGCGGGCGATGGCCGGTTACCACGACATGATGGTGGACATCGCGATGCAGCTCGTGCAGAAATGGGCGCGGCTCAATCCCGACGAATTCGTCGAAGTGCCGGAAGACATGACCCGCTTGACGCTGGATACGATCGGACTGTGCGGCTTCCATTACCGCTTCAACAGTTTCTATCGCGAATCCAATCATCCGTTCGTCGAAGCGATGACGCGTTCGCTGGACGAGTCGATGAGCCAACTTCAGCGTCTGGGCGTGCAGAACAAACTCATGCTGGGCAAAAAGGCGCAGATGCGCCATGACATCGAATACATGTTTTCCCTGGTCGACAAGATCGTCAAAGAACGGCGGGAACGCGGCGATCAAGGCGAAAAAGACCTGCTGAACAATATGCTCGGCGGACAGGACCCGGATACGGGCGAATCGCTGTCGGACGAAAACATCCGCTATCAGATCATCACGTTCCTGATCGCGGGACACGAGACGACCAGCGGCCTGCTGTCGTTCGCGCTGTATTTCCTGCTGCATCACCCGGACGCGCTGCGCAAAGCGCAGGAGGAAGTGGACGGCATCCTGACCGATTCGGCGGCTCCGACGTACAAGCAGGTTCGCGAGATGAAATATATCCGCATGATTCTAAGCGAAACGCTGCGGCTATGGCCGACCGCGCCGGCTTTCTCGCTGCGCGCGAAAGAAGACACGAATCTCGCCGGGCGTTATCCGATGGCCGCGGGCGAAGCCGTCAACGTGCTGATCCCGGTGCTCCATCGGGACAAAAGCGCCTGGGGCGACGATGTCGAAGCCTTCCGTCCGGAGCGTTTCGAAGATCCGTCCAAGATTCCGGACGACGCGTACAAGCCGTTCGGCAACGGGCAGCGGGCCTGCATCGGGCAGCAGTTCGCGCTGCACGAAGCGACGCTCGTCTTGGGCATGCTGCTGCGGCATTTCGATATCGTCGACGGCGCGAAATACGAATTGAAAGTCAAAGAAACGCTGACGCTCAAACCGGACGGGTTCACGATGCAGGTGCGCCCTCGTGCGAACGCGCCGATGGCGCCTGCGCCGACGCTCTCGAATGCGGCATCTTCGGCAGGCGGAGCCGCGGTCGCCGAAGCGGAACCTCGAACCGACGAGATCGAAGCGGACCGCCACGAGACGCCGCTGACGGTCCTTTACGGCTCCAATCTCGGTACGGCCGAAGGCATCGCGCACGAGCTGGCCGAAGAAGGCGAGCGTCTGGGCTTCCGCGCTTCGGTCGCGAAGATGGACAACGCGGCGGGCAATCTGCCGTCGGAAGGCATGCTGATCGTCGTGACGGCTTCCTATAACGGCCGGCCGCCTTCCAACGCGGGCGAATTCATGGCTTGGCTCGATAAAGCCGAAGCCGGATCGGCGAAAGGACTGCATTATGCCGTATTCGGCTGCGGAGACCGCAACTGGGCGAATACGTATCAGCGCATTCCGCGGCTGGTCGACGAAGCGCTGGAACGTCTCGGCGCAGAGCGGGCGTCGGAACGCGGCGAAGGCGACGCCAACGACGATTTCGAGCGGATGCTCGACGACTGGAAACAAAAGCTGTGGCCGGAGGTTCTGCGCGCGCTGGACATCGAAGCGAAAATGCCGGAGGAAGCGGATCAGGCAACGCCGGCCGGCATCCGCGTCGAGTTCGTCGACGCCGAACGGGCGGCTTCGCCGCTGGCCGATACGTACGGCGCGCTGCCGATGAAGATTCTGCGCAGCGTCGAGCTGCAAGCGCCCGAAGGCGAACGCAGTACCCGGCATATCGAATTGGAAGTTCCCGCAGCCGCCTCTTATAAAGAAGGCGATCATCTGGGCGTGCTTCCGCGCAATCCGCGGCCGCTCGTCGACCGGGTATTGGCGCGTTTCGGACTGCAAGGAGACGCGCGCGTGCAGCTTCAAGGCAGCGGCCGCGCCGCCGCGCACCTGCCGCTGGGCCGTCCGGTGGAGCTGCGCGAACTGCTGACCGGCAGCGTCGAGCTTCAGGAACCGGCGACGCGGGCGCAGCTCAAAGAACTGGCGGAGAAGACCGTGTGTCCGCCGCATAAGGTCGAGATCGAGGCGCTGATGAAGGATGAAGAGACCTACAAACGCGAAGTCTTGTTCAAGCGCCTGACGATGCTCGACATTCTGGAAAAATACCGCGCCTGCGAAATGGAATTCCAGCGTTTCCTGACGCTGCTTCCGCCGCTGAAGCCGCGTTATTATTCCATCTCCAGCTCGCCGAAGCTCGACCCGAAACGGCTCAGCCTGACGGTCGCCGTCGTCCGCGGACCCGCGCGCGGCGGGAACGGCGAATACGCCGGGATCGCCTCCAATTATCTGGCGGGTCTTCCCGAAGGCGCGGAGGTATCCGCGTTCGTCCGCGATCCGGGCAGCGGCTTCGCGCTGCCGGAAGATCCCGCGACGCCGATCGTGATGGTCGGCCCCGGAACGGGCCTCGCTCCGTTCCGCGGTTTCCTTCAGGCGCGCCGCGTCCTGAAAGAGCAGGGAGCCGTTCTGGGCGAAGCGCAGCTCTACTTCGGCTGCCGCAGCCCCGAGACCGACTTCCTGTATCGGGACGAACTGGAATCGTATGCCGAAGAAGGCATCGTGAAACTGCATACCGCGTTCTCCCGCGTCGAAGGTCAACCGAAGACCTACGTGCAGCACCGCATGGCCGAGAACACCGCCGAGGTGATCCGCCTGCTGGATGCCGGAGGCATCTTCTACGTCTGCGGCGACGGCGTCCATATGGCTCCCGACGTCGAAACGACCCTGCGCCGTTCTTACCGCGACGTTCACGGCGTCAGCGAAGAAGAGGCGCAGCGTTGGCTGAACGATTTGGAAGACGCCGGCCGTTACGTGAAAGACGTCTGGACCGGGATCTAAGCTTCCGGCTGCCACACTGTCTTTTGCCTTGCTTATCAACATATCGATGTTACGTAAAAAGCCGATCTCCCGCATTACGCGGAGATCGGCTTTTTCTATATTTTCGGTCAGCGTCCTAGATCGAATACACCAAGCCCTGCTCCAGGAACTCCATTTTTCCCGTCCGTCCTTCGAACTGGTCCTTGTTGTCCGCGTAATGCATCAGCTTCGTGATCGCTTGAATCTCTTCCGGCAGAGACAGCAGTTCGTTCAGCGTCGTATGAACTTCGCCCGGCCCTTCGAGCTGCACTTCGTGGAAGATGCGCCGAATGCCGCGATCGCGAACGAGAGTGGTCAGCAGCTCCGGATCGAACGTCATGTCCGCGCTGTAGAAGACGTCGCGGTTAAGAACGAGCGAATAGCTTTTTTTGCCTCGGATATGCTGCGTGCGGATCAGCTCGACGCAGAGATTCGGCGCCAGTTCCTGAACGTCGCCTACCCGCAGCGTCCTTACGTCGAACGCGTCTTCCAGACGTTCCAGCCCGTCCTGCGTCATGCCGCCCGACAGCGTATTCGTCCATAACGGATCGACGAGCGCGTCCGCCAGATACAGTACCGGCTTGCGCCCGTGCTTGAATTTCATCTGAAATCCGTACTCTTCCAGACCGCCGACATGATCCCCGTGCGTGTGCGTGATCAGCACCGCGTCGATCTCTTCCATGCCGATGCCCAGCTCGTACAGCGCCAGAGGCGCGGTGATGCCGCAGTCGATCAGCAGCTTGAATCCGTCCTGCTCGATCAGCGCGTTGTTATTGAAGTATTTTTTGGCAAAGGCGTTACCTGTTCCGATCATTTGCAGATTCATCGCGTATGCCCCCATTTCTGTAGTCGGCGGACCCTTAAGATGCCTGCCGTTTCTTCCGCCCCATTATGGACGATTTCCCCGCGGGAATCAACAAAACGACCGCAACTTGACAGCGGAGCCCGAGTATACATCTATGAGAACGGCCTTTCGAGAAAAGAGGCCGAAGCTGGGCAGAGGGGCTGCGTCGGCTTAAAGGTTCCCATAGATCATACAGAGAGGATGACGCCCGAACATGAAGTGGAAGAAAATTGCGGTCTGCGCGCTGGCTTTATCGCTGGTGAGCGGTTCCGCGGCGTTTGCCGACTCGGCGTTTCAGAAGATCAAAGTCTTAATCAACGGGAGTGCGGTAAGCACCGGGGGTTATCTGATCGACGGCACGACTTACGTGCCGGTTCGCGAGTTCGACGGTTTGGCCGAATATAACGAGAATACGGGCACGGTCAGTTTCACGAAGCCCAACGTCGATATTTTCCTGTTCAAAGGAGATACGCCGTTCGGGAACGTGAACGTAGGCAAGTTGAAATTTTACATTTTTTCGCAGGTCGACAGTCTGAATACGGATATCGATTCGGTCAAGGTATCCATTCGCAATCCTTCCGGCGACCTCAAAGACATTCAGTCTCAGGAGTTGAGTTCCCGCAAAGACAACTTCTGGTTCAAGACGTACGATTTTACTTACGATTTCAATCGCGCGGGCAAATATTACGTCGAATTTTACATCAAAAAAAGCAGCGGAGGATACTCGATGGTCGCGCAAAAAGCGATCAACGCCGTCGACTGATTATGCGCGCGTAAGCAAATTGACCTCGGACGGGCGAAGTGGTAGGATAAGCAGTGTCCATTAAATTCAGGGCCCGTGCGCCTGTTGCGCATCGGCCGGAGAAACGAGGGTTTACCACAATGAGCGAACACGAACATAACCACTCTCACAATCACGAGCACGGCGACGATTGCGGATGCGGTCATGACCATAGTCACGACGAAGAAATCGTAGTCGCGTTCAGCGACGAAGACGGCAACGAGAAAGAAATGGTTCTCGTGCAGACCTTCGACGTCGGCGAAGACGTCTACGCGCTCCTGCTCGAGCGCAACAACCCGGAAGCCGACGGCTTCATTCTGCGCCTCGAAGAAGAAGACGGCGAGACCGTTCTCGTCAACATCGAGGAAGAAGCGGAATGGGAAAAAGTCGAAGCGGCTTACAACGAGCTGGTTGCCGCGCAAAGCGAAGAAGAGTAAGAAGACGCGGCGGCCCGATTCGCGATGCCGCCCTTTCTTGAAACGGATGTTCTCCCGCGAGAACATCCGTTTTTTCGTGCGCATGCCGGACGGCGGAAACGACAGGCACGCGAAGCGGGAACCGACAAAAAAACGGCCGCGAATGCGGCCGTTTGCTGACGGGCTTTAACGAATGGCGCCCGGTTCCACGATGACTTTGACGAACTTCACGGAGCGGTCTTCCGGTCCTTTGACCGGCAGTCCCACTTCGACGTGGTCGGTAATGTAATCGATATTTTCCTGCGTGATGACTTCGCCCGGCAGCAGGATCGGAATGCCCGGCGGATACACGTAGATGAATTCGGCGATGATGCGGTCCGCGGATTCTTTGAACGGAATCGACTCGGTCTCGCCGTAGAAAGCGTCGCGAGGCAGCAGCGCCAGATGCGGGATATCCGGAATCTTGACGGCCAGTTCTTTGACTTCCTTGCCTTGTCCCCGGAATTCCTGAGCCATCTCGCGCAGCGCGTCGAGGAGCACGCGGATCGTGCCTTCGTTGTCGCCGGCGGTGATCAGGCAGAGGACGTTGTACATATCGCTCATCTCGACTTCGATGTTATGGTTGTCGCGCAGCCAGTTCTCGGCTTCGTAACCGGTGATGCCGAGGCGGCGGACTTGGATCGTGATCTTGGTCGGATCGTAATCGTACGTCGCTTCGCTGCCGATGATCTCTTCGCCGAAGCAGTACAAGCCTTCGATCTGGTTGATCGCGCTTCGCGCGTAGTCGGCGAAATCGAGCGCGCGCTCGGCCATCGCGTAGCCGTTCAGCGCGAGCTGGCGGCGTGCCGTATCGAGCGAAGCCAGCAGGATGTAAGAAGTGGAGGTGGTCGTCAGCATGCTGATGACCGTCTGCACCCGCTTCGGATTGATATAGCCGTTCTTCGTATTGACGTTCAGAACGGAACTCTGCGTCATCGAACCGCCGAGCTTATGCACGCTCGTCGCGGCCATGTCCGCGCCCGCCTGCATCGCCGACAGCGGCAGTTGGTCGTGGAAATGGATCAGGACGCCGTGCGCTTCGTCGACCAGCACGGGCACGCCGTAGCTGTGCGAGAGCGCGACGATCTGCTGCAGATCCGCGCACACGCCGTAATAAGTCGGATTGATCACGAGCAGCGCTTTGGCGTCTCCGTGCAGCTTCAGCGCTTTTTTGACCGAAGAGACGGTGATGCCGTGATCGATACCCAGATTGGTATCGCGTTCCGGCGCGATGAATACCGGTTTGGCTCCCGCGTAGATGATGGCGCCGAGGACCGACTTATGCACGTTGCGCGGCACGATGATCTTGTCTCCCGGACCGCACACGGACAGGATCATCGTAATGATCGCGCTGCTGGTGCCTTGAACGGAGAAGAACGTGTGCGTCGCGCCGAATGCGTCGGCAGCGAGCTGTTGGGCTTCCTCGATGACGCCCATCGGCTGATGCAAATCGTCCAGAGGGGCGATATTGATCAGGTCTATGGAAAGGGCGTTATCCCCAATAAATTCACGAAATTCCGGATCCGTCCCCATTCCTTTCTTGTGACCTGGAATGTGAAACTGTACCGGATTTTGGTCCGCATGGCGCTTAAGCGCGGTGAAGAGCGGAGTACGAGCATGATCCATTAGGGTTGTCACAACCTTTCGTGTGCGTAAAGTAGTTTCGTACGTTGACCGAGTTAGAAGTAAGATTGCGCTCGCCTGAATCGCACACGCTTCAGGTGCGATTCAGGCGAACGCAATCCTTTGATCGATTCGGTCAACGTTATAAAGCACGGTTAAAAATCAAACAAATTGAGTATAGCAAAACGGGGCCGGATTGCAAGAAGGCAATTTTTCGAAGCAGGCTTCGCAGGGAGGCGGAACGCGATGAACGTTAGATACAGAGGGGCGTTTTCGGCGGATACGGCAGAAATGTCGCGGCTGATCGCGGTGCAAAATAATCAGGTGCATCGGCATGTCGGATACTGCGGCGTCGAGGCGTCGGAAATTCGGCATACGCTGGAAAACGACTTCGAAAAAAAGCGGTTGGAGCAAGATTTCACGTTGGCGCTGCTCGAAGAAAAAGTGGTCGGCGTGCTCGGCTTCGATCTCGATCCCGATACGGGGCTTGCGGAAATCTGGGGTCCTTTCGCGGACGAAGAAGAGAAGCGGGCAGGCGATTGCGCGAACAAAAAAGCGGGTCCGGCCGTCGGCCGCGCGGAGCTGATCGAAGGGCTGTGGAGAACGGCGCTCGAACGCGCTAACGGTTCGATCGTTCGCTTGCAAGGGTTCTATCATCAAGACAACGCGGAAGCCGAGTCGCTGATGCGGCGTTCGGGCGCTTCGCTGGCGGGACGGCATTTGACGTTGGCGCTGAGGCAGGCAGACTTCTCGGCCGAATCGCAAGAAGAAGACTCCTTGATCGCGGAGTTGGGCGCCGAATTCGAAGAAGCGTTCGTGCGGCTGCACGACGAAGCTTTTCCGGGTTCGTACGCGTCCGGGCACAAGCTGCTCGAAGAGCGCGACGCCGAACATCGGCTGATCGGATACGTTCGCGAAGGCGAACTGCTCGGTTATGCTTTCGTCTCGGGCAGCCGAACGTTCGCGGAAGGCGACGTGGAGTTTCTGGCTTCTGCCGCGCGGGCGCGAGGGCAGGGGGTCGGGCAGAACTTGCTTCGGGCGGCTTTGCGCTTATTATTCGAAGAATTCGCTCCCGCCGAAGCCCGGTTGACGGTAAGCGCGACCAACGCGGCGGCTATCGGCTTATACCGCAAATGCGGGTTCCGCGTCCGGGAAGAAATGAACGTTTACGAGTTGAATTTCGCGAAGATTCGCTCGGCGTCTCGTTAGACTTCCTCCGCGAATAGCCGATATAATAGGGATATAGAGAGATTGCGTCAGACATCAAGCTGCGTTCGCGGGCGCAGCGCGGGGAGAAGCCGTTTTCGAATGGAAAGCGAACGGCTCGAAAGGGGAAGCCATGAACAACCGCACAGCCGGAACGAAGCCGGCATCTGCTTTATTTTCTGTTTTCACTTGTCTATGGATCATCGTGTTTCTGACCGAATTCGTCAAAGGGGCGCTGCTGGTTACGGTGCTGCCCGTCTATATGAACGACACGCTGGGACTGCCGGCGTTTACGATCAGTTTGGCTTTTTCGCTGCAATACGTCGGCGATAATCTGCTCAGAAGCCCGACCGGATGGCTCGCGGAGCATGTCGGGCTTCGCGGGACGATCGCGGCCGGCCTGCTGCTGTCTTGGGCGGCCGTCGTGGTCATCGCGTTCTCGATGACCGGCGTCTCGCTCGTCGTCGCCTGCGCGCTGCTGGGCATCGGCACGGCGCCGATCTGGCCGGTCGTGATGAGCACGATCAGCATGGAAGCCGATCTGAACGGCGGAACCGGAGCCAAGATGGGCAGCATCCAGATCGCGACGCTGGCCGGTACGGGCGCGGGCCCGATCGTCTCGAATCTTCTTGTCGGCGACTCTTATCAAGTGGTCTTCTGGGTGCTGTTCGGCGTCATGGCGGCGGTGACCGCGGCGGCGTTCCTGCTTCCGAGACGCATGATGGCTCCGCTGACGCCGAAGAACGTGCGCCGGTCGCATACGGGTTATCCGTTTCCGAAAAAGGTCCGCCGCGTCGTCAAACGCCATACGGTCCGTTCGGTGTATTCGATCCGCAAAGTGTTCCGGGCTTTGACCGCTTTGAAGCTCACGCCGCTGCTGTATCCGGCCATGTTCCTGCAATCGTTCGCGATCGGCATTCTGACGCCGGTCATCTCGGTCTATATCCGCAACGAACTGGGCATGACGCCGGGGCAATTCAATATTCTGCTGATCGTCGGCGGGGGAGTCGCGGTCGTCGGGATGATTCCGGCGGGACGGCTGGTCGACAAATACGGCACGCGCTGGTTCCTGCATATCGGCTTCCTGTTCGCCGTGATCGCGCTTTGCGGAATCGCGTCCACGCATGCCATGACGCTCGTGTGGTGCTTCATCCTGACCGCCGGCGTAGGCTTCGCCATGATTCTGCCCGCGTGGAACACGCTGCTTGCGGAACTGGTGCCGGAGAAAGAACGCGGGGCGATCTGGGGCGTGTTTCTGACGCTGCAAGGTCTGGGAACCGTGCTCGGCCCGCTGGCCGGAGGTTGGACGTGGGACCATCTGGGACCGCAAGCGCCGTTCTGGGCGAGCGCGATCTCGATGGCGCTGCTGCTGCTGATCCACGCGCCGATGTCGAGAGCTTCCCGGCGCAGAACGCGCACCGTTCAACCGCATTGACGCCAGCGCGCGCGTCTGCCCGAATGTCTGCGATGCCGCCTTTAAGGGCGGCATTTTTGCGTTTTTCGTTTGTTTTTGCCCGAGACGGTTAAAAAAAGAAAGTGACCTTGTACGCATGCAAAAGCAAGGACCGAATCGGACAAACGGAGGAATCGAACATGGAACTGAATTTGCGGGACAAAGTCGTGATCGTGACGGGAGCCAGTTCGGGCATCGGATTGGCGACGGCCCAACTTTTTCTTGAAGAAGGCGCGAAAGTCGTCGGAGCGAGCCGTCATCCGGCGAAGATCGGCGAACTGGGCGGCGAGGATCGGGTATTGGCCGTCGAAGCGGACTTAAGCACGGCGGACGGGCCGAAGAAGCTCGTGCAAGCGGCGATCGAAAAGTTCGGACGCGTCGATATTCTGATCAATAACGCCGGCATCTCCCATTCCCGTCTGGACGGGTTTCTCGGAACGAACGACGATCAATGGGACGAGACGTACCGCAACAATTTGATGAGCATGGTGCGCACGTCGCGAGCGGCGATTCCGCAGATGTTGAAACAGGGCGGCGGCGTGATCATCAGCGTGGCGTCGGAAGACGCGCGCCAACCGCAGCCGATGTCGGTCGATTATTCGGCGTTCAAGGCGGGACTGCTGAGCGTAGGCAAAGCGCTGGCGATGGAATTCGGGGAAAAAGGCATTCGCGTCAACACCGTCTCGCCGGGTCCGACCCATACGAATATCTGGGACCAGCCGGGAGGCATGATCGACGCGATCTCCGAAAAATTCGATCAGCCCAAAGACAAAGCGATCGATTATTTCGTGGACGAGGTGCGCGAACTGCCGGTCGGACGGATCGGGCAGCCCGAAGACATCGCGTCGATGATCGTGTTCTTGTCTTCCGAACGTGCGGAATACGCGTTCGGCGCGGAATATCCCGTCAACGGCGGTTCGTTCAAAGGCATGTGACGACGGCGAGGCGGCTTCGACTCCGAAACGCGAAAAAACGGCTTGCTCCCGCATGGCGATACGCGGGGAAAGCCGTTTTCGGTCGGGCGTCAGAACGCCATTTTGTACAAAGGAAGCAGCGTTTCGAACGTTTCTTCGATCGTGCGAACCAGCGCTTTGCCGTCTTGGAGCAGCGGATCGTTTTTCTGCAAAAAACGGCCGCATAACACTTCGGACTTTTTGACGGAAGCGAGGCGTTCGGCGATTCGCGCCAATCCGTCTTTGCCCAGCTCGGAGTGTCGGGTGCCGCCCGGCTTGGTATGGTCGACCGACCAATAGAACTGCTCCTGCCGCTCTTTCGGCACCAGATTCATCACTTGACGCTCGTTTTCGCGCAGCGAAGCGGCAAGCGTCGATTTGTTGGGACTCTCGTAGATGACGGCCATCACGATAAACAGGTAATCGGCGAACATCCCGACTTGAAAATGAGGCAGCGCTTTATAGCCTCTTTTGCTCGAAGCCCATGCGACCCAAGTGTCGGCGGGCGGATGCACGGTACGGCGCGCGTGTTTGGCGACATGCGCGAACATCTCTTCCCCGGTCTGCGCGGACAGGAACGGAGCCAGCTCCCGGCCCAATTCTTCCAGCTTCGGACGCACGTTCGCGATCAGCGCGTTCATCCGGGGTTCGAGCCCCTCTATCTCGAATACGGCAAAGTCTTTTTCGTCGAAACCTTGAACTTCCATGTGTATGCCCCTTTCCGAAACCGCTCTTCTGCAAGCGGCCGCAAGCGATTCATCGGCCATTATAGCATAGGGGGAAGGGGCGCGAACAAGCGGAAGCAACATGAAGAGTTTATGAAGCCGGCACGGATTCGCAAGAAATTTTCGGGAAAGCCGGAAAGGCGTTTTCGTTGTCCTGACGCGCTTTGCGGCGTTAAAGTGCTCCGATCCGTTCGGAAATTCGCGGATTAAGTGTATCAATTTGAATGTATTCCTATTTCCGAGGACTTCACTTTACTAAACAAAACGAGTACAATGAAAATTATTGCAACTCTATTTCATAAGCAAAGGATGGAGAACCTAAAATGTCGAAACAGCAAATCGGCGTAGTCGGCCTTGCCGTCATGGGCAAAAATTTGGCGCTCAATATCGAAAGCAAAGGGTTTACCGTCTCGGTATATAACCGCTCCCCTCAGAAGACGCATGATCTGGTCGAGGAAGCGAAAGGCAAAAATCTGGTCGGCACCTTCTCCGTCGAAGAGTTCGTGGCTTCTCTCGAAGTGCCGCGCAAGATCCTGATCATGGTTCAAGCGGGTCCGGCGACGGACGCGACGATCGAGCAGTTGATCCCGCATTTGGATCAAGGCGACATCATCATCGACGGCGGCAACGCCTACTTCCCGGACACGCAGCGCCGCAGCGAAGATCTCGAAGCCAAAGGCTTCCGCTTCATCGGCACGGGCGTATCGGGCGGCGAAGAAGGCGCGCTGAAAGGCCCTGCGATCATGCCGGGCGGACCGAAAAGCGCGTACGAGCTGGTCGAGCCGATCCTGACTTCGATCTCCGCGCACGTGAACGGCGATCCTTGCTGCACGTACATCGGACCGGGCGGCGCGGGCCACTACGTGAAGATGGTTCATAACGGTATCGAATACGGCGACATGCAGTTGATCGGCGAAGCGTACCACCTGCTCAAAGACGTGGTAGGCGCCGACACGGACGAACTGCACCAGATCTTCGGCGAATGGAACAAAGGCGAACTCGACAGCTACCTGATCGAGATCACGACCGACATCTTCTCGCAAAAAGACGAAGAAACCGGCAAAGCCATGGTCGACGTGATCCTCGATTCCGCCGGCCAAAAAGGCACGGGCAAATGGACCAGCCAAAGCGCGCTCGACTTGGGCGTTCCGCTGTCCATGATCACGGAATCCGTCTTCGCCCGTTTCTTGTCCGCGATGAAAGAAGAACGCGTAGCGGCAAGCAAAGTGCTGAACGGACCTAAGACCGAAGCGTTCTCCGGCGATCGCGCGGAGTTCATCGAGAACGTGCGCAGAGCGCTGTTCGCGAGCAAAATCGTTTCGTACGCGCAGGGCTTCGCTCAAATGCGCGCGGCTTCCGACGAATACGGCTGGGACCTGAAGTACGGCAACATCGCCATGATCTTCCGCGGCGGCTGCATCATCCGTTCGCAGTTCCTGCAAAACATCAAAGACGCGTACGACAAAGACGGCGCGCTCGCCAACCTGCTGCTCGACGACTACTTCAAAGACGTGGTCGAGAAATATCAAGATTCGTGGCGCAAAGTCATCGCGACGGCCGTAACGAACGGCATTCCGGTGCCGGGCTTCTCCAGCGCGCTGGCTTACTACGACAGCTACCGCACGGAGCGCCTGCCGGCGAACCTGCTGCAAGCGCAGCGCGACTACTTCGGCGCCCACACGTTCAAACGCGTGGACAAAGAAGGCGTCTTCCACCACGAGTGGCTGCAACTGGACAACTAAGATCGGCAACATGAGGTTAAGCAGCGGCGAAGTTCGTCTTTAGGGACGGCCTTCGCCGCTGTTTCTTTTTGCCCAAGCGGAGAAAAAAGCGAACGTAAATCAGTTTAGCGCTTCACAGCGTCTAATGGTTGAATAAGCGTGTTCCAACGTGTATAGTGAAGGAAGCAGGCATGAAAAAAGGAGCCGCAAGGCTCCTTTTTACCGGACTATTCTTCGTCTTCGTACCAGGCGATCATGCCGCCGGTCATGTTGACGGCTTTGTCGTAGCCGGACATCTCCAGATATTCGCAGGCGCGTTCGCTGCGGTAACCGCTGCGGCAGATGAATACCGTCTCGCGGTCGGGATCGAGTTCGTCCAATCGGCCGGACAATTGTCCGAGCGGAATATGAACGGCGCCCGGAATCATGCCGTGCGCGACTTCTTCCGGTTCGCGGACGTCGATCATCAGCGGAGCGTCGCCCTGCCGGATCCGTTCGCGAAGCTCCGAAGGTTCGATTTGTGCAATGGACATCGTGGACTTCCTGCCTTTCGGTTGGGATAGGTTCATGATACGAACCGACCAAACTTATGTCAAATTTTAATAAGCCGCTTGGAGGAAACGAATTCATGGACGTAATCGTCAGACGCACCGAAAAACTCGAAGGCGCCATCGAGGCGCTGTCATCCAAAAATTATACCACCCGTTATCTGCTCGTCGCGGCTCTGGCCGACGGAACCAGCACCGTGCGCTTTCCCGCGCACAGCGAAGACAGCGACGCCATGCGCCGCTGCATCGCGGAACTCGGAGCGGAGCTTGAAGAAGACGACGAGAAGATCGTCATCAAAGGCTTCGGCCGCCGGCCGAAACCCGTCGCCGAGCTGAACGTCGGCAATGCGGGCGCGGTGCTGCGTTTCCTGCTGGCCGTCGCGGCGCTGTCTGAAGACGTTCATTTCGTCAACACGTATCCCGATTCGCTCGGCAAACGTCCGCACGACGACCTGATCGAGGCGCTCGGGCAGATGGGCGCGAAGATCGACCATAACGACGGCCGTCTGCCGATCACGGTCAAAGGGCCGGTCCGAGGCGGCAAGATCACCGTATCGGGCGAAGTCAGCTCGCAGTATCTGAGCGCGCTGCTGTTCTTGACGCCGCTGCTCGAAGAAGACAGCGAGATCGTCGTAACCGGCGATCTGAAGTCCAAAGTCGTCGTCGGCCAGACGCTCGAAGTATTGGAACAAGCCGGAATCCGGGTCGAAGCAAGCGACGATTATTCGCTGTTCCGCGTGCCGGGCGGCCAAGCGTATCAGGCCCGCGAATATTCGGTGCAAGGCGATTATCCGGGTTCGGCCGCGATCTTGTCCGCCGCCGCGGTTCTGCCGTCCGACGTGACGGTGCGCCGGTTGGCCGAACGCAGCCGTCAAGGCGAGCGCGCCGTCGTCGACGTGCTGCGGATGATGGAGACGCCGCTGACGCACGAGAACGACATCGTGGAAGTCAAAGGCACCGGCAAACTCAGAGCCGTCGAGTTCGACGGCGACGCCGCGACCGACGCCGTGCTGGCGATGGTCGCCGCCGCCGTATTCGCCGAAGGCACTTCGCGTTTCTATAATGTAGAGAATCTGCGTTACAAGGAATGCGACCGGATCACCGATTATCTAAGCGAGCTTCGCAAAGCCGGCGCGGACGTGGAAGAGAAGCGCGACGAGATCATCGTGCACGGACGCCCGCAGGGCGTGGCGGGCGGCGTGCGCATCGATTCGCATTACGACCACCGCGTCATTATGGCGCTGACGATCGTCGGCCTGCGCGCCGAGCAGCCGATTACCATTACCGATGCCCATCACGTCGCCAAATCTTATCCGGGATTCTTCGATCACATGATCGCGCTTGGCGCGAATGTGGAATGGGTAAAATAAAGGCGAACGGATAAACGCACAACGAAGCTTATTCCGGGATTCATTCCAGAATCGAGGAGGAGTCAACCATGTCTTTCCAAAATCCAAGCCGCGACGAGATCGGCCGTCTGCTCGAACAAGCGGGCAATATCGCCGTCGTCGGTTTGTCGGACAAGCCCGACCGGACGTCTTACATGGTCGCGCAGGCGATGCAGTCGCGCGGTTACCGCATCATTCCGGTCAACCCGACCGCCGCCGGACAGGAGATCCTCGGCGAGACGTGCTATGCGTCGCTCGCCGACGTGCCGGAGCCGATCGATATCGTCGACGTATTCCGCCGCAGCGAATTCTGCGCGGACGTCGCCCGCGAAGCGGTGGACGCCGGAGCCAAGACCTTATGGCTGCAATCCGGCGTCTACAGCGACGAAGCCGCCGAGATCGCCGGTTCCGCCGGCATGACGGTCATCATGGATCGCTGCATCAAAGTCGAAGACGCCGTGACCGGCGCCGGTTCGCGGCGCTGATCCGAAGGCGGCGAAGCGGGAAGACCGAGAAGAAGGTTCGATAAACGACCTTCGTTAAGAAGCTTCCTAATTGAAGCTTCGACAAGAACAACGCAAAAAAGCCGCGCGGCATGCCGTGCGGCTTTTTTGCGCTGCGGCCGAGGTCCGAAGTCCGGCCGAACCGCAGCGATCGGAAGACTGGCGCCGTGTGGGGCAGACAAGGCCGTCCCCGTATCGAGAAGCCGGGAAGCTGCCGTGCCGAACCTTGTTCGACCGCCGAACGCCGTCTATTCGAAGCGCGCATAAACGACGAATTGTCCGTCGTCCGCGCTTTCGCCGCCGATCCAACCTACCGGAAGCCCTTGATTTTTGTAGATCGCGAACAACGTTTCGAAGAACGGATGACGTTCTTCGGCCAGCAGCCGAGCTTTGGCGCATTGATACAGCTCGCTTCCGATCTTATCCGCCAGCGCCGCCAGCAGTTCGGCTTTCAATCCGTTTTCGGCCGCCAGCGGCGCGAGTTTCGCCATAAGCTTCTTGGGGAAATCCTGCTCTTCTTCGTAGAAGATCAAAGCTCTCGCCAATTCTTTTTGCGCGCCGTCCGCGGCAGGCGGAATATCTCCGGCCGCATCGTCGACGATGTCTTGCAGAAAAACGTAAGGAGGTTCGAGGTCTTGGTCTTGCTCGAAACGCAGCGCTTCTTCGAGTCCGGCGAACGGTCCGCTTTTTACGATTCCGACGCGCCCGCTTCGATGTTCCGAAACCGCCGCGCGATCCGTCTTTTCCCGATAAAGCCCGTTCAGAAACTCTCCGTTTTCCGCCCAATCCAGCACTTCCTGAACGTCGGCCGGAAAAATGCTTTTGTCGATCATCCCGTAAGTCAGCTCCTTCTATTAAGTAGGCCTCCGAGCGCGCGGAATCCGCAGCGTTTCGCAGGCTCGCTCTTATCAGCCATCATAAGGTTCGAACGACGGTCATGTCCACCGAAAAGCGTCCGAAAAAAGCCCGCGAATGCCCGCGCCGACCCCCGCAAATCCTTTGACAAACCGCCTTTCAAAGCTTAACATTTGAAGGAAGAGAGGAGAGGGACGTCTTTGAATTGGTTAGGTTCGCTTCAACAGCTCGGCCGGGCCGTGATGATCCCGACCATGGTTCTTCCCGCGGCGGCGATCCTGCTCAGCGCGGGCAGCCTTCCTTGGGAAGCGTGGGGGCTTCCCGGAGCGGCCGAAGCGTTGAACGTGGCAGGGTCGGGCGTACTGCTCTACCTGCCTTATATATTTGCCGTAGGCGTAGCGCTCGGACTCGCCAACCAGGCGGGATACGCGGGCCTGGCGGCGCTTATGGGCATGACGATCTACGAACGGGTCATCGACCACTTCGCGAGCGGCCAGATTCAGCCGACCACGCTGATCGGGATTCTGCTCGGCGCGATCGCCGGTGCGCTGTATAACCGTTTCAAAGACTTCAAGCTTCCGGAAACGATCCAGTTTTTTGGCGGATCGCGTTTTGTCCTGCTGTTTATGGGACTGCTGTCGGCTTTGTTCGCGTTTGCCATGCTGGCGATCGGTCCCGTTCTGCAGGCCATTATCGACTGGATGGACTTGGAGGTCCGTTCGACCGGCGGATTCGGCTTGTTCGTATACGGGATTCTGTATCGGGCGTTGTCGGCTTTCGGCCTGCATCATCTGCTCAATAACGTCGTCTGGTTCCAGTTCGGTTCTTACGAGACCGCTTCGGGCATGATCGTGCAGGGGGATCTGCCGCGCTTCTTCGCCGGCGACCCGACCGCGGGCCTGTTCATGTCGGGGCTGTTCCCGATCATGATGTTCGCGCTGCCCGCTACGGCGATGGCCGTCATCCACGAAGCGCGCGAAGACTTGAAACCCAAAGTCCGCAAAACGTTCGTTCGCGCCGCTCTCGTCTGCTTGTTGACCGGCGTATCGGAACAGATCGAATTCGCTTTCTTGTTCGCGTCGCCGTTCCTGTTCGCGCTGCATGCCGTATTGGCAGGATTCGCGATGTGGCTGACGTACGCGTTGGATATCCATCACGGCTTTTCTTATTCGGCGGGATTGATCGACTTCGTGCTCAACTTCCATTTGTCGACCAACGGCTGGCTGCTGATTCCGATCGGCATCGTGTACGGTCTGGGATACTATATCTTGTTTCGCTGGGCGATCCGCAAATTTCAGATCCCGACGCCGGGCCGCGAAGAAGGTTCGACGCTGGAAGATTGGGCGGGCAATATTCCTTACCGCGCGCCGCTGATTCTGCAAGCGCTCGGCGGACGGGAAAATATCGTGCAGGTACAAGCCTGCATCACCCGGCTGCGTTTGACGGTGGCGAACGATCGCAAGATCGACGGCCATGCGCTCAAATCGCTCGGTTCGGCCGGATTGATCCGTTTGGGCGGAGGCAACGTTCAGGTGGTCTTCGGCACGTATTCGGAGCTGATCCGCGAAGAGATCAATAAATTGATCGACCGCCAATTGGATCAGGTGCTGTTCGCGTCGCCGATGCAGGGCCGGATGATGCCGCTCGACGAAGTGCCGGATCAGATTTTCGCCAAAAAGCTGGTCGGCGACGGCGTCGCGTTTATCCCCGAGAAAGACGAACTGGTCTCTCCGGTGGCGGGAACGGTGCTGCATATCTATCCGACCCAGCATGCGCTCGGCATCCGCACCAACGAAGAGGTCGACGTTCTGCTGCATATCGGCATCGATACTTCTCATCTGGAAGGCGCGTTCGAAGCGTTCGTCAAAGAAGGGGATATCGTCGAACCCGGACAATTGCTGATCCGGTTCGATCTGCCGCTGCTGCGGGAGAAAGCCAAGTCGCTGGCGACGCCGATGCTGATTACCAATCCGGATCGCGTGCGGTCTTGGAGCTTCGCGCCGTTCAAAGCGGTCAAAAAAGGCCAAGGATCGGTCATGTCCGTGGTCTTATACGATAAAGATAGAGAAACGGGAGGGGGAGGACGATGATAACCTGTATCGGGGCCGCACCGGGCGTAGCGATCGGGAGAGCGTTCGTTCTACCGACATGGGAATGGGACGTTCCGGAGCAGAAGATGGACGTCGTCGATCTGACGCGCGAATTCGAGCGTCTGACCGAAGGCATCCGTACATCCCGCTGCGAGATCGAAGACATGAAGAAAGAAGTCAAAGAAATGGTGGGGCCGGAAGAATCGAGCATTTTCGATGCCCACCTCGCCATTCTGGAAGATCCCGTCTTCATGAGCGAAATCAAGGGGATCATCGAAAGGCAGTACAAAGCGGCGGAAGTGGCGGTCAAAGAAGCGATCGACCATTTCGTCACCATGTTCGATCTGCTCGACGACGAATACATGAAAGAAAGAGCCGCGGACATTAAAGACGTCGGCAACCGGCTGCTCAAGCATCTGCTCGGCGCGCCGGAGATCAAGCTGCCTTCGGATACGCAGCCTTACATCTTGGTGGCGAAAGAATTGTCTCCGTCGCAGCTGGTCCATCTCAATCCGAACCATGTATTGGGGATCGTGACGTTGATCGGCGGCAAAACGTCGCATTCCGCCATCATGGCCCGCGCGATCGGGATTCCGCTGGTCGCCGGACTCGAAGGCAAACGGGACGAGCCGTTCCAGACCGGAGAGATGCTGGTCATCGACGGAGACGAAGGGCTGCTGTTCGTCGATCCCGACGCCGAAGAACTTCGCGTCTACGAAGAGAAGCGCCGCAAGCTTCAGCGCAAGAAAGAGCAGCTTCAACTGCTCGCCGAAGTCGACGCGGTCACGCGCGACGGGCACCGTTTGACGTTGGCGGCCAATATCAGTTCGCTTAAGGAACTGGAAACTTCGCTCAAACACGGCGCCCAGGGAGTCGGACTGTTCCGGACGGAATTCCTCTATATGGACCGCTCCGAATTCCCGAGCGAAGACGAACAGTTCGACATCTATCGCCGCATCGCCGAACGGGCGGCCGGTCAGCCTGTCGTCATCCGCACGCTGGATATCGGCGGCGACAAGCAGCTCGACTATTTCGCGCTGCCGGAAGAAGACAATCCGTTTCTCGGGTACCGGGCGATCCGCATCTGTCTGGACCGTCCGGATCTGTTCTTGACGCAGCTTCGCGCGATTCTGCGCGCCAGCGCGTTCGGCGACGTTCGGGTCATGTACCCGATGATCTCTTCCGTCGAGGAAGTCCGACAGGCTAACGACCTGCTGCGCCGGGCCAAAGAACAATTGGACGAGCGCGGCATCGCCTACAATGCCGATCTGCCGGCCGGAATCATGATCGAAGTGCCGGCAGCCGCGGCGATCGCGGATCTGCTGGCCGAAGAAGTCGATTTCTTCAGCATCGGCACCAACGATCTGGTCCAATACGTATTGGCCGTCGATCGGATGAACGAGCAGATCGCGCATATGTATCATCCTTACCATCCGGCCGTGCTGCGGATGCTGCGGATGACCGTGCAGGCCGCGCGGGATCGCGGCATCGAAGTGAGCGTCTGCGGCGAGTTGGCCGGCGACGAACGGGCCGTGCCGATCTGGCTGGAGCTCGGCGTGGACAAGCTCAGCATGTCGCCTCAATCTTTGCTGCGCGTAAAACACCGCGTACTCAACACGACGGCCTCCGCCGCTCGCGAGACGGGCCGCGAATGTTTCAAGCGCAGCCGCTCCGGCGAGATCGAGCGTTTGCTGTCCGAATTCGTGACGACGGTCGTGTAAGCCGATTCGTTTTTGAACGACAAGAAGCGCCTTTCTTCGGAAAGGCGCTTCTTCTTTATTCTTCGATTTACGCTTCGTCATAGCGCCGTGTCGACTTTCGCAAGATCGACCCGATCGCCCCAAAAGCCGGCCGATTTAACCGTCGGCCTGCGAATCGGCCAACGCGTCGCAGAATGCTTTGCCGTAAGGAGGCAGGTCCGGCGGTCGGCGAGCCGATATGATATGACCGTCCGTCACGACCGGCTCGTCTTTCCAGATCGCGCCCGCGTTTTCCATATCGTCGCGGATCCCGGGAGTCGAAGTCACGGTCACGCCGTCGAGAATGCGCGCGGAGATCAGCACCCAACCGGCGTGGCAGATCTGTCCGATCGGTTTCTTCGCTTCGTTCATCTCCCGCACCAGTTCCAATACTTTCGGATAACGGCGCAGTTTGTCGGGAGCCCAGCCTCCGGGAACCAGAATTCCGTCGTAGTCGGCGGAATCAAGTTCGTCGAACGCGTATTCCGCTTGCGCGGGAACCCCGTACTTTCCGATATACGTTTTGCCTTTTTCGGCACCGGCCAGATGGACTTCGGCGCCTTCTTCGCGTACCCGATAGACCGGATACCACAGCTCCAGATCTTCGAACTCTTCGTCTACCAACGCAATGACTTTTTTGCCGTCAAGTCGCATGAATAACCGTCCTTTCGTTCTTCGTATAGGCTCTTTCTTGTCTTATTGTAGCAGTCCCGTCCGTTCGCCGCAAAAAGAGAAAGAAAGATTCAGCAATATTTTTTGAAAGCGCTTAATTTCTTTGGAAAACAAGCAGGAATTTGCGCAAGCGGTATCGAATCCATTGCAGCAAGAACCTGAACCGGCAATTACGGGGGAGAGCAGGGGAGCGGAATCTCGAATTTCGCAGGCCGAACTCGCGTCGAAACAGGCTCAAGATCCGATTCGCCGACTTCAGCGGCGAATCGATCGCAGCAGAGTAAGCCGGCATGAAAATCCGTCGCAGGCGGGAAAGAACGGCCGGAGGCAGGGGGAAATATCCATGTTGGAGGGGATCGCAAGATGCTGGAGCATTGCGAGTGCGGACAAAGATACGACTTGGATTTTCGGCTCGTCGATTATAAGAAACACGTCAGTATCGATAACGTGCCGGTTCTGGTCTGTCCCGGATGCGAACATGAAGAAGTGCTCCACTGGTTGAAGCGCGATCTGACCGCGCTGCTTCTGAGTTTGCCGCTCGACGGCGAACCGTACGGGCTGGATTATACCGAATTTAACGAATTGGCCCATATCGTTTATACGGTATTCACGTGCAGCCCGGTAGATACGAAAGATGCCCTCAGAGCGGAAATCAAAGAAAGCTGCAAAGCCAGAATCAACGCGCTGCTCGACCTGTATCGCTGCGCCGGCGACGTCGGGGATCAAGTCTGGATGGCGGAGATCGAAACGCGGTTGGCGCAGCTGACCGAAAAGGTGTGCGTCGAAGGGCGGCAGCTGCGCTTCTCGCCGGCTTGACGCAAAGCGGCGCGAAGCCTGCTTTTTTGACTTCATTTTGCGGGGTTGTTACACTGAGAGCGAACACTTGTGTGGACAATGACAAACGGAACCGTCGCAGAACGGAAAGGAGAATGACCCATGCCTACTTTTACTCAGATTACGACCAGCGAGCAGCTGGAAGCCGCCATTCGCGAATCGCAGGATAAACCGGTGCTGCTGTTCAAACACAGTACCCGCTGCCCGATCAGCGCAGGCGCTTACGCGGAAGCCAAAAACTATTTGAAAAATACGCCGAATCCCGATGCTTCTTACGTACTGATTCACGTGGTCGAAGACCGTCCCGTGTCGCTCGAAGCCGCGGACCTTCTGGGCGTGGAACATGCTTCGCCTCAAGCGATTCTGCTGAAAGACGGCAAGGCCGTATGGAACGTTTCCCATTCCCGAATCACGTCGTCCGCGCTGCAAGAGGTACTGTCCTAAAACGTCGACCGAATCGAATCCGAAGTTTGCGTTCATCGGAAACACGCAGGGTTCAAGCGGGTTTCCGATGGGCGTAACCTGACATCGTTATCGGTCGACGTCCTGATACAGACGCCTTATTTGGAAAAAAGTGAAGCGTTAACATTGCGTACCAAGCAAATTTATCGTATCATGGTAATAATGAAAGCTTGAATGTAATTCATTGAAACCTGATTGAAAAATTTACTGGCAATGGAGAGAACAGATGTGACGGTAACTATTTATGATGTGGCGCGCGAAGCGGGAGTCTCGATGGCCACCGTTTCCCGGGTCGTAAACAACAACCCTAACGTAAAGCCGCAGACTCGCAAAAAGGTCTATGAGGCGATCGAACGTCTCGGCTATCGTCCGAATGCGGTCGCTCGCGGTCTGGCAAGCAAAAAGACGACGACGGTCGGCGTGGTCATTCCCGATATTTCGAACTCGATCTTCGCGGAAATCGCGCGCGGAATCGAAGACATCGCCAACATGTACCATTACAATATTATTTTGTGCAATGCCGATAAGAAGAAAGAAAAAGAGATCCGCGTCATCAACACGCTGCTCGAAAAGCAAGTGGACGGTCTGCTGTTCATGGGCGGAACGATTACGGAAGATCATGTGCAAGCGTTCCAGACGGCTTCCGTGCCGATCGTACTTTGCGCGACCAAAGATGAAAACGGTACGATTCCGTCCGTCGACATCGATCATGAAGCGGCCGCTTTCGATGCCGTGAGCACGTTGGTGCGCCACGGTCACCGCGAGATCGCGATGATCAGCGGCACGCTGCAAGATCCGGCAAACGGTTACTCGCGCTTCCAAGGATACAAACGCGCGCTGGAGACGGCGGGCATCGAATATCAAGAAGACCTGGTCCGGATCGGCAACTATCGTTACGAGTCCGGCGTGGAAGCCATGAAATATTTCCTCGGCCTCAAACATAAGCCGACGGCGATCTTCGCGGCAACGGACGAAATGGCGATCGGCGCTATTCATAGCGTTCAAGACGAAGGCTATAAAGTACCGGACGATTTCTCGATCATCAGCGTAGACAACATTCGGATGGCTTCGATGGTTCGTCCGCAGCTGACGACGGTCGCTCAGCCGATGTACGATATCGGCGCGGTCGCCATGCGTCTGTTGACGAAGCTCATGAAGAAGGAAAACGTGGAAAATTCGCAGGTCATCCTGCCGCACGAAACGATTCTACGTTTGTCCGTCGCGCGTCTGAATGACTAAGCGGGGTGCAGAGATGAGCGGACCGATCGCCCTGATGGGGGCAATGGACGAAGAAATCAAGCTGCTGCTTGACGAGACGGAAGAGGCCAGCAGCCGCACGGTTGCAGGCATCGCGTATACGAAAGGCCGTTTTCGCGGACATGATGTCGTCATCTGCCGCTGCGGAATCGGCAAAGTCAACGCGGCCGCGGCCGCGCAGATTCTGATCAGCGAATTCGGCGCGCAAGCTTTGATCTTTACCGGCGTGGCCGGAGCGTTGGATCCCGAACTCGAAGTCGGCGACATCGTCGTGTCTTCGGAGAGTCTTCAGCACGATATGGACGTTTCGCCGCTCGGTTACGCGCCGGGCATCATTCCGGATCAGTCCGAATCTTGTTTTAAGGCGGACTCCGCTCTGATCGCGCTTGCGGAAGCCGCTTGCGAATCGGAGCAAGTTCGTTACCGGATCGGCCGGGTGCTGTCGGGAGACCGCTTCGTGGCGGACAAGGAAGAAGGACGTCGGCTGCGCGAGGCGTTCGACGGCGCTTGCACGGAGATGGAAGGCGCAGCCGTGGCGCAGGTCTGCTGGATGAACGAGATTCCGCATGTGGTCATCCGTTCCATGTCGGACAAAGCGAACGGCGAAGCGCCCGAAAGTTTCGCCGAATTCACGATCTTGGCTTCGGTTCGGTCGCATGCGGTCGTTGCCGGCATGCTGGATCGTTGGAACGCATCGGAACCGGCAAGCTGAACGAAGCGGAAAAAGCGAGGATGTTCGATTCCGGACCCCCGTCGTTAAGCGAATAGAAGACAAAGAAAACCCCGAATCGCCGTCATGGCGATTCGGGGTTTTCTGTCGAGCGGGTGCCGGAGACAACCGGCAGAGCCGCCGCGCGGCAATCAAGGACTGGCTGCGTACAAGGTCATGGAATGCGCCGATTCGCCGGCTTCGTTCGAAGCCGATACCTTGAACCAAGCAGAGAACGGAGCTTGAGCCGCGTAATGGTAAGACGCGGACGAAGAGGTGCCGATCGACGTGAACGGACCTTCCGCCGTTTGGCTGAAGTAGATCGTATAAGAGGTCGCGCCTTCCGAAGCTTTCCAACTCAGTTGAGCGCCGGAAGCGGAAGCGCTGACCTGAAGCTGTTCCGGTGCTGCCGGAGCCGTAACCGCGGTTACGGGCGTCTCGGCAGGCGGCTTTTCTTCCGGTTTCGGTTCTTCGACCTTCGGCTGTTCCGGTTCGGCGTTCGTTTCCGGCTGCGCCGGTTCCGCAGGCTCTGTCGGAACCTCTTCGGGAGATTCGACAGGCTCGTTCGGCACGACGATCCCTTCGACGGTCTGCCCGGTCTCTTGATCGGGAACGTCAGGTTTGTCGGCCGGCCGGCTCGGCGCGCTTCCTCCTCCTACGGTACGGCTCGGCGCGGACTCTTTGCCCGCCACGTCCACCGCGGTCACGTAATGGATCGCTTGACTCGGAGAGATTCGGAACTGCAAGAATTCTCCTGTCCGTACGGCACCGGCATACTGGAACGAACCTCCGCCGTTCCACGAGCTGTACAGACGGTAACCGACCACGTCGTTTTCCGGATTGGCCGTGAACGCGATCTCCGTTCCCGCATCGTTCATCCATACGTTCACGGGAGCGGAAGGAGCAGAACCGTCGTCTTTGCGCGGATCGACTTCCTTAGGCGCGTCGACGCCGGCGTCTTCCGGAATGTAGTAACTGAGCGGTCTGCCGTCTCTCATCTTCGCCAGCGCTTTTTGCAGATCGATGATGAGCTGGTTGATCGGCATTTCGCGGTTGACGGTCACTTTGGACAAAACCATATCGTCCGGCGTATCCGGTTGAGGCACGTAGTTTACGCCGTCGTAGATGATGTAATTGGCGTTAACCAGACCGTCGTCGTAATCTTTCGGTACATATTTTTCGTTGAAAATGTCGGTAACGAGATTGCCGGATTGCACGGTCAATTCGGTCGGCAGTTTGCCGCTGTAACCCGAGACGGTCTTCGTGACGATGCCGTCCGGTTCGGCGAACTCCGTCGTTTTGAACAGATCCGGCCGCGTCGCGAGCAGTTGGTTCATGATCGTGGCCCACAATACGCGGGCTCGGCTCTTATCGTCGTTCATCGTGTTCACGGGCTGGTTGTAACCCGACCATACGCCCAACGTCAGATCCGGCGTGTAGCCCATAAACCATACGTCGCCGTAATTCTGCGTGGAACCGGTCTTGCCCGCGACGGCGATCTTGCCGTATCCGTCGAACATCTTCGGAATATTGCCTTGACGAGCATTGCCCGTACCGTCGCTGATGACCGACTCCAACATGCTGGTCATCAGGTAAGCCGTCTGCTTGGAATAAACGCGGCTCGGACTTGCCTGATGCTGATAAACGACTTTTCCGTTGGAATCGACAATCTGGCTGATAATGTACGACTCGTTGAATTCGCCGCCGTTATCGATCGAGGCGTACGCGCCGGTAAGCTCCTGCACGGTTACGCCTTGACTCATCCCGCCGATTACGCCGGTCGTATTCTTGTAGTCGTCGTCCGTAATCGTCGTGATGCCCAGTTTCTTCGAAAACTCCCACGCTTTGGCGACCCCGACTTTCTGGTTGAACAATTTGAGCGCCGGGATGTTGAGAGATTGATTCAGCGCATGCCGGGCGGTAACTAACCCCTGATAGCGATTGTTCGCGTTTTTCGGAATATGATAAGACGATCCCGAAGGCAGAATGATCGGCGCATCGTCGATGATGCCGGCCGGTTGAATCAGTCCGGCGTCAAGCGCCGGCAGATAAGCGGCGATCGGCTTCATGGTCGAACCCGGCTGGCGTTTCATCTGCGTGGAGAGGTTCAGTTCCAGCGTATCGAAACTGCGTCCTTCGATCATGCCCAGCACGGCGCCGGTCTTCGGATCGATCAGACTGGCACCCAACTGCTGCGGCAGACCTCCGGGGTCGGCCGCGCCGAAGTTTTCCGGATTCTCGGCCACGGCGCGCATGGTCTTGTAAATGCCTTTGTCGATCGTCGTATAGACGCGGTATCCGCCTGTCAGCAGCATTTGGTTGGCCGCTTCGTAGGAGGAACTGCCTTCTCCCGAAGCCGCGTCGCCGCCCGGATTCTGAAGTTTCATGATCACTTTCGTCGCTTCGCGTTCGACTTCCGTCATCAGATACGGATAAGTGGCGTACGCTTTGGGCATCTTGCCGGCGAGCGAGCTTTTCAGATCGAAATCGAGCGCTTCTTGATATTCGCTCTGCGTGATCTTGCCGTCTTCCAACATGTTCTCCAGCACGCGATGCTGCCGGCTTACGGCGCTTTTGAAGCCTTTTTCGTTAAAATCGCCTTTGCTGTTGAACGCCGAATACGTCGTCGGCAATTGAGGCAGGCCGGCCAGATAAGCGGATTGGGCCAGATTCAACTGCGAAGGGTCGTTGAGACCGAAAATCCCTTTCGCGGCCGCTTTGACCCCGAACAGGTTGTAGCCGGCGGAACCTTTGCCGAACGGCATCTTATTCAAGTAAGCCGTAACGATCTCCTGTTTGGACAGAAAGCGTTCCATGCGGAGGGACAGCAGAATCTCTTTGATCTTGCGGTCGTTCGTTTTGTCGAGGCTTAAAAATACCCGTCGGGCGAGCTGTTGGGTCAGCGTACTGCCGCCGGTCTGAACCGTTTCGTTAAGCAGTTTCTGCTTGACGGCACGCAGGGTGCCTTTGGTGTCGATGCCGGGATGCTCGTAGAAATTCTTGTCTTCGATCGAGATCAGCGCTTCGATAACGGGCTGAGGAATCTGATCGAACGATACGGGCCTCCGATCTTCGTCGGTACGAAGTTGGCCGATCGGGGAGGCATCCCGGAAATAAGCGAAGCCCGTGATCGCGTTCTCGTCGACCGCCTGTACGATGGAAGCTTCCGAGCGTACCGGCTCGTCTTTGAGAATGGAGGTAATATACCCCGCTGCCGCGCCGCCCGCAAAAAGAACGGCCGCAAAGCCCAAAATGACGATCCATTTAAAGAAAGTCAGCGTTTTGCGGAAAAATGATCTTTTTTTGACGGGAGGATTCTGTTCGGGCTTTTTGTTCTCGTCAGCCATTAGAGTATCTTCCTCCTTAGTGTTTCAATCCACGCGCCCGTGCAGGGGATGACCCGGGCGGCTAAAATCTGAGCTGTCGCGCGAGCTAATACCTTGTCAACTACTAAAGGTAATAGAACAGGCCTTATTATAGCACAAAAACAAGAAAAACAGCATATGAATTGGGGAGCGGGACGGAAGGACGAAATCGTTCTCATTCCATGCGCGAAGATATAAAAAAATCCCCGCAAGCCCGAAGGCTTGCAGGGATTTTGACCTTGCTTTCCGATTAACGGTTGTAGAATTCGACGATTTGCTTTTCGTCGATTTCTTGCGACAGTTCGGAACGCTCAGGCAAACGGATGTATTTGCCTTCCAGAGCCGAATCGTTGTACTCGATGTAACCCGGTACGTGCGAACGGTTTTCCAGGGCTTCCTTGATGGAGGAAAGGCCGCGGCTTCTTTCGCGAAGACCGATTACGTCGCCGAGGCTTACCGCGTAGGAAGCGATGTCGACTTTTTTGCCGTTAACCGTTACGTGGCCGTGAGCGACCAACTGACGTGCGCCTGCACGGGAGTTAGCGAAGCCCAGACGGTACACGAGGTTGTCCAGACGGCTTTCCAGCAGGAACATGAAGTTCTCGCCGGCGATGCCTTGCATTTTTTGCGCTTTGCTGAACAGCGTGCGGAATTGCTTCTCGCCCAGACCGTACATGTGGCGCAGTTTTTGCTTTTCTTGAAGCTGCATGCCGTAGTTGCTTTGTTTTCTGCGTTGGTTAGCGCCGTGCTGACCCGGAGGGAAAGGACGCTTGAGATCTTTGCCGTTACCGCTCAGGGAAATACCGAGGCGGCGGCTGAGTTTGAATTTAGGGCCTGTGTAACGTGCCATATTGGAAAAACTCCTTTGTCATGTGTAATGGCCGGGGAACCGTGTGCGCCGTGTTTTGCTTGTGTACGCAGGCCGGAGACGTCCGCCTATATAATAGGAAACGAATCAGCGTACTCATATCGGGAAAGTTCAGCCGCTGTCCCGACAGCCACAAAACGCGTGAGGGTGACGCACCGTTACACCCAGATACGTAAGTATCCGGCGTTCATACATCACCAAATTTTATAGGAAAACATCACCAACGTCAAGCCTTTAAAATGAAAAGAAATGCAACTTAAAAGGTTCGAAAAGCGTCTTGAGACAAAAGACCCAATGAAAAAGGAGAAATAGTGAAAAATAGGATGCAAAAATGGGGCGAAAAGAGTAATATAGGGAAAGGCATTTCGAATATAAACCAGAAGCCCGGCTTTTGCAGATCTTGCTGCAAGACACCGGGCCTTACGATAGGACGAGTACGCAAACGCGCCGGTCGTTCGGCCGTTTGCGAGCAAGGCCGCAAGCCAGCAGTACCTCGGCCGATCCGATCGGGCAAGGTAGCAGGTTATTTGTTTTCGGCAAAGGAGAGAAGTTATGTCCGAGCACGCAGGGAAAAACCCGGTGGAGGCAATTCGGCGCGACGATATCGGGGAGGCGTTATTCCCTGTTATCGCCCGCGGCGACCAGTCCTTCTGGATCCAGCACGTGGACATCGGCACTGCCGATTTTCCTTATATAGAACCTTTGCTTAAAGAAAGTTTTGCCGATTGGCGCGAACAGAACTCGTCCTCGTTCTCCGGATCGGGCGCCGAATGGTTCTTGTTCAGCCATGAAGGCGAAGCGGCGGCAGGCGACCCGGGGCTGATCGGTCGGCTGCAAAGCGAGTCCGAACATGCCGCATGGTTGTCGCTTGCAAGAAGAGAATCCGTTCTGGTTCCGGCCGGCCGGCACGAAGGCCTCTACATGAGCAAACGGGCGACTCTCGCGGTTCCGGTATTCACGCGAAGCGGCGGAGAAATTTTTGCCGTGCTGGGCTGCGTCGTTCCGGAAGAAGAAGCGGAAGGCATGCTGCGGGCGGTCGAGATGGGCGCGGCGCATTTCCGAACTTGTTTCTACCAGAGGCTGGAGTACTCTTTCATTCATGATACGCTGTATACCCGTCATGCACGATCGACAGCGCTGAACGGGGATTCGGCGCTGTTTCGTATGGTACGCAGGCTCTATGACAAATTCAACGTCGACGGCGTGCTGGAAGAGCTTCTGCGCATCGTGCTGGTGCTGCATCCGTCCGCGCGCTGCGAGCTGCTGATGACTCAGGATTACCAGAGTTCGAACCCGCAGCTCAAAGTCGCGCTGCTCGACCAGCGCAAAGCCGATATCTGCATGACGGCTTTCATGCGCGGAAGCGTGGAAGTCGAGCAGGTTCCGACTCCCGAGTACCCGCATCGCATCGAAGCGGCTCTTCCGCTGGCGGGTCATCAAGGCATCTACGGCGTGTTCCGTTTCGAATTGGATCTGCCGCCGGAACGCTTGGATACGCGGCTGCTCGGCATGGTTTCGGATACGGCAGGCAAAGCTTTCGAGAACGCCAAGTTGTACGAGCAATCCAATTTGTTGATTCGCGAGCTGCTGCTGATTAACGAATTGACGAAGCGCCTGAACCAGAACCTGCATCTCAGCGACGTTTTTTCTTTTGCCATTCAAGAGCTGATGGGGATCTTCCGAGCCGATTTCTGCTGCATTCTGGGAGATAACCCGGCCGAACACCGCTTCGACGTCATGGCCTGCAGTTTGTCCGAGCTCGAGGGGAGTTCGTTCAGCCGCGATTACGGCTTCGGCGGGATCGTTCTGCGCACTCAGGAGCCGCTGATCATTTCCGACTATCTGGAATCGTCGGTACCTTCGCGTTTCATGGAGCTGTCGGAAGCCCGGTCGATGATCGCCGCGCCGCTGATCTCCAACGGCAAGACGATGGGCGCGGTGCTGCTGGCTCAACGCGAACATCATTATTTCTCTTACGAGAACTTCAAGCTGCTTCAGATGCTGTCGACTCATATCGGACTCGCCGTAGCCAATGCCACGCTGCACGCCGAGCTTCAGCGCATCGCGAACCGGGATACGTTGACGGGGCTTCACGTGCGGCGTCATCTGGACGAACGAATCCATAATCACCAGCTCGAAGGTTCGAAAGGCTCGCTGCTCGTGATCGACATCGACCGCTTCAAACAAGTGAACGACACGTACGGCCACCAGATCGGCGATTCGATTCTCCAGCAGGTGAGCGCAATCATGCGGAATTCGATCCGGATGACCGATGTCTCCGCACGCTGGGGCGGCGAAGAACTGGCCGTGTATTTCCCCGAGACGACGTTGGAAGAAGCGCTGATCGTGGCCGAACGGATTCGAAGTCTGGTCGAACAGGAGACGAGACCTTCGGTAACCGTGTCGTGCGGCGTCGCCGAATGGTCGGCGGAAGATACGACCATCAGCGTCGAATCGCTGTTCTACCGCGCGGACATGGCTCTGTATCAAGCCAAACACAGCGGTCGGAATCGCATTCGGACCGCCGTCGCCGAATAAGAACTCCATCGTCTTTTTCCGCGCCCTTTGCCGCTTTTTGCGGCAGGGGCGTTTTTTTGCGGACCAAAGATAGGTTTAACACCTGACTTCAAGCGGGGGAAGTGCTACAATAGTAAAGCTATCGGCGTCGGCGTTCGGCTGACCGCCGTTCAATTCAATCGGGCTCTCAAGCAGTATCGAAAGTCCGAATCGCGGGAGGAACGAACAGGATGCGTGATCCTAGAGTACAGAAGTTGGCGAAAACGCTGGCGGGTTATTCCGTCAACGTGCAGCCGGGCGAGAACGTTCTCGTCGAAATGATCGGTCCGGAGCGGGATCTGCTGCAAGCGGTCGTCGAAGAGGTCGCGGCGCTGGGCGGCAATCCGTTCGTGCTGTTGACCGACAAGATGGTGCAGCGCACGATGCTGATGAATGCCACCGAAGAGATGATCCGCACTTGGGCGGAAACGGATCTGAACCGGATGAAGCAGATGCAAGGGTATATCGGCATCCGTTCGGGCGAGAACGTGAACGAACTGGCCGACGTGCCGGAAGACAAGATGAAGATGTACAATTCGCTCTACAATCATCCGGTACATAGCGAACAGCGCGTCAAGCACACCAAATGGGTCGTGATGCGCTATCCGAGTCCGAGCATGGCCCAATTGGCGAACATGAGCACGCAAGCGTTCGAAGACTTCTATTTCGACGTATGCAATCTCGATTACGCGAAGATGGACCGGGCGCAGGATTCGCTGCAAACGTTAATGAATCGAACGGAGCAGGTTCGCATCGTGGGACCGGGCGCGACGGACCTGACGTTCTCCATCAAAGATATTCCGGCAATCAAATGCTCGGGCACGGCGAACATTCCGGACGGCGAAGTCTATACGGCGCCGGTGCGGAACTCCGTCAACGGCACGATCGCTTACAACGCGGCGAGCGTGTATAACGGAATTACGTTCGAGAACGTCACGTTCCGCTTCGAGAACGGCAAGATCGTGGAAGCGACCTCGAACGATACGGAGAAACTGAACAAGATTCTGGATTCCGACGAAGGCGCGCGCCATATCGGCGAATTCGCGATCGGATTCAACCCGTACATCCTGACGCCGATGAAAGACACGCTGTTCGACGAGAAAATCGCGGGTAGTCTGCACTTCACGCCGGGTCAGGCTTACGAAATCGCCGATAACGGGAACCGTTCGTCGATCCACTGGGATCTGGTATTGATCCAGCGTCCGGAATACGGCGGCGGCGAGATCTATTTCGACGACCGTTTGATCCGCAAAGACGGCATCTTCGTCGTACCGGAACTGGAATGCCTCAACCCCGAAAATTTGAAATAAAGCAATAAGTTTCAGAAACGCGGAAAACGGTTGATAAGAAAGCGGATACAAGTTATCATGATACATGTGAGCAAAGGTTCCTATTTTGAGATTCCGACGGAGGGATAACAATGGCTAAAAACAACGCGGCGGTTGTCGAAATCGCCCAAACCGCATCCCGCTACTCTTCTTCGATCGTTCTGCAGGCCGAGAACAAGTACATCGACGTGAAAAGTATCCTGGGTCTGTTCACGACTCTCGTGAGCAGCCAGCAATACGAACTGCACGTGATCGGTCCGGACGCCGAAGACGCAAAAGCGGCTATGGTCGAAGTCTTCCAGAAACATGACCTGAACGTGGTCATCGCTCCGGAATAATCGCAGACGAGCAAGACATAAGCACCGCCCGTTCGATACGGAAGCGGTGCTTTTCCTTGCGTCCGTTTGCCGATCCGTCGGCGGCAGCATCAAAGCTTCGGAAACCGCGGGGCGGCTTCCGGGTTCGGTTTCTTTCTTTCGGTACGTACTCTTTGTAAGGCGGTTCTTGTATTAGCTTTTAAATTCGTCTAATATTAGAGTAGAAACGCCGGCCACACTTTCGGGCATAGGGGGGAGAAAATATGACTTCATCTGATTTGCAATCTGATTTGCAAGAGCAGTTCCAAATCAAGGCAGCCAATCTTCTTCAGGAAGATGCAAATAAAATCGAGAAATTGATCGAAGTACAGATGGAGAATCTGGCGACCCGCTACTGTCCTCTCTATGAGGAAGTGCTGGATACGCAAATGTACGGTTTTTCCAGACAGGTGGATTTCGCGATCCGTGCCGGTCTGATCGGCGAGCCGGAAGGCAAGCAGATCGTCAGCAAGTTGGAACGCAACCTGGCGGTTCTTTACGAAGCCCTGAATAACAAAGAGTAGCGAGTTGACCGAATGGAATCAAAGGCGAAACCCAACATTATTTTCGGTCAGCGGAGCAGGGGTTCCGAACATTCGGTGCTCTCGGGTTTCGACATAACAAAAGCGCGTGAGGAGTCAGGCTCCCGACGCGCTTTTTTTTGTTTTCGTATGTCGAACCGGCTTAATGCACCATGAAGAAAGACACGCCGAGAATCACGTAAACGGCGACCAGAAGGAGGCCTTCGTACCAGTTGGTCTCGCCGTCTTGAATGATCGACTTGGCGACGAAGACGGAGACGGCGATCGCGACGATCTCGATCGTGGAGAAGACGATGTCCATCGTGCCGCTCAGACCGCCCATGAAGAAGCTGACGAAGATCAGCACCGGAGCGACGAAGAGCGAGATCTGAAGACTGCTGCCGACGGCGATCTCGACGGACGCGCCGATCTTGTTCTTCATGGCCAGCATGATCGCCGCGCTGTGTTCGGCGGCGTTGCCGACGATCGCGACCACGAACGCGCCGACGAACAATTCGCTGAGTCCGAACTGCGTCGTGAAGGTCTCCAGCGTGCCGACCAGCCATTCGCTGACGAACGCCACCATGACGGTCGCGATCACCAGATACAGAATCGAACGGCCTTTGGACCATACCGGACCGTGTTCCTCGTCCGATTCGTGTCGAACGTCTGCCGGAGCGGCTTCTTTTCGGCGAAGTTCGGGCGACCCGGCAGCGGAAGACGAAGCGCCTGCAGGCAGACCGCTTCCGGCCAACGCGGCGGACTCGGCAGGATCGGCGAGGTAATCTTTGTGGGTGACCATCGAGAAGATCAGCCAGGCGACATAAGCGACGATCAGAATGCCGGCTACGACCAAGCTCAGCGTGTCGATCTGAAGCCCTTCGATCGAATGGGTGTTCAGGAAGACGGCCGGGACGAACAACGCGACGACGGCGACGATCATCAGCGAGCCGTTCATGCCGGCAAGGGGCACATTGAAGCGCTGCACCTTGAACTTGACGCCGCCGGCGAACAAGCTCAGACCGAGCACGAGCAGCAGATTGCCGATGATCGAACCGGTGAGACTTGCTTTTACCATGTCGAACAATCCTTCTTTGACGAGCATGATCGCGATGATCAGCTCGGCGGCGTTGCCGAACGTGGCGTTCAGGAATCCGCCCAGCCGCTGCCCGGCGTAATGCGCGACGCTTTCCGTGGCGCGTCCGAGGAAGCCGGCCACGAAGATGACCGAGATGGCGGACAGCACGAATTCGAGCGTCGGGTTCCAATGCAGGAGATGTCCGGCCGCGCTGAGCGCGAACGTAAGGATGAGCAGAATGGGCGACAACATTTTTTTCATAGAATCGTTCCTCCGTAACTGACTTGTCTATTATGTAAAAGTAAAAATAACAAGGCACTTTCAAATATACGCCAAATCCGGCCTTGATGAAACGATTTGCGTTCTTTCGAAATCAAAAATGTCAAAAACGGCATTTGCACTACGAGGGGTTTAACCCTTAAACTAGAAGCATGAAGGAGTAAGGAGGGAAGGTCATGTCCGATCAAGTTCAATTGGATAATGGAAATGTGCGGATCGCCAACGATGTCGTAGCCAAGATTGCGGGAATGGCCGCGCTGGAGACGCCGGGAATCGCCGCGATGTCCGGCGGGTTGTCGGAGGGCTGGGCGAAACGTCTGAGCGGGAAAAATGTGCAGAAGGGCGTGACCGTCGAAGTCGGCCAGTTGGAAACGGCGATCGACCTACGCATTATCGTCTTGTACGAGACGCCGATTCACGAAGTCTGCCGCATGCTTCAACAGAACGTGCGCGAAGCGGTAGAAAATATGACCGGTCTCAAGGTCGTCGAGGTCAACGTCAAAGTCGAAGGCGTGGCGTTCAAAGACGATATCGCGATCGACGAGCCTTCTCGGATCCGTTAAAAGCTGCGGCGCGGCCGCTCGGCGAACGGAACGCAGAACATCAAAAGGTTCCCCCGAATTTTTCGGGGGAACCTTTTTCTTGCGCGCGCCGTGCGAAAGGCGAGGGCGCCTAAGCGCGTTTAACGGGAACGATAAGCCGCGGGGCGGCGTTCCGGCATTTTGACGGTCTCGGTCTTCTGCTCTTTGACGGCCGGTGCCGCTTTCTTGGAATCGCGCGAGATGCTGAGCAGGATGCCCATGCTGAACAGCGTAATCAGCAGAGACGTGCCGCCCGCGCTGATGAACGGCAGGGTAACGCCGGTCAGCGGAATGGTGTTGGTCACGCCGCCGATATTGATGAACGCTTGGATGCCGATCAATCCGACGATGCCGATTCCCGCAAGCGTGCCGAAAATATCGGTGCAGCGCAGAGAGACCAGAATTCCCCTCCAGAGGAAGTAGAGATAGGTCAGCAGGAATACGGTCGTGCCGATAAATCCGAACTCTTCGCCGATGATCGCGAAGATAAAGTCGTTATGCGGATTGGACAGGTACGACAGCTTCTGGATGCTTTGTCCGTACCCCGCGCCGGTCGCTCCGCCTTCGCCGATCGCGATCAGCGAATTGTACAAGTTCTGGGTAGAGCCTTTGATATCGGCGAACGGATTCAGATAAGCTTCGATCCGGTCGGCTTTGTAGCTGGAGGTGGCGCTGGCTTCGTCCGGCGTCTTGGGCGTCAGCAGCTCTTTGGCGCCCAAGACCAGACCCAGCACGAGGCCCACGATCAGAATCGAACCGAGCATATGCTTCAGGCTCGCGCCGCCGGCGTACATGACGAGCAGGCAGGCGGATACCAGAATCATGCAGGAACCTAAGTCGGGCTGGAGCATGACCAAGCCCGCCATCAGCGAGACGATAAAGAATACCGGAAAATAACCCGACCGCAGATCGCGGAACCGTTCGCCTTTTTTGGAGATCAGCGCCGCCAGATAGAGAATGGTCGTAATCTTCGCCAGTTCGGTCGGTTGGAAACCAAATGACCGAGTTATTTTGATCCAACTATGCGCGCCGTTGGTGGCGGGCATGAACAGTACGACGATCATCATAACGAACGTCACCAGAAACATCGGAATAAACAGTTTCTTATAGCGTTTATAAGGAATGCACATCGCGATCAGCATCGCGACGATGCCCAGCACCGCATATTGGAACTGCGGCAGCACGAAGAAGAAAGGATCGTTACTGAATTTGCTGCCGAGCAGCGTAAAGCTGGAACTGGCGCTGAACACCATCAGTATGCCGAATCCGGTCAGGATCAGCGTCAAGATCAGCAGTTGAAAATCGGGCGGCGCTTTCGGAACCCGAGTTCGTCCTTTGGAGCCTGTGTTGCGCGCTTGCGTCGTTCGATTGGTTTTCATTGTGCTCATGTGTAAGTTCAATCCTTCGGCGACGCCGCAAAAGCGCCGTTTATATGGGTATTTTCATCATAGTCGCTTTGAAAGGGCGGTGCAAGACCTCACGGAGTTATGGGCGAGTGCCTTGTCAACGCGAAAGGTAAGGTTACGAGTACGCTGACCGAAAATAATGCGAGGTTTCGCCTTTCGGAAACCATAAATTTGATTCGGTCAACTCACTAGGCTTTTGTTTTTTGCTACAATAACAAAAAAGGCGCGTCCGTCGGGTCATGATCTCTTCATAACCAAGCGGGCGCGCGCTCAAACGGAAGGGACCTGAAATGATGAACGAAACGGTGGTACGCGGCTACGAAGAGCTGGTGGAATGGCGCAGGCATCTGCATCGCCATCCGGAATTATCCTATCAAGAGCAGGAAACGGCGGCTTTCGTCGCGAAAAAATTGGAGAGCTTCGGGATCGAAATCCGCCGGAATATCGGCGGTCACGGCTTGATCGGAATCGTGCGCGGCGCCTCGCCCGGACGCACCGTGGCTCTTCGCGCGGACATGGACGCGCTGCCGATCACGGAAGAGAGCGGCGCGGAATACGCGTCGCTGCGCAAAGGCGTCATGCATGCCTGCGGGCATGACGGACATACGGCGGCGCTGCTCGGCGCGGCGCGGTATTTCGCCGAGCGGCGGGAGAGCCTGCGCGGCGAAGTCCGGTTCTTGTTCCAGGCATCCGAAGAGGTATGCCCGGGCGGCGCCAAGCCGATGATCGAGCACGGCGCGCTGGAAGGCGTCGATGCGGTATACGGCGTGCATCTGTGGACGCCGCTGCCGGCCGGCACGGTCGCGAGCGTCGCCGGGCCGATGATGGCCTCGACCGACGAGTTCTTCATCGACGTGACCGGCCGCGGCGGACACGGAGGCATGCCGCACGAAGCGATCGACAGCATCGTCGCGGCGGCCGCGCTCGTCATGCAGCTTCAGACGGTCGTCAGCCGTTCCGTCGATCCGCTGCGTCCCGCCGTCCTGAGCATCGGGACGATCAACGGAGGCTCCGCGCAGAACGTGGTCGCGGAGAAGACGCGGATCACGGGCACGGTACGCACGTTCGACGAAGACACGCGGCAGTTGATCCGCCGGCGCATCGAGAGCATGAGCCGCCAAGTCGCGGAGACGTACGGGGCTTCCGCGGAGGTCGAATATTTGGTCGGTTACCCCGCGCTGGTCAATCACGCGTCCGAGACCGAACGCTTTTTCCGAGTCGCGCCCCAAGCGCTGCCCGGTTTCAAAGTGGAGACCGCCAAGCCGCTGATGCCTGCCGAAGATTTCGCTTATTACCTGCAAGAACGTCCGGGTTGTTTTATGCTGGTGGGAGCGGGAAATACGGACAAAGGATTCGTGTATCCGCATCATCATCCCCGGTTCGATTTCGACGAAGAGTCGATGAAAGCGTCGGCTTCGCTGCTGATCGCGATGGCGGAGTCGGCTCTCAACGAAAACTCGTGACCGTAAAGTTACCTTTGTTCGCTTAGCATGGCAGGTTTTCTGTCTCAAGGTCTTCTGTTAAAGGCTTACATCCAAGGCGGGGTTGTGCTATGATGGTTGTACCTGCCCATCCGGGTAGGATGGGTAGAGTTCCAGCATAGAAGCGGGATGAATCAATGAGCGTATCGGAGATTGAAACAGTCGACATGGCCCGCGTGCTCATGAGCGCATACGAATTGGGCGATATGATCAACGGTTCTGTCGAAGTCGCAGAATATTTATATTGGCGCGAAAAGATGCAGGAGCATCCGGAAGTGCGGCGTCTGATCGGCAAGTTGAACGCCAAGAAAGAGTTGTTCGAAGAAACGCAGCGGTTCGGGCATTTCCACCCGAACTATCACGCCGCGAAAGAAGAAGTCGAGCTTGTCGAGCGGGAGATGGAAGAAATCGAAGCCGTTGCCCGTTACAAGGCCGCGGAAAAGGCGCTCGACGATTTGCTCTTTGAAATGTCGGAGACGATCGCTTATTCGGTTTCCCCGAGCATCAAGGTTCCGAGTAACGATCCGCTGCCGGCGAAAGGCTGCGGAAGCGGCGGCTCCTGCGGCTGCGGCTGACAAGCAGGCCGGTTATCACAGAAAGAAGGTGCAAGCATCATGGTTCCGGAACGGATCGGTTACATCGTATGGGTGAACGACCTCAAAGCGGCCCGCAATTTGGAGAAATACGGTACGCTTCATTACGTATCGCGACGCATGCATTACGCCGTCGTCTATCTCAATGCAGATCGCGCGGAGGAGACGGCGAAACATATGCGCAGACTTTCTTATGTTCGCAAAATCGAAAGATCTCATCGAACCGACCTCAAAACGGATTACGGCAGCAAATTGCCGGAAGAGATCGAAGAAGATCTTACGGATTCCGCCGCGCTGTCGAGCTAACGGCGTCGGTCGGCGGATGGAAGCACAGAAGCGGCCCGAATCGGGCCGCTTCTTCTGCGCCGTCAGAGCGGAAATTGGTTTTTCTTGATTTGCTTGTATAAGTTGAAGTCATCATGTAATATATTGGGTACATATACATAGATATAAAGACCTATTGGCGTCTACGCCGGAAAACAGACCAAGTCGAGTTTCTGGAGAGTGATAAACGGTGCGGGATAAGGCGACGGAACGATGGAGCACTTACGAACCTTTTTTCATCGCTCTCGGTGACAAAAAGGTAGCGGATATCGTCATTACCAATCATGCCAAAAGCCGCTACGGCAGTCGGATCGAAAGCGGACAGAAGGATACGGAAGAGATCGCCTCTTGGCTCTGGGAATGTTTGCAGACCGGGCGCATCGTTTCGTATTACCGCAAGGAAGAAGATGTATATCTCATCGACGACGATATCGTGATGGTCGCGGAATTCGGCGAGTTGACCGGCCCTTATCCGGTCGAAGGCGGACCGCTCCACAAGATGATCGTCGTGACGTTCCTCGGCAAAATGTCGGAAACCATCGAACTGCGAGATCTGAAATCGTATTATTCGTGGCTCCGGCATTCTCGAAGAATGACGCTCATGAAGAACGGGCGCAAGAGGAAATAAAGGACGACAAGACAATAGGCAAGGCTGGCATGGAAATTTATTTTCATGCTTTTTTTGCGAGGAGGATAACGATGGCGCTTAACTTTCATCAACTGCATATCTTCTACACGGTGTCGGAAAAAGGCAGTTTCTCCGCCGCTGCGGCCGCGATGCATATGACTCAGCCGGCGGTGACGATGCAGGTGCAGACGTTGGAAGAATATTTCGGCACGAAGCTGCTGAACCGGTCGACCAAAAAAATCGAGCTGACCGAGTCGGGACGCATGCTGCTTCCGTTCGCGCGTCGAAGCATCGAGCTGATGCGGGAGACGGAAACGGAAATGGCCCGCTATACGCAAAAACTGGAAGGCCGCCTGCAGCTCGGAGCCAGCAATACGATCGGCGAATACGTGCTGCCGCCGCTGCTCGTGCCGTTCGGCCGCCGCCATCCCGATATCGCGATCTCGCTGAAAGTGATGAACACGACGCAAATTCTGGACGAGATCGCGCGGCATACGCTGAATTTCGGATTGGTGGAAGCGCCGGTCGTCCATCCCGATATTATCAGCGAGTCGGTCATGCACGACGAACTTCGCTTGATCGTGCCGGCCGGACACGCGCTGGCTGCTCGGGCTTCGGTGACTCTGGAAGAAGCTTCGGCCTATCCGTTCGTGCTGCGGGAAGAAGGATCGGGCACCCGCCAAGTGATGGAAGACGAATGGAAAGCGAAAGGCATGGACCCTCGCGCCCTGAACACAGTCATGGAATTGGGCAGCACGGGAGCGGTGAAGTCGGCCGTCGAAGCGGGGCTCGGGATCACGATGCTGTCGCCGTCTTCGGTCAAGCACGAGCTGGCGCTCGGGCTGCTGCATGTCGTGCCGATCGAAGACGCTTCGTTCAAACGACAATTTTATTCGGTACGGCTGCGTTCGACGCTGCTGCCGATCGCGGCGGTGGCTTTTTTGAATTTCCTGCGCGATCAGCAGGAAGCGGGAACGAATCCGGAAGGAGGCGCGAGGCATGAATAAGCATACGAATGAACGCATGAATGAGACGAAAAATACGTTAAACGGGGAACGCGAGCCGGAACGTTACGATCTGCATATGCACAGCACGTCTTCCGACGGCATGAACACGCCGACGGAACTGGCGCGGCTGGCCGCGGAGCGCGGACTGGCGGGCTTCGCCTTGACCGATCACGATACGGCGGCGGGCCTCGGCGAAGCGGCTCGGGAAGCCGAGCGTCTGGGCTTGGCTTTCTTGCCGGGCGTGGAGATCAGCACGCGCGCGGGCGGCAAAGATATCCATATGCTGGGGTATCTGTTCGATCCTTCGGACGAAAAGCTGTCGGAACGGCTGGAAGGGCTGCGGGGCGTACGCGATCGGCGCAACGACCTGATTCTCGAGCGGCTGCGCGAGCTCGGCGTCGAGATTACGCTCGAAGAAGTTCGCGATCGCGGCGGCCGTCCGCTGAAGCCGGACGAAAGCGTGGGGCGTCCGCATATGGCGGATGTGCTGGTACGCAAAGGGTATGCCGTCGATCTGCGCGACGCGTTCGACAAATATCTGGCCGAAGGCGCGGCGGCGTACGTGTCGCCGCCGCGCATCTCGCCGCAAGATGCGGCGGATTGGATCCGCGAAGCGGGCGGCGTGCCGGTATTGGCCCATCCGGGCCTGTACGGCGACGACGATCTGGTGCGCGCGGTGCTGGCCGAGGCGAAGCCGGCGGGCATCGAGGTCCGTCATCCGGATCACGGAGCGGATGACGAAGCGCGTTATCGGAAGCTGGCCGAAGAATACGGCCTGCTGACGAGCGCCGGTTCGGACTACCACGGAGTCCGGCAGGGCAAAGTGTTCCACGGCGAACTCGGCGGTTATACCGTCGGAACGGCCGAAGTCGAAGCGCTGCGGCGGGCGGCGTCTTCAGCCGATCGAGGTTGTTGGAAGGCCGGGGGCTAAGCCCGAGCCGGAGAAAAACGTCAAAAACCGGATTCGCTTATCGCGAATCCGGTTTTTGGCGTGCCGCAAAGAAAGTCCGAATGCTGCGGCGCAGGCCGCAGTACACACGCGAAAAGGTGGAAGCAACCTTCATATACTGTGCGAAGTGCGGAGTGCGATCCGATCGTTCTTGCGTCCGTCCGGCTGCCGTTTCGGGCTGCATTGCCTAAAAAGCAATGCAGCAGCGCCCGATCCGCACTTTTTGACGGTTACGTTGACAAAAAAGCAACGTAG
>NZ_NJDE01000011.1 GCF_002205895.1 Saccharibacillus sp. O23
CCGCGCCGAGAACGTCCGGCGCGCTCGGCTGCGCCTCGACGGCCGGCAGCTCGGCCGCCGGCAGGTCTCCGGCTTCGCCGAGCAGTTCCGCGAGCTTCGCTTCGCGCAGATCCAGCGCTTCGCGCACTTCGCGGCGGCGGCGCGCTTTGTCCGCGAGCGCGGAAGCCGCGGCCAGCCGGCCGTCCAGTTCGGCCAGCCGTTCCGCGTTCCGAGGTCCCCGGCTCTCGAGCAGCCGGTCGGCGAATTCGAGAGCCGCCCTGCGGAAGCGGCCGAGCGCGTCGGAGCGCAGGTCGCCGGTGAAATTCATGACGTATTCCGGCGACAGCCGGGCGTCGGGATTCAGCCGCCCGGACATCCAGCCGCGCTCGACGCGCGGCAGGGCCGATTCGAGCTTCGCTTCCCATTCGGCGTCCCAGATGCCGAGTTCCCGCCCGAACGCGCGCAGCCGTTCGCGCACGTGCACGTCCAATCCGGCTTCCACCCGCTCGGCGAAGTCGGCGGCCGCGGCTTCGAGCCGCCGCTCCCGCTCCTGTTCGGTCTTCTTCTTCGAGCCGAACAGCCCGCCTGCCCGGAAACCGGACGCCGAAGCTTCCAGATACGCCGCGACCAGATCGCGCAGCGACGCGGGCATGATCGGCGCGTTGTCCAGAATGCGGCCGATATCGTTCATCAGCCGGTCGCGCACGATCGAATTCTCGCCCGCCAATTCGCCGCGCTCCTGCTGAAGCGCTTGCAAGCTTGATTCGGCCGTGCCTTCCGTTTCTTCTTCCCGCTCGTCCATGAATGCCGCTTCGGAAGGACGAACTTCGCGTTCGCGGCTCAGATGGCGATCGATCAGATCCTGCGCGGCAAGCCTTACGCCGCGTTCCAATACGCCTTCGCGCTCGGCAAGCAGGCGTTCGATCAACGACACGAGCGTATGCCATCCGCTGAGCGGATGAGCCGGATGTTTGACCGACAGATACAAGATGCCCGCGGATTCGATCTGCCAATCGGAGAAAGTGCGCTCTACCGTCTCCCGGTAACCGGAGAACGGCAGCTCCGTTTCGCGGTGCTTATCCACCTGATTGACGATCAGATACAGCGGCTTGCCGAGGTCCGACAAGCTTTTGGCGAACGCCAGATTGGTCTCCGACTGTACATGATTGTAGTCCATCACGTAGAAGACCACGTCCGCCAAGTGCAGCGCCGCATCGGTCGCCGAAGCATGCGCCGCGTCGGTCGAATCGACGCCCGGCGTATCGAGGAACGCGCCTCCGCCTTGCAGCAGCGGAATATCGCCCCAGATCTCGACCGTCGCGTAAGCCTCGCCGTCTTTGCAATAGCGGGCGAGCGCTTCTTCCATTTGCTCAGGCGGCAGGGTCAGTTTGCGCTCCTGCACGTCGTCGGCCGATTCGGACTCCGCGATGCGATCCGCTCCGCTTGCCGGATGCAGCGTGATCTCGGCCCGGCGCTCCCCGCTGCGAATGATCGCGGCGTTCGCCGTCGTCGGAAGCGGGCCGGACGGAAGCAGAGGCTCTCCGCACAGCGCATTGATCAGGCTGGATTTGCCGGCCGAGAAATGGCCCAGAAAAGCGAGCGTCAGCTCGCGCTTGTCCCACTTGCGTTGCAGTTGGCCGATCTTGGCCGCCGTTTCGGGATCTTCATATGAAATTAGAGCGGCACGCAGCCGCTCTAATGTCTTGTGCAGATCCCCGGATTTCATTGTCGTGTCCGCCATATGCTCCTCCAGGTTCAGCGCCGTTTGATGTTCCGGTTAACGAAACTTAAACGGACGGGATGAAAATTTCGAAAATTTTGCCGTGCTGCAAAATCGTGATGTTGCGTTTCTTGTCGCGCATGACGACCACTTCCGGCTTAACGCGCATCTGTTCGATATATTCTTCCGGAATATCGGTGACCAACCCGACGGTCACGCCTTCGACTTCGGTATCTTCGTTTTCCGGGATGTCGCTTTCGAGTACCTGCTCGAAAATGTCCGAAAACTTTTCAAATTCGTTGGTGTAGACGGTCACGCATTTCATGTTTTCCATTCTGTCCATCCTCTTTTTCGTGTAATTTTCATGACGTTTCGTACGAGCGCAAGCCTCAACCCGATTTCCGAGCGCGGCGAACGGTCGACGTTTTCATGCGTTTTTTGCCTTCCTTGCAGACGTCCAGCAGCGGACAGACCTGACAATTCGGCGACTGCGCTTTGCAGTGGTAACGACCGAAGAAAATCAGGCGATGATGCGTAAGCGTCCATTCGTCTTTCGGCACTTTTTTCATCAACTTCTTTTCGACTTCCAGTACCGAATCTTCTTCCGCCGCGAGCCCCAGCCGCTTCGATACGCGTTCGACATGGGTATCGACCGCGATCGCCGGAACGTCGAACGCATTGGACACCACGACATTGGCCGTCTTGCGTCCCACGCCGGGCAGCTTGACCAGCTCGTCGTGCGCGCTCGGAATCTCGCCCCCGTATTGGTCGATCAACAGCAGGCAGAGATTCTGAATATGCTTCGCTTTATTGCGATACAATCCGATCCGGCGGATATCCTGTTCCAACTCTTCGCGCGAAACGGCCAGATAGTCGGCAGGCGAGCGGTATTTCTGGAACAGATCCTTCGTGACTTTATTGACCGTTACGTCCGTGCACTGCGCCGACAGCAGCACCGCGATCGTCAGCTCGAACGCGTTGCTGTAATCCAGCTCGCAGCGGGCGTCGGGATACATGCCGGCAATCGTATCGAGAATATGTCTGACCTTCGCGTTCGTCATGGCTCAACCCTTTTTCCTCGCCGCGCTTTTTCGGCACGGAAGCAAAGTTCGGCGTCAAAGACAAACCGGCCGGTACGAACGTTGACGTTCGCACCGAACCGGCTGTCCCCGGCGTCCGCCGGGCTGAAATCTATTGCTTCGCAAGCTCGTACACGACGTTATTATTCAGATACAATACGATCTTATCATCTCCGGCGAGCGATTGCACGCTGATATTCGCCGTTCCTTGATGAACCCAAGCGTCCGGCGACAATTTGAACGTGTTCGCTTCCGACGATCCCGGCGTGATCTTGACGTATACGGTCTGCGTGAACGCGTCGTATTTCCAGAACGTTTTGTTGAGCGCTTGGAATACCGTGAACGTCGTGCTTCCGTTCGGCTGAACGACCGCCTGCACGTGCTGTCCGGCGGACAGCGTCGACAGACCCGAGACGATCGTGCCGTTCTGATTGATCGTCAGCGGCTGAGTCGCTCCGGAGTAGGTGCGCGTAACGCCTGCGGACGTCAAGACGGTCACCGAGCGGGAGACCGGATCGACGCTCTGGATCGTGCCCATCACGCTGTCGGACAACCGTACTTTCGCCACGTCGGAGCCGTTGAACGTCACGTCGACCATGCTGCCGACCGTCAGGCCGGAGAACCCGATCTGCTGGCCTTGCGCGTTGACGATATTCGCGTTGTCCACGTAAGGCGCGCTTGCCGTTCCGTTCTGATCGAGACTCAAGCGGTTCGCGGAAGGCGTCGTTCCCGTCACGCGGAACTGCTGGGTCGTCTGCACGGCCACGGATTGCAGCGCTACGCGATCGGCATACAGCGAAGCGACGACGCGATCGCCGACTTTGACGTTGTTCAGCGTCGCGTTGGTCACGCCGTAGACTTGGACGACCGTTCCGGTCGTGCCGTAAGGCAGTTTGACGCTCGTTCCGTTATCGAGCTTCAGGCTCAGCAGCATCGAAGCACCGTTCACCTGCTCGACCGTGCCTTCGTATTTGTAGACCAAATCGAGCGACAGCAGGCGGCTGCCTACGGCCGTCAGGTTGACGCCGCGGCCTTGGCTTTTTACCAACAGCGTTTCGAGTTCTTTGAGACTCGGAGCGGCCGAATTGTACGTCAATTTCGTATTGGCATCCAAAATGAAAGCAAAAGGCTTGCCCGAAGAATCCGTTCCCGCCAACAGCTTGATCGTCGGATCGTAAGAACTGATCGTCGCGTTCGCCAATTGGGTCGCTTCCCGTTGTTTCACGGTAATGCGGGTCACTTCGCCGTTACCGTTCAGCGTCAATTCCACTTGGTCGCCCTGCGTCTTGTCGGCGATCAGGTCTTTGAACGACGCCGTTTTGCCGTCGATCATCACGATCGCGCCGTTTGCGATCAGTTTGACTTCGAGCGCTCCCGATGCCGTTTTGTAAGTCAGCGTCGAACCGTCGGCGGCCGTCTGGTACAGCGACGCCGTGATCGTGCGTTCCACGCTTTCGGTTACTTCGATGCTGCGAACGGCGTTATTTTCGATCGTATAACGCACTTTGCTGCCCGGCTTGAGGTCGGCCGAACCTAAGATCTCGTTCTGATAGCGGATAATCGAACCGGAATCCAGTCTATACTGCTCGCTCAGGCCCGTCGACGAAACGAACGTGACTGTGCCGTTTGCCGTATCGACCGCCGAGATCGTGCCCGTATCGGTCTTGCTGACGTTGCCCGACGTGATCTGCACGGTCAGGATTGCGCCGCTGCCGGAGTACGTTTCGCGCAGCAGCGATACCCGGCTGCCCGAACTGATCGTTTTCGGATCGATCTTGCTGCCGTTCTGATCGAGGAACACCGTCGCCGCGTCGTATTGATATTTCGGATAATCGTTCTCCGTCTTGAGCCACAACGTATCGGAACCGGTAATCCGGTCGAATTCGCCCGTGATCGTCTCCACTTGGGCTTTGGCGTCTACCGTCTCCACGTAAGCGGCCTGCTGGCCGGCTCCGGACGCCATGACTTTCGTATAGAGTTTCAGCGCCGAAGCCTGGGACTTCGTATCGGAATCGGCGGTGTAATACACCGTTCCGGCTCCGAGCGCATACGTCGTGCTCGTTCCGTTCGCGAACAGCGTCAACGAGTTGGCGGTCAAGCCCGTCACGATTCCGGTAGTCGTTCCCGCATATGTAGGCGTGATATAGCTTTCGGCGCGGCTGAAGAACGTCGCCATCTGCGCGCGCGTCACGGAACCGGCCGGGTTGAATTTGTTGTTCTCCACCCCTTGGGCGATCCCGAGCTTGACGGCCGTGCTGACATACCCGAGATTGCCGGAAGCGATATCCGAGTTGTCCGCGAACGAAGTCGAAGCCGACGACGCCAGCGCATCCGCTTCTTTGCCGATCGCGCGCACGAGGATCTTGGTCACCCATTCGCGGCTTGCCGGCTGCGTGCCCCACGCTTTGCCGTCTTTATCCGATTCTTCGCCGGACTTCAACAGTCCTTTGTCCAGCGCCAGATCGATATAAGGCTTGAAATAGTTGCCGGCGGTCAATCCTGTCGGAAGCACGGCCGAATCGATCGAGCCTAATTCTTTGTCCGCGCCGACGAAACGGATCGCCATCGTAACGGCTTCCTGACGGGTGATGTTATCGCCCGGTTTGAACTGTCCGTTCTGTCCCAAGACGATGCCCTGCGCCGCCAGCTTATAAATATGTTTTTCGGCCCAATAGCCGGATTTTACGTCGCTGAAACCGGCCGGGGCGGCCGCCGTTTTCACCGTCGGAGCCGCGGACGTCGCGCCTGTTTCCGCAGCCAAAGCGAATCCGCCTCCGCTTGCCCCCATGACCACGGCCAGTACGGCCGGAACCACTTTGCTGACTTTGCCCGATTTGCCGTTCGGACGACGGTTGGATTTGAACTGCTGCATGATCTTTTCCCCTTTCACTCTTGTGCCCGTGATTCAGCATCAAACATAACAATTCGCCGCTGGCGTTGTCTACTCCTGCCGGCGGCGAATGTATGAAAGAATCGTAACTTTTTTGATTTGGGTTCAGCTTGGCTTACCTTGATTTACACGCCCAAATATTCGAACAAGCCTTTCGCGATCGCTTCGGCCACGCGCTGTTGGAACGCGTCGTCTTTCAATTTCGCGGCGTCTCCCGAGTTGCTGACAAAGCCGACTTCGAGCAGCGCGGCCGGCATCGTCGTCTCGCGAATGACGTGGAAGTTGCCGTATTGGACTTTGCGGTCCGCGAGGCCGGTAGCGGCCAGCAGATACTTATGCAGCACGGTCGCCAGCGATTTGCTGTTGGCCCGCTGATAATACGACTCGGTTCCCGTAGCGGCCGCGGAGCCGCTGTTGTTATGAATCGAGACGAATACGTCCGCATTGACGTTCTGAGCCACGCGCACGCGTTCTTTCAATTCCAAGAACGTATCGTCGCTGCGCGTCATCACGACGTCCACTTTCGGATTTTTTTTCAACATGGCTTCGACTTTGAGCGCGATCCCCAAGTTGATGTCTTTCTCGCGGATGCTGTTGCCTACCGCGCCCGGATCATGGTCGCCGTGTCCGGCGTCGATCACGATCACTTTTTTGCCGTTGCCGCCCACGTTCGTATTCGGCGCGCTCGCTTTGTCCAGCGCTACGAATATCGAAGTGCCTTCGGTCGACAGCTTGTACGTGTTCGCGCTTTTCAGATCGATCACGACCTGAACGGTATTCGGATTGCTTTTCGGAACGAAATACCGAATCTGCGAGACGTTGTCGGCGTTGGCGGCCGAGATCGTTCCGACGTCGCCGACGGCCATTCCGCTGCCGATCGCCGGTCCGAAACCGGTATTCGACAACTCGAGCAGAATGCGATCCGGGCCGGCCAATACGGAATCTTTGACCGAGACCGTCTTATCCGTCGTGACCATCAGCCGGTTGTCGCTGAAGCTGATCGCCTGCAGCACCGCCGCGTTCGCGCCGGGCGTCGGAGTCGGCGTTACCGTACCGCCCGCGTTGCCCGACGTTCCGGGAACGGTCGTGCCGATCTGGCCGCCGGCCGGGTTGCCCGACGTGAACAGCGAGACCGTTTTGTCGCCGTTGTTCCATTTGACCTGCAAACCGAGCTGCGAGCTGACGAACCGCAGCGGAACGTACGTGGTTCCTTTTTGCGCCATGGCCGGTTGATTCAGCGGAACGAGCGCCCCGTTTATCGCGGCCGTTCCTTGGTTAATGGTGAGTACGACGGTATCCGGGCCGTTTACGATCGATACCTGTTGAGCCGACTGGCTCCAGTCGACCTTGTAACCCAACCCTTCGGACACCACCCGAATCGGTACCATCGTCGTCTGATTAACGGTCAGCACATCCGCATTAGCAAGCTCCTGGTTGTCCAACATTACCTTGGTTCCCGAGGAAGCCGCTTGTCCCGTATGCGGGAGCAAGAACATCAGCATCAGGACCGCCATCACTGTCGTTAATACATACTTTCTCATTATCCACCTCTAAATCTTCGCTTTTTTCGTCGGACTTCGCTCCGTCGACGCTTGCTCCCAAACGTCCGCCGAAGCGTTTCCGAACTATTGTCATCCCAACGGCTGCTCACGTTAGCTTAGACGCGAACTTTTTTCGAAAGTTGCGGCAGTTATTGCAAATTTGTTACCATTTCTTGTCTCAAGACTTCCAACTTCGCGGCTTCTCTTCTTTTACTATCGGCAGATTCGGCAGTCAAAACTTAGGTCTGGGGCGAAAAAACTCCGGATTTTTTTGCGTCTTCCTTCTGTTTCCGAATCTCTTTTCGTTCCGCGTCCGATTTGTCCGGTACGACACGCGTCGGCACGAATTCGCCCAACATCCCGTAAAACTGCCGAAACGCTTCGCCCAACTTCGCTCCGTACGGAATTCCGAAGTAGTGCCGGAACATGCCCGCTTCGACGATCAAAGAAGAAGCGTTCGCCGGTACGCGCAGCCGTTCGCGGCCTGCCCAAGTCTTGACGAACTCCAACTTCAGCAGAGCGAAGTCCGGCTTGGGTTCGTCGCGTTCGTACAGCCGGACCAGCACGATATACTCGAACTTTTCGTATGTAAACAAAAAAGAGTCGATGTCCGTTTTTCTTCTTTCCATATCTTTCTTCAAGACTTTCAAGTTTTCCAATGCCGCCATTTTCGCTGATGATCCCCTCCTTCGCAGCCTCTCTTTAGCATAATCGAAACCGGACTTTTTTTGAATGGTCTTCCCGATTATCGCAAAAACGCCGCTTATCCGATCGACGGACAAGCGGCGCTGCATGGAATCGTAAAAAGGAAAGCCGGCGGCGGAACGTTACACGTAGGCCCGCTCGGCGCGCTTGGCTTCGTACGCGGAGATCTCGTCTTCGTGCTGAAGCGTCAAGCCGATATCGTCGAGGCCTTGCAGCAGGAACTGGCGGCGGTGCTCGTCCAGATCGAAGTCGATCTTGAGACCGTAATCGTCCGTGAGCGTCTTCTCTTCGAGATTGACGTTCAGGCGGTACCCTTCATGCTGCGCGGTGCGGTCGAACAGATCTTGAACTTGCTCTTCCGACAGCTTGATCGGCAGGATGCCGTTCTTGAAGCAGTTGTTGTAGAAAATATCGGCGAACGACGGCGCGATGACGCAGCGGAATCCGTAGTCCATGATCGCCCACGGCGCGTGTTCGCGGGACGAACCGCAGCCGAAATTCGCGCGGGAAATCAGCACTTCGGCGCCTTGGTAGCGCGGCTTGTTCATCTCGAACGAAGGATTGACTTCGCCCGCTTCGTCGAAGCGCCACTCGAAGAACAGGAACTGGCCGAAACCGGTCCGCTCGATGCGTTTCAAGAATTGTTTGGGAATGATGGCGTCCGTATCGACATTGACCCGATCCACCGGGGCGACGAGCCCGTTTAATTGTTTGAATGCTTCCATATGTGAGTCCCTTCTTTCCGGAGATTGGTCAGATTACGGCTTCCGTCTTGAATGTCCAGTCGCGCACGTCCGTGAAATGCCCTTCGATCGCGGCTGCCGCGGCCATCGCCGGCGATACCAGATGCGTCCGTCCTCCGCGGCCTTGACGGCCTTCGAAGTTCCGGTTGGACGTGGAGGCGCAGCGTTGTCCCGGCTGCAGCACGTCCGGATTCATCGCGAGGCACATGCTGCATCCCGCTTCGCGCCATTCGAAGCCCGCTTCGCGGAAAACGACGTCCAGCCCTTCCTGCTCGGCTTGCAGCTTGACGCGTCCCGAACCCGGAACCACGATCGCGGTCACGGTTTCCGCCACTTTGTAGCCTTTGGCGATCGCTGCGGCGGCGCGCAGATCTTCGATCCGGCCGTTCGTGCAGGAACCGATGAACACGTAGTCGACCGGAATATCGGACATTTTGGTGCCCGGTACCAGATCCATGTATTCCAGCGCTTTTTCGGCGGCGCGGCGTTCGTTCTCCGTCTCGAAATCGGCCGGATTCGGCACGACCGAGTCGATATCCGTACCCATGCCCGGGCTGGTGCCCCAAGTCACTTGAGGGATCAGCGTATCGACGTCGAATTCGACGACGCGGTCGTACTCCGCGCCTTCGTCCGTAACGAGCTGTTTCCAATCGGCTACCGCCGCTTCGAACGCTTCGCCTTGCGGCGCGTACTGACGGCCCCGGATATGTTCGAACGTCGTTTCGTCCGGCGCGATCAGGCCCGCTCTCGCTCCGCCTTCGATCGACATGTTGCAGACGGTCATGCGTTCTTCCATCGTCAGGCTGCGAATCGCTTCGCCCGTATATTCCAATACGTATCCGGTCGCGAAGTCCGTGCCGTATTTGGCGATAACGCCGAGAATCATGTCTTTCGCGGTCACGCCCGGTTTACGAGTGCCGACGAAACGCACTTCCATCGTTTTGGATTTGGCCTGCTGGAGACACTGGGTCGCCAACACGTGTTCCACTTCGCTCGTGCCGATGCCGAACGACAGCGCGCCGAACGCGCCGTGCGTGGACGTATGGCTGTCGCCGCAGACGATCGTTTTGCCCGGATGGGTCAGGCCCAGCTCCGGTCCCATGACGTGAACCACGCCTTGATCGATCGTATCGAGGTCGAACAGCTTGACGCCGAAGTCTTTGCAGTTCTGCGACAGCGTATCGATCTGCTGTTTCGAAATCGGGTCTTTGATATTGAAGCGGTCCGTCGTCGGCACGTTATGGTCCATCGTGGCGAACGTGCGGTCCGGGCGGCGCACTTGGCGTCCGCTGAGGCGCAGTCCTTCGAACGCTTGAGGAGACGTGACTTCGTGCACCAGATGCAAATCGATATAGATGATGGCCGGCTTGCCTTCTTCTTGATGAATGACGTGATTGTCCCAAATCTTCTCGTACATGGTCTTTTTGCTCATCTTGTTCACCCCGCTGCTGGATTCGAACCGGCCGTACTCCGCATGTCGTTCGCGCCGGTTTTGTTATTGGGTTAAATATAACATGACGATGTCTCATTGTTCCAAGATATGATAACTATAATCTCGATAGGTTTTACCTATAGACAGATCCGCGAAAGACCCGCTACAATGAGAGCCGTACAAGCATACGACCAAGCTGACGAAGGAGAACGCCTCTTATGGAACTGAGACAGCTTCAATACGCGCTGATGATCGCGGCCGAACGCAATTTTTCCCGGGCCGCCGAGAAGCTGCATATCGCTCAACCTTCGCTGAGCCAGCAGCTCTCTAAGCTCGAGAAAGAACTCGGCGTGCTGCTGTTCCAGCGCAACACGAGCACCGTGGAATTGACCCACGCGGGCCGCGAATTCATGAAGCGCGCCCAGCGCATCGTCGACGAGATGGAGATTCTGCGCGTAGAGATGGAAGACATCTCGCAGCTTCGCAAAGGCCGCATCACCGTCGGCAGCATGCCGATCACCGGTTCCCATCTGCTGCCGCACGTGCTGCCCGCTTTCCGCGCGGGTTATTCCGGCATCGACGTGACGCTGGTCGAAGACACGTCGCATAATCTGGAACGTCTGACCGCCAGCGGCAAAACGGATATCAGCCTGCTGTCGCTCCCGCTGAGCGAACCCACGCTCGATTACGAGCCGATCGCCGACGAACCGATCGATCTCGCCGTGCCGCCGGGCCATCGCCTCGCGCTTCGGTTCGCCTCTTCCCCGCCGGAAGGCATCGATATGAAAGAACTGGAGAACGAACCGTTCATTATTCTCAAACAAGGACAAGGATTTCGGAAGATCGTGCTGGATCTCTGCCGCCAAGCGGGATTCGAACCGCAAGTCGTGTTCGAAAGCAGCAACATGGAGACGCTTCAATCGCTCGTGGCGGCCGGAATGGGCGTCACGCTCGTCCCCCGTTTCGTCGCCCGTTCCAAACGCAGCGAGCTGCTGCCGGTCTACCTGCCGCTCGCCGAACCGGTTCCGTACCGCACGCTCATTATCGCTTACCGCAAAGGACGCGCTTTGTCCCGGGCGGCGGAAGCGTTTATCGAGACGCTGCGCGGCACGATGCAAGGATTGGCGCGCCCGTAAACCGGCCGAGCAAAATCGCCCTTTTACAAACCCGGTGCTCCGTGCTATTCTAGGAAAAACCAAACGTTACGCCGCAATGACGGGGCCAGTAAGAGACAGAGCGCCTTCCAGAGAGTGAACTTCATTGCCGTTTGCGCAGCACCTTCGGTGTCTCATACGCAAACTGCGGCAGTTTGCGCAGCACCTTCGGTGTCTCATACGCAAACTGCGGGCTGAAAAAGTTCACGGCCGACCTTCTCCGAATCCTACCTCCGAGCGCTCCGGGCCGCAAACCCGGACGGTTCCCCTCCGTTAGCGGGGTCCGAGTCGGACGGCCTATGCCGTCAATCAAGGTGGTACCGCGGAAGCGCAAATCGAGCTTTCGTCCTTCGCACAGCCCATGCTGTGCCTGGACGGAAGCTTTTTGATCTGCGCGGACAGAAAGAAGGAGAATTTCATGCAAAAACGGATCGTAGTCAAAATCGGCAGCAGTTCGCTGACCGGAAGCCGGGGCGGGCTGAACCGAGAAGCGGTCGCTTACTTCGCCGGCGAACTCGCGGAATTGTACAAACGGGGGTATCATCCGTTGTTGGTGACCTCGGGAGCCGTCGCCGCCGGCTTCAGCGCGATCGGTTATGCCGAGCGGCCGAAGAAGCTGCACGAGAAACAGGCTTCCGCCGCCGTCGGGCAGGCGCTGCTCATGCGGGCTTATCAAGAAGCGCTGGCCGAACACGGACGGGTAGCCGGGCAGATCCTGCTGACGCGCACGGACTTCCACAGCCGCCAGCGGATCGGCAACGCGGTCATGACGCTCGAAGAGCTGCTCGAACGCAGCATCCTTCCGATCTTCAACGAAAACGATACGGTATCGGTCGACGAATTGAAATTCGGCGACAACGACACGCTGTCGGCGCTGGTCGCCAATCTGGTCAAAGCCGACCGCCTGATCATTCTGACGGATATGGACGGATTGTACAGCGCCGATCCCCGGCATGATCCGAACGCCGTCCGTTACGAGAAGATCGACGAGATCGACGAGAAGATCTATCGGATGGCCGGAGGCGCCGGCAGCGGCGTCGGCACGGGCGGCATGCGCTCGAAGCTCGACGCTGCCCGCATCGCCACGCGCGGCGGGGTTCCCGTCTTCATCGGACGGGCCAGCAAGATCGGCGATCTCGTCGCGGCCGCGGAAGGCGGCGGACGGGGAACGCGTTTCACGACCCGTCTCTCGTCCATGCCGGTCAAGAAGCAGTGGCTCGGCTACCTGTCGCGGCCGTTCGGCGCGCTTATCGTGGATGCAGGCGCGCAGCGCGCGCTCGCCGAAAACGGGCGCAGCCTGCTGCCGGTCGGCATCACCGGCGTGGAAGGCCAGTTCCATGCCGGCGACGTGGTGGAAGTCCGCGGTCCCGGCGGCGATATCGTCGGCCGGGGCGTCGTGAATTACGATATGGAAGATTTGCAGAAGGTGTGCGGTCTTCCGGGACCGCAGGTGCTCGAGAAGCTGAACGGCCTGCATCGTCTGGAAGCGATCCATCGCGACGAATGGATCTCGCTGCGATAAGAAGACCGCTTTCGCTTTCCGATGCCCGATCGCCTGATAAACAGATTTCCGAAGGAGGACTATACAATGAGCGAAACACGGTTGAATGATCGAATCGAAACGGCCGACGCGGCGCCGAGCGAAGTGCGCGCCAAAGCCGTGCTGGCCGGACAGGCCGCCCGCGGTATGGCTTCGAGCACGACCGAAGAGAAAAATGCCGCGCTGTTGGCGATGGCGGACGCGCTGAACGCGGAATCCGCTTCGCTGATCGAAGCGAACCGGGAAGATCTGGAACGCGGACGCGCCAACGGCACGAGCGAATCGCTGCTCGACCGTCTGATGCTGAATCCCGAGCGGATCGCTTCGATCGCGGACGCGCTGCGTCTGGTGGCGGATCTGCCGGACCCGACAGGCGAAGTCGTCGAGACGATCGAACGCCCTAACGGACTTCGCATCGAGAAAGTCAGCGTTCCGCTCGGCGTTATCGGGATCGTCTACGAAGCCCGTCCGAACGTGACCGTCGATGCGGCGGCGCTCTGCCTCAAGACCGGCAACGCCGTCGTGCTGCGCGGCGGATCGGCGGCGCTGTCCACCAACAAGCGCATCGCCGAAGTGCTGCGCGGCGCGTTGGCCGGAACGGCGCTTCCGCCCGACGCTTTGCAGGTGATCGAAGACGCTTCCCGTTCTTCCGTCGACGAGATGCTGAAGCTGAACGGCCTGCTCGACGTGATCATTCCGCGCGGCGGCCGCTCGCTGATCGACAACGTCGTTCGCAACGCGACCGTGCCGGTGATCGAGACCGGCGCGGGCGTGTGCCATACGTACGTCGACGCTTCCGCCGACGCGGCGATGGCGGAAGCGATCGCGCTGAACGCGAAAGTTCAGCGGCCTTCCGTCTGCAACTCGATGGAGACGCTTATTCTGCACGAGGCCTTCGCGAAGCGCGGACTGCGTGCGCTGGCGGACGCCCTGCTGGCAAGCGGCGTCGAGCTTCGCGGCGACGAACGCGCCCGCGCGCTCGTCGCGGAAGCGAAACTCGCGACCGAAGAAGATTACGGCACCGAATATAACGACTATATTCTCAATATCAAGATCGTGGACGGCTTGGACGAAGCGGCCGCGCATATCGCGAAGTTCGGTACCAAACATTCGGAGTGCATCGTCACCGAAGACGAGATCAACGCCGTCCGCTTCCTGAACGAAGTCGACGCGGCCGCCGTCTATCATAACGCTTCGACGCGTTTCACGGACGGCTTCGAATTCGGCTTCGGCGCGGAGATCGGCATCAGCACGCAGAAACTTCATGCGCGCGGTCCGATGGGACTGCCTGCGCTGACTTCGACCAAGTACCGCGTTTACGGCAGCGGCCAGATCCGAGGCTGATCGCTTCGCAAACGAACCGCATCGACCCGGCCGGGAAACGGCTTGCCGCCTCGGCCTTATTTTCTTCGAGAGGATGATCATCCGAATGACCCAAACCCGTATGTTGATCGAAGATCGAATCTGCTTCTTCGGCGCCGGTTCGATGGCCGAAGCCGTCGCCCGGGGCTTGATCGCCCGCGCCGTGATCGCGCCGAACCGCATTACCTTCCTGAACCGCAGCGACAAGGCGAGGCTCGAAGCCTTGACCGAACGTTACGGCACGGTCGGCACCAATGAAGCCGACGAGAAAGAAGAAGCGCTTCGCACTTCGCCGATCGTCATTCTGGCGATGAAACCCAAAGACGCCGCCGAAGCGCTGAATCAATTGGGCGCGCTGATCGGCCCCGATACGATGGTCGTGTCCATGATCGCCGGCTTGTCGATCGCCACGCTGCGCAGCCTGCTCGGCCGTGCCGAACAACCCGTCGTGCGCACGATGCCCAACACGTCGAGTTCGATCGGTCTGGGCGTGACCGGCATCAGCTATTCGGAAGGATTGTCCGACGAACAGCGCCGCACCGCTCGCGTCTTGTTCGAGGCGGTCGGCCTCGTCGTCGAAACGGACGAACACAAGATCGATAACCTGACGGGCATCTCCGGCAGCGGGCCCGCGTATGTCTATTACATGATGGAAGCGCTGATGGAAGCGGCGAAGATCGGCGGTTTGACCGACGAGCAGGCTCGCGAGATGACGATTCAGACCGTGCTCGGCGCCGCTCAGATGGTGCGAGAGACCGGCGAAGAACCGGCCGAACTGCGGCGCAAAGTCACTTCGCCGAACGGAGCGACGCAAGCCGCGATCGAGAAGCTGGACGAGAGCGATTTCTACGGCGCGGTCGTCCGCGCCGCGCAGCGCTGCTCCGAACGTTCCGCCGAAATGGGACGCGAACTCGAAGACAAGCTGCCGAAATCCGGCCAAGCTTGATCGTATTTCGAACCGGTCTCGCGGAGCGCGATTCCGACGACCCGAGTCGCAAACGCAAAAACCGTCTTTGCCTGAAGCGAACAGCTTCAGCAAAGACGGTTTTTTTGTGCAACGGCTGCGGCGGCTTCCTTATCCCGTTTTCATGTATTCGCTACCCGCAGCCTTTCTCGGACGACCTATTCGATTTTTGATGCTTTCGAATCTTTCAGCAGCTTGAAGCCTCCGCCGATCAGCAGCAGCGCGACAATCGCGTTGCGCGTATACGGTTTGATCTCTACCCATATGCTCCAAGATCCTATTCTCGTTCCGGGCATGACTATCGTATTGAACACGTAATACAGGCCCAACAAAACGAGTACGACTCCTACCCACGTCCGATTCGCTTCGAAGTTTGCGATCAGCGGCCTATCCTGCAAAGCTTCGCTTCCGTAGCGCCCGACCTGTTGAAGCGCATCGAAGAACGAATAGAACCAGATCAGAGGAACCAAGAACAAGAACAGTGACATACCGAGCACGTCAAGCACGTAAATACTGCCGAAAAAGAAAATCATGAATTGCGATCCGCGCTTCATCAAGCCCAGATACATATGGGAAGCGCCCGGTACGATCGCCAGCAGCAGCCCCATCGTCCGGCTTTTCCCGCTGCCTTCGCGTCCGATGTCCCATTTCTCGATCAGCGAGAAATCGCGCAGAGGCTCGCCGCGGCGTTTGCGTTCCGCCAGCAGCACCGCGTCGAACATCCCGTAGATCCAGATGACCGGAAGCACGCCGAGGAATAGCAGGAACGTTTCTTCTCCCGTGAATCCGGTGATGAACAACAGCACCGTAGCCAAGCCGAAGAACGCGGCCAAGAACGAGATGCCCCGAAGCATCAATCCCATATACAGATGGCCGAGGCCCGGTACGAAACTGAGCAGGATGGTGAAAAAGCGCTGCGAGTCCGAGAAATATTCCGGTTCGCGCAGCATATGTCCTTGACCGATCGGCGGCGGATACGGCGGGTAGCCCGACAGATCGTCGGCGCCGAATTCCATATGCGGCGGCAGGTCTTCTCCGATTCCCATGCTTTCGGCGCTGCGCGGCGAAGGACCGCCCGCGTAATCGTAATAACCTTGTGCTTGAGTTTCGCGCATACGGCGGCTCTGCGCGTAATACGCTTCCCGCATCTGCTGCTCTTCTTGTTTGGTCGGGCCGCGCATGACCGCGCCGACCAGATCGAACATGCTGACGCACCAGATGAAGAACGCCAAGCCCGAGCAGATCAGGATCGACTCGTTATCGTAGGAATCGATCGCCACCAGAAGACCGATTCCGAAAATTCCGCTCGCCGACAGAAAATAAAGGAAACTGCGCACTCTTCTTCCCCAATACAAATGGCCCAGGCCGGGCACCACGTTCAGCAGCAGCGCCGCAAATTTACTTCGTTGTCGATTCATGTTCGTTTTCTCCTTTCGCCTTAACCCCGCCGAACCAGGACGACGCACCTTCCGCCAGCTTCTGGCTGTACGAAACTTTGCCCGCTTCGTCCGCGGCGCGCTGCGCTTGTTCGCCGAGCCGGTCGAACGTGCCCGAGAAGGTCAGCAGCAGCGCGGCGGCGGCGGCTACCGCATACAAAACGATCGGTTCGGTCCATTTGCGGCCTAACCGTCCGCTCTTGGCCGAAGGTTCGTCCGGAAGCGCGGCCATCACCCGCTCGCTGAAGCCGTCCGCATCGGTTAACGCCGGCAGATCCCCGCCCACGTTGCCGAGCGCGGCCATGTAATAATCGAACGCCAGCTCGTCGCCTTCGCCCAGCAGACGCTCCAATCTTTGCCTCGCCGGCTCGGGAAGCGTGCCCCGGACGTAATCCGTCCATTCTTTCGGTCCGATCCGTTCGATGTCGCTCATCGCCACTCCTCCTCGCGCCAGTGCTGCCGAATCCACATTCGGGCCCGGTACAATTTCGATTCGACGGTCTTGACCGTAACGTGCATTTCCGCCGAGATTTCTTCGTAGTTTTTGCCTTGAAAATAAAAAGCTTCGATCACGTCGCGATGCCCCTGCGGCATCTCCGCCATCCGCCTTTTGATCTCGTCCGACTGTTCTTCGCGCAGCATTCGGGCCAGCGGCGCTTCGTCGCCCGAAGCGACTTTGAGCAGCGCGGGCTCCGAATCGTACAGATCTTCGCGACGCCGGTTCTGCTTGCGTTTGAAATCGATCGCTTTGTTGAGCGCGATCCGCGAGATCCACGTCTTGAAACCTTGGGAACGGTAATCGGGGAGCGATTTATGAAGCTGGATAAACACTTCCTGCGCGGCGTCTTCGGCATCCTTCTCGCTGCGCAGTACCGAGAAGGCAATCCGGAATACATGCTGCCTGTACGCATCGACGAGTTCGCGAAAAGCGTCGCGTTCGCCGCGCAAAATGCGTCTGATCAATTCCTGTTCGTCAATCTTGCTCCCCCCCTTTCCCGTCCGTATAGACGCCTCTTTTCGATTGACCCCTGCAGCTTTGCCGAAAAAAATAATCAAACGCGGATTCCGCCGCCTTCATTGTACACAAACCGACCGCCGCAAATCGCGAAAGACGCAAAAAAGACCGAAAACCGCATCTGCGATCTTCGGTCTTGCGAGGCATCGGACAACCTTGACGATCTTATTTGCCGGATACCGATTTGTACCAATCGTTGACTTCTTTCGTCACTTGATCCCCGCCGTTGGCTTTCCAACTGGCGACGAATTCGTCGAACGCGTCGATCGGCAGCTGGCCGTAGATGATCTTGTTGAACGTCTCCATTTCCGATTGACGGAGCAGGTTCCATTTCGAGACCATTGCCGGCGTCGCGGCGCCCGTAAAGTAGTTCTGTTTACGAATATCGTGCTGAGACATGACGACTTTAGCCGCGTACCAGTTTTCCGGCTTGCGGAACTCGGCCATCTGATTTTCGTAAGGCGTGCTCGGCTTTTCTCCGTCCGCCAGTTTGACCAGCGTCTTCATGTACAGATCCGGAATACGCGCCGGACCGGTCAGGAACGGGAATTCGTTGGAGAAATTCGGAATCTTGTCTTTGTCGCTGGTCGGTTTGCCGTCGACGATATCCCAGTCGTACCCTTTGGCGAAGCCGTATTCGTACGGGCTGCCCGCTTTGGGATTCGCCAGATTGTCCAGCAGATAGTTATAGTACAGGAAAATGGCTTCCGGATGCGCGGCGTCTTTGTTGATCATGATGCTGGCGTTGACACCGGAATTTTGCCATTTGGTTCCGATCTTGCCGTCCGGTCCGGCCGGTACCGGATACGCTTTGTACTTCGAGCCCGGTACGGCTTTGAGCAGGTCGGGAGCCGGCCAATCCGGTACCCAGTTCGCGCCCGGCAGGATGCCCGCGGTCCCTTTGGTCCAGCTCTCCGCCGATTTGGACTCGTCCCACAGCGCGGAGTCGGCGTGAATGTAGCCTTTGTCCATCCATTCTTGAAGCTTGGCGAGCGCCTGCTTCGCGCCCGGATTGATCGAACCGTACTCCAGATTGCCGTCCGCGTCTTTGTTCCACTGCTCTTCGATCGTGCCGTACGCGCCGAACAGCCAATCGAGCGAACCCATCCACGTATTGGTGTTGTTTTTGAGCGAGATCGCCAGCGGGAACACTTTATCCGGCGACAAGCCGTCCGGGTTCTGGTTTTTGAACTTGTCCATGATATTTTCCAGATCGGCGATCGTTTTCGGCGCTTCGAGATTCAGTTTCTCCATCCAATCTTCGCGCAGCCACAGCAGCGTATCGTCGTTATCCGTATATTCGAGGATCGGCATATTGTACTTTTTGCCGTCTTTCGTGAACGGGTACCAGAGTTCCGGATGTTCGGCCGCGTGATCTTTGAGAATCTGATTGGCGTATTTGTCGAACAGCTCGTCGATCGGCATAAACTGTCCGGATTCGATCAATTGGTTCGTCAATACGGGGTTGGTCGGCACCGGAACGAAATCGGGCAGCTTTTCCCCCGAAGCGACGGCCAATTGAAGTTTCTGTTTGTACTGATCGTCGTTCGCCGGGTACCATGTATCCTTATGTTTCATGCCCAGCGTTTCCAGCATCCAGCGGTCATGGACGTTGTTTTCTTTGGTATCGCCCTGAACGTATTTCTTCGGCATCAGCACGGTGCTGAATTCGATCGGCGGATCGTATTTGCCGGCGGCGAACGCCGCTTCGGCCGCGGACGATCCGACCTCCGCGCTTTTCGCGCCGTCCCCTTTGTCTCCCGAACCTCCTCCGCAGGCGGTAACGGTAATCAAACTGGCTGCCGCAAGAATCTTCCAAGCGTTACGGAACTTTTTCATGGCTTGACCCCCTCCGTTGACTGTGTGACCTCTTTCTTACACCGTTACTGTACCAACATTCTTCGGAGGGCATCTATATGAGTTTGTTAGGCGAGATAGGACTTTGTCAGGTTATTTGTTCCCGTCCCGATATTCCTGCGGCGTCATGCCGAAGTGCCTTTTGAACACTTTGATAAAATACGCCGGGTCCATATAGCCGATCTCCAAGCCGACTTCGTACACTTTTTTGTCCGTCGATTTGAGCTTCTGGCAGGCTCTCTCCATCCGCAGATTGGATACGTAATCGCTGATGCCTTCGCCCGTCTCGATCTTGTAGATCTTGGACAGATGGGTCGGATGCAGATTGACGTGATCGGCCAACGCGCGCAGCGAGACGTCCAGATGCAGATTTTTGTCGGCGAAAGCCTGCACTTTGCGCACGTACGACGAACGCGTATCGCGCACCTCGTTCGACGTGCCTTCCCGCAGCCGACGCAGCGCTTCGATCGACCAATGCCGAAGCTTCGCGATCGAAGCAAAAGCTTCGCCGCGCTGAAGCGGTTCGATGCCGTCGCCGAGCAGGCTTGCCAACGTATGCCCGCCCCGATGCGCCAGATTGGTATACGCCGCGGCGATCGCGAACCCGGCTTCCATGCAGTGTTCCCAAGATCCCGACCAATGTTCGTCCAATTCGTCGCAGACGGCGTTCAGCTTCTCCTCCGCTTCTTCCCAACGTCCGGCTTCGAGCAGCGTGCCCAGCGCGGGCGAGAGATACAGCGAACGCAGCGCTCCTTGCCGGGCCGGTTCCGCCGAATCGCTCAGACGCATCACGAACTCCCGCTCGTCGCCTACGATCTGCCGGAAATACGCGATGCCTCTGCGGAATACGTCGGGCAGTTCTTCCGGAAACCGGAACGGTTCGGTCATCACGATCGACAGCGAGCCTTTGAGGAACTGCTTGACCTTGGCTTGAAGCTGAATCGCCAGTTTCTCCAGCAGAATCTCGCGGTTCGACGGCGCATGAATCTTGAATTGCAGCAGAAAAGCCAGATAGCCGTGTTCTTCCTTAACGCCCCAGACTTCCATGAATTCGCCCATGACTTCTTCGGCCATGTTGATGATCGCGTATTCGATCAACGGCTGTCCGTTATTGCGGTAACGCCCGAATTCTTCTTCCATCCGGACGAGCATCAACGCGCAGGTTCCCACTTCGAAAGGCAGGCCGTAATTATCGAGGCGGCGCGTCCATTCTTCGGCGGACATCCGCTGCCCGTCCAGCGCGTCGAGCAGCAGGCGGCCTCTTAACAGCGGCAGATTTTCCCGCAGCGTGTAATTGGTCCGTTCCAACGAACCGACCATCGCCCACTCCGCGTTCAACTGTTCGATCGCCGAACCGACCGCGCCCAGAAGCTCTTCGTCGGTCGGCGGCTTGAGCAGATAATCGACCGCGCTGTGGCGAATCGCCTGCTTGGCATATTCGAAGTCCGAATGCCCGGACAGCATCACGCATTTGATCTTGCGGTCTTTGGCGCGAATCTTCTCGATCAATTCGATTCCGCTCATCTCGGGCATCAGAATATCGGAGATCACGATATCGATCGGATGGTTGTCGATCAGTTCCAGCGCTTCGCGCGCGGAATAGGCTTTGTGTACTTGTTCGATCCCGAGCGTATGCCACGGTTTGTTCATCGACAGATTGTCAACCCAGTGGATCTCGTCGTCCACGATCAGAAGCTGCATGGTCATTCTCTCCTTCTTGATTGTCGCTTCGTCAATTCGTCGCCGGCTTCATCGTCGATATGACGGGTCGCGAATCGCTTTCCGGCTCGGCTTCGATCTCCCAGAAGATCTCCGTGCGGAATCCTCCGGACGGAGACGGACCGAACCGCAGTCCCGAACGGCTGCCGAATTGGTGGGCGATGCGCTGATGCGTATTCCACAGCCCGCAGCCCATTTCTTCTTGCAGTTCCTCGGTCATTTTCAGATTGAGCGCCTCGTACTGCTCCGGCGCAAGGCCCGGTCCGTCGTCGTCGATCACGATGAGGCATGAGCCTTCTTTCGTTTCTCCGACGATCGCGATCTCGCCCGCCGCATACGATTTGGCGACGCCGTGAATCACCGCGTTCTCGACGATCGGCTGAAGCATCAACCGCGGAATCTCGCGCGTCAGCATCTCTTCCGGAATATCGATCCGGTAATGAATCCGGCCGTTGCGCAGCTTCTGGATATCCAGATAATTGACGAGCAATTTGACTTCTTCGCGCAGCGGAGCGATTTCTTTCTCCATGCGCGTCGTATACCGGTAATACGCGCTCAGATTGAAGGCCATCGAGACAACGGCTTCTTCTTCTTTCATCTGGGCCATATTGATGATGTAGCCGAGGCAGTTATACAGGAAATGCGGATTGATCTGCGCTTGAAGCTGCTTGAGCGTCGCTTCCCGGGCCCGGATCTTCTCGTTGAACACATTTTCGATCAATTCCTGAATCCGCTGCGACATCTCGTTGAAACGTTCGAACACGAACGAAAATTCGTTGCGGCTTCGGCTGTGCAGACGTACGGAATAATCGCCGCTCTGCATGCGCAGCAGCCCGTTCATCAGTTTGCGGATCGGGCGCTGCACGTTGCGGTACAGCAGCAGCGAAGCCGAGACGCCGAGCACGAAGAGCAGCGCGATCGACAGATAAAACAAATTGCGGCTGAACGCGATCGGTCCTAATACTTTGCCGAGCGGCACCACGTCGATCAGTTGGCCGTCGAGATAAGAAGAACCGACCGAGCTGACCAGATAATCTTGCCCTTGAAGCTCGACGACCCGCTGACCCGTGCGTTCGAGCGGATGTTCGTCCAAATCGCGCACTAACGCCTCCGTCAAAGCCGGGTCCGCGCTTCGGTTCAGGATCGGTTTGTCGCCCTTATGGTAATAGAACGGATCGCCTTGACCGCCCGCCTTGTAAGTATCCAGCATATTGCGGATATTGTCCGAACTGAAGCTCGCTTCGATCACCGCGCTGCTGCCCGTGAGCATCCCGGGACGACCCAGCGAATCGGTGTAGAACCAATAGAACGACGAAGGTTCGCCGTTCTCCTCGTCTCCGACGCTCCCGTCGCCGTAATTCCATTTGCCGGTCATGTTCCGTTTCAGATAAGCTTCGTCGTATTCGCTGGCGCGCGGATAATTGGCGATCACTTCGCGGTTCTGCTGAGAATGAAGCGCGTAACGCGCGGGCCAAATGTCGGTCACGCCGGATTGCAGGATCATTTTCTCCCGTACCGCGTAGCGGATCTGCATGCGGTCGTACCGGTCTCCCCACAGATTGAGTCCGTTAAAGTCCTGCACGTTCGGATCGCGGGAGAACGCCAAGCTGAAATCCATCATCTGACTGATTCGCGAATCGATCTGCCCGGACAAGAACGCCAATTGGCGCGCGCTCGACGTCTGAAGTTCGCGGCTGACCACATGAAAAGTCACGTCGTTGGAATACGTATACGCCAGCACGATCGGCAGAAACAAGATCGCGATCAAACTGTTCATCTTCGTAAACAAACTGAACCGGCCCCGGGTCTTCCCCTGTATTCCGGCCGTTTCGACTGTCGGCTGCATCCGCATGCGCGTCCTCCTCCGGATCGCGGCCTAGAGCGCTTACAAGCCCTAAGAAAAACCTATCGATCCTAAGATTGTTATATATCGGCCCCGAACGGGCCTTGATACTATTTATATATAACAGAGAAGTTAGAGAGACACCACACACATTCGGAACGGGGGAGCGTTATGGAAGCGAATATAAGCGAACGGAGAGCAGAGAAAACGGCGGAACGCGGCCGCAGAAAAAGAGGCGGCAAACAACCTCTGATCCTGCATCTCATGGTGCTTCCGGCAGCGGTACTGGTCTTTATTTTCTCGTACATTCCGATGAGCGGAATTATCATGGCGTTCCAAGATTACAAGCCGGCGCTCGGGTTCGCCGAATCGCCGTGGGTCGGACTGAAACATTTCGAATACATGTGGCAGAACGATTATTTCCTCAAGATTACGGGCAACACCTTATTCTTCGCCTGCACGAAGATCGTCATGAACTTGATCGTGCCGTTCGTCTTCGCGCTGCTGCTGAACGAAGTAAGGCTCATGGCGCTGAAGCGTTCGATCCAGACGCTGGTCTATCTGCCGCACTTCTTGTCTTGGGTGACGCTGTCCGGCATCCTGATCGACATGCTGGCGCAGACCGGATTGATCAATCAGTTCCTTGTCTTCTTGTTCGGCATCAAACCGATCTTCTTCCTCGGCGACGGCGGCTGGTTCCGTTTCACGATCATCTTCAGCGACGTGTGGAAAGAATTCGGCTTCAATACGATCATCTTCCTCGCGGCGTTGTCCGGCATTAATCCGGCACTCTACGAAGCGGCGGAAGTCGACGGCGCGACGCGCTGGAAGCAGACGATCCATCTGACGATTCCTTCGCTGCTGCCGATCACGATCGTCATCGCCACGCTTGCGCTCGGCAACGTGCTGAACGCCAACTTCGACCAGATCTTCAACTTGTACAGCCCGCTGATCTACCAGCAGGGCGATATTATTGACACGTTCGTCTACCGGGAAGGCCTGCTCAGTGGGCAATTCAGTTTCGCTACGGCCGTCAATTTGTTCAAATCGTTTATCAGCTTGATCTTGATCGCCGTCTCGTACCGCTTGGCTTACCGGTTCGCCGGATACCGCATCTTCTAGAAAGGAGGCAGTCTGATGTACCACAAAACGTTATCCTATCGCGTTTTCTCCGTTTTCAACAATGTATTCTTGACCGTCGTCTCGATCGTCTGCCTGCTTCCGCTCCTGCATTTGCTGATGGTCTCGCTCAGTTCGACCGCTCCCGCCAACGCGGGACTGGTCACCTTCTGGCCGATCGGCTTTACTTTCGAAGCTTATGCCAAAACGTTCGACAACGCCAACTTCCTTTCTTCGCTCTGGGTATCGGTTCAGCGAACGGTGATCGGTACGGGGCTTGCGCTGATCGTGAACACGATGGCCGCTTATTCGCTGTCCAAAGAAACGCGGGTGTTCGGCGCTCGGAATATCTACCTCTGGTATTTCGTCGTGACCATGCTGTTCAGCGGAGGCTTGATTCCGGGTTACATCCTGATTCTGAAATTGGGTCTGATGAACTCGCTGTGGGCGCTCATTCTGCCGGGATTGGTCGCGGTGTTCAATATCATTCTGCTGCTCAACTTCTTCCGCGGCATTCCGAAAGATCTGGAAGAAGCCTCGTTTATCGACGGAGCCGGACATCTGCGCACGTTCTTCAGCGTTTACCTGCCATTGTCCATGCCGGTTCTCGCTACCGTCTCGCTGTTCATGATGGTCGGCCATTGGAATTCGTATTTCGACGGGATCATCTACATCCGCGATTCGGAAAAGCTTCCGCTGGCGAGCTTCATGCAGACGATCATCGTGCAGGCGGATATGTCGAAGCTCGATCCGGCCGCGGTCGCGAGTCTTTCGCAGCGGACGATCCGCGCGTCGCAGATCTTTATCAGCGCGCTGCCGATCTTGATGGTCTATCCGTTCCTTCAGAAGTATTTCGTGACGGGGATCGTGGTGGGGGCGGTGAAAGAATAGCTTTTGAGGTGGGTGAGGGACGCATCTTTTTTAAAAAATTCCTATTCGTTAAAGAAGCTTAGGGGCTCCGGGAGAAATTCGCTCAATTCGCTGTCTCACCCGGAAAATGGATTGAAGTTTTGATTTGAATTTTTCCGGGTTCAAAGGCGTCTATCGCTGAATTTCTCCCTCCGCTTATCGCTTCGGATCGAAATTATAAAAGAAGAGCGCCCTCCATATGCGGAGGGCGCTCTTCTTTCTTATGAGATAAAGAAAAAGCAGGATTCTCGCCAACCAGCGAGAACCGCTTTTTCGTTCGGTATTTTTCTTGTTCTCGCTTGTTGGCTCGAACGCGAAAAATCACCTTTTTGCCCGGTGTTTTTTCTTGTTCTCGCTTATCGGCTTGAACACGAAAAATCACCTTTTTGCCCGGTGTTTTTTCTATTCTCGCTTGTTGGCTCGAATACGAAAAATCACCTTTGACCTCTAAATTTCTGAGAATAAGCTCGCACGTCTTCCGGGGTACGGACGCGGTTACGGCTCCATTCGAGCAGGATCCGGTCGATATACCGGAAATGAAGTTTGCCGGCGAATACGGCTTCCTTCAAAGCAAGCAGGATCAGTTCTTCGGGATAACGGTCCTGATCGATCCAGACGGAGATCGTCTCGCATTCCATCGGAGAAAGCGGACGGGCGAATTCTTGTTCGAAAATACGGAACAGGTTATCTACGGTCTCGGCTTCTTCTTCGGGAACGGCCGGGCGTTCGGCGCGGCGTTGGTTGCGCCGCTCTTCGGCCAAGCAGCCGGCGAGGCGTTCGTACAATCCGGCCAGATGATACCGTTCGTAACGGATGCCGGACGGCGTATCCTCGTCTTCATGGATGGCGAGGAATCCGTCTTTGATCAGCCGCTGCAGTTTGCCGGCGAGTTCCGCCGGTTCCAGCCCGGTCCGCTCTTGCAGTTCTTCGAGCGTCGGGAAGTCGTTCAGCTCCGCCTGGCGGAAACCGATGAGCTGAATCAGCAGCATCGTCTCCTCCAGACTGAGTCCCATTTTGCGATAAAAACGCAGCAGCGCGTGAGGAATATGAACCTGCGGCGATTCCATGGCATAGGAGACTCCCATTGCCCAAGTCTTCCAAGCTTCGTCGTTCACCCGCTTGTTCCTCCTTCCGCCTGCGGTATCCACTTTTCGCAGCATGCGTAAAGCGCCTTACGGATACAGACGATACAGCATGCGCGGGAACGGAATCGTCTCGCGGACGTGGTCGAGGCCGCAGATCCAAGCTACGGTGCGTTCCAGACCCAGACCGAAACCGGAATGCGGAACGGAACCGTATTTGCGCAGATCCATGTACCATTTGTACGAATCGGACGTCAGGTTATGCTGTTCGAACCGTTCTTCCATCAGTTTCGGATCGTCGATCCGCTGCGAACCGCCGATGATCTCGCCGTAGCCTTCCGGCGCGATCATGTCGGCGCACAGCACGACTTCCGGACGATTCGGGTCGGGTTTCATATAGAAAGCCTTGATCTCCGCCGGGTAGTGCGTGATGAAGACCGGTTTGTCGTAATGGTTGGCGATCGCCGTTTCGTGCGGAGCACCGAAATCTTCGCCCCACGGCACGTCGAAGCCGTTCTCGTTCAAGAACTTGATCGCGTCGTCGTACGTGATACGCGGGAACGATCCGACGACCTGTTCCAGCTTGGTCACGTCGCGTTCCAACGTTTCCAGTTCGGCTTTGCAGTTCGTCAGAACCGATTGCACGACGTGGCTGACGAATTGCTCTTGAATTTCCAAGCTTTCTTCCAATTCCACGAACGCCATTTCCGGTTCGATCATCCAGAACTCGATCAAGTGACGGCGAGTCTTGGATTTTTCGGCGCGGAACGTCGGACCGAACGAATACACTTTGCCGAGCGCCATCGCGGCGGCTTCCATGTACAGCTGTCCGCTCTGCGTCAGATAAGCGTCTTCGTCGAAATATTTGATATGGAACAGTTCGGTCGTTCCTTCGGCCGAAGACGGCGTCAGGATCGGAGGATCCATCAGCGTGAAGCCTCTCGTATCGAAGAACTCGCGAACGGCGCGAACGATCTGCGCGCGCACGATCATGACCGCGCGCTGCTTCGTCGAACGCAGCCACAGATGGCGATGATCCATCAGGAAGTCTACGCCGTGCTCTTTGGGCGTGATCGGATAATCTTCGGTAATATGCAGAACTTCGACGTCCGTAACCGTCATCTCGAAGCCCGATTTGCTGCGAGGCTCTTCGCGAACGATTCCCGTAACGTAAAGCGAGCTTTCTTGCGTCAGGCTTTTGGCCGCGTTCCAGATCTCTTCGGAAACTTCATTTTTTACGACGACGCCTTGAATGTATCCCGTGCCGTCGCGCAGCTGCAAAAATTGGATTTTGCCGCTCGAACGTTTGTTGTTCACCCAGCAGCCGATACGAACGGTCTCGCCGACATGCGCGCCGACGCCGCGAATATCTGTTTTGATAGACATGACAGTCAATCCTCTCCCTGTAGGTTAAGCTTGAGTCCCTTCCACGATGCGGTACGTATCGCGGGCAATGACCAGCTCTTCGTTCGTCGGTACGACCAGCACTTCCACTTTGGAATTCGGCGTGGAGATGCGGCGCGGATCGCCGGAACGAATTTTGTTCAATTCTTCGTCGATCTCGATGCCCAGATACGACAGGTTCTCGCAGACGGCTTTGCGCACGATCGCGGAGTTCTCGCCGACGCCCGCCGTGAAGATCAGCACGTCGACGCCGTTCATGGCGGCCGCGTACGAACCGATGTATTTGCGCAGACGGTATTCGTACATTTCGAACGCCATCGTCGAGTTCGGTTCGCCTTTTTCCCAGCCGTCCGTAATATCGCGCATATCGCTGCTGAAACCGGAGATCGCGAGCAGGCCGCTATGTTTGTTCAGCATGGAGTTCATTTCGCTGACGCTCAGCTCTTCTTTGTTCATCACGTAAGGCACGATCGCCGGATCGAGGTCGCCGGAACGCGTACCCATCATCAGGCCTTCGAGCGGAGTCATGCCCATCGAAGTATCGACCGACACGCCGCCTTGAATCGCCGTCAAGCTGCCGCCGTTGCCGATATGCGCCGTGATGATCTTCAGGTCTTCGATCGGTTTGCCGAGGAATTCGGCCGCCGCGAGGCTGACGTAGTAATGCGACGTGCCGTGGAATCCGTAACGACGCACTTTGTATTTGTTGTACAGCACGCGCGGAATCGCGTACAGGTACGATTTTTCCGGCATCGTCTGGTGGAACGCCGTATCGAATACGACGACCTGCGGAACGCCCGGCATGTTGATCTCGGACGCTTCGATCCCCATGATCGCCGCCGGGTTGTGCAGCGGAGCCAGATCGATCAGCGCGCGGATGTTTTTCTTCGCCTGCGCGTCGACCAGAGCCGATTCGCTGAAGAACTCGCCGCCGTGCACGACGCGGTGTCCGACCGCGTTGATCTCGTCGACGCTAGCCAGCACGCCGTGCGTTTTGTCGGTCAGCTTCTCGATGACTTTGCGGATCGCCGTATTGTGTTCGAGAATTTCGCTGACTTCCGTCACTTCTTCTTTGCCGGTCGGCTTGTGGGTCAGGATGGACGAATCCATGCCGATCCGTTCGACCAGACCTTTGGCCAATACCGATTCGTCGGTCATATCGTACAGTTGGTATTTGAGGGAAGAGCTTCCCGAGTTGATTACGAGTACTTTCACAGCTTGTCACCGTCCTTGTCGTACTTGAAGAAACCTTCGCCCGTTTTCGTGCCGAGTTGTCCCGCGCGCACCATCTTTTTCAGGATGAATGCCGGACGGTACTTGATGTCGCCGTATTCGCGGAACATGCCTTCGAGCGCCGCCAGAACGGAATCCAGACCGAAACGGTCGCACATTTCGAGCGGTCCGCGGTTGAATTGGTATCCGATTCTCATCGCGTCGTCGATGTCTTGGGCCGAAGCCACGCCTTCTTCAAGCACGTGCAGCGCTTCGTTGATCAACGTGCAGATCAGACGGGTGCTGACGAAGCCCGGAGACTCGTAGACCATGATGCCTTTTTTGTCGAGCGTCTCTTCCACGAAGTACTTGGCCGCTTCCACGACCGCGTCCGACGTTTTGAGTCCGCGGATCAATTCGACCAGATTGATCGAAGCGACCGGATAGATGAAGTGCATGCCGATGACGCGCTCCGGATGCATCGTGGAGCTGCCGATTTCGGTCAAGCTGAGCGCGGAAGTATTGCTGGCGAGCGTGATGTGGCTCGGGCATACTTGGTCGAGCTGCGCGAAGACCGCTTTTTTCGCTTCCAGATCTTCGGAGATCGTTTCGATGACCAAGTCGCAAGAACCCAGTTCGGCAAAGTGAGTCACTTTCGAGATTCTGGACAGCGTCAGCTTTTTCTCTGCGGGGGTAATGCCCCATTTCTCCAGCTTTTTGTCCAGGCTTGTTTCGATCATGCTGTACGCGTGGTCCAGCTTCTCGTTGTTCTTCTCTACGAGCAGCACGTCAAGGCCGCGGGCCGCGAGCATCTCCGCGATCCCCTGTCCCATGACCCCGCCGCCGACGACGCCTATTTTTTTGAAATTCATCTCTAGTTTCATCCTTTCTGGTCTCTCCTGCAAGATTGTCCACTCCTACAGCCGACATGAGCGTCTTGCATTCCCAACATCTAATCATATCTTAGCATATCCGAAATGTAAAAAAGAATTTGCGTTTTAAAAATATTCGGTCTGCCGGAGGAGGACATATACTTCTATCATACCCTCTCCGAAGAAAGATTTGGCCGCCGACTTGCGGATATTTTGTGAGCGCTGCGGATCAGTGCGATCAAGACTTCCGTTCCCGGGCTGCGGTATCGGCTTTCGGCATTTTGCAGCAGTCCGACTTCGATATACGGATCTTGCGGTTCGTAAGCAACACGCTTCATGTCTTCCGGCAGAGGCGTCGAAGCCAGCACGGCGGCGATTCCGCCCAATTCGCGAGCCGCGGCGGGCACCGACGCGAGGCGGCTGACCGTATAAGCGAACGGTTTGACGGGATACGCGGCGAATTCCTGCTCCAACCGCAGATGGTATAAGCAGTTTTCGCCGCCGGCCACGAGCGGATAGCGATACAACTGTTCCAAAGTCAAACGTTCGCGGGCGGCCGGATGCGTCCGCGCCGCGGCGAATACGATTTCTTCCATATAAAGCGTTTCGAAAAAGAACCTTTTTAATCCGGGCGGCTGCCCGCAGATCGCCAGCGCGATCTCTCCGGCGCCCAGAGCGCGCGCCAAACCTTCGGTAGAGTCGACGACCACGCGGCATTCGATGCCCGGCTTTTGCCGGCGAAATTCCGCGAGCAGACGGGCCAGACCGTTCTCCGCGATCGGTTCGATCACGCCAAACGACAACACCCCGCTTTCTTCGCGGCCGAGCGCAAGCCCTTTATCGCGTACATGCTTCCAATGCGAGATCAAGCCGTCCGCTTCCGCCGCGTACAGCCTTCCGGCTTCGGTAAGCTTGGCTTCCCATCCCCGTTCGAACAAGCGAAACCCCAATTCTTTTTCCAAACGTTGAATCTGAGCGGTTACCGTCGACTGGGCGTAATGCAGTTTTTCCGCGGCTTTGGCGAACGTTCCTTGTTCGATCACGGCACGGAACGCCAGCAGTTCTTTGAGATCCATCCAATTCTCTCCATTCGCGTTTCCGAATTATTTATCGGAAATTTTCGATTATCCGAATTTTCTTTTTCAGTTTACGATAAAAACATCCGAACGCGAAGGAGTGTCTTATATGCCTTTTATCCGTACCAGTTACCGCAAAGACCGTCACGAACCCGAACGGCTGAACGTCTGCGCGAACAGCCTTATGGAAAGTCTGATCGAACATTTCCGCGTGCCCCCCGATGATTTTTTTCATGTTTTCCACGCGATCGAACCTGACGGCTTCTTCTACAGTTCCGATTACCTGAACGTTGACCGAAGCGACGAACTGCTGATGATCGAGATCGTTCTGGGGCCGGGACGCAGCCTTGAACGCAAACGCCGCTTCTACGAAGACGCCGCGAAGCGGATCGCCGAACGCTGCGAGGTGCGGCTAGAAGACGTGATGATTATTCTGGTCGAAACCGCCCCCGCGAATTGGTCGTTTGGGCTCGGACAAGCGCAAATGATCGATTCGCCGCCCGGGTGGATCGAAGAACCGGCAGCTTCGGGAGTCCGGCAGGAAGATCCGCTCCGAACGCTTGCCGATCGGCCGAACGAAACGTCCGGAGCCTCGGTCCTTCCTGCGCTCGGCTCCGTCAAAGACGCTGCCGGCCGAGCTTATGCCGAGATCGCGCCGGTTTTCGCCGACCATACGCGGCGCGTATTGTTCGGCGAAGCATGGAGCGATCCGGCGCTGCCGCCGCGGGAACGCAGCTTGATTACGCTGTCTTCGCTCGTAACGAACGGCGCTCTCGAACAGCTTCCTTACCATATCGAGTTGGCCCGGGAGCACGGCATCGACGACGAAGAGATCGCCGCGCTCTGCTCGCATTTGGCTTTCTACGCCGGTTGGCCGCGCGCCGCGTCCGCGCTGGAGATATTGAAAAAAGAAAGTTCCGACGCTTGATGATCGGTCCGGCGGATCTCGTCGTTTCGACTTGATCGGCCGGGTTTCCGAACAAACTCGGCGATCGCTCGGACAGGCCGAAAAAAGCCTCCGAAATCTTCGCTTTCGGGCGAAGTTTTCGGAGACTTTTTGTTTAATCTGACGATTTCCTGCCGCGAATCAAGCCGGAAGCTGCGACAGCTTGCGGAACTGCGCCCGGAATTGTTCGCCCGAGAGCACTTCTTCGTGCATGAGGATATCGAGCGAACCTTCGAATACCGTGCGATAGCGCTCCAACCGCTTGCGCGTATCTTCGGTCAGAGCCCGCAGGATCTTATCGTTATGCTTCATCAATTCTTCTTGGGTCAGCATCTTCAGGCTGACGATTCCGAGATCGGTCAGACCGGACACGATCATGTTCTCGACCAGATCGAGCGCCTGCTCGAAGTCGCCGCGGGAACCCGTGCTGCGGCCTCCGTAATACAGTTCTTCCGCTGCCGATCCGGCCAACGCGATCATAATTTGTTCTTCGAGGAATTCTTTGGTGTACAAATACTGTTCCTTCTGCGGATTGTGGCGCACGTAGCCGAGCGCTTGTCCGCGAGGACTCAGCGCGACTTGGCTCACGCTGCCCGGACGCAGCACTTCGGCCATGATGGCATGGCCCAATTCGTGAATCGCGACGCGGCGCTTCTCTTCGGCGCTGGATTCGCGGTCCGTGCGCTCGCCGAGCATCACTTTGTCGATCGCGCGCGATAGATGCTGTTGGTCGATCTCGGCTTTCTGATCGCGCATCGCGTAGATCGCGGCTTCGTTCATGACGCTTTCGAGCTGCGCGCCGGAAAAGTTGTACGCTTCTTCGGCAATGCGGTCGAGGTCCGCTTCGGCAGACACCGGGCGGCTTTTGGCATGCAGTTCGAGGATATGCTTGCGGCCTTTTTTGTCCGGCAGATCGACTTGAATATGACGGTCGAAGCGGCCCGGACGCAGCAGCGCGCCGTCCAGCATTTCTTTGCGGTTGGTCGCCGCGATCACGAGAATGCGCGGCTCGTCGTTATTATAGATGCCGTCCATCTCGGTCAGCAGTTGGTTCAGCGTCTGATCGTATTCGCGCTGTTGGCCGCCTTCGCGTTTGCCGCCGATCACGTCGATCTCGTCGATGAAGATGATCGCGCTTTGCTTTTTCTCCTGCGCCGCGCGCGCTCTCGCATCCTTGAACAAATCGCGAATCCGTCCGGCGCCGACGCCGACGTACATCTCGACGAAGTCGCTGCCCGCGGCAGCCACGAATACCGAATCGGTATAATGCGCGGCGGCTTTCGCCATCAGCGTTTTGCCGGTTCCCGGAGGCCCCGTCAGCAGGATGCCTTTCAACGGGCGAATGCCCAGTTTCTTGATTTCTTCGTGTTTGATCAGGAAATCGAGCGCTTCGCGCAGTTCCTGCTTGGAGTTATCCTGTCCGCCGATCTGTTCGAAAGTGAACTTCTCGGGCTTCAGCTTTTTGCGATTGCGGTTCTGAGCGGCTCCTACGGCCAATCCTCCGCGCATTTGCAGAACGGCGAACACGCCGACGCCGATCAGAGCCAACAACGCGACAGGAATAATATTGACCCCGATCACGCCCAGAAAAAGAATCAGCGCGACCGCAAAACCGACGAGTATCTCAGTTGTCCATCTAGGCATTATGGGTTCCTCCCGTTCCGGTCGCCGCGGTCAGCGGCAGAATGATGTATTTATTGGCATTTTTGTCGGACGAGGAACTCAAGGAGACGTAGACGTATTGTTCGTCCATGCCGCTCGAGATCGTATATCCGCCGTGTCCGTTCTGGATTTTGGACAGCGTATCCGGAATCATCGTATAACGTTTGTTGGCCATCGCTTCGGCAACGGAAAAGGAAGCTTGTTTCCATAAATCGTCGATTTCGGGCGTCGAATGATCCGCGATATCGAGAGCGATCGAACGATCGCCGAGCAGCGAACCTTCTTCTTTGCGCAGCTGCGCGATCATCGCGCGAAGATCGACATTCGATTGAAGATCGAGTTTCAGTAAGGCTTTGTTTTGGGTAATAGTGACTTGGGCGCTGGTAACGCCCGGGTATTGACTCAACATTTTCTCGACGGGACGCTCGAGCGCGTTCTGGCGATACAGAAACCATCCGCCGAGCAGAACGATCAAAGACAGTGCGGCAGTAAGGGCAACGGGTAAGATACGGATTTTCAATGGGCATTTCTCCTCTTCTTGCTGTTGTCGGAACACGGGGCAAGAGCATGACATCCATCAATTATCGAACACATGGACGGCAACCGCGTTTTCTTGCGATGCTCGGCTATGTGCTTTTGGCGTTTGCCGAAAGTTGCGTCTTTCGGCCGACGAACCTGCCGAAATCTTTCTTTTATCCAAATTTACCTCTTCCGTGAAGATAAGTATATCACACCGTTTTCCCATTTTCTAATTCGCGTCGTGCCGCGTCCCTGCTTGCTCGGCACGGTTCGGACCGGGAAAAGCCTCCTTGAACGAATCCGCCCTCTTCCTATCAAACGTTCAAAAGCAAGCTTGCGAGCGGATTGACCGAATAAAATCCAAAAAAGCCTCTTCGCTGATCGCGAAGAGGCTTTTTGCAGCTTTTGAACCTTGAATCGGCACATCCTATTTTCCTAGGCCGACGCGGCTCGACCGATCACCGAACGTCCGGCTACTGCCAGTCCGGAAGCTCCATCGTTTTGCCCGTCGCGGCGCCGTCTTTCAATCCGTAGAACCGATAGTATCTCATATCGCCCTGCTTGTAGAAGATCTGCCAGACGTATTGATTGCCGTAGATCCCCGGCAGGATGCGAATCAACTTGGCGTCGGGAAGCTCGGCTTCGAAACGGGCGATCATATCGTCCCGGCTGACCGTACCGGCAAGCGGCAGGACCAGCACGGAATTTTGGCCTTCGACAGGCGTTCCGTCGTCTTTGTATTTCAACCATACATATTCTTCTTGACCGGCGGCCGTTGTGCCTTGAACCACCCAGAAGATCGAGTTGTCTCCCCAAACCCATTTGTCCGTTCGGGAGACTTCGGTCAGATTCGCTTGTTCCCGCGCTCTGGCGATTGCCGCGTCGCGTTCGCTCGTCCGTCCCTGCATCGAGACCATGTAATACAGATAAGCGCCCGACAGCAGAATCAACACGATGAGCACGGACAGCAGAATAACTTTGGTGCGCTTGCTCACTTTTGCTTCCTCCTGGTATCCGGATTAACGGGCCAGCAGCCCTTCGAAAGAGGCTTGAGCCTCGAAACGGATTTTCTCTTCGTCGAGCAGCAGGCATTCCCGATTCTTCACGACCTGGCGGCCGTCGACCCAAACGTGGCGAACATCCTGTCCGGCCGCGGAATAGACGACGTGCGAGAGATAATCCGTGCGCGGCAGGAAATGGGCCTGATCGACGTCAAGCGCCGCGAAGTCCGCTTTCATGCCGGCTTCCAGCGTGCCGAGGTTGTCGATATAGAGCGACTGCGCGCCGTACAGCGTAGCCATGCGCAGCGCTTCGAGCGCCGGTACCGCCGTCGGATCGCCGGAGACGCCTTTGTGAATCAGCGCGGCCAAACGCATTTCTTCGAACAGGTCGAGGTTGTTATTGCTGGCCGCGCTGTCGGTGCCGAGCGAGACGACGACGCCCGCTTCGAGCATCTGCGGCACTTTGGCTACGCCGCTCGCCAATTTGAGATTGCTGCCCGGATTATGGGATACGGCGACTTTGTTGGCCGCGAGGACTTCGATCTCTTCGTCCGTCAGATGCACGGCGTGCGCCACCAGCGAAGAACGGGAGAAGAAACCGAGCTTCTCCAGATGCGCGACCGGACGCAGTCCGTAATCGTTCACGTTCTGCTGCACTTCCGCCGCCGTTTCCGACATATGCGTATGCAAAGGCAGATCCAGATCATGCGCCGCTTGCACGAAACGCTCGATAAAAGCAGGCGGGCAAGTATACGGCGCGTGCGGCGACATCATCGCCGTGATGCGGCCGTCCGCTCCTCCGTGCCAGTTTTTCGCGAACGCGATCGAATCCGCCAGTTTGCTCTGCTGCTCTTCCGGCGAGCACAGACCGATAACCCCGCGCGTCAGAACCGCGCGAATGCCGGACTTTTCCGCGACCTGCGCGACGCGGTCCATATGGTTGTACATATCGAGGAACGTCGTCGTGCCGCTTTTGAGCATCTCCATGATCGCCAGCGAGCTGCCCCAATACACGTCGTCCGACGTGAACTTGGCTTCCATCGGCCACATCTTTTTTTGCAGCCAAGCTTGCAGGACCATATCGTCGCCGTACCCGCGCAGCAGCGACATGCCTGTATGGCCGTGGCTGTTGACGAGACCCGGCATGAACAACAGACCTTTGCCGTCGACGGAAGGCAGTTCGTCCGCGCCTTCCGGTTCTTCGGCTCCGATATAAGCGATCAGACCGTCTTCGATTACCATGCAGCCTTCGACGACGGCATGCCCGGTAACGAAAACGCCGTTTCTAACGATCCACTTTTTCGGGTTGTTTGTCGTTGTCATGGACTTCCGTTTCCTTTCCGCTATCGAGGTAATAAGCCAGACTCAACAGATCGGTCGTGAAGTCGGCGGCATGAATGCGCACTTCGGACGGCACTTTGAGCACCGTCGGCGCGAAATTCAAGATCGCTTCGACGCCCGATTCGACCAGTTGATCGGCGACCCGCTGCGCTTCGGAATCCGGAACCGTGATGATGCCGACGCGAATGTTTTTCTCGGCGACGGTCTCTTTGAGCTCTTCGATCGGCTGCACGGTCAGCATGTTGATATGCGTGCCGATCTTCGGTTCGTACGAATCGAACACGGCGACGATCTTCATGCTTTCTTTCAGATACATATTATAATTGGACAGCGCGTGTCCCAGATTGCCGGCGCCGATCAGGGCGACGTTGATCTGGCGGTCCAGTTTGAGGATATGGCGAATTTTCTCGATCAGGTAAGACACGTCGTAGCCGATGCCTTTGCGACCGAAATCGCCGAAGTACGCAAGATCTTTCCGAATTTGCGCCGGATTCAGGTCCAGCTTCTGTCCGAGTTCCTGCGACGACACGGTCATCACTTCGCGTTTATGCAATTCGGTCAAGTGACGCAGGTAAACGGGAAGTCTGCGAACGACGGCTTCCGAGATTTTTTCCGCTTTCATTCAAGGTCCCTCCCAGGGAAAAAAATTAATCCGCCTTCGCTTCCGGCTCCAGCCATTCGGCGACTCTCGGCACGATCTGGTCGAGAGCCATATGCTCCATTTTCGGACCGGGAAGCGAATATAAAAATTGTTTGCCGTAATACGATTCGATCACGCGCGTGTCGTACACGATGACGATGCCGCGGTCGCGGCGGGTCCGTATCAGTCTGCCGAATCCCTGCTTGAAGCGGATGACCGCCTGCGGCACGGACAGTTTCATGAACGGGTTGAGATTCTGGCGCTTCAAGAGCTCGCTTTTGGCTTCCAGCAGCGGATGGCTCGGCGGCTGGAACGGCAGACGCACGATCGCGAGGCACGTCAGCGCGTCCCCCGGAATATCCACGCCTTCCCAGAAGCTGCTCGTTCCGAGCAATACCGATCGCGGGCTGTCCTGAAAACGCCGGGTCAAACGGCTTCGGCTGCCGCTGTCCACGCCCTGCCCGATCAGCGAGATGCCGGACGCCGCCAACATCTCTTTGAGCGGGTCGTAGACCTGACGCAGCATGCGGTACGAAGTGAACAACACGAGCATGCGTCCGTTCGTCGCCTCCGCGGTACGCGCCAACGAATCGGTCAACGCGACGAGGAATCCGGCATCCGCCGTTTGCCCTCTTACGCTCGGGAAATCCCTCGGCACGATCAGCAGCGCCTGCTCCCGATAATTGAACGGAGAAGGCAGCACTTCCGTTAACAGCCGTTTGTGTCCCGCGGCTTCCCGCAGGCCGAGTTGGTCGATCATATAATCGAACTTCTTATCCACGGCCAGCGTGGCCGAAGTCAAGACGATGCTTTTTTTCTTATCGAAAAAGTACTGCTGCAGTTGGGAGCTGACATCGATCGGCACCGCGTACATTTGCAGCGACTTGCTCTTGAACTGCGAACTGCCTTCCAGCCAATAGACCGTGCCTCCGTCGTCCAGCCGCATGAAGAAGCGCAGCGACTCTCTCGCCTCGGACAAGTCTTTCAACAAGCCCGAGATGTCGGTCGCCAACCCTTCGGCCGTATAATCGCCGCTGTCTTCTTTGACGGAAGACGCCATGCGTTCCCCCTGCCGGATGACTTCGCCGAGACCGACGTAGATCTGATCTTCGAGATTGGACAGCACGTCCCAACCTTTGGGATATTCGCCCGCCGTCAAGCGCAGCGTATGCTGTCCCGCTTCCGGCGCGGACGGGTCCGCACGGTCGGGCAGCAGCGTATACAGCAGCTCCGTCAGTTTGTCCCAGCTTTCTTTGGCGTCGATCAGCTCGGGAATCATCTCGTCCGCCGTCCGCGCCCAATCGCTCGCTTTCTGATGGTCGAGCCGGCCCAGCAGTTGACGCAGCGCCGGAAGCTGACCGTTTTTCGAATCTTTGTACAAGCGGGTCATGGCATGCACGAACGAGAAATATTTCAGATGCAGCCCCAGATGTTTGCCGGCCACGTCTTCGAGATGATGCGCTTCGTCGATCACGAGCCGCTCGTAAGCGGGCAGAAGCTGATCGTCGGCTTTGACGTCCGAGAACAGCTTCGAATGGTTCGTGACGACGACGTCGGCCATCGAGGCTTCGTGTTTCGCCCGGTAATAATAGCAGCTGCGGAACCACGGGCAGGCGCGGCCGAGGCAGGAATCCGTCTCGCTCGCGACCGTATCCCAGAAGTCCTGTCCGCGGCCGATGCCGAGATTCAGTTCTTCGTCGTCGCCTTTCTCCGTGCGCGTGAGCCAGACCGTCAACTGCGCGGCCGTCATGGCGTCATCCGCCGGATGAACGAATTCGCGGCGATCGATCTTCTGCTCCAGCTTGCGCATGCACAGATAATGCTGGCGGCCTTTGAACACCGAAGCGCGGAATTCGAACGGCACGACTTTGCTGAGCAGCGGAACGTCGCGTTCGCGAAGCTGCTCTTGAAGATTGATCGTATGGGTGCTGACCATGACCTTCCGGTCGTTTTTTACGCTCTCGTAAATGGACGGAATCAGATAACCGAGCGATTTGCCCGTTCCCGTTCCCGCCTCGATCAGCAGATGCTTGTCGCTTGCGAACGCCTCCTGCACTTTGCCGAACATCAGATTCTGCGATTCGCGTTCTTCGTAACCCGGAAGCTCGGCGCGCAGATTGTCCTGTACCTGTTCCAGAAACTCCTCGAACGATACGTTTTCCAGCGGGTTACCGTCTCGGATCTCCCGAGCCGGCGGCACTTCGCCCCATTCGCCGACTTTGAGCGCGAATTGGCGGTAGAACTTGAATTCTCCGCCGTCCGGCAGCGCTTCGAGTTCTTTCTCTTCGACCAACGTCTGGAAAAACCAACCCAAATCGCTGTCGCCCGCAAGCAGTTCCGATATCCGCTGAAGCGTAATCAGCGGCAGCGAACGGGCTTCTTCCAAGCACTCCAAAAAAACATGCGCCGTCGCCAGCGCGTCGCTGTCGGCTTGATGCGGACGCTCGTGGGGAACGCCGAATTGAGACGCTACCGCGCCGAGCTGATAACTGGCGATCGAAGGATACAAAATGCGAAGCAGATCGATCGTGTCCAGAATACGGCCGGTAAACGGCAGATATCCGGTCTGATCGAGCGCGCGCTGCAAAAATCCGAAATCGAACGCCACGTTATGTCCGATCAGGACGGCGTCGTCCAAAAGCGGAATCATTCCGATGATCGCTTCGTCCAGTCCCGGAGCTTCGCCGAGCTGTTCTTCGCGGATTCCCGTCAGTTCGGCAATGAACGGAGGGAGCGGGACGCCCGGATTCACCAGAGACTGATAAGTTTCCGTAATCCGCAGATCGTGGTCGATGACGCTCAGTCCGATCTGAATGATGGCATCCGATGCCTGAGTGCCCGTCGTTTCAAAATCCAGCACGGCAAATTTCATGGTGTCGATAAATCCTTTCAATCGGTTTTCCTTACCAGCATAACAGACAAAGAGCAGTTTGGGAAACTCTTCACCACCCGATCAAGCGTAAAAAAAGCGAGGCCTTCCGGCCGCATCCCACGGCGGAAGGCACATCGCTGTTGCTTGCGTCGAAGCGTTTTTTTAACGGATCGTCGCGTGAACTTCTTTGGCCGACGTCTCGACGGCGCGGTTGCCCGCGTCCACGAACACGACGGTCGGTTTATGCACGCGCGCTTCTTCGGTCGACATCGAAGCATAGGAGATGATGATCACGGTGTCTCCCGGCTGCACGCGCCGCGCCGCCGCTCCGTTCAAACAGATCACGCCGCTGCCCCGCTCGCCCGGAATGACGTACGTTTCCAGACGCTCGCCGTTGTTGTTGTCGACGATCTGGACTTTCTCGTTTTCCAGCAGATCGGCCGCGTCCATCAGGTCTTCGTCGATGGTAATGCTGCCTACGTAGTTCAAGTTCGCTTCCGTGACGGTCGCGCGGTGAATCTTGGATTTCATCATCGTTCTATACATGCGAAAAGGCCTCCTCGGGCTTCATTTAAACGAAATAATGGCGTTGTCGATCAGGCGGGTCGAACCGAACTTGACGGCCAGAGCCAGAATCACGGAACCGCCGGACTTACGGAGTTCCGACAGATCGCGCTTCTGATCCAGCGGCGACAGGTCGGGGAAACTCAGCATCTGCACGTAATCGATCTCCGCCAGCGGCGAAGCTTCGATCGCGCGCTTGACGTCTTCGACGATCTGCTCCGGCGTCGCGGGCGAAGAGGATTCGATGCGTGCGGAAGCTTCGCGCAGCGAACGCGACAGCACCAACGCTTCGCTCCGCTGCTCCGCGCTCAGATAGACGTTGCGCGAACTGAGCGCCAGACCGTCTTCTTCGCGAACGATCGGGCAGGGCACGATCTCGATGTCCATATTCAGATCGGACACCATCTTTTGCAGTACGGCGACCTGCTGAGCGTCTTTGGCGCCGAAGAAAGCGCGGTCCGGCTTCACGATGTTGAACAGTTTGGAGACGACCGTCGCCACGCCGTCGAAATGCCCCGGCCGCGAAGCTCCGCACAGCACGTCGGTCAGTCCCGTCACCGTAACGGTCGTCTTGCGCTCCCGCGGATACATTTCTTCCACGGAAGGCAGGAACACCACGTCGACGCCTTCGCGCTCGGCCAGTTCGAGATCCGCCGCTTCGCTGCGCGGATAACGGTCGAGGTCTTCGTTCGGCCCGAACTGGATCGGGTTGACGAAGATGCTCAGCGCGACGATGCCGCATTCCCGGCGCGCGCGGCGCAGCAGGCTGGCATGGCCTTCGTGCAGATAGCCCATCGTCGGAACGAACCCGACCAGATTGCCGGCTTCCGAACTTTGACGTTCGGAACGCAGTTCCGCGATAAAGGCGCGAACTTCTTGGATCGTTGTCGCGATTCTCATCCTTGCGCGCCCACCTTTTCTTTATCGGAGGCCGTTTCTTGCTTTTGGAGATTTTCTTGTCCGGCTTTGCTTCCGCCGTAGAGCGAATCGAGCGATTCGCTCACGCCTTCGTCGGCTTTGAAGACATGATTTTCGGCCGGGAACGCTCCGTTTTTCACTTCGTTCACATAAGCTTCGATCCCTTCGCGAATCTGCGCGCCTACATCGGCGAACGTCTTCACGAAGCGTTTTTCCATATAAGGAGAGGCGTATTTGACCACGTCGTGGAACACCAGCACTTGGCCGTCGCATTCGCGGCCCGCGCCGATGCCGATCGTCGGGATCGACAGTTCGCGCGTAATGGCGGCCGCCGTTTCTTCCGCGACCAGCTCCAGCACGACGGCGAACGCGCCGGCGGCTTCCAGCGCTTTGGCTTCGTCCATCAGACGCTTCGCGTCCGCGGCGTCTTTGCCCTGCACGCGGTAGCCGCCGATCGTGTTGACCGACTGCGGCGTCAAACCGATATGGCCCAGTACCGGCACGCCGGACTGCACGATCGCTTTGACCGCCGGCGCGATCTCGATGCCGCCTTCCATTTTAACGGCGTGCGCATGGCCTTCTTGCATCAGGCGGCGCACCCCTTTGAGTGTCTCGTCCAGACTTCCGTGATACGTCATAAACGGCATATCGGCGACGATGAACGTATTTTCCGCTCCGCGCGCCGTTGCCCGGGTGTGGTAGACCATATCGTCGAGCGTCACGGGAATCGTCGAATTGTATCCCAACACGACGTTGCCGAGCGAATCCCCGACCAGAATGATATCGATTCCGGCTTCCTCCGCCAGTTTCGCGGACGGGTAATCGTACGCCGTAATCATCGTCAGGCGATCTTTCTGCTGTTTCATTTTGCTGATTTTCACTACGTTCAACGGTCTTTTCGCTGCCATGTCATCAGGCTCCTTTTGTGGATAGGGTGGGCCTTCATGCCGGATACGCGATTTCGTCCAGCACAAATAGCCTTTTGCTGTCACCAAAAGGGCCGAAAGGTAAAGAAGAAACGGGGACGACGATTCGCTTCTCCCTTCTGTCTCGGTCCTTGTAAGGCTCAGAGCAGAATTGCAGGGTGCAGCCGTGCTGCCCGGACTGCGAGCATCCGGTTAATCTCGGTTCTTGCGGCTTCCGGTCGAAACGTCAAGATCTCCGCCGCCTTGCGGCCGGCTTCGCCAAACGCTCTGCCCGATCTTCCGCCTGCATGCAGGTCGAATTCCGGCGCGGACATTCGGTCGTCTTCAACGCTTGCCTTCTGCTTGGTTCTCTGCTTCAAAAAGGTCGAAGTGCCGTTCGGATCTTTTTCCGATACCGCCTCCGCATCGACAGTATACCAAATCCGGCGCGAGAAATCATCCGGATTGTTTCAGAAAAGCGCAAAGGCCATTTTCAATTTTTCGAAAGGCTTGTCAGCAGAATCGAACGCATCGTCTCGAAACAAGCGAGCAGCCGGATCGCAGCGCGAAAAGCCGACCTCTCTCGAATGGAGAAAGTCGGCTTTAACCCAGACCGTCGCAAGCGATTAACGGCAAAACGATCAGGTATCCGAGAATAAGCAGGCATCTTCCGAGCCCGATCTTATCCGTCGAACGTTCGACGCGGATTTATCGTTCTTCCGCTGCCGCGGGCCCCGGATACAGCTCGATGTCTCCCGAATAAACAGGCGATATCTGCCCGTCTTCCGTCCGCATCAGCAGTTCGCCGTGCTCGCCCAATCCGTGGGCGATGCCGCGGCGTTCGCCGCGCGCATCGCGGACGGCGATCTCCCGGCCCAGCGTAACGCTGAGCGATTCCCAGAGCAGCCGGATCGGTTCGAATCCGCGTTCGGCATACAGCCCGTACAGCGCTTCGAATTCGTTCATGACGGCGGCGATCAGCGCCGAGCGATCGACCGGCACGCCGGATTCGCGGCGCAGCGACGTCACGCGTTCGCGCAGTTCTTCCGGGTAATCGTCTTCCGACAGATTGGCGTCGATCCCGATGCCCATGATGCAGTGCAGCACCCGGCCGTCTTCGACGACGGCTTCCAACAGGATGCCGCACAGCTTGCGGCCGTCCGCGAGCAGATCGTTCGGCCATTTGATTCCGGCTCCCACGCCGCTGACCGAGCGGATCGCGCGGCAGACGGCTACGGCCGTCAGCAGCGTGAGCTGCGGCACGGCCGTAAGCGGCCCTTCCGGGCGCAGCACGGCGCTCATCCAGACGCCGCGGCCCGGCGGAGAATGCCAGACGCGGCCCTGCCGGCCGCGGCCCGAAGTTTGTTCTTCGGCGACGACCAGCGTTCCTTCGGGCGCGCCTTCGCGGGCCAATTTCTCCGCCTCCGTCTGCGTGGAGTCGGTCTTCGTCAGAAGGGTCAAGCCGCGGCCGAACCGGTCCGTGGCCAGCAGACTTCCGATACGTTCGGCGTCCAGAGCGGAAACGGAGCCCGACAAACGGTAGCCGAGCTTGGGCGAAGCGTCGAATTCGTAGCCGGCGTCTTTGAGCCGGCGGATTTTTTTCCAGACGGCCGTGCGGCTGACGCCGAGCCGGCGGCTGATCTCTTCGCCGGAGAGATATTCGCCTCCGGCGGCTTCGAACATGTCGAGCAGCGGATCTCGCGTCACGACGGCTTCGCCTCCTTCGCGTCCGGCCGGCTATCGAGCCGGGCGATCTCTTCCAGCAGCGCCGCCCGTTCGTTGGCGACGCGGCCCGTGGCGGCGGCTTCCAGCAGCCGCCGGATCAGCAGCCCGAGCCAAGGGCCGGGCGCACGGTCCAGATGCTCGGCGATCTCGCCGCCGCCGAGCGCGAGCTCGCGCGGCGATTCCGCCGGGATCGCCGCCAGCCAGCGCGCCGCGCGTTCCAGCCGCGCGGCTTCTTCCCCGTCCGCTCCGTACAACCCGGAGCGGTACGCCAGCCAATTTTCGGCCGCGCTCCGGCCGAAATCCAGCACGCAGCGGGCGAAGGCGAGCCGCAGCTCTTCTTCGCCCCGCGAAGCGGACGCCTGCCCGGCTCCGCTCTGCGAGGCCGCTTCGTCCGGTCGCTCTCCGCCCGCGGCCGCCGCGCCCCGGACGCCGCTTTCCGGCGCACCGGCCCCGCTTCCCGCCGCTTCGCCGGCGTCCGCCGCCCGACTCGCTTCTTCCGCCGCGTAAGCCGCGCCCATCCGCGCGTCGATGCGCAGCAGCGCCGAGGCTGATTTGGCGAATCCGCCGGAGAACGTCCAGCTCTTCAGCAGGTCTTCCGCTTCTTCGCCGGACACGCCGAGCCCTTGAAGCAGCGCCGTCCAGCGCAGCTCGCCCGGCTTCGCCGGCAGCCCGTCCAAGCGCTCCGGACGCGCGGCTTCCAGCGCCTGCGGCTCGAGTCGGATCTTCGCCTCCTCGAGCAGCCCGCTGCGCGCCAGCAGCCGGACGCCTTCGGCCGGCCGGTCGCCGCCGAGCATCTTCTCCAGCTCGGCCCGAATCCGCTCCGCGGCGATATGGCGCATGTTCCCGCGCAATTCAAGCAGCGCTTCCCAAGTGTCCGGTTCCATTTCGAAACCGAACACCGAAGCGAAACGCACGCCGCGCACCATCCGCAGCGCGTCTTCCCGGAACCGCTCGCGGGCGTCGCCCACGCAGCGGATCACGCCGCGCGAGAGATCTTCCCGGCCGCCGTACGGGTCGATATAGGTCCCGTCCGGTTTCCGCGCGATCGCGTTCATCGTAAAGTCGCGCCGCCGCAGGTCTTCGTCCAGCGATCGCACGAACGTCACTTCTTCCGGACGCCGGAAATCTTTGTAAGCCGATTCCGTCCGAAACGTGGTGACTTCGAACGGCATCTTCTCCATCACGACCGTGACCGTGCCGTGTTCGATGCCGGTCGGCACGGTGCGCGCGAACAGCGCGGCCACTTCTTCCGGCCGCGCCGATGTCGCGATATCCATATCGTTGACGGGACGTCCGATCAGCTCGTCGCGGACGCAGCCGCCTACCCAGCAGGCGACATGCCCCGCTTTTTCCAGCGTACGCAGAATGTCGGCGCTCAACCGGACCTGCATCGCTTCCGCATGTTTCCATTCCGTCACATCGTTCAACTCCGTTTCCGTTCTTTTCCCGGCCGAACGCCCGCTTGCCGGCCGTCAGCAGCCTTGAACGGCCATGTCCGGCAGCTTGCGTCCCAACACGCGGTAATAGATCTCCTCGTACTCGCGCATGATCTTCTGATCGCAGAACTGCGTATGCGCGCGTTCCAAGCAGGCCGCCCGCATCGCGTCCCGTTTGACCGGATCGCTAAGCAGCGTCAGCGCGTATTCGGCCATCGCCGCGGCGTCGCCGATCGGAGCCAGATAACCGGTCAGCCCGTGAAGCACCAGTTCCGGAATGCCGCCCGCTTCCGAGCCGACCGTCGGCACGCCGCAGGCCATCGCTTCCAGCGCCACCAGACCGAAGCTTTCTTTTTCCGAAGGCAGCAGCAAGACGTCGGCGAGAGAGATGACCTGCGCGATCTCGTCCTGCTTGCCGAGAAAATGAACGCGGTCTTCGATGCCCAGTTCCCGAATCTTGCTCTGCACCTTCGGCATGTCCGGTCCTTCGCCGACCAGCAGCAGCTTCGACGGCATCGCTTTGTTCACCCGATCGAACACGTCGATCACGTCCGGCACCCGCTTGACGGGGCGGAAGTTCGAGATATGCATCAGGATCTTCTCGTCCGGCGCCGCGAATTCGCCGCGCAGCTTCGAGACTTCGCGCGGATAATAGACCCTTTTATCGATAAAGTTGTACGTCAAGTCGATCTCCCGCGTGATGTCCAGCGCTTCGCGCGTCTGACGGATCAGGTCCGCCGAAACGGCCGTCACCGCGTCGCTTTTGTTGATCGCCAGCGCAATCAGGTCTTTGAGCGTGACGTCCTGCCCGAGCACCGTGATGTCGGTCCCGTGCAGCGTGGTCACGATCTTCAGATCGTCCCCGACCATCTGCTTCGCCAGATACGCGCATACCGCATGCGGCACCGCGTAATGGACATGCAGAATATCGAGCTGTTCCCTTTTGACCACTTCGGCCATCTTGGACGCGAGCGACAGATCGTAAGGCGGATAACGGAACACGTAATAATCGCTGACTTGAACTTCGTGGTAATGAATATTTTTATGGAAGGCTCCCAGACGGAAAGGAATGCTGTGCGTGATGAAATGGACTTCGTGTCCTTTCTCCGCCAGCAGCTTGCCCAGTTCCGTTGCCACCACTCCCGAACCGCCAAGCGAGGGGTAGCAGGTGATGCCGATTTTGAGTGTGTCTTTCATTGAAGCCGGAACTCCCTTCTCGCCGCTGTCCGTAAACGCTCGAGCCTTAATTTTTGGATTCAGAACAGATTAACCTTGTGCGGAAGCTTGGACGCAAAGCCTTCCGCGTACCCCAATCCCTGTTTCTGCGCAAGCAGGGAATCGCGCGCCCGCACCCGTTCCACGTACTGCGCGGTAAGCGGAGTCGCGACGTTATCGTTGCCTCGGCCCGGAGCGGCGAACTGCGATTCGTAGCAGCGCAGCGCTTCTTCCTTGACCGCATAGACGTCCGTAACGTCCACCATCAGATCGGTAGGTCCGGGATCGTTGATGAAATAAAAATAAAGCTGTTCCGCTTGGACCGGAGGAAGCTCAGGCATGTAGCGGCGCAGCTTCGCGTTGAACACGGCTTCTTCCACCAGCCCGCTGCACGCGATATGGTCGGGATGCCGGTCTTCCCAATAAGGAGCGAACACGATCCGCGGCGCATGCTTGCGAATCTCGGCCGTGATCCGGCGGATATGTTCTTCCGTGCGGAAAAGTCCGCGATCCGCCAGTCCGAGATTGCTCCGCACGGCGAGGCCGAGTACGGCGGCGGCCGACTCGGCTTCTTGTTTGCGCAGCTCTACCGTGCCGTTCGACGACATTTCCGCAAAAGTCAGATCGCAGATGCCGACGCGGTAGCCCGCGCGCGTATGTTTGACGATCGTGCCCGCCATGCCGATCTCGGCATCGTCGGCATGCGCCCCGAAGATCAGAATATCGAGCGGCTCACTCATTGGTCTCGAGTCCCGGCTTGTACTTATGTACCAGCTCCCGCCAAGCGAAGTCGCCGCGCATGAGCGCCTTCACGAGAATTTCCGCCGTCGCCACGTTCGTCGCTACCGGAATGCCTTGCACGTCGCAGATGCGAAGCAGCGCCGTGATATCCGGTTCGTGCGGCTGGGCCATCAGCGGGTCGCGCAGGAAAATGATCAGGTCCAGTTCGTTCTCGGCTACCAGCGCGCCGATCTGCTGATCGCCGCCGAGCGGGCCGGATCTGAAGCGGTGGATCTGCAGATCGGTCACGTCCATGATCCGCTGTCCCGTCGTTCCTGTCGAATACAGCTCGCAGCCTTCGAAAGCCTGTTCGTAAGCCGTCACGAAATTGACCATCTCGTCTTTTTTGCGGTCGTGCGCGATAAATGCGATCTTCATCAAGATCCCTCTTTCCGTCATCGATAAAATCGTTCCTTAACTCCGATAATCCATTACATCACGTGTTCGAAACCGTACACCATGCCCGTATAAGTCATGACTTTCTCGACTCCGATCTTGACTCCCGGCATATAGCCCGCGCGTTCGTAGGAATCGTGGCGAATCTTGAGACTCTGCCCGTACCCGCCGAATACGACTTCCTGCTGCGCGAATACGCCCGGCAAACGCACGCTGTGAATACGGAACCCGTCGTATTCGCCGCCCCGCGCGCCCGGCAGGATTTCTTCTTCGTTCGGATTGCCCTGCTTGAATTTCTTGCGCGTCTCCGCGATCAATTCGGCCGTTTTGATCGAAGTCCCCGACGGCGCGTCCAGCTTCTGGTCGCCGTGATATTCGATGATCTCGACATGCGGCAGGTATTCGGCGGCTTTGGCCGCGAACTGCATCATGAGAATCGCGCCGATCGAGAAGTTCGGAGCGATCAGTCCGCCGATGTTCGCTTCGCGGCACAGACCGTCCAGCTCTTGAATCTGTTCCGGCGTAAAGCCCGTAGCGCCGACGACCGGACGCACCCCGTGCTTGATCGCCGTCAGCGTGTTGCCGTAGACGACGGAAGGTACCGTGAAGTCGACGAGCACGTCCGGCTTGGCAGCGCCCAGCGCCGCGTCCAGATCGCCGACCGCGATGATTCCGCAAGGTTTGACGCCGACGAGTTCGCCCGCGTCGCTGCCCGCGCCGGAGCGGTCGACAGCCGCGACCAACTCGAGATGTTCGTCCGCCAGCACCATCTTCACGACTTCCCGTCCCATCCGTCCGCTAGCGCCGGCGACGGCCACTTTGATTTTTTCGCTCATTGTTGTTCCTCCTCCTGCTGCGGGTCGGCGTCGATTCTCGTCCAACGATCCTTGTCGCGAGTATTGAATTTATGCATGACTTTGTCATGCGCTTCGGTCAAGTCGATATTCAGCGAATTGGCGAAGCACAACGTGATGAACAGAATGTCCCCCAGCTCCAATTCGATGGAATTGTCTTCTTCTCCGCTTTTTTTCGGCTTCTCGCCGAAGCTGTGATTGACTTCGCGCGCCAGCTCGCCGACCTCTTCGGTCATTCGGGCGAGCATCGACAGCGGACTGAAATATCCTTCTTTGAACTGCGAGATATAACGGTCCACTTCGCGCTGCATTTCCGCCAGACTCTTTTCCATGACGGCATTCGCCCCCTTTCGCGATCCAAGCTCTGTTGCACTCTTCCTTATGTTATCGCAAAGGCATTTTGAACACAAACCATTTTCGCGACGCGCGGGAGCGCTTATCGCCTGAACCGATCCGCGCGCGGACCATAATCGAGCCGGTATAGTATACTGAAAAGGCGAAAGGCGCGACGGTGGATTCCGCGGTCCGCTCGCGCCCTGCCGGTGCTTGGGTCGATCATGATGCGAAGCATGCTCCGCCGGCACGCAACTCTCATATTGAATTCGGTCAGCGTACTCGATTCGACGATACGGAGGAACTTCTCATGAACATGGACTCGACTGCCGCCAAAATCCGCACGGTAGCGGCTATTCTGCTCGGAACGGCGCTTTACGCGTTCGGCCTGCTTTACTTCATTATTCCCAACAAATTCACCGAAGGCGGCGTCACGGGCATCACGGTGCTGCTCAACTACGGACTCGGCATTCCTACCGCTTTGTCGACGCTCGTCTTGAACGTGCCGCTCGTGATCCTCGGCTGGCGAATCCTCGGTCTGGGCCAGATCGTGTACACGGCCGTCGGCATCGCTTCGCTTTCTTTGTTTCTATGGTTGTTTCAGGTCTTGTTCGACCGCGGAATCCTCGTGCAGCACGCGCACGATCCGATTCTTGCCGCTTTGTACGCGGGCATCGTCCTCGGTCTGGGACTCGGCATCGTGTTCCGCTTCGGCGGCACGACGGGAGGTTCGGACATCATCGCCCGCATTCTCAACCGCAAAAAAGGCTGGAGCATGGGACGGGTCATCCTCGCGATCGACGTCATGATCATCGGCTTGTCGCTCTTTTTTATCGCGGAAGAAAAAGTCTTGTACACGCTCGTCGCCGTCTTCATCGCGTCCAAAGTCATCGACTTCGTGCAGGAAGGCGCTTATGCCGCGAGAGCGTTCATGATCATCAGCAACGAAGCCGAGCCGATCGCCGACCGGATCATGGCCGAGATGGATCGAGGCGTCACGCTGATTCCGGCTTTCGGCGCTTATTCCAAACATGCCAAACATATCGCGTACTGCGTCATCTCCCGCCAAGAGATCCGACAGCTCCAACTGATCGTGAAGTCCGTCGATCCGCGGGCGTTCATCATCGTGAACGACGTGCATGACGTTCAGGGTGAAGGTTTCCGAGAATAAGACGGGTTAATGTGACGTTGAAGCTTCCTTCACCCGCCAGGTGAAGGTTTCCGAGAATAAGACGGGTTAATGTGACGTCGAAGCTTCCTTCACCCGCCAGGTTAAGGTTTCCGAGAATAAGAAGGAAAGTCCGCCGAGCGGGCGCCGCGGCCGGCCGCTCGGATCGCCAGCCAACCGAGCAGCACGCTGACGGCGGTCAAAGCGAAAGTGAAGTTGCGGACTTGGTCGAGCCGATCCAGATGTTCGGGCGACAGATAAGGGAAGATGCCCAGCGTATAATCGGCCGTATCGTTCGCGAACGTCCAGATCGCGGCCGGAATCAGCCACAAAGTGCCCAGACTGAAAAAGCGGACATACAGCAGCGCTTCGATCGCCATGATCCCGTGCGAAGCGATCAGCATCCAGCTTAACGGCTGAATCGGATTGCCGAGCGCCGCGTCCCAGACGATGATCGAGATCGCCCATACGCCGTATTTGACCGAAGTCACGACCGCTAACGCTTCGATCAAGCGAACAAGGCCGCCCATGAAGCGCGAAGACGGAGGGAACAGCAAACCGAGCAGCGCAAGGGTGAAAAAGAGGCTTCCCGTCGGGCTGTCCGGCACGAATACGATCTGCCAAGCCGGACGATTCGCCCAGACGTCGGCCAACTGGCCTCCGTACCAGTAATAACCGTAGACGGTACCGATCAGATTGCTGACAAAAAGCAGCCAGAGAATCCGGCGATCGGTCAGCAGGGCTCGGCCCCATAACATTGAGAACGACATGTGGTTATTTTCCTCCCGAATGGACGATATGTATCTAAGCGCGCTTGCCGCTTATCGGCAAGCCGTACCTCCATAAAAAGCCTGACCGCGTCGGCGGTCAGGCTTTTTATGGACCCGTTTCTATTTTAACTGTCGTTTCGTCAAGTTGGCAAGCTCGAGGATTCGGTCGTTTCCTTATCTCGTTCCAAACTTTTCAGTTCGCTGGTCAGAGCCAGAAAAGCCAATTCGTCCCCGTTAGCGAGAGCCGCGTCGATCTCTTGCTGCAGCGTTTCGCAGCGGCGTCTGCGAAGCGCCTCGTCCCAGATCATCTCGGCAGCCAGACCCAACATCACTTCGTAAGCAGCTTTCATCTTGTCCAAAGGACGCACCTCCCGAGTTATGGTGTCATCAGCGGAAGCTAATCATGCTTCGACAACTTTCGGCCGGTTCGGGAATCCCCCGCGAACCTGCGTGACCTCATCCTATATGCCTGTTTGCGTCTAGAGAAATTGTGAGCGTCATCATTTTCGACGGTATCGGAAGGAGAAAGCAAAAACAAGCCGCCTCCTTTCTTTGCTTTTAACCATTATCGAAAACTTTGCACCAGAAAACGGAAAAAAAGCACGGAAATTTTGAAGAGATTAATCGCCTCCGAACGAATCGGACTCAATAAAAAAAGCCTTCGCTGCGGCGAGAGGCTTGATTCGAGCGGTTCGGCCGAAGCGGCCGACGACTTTTTCAGCTGCGATGTTCGCCCGAGGTTTCGGGTTCGGCAAGCAGATGCCGCGTACAGTTATACACCAACGGTTCCCACAGATCGTCGCGCTTCTCCAATACGGACAACGACAGATTGCCGATCCGTTCCGCTTGGCGGTCCGTGTAGAGAGCCGCGTACAAGCGCGACAGAAGCCCTCCGTGGGTAACGACCAGAATATTGCGATCCGGATATTTGACTTCGAGATCGGCCATGAACGCAAGCGCGCGTTCTTGCAGCGCTTCGACTTTCTCTTGGCCTAATTCCAAGTCGTTCCAGCCGGCGCCGTAACGTTCTTCGCGCTCCGTCAAAGTCATGCCTTCGATCTGTCCGAATCCGCGTTCGGTCAGACGCTCGTCCGCGTCGAGCAGCGGAAGTCCGAGCTTGTTCGCGATGATTTCCGCCGTTTCCCGCGCCCGTTTCAATCCGCTCGAAACCACGAAATCCCAACGATACTCTTCTTCGGCCAGACGCTGCGCCAAACGCGCCGCTTGACGGCGTCCTTCCTCATTGAGCGGAATGTCGCTGCGCCCCTGAATCCGGCCGGCCGCGTTCCAATCCGTAAGCCCGTGTCTGATCAGTCCGATTAACATCGACGTCTTCCGCCCCTTCGTTTCTATGATTTCCGCCTAGGCGGAACTTATTTGCGCATCGTGGCCAGCCGGGTAAGCGCCAGCAGCGCAAGTCCCATCCCCGTCAGCGACAAGAACATCCAATACTGCGGATGAGTCGGGCCGATCTGCGCGAACAGCGGCTCGACGATTCCCCGATCCGAATATTGCCCTTCGTCCTTGTCCGAATCGCCGGAATCCGACACGCCCGCATCCACCGTCAGCGGCTGCACGATTACTCCGGCCGGTACGTTCTGACTCGCGCTCTGCGGCCGTTCCGGAACTCCCCAACCGGCCAAGTAGACGAAGCTGACGAGAAAGACGGCGAGCAGCGCGCCGATCCAGATCGCCGCCCGGCTGCGAAACCGGTGCTGCGAAGCGTAGGTTTTGGTTTCGCCCGGCAGCAGCCACGGAGACTCTTCGTAGATCCGGTCCATGACGCCCCGGTTCATCCGCTCGGCATCCATGCTCGGCAGTTCGAAGGACGCTTCTTGAAGCAGCTCGTCCAAATCGGGAAACTCTTCCGAATCGAAAGACGTTTCGGGCCGTTCTCCCGGTCCGTCCGTCTCGTTCTTGGGAAGGTCCGATCGCCGGGAATGGGGATTCCAGCGCATGCCGGCCCGATGTCCGTCTTCTTCTCTACCCTTCATTCGGTCTCATCCCCTTGTAAAACTCTTCTTCGTAGACCGGTCCGTAATAGTAGGGTTCAAGCTGATTTTTGATACTGAGGCGCGCCCGGAACAGCAAAGACTTGACCGAGCTGATACTCTGTCCCAGAATCCGGGCGATCTCTTGATAGTCCATCTGATCGTATTCCCGCAAAATCAGCGCGGCGCGCTGCTTCTCGGGCAGATTGTCGATCGCGGAACGCACCATCCCGACCTGTTCGTTGCGAAGCAGCGCCTGCTCCGGTACCGCGTCGGTCGAAGCGTCGGCGACGAATTCGCCGTCTTCGAGCGGTACGCTGGCCGCGCGGTGGCGGCGAAGTTCGCTCAGCGCCGTGTTGCGCGCGATCGTATACAGCCAAGTCGAGAAGGAAGCTTCCACCTCGCGGAAAGACTGCAAGCTTTTGAATGCTTTATAGAAAGTTTCGGAACTGACATCTTCGGCAAGATGACCGAGGCCCGCGCCTTTTAACATATAGTAAGTAAACGCCAGAATTTTGCGCTGATAGCGCCGCATGAGAACCGAGTAAAGTTCGACATTCCCCGCTTTAATTTCCCGAATCAACTGGGAATCTTCCATCGAAAACGCGCCCCTCCCTCGCTTGCCGCAAAAAATCTACAGCCCATTTTATCATATCGTCGATATTTTGCAAAAAACCCTTACACTCGACTCATAGACGTACGGGAGCTCGATTAAGTTGCAGCATGCGGCGAATTTTCTCTCTTTTTTTGTTTTTACCCGTTTTTCGCTACGAATTCACAGGCCAGACCCGACGATCTTCCGCATCGAGCACCGCTTCGATCTCGTCGCCTTGAAGCACCGCCACATACCCTTTCGGCAGGGCCAATACTTTGAGCACGCCGGGACGCAGCGTCAGCAGCTGAAACACGTAATATTTGCGAAGTTCTTCTTGTTCGACCTGTCCTTCGGCCGGCCCCAAATACCAACCGGATATGCCGTCTCCTCGCCCTTCGGTTCTTTCCAGATAGATGCGCTCCGACTCGAACGCACGCTCCGAAGCGATCAGCGTGTCTTGGAACAACGACGTTTCTCCGTCCGCGCCGGTCAGCTTGAGAATATGGTTCTGAGCCAGTTGCACCGACAGGGTCGCCGACAGATCGTCGGTCGTGCGCGCGAACGGATTGCTTGCGTAATCGGGCGCGAGAATTTCGACCCGGCCGTTTTCCGGCTCGTGCACGAACAGGATGCTCCATCCGACTTGAATCTTCATGCCGTCTTCGAGACGCCCGGCCCGTTCTTCCGTATCGCGAAACAGATTCAGCAGAAATTCCCCCTGCTTGTCCAGCGCTTCCTCGCATTTGAGCGAAAATACTCTTCCGCCGATTTCTTTGGCTTTCGTGATCAACATTCGGTCGTCGCCTCCCCGTTTCAAGTTTCTTGTTTCGTCCCGGCGAATCCCGTGTCCGAATTACTTCGCGCCGCGGATGCGTTCCTGCTCTTTGACGTGTTCATGGTAGTCCCAGAACGCCTCTTCCCGGCCTGCGCCTTCCAGCAGCGTCGCCACCGCGTAAGAAACGATATCGACCCACTCCGCCATCTGCCGAAGCTGTCCGTCGTCGATCAATTCGTTGCGCCGCAGCATGCCGTCCGGTTCGAGCGCCCAGGCTCTCGCGTATTGGCAGATGCTCCACAAGCAGGAGATGACGGAACGATCCAGCGTATCTTGCTCGAATTCGTCGGCCAGCACGTCCAAGATTTCCATCAGCTCGTGAAAATTGGCTTCGATCAGCGTGCCGTCGAAAGGTCTGAGCATGCCGAGAAATCCTCTCGTCAGCCTCTCGTCTTCCAAATCCTCATGCACGTAAGCGTGCTTTTTCAACAGCTCTACGGCTTCTTCTCTATTCATGTCCGATTGCTCCTTTGCTTTAAACGCATCAGCACTTTCAGCACGCCCGAACGGTTCTTCGCCAGCTTCAGTTCTTTGGGCAGCCGATAAGAAGCGGCCCGCAGCGTAGGCCCGTTCGGTTTGACGCGCAGGTCGGCCGATATATAGTCGATCAGATAATTCAAATGCCGGCGGTTCAGCGCCCAGATCGGCGTGCCTTTATAACGGTCCCGGAAATAAAGCGGCAAGCCGAACATCGGATCCGTTCCTTCGGCGCTTACCGATCCGAATACCCGGCCGCCGGGCAGCTTGCGCAGCGGGACCTGTTGATCCGCGCCGCAGTTCGGACAGGCGACATGCGCGTTTTTGTGGGTAATCCGTCCGGCATCCGCAACCGCTTCGTTGAACCACAGGCCGCAGGCGTCGCAGACGCCGCTTGCCGCGTACCGCAGCCCTTTGTCCGGTTCGATCGCCCGATACGCGCAGGACAGGCAGCGAAGAAGTCCTTTCCCGCAGTCTTCCGCTTCTGCCTTCATCAAGATCTCCGCCGCTTCTCCGCACGCGGGACAAGCGACATATACCTGCCCGCCGGAGCGAAGCACGTAATAAAATGAATACGGTTCGCCCGGCTCGTCGACGAATCTTTGGCTCACTTTCCGCGCCTCCTTCGGTTGGCTGAAATCGCCGTGCCGCTCGCCGGATCGGCTTCAAGCCCGCGTAAATACGAAAGCCCGGCCGTCGGCGTTCAAGACCTGCGCCTGCCCGAGTTCCGCCAGCGGCCGCTTCCAATGGATATGACCGCAGCAGACCAACAGCGGCGGCCCGGCTTCGAGACGCCGCCGAAGCTCTTCGTGGCCGCGCCGGTCGCCGCCTTGTCCGCTCGGTCCTTGATGCAGCAGCAGTACGTCCGGGCGTCGCGCCAGCAGCCGATCGACTTCGCGCAGAAATCGTTCTTCCGGCATCCGGTTGGGACGCCCTTCGCGGCCGACGATGCCGCCGAGTCCGGCCAGCGCGATGCCCGATACATCCCGTACGCCGGGCGAGCCGAAGAATTCGGCATTGCCGCATGCGTCCAATTCCGCTTCGCCGCCGGGCGGCAGAAGATCGTGATTGCCGGCTACGCCGCAGGCCGCGCCGAACGCTCGCGCGAATGCCCGCCAGACCGGCAGCGGATCGCCGCTCGAACCCCGGACTTCGGGATCGGCATACAGATCGCCGCACAGCAGCGCCAGCGTCCGCCGCGGTTCCAGCCGCGGAAATTCGTATTCCAACAGCAGCGCCAACCGCTCCGCCAGCTCCTCGCCGAGCAGCCTCGGCCCGGAACCGGGCGCTTCGCAGACGCCTTGAAGATCGGACGCGACGACAAGCGCGTCGAGTCCGGGCGGCAGCCCTTCGATCAAGCCCGCGTAAACGGGCAGATCGGCGATCGCGCTTCCGCCTCCCGTCAGCGCCGAGCGGTACGGAACGCGATCCGCCGGTTCCGGCTCGATCTTCAAGATCCGCATTCGTTGTTCCTCCTTGCTGTACCGTTGCGTTCAGAACGGTTTTTGGCCTTTGAACGGGGCGAACCGCGACGGATCCGCTCCTTTCAAGCGAAGATGCGCCAGCGCGTCTTCCCGATTCGCGAACTCCGACCGTTCTTCCTGCGCGCAATCTTCCATGATCTCCATTCGCCCCGCGTCCACGGCGAAGAAATAGGTCTGGTAACGTCCGTCTTTTTTGCGGATCGCATACTGCCTCCACTCTTCTCCGCCCGAACAATCCGCGCAAGGCTTCGTTTCTTCGTAGCCGCGGACGCGTCCGCGTTCCACGGCCCGATGCCAACTTTGTTCGACCGAAAGTTCGCCGTCGCCGCTCATCGGAACTCTTCCGGCATCGCAGCTTGCAGTTTGGCGCGCAGTTTCTCCGCCAACTTGCGGAAACGGCTCCGTTCTTCGTTGCCTTCGACTTCGTCTTCGCGCAGCTGCAGCCAATAATCCCCGTCGGCCAGATCGTACATCTCGAGCAGCGTAATCTCGGCGCAAGCGGGATTCTCCAGCACGGCGAACATCGGCTCCGCTCCGTCGTCCCAGTTATAGCCGCTCACGAACGCGTGCAGCAGCACCACGGAATCCAGCGCGCGAACCGCTTCGATCTGCGCTTCTTGATCTTCGTAATCCAGCAGCGCGTCCAGTTGCGCCTGTTCTTCCGATGTCAGCGTCAGCCGTACCGCTCCTCGGGTATCGAGCAGCAGATCCGCCAAGGCGCGATCGCCTCTCGACGCCGCGGCATTCCACGGCGTATCGCGGATTCCGCGCGGCGAGTCGATCTGCGCTCCGTATTTCAGCAGCAGCTTTACCGCGCCTTCTTGATGGAACTTGATCGCTTTGAGCAGCGCCGTTTCCCCGAGCTTATCCGTCACTTCAAGCTCCGCTCCTCTTTCCAACAGGATCTCCACGGCTTCCGTCGGCAGCTTGTACGTCATAAACAACATCAGCGGCGTGCGCCCCCGCTCGTCCCGCTCGTTCACGTCCAGCTCGCCTGCCGCGGTGCGGACGGCATGTACATTTTTGGTTCTGGCGATTTCCGACCAATTCGTCATGTTTCGGCCCCTTTACAGAATCTTCTCGTTCTCCATGATTGCTTCCCTTACAGTATCCTATGCGCCTGCGTCCAGTTCAAGTCGAAATCGCCGATTCCGCGCCGCCCGACGCCTTCCCGCCGAATTCGACGATATTTTCGTAGATCAATCTTCGTCCGCCCGGCAGCTCCAAATCCGCGTGGTAATGACCGAACCACCAGCTCCCGAACGACAGCCGATCTTCGATCCGTTGAAAATAATCGTGCATCCCGTCCGGTTCGACTTCGGTGCCGATCCGCTGCCCGATCGATTCCAGCGCCGAACGCGAACACGTATGCGTGAGCACGATATCGACTTTCCAATCGTGGCGCTCCAAGTTTCGCAGACCTTCCGCATACTCGGTTTCCGACGGCATCTCCCTCGCCCACCAAGATACGCCTTCTTTGCGGAACTCCCGGTCGTGCGAAGCCGCTCCTCCGAACGCGAACAACGTCAATCCTTCAAGTTCGAAGACTTGTCCACGCGTCAAATGCAGCACGCTGTCGTTGATGCGCCGCGCTTTGCCGCCGTTCCACTCCTCTTCCGGAAAGCGTTCCAGCAGATCGAAATTCTCGTGGTTGCCGTCGATAAAAAGCGTCGTGAACGATTTCGTGCGGTCCAGCCATTTCAACCAGAAACGATCTTCGGCGTCGAGATTCCAGATCAACCCGAAGTCGCCGACCACGATGACGTAATCGTTTTTCGTCAAGCCTTTTTGCCGGGGAAAATTCCGCATGTTGAGCCGCCGGCCGATTCGCGGCGCGCCGTGCACGTCTCCCGTTATGTAGATCATGATTTTCCCCCCTTTTCTAATGCGTATCTTTACAGTATACCGTTCTTCGGACAAAACCAAAAACGGAAGCTTCGGCTTCAAGCCGAAACTTCCGCAGCTGCGTTCGATCGAAAACGTCAAGACCATTCCGACGACTTCATATATGCTTCCATCCGCTCGACCAGACGCCGGCGTTCGGCGATCCGCTGCTCGTCGATCAAGTAACCGGCGATCGCGCGATCCCCGTTTTTCTCGAATTGCAGACGATAACGTTGAAGCACGTAACTTCCGGCCGGATCTCCTTCGGCTTCCCAATGGACATGCAGCTCGAGTCCCAAACGACGATGAATCGCGCTGAACAGAATCGAACCGTAAAACCAATCGATCGTTTCCGGCGAAGGGTCCAATTCTTGCAGCGCGTTCACGTCTACTCTCCAACCGCCGGGCACGCGCAGCGGTTGCAGCTCCGGCTTAACCATGCTTATTCCTCCCTGACCTTTCGACTGAACGGACGTCCTGCTTCCGCGTTGCGCGGCCGGCAGCGTCCTCGTTATGATTTTACCCTTAACGATCGCGTTCAGAACGGCAAGACAGCAAATTCCGGGCAGCGGCGACAGAAGGGCTTCGAATTTGAACAGCGTCCGTGCAGCCGTTTCGCGTTCGCGCGAATCGCCGCACAAAAAAAGGCCGCTCACTGTGAGCGGCCCGCGCACTATCCAAGTGCGCTTATAGAATAGGAGTGGAGAGAAACCATACTGTAGTTTTATTATATGTATACGCTTCCAAATTGTCAACGCTTTCTTTTCCTTTTTTGTCGAAAAGTTAGAATGACGCAAAAAGACCGCCGTTCCGGACGGCGGTCTTTTTGCGCTTAACTCGAAAAAGCTTACGGACGTTTCTTCATACGTAGACGTCGAATTCCAGACTTCCCAGCGCTTCCCTCGCCCGCTCCATCTGCACTTCGTCGCGGAACGACAAACGCATAAGACCCGGCACGTCTTCCCGGCTCTCGATGATCTGGAGATTGCTGAGGTTGATGCCGCGCGAGCCGAGCTCGGTCGTGATGCGGCCGATGATGCCCGGATGGTCGGGCACGTCGAGATACAGGTCATAGGTCTTGGCGATCACGCCTTTGCGGCGCTCCGGCAGTTCGTTGCGGAAATCGCCGGCTTCTTGGAAACGCGCCGAGATCCCTTCTCCGTCTTCGCGCTCCAACTGGTCGATAAAGCCTTCTACCTGCGCATTCCAGTCGCGTAGAAGCTTTAAAAGGTTGAAGCGGTTGTTCAGCAGAATGTCTCGCCAGACGACGGGGTCGCTGGACGCGATCCGGGTGATATCGCGGAAACCGCCTGCGGCGAGCGTCCGATACAGCGGATTGCTTTCGTGGTAACCGCTGATCTGGTTGACGAGCGCCACCGCGATGATATGCGGCAGATGGCTGATCGCGCCGACGATCTCGTCATGCTGGCCCGGTTCCATGCAGATGACTTTGGCCCGGGTGAACGACAGCAGCCGGCTTAACGCTTCGGTCGCCTGCGGATCGGTGTCCGGCTCCGGCGTCAGTACGTAATACGCGTTCTCGAACAGCAGCGACGTCGCCGCCTGCACGCCCGAACGTTCCGAACCGGCCATCGGATGGCCGCCGATAAAGCAGGCGTCGCCCCAGTCCAACTCTCTCGCCCGCGCGGCGATCGAAGCTTTGGTGCTGCCCACGTCGGTGACGATACAGCCTTTTTTCAGCGGCAAAGCATGGACTCGTTCCAAATAGTCTTCCAGCAGCCCGACGGGCGTGGAAAGAAAAATAAAGTCGGCATCGTCTGCCGCTTCTTCCAGCGACAAGGTCGCGGAGTCGACGACTCCGCGTTCCACGCACAGATCGGCGAGGTCCTGCCGGTGGGAGAAACCGACCAGCTCGACGCCCGGCTTTCCGCGAAAGCACAAGGCGAGCGAGCCGCCGATCAGCCCGACGCCGATCACGGCAATTTTCATAAGAGGTCAGCCTCGCTTCGTTAAGGGTTGCAGGGAAAGCTTCCGTCTTTAGACGGTCGCTCCCTGTTCGTTCAATGCTTCTTCGAACGTCCGGATGAAGATCTCGTTCTCTCTCGGAGAACCGACCGTCACACGCAGATACGTCGGATACAGCTTGAATCCCGCACGCGCGATGACCCCTTTTTGCAGCATACGCTGGAACAGTTCCATGGCAGGCTGCTTCGTGTCGACCATGATGAAGTTGCCGTTCGCCGGCAGATGGGACAAGCCCAACCGGTCGAATTCTTTTTGCAAGAACAGAAGGCCTTCGGCGTTCTTCGTCCGGCACGATTGCACGAACTCCTGATCCGCCAATGCCGCTTTGGCCGCGGCCTGCGCGATCCGGGTCGTATTGAACGGTTCGCGCACTTGGTTGATCGAACGGATCACCGAAGCTTGCCCGACGCCGTAACCGATACGCAGCGCGGCAAGGCCGTAGATCTTGGAGAACGTGCGCAGAACGACGACGTTCGGATACTGCGACAGCAGCTTCGTGCCGTCCGGATATTCTTCGTCGGTCACGTATTCGAAATAAGCTTCGTCGAGCACGACCATTACCGAAGACGGAACGCGGTCGAGGAAACTTCTCAATTCGGTTTCGCTGACGATCGTGCCGGTCGGGTTGTTCGGGTTGCAGATCCAGACGATCTTCGTCCGGTCCGTTACCGCCGCCAGCATCGCTTCGAGATCGTGTTTGCCGGCTTGAAGCGGCACTTCGATGCTCGTCGCTTTTTCGATATCGGCATTGCTCTTATAGACGGAGAACGTGGCGTCCGCCATGATGTTCTCATCGCCTTCCGACAGGAACGCGCGCGCGATCAAGGCGATGACTTCGTCCGATCCGCAGCCGAAGATGACCTGATCGGGATTTACGGACAGATACTCCGCTACCGCAGCCGTCAATTCGACCGCTCCGCCGTCCGGATACAAGTTGAATTTGGTCAGTTCCTCTTCGATCGCCGCTTTGACGCGAGGGGAAAAGCCGTACGGATTTTCGTTCGAAGCCAACTTCACCACTTCGCTGAGACCGTATTCTTTTTGGACTTCTTCGATCGGTTTACCGGGTTGGTAGACCGGAAGGTCGACGATATGCGCTTTAGGCTGCATGAATATTCCCCTACTTTCCTGATTTGGCGTGTTGCAGTACGACAGTGTCGGGACGCAACGACGCTAAAAGTATAGACTCGCGCGGGAGACGAACCGGGCGGGCAAAGACGGACCGCCGGACAGGCGATTCGTCTTTGCCCGTTCGTTCACCGGGCAAAATCGTTATACCTTTAATTCTGCCACAAATTCGCGAATTTGCAAGAGCGCATCTTCGCGTTTGTCGGCGTTCATCAAATCGGGGATCAGCGATTCGATCTTGCGGACGATCGCGCTGCCTACGACGACACCGTCGCAAATCTCGGCGAAACGCTCCACCTGCTCGCGGCTGGAGATGCCGAATCCGACCGCTACCGGCAGATCCGTACGGGAGCGCACGTCGCGGATAAAAGCATCGACGCCTTCATGGAACGAAGCGCGTTCGCCGGTCACGCCGAGCGACGAGACGCAGTACACGAAGCCGCGTCCGTTGTTCAAAATTTTCTCGATCCGCTCGCTGGACGTCGGCGCGACGAGCGGAATCAGCGCGAGGTTCTCGCGATCGGCGCGTTCGAGCACGTCCGCCGCTTCTTCGTGCGGAAGATCGGGAATGATCAAGCCGCTGATCCCGTGCTGTGCCGCTTCGGCGAAGAACGTGTCCAGCCCCGTTTGCAGTACCGGATTGTAGTAGGTGAACAGCACGAACGGCATCTTCACGCCGCGTTCTCTCGCCTGCTTCGCAACGCCGAGACAAGTGCGCACGCTGATAAGCTGCTGAAGCGCGCGCGCGGAAGCCCGTTGGATCACCGGTCCGTCGGCGAGCGGATCGGAATACGGCACGCCCAGTTCCAATACGTCCGCGCCGGCCGCTTCGAGCTGCTCGATGATCTCGAGCGTCGTTTCGATATCGGGATCGCCTACCGTCAGGAACGGGATAAGCGCGGTGCCGCCTTGTTCGCCGATCCGGCGGAACGTCTCTTCGATCGCGTTGGTCTGGGAAGCGCCGGCCGACAAACCGCCTTCCGCCGTCGGATTCAAGGCGATGCGCCCGATCAGGTTCTGCCGTGTGCTCATTGCGCGTTCCCTCCTTCGTTTTCGTAAGCCATGATCGATTCCACGTCTTTGTCGCCGCGTCCGGACAAGCAGACGACAAGCAGCTTGTCCGCGCCGAGCGTCGGCGCGATCTTGCCCGCTTCGGCCAGCGCGTGCGCCGATTCCAACGCCGGAATGATCCCTTCGGTGCGGCAGAGCAGCTTCAGCGCATCCAGCGCTTCTTCGTCCGTGATCGGCCGGTATTCCGCTCTTTTGATGTCTTTGAGATACGAATGCTCCGGACCTACGCCCGGATAATCGAGTCCCGCCGAGATCGAATGGGCCGGCTGAACCTGACCGTATTCGTCCTGCAGCAGATAGCTCATCGATCCTTGGAATACGCCTTTGGTGCCGAGCGTCATCGTGGCCGCGTGCAGCGGCGTATCGATGCCTTTGCCTGCCGCTTCGACGCCGACGAACTTCACGTCTTGATCCTGCACGAACGGGTAAAACATGCCGATCGCGTTGCTGCCCCCGCCGACCGCCGCCACGATCGTGTCCGGCAGGCGCCCTTCGCTCTCCAGAATCTGGCGCCGCGTCTCGTCGCCGATCACGCGCTGGAAGTTGCGGACCATCAGCGGATACGGATGCGGACCGACCGCCGAACCGAGGATGTAGAACGTGTCCTGCACGTTGCTGACCCAGTAGCGCAGCGCTTCATTGCCCGCGTCCTTCAGTGTCTTGGTTCCGGAAATGACCGGCACGACTTCCGCGCCGAGCATTTTCATCCGAAATACGTTCAACTGCTGGCGGTGCATGTCTTCTTCGCCCATGAATACTTTGCATTCCAGACCGAGCAGCGCCGCCACGGTCGCCGTCGCCACGCCGTGCTGGCCGGCTCCGGTTTCCGCGATGACTTTCTTTTTGCCCATGCGAACGGCCAGCAGGCCTTGACCCAGCGCGTTGTTGATCTTGTGCGCGCCGGTATGGTTCAAGTCTTCGCGCTTCAGGTAGATCTTCGCTCCGCCGAAATGTTCGGTCAGACGTTTGGCGTAATACAACGGCGTCTCGCGGCCGGAATACTGCTTGAGCAGATCGTTCAGTTCCGCGTTAAAAGCTTCGTCCGCCGAATAATGCAGATACGATTGTTCGAGTTCGATCAAAGCGTTCATCAGCGTCTCGGGAACGAAGCGTCCTCCGAAATCGCCGTAGCGTCCTTTTGCGTCCGGTACTTGTTGAATCATGATAAAGCCACCCTTTCCGCGAATAAAGTCATTTTATGAAGGTCTTTGAGTCCGTCCGTTTCGACGCCGCTCGAGACGTCGACGCCGTCCGGCGCGTATTGTCGAATCAATTCCCCGGCATTGTCCGGAGTAAGTCCGCCCGCCACGAACAGCTTCAAGCCGCGGGCGCGGGCCGCATCCCGGTAGAGCGGGATGATCTCCCAGTTGAACGTGCGGCCGGAACCGCCGCCGTAAAGCGGATCATGCGTGTCGATCAGCAGCGCGTCGGCCGCTCCGGCGTAAGCCTCCGCGATCGCCTCCGCGCGCTCCGCATGATTCGCTTGAAGATCGCCGCCGCTGTCGGCGTCAAGGCCGGAACCGTCTTCGCGGATCGAAGACGCTTTGAACACCCGCACCCCGAAACGTTCGCGGACCGCCCGGCAGAATTCCGGGCTTTCTTGGCCGTGCAGCTGCACGACGTCCAGCGGGGCGGCCGCAAGGGCGCGGTCCAGTTCGTCCATCGTCGGATCGACGAACACGCCGACGACCTGCGGCTTTGCCGACGACCTTTGCGGCGCGGAGCCGCCGTCGGCCGTTTCGGGTTCCGAAGCCGCAGCCCGTAAGCCGCGAAGCTCGGCGATCAAAGCTCCCGCCTCCTCCGGTTCTACGCGGCGTTTGCTGGGCGCGAACACCAGGCCGATATAATCGACCCGAAGTTCCGCCGCCCGGCGCAGCGCTTCGGGCGTCGTGATGCCGCAGATCTTGGCCTGCGTCATCGCGATTCCTCCGCGCGGGAAGCTCCGGCTTCCGCCGGCAGCGGCCCCATGACTTCCGCTACCGCTTCGCCGATGACCGGCCGGCGCATGAACGTCTCGCCGATCAGCACGCCGCGCGCGCCTCCCGAAGCCACGTACGCGATGTCTTCCGCCGTGCGGATGGCGCTTTCGCTGATCAGCAGCGCCTGCGCCGGCACGCGCTTCGCCAATTCGACCGTCGTCGCCAGATCCGTCTCGAACGTATGCAGGTTCCGATTGTTGACGCCGATCAATCCCCGGTCCGTCACCTGCAGCACGTTGTCCAGTTCTTCGGCGTTATGCACTTCGATCAACGTATCCAGCCCGAGCGATTCCGCGACCTGCTTCAGCTCCCGCAGCCGCTGCGCCGGCAGGATGGCCGCGATCAGCAGAACCGCGTCCGCGCCGATCAAGCGCGCTTCGTAGATCTGCGTTTCGTCGATGACGAAATCTTTGCGCAGCAGCGGAAGTCCGACCGCCGCGCGGATATCCGTCAGATAATCCGGGCTGCCTTGGAAATAATCCCGGTCGGTCAGCACGGACAAGCAGTCCGCGCCCGCCTCTTCGTAAGCGCGGGCCAACTGCACGGGATGGAAATCTTCCCGAATGAGCCCTTTGGACGGCGAAGCCTTTTTGACTTCGGCGATCAACGCCATACCGGGCCGTTTCGGACGGCGCAGCGCCGCTTCGAAACCGAGCGTAGGCGGCATGGCCGCGATGCGGGATTCGGCTTCCGCAAGATTCAGCGTTTCTTTAAGCGTTTGAACTTCTTTTTTCTTCGTCTCTACGATTCGATCAAGATACATATCCGCACTCCTCCGTTACCCGCACCAATTGTTCGAGTTTATTCAGGGCCAAGCCCGAGTCGACGATATCCGCCGCGATCCGCACGCCTTCGGCCAAGTCGGCGGCCGTTCCCGCCGTGTAGATGCAGGCGCCCGCGTTCGCCAGCACGATGTCGCGGCGAGCGCCGCGCTCGCCCGACAGCACGCTCTGCACGATGCGCGCGTTGTCGGCCGCGTCTCCGCCGAGAATGGCTTCGATCGGATGCCGCTGAAGCCCGAGTTCTTCCGGCGCGATGTCGTACGTCCGCACGATGCCGCCTCGCAGTTCCGAGATCCGCGTCGGTCCGGAGACGCTGATCTCGTCGAGGCCGTCGAGTCCCGCGACGACCATCGCGCGCTTCGCGCCCAGATTGCCGAGCACCGAGGCGATCTGCTCGGTGCGGCCGGCGTCGTAGAGACCGAGAACCTGACGGTCGGCGCCGGCCGGGTTGGTCAGCGGGCCCAGCAGGTTGAACACCGTGCGGACGCCCAATTCGCGGCGCGGCCCCGCCGCGTGCTTCATCGACGGGTGATACGTCTGCGCGAACAGGAAGCAGATGCCGATCCGGTCCAAGCATTCCGCCGCTTGATTGCCCGTCAAGCCGATATTGACGCCGAGCGCTTCCAGCACGTCGGCGCTTCCCGCGCGGCCGCTGGCCGAGCGGTTGCCGTGTTTGGCGACGCGGACCGAAGCGGAAGACGCGATCAGAGCGGACGCCGTCGAGATATTGAATTTATGGATGCCCGAGCCGCCCGTGCCGCAGGTGTCCAGCAGACGTTCGCGGGAAGTGCCGACGCGGCCGGAGAAGCTGCGCATCGCTTCGGCGAATCCGGTAATCTCTTCGACCGTTTCGCCTTTCATGCGCAGCGCCAGCAGGAAACCGCCGATCTGCGCGGCCGTCGCTTCGCCGCTCATGATGCTTTCCATCGCGCTTCTCGCTTGTTCGCGCGTTAGCGATACGCCTTCGGAAGCCAGCGCCAGGGCTTCTTTGACATGAAGCGCGGCTTGAGGGCGCCCCGCGGAGCCTTGATGTTCAAAAGTTTGTTCGAATGCTTGCATGGATAATCTCTCCTTCGAGGTCGAATGATGTTCGAGCGCCCGAGGCTGCCTGCCGGAATTCCGCCGCGGCGAAAGGTATAAAAAAAACCTCCGCTTCGCAGCAGAGGTCTTTGGCCGAAACGGTCGTCGCTTGATCGCGCAATGACCGAATCCGGATTCCGAAGGATCGCATTCGTCGATGTATAACCCGAATAAATCCGCGGACGGTCTTCCGTGAATTTACCGCTTATACGTTAACTCTGCTCAGCCTGACTCTGCTCTGTCTTGCGGCCTGCGCCGCATCGGTCCCTACGGACCCCACGATTCTCCGCAGCCGCCCGGCAACACTCCTGTTCCCGGCGCGGAAGCGCGAATCCTTAACTTTGTTCCCTACTATACCCGATCGCCGGGCGGATAGCAAGCGCCCGTTCCAATCGAATGGCTTAAATCGAGCTCGGCCGGCGGGCCAGATCCGGACGAAGCACGGTCGCGCCGCGCTGATAGACGTGCTCGATCTCGCGTTGGCTTTTCTCCGTATTGACTTGAATCATCAACCGGATGCAGCGCGGCAGGCTGCCTTCGACCGGCACTTCCAGCGCGCACATCAGCGGCACGAAATCCCAGCCTTGGCGCTTCCTTACGGCGACTGCCGGAAAAGCGGCGTTCAGATCGTGCGTGACCGTGATCCAGACGTTGCTGACCGTTTCCGGATCGATGCCGTTGCGTTCGATCATCTCCGCGACCAATTCTTCGGTCGCGGCATAAATCTCTTCCCGATCGTTCTGTTCGACGGTCGTCGCTCCGCGAATGCCTCGGTTGTAGATCAAGATGATTCCCCCTTTTCTTTCAGCCGTTCGATGATATCGCGAACGTCGTCCGCTTCCACGTCGTTTGCGATCTCCACGCGGCCCAGCTCCGTCGGCACGATATAGACCATCTTGCCTTCCCGGAACTTCTTGTCGCGCTGCATGGCGGCCATCAACGCTTCCGTATCGATATCCTCCGGAAGCGTCACGGGCAGTTCCAGCGCCCGCAGCATCAGCATCGTCTGGCCGTACAGTCCGGTCTCGCCGCCTCGTTCTTCGCCCAGCAGCGCCGCGGCGGCCATTCCGACGGCGATCGCTTCTCCGTGCAGGAAGCGTCCGTACCCCGCCACCGCTTCGATCGCATGACCGAGGGTATGCCCGAGATTCAAGATCGCCCGCAGATCGTTCTCCCGTTCGTCGCGCGAGACGATCTGCGCTTTGATCGCGCACCCCCGCTCCAAACCGTAGATCAAAGCTTCATGTTCGAGCGCAAGCAGATTCTCCGCATGATCTTCGCACCATTCGGCGAACCCGCGGTCCCAGATCAAACCGTGCTTGACCATCTCCGCGAGCCCCGCGCGCACTTCGCGCGGCGGAAGCGTGGACAGCGTGTCCACGTCGTAGAGCACGAGTTCCGGCTGATGGAATACGCCGATCATGTTTTTGGCGAGCGGGTGGTTGACCGCCACCTTGCCGCCTACGCTGCTGTCATGCGCGAGAATGGTCGTCGGCACCTGCACGAAACGGATTCCGCGCATGTACGTGCCGGCGACATAACCGGCCAGATCGCCGACCACGCCGCCGCCGAGCGCCAGAATCGAGGAGGACCGGTCCAATCCGGCTTCGATCGCCTGCGTGATCAGATCGTTGTAGACCGTCAGCGATTTGGACGGTTCGCCGGCCGGAACGACCGCGCTGACGACGCGGTACCCTCCGGCGGTCAGCGCCGATTCCAACTTGCCGAGATAGAGCGGCGCCACGTTATCGTCGGTAACGATCATCAGCGGGCTTTTGTCCGGCACTCCGGCTTCCCGCAAATACTCGGCCGCCCGATCCAGCAGGCCTCCGCCGATCACGATCGGATACGACCGTTCGCCCAGTTCGACCGTCAGCGTTCGTATCGTCGCGCCCATCTTAGTAATTCTCCAATTGGCGCTTGTAGTTTTCGTAGTTCGCTTTGATCTCCTCCATGGAGTCTCCGCCGAACTTTTCCAAGAAGGCTTTGGCGACTTCCCAAGCCACGACGCTTTCCAGCACGACGCTGGCCGCCGGAACGGCGCAGGCATCGGAACGTTCCACTTGGGCGTTGAACGGTTCCTTCGTGTCGATATCCACGCTGCGCAGCGGTTTGTACAGCGTCGGGATCGGCTTCATCACGCCGCGCACGACGATCGGCATGCCGTTGGTCATGCCGCCTTCGAAGCCGCCGAGGCGGTTCGATGCGCGCGTGTAGCCCGTTTCTTCGCTGTAGAGAATCTCGTCGTGCACCTGCGAACCGCGAAGCTGTCCGGCTTCGAAGCCGATGCCGATCTCCACGCCTTTGAACGCGTTGATCGAGACGACGGCCTGCGCGATGCGCGCGTCGAGCTTGCGGTCGTACTGCACGTGGCTGCCGAGTCCGATCGGCACGCCTTCAACGATGCATTCGACGACCCCGCCGACCGAATCGCCTTCTTTTTTGATCAAATCGATATAAGCTTCCATCTTCTTCTCGGTTTCTTCGTCCACGACGCGCACCGAAGAAGCTTCCGTACGTTCGATCAGCTCTTCGAGCGGCAGATTGTTCGCCGGCGCTTCGATCTCGCCGATGCGCAGCACTTGTCCGCCGATCTTGATGCCGAAGTTGGCGAGCAGTTGGCGCGCCAGAGCGCCGACGGCGACGCGAACCGCCGTTTCGCGGGCGCTGGAACGTTCCAGCACGTTGCGAAGGTCTTTCAGATCGTATTTGAGTCCGCCGTTCAGGTCGGCATGACCCGGACGCGGGCGATGCACGCGGCGTTTCTCTTCGTCGGTGCCTTCGATCGGCTCGACGTTCATGATCTTGGTCCAGTGTTTCCAGTCGTTGTTGGCGACGATCAGGGCGATCGGAGCGCCCGTCGTTTGCCCGTGGCGAACGCCGCCCACGATATCGGCGGTATCCCGCTCGATCTGCATGCGACGGCCTCGACCGTATCCCTTTTGTCTGCGCAGCAGTTGGAAATTCAACGCCTCGAAATCGATTCGCAGATTGCTCGGCATCCCTTCGACGATCGCGGTCAACTGCGGGCCGTGGGTCTCCCCGGCGGTCAAGTAACGTAAACTCATGATGCGTTCCCCCTTTAAACTTTTAAACTGTAAACGGCTAAAATCCGTAAATGTCTTCGCCCATTATACCATCTGCCTGCTTCTTGTCCAAGCACCTTTACATTTTGCGTCAGCGTTGCCTCGGTTTTCTGATTTCTTCCTGGCTGCGACGCCGCGCAAAAAGCCGCCGAAACCCGCATGACGCGGGCCTCGACGGCTTCCGAAACCGGACTTCGACCGAGTCGAAGCCTTTAGACTTTTCTGTAGAAGAACGTATCGCACGGCTCCAAGCCGTATTGTCCCGGCGAGAAGATCTGCTCCGTGCTGCCGACGAACAAGACGCCGCCTTTGCGCAGGCTGGACGCGAATTTATGGTAGAGAGCCGATTTGGCTTCTTCCGTAAAATAGATCATGACGTTGCGGCATACGATCAGATCGTAACCGTCGTCGAACTTGTCGGTCAGCAGGTTCATCTTCTGGAAGTTGACGGCACGTTTGAGCTTGTCGTCTACTTTGTACATGAGGCCGTCCGCTTTGAAATACTTCTCCGCCACTTTCGGCGGCACGTCTTTGAGCGAACGCTCCAGATACTGGCCTTGTTTGGCTTTGGCCAATGCGCCTTCGTCGAGATCCGCCGCGACCAACTTCGAATCGCCCAGAATTCCGTGACCGTCGAGAACCATAGCGATCGTATACGGTTCTTCGCCGGTCGAACAGGCCGCGCTCCATACTTTCAAGCCTTTTTTGCCGCCCGCGCGCAGTTCCGGAATGATCGTATCGCGCAGGACTTCCCAACGGTTCGGGTTGCGCCAGAATTCGGAGACGTTGATGGTCATCCGATCCAAGAATTCGTAGAACAGGTTTTTATCCTTTTTCATCGCTTCGAAGAACTGGGCGAACGTGCTGTAACCGTGTTTGCCGCGCAGCGTCGTCAAACGACGTTTCATCTGGGCTTCCTTGTATTGGGACAAATCGATTCCCGTGCTCGCATTTACGCTTTTAATAAATCCCGTGTAGTCCGGGTCGCTTCCCGGGACCGATACTTCGTCGCGTCCCGTACCGCTTCTGGTCAGATCCATCGCGCCACCGCCTTATCGTAATCAAGCTGTTCCGCTTCCGTGAAGAAATTGGCGATTTCCCGTGCCGCGCTCTCCGGCCCGTCCGATCCGTGAATGAGGTTGAACGGCGTGTGAGCCGCAAAATCTCCCCGGATCGTGCCGGGCAGCGCTTCGGTGACTTTGGTCTTGCCCATGACCGTCCGCGAAAGCGCGATCACGTCGTCGCCTTCCCAGACCATCGCGAATACCGGACCGGACGTGATGAACTCCACCAGTTCCCCGAAGAACGGTTTGCCTTCGTGCTCGGCATAATGGCGTTTCGCCTGCTCTTCGGAAATTTGCATGAATTTGCCCGCAACCAGCTTGAAGCCTTTATCTTCAAAACGGCTGATAATCCGTCCGATCAATCCGCGTTGTACTCCGTCGGGTTTAACCATCAAAAAAGTACGTTCCATCGTCAATCTCCCACTTTCGGCATATGATTTTTATCGGCTGAGTCGACTGCTTTTTATAGGTTATACGCGAAGCTGTCATAATCCTGCATGTTTTTGCAGAAAAAAAGGAGGATTCCTCGGAATCCTCCTCGTTTTCAATACGTGCGGCGCGATACGAACAGCGCGATATCCCGCAGATGGCGGCGCGCCCGGATATCGGGAAGACGGTCCAACGCGGCCAACGCTTTCTGCGTATACCGGTCGGCCAGTTCTTCCGCGCGCGCGACGCCCGGACTGCCGGTGATCATCGATACGGCGGCCCGCACTTCCGTGCGGCCGTTGGCTTCGTGGATACGTCCGATTTCGCTCAAGAGCGAATCGCGCAAATTTTCTTCCTGCAAAGCATACAGCACCGGAATCGTGATGTTTCCTTGACGGATATCGCTGCCCGGCGGCTTGCCGATTTGTTTCTCCGTTCCGCACAGATCGAGCAGATCGTCGCGGATCTGGAAAGCCATGCCGACGTTGTACCCGTAATTGTACAGTTCGCGGGCGACTTCGACGGAAGCTCCGGCCGCAAGCGCGCCCAACTGGCAGCTCACCGCGATCAGCAGCGCCGTTTTGCGGCGAATCCGAAGCAAATACCGGCGAATGCTCTGACCCGTGTTGAAAAAGTCGCGGATCTGCTCCATCTCGCCGATCGACATCTCGACCATCGCTTTGGCCAAGATCCGGTGAATGCGCGGATCTTCCAAGCCCGCGACCATCTCCAGCGCTTTGGCATAGATATAATCGCCGGTGTACATCGCGATCCGGTTGTCCCATTTGGCTTTGACCGTCAATTGTCCGCGGCGCGTCTGCGCGTTGTCGATCACGTCGTCATGAACGAGCGAAGCCATATGGATCAATTCGAGCGGAACGGCGACTTTCTGCAAACGTTCCAGTTCGTAAGTGCCGAACTTCCCGCCCAGCAGCACGAAAGCCGGACGAAGACGTTTGCCCCCTGCTTTGAGCAGGTGCATGGCGGCTTCGCCGAGCGACGCGCTTTCGCTTTCGATGCAGGCATATAACGAGCGTTCGACGGCGTCCATATCTTTTTTTAACGTTCCGAAGATCTCCATTCGTTTCATTCGTTCACCCGTATCTCCGTATTGTTGGTCCAAATTCCGATTTCCGCCTGCTTCGGCAGCAGGCCCATTTCCCAAGCATGGCGGAAATAAAGACGCAGTCCTTCCAAACGTTCCGGGGTCAAGTCATGTCGCAGATTGGCGAAATAGTCCTGCCAGTACGCGAGCTCGCCCCCGAGCTTTTCCGTCGCTTCCTGCGCTACCGGCGTCAAATCTTCCAAGCTTCGGCGTTTGCTCGCGGCAAGCGCGGCGGCCAATTCGCCGATCCAAGCCGGATGACGCTCGGCCGCTTTTTTCGAGACGGTCCACACGGCAAAGGTCATGCTGTGTCCCGTCCACTTTTTCCATTCTTCGCCCAGATCGGTTACCGCGTATTCCGTATTCGCCCAATCGGCGCGGATCGCGTGATCGCCGATCAACAACGCCGCGTCGGCATGCTTCAGCATCTCTTCCAGATCCGGTTCGCAGCTGATATATTCCGGCCGCGCTCCGTAAGCTTTCTCCGCGATGATCTTCATCAGATTGACCGAGGTAGCCGACGTGTTGGTCAGCGCGATCTTGCCTTTTACCGCTTCCGCGAACGGCTTGCGGGAGAAACACAGAATCGACTTCACCGCGCCGTCGGCGCTGACCGACAGATCCGGCAGCAGCAAAAAGTCGGACGAAGCCATGCCATACGCAAAAGAAGAGACCGGACTCATATCCAGTTCCCCTTGCAGCAGCATGCGGTTCAATACGGCCGGAACTTCGGTGCGCGTCGTCGCCGGAAAGCTCAGCGAAGACGGATCGAAATAATGGTATACCGGCCAAACGTTGGTATAGAGGATGCGTCCGAGTCGCAGATGCTCGCTCCCACTCACGTTTCCTCCCCCCATCTTTTAAACAAACGATGTTCGATTCCAACACTGTCCAACACTTTGCCGACCAAAAAATCGACGATTTCTTCTAAAGTGCGAGGTCGATGGTAAAAAGCCGGCATCGCCGGTACCATTTTTACCCCGAGCCGCGACAGCTTCAGCATATTTTCCAAATGGATCGCATGCAGCGGGGTTTCTCTCGGAACCAGCACTAACGGACGGCTTTCTTTGAGCATGACGTCGGCCGCCCGGGTCATCAGGTTGTCCGAAGAACCGTGAGCGATCGCGGACAACGTCCCCATCGAACAGGGGATCACGATCATGCCTTCGGCCCGGAAAGAACCGCTGGCGATCGAAGCCCCGATATCCGCTACCGGATGGTATACCAGACGGCCCGCGCGGCCGCCGAACCGGTTGTCCAGCATGGCTTCCCGGCTCGAAGCGTCGAAATCCAGCTCTTCTTTGAGCACCCGCCAACCCGCGTTGGAGACGACCAGATGCACCGTGAACCCTGCATCCAGCAGTTCTTCCGCCAGCCGGACGCCGTAAATGCTGCCGCTGGCGCCGGTGATGCCTACGACCCAGTGCCTGCCGGCTCCCGCAAGTTCGCTCATCAATATTTCACCGCCAAATCGATCAAAGTGAATACGAAGACGATGCCGCTGAGCCAGCTGTTCATCGTGAAGAACGCGGTCTGCACGCGGCTGAGGTCGCTCGGTTTGACGATGCGGTGCTGGTAGAACAAGATCGAGCAGGCAATCACGACGCCCGCCGCGTACCACCAGCCGAGCGGCGTAATGAACGCCAGCGCGATCAGGCCGATCGCCGTCACGACGTGGAAACCTTGGGCGATCTTCAGCGCTTTTTCAAGCCCGAAACGGCTCGGAATAGAGTAAATGCCTTCCCGGCGATCGAAATCGATGTCGTCGCAGGCATAGATCACGTCGAAGCCCGAAGTCCAGAACACGATCGCGATATAGAAAACGAGCGACGACCAGCTGAAACTGTCCGTCACGGCCGCCCAACCGCCCAGCGGCGCGAGCGCGATCGTGGCGCCCAGCACGACGTGGCACAGCCAAGTGAAGCGCTTCGTATACGAATAAGCAACGATCAGAATCGCCGCGATCGGGAACAGCTGAAGCGCGAAACGGGACAGTTCGAGCGTCGCCCACAAGAACAAACCGAAGAAGACGACGACGAACACGACCACCTCGCTCGTTTTGAGCAGGCCGGCCGGTATAGCGCGTTTTTCCGTACGGGGATTCTTCGCGTCGATGTAACGGTCGATCAGGCGGTTCATGCCCATGGCCGCGCTTCGCGCCCCGATCATGGCGAGCAGGATCCAGCCGGCCTGCGCCCAGGAAGGCAGGTGTCCGTTAATGACCACGGAGCCGAGCAGCATTCCCATAAAAGCGAAAGGAAGCGCGAATAAAGTGTGTTCAATCTTGATCATTTCCAAAAAGACGCGGATTTTCCCGAACATGCTATTTCTCCTTAATTCCGATATGCAGCGCGGCGACTCCGCCGGTCAGCGGATAATCTTCGACCTGCTGCAGGCCGACCTGACGGAAAATATCGGCCAATTCTTTGCGGCCCGGAAACGGCTTGAGCGATTCCGGCAGCCATTTGTACTGTTCGTAGCTCTTCGCGAAAAGCTTGCCGAACAGCGGCAGGATGCGGTCGAAATAAAAATAATACAACCCTTTGAACGGCTGGGTCGTCGGTTTGGATACTTCGAGGCAGACCACCATGCCGCCCGGTTTGACCACGCGGCGCATTTCGTTAAGCACTTGAACCAGATCCGGCACGTTGCGAAGCCCGAAACCGATGGTCGCGTAATCGAACGAGTTATCGGCATACGGCAGTTCCATCGCGTTGCCCTGAACCAACGTGATCCGATCTCCGTAAGGCGCGACTTTCAATTTCTGCCGGCCGACATCCAGCATCGCTTGGCTGAAATCGAGTCCCGTGACGGCTCCGCCTCGGCTCGCTTCCGCCAGGCTGATGGTCCAATCGCAGGTGCCGCAGCACAAGTCGATCGCGCTGTCTCCCGGCGAAACGGCCATCTTGCGCATCGCGAACTTGCGCCACGCTTTGTGCCGGTTAAAGCTGATAATATTGTTCATCCGATCATATTTCGGCGCAATCTGCTGAAAGACGTCATGAACGTATTCTTCTTTCGGTTTCGACGAATCCGCCATTATCCCATCACCTCGCCTTTCGCTTCGGCCGCGGCGGCGAAGCCTGCGGCCAGCGGACGAAGCCCGCTCCGGTCGATCCCGGCGGGCAGCGCTTCGATTGCCGCTTGAAGCTGCTGCGCCCAATCGCGCAGCAGCCCGATCAGTTCGCGTCCCGAAGAGCCGTCTTCGCTAAGCGGCTCCGTGTCGCGGAAGGTCGTGCCCGAGTAGTCGGCTCCCCCGCTTACGGCAGCCAATTCTTCCGCCGCCGCTTCGCACAGTCCGACCAGCCGGAGCAGTTCCCGCCAATGCGGAAGCCGTTCGCTTCCGATCCGACGGTCGAAACTGCGGAACAACCGCACCTTGATGTCCGCCAAGTCGCTCAGATAGCGCGTCAGCTCAGGCGCGTTCGCGCCCTGCATGCGCTGATACAATTCCATCTTGCCGCGATTGACGTCCGCGATGGCCCGGCTTAGCTCCGCGATCATGTCGATTTCTCCCGCGGCGGCCAGCAGCTCGTAGAAACGGCTGCTGTAATAATCGCCGGCCAACACTTTGAGCTGACGCGAACGCATAGCCTGCTCTTCTTCGCTGTCGTCGCCCGGCTCGACCCGGTCATGAATATCGAGCCCGGTCTGAAGCAGCGCGGTCACCGTGCCGAAGACTTCGCTGCCGTCGGCCGAATCGGAAGCTTCCAGAAAAGCATGCAGCAGCCGCAGGCGAGCATCCGGAAGCGCCGGAATGTCCGTATGCTTCCGGATCATGTCATAGCCGGTATATTTTTCGGTTTTCTCCGGTACGCAGTAGGGTTTCATCTATAGGCCTCCGACTTTTCCAACTTTGAACGCTATTTTTGTCACAATCTTTTCTATTATAGCATACGCTTCTTCAAACAACTAACGCAAACGTTCAGCTTTCGGTCTCGATATTGCCGTGTTTGGTGAAGACCGTCGCTTTGCCGCGCACCTTGATGGCGGAGGTATGATCCGTGAACTGCGCGATCAATACTTCTCCTTTATCCAGCTTCTCCGTATGATGAAAACGCGTATCTTGGCCTCTCGTCAGCCCGATGACATGGACGCCGTTTTCGTGCGCCTTGATCACGACATAATCGGCTTTTTCCGAATTTTCCACTATCGTTCCTCCCTTATCTTTGTGCCTCGTTCGATCCTGGTCGAACGAGATTACTTCTCTTCCCGTTCGATCCCGATCAATCGAAAATACAGTCTATTAATGATGGCAAATGGAGAATGGGTTGTCAACCGCCGCTCCCGTCGCCTTACGCGGACAAGAAAAAGGCCGTGAATATATTATTCACGGCTCTCGCGCGCATGTTCGCGCTCTTGAAAATCTTCAATCCCGAAGGATTATGTAGATTTTATTTAATTCCGTCTTTCAGGGCTTTGCCTGGTTTAAAAGCAGGAATCTTGCTTGCCGGGATTTCGATCTCTTCGCCGGTTTGCGGGTTGCGTCCTTTGCGGGCGGAACGTTCGCGAATCTCGAAGTTACCGAATCCGACGAGTTGTACTTTCTCGCCGTTTTGCAGAGCTGCGGAAATTGCTTCGAAAACAGCTTCAACCGCTTTGGTTGCTTCCTTTTTTCCAAGCTCCGATGCCTCTGCTACCTGGCTGATCAGGTCAGATTTGTTCATGCGTTTCACCTCCCGTTACAATCATACCTGGCACTCTTCCGAGGGCCCGCCGAAAAGGCTTAACACTTGAAACAAGCCTTGAGGCAACACACCTATAGTAATACACCAGCCTTATAATTTCAAGCGTTTCATGAAAGCCGAAAGTCTTCGTCTTCTTGGTTCTGCCGCTCCAATTGCAGTCGGATCGCGCGTTTCAAACGGTCTTCCGGAACGACCGCCGCGACGGTTCCGCAGACTTTGGCCTGACAGGCAAGCCGGACTCCTTCGTCAAGACTTCCGCCGAGCTTGCGGCGTTCTCCTTCGGAAGGAGGCAGAACGCCGTTTTCCGAAGGGTCCACCGTAACTTTGCACATCAAGCAGCCCATTTTGCCTTCGCAGCGGACCGGAATGGACACGCCGGCCGCGCGGGCCGCCGCAAGCAGCGTGGTGCCCGATCGGACTTCGATCTTCTTGCCGTGCGGCAGGAACGACACTTCATGCTTGTCTGCCGGCATCACCGCGTCCTCCTCCGCTTCGCCGCTCGAAACTCAGGTATGCCATTGTTCCCACGTTTCTTGCGAAATCAATTCCATTTCCGTTTTCGGGCCGCGTCCCATCAGCGCTTCGACAGCCGTCTTAGGATCGAGTCCTTCGAACAGTACGTGGTACAACTGCTCCGCGATCGGCATCTGCACGTTGTGTTTCTGCGAAATTCGATGCGCGGCATCCGTCGTGCGAATGCCTTCCACGACCATGCCCATCGAATCGAGCACTTCTTGCAAAGGCTTGCCTTGGCCGAGCATGTATCCCGCTCTCCAGTTCCGGCTGTGCTTGCTGGTCGCCGTCACGACCAGGTCTCCGACTCCGGCAAGGCCGGAGAACGTCAGCGGGTTCGCGCCCATTTCGGTTCCGACGCGCGTGATTTCGGCCAATCCGCGGGTCAACAGCGCCGCTTTCGCGTTATCGCCGTACTCCAGACCGTCCGACATCCCTGCGCCGAGCGCGATGATGTTCTTGAACGCGCCGGCCAATTCCGCGCCGAGCACGTCGCGGTTCGTGTAGACGCGGAAATAAGCGTTCATCAGCAGATTCTGCGCGCGCTGCGCTTCTTCCTCGTTGGCGGAAGCGACCACGATCGTCGTGGGGCGACGCCGCGCGACTTCCTCCGCATGGCTGGGCCCGCAGATGACGCCGATCTTCGTCTCGTCGCAGCCCAATTCTTCGGCGATCACCGTCGACATCCGCTTCAGCGTATCGATCTCCATCCCTTTGGTCGCATGGATGCAGAGCATCTCCGGATGCCAATACGCCCGAAGCGCATGGGCGACTTCGCGCATCGCTTTCGAAGGAGACGCCAGAATCACCGCTTCGGCGTCTTTGACGGCTTCTTCCATATCGGTCGTAGCATGCAGTCCTTCCGGCAGGCGAACGCCGGGCAGGAAGCGCGAATTTTCGCGCCGTTCATTGATTTCCGTCACCTGTTGTTCGCTGCGCGCCCACAGTCGAACGTCGTGACCGTTATCGGCCAATACCATGGCCAACGCCGTTCCCCAACTGCCGGCTACCAATACGCATACTTTTTTAGCCAAGGCTGCGCTCCTTCCCGCCGGACTTCGAGCCCAGCTTGTTCTCCGTTCCGTTCTTCAGTTTGACCAAGTTGCCGCGATGCCGCCATACGGCCAATGCCCAGATCACGATGCTGACGACCAGTACCGCAGCGCCGAAATCATGCCAACCGGCCAGATCGTAGACGATCAGGAACACCGGCGTCAACGTCACGAACAGCAGCGAGCCGAGCGAGACGTAACGCGTCAGCACGATCGACAAGATACCGATGATGCCGGCCCACAGAGCCGGGAAGAAACAGAGCGTCGCCAGCATCCCGATGGTCGTGGCGATGCCTTTGCCGCCTTTGAAATGGAAATACAGCGGCCAGTTGTGTCCGATTACCGCGGCCAATCCGGCAAGCGCCGGCGTCCAATCGTAATCCGGCGCGAGCCAGCGGCCCAACCATACGGCCAATATGCCTTTGCAGATGTCCAGCACCAGCACCAGAATCGCCGGCCCTTTGCCGAGCACGCGCAGCGTATTGGTCGCTCCGGCGTTGCCGCTGCCGTGATTGCGAATATCGATGCCTTTAAACAATCTTGCGAATAATACGCTGAAGCTGACCGAGCCGAGCAGATAGGCGACTACGATCGCAATTCCCGATAATAACATGGTTCGCTCCCCTTCGCGCAACAGAACTTTTCTTCTCTTCCGAACTGCCGGAAGGTTCGTTTAACCTTCTTTTTCTTCGGTCTTGCGTCTGGTGAAGATACGGATCGGCGTTCCTTCGAAGTCGAAAGCTGCCCGGATTTTATTCTCCAGATAACGCTCGTAAGAGAAGTGCATCAGTTCAGGCGCATTGACGAAAATAACGATGGTCGGCGGCTTGACGGCTACCTGCGTTGCATAGTTGATCCGCATGCGGCGTCCTTTGTCCGTCGGAGGCGAATTGATCGCCACGGCATCGGAGATCACGTCGTTCAGCAGACCGGTCGGAATCCGGCGGGAATGCTGTTCTGCCGCGCGATTGACGACCGGCAGCAATTTTTGGACGCGCTGTCCCGTAAGCGCCGACAAGAAGACGACCGGCGCATAGGTCATGAACAAGAAATGTTCGCGGATCTTCTGTTCGAATTGATGCATGGTCTTGTCGTCTTTCTCGACGGCATCCCATTTATTGACCACGAACACGGAAGCTTTGCCGGCTTCGAGCGCGTAACCCGCGATATGCTTGTCCTGTTCGATGATGCCTTCTTCGCCGTTGATGACCACGGCCACCACGTCGGCGCGTTCGATCGCGCGCATCGCGCGCATGACGCTGTATTTCTCCAAGTTCTCGTAGACTTTGCCGCGTTTGCGCATGCCCGCCGTATCGATCAGGACATAACGCTGCCCGTCGCGTTCGAACTCGGTATCGATCGCGTCGCGCGTCGTGCCCGCCACGTCGCTGACGATGACCCGCTGCTCGCCGAGCAGCGCGTTAACGAGCGAAGATTTGCCGACGTTCGGCCGGCCGATCAGCGCGACGCGGATGACGTCTTCGTCGTACTGCTCGTCCGCGCTTTCGGGCGGCAGGTTTTCTACAACCGCGTCCAGCAGATCGCCTACGCCGCTGCCGTGAGCGCCGGAGACGCCGATCGGATCGCCGAGTCCCAGATTGTAAAATTCGTACGTGTCGTCCATCCGGCTCATGTTATCGACCTTGTTGACCGCCAGAACGATCGGCTTTTGAGACCGGTACAGCATTTCCGCCACTTCCGAGTCCGATTGCGTCAGTCCGGCTTTGGCGTCGCACATGAAGATGATAACGTCCGCTTCTTCGATCGCCAGTTCCGCTTGAGCTTTGATCGATTTGAGAATTTGTTCGTCGTTCAATTCGATCCCGCCGGTATCGATGATGCTGAACGATCTGCCGTTCCATTCGCCCACGCCGTAAATCCGGTCGCGAGTGACGCCCGGCTTGTCTTCGACGATCGACATCCGGTCGCCGATGATCCGATTGAAGATCGTCGATTTGCCTACGTTCGGCCTGCCGACGATCGCTACTACCGATCTTGCCATTTGATTATTCCTCCTTGTCGGCTTGAGCCGATCATTCCCGATTACATGACAAGAAACGGCCAAACCTTTCCGTTTGGATCGGCCCCCGTTTCCTGTCGCTCTATCGAAAGAGCATTCCGCCGCCTGTACGAACAGCGGTTTCATTCATATGGCACAAACGGCGAACCCGCAGCGGGTCCGCCGTTTGCTTGTAGCTATACTAAGGCTTCCCTTATTCCTCGGATTGGCCCAGTTTTTCTTTCAGTGCCGCCAGATCGAAACGCTCGCCCAGCGAAACGTTCATGCTTTGATTGCTCAAAGAAACGTTAGGGTTGTCGATTTTTTCGACGCGAGGTCCTTTGTCGCGGTTGCCTTTGGAAGGACGATCGGATCTTTCCGGACGGTCGGATCTTGCCGGTCTTTCCGAACGCTCTTCGCCGGCAGGAGCTTCTTCGGTTTCTTTGATGCTCAGGCTGATGCGTTTTTCCGAAGGGTTAACGTCCAGTACTTTCACTTGGACCGTTTGTCCTTCTTGCAGAACTTCCTGAGGCGTGCCGATGTGTTTGTGCGAGATCTGCGAGATGTGAACCAGACCTTCTACGCCAGGAGCGATTTCAACGAACGCACCGAAAGGCACGAGACGTTTAACTTCGCCGCTGATGATGTCGCCTTGGTTGAATTTCTCGGAAGCCGTTTCCCAAGGACCCGGAGTCGCCGCTTTGATGCTCAGGCTGATTTTGCCTTTTTCCGGATCGACTTTCAGGACTTTCACTTTAACCGATTCGCCTTCGGATACCGCGTCGGACGGTTTGTCGACGTGGTGCCAAGCCATTTCGGAAACGTGAACCAGGCCGTCTACGCCGCCGACATCGACGAATGCGCCGAATTGAGTCAGACGTTGTACTTTACCTTCGATCACTTGACCTTCTTGAAGTTCAGCCATTACTTTTTGCTTGTTGGCTTCGAACTCTTCTTCGAGAACGTCTTTGGCGGACAGGATCACTTTGTTGTTTTCGCGGTCCAGTTCTTTGACGCGAACGCGGATCGTGCGGCCTTTGTAATCGCTGAAATCTTCAACGAAATGACGCTCGACCATCGAAGCCGGGATGAAGGCGCGTACGCCGACGTCCGTCACGATTCCGCCTTTGACAACGTCCGTGATCGTAACTTCGAAGATCTCTTTGTTCGCCAATTTTTCTTCGAGCTGCTCCCAAGCTTTCGCTCCGAGCATTTCGCGTTTGGACAGAACCATTTGCTCTTTGTTGTCGTTCAGGCTGACAACTTTGGCTACGACTTCGTCGCCGACTTTAGCGCCTTCTTCGAGCTCTCGCGTCGAGATTACGCCGTCGTATTTGTAACCAATGCTGACATAAGCTTGGTCATCGTCCAATTTTACGATCGTACCGGTAACCGTGCTGCCTTTGCTTACGCTGACAACTTGCTCCAGTTGATCTTGCGTTGCTGTTTCTTCGTTCACTTCTTGGTTTACCACTTCTTCATTTCTTGTCTCTTCCGACATGGTCAATACCCTCCTCGATTCAAAACCCTCATATTTAAACCCGCTGTACGCAGGGTTCAAAACACTTGCTGCTTCGGCCTGCGTTCACTTCAAAAGAGAAAGTTCGCGTTCGGCCCGGAGCACGATCGCCTCCGCTACCTCGTCGATCGTCATGCTCGTGGTATCGAGCACCGTCGCGTCGTCCGCGCATACGAGCGGAGACACTTCGCGATTGCGGTCGAGTTCGTCCCGTTGTTCGATCTCGCGTTCAAGCTGTTCGAGCGTAATGGCTTCGCCGGATTCCGGCAATTCCCGAAATCTGCGCCGCGCCCGTTCTTCCGCGGTAGCCGTCATGAAAATCTTGACTTCCGCGTCCGGCAAGACGGTGGTTCCGATGTCGCGTCCGTCCATGACGACGCCTTTACGCAAAGCCATTTGCCGCTGTGCGCCGGATAACTTCGCACGCAGCCCCTCGATTTGCGCATATCGGGAAACCGTCCGGCTGACGGCGAGCGAACGAATCTCGTTCGTCACGTCTTCTCCGGACAAGCGTACTCGCTGGCCTTCTTCCCCCGGCACCAGTTCGATGTCGATGTTTTCCAGCCGCTTCAGTACCGCGCTCTCGTCTTCGGCTTCGATCCCTTGCCGCAACATGTCCCATGTCGCCGCCCGGTACATCGCCCCGGTGTCCACATAGACGTAAGAAAGCTTGGACGCGACTTTGCGAGCAACCGTGCTTTTGCCCGCGCCGGCAGGTCCGTCGATCGCGATGTTGATTCTGAACTCCCGTTCCCCGTTAGAACTGGACAAGGGGGCATTCCTCCTCAAAACGGCCTACCCAGCGGGTAAGCTTCTCAATCAATAAAAAAGCAGGCTGGGCCTGCGACAATAAAATTATAGCACAAGAAAAGCCAATTTGCAAAACGTACGCGAATGAGCGCGAAAACAGGCCTGCGGCCGAATGACAGCGGATCCGAAAACGGCCGAATTCAGCGATTGCGGAAATCCAATTGTCGTTCGAAGCAGTACCGAATGACTTTCTGACGTTCCGTATCGACGATCCGGGTAAAATGCACGCTGACCGTGTTGCGCCCGGTGCCCGGTTCTTTGACCCGCAGAACTTCGCCGTCGAAAGGCACGTGGTCGATGCTTCCGCTTTTGTAAGTCAGCAGAATCCAGCCGTTCACCTGCATTTTTTCTTCGATGCGTTCGTTCGCCCCCGTCACGAAAGACAATCCTCCGCCGCTCAGATCCGAGGTCAACGCGGTGAAATGGAATTCGGGCGACTTGACCGCGATTTCGACCTGGGCCGGAACGCGCAAATAATGCCGTCTTTGCACTTTCGAAATTTCTTCAGGAAGCGGCTTGCTGATTCGCATAAGCGGGATCGCGTCGTCTTGATACCCGAGCACGTGGGAAGTGAAATAATATTTGACCCCGTCTTCCGTCACGTGATAGACGGAAAGTTCCTCGCCGAGACGCATGCGCGTCATTCGACCGGCACGGATCGGGAGTTCGATAAGCAGCGCATTTTCTTCGATCTCCGAAATCCGGGAACGATGTTCGTTTTCGGAATTGGCTTCCATCGATACGGGCTGCATAAACAGCATGTCGTTGGTTTTTGGATACATCTTTTTGATCGCCCGCCTTCGTTGTGCGTGAACTACCGTGCGGCCTTGCGCTTCTTGCTTCCGTCCGGCCTCATCAGTATACCATGCGAAAATAGCCTTGTGAGCCGAATCGCCCAAAAATCAAACAAGGAAGCTTAGGACGAAGGTCGTCCCCAGCTTCCTGTTCGATCCGTTTTCGTTTTTCCGCGGCCGTCGCGCGTTTTGTTCAAGCTTCTTTTTTGTTCGACAAGACGGACGACGCCGATTCGTTCCTGGCTCGCGCGGGCGGCTCTTCCTTTTTCAAAAAACGAAACGGAGAGCGATTGTTCGCTTTGACCACCTTGTCCATGCCTCCGTACCACATCAGCACCATGAACGGAACGATGTACCACAGCCAGTAATGGCCGGACGTGTTGAGGATGACATCGTAGATTCCGTGCCAAATCAGCGGCATGACGAGCGAAAGCGCCAAAAATTTTTTCCTCTGCGAAGACAGGGAAGCGAATTTGGCCCGTCCCATGTAGTAGCCCATCACCACGCCGAACATCGCATGGCCGGAGACCGGCAGCAGTCCGCGCAGCAGCATGGAAGCAAAAGAAGCTTTCAGCGTGAACGCGTAAATGATATTTTCGAGCGTCGCGAATCCGAGCGATACGGCTACCGCGTACAAGATGCCGTCGTAAGGTTCGTCGAATTCGGTATGATGATAAATGAAATGATACAACACGAACCATTTGAACGCTTCTTCGACGCCCGACGAAATGCCGAACGCGAACACGTAAGGATTGTCTCCGATTCCTCTGATCAGCCCCTGCTGGACGATCATGATCGGAAACACGACCAGAACGCCGAGCAGAAACATCCGAACCACCATATGTAAAGGTTCGGCATCGTATTTGTCTTTGAGATAAAAATAGAAAAGCAATGCCACGCCCGGCGTAATGGCCGCGACGAGAACCGTCAAAACAAGCAAAGCGTCCCCCTTTCCCGCCCGATTACGGCGAAATGAATGGATTGCTGCCGCCGAATAAACGGAAACGGCCGTCCCGAACGCTCGGGACGGCGTTGTTTCTCGCAGGCAGGCGTCACGCCCTGCGTTCGAAATGCGTGCAGATCTGAGCCACGGCCCGTTCCGCCATGACGACCTTGCCGTACTCTTGAAGCACCGCTAAGGTAACCGGCGACGAGCTGCCGAACTCGGCAAGCACCGCGATCAGGGAATCGTGCAGCGAATCGTCGAGATCCTCCGCGGAAAAATGCAGGAACCAAGCATTTTTATAATGGTACAGCGAACCTTGGTCGGCGGCTCGATCGCGCAGGACATGCGCGGCTTCGATCAACGGTTCGATATCGTGGAAGGAGTAAACGATCGTGTCGCTTGCCTCCATAGTCACTTCCATTTCATAGACTTCATCCGGCATTTCTTCGTCTCCCGTATCCGAATGGAGCGGATCGTATTTGCCTTTGGTCACGACGACCACCATCCCCTGAGCGGGAAGCGCAAATACTTCGACGGCAAGAGGGCCGGTCGCGTCGAAACCGAGTTCGGTATAGGCCTGATCCATCATTTCGGTAAACAGATCGTGGACTCTCGGAATTTCCTGCCACATATCCTCCCGTTGGATGCCTCGTTCATTGAGATCATCGGATGTGAGGAAGATACGAATCTTATCCTGACTTAATCGTTCAATTTTCACGACAGGACCCTCCTTTTGGAGTCGTTTTTTGGAAAGGTCATCCTAAGTGGCGCGTTTTATATTATATAACCACATATTTATGTTATCACTTCTTTTCCGCAAATGCACGTCCGGATTCGCTTACCTGAAAGGTTTCAGGATAATATGAAAAGGTTACAATCCCGTTATGTGCCGCAAATGCAAGGTAAATTGTGCTAAACTTTGAAACGTTACATAAGCGGTTTAAAGAAATTCCTCGCCAAGCAAGCGGCACGACAAACGATAAGACAGAAAGCGAGATGGATGGAAGATGTGGAAAAAGACGGCCATGTTCTGGCTGGCTGCGGGCCTCGTGCTCGGCGCTTGCGGGAACGAAGCCGAAACGGCGAAAACGCCGGAAACCGGGCAAACCGCTTCGGATACGAAAACTGCGGACAAAGCTCCGGCAGCGGGCGAAGCGAAAGCCGACGATTCGGCGAACGAGGAACAACCTGCGGCGGGAGAAGAAACCGCGGCCGATCCGGCAGCGACGACGGATACCGAAACCGATGCGTCCGCTCCCGACAAAAGCGCGGATTCGACGCAAGCGGGAACGACGGAAGAAACCGACGCTTCCGGCAAAGATCAGTCCGCGGCGAACGCCGCTCAGGTTCCGGTCGAATATCATATGAACGGCAATTACGACATCGTGCCGAACGAAGGCAGCACGGCTCCGAAAAAAGTCGTCCTGCTCACGTTCGACGACGGCCCCAAAGAAGCCGAGATGATCAACGGGCTGTTCGATACCCTCGACAAACACAACGCCAAAGCGATCTTCTTCGTCAACGGCTATCGGGTCAAAGAACATCCCGAGCTGCTGAAACTGATTCAAGAACGCGGCGGCATCGTGGGCAACCACAGTTACGATCACATTTATTTGAACAAACAAAGCAACGAGAAAATCAAGCAGCAGATCGAAGACGTTCAGAAAATCGTCGAGCAAACGATCGGCGAGACGCCGAAGTTCTTCCGCCCGCCGAATGCGGCAGGCAACGACTACGCGCATCAGATCGCCAAAGAAAACGGTCTGCTGTACATGACGTGGTCGGTCGGCTCGCTCGATTGGGTGAACAAAAACGATCCGAAAGCGGTCGTGGACAACGTGTTCGACCAACTTCATTCGGGCAGCAACATTCTCATGCACGAACTGCCTTGGACCGTCGAAGCGCTCGACGACCTGCTGACCAAGCTCGAAGCCAAAGGCTACGGCTTCGTCGATCCGCGAAGCATCGATACGACCAAGCAGCCTTAGATCGATCCGCGCGGATCGCAAGGCGGCGCTTCGAACTTCAGCCCTGTTAATACGCAAAAAAGAGCCGTCCCGGCCGGGACGGCTCTTTTTTGGCTTTTGGCGTGCCGGGTCGACCGCCGCGCGAACGCCTATCGTTCGCGGCAGCCCGCGCTTCGGTTCGACTCTTCAGCGCGTTCCTTCCATCTTCGGCGCGCTGCGCAGCGTAAGCAGATGCGTCTCCGCCGGCGAACCGAGACGCAGCGGGAAATGGCTCGTGCCGATGCCGCGCGTGATACGCAGCCCCGTCATCCCGCCGTCTTCGGAATCGATGAAATGCGTGCCGTCCAGATAAGTCTTGTAGAACGGCTTGGAGGCTGCCGGGCCGACCAGCGGCAGGCTGATCTGTCCCCCGTGCGTATGGCCCGCGAACGCGTAATTGGCGGAGATGCGCCGCAGCGCCACCACCCATTTGGGATCGTGCATCAGCACGAGCACGCAGTCTTCGCGGCGGATGCGCGGATCGCCGCGCCACATTCCCGCCGGTCCCAGATCGTCGATGCCCGCCAGCCAGATGGTGCTTCCGTTGCGATGAAGCGGCACGTTCTTGCTGCCCAGCGGCTTGACCGCGCATTCTTCGAGCAGGCGATCGAGCTTCTCCATATTCGGCATATACGCTTCGTAATCGTGATTGCCGTATACGGCATAAGCCGGTCCGAGCTTGCGCAGCATGCGCATATTCGCCCGGGTCCGTTCTTCCGGCACGCCGCGATCGGTCAGATCGCCCGCGATCCAGACGATATCGACTTTGCCCAGCAGCGCGGCGATTTCCGCTTCGGGAAGCGCCCTGCGATGGATATCCGCGATGAAATAGACGCGGTAACCGTCGAACTCGGGCGGCAGTCCCGGAATATGCACGTCTTCATGCTCGACGCGGAACGCCATCGCTTCTTTCACCATATGTACGCCCACGCCCGCGGCAACGCCCGCCGCGGCGGCGAGCGCTTGTTTCCAACCGAATTTTATTGCCATGGCCACTTCACTCCTGTCGTCTGGGTCCCCCACCACAGCAGCGTCCCGAGCAGGATCAAGAACAGCAGGATCAACGTTTCGTAGAACCACTTGGTCAGCCGAATCCGTCCCGAAGGATACAGAACGCTGCGCGGCGGCAGCTCTTCGCCTTCCTCTTGTTCTTGCTCGGCTTCCGTCGCGGAGACCGTTCGGAGAGGGGCTTCCCTGCGGGGTTCGGTGCGATAACCCGCAGAGACGCTCTCGGAAACGGTCGGCGGCGAAAGCTCCGGTTCGGACAGAACCGAGCGGTTCTCCGGAACCGACAGCCGAAGAACCGTCGTATCCGACAGCCTCCGCTGGTTCTCCTGCCATTCCTGCTTGAATGTCTGACGCTTGCGGCGCTTTTTTTTGGTACTTGGATGCCGATCCATGCGGCTTAAACGTTCGCTCATCGTTCCTTCTGTTCCCTCCGTTTAATCATGATGCCCGAGATGAAATCGATCAGGAAATGGCAGACGATCGGCGCCCACAACGTGCCCGACTGCACATAGATCCAGCCAAGCCCGTAACTGCTCGCGAATACCCAAGCCGTCGGCAGCCAATGCCGAAGGTAACGGATATGGATAACCGCAAACAAAATGCTTGTCCAATACGGGCCGAGGTGATACTGCAAAGCTCCTCGAAACAAAAGTTCTTCGCATATGGACACGATCGCGGCAATCGCGAAAATATGCCATAGCGGACGATCGCGAAACAACATCGCGTTGATTCCGCCGTCGTCCATGTCTTCTTCGCGGCCCCAGACCGTCATCAAAAAGTCGACGAAAAACATGACGACGGCCAATCCGGCACCCCAGTAAAGAAAGTTCCATCCTGACGGAAACTCCAGCAATCGCAGCGGATTACGGCCCTGCAGCAAGATCCAGACCGTCCCGACCAGCAACGTAAGCCCCTGGGTGAGGTACAGATTCGCCAGCAGCAGACGATCCGTCATTTGGACGGGACCGCGCCGGCGTTCGTTCTCGTTCTTGTTCGTCATGGTTTCGTTCCTCAGTAGCTACAATTTAGATAGCGTAAAACCTATTAAAATGATAACGAAATCGGAACGCTTAATCAAGTTCGGACCTTTTTCGAAAGCGGATTTGGCCCTTTCGGACCGTGTCCGGCGGCCCGGGATTTTTGTCCGGAAAATACGTACGCCGATCCACCTTTTTAAATACAATGATCGGAATTTTCACTTTTATCAAAAACAAAACGCTTATATTTTTGACCATCGTTCGTAAATCCCGAATTTATTTTACCCGTTGACACCCGATGTAACCTTATGTTAAAGTATGAAAAAATTCAACCTGAGCGAAACGCTTTGAAGGAGAACGAACGAAACGCGCATATGCAGAGAACCGGTGGTCGGTGCGAACCGGTAATGCGTCTTCGTCCCGAGCGCTCCCGAGCGTCTGCCCGACCCGCAGCCATGCGGCGTAGGCGCAGCCGGTGTCACGCCGTTACCGTGAAGGGTCGAAACTTTCGACCCGCTAAGGCCGACGTCCGCAAGGACCCGGCGAATTAGGGTGGCACCGCGAGACTCTCGTCCCTTTACCGCGCCAGCGGTATGAGGACGGGAGTCTTTTTTGCGGGCATCTTGCGAACCCGATGTTTCGGCTCAGGTCTGTCCTCTGCTCGATCAACGCGTCTTTCCGTTATTGCAATAACGCATTTATGTCATTTTCTCGATTCGCAGCACCGGTTTTTCGGACGTCCCGCAGCCGCGGAAGACGTTCTTGGAACAATAGGAAGTCGAAGCCTACAGCGTAACGAATAAGGGAGGAAACAAGACGATGTTTAAAGTATTGGTATCGGATCCGATCAGCGATCTGGGCATTCAACAGTTGGTAGAAGCGGCAGATGTGCAAGTGGACAAAAAGACAGGACTTTCCGAAGCCGAATTGATCGAAATCATCGGCGAATACGACGCGCTGCTCGTGCGCAGCCAAACGAAAGTCACCGAAGCGATCATGAACGCGGGTTCCCGCCTCAAAGTCGTCGGACGCGCGGGCGTCGGCGTCGACAATATCGATCTTCCCGCGGCAACCGGCCGCGGCATCATCGTCATCAACGCGCCGGACGGCAACACGATCACGACCTGCGAACACGCCTTCGCCATGATGATGGCGCTCGCCCGGCATATTCCTCAGGCTTACGCCAAGACCGTCGGCGGACAATGGGACCGCAAATTCCTCGGCGTGGAACTGCGCAACAAGAAGCTCGGCGTGCTCGGCATGGGCCGCATCGGCAGCGAAGTGGCGAAACGCGCCAAAGCGTTCGGCATGGACATTCTGGGCTACGATCCGTTCTTGACCGAAGAACGCGCGGAGAAATTGGGCGTTAAACTGTCGAGCGTCGACGACATCGTCAAGAACGCCGATTTCATGACCGTTCATACCCCGCTCACGCCGGAAACGAAACATATGATCTCGACCGCCCAATTCGCCGTAATGAAAAAAGGCATGCGGATCATCAACTGTGCCCGCGGCGGCGTGGTAGACGAAGCGGCGCTGGTCGAAGCGATCGAACAGGGCATCGTGGCAGGCGCAGCGTTCGACGTATTCGAACAAGAACCGCCGGCTCCCGACCACCCGTTCCTGAACAATCCGAAAATCATCGTGACTCCGCACTTGGGCGCTTCGACCGTCGAAGCCCAAGAAAACGTAGCGATCGACGTATCGGAACAAGTGCTGCACATTCTGCGCGACGAGCCGTTCAAGAACGCCGTCAACATGCCGCCGGTCGCCAGCAGCGTCATGAACAAGCTTCAGCCTTACTTCTCGATCGGCGAGAAGCTCGGACGTTTCGCTTCGCAAACGACGAACGCCGCGGTCAAAGCGATCCGCATCGATTATGCCGGCGATCTGTCGGAAGTCGATACGCAGCCGCTGACCCGTTATATCGTCAAAGGCATTCTGACCCGCCATCTGGACGGCGACGTCAATATCGTCAACGCGCTGCATCTCGCCAAAGTCCGCGACTTGAACGTGCAGGTCAGCAGCTCGTCGGCAACCAAAGGCTTTACCAACCTGATCACGGTCACGCTGGTCGAGCAAGACAACACCGAACGTTCGGTAGCGGGAACGCTCCTGTACGGTTACGGCGAACGGATCGTGCAGGTCAACGACTTCCCGATCGACTCGGCTCCGGACAACCATCTGCTGCTCATCTCGCACAATGACCAACCGGGCATCATCGGCAGCATGGGCACCCTGCTCGGCCGCAACGACGTCAATATCGCGACGATGCAGGTCGGCCGTAAAGTCGTAGGCGGCGAAGCGGTCATGCTGCTGAGCGTCGACAAAGAAGTGCCGAAGAACGTGATCGCGGAGCTGGTCGCCCTGCCGGCGATCAACTCGGCGCAGGAAATCACGCTGTAAGGTTGAATGTCCCGATCTTCGATCGGATATTCAACTGTTCGATCGAGAGGAACGACCGGATTTCCCGAAGTCGTTCGGATCAAAAAAAGCTGTACGCGGTTTACGCCGCGTACAGCTTTTTTCTCGCGAAAAGAGATCTCGTTCTGCTCAAGCGCCGAACCGTACGGGTTTCGGTCGGACCCTAACGAAACAAAACCGAAACCCGCAGTCCCCTCCTCATTCCTCCGGCTCTTCCCAGCCGCGCGTGCGCTCGACGGCGTTCTGCCAGCGGCGATACGTCTTCTCCCGCAGCGAAGCTTCCATCTCCGGCCGGAAGAACGCGTCCGGACGATTGAACGAGCGGAACTGATCCCGCTCCCATAATCCGCACTGCAGCCCGGCCAGCATGGCGGCACCGAGCGCGGTGGTCTCGGTCTGTTCGGTACGCACGACATCCAGACCGAGAATATCCGCCTGGAACTGCATCAAGATCCCGTTGCGTACCGCGCCGCCGTCCACCCGCAGCTCGCGTAGCGGAATGCCCGAATCTTTCTCCATGGCGTTCGTGACGTCGCGGGTCTGAAGCGCCAGCGATTCCAGCGTCGCGCGGGCGATATGGCCCGGCTGCGTGCCGCGCGTCAAGCCGAATACGGCGCCTCTGGCGTACATGTCCCAGTACGGAGCGCCCAGCCCCGTGAAAGCGGGAACGATCACGACGCCGCCGGAATCTTCGACGCTCGCGGCAAGAGCTTCCGATTCGCTCGGGTCGGCGATCAGATTCAGTCCGTCTTTGAGCCATTCCACGGCGGCGCCGGCCACGAACACGCTGCCTTCGAGCGCGTAATGCAGCTCGTCCTGCCAGCCCCAAGCGATGGTCGACAGCAGGCCGTGCGTCGAGTTCACCCGTTCGCTGCCGGTATTCAGCAGAATGAAGCAGCCCGTACCGTACGTATTTTTCGCATGGCCCGCTTCCACGCAGGCATGCCCGAACAAAGCGGCCTGCTGATCGCCGAGCACCGAAGCGATTCGGATCTCCGCGCCGCCGAACCATTCCGGCAGCGTCGTTCCGAAATCCGCGCCGGACATCAAGACTTCCGGCAGCATGGAAGCCGGAATATTCAACTCGCGCAGCAGGCGTTCGTCCCAAGCCAGCCGTCCGATATCGAACAGCATGGTCCGCGAAGCATTGGTTACGTCCGTTACGTGCGACCGTCCGCCCGTCAGTTTCCAGATCAGCCACGTATCCACCGTTCCGGCCAACAATTCGCCCGCTTCGGCGCGCGCTCTCGCGCCGGGAATATGCTCCAGCATCCAAGCGATCTTGGTGGCCGAGAAATACGCGTCGACCACGAGTCCCGTCGTCTCGTGTATGTAGCTTTCCAGTCCTCGTTTTTTCAACTCTTCGCATAACGGGGCCGTACGCCGATCCTGCCAGACGATCGCCGGTCCGATCGGCTTGCCGGTCTCCCGTTCCCAGACCAAGGTCGTCTCGCGCTGATTCGTGATCCCGATCGCCGCAATCCGTTCGGGCTGCGCTCCCGAAATCGAGATCGCTTCCCGCGCCGCTTCCAACTGGCTGTTCCAGATCTCTTCCGGATCGTGTTCTACCTGCCCCGGAGAAGGAAAATGCTGCGAAAAAGTCCGCTGTCCCACGGCAACCGGTCTTGCCTCTCCGTCGAAGAGAATCGCCCGGGAACTGGTGGTTCCTTGATCCAGCGCCAAAATAAACGTGCCGTTCATGCCAATCCTTCCTTTCCGTCGCCTGTCTATAGTCGTCCAACCCCCGAATATCCGAATCCGATTCGGTTTCGCGCTTTGCGTAAAAAGAACGTTTCCCTATTTTATCACGAAAAGCGCTCGACAAAAAAACATGCCGGAAATGCTCCGGCATGTTCGCGTTTCAACCTTTCCGACCGATCCGCCGCTTACGCCGTCCGACGTGTATCGTCAAAGGCTTTTGCCGTGCTTGGGCAGCAGTACGCGGAACTTCGTGCCCTCGTCGACCACGCTTTCGACCTGAATGCGTCCGCCGTGAGCATCCACGATATTTTTGACGATGGCCAGTCCCAACCCGGTACCGCTCGAAGCGGCCCGCGTTCTGGCTTTGTCGGCTTTGTAGAACCGTTCGAAGATATAAGGCACGTCTTCGGCAGGAATCCCTCGGCCTTCGTCGGCCACGAAGATCGTCAGCGCCTCGCCTTCGCTCAGCGCCGGTTTGACCGCGATCGTCACGCCGCGCCCCGGAGGCGTATGACGAAAAGCGTTGTCGAGCAGATTGGTCACGACCTGTTCCAAGCGATCTTCGTCCGCCTGATCCAGAACCAATTCGCCTTCCGCGCGTTCGAGCCGGAAGTTCAATTCGCCGTCTTTCGCCCGAACGGCGAATTTGCGATAGACCCGTTCGACCAATTCGCCGATATCGACCCGGTTGCGGACAATATCCGTATGACCGGCTTCCATTCTCGCCAGATCGAGCAGGTCTTTGACCAACCGGCCCATTCGCAGCGACTCGTCATGAATGACGTGCAGCAGCTCTTCCCGTTCTTCCGGCGAATCGGCGAATCCGTCGAGCAGCGCTTCGCTGTAACCTTGCATCATGGACAGCGGCGTACGGATCTCGTGCGAGACGTTCGCCACGAAATCTTTGCGCATCTTCTCCATGTTCACGGCTTCGGTCACGTCGCGAAGCACGGCCACCGCTCCCCGCACTTCGTTGTCTTGAAAAAGCGGCGCCATATTGACGGCCCATACGCTCTGACGAACGAGCACGTTGGCGCTGCGGTCTTCGAGCGTCGTCGTGACCTGCTCGAACAGCGGAAACAGCGGTTCGGGAATCGTGGCCTGCGAAGAAGCGGCATCCGGAACCGATTCGTCTTCCCAACTGATTTTTTTCCAATCCTGAAGCAGGCGGTCGCCTCCCGGATTGGTGAGCTGCACGCGGCCTTCGCGATCGAACGTGATCATGGCGTCGCTCATGCTTCGCAGCACGCCGGCCAACTGTTCTTTTTCGATGTTCAGGTCGCGGATATTTTCTTCGAGCCTTACGGCCATCAGGTTAAAGGTGCTCGCCAGCTCGCCGATTTCGTCATGCGCCTGCACATGCACCCGCGTTCCGTAATCGCCCTGACGAACGGAATCCGCCGCGTCGATCAATTGCCGCATCGGCTGGGTGATTTTTTTGAGCAGGAACAACGCAAAGACGGTCGTCATCGAAAAGCCCACGATTCCTACGTAAATGAGCATTCGTTTGACGGCCGCGGAATTCGCGAACGCGATATCGACGTAAGGCAGCAGGAAAAAGCCCAGAGTCAGCAGGACGCAGGCGACAAGCGCAATGATCGTTAACCACAGCTTGCCGACCAACGTCCGCCACAGCGTGCCGATCCTTTCAGCCCACCCGCCCATCTTACTTCGGAACCTCCAGTTTGTAGCCGACGCCCCATACCGTAGTGATCATGGAAGCGGAGTCGGGCGAAACCTTGTTCAACTTTTCACGCAACCGCTTGACGTGAGTGTCCACCGTGCGCAGGTCGCCGAAAAATTCGTAATTCCAGACGTCTTTGAGCAGTTCTTCCCGGGAGAAGACTTTGTCCGGAGACACGGCCAAATAATGAAGCAGCTCGTATTCTTTCGGCGTCAGGCTGACTTCGTGACCACCGGCCAGCACGCGGTGCGCGTCGTGTTCGATCGTCAGATGCGGGAATACGATATTGTTGCTCGTTCCGCTTTCTTTGGTCAGATAAGCGGTCGCCGAAGAACGGCGCAGGATCGCTTTTACCCGATAGATGACTTCGCGCGGGCTGAACGGTTTGACGACGTAATCGTCGGCACCGACTTCGAACCCTTGCACGCGGTTCACTTCTTCGCCTTTGGCCGTGAGCATCAATACCGGCGTCGATTTGACTTGACGCAGGCGCGCGCAGACTTCCACGCCGTCGATGCCGGGCAGCATGACGTCCAGAATGACCAGCGTGTAATCGCCGTCGGTCGCTTTTTGCAGAGCGGTCTCGCCGTCCTCCGCTTCTTCGATTTCATAGCCTTCTTTTTCCAGATACATGCGAAGCAGACGCCGGATTCTTTCTTCGTCGTCCACTACGAGAATACGCTCTTTTTGATCAGCCACGATGCCACAATCCTTTCGTCTACGGGATGCCGCGGATGAAGGACCGCTCTTGCTCCGGTCCCGTGAGATTCCCGATCAAGTTCTAAGAATTCTTTTTCTCTAAAAGCTGCTTCAGCTCGTTCACTTCGCTTTTGGTCAGATGACGATATAAGCCGCGTTTCAGATTCTGCAAATACAGATTTCCCATCGCGATCCGTTTGAGACGCTTGACCGGATGCGAAATCGCGTCGAACATCCGCCGGACCTGACGATTCTTGCCTTCGTAGATCGTGATGCGGATCGTCGCCTGCTTCTTCTCTTGATCGACGTCGTAATAATCAAGCTCGGCCGGGGCCGTCATGCCGTCTTCCAGCTGAATCCCCCGTCTCAGCTTGTCGAGGGAGTCCCCGTGAGGGATTCCTTCCACCGTCGCCAGATAAGTCTTGGGCACGTGATGGCTCGGATGGGTCAGCTTCTGGGCCAGTTCGCCGTCGTTCGTGAGCAGCAGCAGTCCTTCCGAATCGTAATCCAGACGTCCTACCGGATAAACGCGCTCTTTGATTCCTTTAATGTAATCGGTTACGACCTTGCGGCCTTCCGGGTCCGTTGCGCTCGTGATTACGCCTTTCGGCTTGTTGAGCATCAGGTACAGCTTCTGCTGCGCTTTGATCGGCCGCCCGCTGACGCTGATCTCGTCCGTGTCCGGATCGGCTTTGGTTCCCAGCTCGGTCACGACCTCGCCGTTCACCTCGACCTTGCCCGCCTGAATAAGCTCCTCGCATTTCCGTCTCGAAGCCACGCCGGCTTGGGCTAAAATTTTCTGTAATCGTTCCATAGTCATCCAGTCACCTCATATTCCATCATACCTATACAGGCGTAAAATCACAAGCATCGGCGAGCGCCGTTTTCACGGTTTCGCCATCTTTTCGAGCCGGAAAAACGGGAAGCCCGCGAACCTGTCGTTCCCGTCTGCCCGGACATGCAAAATGAGGCCCGTTCCCCTGCCGGGGTAAGGCCTCATCCGCAAATCCCGTCGTTTTTATTCGCCGGAGTTCTCCTGCGTCTCTTCTTCGCGATATGCCTCTTCCGGCAGATCTTCTCCGCCGGACTCGCCGGGCAGATCGGAGGCGCCGCCGAAAAGAAGACGTTCTTCTTCTTCGGAAGCCACCATCGCTTCGAACGCGGAAGCGTCGGGAAGCTCTTCCAGACCCCCGAGACCGAAATAATCCAGAAACGCTTTGGTCGTTCCGTACAAGATCGGACGTCCGATCGCGTCGGCGCGTCCGGTCTCGACGATCAAATTCTTGTTCGTCAGCGTATGAATCGCCCGTTCGGACTTCACGCCGCGAATTTCTTCGATCTCGATGCGCGTGATCGGCTGGCGGTACGCCACGATCGCGAGCGTCTCCAGAGCGGCCTGCGACAGCGTCGCGCGCGCCGGCGAATACGCCAAACGCTCGAAATATTCGGAATGTTCCGGCAGCGTGGTCAGATGATAAGCGCCGGCCAACTTCGTGACCCGCAGCCCTCTTCCCGACTTGCGCAGATCGCGCTGCAAGCTTTCGACCGCTTTCTGCGCTTCGCCCGGTTTGCATTCGGTAATCTCGGCGACCTGCCTGATATTCAATCCTTCGTCTCCCGCCAGAAACAGGAGACCTTCAATAATCGACTTCAACGTCTGCAAATCCATTTGACGCCGTTTCCCCTCTCCACTCCATTACGATATCGTCGAACAGCCGATCCTGATAGCAGCTCACCTGCTTCATCTTCATCAGTTCGAGTACGGCGAGGAAGGTCACGACGATCTCCTGTCTGTACATCCGTTCGTGCAACACGCTCGAGAACAATATTCGCCCTCCCGGGCCCGCGCCGCGAAGCGCGCTTTCCAGATCCCGCATCCGGTCTTTGACCGAGATCTCGTCCCGGCGGATCCGGGCGACGACCGGTTTGCGGTCGGCCCGAAGCAGCGCGCGCTGAAGCGCGGAGACGAGATCGCCGACATGCAGCCCTTCGACCGGGTTGGAATCTTCTTCCGGCAGAAACGTCGCCAGATCGTCCGGTTCCCGGATATAAATGCGGCCGCGCTCGTACTCTTTCTCGTGCAGCAGGCCGGCGATGCTCTTATACTTCCGATATTCGGTCAGTCTGCGAATCAGGTCCTCCCGCGGATCGGGTTCTTCCTCTTCGTAGAAATCGTACTCTTCCATATCCAGGACCGGAGGTTTAGGCAGAAGCAGTTTGCTCTTGATCGAGAGCAGCGTCGCCGCCATGACCAGAAATTCGCTCGTGACTTCCAACTCGAGCTCCTGCATGCTTCGCAGGTATGCCATATACTGTTCCGTGATCTCGCTGACGGGGATCTGCTGAATATCGATCTCCGCTTTGTCGATCAGGTGCAGCAGCAGGTCGAGCGGCCCTTCGAACGTTTCCAGTTTGTATAGTACAGTCAAGCCGTTTTCCCCTCCGCCCGTATTGCGAACGGTCAGCCTTCGAATTGACGGGTCAGGCTGGCCATTTCAAGCGCCGCAAGCGCCGAATCCCAGCCTTTGTTGCCGGCTTTGGTTCCCGCACGCTCGATCGCCTGTTCGATATTTTCGGTGGTGACGAGGCCGAAGATCGTCGGAACGCCCGTTTTCAAATTGATCGCGGACACGCCTTTCGCCACTTCGTTGCAGACATAATCGTAATGCGTCGTCGAACCGCGGATAACGGTCCCGAGCGTGATTACCGCGTCGTACTTCCCGCTCTCGGCCATCTTCTGCGCGATCAGCGGAATCTCGAACGCGCCCGGTACCCATGCCACGTCCACGTCGCCGTCTTCCGCGCCGTGGCGCTTCAGCGCGTCGAGCGCGCCCGTCAGCAGCTTCGACGTGATGAATTCGTTGAACCGTCCTACGACGATTCCGAATTTATATCCCTGCGAGACCAAGTGTCCTTCGAATACGTTTGCCATTTGTCATCAACCATCCTTTGTCTATTGTATACTAGATTGACCGTTTTGTAGCCTCGGTTTTACAAATTTCTTGATCTTCCGGCTGCCTACGGCTTCGCGTCGTTCTCCGGCGCGGCCGGCGCTTCGTTCTGTTCCAGCGGTTGAAGCGTTTCCTTCGATTCTTCCGCGATCGTTCCTTCTCTTGCCCCGAAATTCAGCAGATGCCCGAGCTTCGACTGTTTGGTATGCAGATAACCCGAATTGTCGGCGTTCTCCGGCATCTGGATCGGCACCCGATCCGCGATCTCCAGGCCGTGTCCTTGCAATCCTTTGATCTTGCGCGGATTATTGGTCAGCAGCCGGATCTTCCGCACGCCGAGATCGCTCAGAATCTGCGCCCCGATCCCGTACTCGCGCAGATCGGCGGCGAAACCGAGCGCCATGTTCGCTTCGACGGTATCCATGCCTTCTTCCTGAAGCTTGTAAGCTTTCAGTTTGTTGATCAGGCCGATGCCGCGTCCTTCTTGGCGCATGTAGAGCAGCACTCCGGCGCCTTCCGCTTCGATCTGCCGCAGAGCGGCTTCCAACTGCGGCCCGCAATCGCAGCGATGGGAATGGAACACGTCTCCGGTGAGGCATTCGGAATGGACCCGCACCAGCACCGGCTTATCCGGATCGATCTCGCCTTTGACCAGCGCCACATGCTCTTTGTCGTCGATCTTGTTGCTGTACGCGACGGCGCGGAATTCGCCGAAATCCGTCGGCAGCCGCACTTCGACTTCGCGGCTTACCAACTGCTCGCGTTCGCTGCGGTATTGGATCAAGTCTTTGATGCTGATCAGCTTCATGTCCCGTCTCTTCGCCAGTTCGATCAGATCCGGCAGACGGGCCATGCTGCCGTCTTCTTTGATCACTTCGCAGATCACGCCGGCCGGTTCCGCTCCGCTGAGGCGCGCCAGATCGACCGCCGCCTCCGTATGGCCGGCCCGCCGCAGAACGCCGCCGTCTTTGGCGATCAGCGGGAACATATGGCCCGGTCTTCGGAAATCGTCGGCCGTCGTCTCGAGCCGCGTGATCGCCTGCGCCGTTAGCGCCCGCTCGTGCGCGGAGATCCCCGTCGTCGTCTGGACATGATCGACCGATACGGTAAAAGCCGTTCCGTGAAAATCCGTGTTGCGCGCCGTCATCGGCTCCAGTTCCAGCAGTTCGGCCCGCTGGCGCGTGATCGGCAGGCAGACCAACCCGCGTCCTTCGGTGATCATGAAGTTCAGGTTCTCCGGGGTAATCCGGTCGGCCAGCGCCACGAAATCCCCTTCGTTCTCGCGGTCTTCGTCATCGACGACCAGAATGATGCGGCCGGCTTTGAGATCGGCGATCGCGTCGTCGATGCTGTCGAAAGCAAATCGTTCGTCCATCGTTGTTCCTCCTCTATCTCTTCGGCGCATCCGTGCTCTTAAGCGTATCCGTGCCGCGACAAGAAACTCTCGTCGATCGCGGAGAACGTCTTCGCCTGCGCGTTGTCCTTCTTCCCGAAACCGAGCAGATGCTCGACGTATTTGCCCAAAATATCGCATTCGACGTTGACGGAACTGCCCGCCTTTTTATGCTGAAGGGCCGTCTCGCCGAGCGTATGCGGGATAATCGATACGCCGAAATGGCCGTTCTCCGCATGCGTCACCGTCAAGCTGATCCCGTCGATCGCGATCGACCCTTTGCCGATGACGTAGCGCATCATGTGCGGATCGTCCGCCTTTAACGTGAATACGACGGCGTTCTGGTCGCGTTCGACCGACACGATCTGCGCCGTGCCGTCCACATGCCCCTGCACGATATGTCCGCCGAACCGTCCGTTCGCCGCGAGCGCCCGTTCCAGATTGACCGGACTTCCGCTGCCGAGCGTACTCAGATTGCTGCTGCGGTAAGTCTGCGGCATGACGTCGACCGTAAATTGATCCCGTTCGTAACTCGTCACGGTCAGGCACACGCCGTTCACGGCGATGCTGTCTCCGATCGCCACATGCTCCAGCACCTTTTTCGCGCCCAGCGTCAGCACCATCGCTTCTCCGCGCCGCTCGGCGCGCCGCAGGCTGCCTACTTCTTCGATCAGACCGGTAAACATAAGTTTCCTCCTCTCTTGTTCTTGTCCGCCGATACGCGGCCATACCGTCTCCGTATGCTCTATTGGGCGCGTGCGGCAGCTTCGCCGCGCGCAAAAGGCCCCGCTCTCGAACGTCATGTTCGAAGGCGGGGCCTGGGATTGAAAAGTCGAATTCGCGTATTTGCCGAAAAATCGGTACGCAAATAAACAGGTATGCCGAATAGACACGTCCTGCCGTTTGCATCTGCCGATCGGCCGCAGTCGAAGACCAAGCATAGATTGTGAAAAAACGGACGAATGACCGAAAACGAAAATTTCAGGATCATTCCGCTTTTTTCGACGCTATGCCTCTTCGCCAGAGCCTATCCTTGCAACGACGCGGCAGCAAAGCCGATCGTTCGCAAGCCAAGCAAATACGACGGTTCCTTTTCTCTTTCTCCCATCCAGACTATAACTGTCGGTCCCGGAATTGCACCGGGTCAGCCGAAAAGCTTCGCTTAAGAAGCGATCCGGGTCACGGACTTCGGCGCTGCGATCCGCGAAGATCGACGCCGTCACCGCCGGTGGGGAATTGCGCCCCGCCCCGAAAGAGTGTATGAGTACCCGGTAATGCCCGGAGTACGGTATTGGTTATGATGGTAGCACGGTAGACAAGGAAATGCAATGACGGACCGATGAACGGCCGAATCGCTTGTCCGAAACGGCTGCCGATCGCGGTACCTGCTCTATTCTTTAAGCCTTTTTCACTTTTTTTTGCTTTTCTTCTGAGTTCTCGTATTGGTTTGGTTTCTTGTGTTCGTCCGGTTCTTCATGTTCGCTGAAGGACTCGGGGTGCTGCGTTTATGTTTTTTCCCGGCATACCAGAATCCCCAAGCGCAGATGATCATGACCATGAACGGGTACATCGCGGTGCCGTTGGGCCAAGGCAGGACAAGCAGCATAAGCAGGCCGATCACGAAAAAGACGGCATAGCCGATTTGAAGAAAACGTTGCATAAGAGTGCTCCTTTGCATGAAATGATGAGGCATGTAAGCGACTACTTTCTACTACTATACACGATTGTTCGAAAACGGTTAACCTACAAAAAAAGAACCTCCCCCGGATCAATTCCGGAGAAGGTTCTTGACGAAGCGGTCGACGGAAATTATTCCGTAACGACTTTGACTTCTTTCATCTTGTCGCCTTGCTTCACGCCGTCGATGAATTCCATGCCGCTCGTCACTTTGCCGAATACGGTGTGAACGCCGTCGAGGTGCGGCTGCGGGCCGTAGCAGATGAAGAACTGGCTGCCGCCCGTGTTCTTGCCGGCGTGAGCCATCGACAGAACGCCTTTGGCGTGACGAGTCACGTTCGTGGACGTTTCGCAGTCGATCTGCCAGCCCGGGCCGCCTGTGCCTGTCCCGTTCGGGCAGCCGCCTTGCGCGACGAAGCCCGGAATGACGCGGTGGAAAGACAGACCGTCGTAGAAACCGGAGTTCGCCAGTTTCTCGAAGTTCGCTACCGTGTTCGGTGCTTCTTCCGGCAGGAATTCAATTTCGACGTGACCGCCGTTTTCGAGCTCGATATATCCTTTTTTCATCATGGTCATCTCCCTTAGGTTGGATCGAATTTGGCCGAATCTCGCCGCGCGAGGTCTTCGGCAACCTTAACCAGTGTACCCGAAAAGGGAGAACAAAGCAAAGACTTGCGATGCCGTTAAATTAATCAAATTCAAATTCTAGCTTGCTCCAATAAAACTAAGTAAATTATCTATTTCGGATTTTAAACTACGCCATTCTTCGTAATCTATAGAGTTCCGATCAAAAGCGGACATGCAAATAATCTTAGCTGAGCCCGTTCGTTTACGCATATTAGGGTATTCTTTTATTTTCTCCGATTGCTCGCATAATTCTACAACTTCTAAACAAATTCTAGTCTTTTCTAGCAAATCAGAAGTTGCTTCAATTCTACGTTTGAAGGAATAATCACCAACAATCGATTCATTTTCAATAGGGGCTTGCACGAGAATGTTCGTATTACTCTTAAGCTCAAACTTTCTTATCAAAGTTGAAGTATATTCATTTTTAGAATCATTTATCTTTTTTTGAGATATCATCAAGGCATTTCTTTGAACGGAATGGTAAAACTTATTAAGCAATTCAGCTTCATTATGAGAAACCCATAAAAAATCTTTTAATTCGTTGTCCAAGGTAAATATGCGTTCTAACGGAACTTTTTGTACTGGATGTATAAGACGTCCCCAATTATTAAACTTAGAGTATCGTAATGGCGCGACATACCTCATAACTTTCGCAATAACTTTCTTCTGATCGAAGTAAACTATAGTCCTTATAGCACTTAAATCAGGTGAGAAATCATGCTGGTTTCGAAAGATTGCTTCTTCTCCGTATTGGCTGCAAAGCCTCCTAATAAACTCGATCCATATTTCATCGTATGCAGTAATTCTGCTTACTAGCTGTTCCGAATCAAAAAAAGAAATAAATTCGTTCGATTCAAGCGCAGATTGCCAATCTTCATTCACAATAAAAAAGTATCGAAAACCTTCCGCTTTATAGCTTGTTATTTTATTTTGAAGAAACTTGCTGTATTTATTATCATTACGAGAACCTGTTATATAATCGATCACCCAAACCTCACCGTCAGAAAATTCAATAGAAAGATCTGGGACGAAATCCATCTCTTTTTTAAGCAAGTACCCTCTTTGGACTTTACATTTATACAAGTTTAGTTGAGTAGATATGTATTCTTGTAAGATCGTTACCCCTACTCTATGCGTGTCACTTTCAAGTTTTCGATATTTTTCGTAATGTTTATAATTCATTGAGCCAACGCATTCTTCTTTAGACTTATGTTTGAAATGACAACTACGAAACGTTTCTGACAAAACCATATGTACAATAGACCCGCAACATTCACAGTAAAAGGCATTTTTCTTAGAATGATTTCTGAATTGTGTTTCTAAAATATTTTTCACTGAAATCCAATCGTAACCTAAATCATAAAGCTTTTGTTTTTCTTCTTCTACATTAACCAACCTATTAAGCAAAAATGCTCTTTCCACATCATTCACCTCGGAATTTGGTCAAATAAAAAGAGAGACATGTAGCAGAAACTCCTTTATTAGAATATTCCAGAAGCACGATTATAAACCTTTATTTTCAAACGAATCGCAATTAAAAAATCCGAATCTCATAATAAATGAGACTCGGTTTTTTTTACATATTATACTTGTTAGAAAGCTTACTTCGCTTCCACGCCCTGCTTCTCCATCCGAGCCGGGATCAGATCGTTGCCCACGATGTCTTCCAGACTCTCGCGGCGGACGACCAGATCGCTTTGTCCGTCTCTGACGAAGACGACGGCCGGACGGCGGATACGGTTGTAGTTGCTCGCCATCGCGTAGTTGTAAGCGCCCGTGCAGGCTACGGCCAGCAGATCGCCGGTGTTCGGCTTCGGCAGCTCGACGTCCCAGATCAGCATATCGCCGCTCTCGCAGCATTTGCCGGCGATCGAGACGGTCTCTTCGTTCGCGTCGCCCGCGCGGTTCGCCAGCAGCGCTTCGTATTTCGATTCGTAGAGCGCCGGACGCGGGTTGTCGGTCATGCCGCCGTCTACCGCCACGTATTTGCGCACGCCCGGAATGTCTTTGCTCGTGCCGACCGTATACAGCGTCGTGCCCGCGTCGCCGACGAGGCTGCGGCCCGGTTCGACCCAGATCTGCGGAAGCTGCGCGTTGATGCCGGCGAAGCCTTTTTTGACCGCGTCCGTGATCGCTTTGACGTATTCGGAGACTTGCAGCGGCGTATCGCCTTCCGTATAACGGATTCCGAAGCCGCCGCCCAGATTCACGACTTTGAATTCGATGCCGAGCTGCTCCTTCACGTCGCGCGCGAAGCCCGCCACGCGTTCGACCGCCATCTCGAAACCTTCCGTCTCGAAGATCTGCGAACCGATATGAGAATGCAGGCCAAGCAGTTCGAGGTTCGGCAGGCCGGCAGCCGTCTTGACCGCTTCGATCGCCGTGCCGTTCTGGATATCGAAACCGAATTTGGAATCGGTCTGACCGGTGGAGATATATTCGTGCGTATGCGCTTCGACGCCCGGCGTCACGCGGAGCAGGATGCTTACTTTCTCATTGCGGTCCGCGGCGATCGCTTGGAGCATCTGAAGTTCCGTGAAGTTGTCCGCCACGAAGCAGCCGATCTTCGCGTCGAGCGCCATCTCGATCTCGTCAGGCGTCTTGTTGTTGCCGTGGAAATGGATGCGGTGCGCCGGGAATCCCGCTTTGAGCGCCGTATAGAGTTCGCCGTCGGACACGACGTCCAGCGACAAGCCTTCTTCGTCGGCGATGCGGCACATGGCGACCGTGCTGAACGCTTTGCTCGCGTAAGCGACTTGGAACGTCAGGCCGGATGCTTCGAACGCTTCGCGGTATTCGCGCGCGCGGCGGCGGATCAACGTCTCGTCCATAATATACAGCGGAGTGCCGTACGTCTGCTTCAGTTCGACGACGTCGCAGCCTCCGATTTCCAAATGCCCTGCGGCATTGATCTTGCTCGTTCCGTGCAGATACATGTGTATTCCTCCGATGTGTTCCGGACCTCGGGCCGTTTAATGATGAAGCAAAAGGGCCTGCGCCGGGATTTGTACCCAGTATAGCAGACCCTTCGATTGCCTCTGAATGGATTAATGCGCAGGAGATTTGTGTTTTTGCTCCCTGCCGCGCGAATTTACATGTTCGGGATGATGCCGAGCACGAGACTCAAGAACTTTTCTTTGACCAATTCGGCCGTCTCCATGACTTCGGCGTGCGACAGCGGCTGATCCAGAATACCCGCGGCCATGTTGGTGATGCAGGAGATTCCGAGCACTTCGATGCCGGCGTGGCGCGCCACGATCGTCTCGGAAACCGTAGACATGCCGACCGCGTCCGCCCCCAGCGTACGCAGCATGCGGATCTCGGCCGGCGTCTCGTAAGACGGTCCGAGCAGTCCGGCGTATACGCCTTCTTTGAAGGTAAAATCATGCTCGGCGGCCGCGTCTTTGGCAACCTGACGCAGTCTGCGGCTGTATGCTTCGGACAAGTCCGGGAAACGAACGCCGAGTTCGTTGTCGTTCGGTCCGATCAGCGGGCTGTTGCCGGTCAGATTGAGATGATCCGACAGCAGCATCAGATCGCCCGGCGAGAACGAGGTGTTCACGCCGCCGGCCGCGTTGGTGACGAGCAGGCTGGCGATGCCGAGATTTTTCATCACGCGAACCGGGAACGCCGTCACGGAAGGCGCGTAGCCTTCGTACATGTGGAAACGGCCTTTCATCATGACGACCGGACGGCCTTGAATGGTGCCGATCAGCAGTTCGCCTTCGTGCCCTTCCACGGTCGAGACCGGGAAATGCGGAATGTCTTCGTAAGGAATCGAGATCGCGTCTTCGATCAGGTTCGCGAGGATGCCGAGACCCGAACCTAGGATCAGTCCGATCTCCGGCCGAATATCGGTCTTGGAGCGGATATAATCCGCCGCTTCTTGAATGCTGCTTGCGTTCGTGTTGGTGTTGGTCACTGGTTTCACGCTCCGTAAACTGATTTGGGACGGCCGCTTCTCCCCGCATGACGATGGCGCTTAAGCGCGGGGATGATGCAGCTCGTAGACTTCTTTCATATTGCGTTTCATCACATGGGTATAGACCTGCGTCGTCGAAATGTCCGAATGGCCGAGCATCTCCTGCACCGAGCGCAGATCCGCGCCGTTCTCCAGCAGATGCGCGGCAAACGAATGGCGCAGCGTATGCGGCGTGATGTCCGTCTCGATGCCGGCCGCCGACGCGTATTTCTTGATAATCTTCCAGAATCCTTGCCGCGTCAGGCGCGTGCCGAGCTGATTCAGGAAAAGAGCGTCTTCTTGTCCGTGCTTGAGAAGCTGGTCGCGCATCGGTCCCAGATAGGCCGCTACCGCTTCCGCCGTCATGCGTCCGATCGGGACGATGCGTTCTTTGCCGGCGGCGCCGCAGCGCAGAAACTTCAACTGCAAATCGATGTCGCCCAGATTCAGCGCGATCAGCTCCGATACCCGGATGCCGGTCGCGTATAAGGCTTCCAACATCGCTTTGTCCCGCGCGCCCTGCGCGTTCGACGGATCGGGCGCGCCGAGCAGCCGTTCCACTTCGGAGACCGACAGCACGACCGGAAGCTTCTTCTCCGGCTTCGGCGTCTCCAGATCCATCGACGGGTCCTGCACGATGATCGACTGCCGAATCAAATAATGGCAAAACGAACGAATAGAGACCGAAGCGCGCACGACGGTGGACGACGCCTTGCCGGAACGCTTCATCTCGTTGAGATAAGCAGCGATATGCGATTTGCGAATCTCGTCCACGGCGGTCAAGCCGCGCCCGTCCGCGAACTCGAGAAACTGCGCCAGATCTCTCCGGTACGACTCGAGCGTGCTCGCGGAGCGCCCTTTCTCCTCCGACATATACGTAATAAACGCGTCCAAATGCGTATTCACTGTTGGCCCCCTCCAAACTTCCTCGGGAAACCGCTCGCCTCCCGTTCGGCATAGCTCCGAATCCCGTTGAATTAAGATTCCACGGCCTCGCCGAATCTCCTTCAAGCCGCAAAAAAAAGCCCCGAACGGATCGAGATCGATCCGCCGGGACCTGCCGCGGCGATGACGCCCCGGACTTCAAACCGATTTCGCTTCGCTTTCTCGCTCAGGCATTTCCGTCCTGCTTATCGCGGCAGCGATGGCAGATGCCTTGAAAATCGAGCCGATGGTCCAGAACCGTAAACCGGTACTCTTGTTCCAACCGCTCTTCGAGCGGCAGCAGCCAATCTTCCCGAATCTCGTCCATGCTGCCGCACTGCACGCAGATCAGATGGTGATGATGATGCTTGTTCGACTCGCCCCTCAGATCGTAACGGGATACGCCGTCGCCGAAATTCATCTTCTCCACCACGTGCATCTCGCTCAGCAGTTCCAGCGTGCGATACACGGTCGCAAGGCCGATCTCCGGCGCTTTCTGCTTGACCAGCATGAACACGTCTTCCGCGCTCAGATGGTCTTCTTCGTTCTCCAGCAAAACGCGAACGGTTGCTTCCCGCTGGGGCGTCAACTTATATCCTTTGGACTGCAATTGTTGCTTGATACTGTCGATCCGCGCTTCCATGCTTCTCCTCCCCCTCGGAGCATGCCCGTTCATGCCGGCCGTTCTCCACTCAAACTCACGTTCCCTATTATAGAAGTTACCAGGGTTTAAAGTCAAACCTTTCCGGCGCTCGCAAAGCTTCAGATCGGCCAATTCCCCGTCAGCTTCCGGATCTGCCAAGCGTAGACGGCCATCAGCGTCTTGGCGTCTCCGATCCGCCCCGCGCGGATATGTTCGAACGCTTCTTCGAGCGTCATCTCGATCACTTCCAAGAACTCGTCTTCGTCCGGCTGCAGCGTGCCTTGCGTCAGTTCTTCGGCCGCGTAGAAATGGATGATCTCGTCCGCGAAGCCCGGCGAAGTATAGAACGAAGACAGGTGGATCAGCTCGGGAGCCCGATATCCGGTCTCTTCTTCCAATTCGCGAGCCGCCGCTTCGCGCGGATCTTCGCCCCGTTCCAATTTGCCTGCCGGGATCTCGATCTGCGTGCGTCCGAGCGGCTGACGGAATTGTTCGACCATCAGCAGCTTATCGTCTCGGATCGCCAGTACCGCTACCGCGCCCGGATGTTTGACGATCTCTCGTTTGGCCGTCGCGCCGTCCGACATTTTCACGGTATCGATCTGGACCTTGATGATTTTCCCGTCAAAAATAGGCTCGCTGCCTATCGTCGTTTCCCACAGTTTTTCTTTTCCCGGTTCCATCGTGTCGTCTCCGCCCTTCGCTTCATAAAATAGGAACTCCGGCTTTCGCCGCTTCTTGCGCTCAGCCGCGCACCGATTGGCGCACGATCTCGATCACGAATTCGGCCAGTTTGCTCAAATCTTCGACTTTGATCTTCTCGTCGGTCGTGTGGATATTCTCGTAACCGACCGACAGGTTGACCGTCGGCACGCCGTGGCCGTTGAACACGTTCGCGTCGCTGCCGCCGCCCGATTGGAACGTGCGTCCGCTGAGACCGAGCTGCGCCGCCGCTTTTTTCGCCAGCTGCACCACTTCGGAGTCGTCCGTATGGCTGAACGAAGGATAGACCATGCGGCTCTCGAAGACCGCTTTGGCGCCGTATTCGCCGCATGCGGATTCCAGCGCTTCTCGCATGGACGCGATCTGCGCTTCGACTTTCTCCTGCACCGTGCTGCGCGCTTCCGCTTCCAGCTTGGCGAAATCCGTCACGACGTTCGTCGCGCCGCCGCCGGAGAAGCTGCCGATGTTGGCCGTGGTGTCTTTGTCGATGCGGCCAAGCTTCATGCGCGAGATCGCTTTGCCGGCGACTTGAATCGCGCTGATGCCGTCTTCCGGATTCACGCCGGCATGCGCCGATTTTCCGTGAATCTCCATCGTGATCTTGGCCTGCGCGGGAGCCGACACGGCAATCTCGCCGATCTCGCCGTTGGAGTCCACCGCAAAGCCGAAGTCCGCGTCCAGCAGCGAAGCGTCCATCGCGCGCGCGCCCATCAGGCCCGATTCTTCGCCCGCCGTGATCACGAACTGAATCTGACCGTGCGGAATCTCTTGTTCGCGCAGCACGCGGATGAGTTCGAACAACGCGGCAAGGCCCGCTTTGTCGTCCGCGCCCAAAATGGTATCGCCGGAACTTCTGATCCATCCGTCTTCGCCGATCACCGGCTTGATGCCGCGGCCCGGCACGACCGTATCCATATGGCAGGTAAAGAACAGCTTCGGCGCGTCCACGCCTTCCGTCGCCGGCAGCACCGCGATCAGATTGCCCGCTCCGTGTCCGGAACGCGACGCCGAATCGTCTTCCGTCACTTCCAGCCCGTGCAGTTTGAACTTGCTGGTCAGTACGTCGGCGATCAGCCGTTCGTTTTTCGTTTCGCTGTCGATTTGCACCAATTCGAGGAATTCGTGCACCAGTCTCTGCGTATCCATCATGCAAACTTCCCTCCGCTTTCCCGATAAGCTAAAATAGATTCCATGAACGGATGATCCGTTCCTCTCTCCTATCTTACTAGGAATCGAGGCAAAAACCAAAGAAGGCGCTCCCGCGCGGCCTTCTCCACTATCGACGAAAAGAGGTTCGACGGCTTCATGCAAAACAAAAAATGGTTCAAAATCTTTATCTGGGTCATGCTGATCGCCATGGTCGGCTCGGTATTCCTCGGGCTGGTCGAAGTGTTTTTGTAAAAGAGTCCCGTTTTCTCGAACGCGCAAAAAGCCGGCTTTTTCCGTCGGCTTTTTTGTTTGGAAAAAGGCAGCCGAACAACCGCGGGCCCGTAAAAAGCCCTCTAAAGGACCTGTGTTCCGTCACGTTAAAAATCGTGACAAAAAGATCCCGGCATCGGTGCCCGGGATCTCCGTTTCGAAAATATCGAATCTCTTCGCGCTTTTCGGTTCTTTTCTCGTGCGAATCCTCAATACAGCTTCGTGTCCAGCGAATAGCCTTCCAGATTTTCTTTGACCCGCTGCAGGAAACGTCCGCATATCAGGCCGTCGAGAATCCGGTGGTCCAGCGACAAGCAGAAGTTCGCCATCGAGCGTACGCCGACCATGTCGTTGATGACGACCGGGCGTTTGACGATCGATTCGAACGTGAGCTGAGCCGCCTGCGGGTAGTTGATGATCGGCTGCGACAAGATCGAGCCGAACGAACCGGTGTTGTTGACCGTGAACGTGCCGCCCTGCATATCGTCGAGCTTCAGCGTGCGTTCGCGCGTGCGGCGGGCCAGATCGTCGATCTCCATCGCGAGGCCCGCGATGTTTTTCTGATCGGCTTTCTTGATCACCGGTGTCAGTACGGAATCTTCGGTACCGACCGCCAGGGAGATGTTGATATCGCGTTTGACGATGATCTTGTCGACCGCCCAGACCGAGTTCATGATCGGGTAATCTTTGATCGCGTTGACGACCGCTTTTATGACGAACGCCGGATAGGTCAGGTTGACGCCTTCTTTGCGTTTGAACTCGTCTTTGTATTTGTTGCGCAGTTTGACCAGATTGGTCATGTCGACTTCGATCATCATCCAGCCGTGCGGAATCTCGGCCACGCTCTGGCGCATGCGCGTCGCGATCGTGTTGCGGATCGGCGTGACGTCGATAAACGTCTCGTTGCTGCCGCGTCCGCCGTCTTCGATCTCGATCTTCGGCAGCGGCGGATTCTCGCTGAGATGCAGGCCGGAATGTCGGACTTCGTTGTAGGCCGACGGGGCCTGAGCCGCGAACTGCGGCGGCTGCGGAGCGGCGAACGAGGCCGCGCCCGCCTGCGGCGAAGGCTGCGCCGCCGGAGCGGCCGAGGCCGCTTGGGACGCGCCTCCGTGCTCCAGATGCCGGAGCACGTCTTTGCGCGTCACCCGGCCGCCCATGCCGCTGCCGGGAATGACGGCCGGATCGAGGCCGTGCTGCGCCGCCAGCGCTTGCACCGCCGGCGAATAGCGGGCGCGCGCATCGCCCGTAAGGCGCGGCGCGCCGGCCGCTTGCGAAGCGGCCGGCTGCGGCGCGGACGGCGCCGGGGCCGCGGGCTGCGCGGCTTGAGCCGCCGGACCGGACGCGGCGGAAGCTTCGCAGCTGCCGCCCGCGACCGCGATGCGGCAGATGATCTCGCCGACGGCCACTTCCTGGCCTTCGGAGGCCAGCAGTCCGCCCATGACGCCTTCTTCCGTCGAAGGAATCTCGCCGTTGACTTTATCCGTGATTACTTCGCAGTACGGTTCGTACAGCTCGACGGAGTCGCCCGGTCGTTTGATCCA
>NZ_NJDE01000012.1 GCF_002205895.1 Saccharibacillus sp. O23
GTTCGTCGTCGAATCGTGGTTCTCCAATACGCCGACGTGCACGTTATCGCCCACAACACCGTCCAGATCGACCGTCGCTACCGCGTCGGAGTCGCTCGTACCGGAGTTCGTCGTCGAATCGTTGTTTTCCAGTACGCCGACATGCACGTTATCGCCTACGACGCCGTCCAGATCGACCGTCGCTACCGCGTCGGAATTGCTCGTACCGGAGTTCGTCGTCGAATCGTTGTTTTCCAGTACGCCGACATGCACGTTATCGCCGACCACGCCGTCCAGATTGACCGTCGCTACTGCATCGGAATTGCTCGTACCGGAGTTCGTCGTCGAATCGTTGTTTTCCAGTACGCCTACTTGCACGTTATCGCCCAGCACTCCGTCAAGATTCACGTTTGCCAATGCCGCCTGATCGCCCGATGCGGAAGACTCGCTGTTCAATACGTCGACCTGTGCGCTGCCGCCGAGCAGCTCGTTCGCGTTCAGGCTGATCAGAGAACGGTTCTCGGTCTGCTGCCCGCCGCTTGTCGACGCGACTTCCGCCGCCGAAACGGCTCCTTGCGTCCATACGAGCGCGGCTGCCGTAAATCCTGTCGCTACCAGTGCTTTTACCGTCTTTTTCATTTGTTATCGCTCCCTTTTTGTTTTTTGATTTTTAGGTCAAAAAGGGAGCTTGTTTCGGAGGCGAAAAAGGCGGAGCGTTGATCCATTGGCTGCCTTCCCGATCGGAACCGTGCTTCAACCGGTAAACCGGCGCTGCCGCCGTCGGAGAATATCCGGCGTACAACTGCGCGATCGGCAGCGGCGATCCGCCGCCGAAGCCCGATCCGCCCTGCGACGATGATCCGGGCGCGGCCCGGGTCGGCGCGTTTTCGGTCAGAACGCCTGCGACCGCGGGCGCGAAAGGCTGACGTCCTTCGCGAGGCGCAAGCGGCGGAAGTGCCTGCTCCGGCTGCGTGCCGCCTTGAATCCTATCATCGCCGGGCGCAATATCGCGCTGCGCGGAGTCGATCGGGTCGCCGAGCGCGATCGGACCGAATACGAGCGATTCGCGATCGTTCGCGTCCGGCGAATCCGTCGGCGTGCCCGGCCCGGAGGCCTCGATCGCGGCCGCAAGGTCCGCGTCGGTTGCGGTGTCTTCTTCATTCAGACCGTTCAGCTCAACCGTCGCGATCGAAACGTTCTGCGCCGATTCGGTTCGTGCGGCTTCGGCAGGTACGCGTTCTTCCTCCGGCAGAGCCGGAATCGCGCTTTCGGTTCGTCGGCTGACGGAATCCTGCCCGGAAATCCCCGAAAAAGCATCTGCATTCCGCTGTTCGTCCGGCGAAACGTCAGACCCGCCCGGGCTCGCGGAACCGGAAGCGGAATCTCCGCCGCCTGCCGCCGCGTTTCCGTCGCCGGGATTTGCCGGATTCGTTTCCGGAGCCGAAGGAACCGGTTTGATCGGCGTCGTCGGAACGACTGGCGTTCCTCCTCCGCCCGGTTTCGGGATCGCAGGGACGGTTTCTTCGACCGTTTCGCCGACGGCTTCCGTCGTTTCCTGCACGGCTTTGACCGTTTCTTTGACGACGTTACCGACCGCTTTGCCTGCTCCTTCGACGATTGCGCCTGCTCCGTTTACGGTTCCGCCCGCCTGCTGCGCCGCGCTGCGGACGGTCTGCTCGGCGGCGTTTACCGCCTGCGCCGTTTCTTGAATCAATGTGCCTACAGGATCGGCAGCCTTGCCGTTTAATGCTCCTGTCGCTTGAGGAAGCGTTTGCAAAGGAATCTCGACCGCTTCGTTCGCGATCACCGTTCCGCCTTGCACCGTTTGCTTCGCCGTATCGACGACTTGACCGATCGTGTCCGCCGTCGGCGTCGTTACGGGTTCGAGCAGCCCGCCGGCCGCTTGTCCCGCCGTGTCCATCGTTTCCTGCACGATTTGCTGCGTCTGATTTAAGGTTCCGTTTACCGTTTGCTCCAGCGCGCCGGTCGCGCCGTTTACCGTCTGATTGACTGAATCGGATACGCCGCCTACCGTTTGGTCGACGGCATCAACCGCTCCTTTAAGCACATTGTCCAGCAGCGCAGGTCGGGAAGAAGCTTGCAGGTCCTGAGTCTGGAAGCCCAACAGCCATAGGGCAGAAGCCGCTGTCGCGATCATCCATTTCTTCATTCGTTCACCTCCTTTCCGATAAAAATCTGGCTGGTTCAGACATGAATTCCGCTCCTTTTTAAGAAGTGTCGGAATTATGTCTACTCCCTTTTAACCGCCTATTTTTTTGCTCGAAACGGAAAATTGCTAATAAATAGAAAAGACCCGACGTATGAAAATTGCAAAATCGCCTGCTGCAAGGTTTTTCGTTTTTAAAATTTTTTGGATATTTGCTCTTTTTGCGCGCGAAAAAGCCGCCTCCGCGAAGGAGACGGCTTTGTTCGATGAAACCGGGCGAGATATACGAAGGTTCGCGATCCGTTTTCCGGGCCGCTTATTCTTCCGATGCCGCTTCGTCGCCTACGCGCTCCGGAGCGACTTCCGGCTCGTCGGACGATGCCGGTTCGAGATCTTCCGCCTGAACCTGCGGAACGACCACGGACGCGAGCACTTCTTCTTCGGAAGACAGCAGACGCACTTTGTCGGACAGTTTGATATCCGCGGCCGTCAGCTTGTCGCCGATCTCCAACGCCGTAACGTCGATCTCGAGCGTATGCGGCAGATCGTCCGGCAGCGCTTCGACTTCAAGCTCGGTCGCTTGAACTTGGAAGATGCCGCCTTCTTTCGATCCTTTCGCTTCGCCTTGATAATCGACCGGGATCGTAGCGCGCACCGGCGTATTTTTGTCGATCTTCAGGAAATCCGCGTGAATGATTCTTCCGTTCAGCCGTTGAACGTCTTTGATCATGACCTGCGTCGAAGAACCGTCTTTGATCTTCAAAGAGAAGATGTCGGCTCCGCCTCTTTGGACGTGACGCTGCAGCTCTTTGGCATCGACGTGAACCGCTTCGCTTTCGGATTTCTTGCCGTACACGACGGCAGGAACGCGTCCGCTTTCGCGAAGAACCTTCATATCGGAACGTTTAAAACCGCTTCTTTTCTCAGCTTCAAGTGCTTTACTCATGACTAATCGACCTCCTCGGAATTAGAAAAATTCTTAGGGAAAACAGGCTAAGGTTCCGGCATGCGCCGGGGCCTGCTTCCGTCTTCACCTTATTGTATTACCCCGAGTCCGCTAACTTGTATCATCCGCTTCCGGCAGACCCGGCTCGTCCGCTCTCCGGGATATGACGGGCGAGATAAGGCGCGCTTCGGCTGTCCGCGCTGCGCGAGACTTCTTCCGGCGTTCCTTCCGCCGCGATGCGGCCGCCTTCTCCCGCGGCGCCCGGTCCCATATCGATCACCCGATCCGCTTGAGCGGCGATACGCATATCGTGTTCGACCATCACGACCGTATGGCCGCTTTTCGTCAGCGCGTCGAGGTGCCGCAGCAGCCGGTCCGCGTCGATCGGATGCAGGCCGTTCGTCGGTTCGTCCAGCATATAGAGCGTTTGTCCGCGACGGGCGCGCTGCAGCTCCGACGCCAGCTTGATCCGCTGCGATTCGCCGCCGGACAGCTCGGTGGCGGGCTGCCCGAGCTTCAAATAACCGAGGCCGAGATCCAGCAGCACCGACAGCGTGCGGGCGATTGCAGGCTGTTCCCGGAAAAAGTCCGCGGCTTCTTCCACGTTCAGCGCCAGCACGTCGGCGATCGACAAGCCGTCCAGCTTCACTTCCAGCGTCTCGGCGTTGTAGCGCGAACCGCCGCATTCGGCGCAAGGGACGTACAGGCTGGACAGAAACATCAGCTCGACCTGCACGAATCCTTGCCCTTCGCACACCGGACAGCGTCCGCCCGCGACGTTGAACGAAAAACGCCCCGCTTTGTATCCGCGTTCTCGCGACAGCGGCGCTTCGGCGTACAGCCGGCGCACATGATCGAACATGCCCGTGTACGTCGCCAGATTCGAGCGCGGCGTTCGTCCGATCGGCTTCTGATCGATCCGGACGATGCGGCTCAGCTTATCCGCGTCGCCTCCGACTTCGCCGTAGACGACGCGGGGGTCGTCCGCTTCGTTTGCCTCGTCCGCCGATTCTTCCGGCAGACGGCCTAATCTCGGAGCCAGCAGCTCCGGCAGCGCATGCGAGACGAGGCTGGATTTGCCCGAACCCGACACGCCCGTAACGGCGGTCAGACAGCCCAGCGGCAAAGAAACGTCGAGTCCGTTCAAGTTGTTGAATGTTACGCCGGTCAGCTTCAGCCAGCCTTCCGGTTCCCGCCGTTCGCGCAGCCGGACCGGAGCTTCGTCGAACAGATAATGCCGCGTCGCCGAATCCGGGACGTCGGCCAAGCCCTCCGGCGGGCCGCTGTACAAGATCCGTCCGCCGCGTTCGCCCGCTTCGGGACCGATATCGACCAGCCATTCGGCCTGCCGCATCACGTCGACGTTATGCTCGACCACGAACACGGAGTTCCCGGCGTCCCGCAGGGCCGCCAGCGATTCGATCAGCGCTTCGCCGTCCGCGGGATGCAGTCCGGCCGACGGCTCGTCCAGCACGTACACGACGCCGAACAGTTTGGAGATCAACTGCGTCGCCAAACGAAGCCGCTGCAGCTCGCCCGACGACAGCGTCGGCGCGGAGCGGTCGAGCGACAGATGGCCGATGCCGATCGCGGTCAGCCGCTCCAACCTTCCCGTCACGTCGCCGACCAAACGGCGCGCGACGGGCACCTTCGCGCCGCTGCCCGCCCGGCCGCGTTCCTCGGCAAGCCCGACGGCTTCTTCCAGCGTCCGGCGAAGCCGAACGACCGGCATGCGCATCAGCTCCGCGATATCGTATCCGCCGAACGTCACCGACAGCGCTTCGGGCTTCAGCCGTTTACCCCGGCATAGCGGACAGGGGCCGACGACCAGATACGGCTCCAGCTTTTTCCGGCGCGCGGCGTCTTCGGCGGACGCGTACGACTGAAGAAGCTGCATGCGCGCGCCCATATAATTGCCCATGTAATCGGGCCGACGGCCGGCTTCGGCCGCTTCCCGAATTTCTTCATGACTCAGCCCCGGATAGACCGGAACGGAAGGACGCTCTTCGGTAAACAGGATCCAATCGCGATCCTTTTTCGACAGCTCCGACCACGGCACGTCGACGTCGTAGCCGAGCGAGATGAGAATATCGCGCAGGTTCTGGCCGTGCCAGGCACCCGGCCAAGACGCGATCGCTTTCTGCCGGATCGTCAGATTCGGATCGGGCACCATCGAAGCTTCGGTCGCTTCGTAGATCCGGCCGAGTCCTTGACATTCCGGGCAGGCGCCCTGCGGCGTGTTCGGCGAAAAATCTTCTGCGTACAGGATGTCTTGTCCTTCCGGATAATCTCCGGCGCGGGCGTACAGCATGCGAAGCACGTTGGATACGGTCGTCAAGCTGCCCACGGTGGATCGTTCCTGAGGCACGCCGCGCTGCTGTTGAAGCCCGACCGCGGGCGGCAGTCCTTCGATGCTCTCCACCTGCGGCGTGCCCGCCTGCTGAATCAGCCGCCGCGCGTAAGGCGCGACGGATTCCAGATAGCGGCGCTGCGATTCGGCGTACAGCGTGCCGAACGCGAGCGAAGATTTGCCCGATCCGGATACGCCGGTAAATACGACGAGCGCGTCTCTCGGAATATCGACGTCCGCTTGCTTAAGATTATGTTCGTTCGCGCCGCGTACCCGGATCATGCCGTCGTCTTCGCGTCCTTTTCCGGAACGCTCGGATTCGGGGCGTGCAGTCATGGAAATCTCCTCCTTCGCGGCTTGCGTTTTTCTTCGGGATCGGCGGCCGATCCCGTCCTGATACGTTTACCGCATTCGAAGAACATCCAATCAATTCATTCGAACAGCCGCTTCGAACTCGGTCGCCGGCCAAGAAGTCCGCGCCAAAAAGCGCGACCCTCAACGGGTCGCGCTCTGTTCGCAAAAATAACGGTTGGACGCGAAAACGATCCATGCGGCTCCGCACTCCTTCTCCGCGGAAATTAACGAACGCCTGCCGGAGACGCCGCCGATGCCAGCATCACCGGAGCACCAGAAGCCGCGCTCTCATAGAAAGCATCGACGATCTCGGCAAAATACACTCCGTCTTCCGCCGGAGCGATCAGCGCTTGTTCCGTATCCCGCACGCCGTCCGCGAAATGGCGGAATTCGTTCGCGAAGCGCAGATTGGGATTCAGCTTCAGCTTGGGCGTCAGGTCCAGACAGACCCCTTCGTGTTCGCCGAACAGCTTCAGCGTTCCGTTGACGAGACTCGCTCCGCCTTTCGTGCCCAGCAACTCGACGTAGAACCGGTCTTCTTCGATGTTGGAGGCCCAACTGAAATCCAATGCCAAGCTTGCGCCGCCTTGAATGCCCAGATAACCGTCGGCCGCGTCTTCCACGTCGAACAAACCGCCTTCGATGCCCGTATATCCGTTCCGGTTGCGGGTCGTCGTATGCACGAAATTCTGATGGATGCGTCCTGCCGCGTAGGTCACTTTCGGCCGACCCATCAGATACAGCGCCAGATCGAGATAATGCGCGCCGAGATCGATCAATACGCCGCCGCCCGCGCGCGATTTGTCCGTAAACCAAGTGCCGCGTCCGGGAATGCCCGCGCGGCGCACCCAACCGGCTTTCGCGCTGTAAATATGGCCGAGACGACCGTCGTCGATCCATTTTTTCAAATAAACGGCTTCGTTCGTGAACCGGTTGTTCAGTCCGATCATCACCCGTTTGCCCGAACGTTCCTGCGCCGCGAGAATTCGCCGCGCTTCGTCCGCATTGAGGCTGAGCGGCTTCTCGCAGTGCACGTTGACGCCTTGCGCCAGCGCGTATTCCGTAATCTCGGCGTGCAAGAAATTCGGCGTCACCACGCTGACGATATCCGGCCGTTCCCGTTCGATCATGTCTTTGTAATCGCTGTAGACGCGCTCCACCTGATGACGGGCCGCCATGGCCGACGCTTTGCCGACGTCCACGTCACAGATCGCGACCACGTCGACGTCGGGCAGGGCTTTATAACCGTGAATATGCTTTTTCTCCGCATTGCCGCCCGCGCCGATCAGCGCATATTTCAACTTTTCCATTCGCAGGTCCTCCTCATGATGTCCTTTTCCTTTTTATCGTTCGAGAAGCAGGCTTCGGAAATAGTTCGCCGAATAATCGATGCCAGCAGCCGCGAGTTCGTCCGGCAGCGCCGATTTGCGCGGTTCGATGCTGAGCCCCGCGTCGTATCCTCTGCTGCGCAGCACGGCGATAAACGACGGCCAATCCGTCTGGTCCATGCCCGCCGGCGGTTCGTCCACTTTGACGCCGCCCACGATCAGCGACCCTTTCAGATGCACATGATAGAAACGATGTCCCCAATCGAGCGCTTCCTGCATATAATCCCCGCCGAAGAAACGCGCATGCGACGGATCGAATTTGATGCCCAGCTCCGGCAGATGGCCGTGGACGATTTTCCATACTTCCGGCGTGTTCACGAAGTTGACTTTGCGGCAGTTGTAGGTCGAGACTTTGACCCCTTTGCCGTTCGCGTATCGGAGCAGCTTCTCGAAGAACCGAATCGCCGACGTGCAGTTATCGTAAAAAGACAATCCGTCGACGTAGTTGCAGCCGGCCACGAAGCTCGGGCAGCCGAGCTCCGCGCAGGCGTCGATCAGCTTGAAGCAGCGTTCCGACTCTTCCGGAAGGATCGCGCCGTTCGCGTCGATCCGCTCCGATTTCCAGCGTCCGATCGAACCGATTCCGATGCCGTACTGCTGCTTCCAAACGGTGATTCGACCAAGCTGCGCGCGGAAAGCATCCACATCGTCTCCTTCATTGACGCAGAACTCGAGAAAACTCAATCTTCTGCGCTGCGCCTGAATAAAACTTTCTTCTTCCACAGCCCCGATCATCCCCAATTTCATGCTTGCATCCCCTTTTTGCTCCGGTTTGTTTATCTTTACCCTATCAAAAAACGGATTCCCAAGGGAATCCGTTTTCGCGACACTTTTAAGCTTTTTGTCGGATCCGTTCAAGAGCATGCTCCCGATCCGGGAAAAACCACTTCAACACCCGCAAAGCGCGAAGCGTATTCCATCGGCTCGCTCCGTCCGACGGACGTTCCATCTCGAAAGGAATACGATCGGGGCGCGGACGGTCCAGCGGCCAACGTCCGTCCGCGTCTTGTCGGGCAAGCACCCGATCGACGGCTTCGCTCATGCGTTCGTCGGGCGCGGCTCCGGATTCCCGGAAATATTCAAGGCCGCGCAAAATATCGTAATGATAAGAAGGCGGGAAAAACAAACGCGTCCAATTCGGCTCGATCACCCGGCCGGAAGAAAGCGAGCGCAGCAGTCCGCGTTCCAGCAGGTATTCTTCTCCCCGTCTGCGCGCTTCGGTTACCGCAGGATCGGGTCCTTTCGCCTTCTCGTACGCCGATAATCCTTCCAATACGCAGATCGTGCTGTGAAACGAAGAACGGACGCTCGGCGGCGCTTCGCAGTTCCATCCGCCGTCGGCAAGCTGACCGTCGAGCAGAAACTCCGCCAACCGACCGCTGGCTTTTCCGTAATACGCGCCGGCCGCCAGTATCCTCCCGTTGATGCAAGCCTCGACTTCTCCGTCGAAAAACGCCCGACCTTCGTGTTCTTCCCAAAAGAGTCGATCGCTCACCGAATCCACGGCTTTAACGGCGGCTTCGCTCCGAGGATCAAGTCCCAAATCTTTCAGCAGAACCAGCGCGAACAAGGTATTCTGAAGCGGCCAAGCGTCCTCGCTTTTCCACCAGCAGCCTTCTTCCTCCTGCATGGCAAGCAGCGCGGCTCCCCAGCCTTCCGTCGCGATTCGCGAACGCGCGGACGCGACTTCCTTTTCCGGTTCGTCCAACAGATCGCGCATCGCCTGCCAACGGATCGAAGGGTCCGAATCCAACAGCCATTCTATCGTCATAGGATAACCTCCCGAATAGAAAACGGATTTTGTCGCTCGATTCCGGCTTATGCCTATACGAACTATAACCCCTGTCTCTGCATGGCCGCAACGCGGAAAAAGACGTTGTCGCGAAAAACAAAAAACTCCCGAATCGCCATAAAGACGAATACGAGAGTTGATTGCGTAACCATTATGCGGTCGAGAGGACTCGAACCTCCACGGGGGTTAGCCCACACGGACCTGAACCGTGCGCGTCTGCCAATTCCGCCACGACCGCTTATTGTGATGCCGAGCAATTTGCCCTGCCCGAATAATATAACACGGTTAGCAGGCCGGATGCAAGCCATTCGGCAAAAAAATCACGATTTTATTTTCTCGCGCTCCGAAGCGGGCGTTTTTTCGGATGCCGGAGCAGGCGCATAAAATACGTCGCCGTGAAACTTGCGCAGCCGCTCCCAACTGCCGGGATTGGTCGTATCGACGCTCCGCTGCTCCAGAACGGCTTGATACAGCGCCGTTTTCTCCTCCAGATGCGCGATCCGTCGTTTGGCTTCTTCCAATTCGGCGATCGCGTGCTCTTTCAATTCCTGCATGATCGCGGCGCGCCGAAAGACGGTCGAATCGCCTTCCAGGCACAGATCGACATACGTCTTCATCGTTTCGATGGACATCCCGGATTGCTTAAGGCAGCGCACTCCGTACAGCCAATCGATCGATTCGTCGTCGAACAGCCGAATATTATGCTCGTCTCTTCGCACGCTCGGAATCAAGCCTTTATCGGTATAAAAACGAACGGCGTGCTCGGTAAGTCCCGTCAACCGCGCGGCTTCTTTTACAGTGTGCACAGCTAATTTCCCCTTTCAGAAAAAAGATCCGGAAAAACGCTTGCCTTCGTGTAACACGAAGGCTTTACGCTGATTGTACGACGGATCGGACGCGTCCGAAAGCTTTTCTTCCGAAAAGCCGCACGGCGCGCCCGCCGCCTTCACCTTTCAACTCTCAGGAGGAATGACCATGCAAACCGTAACGTTGAACAACGGCGTCCGGATGCCGATCCTCGGCTTCGGCGTCTACCAGATCCCCGACGCGGAAGAGTGCGAAAATGCCGTATACGAAGCGCTCAAGACCGGTTATCGGCTGATCGATACCGCCGCCGGCTACCTGAACGAAGAAGCGGTCGGCCGCGCGATCCGGCGCAGCGGCGTGCCGCGCGAAGAATTGTTCGTCACGACCAAACTTTGGGTGCAGGATGCCGGTTACGAGAGCGCCAAAACCGCGTTCGACAAATCGCTGCGCAAACTAGGACTCGATTACCTCGACCTGTATCTCATCCATCAGCCGTTCGGCGATTATTACGGCGCGTGGCGCGCGATGGAAGAACGGTATCGCGAAGGCAAGATCCGCGCGATCGGCGTCAGCAATTTCCTGCCCGACCGTCTGATGGATCTGATCGTGCACAACGAGATCGTTCCGGCCGTCAACCAGATCGAGACGCACCCGTTCTTCCGACAAACGGACAGCGCCGCTTTTATGAAGGAGCAAGGCGTGCAGCATCAATCGTGGGCGCCGTTCGCGGAAGGACGCTTCGATCTGTTCGGCAGCGAGACGCTGGCTTCGATCGCGAGCGCGCACGGCAAATCCGTCGCTCAAGTCGTGCTTCGCTGGCTGACGCAGCAGGATATCGTCGCGATTCCGAAGTCCGTGCGTCCGCAGCGGATCGCCGAGAACTTCGACATCTTCGATTTCGAATTAAGCGAAGACGAGATGCGGAAGATCGCTTCGCTCGACAAAGGCCAAACGGCCTTCATGTCTCATCTCGATCCGGTCTTCGTCAAGATGCTGGGCACGCTGAAAGTCGAACTGTAATCACGGTTTCCGCCGAACGTAATAAAGCCCCTTTCGCTGATCGAAAGGGGCTTTGCGGCGTCCTCAGACGGCCGGATTCTTGGCAGGCGTTCATTCGCGCGCGCTCGGCGCGGCTGCCGAACTGCGTTCGATCCATTCGGGCACGTACAAGACGTCGCCGTCAGGCGGCGAGCCGCCTGCCGATCCGCCTTCGATCATCGCGATCAAGCGGCGGGCCGCTTCCCGGCCCATCTCTTCTTTCGGGTGGGTCAGCGTGGTCAGCGGCACGCCGGAAGCGAGCGCGAGCGCCGAATCGTCGAAGCCGACCACCGACAGGTCGCCCGGCACGGACAATCCCAGCTCGCGCGCCGCGTTGATCAGCGGCACGGCCAGTTCGTCGTTGTAAGCGACGAACGCCGTCGGCCGATTCGGCGACGCCAGCAGTTCGCGCGCCCGCAATACGGGCAGTTCGCTTTTTTGCGCCGTCGCGTACGTCACGACATGTTCCGGCGCGAGCGGCATGCGCGCTTCGCGATGCGCGTGCATGAATCCGCGCAGGCGGTTGACGCCTTGAAGATCGTCCGTTTTGAAGAATCCCGCGATCCGGCGATGTCCCCGCTCGACCAGACGGCGAACGGCGGTCAAGCCGCCAAGCTCGTCGTCGACTTTGAGACACGGGACTTCGAGTTCGCGGTAACGTTCGTTGATCATCAGAAACGGCAGATTCCGGGACTGCATCGACAGGTAGAACGGCAGGTTGGGATTGCCTTCCGCGCTCTTCGTCGGTTCGATAATCAGCCCGCTGAGCGGCTCGCTCAACATCAGGCGCAGACATTCCATTTCTTTCTCTTTGTCGTTGTCCGTGCTTGCGAGCAGCAACCGGTATCCCCGGCTGCGCAGTTCCGCTTCCGCTCCGCGGACGATATGCGGGAAAATATAATCCGAGATATACGTCGTGACGATGCCGATCGTTTTCGGTTGAACGGTTTCTTCCCGAAGATTCAGGCTGCGGACGAACGTGCCTTTGCCTTGAACCCGCTCCAGCAGCCCCTGACGCTCCAATTCGGAGAACGCTTGACGCACGGTCTGCCGACTGAGCGAGAAACGCTCCGCGATCTCGTTCTCCGAGGGCACCTGACTGCCCGGCGATAATCGGCCGCTCTCGATCCAACCGAGCAGCTCGTTTTTGAGTACCATATACTTAGGAAGCCGCTTGTTCATCGCCGTTCCCCTTTCTTCGTTTCGGTAGAGCTTGTCTGTTTTCTTTATCATGAATCCCCTTACATCTCATTTGTACGTACAAGCATACTAAAGGGATCGACATCAAAAAGCAAGCTAATTTTCTTGCCCGAACAACGATCCTTTTGTCTGCCGATCTCCTTGCAAACGCAAAAAATAATTGTGACAATTTAACGTGAATTTTTTCACATTTACTGTGACTACGGTCACCAACCCCTCGAATTTTAATTAAATATAATGAACATGTAAGTTAGATCAAATTTGAAATAGCGGCAGCTTCCCGGCTTATCCGACCTGCCGTTTCATCGACTGTTAACTTGTGAAGATTCTCACATTCTATCATAAATCAGACCGCCAAGGAGGCACATCGTTATGACGACCGCAAAAGAAAAACTCGTCGTGATCGGCAACGGCATGGCCGGCATCAACACGCTGGAACAAATCCTCAAGCTGACCGACCGTTTCGAGATCACCGTATTCGGCAGCGAACCTTATCCCAACTACAACCGCATCATGCTCTCCTACGTGCTGGAAGGCAGCAAGACGCTGGACGATATCGTGATCAACGATTGGAACTGGTACAAAGAAAACGGTATTACGCTTCATACGAGCCGGACCGTGACCGCGATCGATACGGCAAACAAAACGGTCGTCACCGCCGAAGGCATGACCGCCGCTTACGATAAACTGCTGATCGCCACCGGCTCGAATTCGTTGATGCTTCCGATTCCGGGCAGCGACCGCGAAGGCGTCGTCGGCTTCCGCGATATCGCCGACTGCAATCAAATGCTGGAAGCCGCGAAAGCGTATAAGACGGCGGCCGTCATCGGCGGCGGCCTGCTCGGACTCGAAGCGGCCAAAGGCCTCGTCGGTCTCGGCATGGACGTGACGGTCGTGCACTTGATGAACGATCTGATGGAACGCCAGCTCGACAGCCAAGCTTCGGCGATGCTCAAATCGGAGCTGGAACGTCAAGGCATCAAATTCGCGATGGGCAAATCGACGGCCGAAATGCAAGGCGACCATCGCGTGCGCAAATTGGTGTTCACCGACGGCGAAGAACTCGACGCGGAATTCGTGGTCATGGCGGTCGGCATCCGTCCCAACAAACAGATCGGCGAAGCCAGCGGCATCGAGACCAACCGGGGGATTCTCGTCGACGACTTCATGCGCACTTCGGCGCCGGACGTCTATGCGGTCGGCGAATGCGCGGAACACCGCGGCGTCTGTTACGGCCTCGTCGCTCCGCTGTTCGAACAAGGCAACGTGCTCGCGAAACAGATCTGCGGCATCGAGACCGAAGGCTATGCCGGTTCGATCACTTCGACCAAACTGAAAATCTCGGGCGTGGACGTATTCTCGGCAGGCGAATTTATCGAAGGTCCTCAGCATACGGTCATCTCGGCCAAAGACGAATGGAAACGCACTTACAAAAAAGTGCTGCTCGACAACAACAAGATCGTCGGGGCCGTTCTGTTCGGCGACGTGACGGAATCGGCTTCGCTGCAAAAATACGTCCGCGAAGGCACCGAGATGAACGACGAAATCTACGGCGACCTGATGGGCACGGGCGGTCACTGCGGAGGCGGCAAATCGAAAACGGCGGCCGTCGAGAAAATGGCTGACGACGAGATCGTCTGCGGCTGCAAAGGCGTCACCAAAAAAGTCATCGTCGACGCCATCAATGAAAAAGGATTGACCACGGTCGACGAGATCAAAGCCTGCACCGGCGCGACCGGTTCGTGCGGCGGCTGCAAACCGGTCGTCGAACAAATCTTGAGCTACGTGCTCGGCGACGGCTTCAAGAAAACGGTCAAAACCGGCATCTGCGGCTGCACGCCGCTGAGCCGCCAAGAAATCGTGGCCGGCATCAAAGAAAAAGGACTGCGCACGACCAAAGAAGTCATGCACGTGCTCGAATGGCATAACCCGGAAGGCTGCTCGAAATGCCGCCCGGCGGTCAACTATTATCTGGGCGTCATCTATCCGGGCGAACACAAAGACGAGAAAGAATCGCGTTTCGTCAACGAACGGATGAATGCCAATATTCAGAAAGACGGCACCTATACGGTCGTTCCGAGAATGTACGGCGGCGTGACCACCCCGGAAGATCTCAAGAAGATCGCCGACGTCTCGGTGAAATACAACGTCAAAGCGGTCAAAGTCACCGGCGGACAGCGTCTCGACTTGATCGGCGTGCAGAAAGAAGATCTGCCGAAAGTCTGGGAAGAACTCGATATGCCTTCGGGTTACGCGTACGCCAAATCGCTGCGGACGGTCAAGACCTGCGTCGGTTCGCAGTACTGCCGCTTCGGCACGCAGGATTCGCTGTCGGTCGGCGCGATGCTGGAACGCAAATTCGAACGTCTCGATTTTCCGGCCAAATTCAAGATCGCCGTTAACGGATGCCCGCGCAACTGCGCCGAATCGTGCACCAAAGACATCGGCATCGTCGGCAACGACGGCGGCTGGGAGATCTTCGTCGGCGGCAACGGCGGGATCAAAGCCCGTCTGGCCGACTCGCTCTGCAAAGTCAAAACGGATCAAGAACTGACCGATACGGTCGCCGCCGTGATGCAGTACTACCGCGAGACCGGCAACTATCTGGAACGTACGTCGGAATGGGTCGAACGGATCGGCCTCGAAGACATCTATCAAAAAACGGTCGAAGACGCCGAGTATCGCCGCACCTTGATCGACAGCATCGAACATGCGCTGACTTTCGTCGAAGATCCTTGGAAACAAGTGCTGAACGACAAGAAACTGCGCAGCGAACTGTTCGAGACGGCCAAACCGGCTATGCCGCAAGCTTGACCGAAACGCGAAAACGGGCTGCCGAGCCTCGAAAAAGCTCGGCTCCTCCGTTCTCCGCTTCGCCTGTATACGACCCTATTCCCGAGAGGAGCTTGACCATGACCCAAGAATTGAAAGCCACCGCAGCGGAAACCGAAGTGACGCTGGATACGCTGGACCGCTTCCCGAGCCGGATCGGCCGCGTCTTCCTCGTCGGCGATACCGAGGTCGCCGTTTTCCGGACTTCGGACGACGAAGTCTATGCCGTCGAGAACCGCAATCCGCATCCGAAAGGCGGCCCGTTGGCCGAAGCGATCGTGTCGGGCCGCTACATCTATGACCCGCTCTACGATTGGAAGATCGATCTGAAGACCGGTCTCGTGCAGGAGCCCGATCAGGGGCAGGTCCGCACGTTCCGCATCGAAGTCACCAATAATCAAGTGATTCTGTTCACGAAGTAACACGCAATCCGCATTCCCCCATTCGCGCGCCCAGGAGGCTGACCCCCATGTTCACCGAAAGTGTACGTTCCGTTGTCGAAGCCGCAGTCAAAAAAAGAGATTTCATGAATCGACATCCGCTCCGCTATTTCATCAGCGCCATGATGGCCGGTGCCTACGTAGGCCTCGGGATCATCTTGATCTTCTCGCTCGGCGCGCCGCTCGCCGCGATCAAATCTCCGATTCAATCGCTGGTCATGGGCGCGTCGTTCGGCATCGCTCTGACGCTGGTCATCTTCGCCGGATCGGAATTGTTTACCGGCAATAACATGTTCTTCACGGCTTCCACTCTGGCACGTCGCACTTCCGTCAAGGACTTGGGCAAGAACTGGACGCTCGTCTTCCTCGGCAATCTGACCGGCGCGGTCGTCTTGTCCCTCTTGGTATTGGGAACCGGCCTGTTCAAAGGCATCGCGCCGGAGCATTTGATCTTCGCCGCGGCCGCCAAAAAAATGAGCGTGCCGGTCGCCGCTTTGTTCTTCCGCGGCGTTCTCTGCAACTGGCTGGTCTGCCTCGCGATTTGGATGTCCGCCCGGACGACCAACGACGCCGCGAAAATCATGCTGATCTGGTGGTGCCTGTTCGCCTTTATCGCCAGCGGCTACGAGCACAGCGTCGCGAACATGACGCTGCTCAGCACGGCTCTTCTGCTGCCGGGCCATCCGGCCGCGATCACGATCGCGGGTTGGCTGCATAACATGATTCCGGTCACGCTGGGCAATATCGTCGGCGGCGCCGCCTTCATGGGCATGGCCTATTGGTTCGTATCGCCGGTTCGCCGCGCGGCGAAAGACGGCCAAGAAGACGTTCGTCAAGCGTCTTGAGCCGGCGCATATTCGTTATCGAGGCGCTGCAGCGCCCATCTATTCAGCCTCGCCGGAAAACTCCGGCGGGCTTTTTTGCGTAAAACCGTTTTCGGCTATCGGAAGAACGGTTCTTTATCGCTGTTTTTCGACATTTCCTCATTTAAACATTGTTTTTTTTACATAATCCCTCTATATTCGTGCTTAGAGATTAGGTATAGTTACCGGCTCGATTACTAACATTTCAGGCAATCGGTCGATCTGTTCAAGTTCGATTACGCTTACTTATCACGAAAGGAAAGTGAAACACTCGATGAACCTTGTTGAATCTCTGATGGCTGTCGTTCCTTATCTCGGCAAAATGATGCGCGAGAATACCGCGATCACGATCTACGACAAAACGCATATTTTATACTACGAACAGAACGGAAACTTCGATCTGGGGATCTCCAGCGGCGATCCGCTGCTTCCTGAATTCATGAATTTCGGCGCGATCAACGCGTCCAAAACGCCTTCGCTTGCCGAATACCCGGCGGACATGTTCGGTTACGGTTATCCGCTGCATGCGGTCATCATCCCGTTGGTCGAACAAAACGAGGTCGCGGCCGTACTGACCGTCACTTATGATCAGACCAACCAAGAGAAGCTGAAAAGCATCGCTTCCGACAACTTGGCCATCGCGGAACAGCTTGTCGATATGGTGCAGCATGTAGCCGCCCACTCGCAAGAACTTCAAGCGACCAGCGAGCAGATCCTTCAGAATACGCATACCGCGGTGCGCAATTCCGGCAAGATCACGAGCGTCGCCACCTTGATCAAAGAAATCTCGGATCAGACGAACATGCTCGGCCTGAACGCCGCGATCGAAGCCGCGCGCGTCGGCGAACTGGGAGCCGGATTCGGCGTCGTCGCCGCCGAAGTCCGCAAACTCGCCGTTCATTCCAAAAGCGCGACCGCGGATATCGAGACGGCTCTCAAAGACGTTCAAGATTCGATCCGCGTCATGGAAAGCGAGATCGCTCAGATCGTCGCTTCTTCCCAAGAACAAGCTCAGCTCGTCACCCATTTTACGGAAGTGATCGAGCGGCTTCAGCAGACCGGAGAATCCATGCGCGAGCTGTCCGGCAGCCTGACCCGCTATCATCAAGACGTACGTTAAGCCGTTTGCGCGCGCGCAAGCGCGCAAAAAAGCGTTTGTCGCGTAACGGCGCGCGCTTAACCGCTCGCCGAAGTCGAAGCTGCCCACCGGTCGTTGCCGGGATAAGGGCAGCTTTTGCTTTTCAGATGGGCAATGACCGGAACCAGGCACCCGCAGAGCATGCAGGTCGTGCCTCCGTGGAATTTGGGACAATCTCCGCAAGCTTGCAGGCGCGCCTCGTATTGTTCTTCCGGCACCCGCAGTTCGGACGCGAAAGCCGGCGAAGCCAGCAAGCGCTGCATCTGCCGGTCGTTGACCGCGAATTCGTCGCCGCAGCTCCGACAGGTTCGATTGTTTTCGCGCATGATCCTCTTCCTTTCTTGCTTTTCCCTCGAATCGAATTCGCTTATGAACGAATGATTAAGGTTTTCCTTATTATAAGGCCAACACGCGTCTTATCGTCAATAAGCGCTTACATGAACGCGCAGATTCGTCAGGATCGTGCTTCCATTTCCCGGCCTTGCTTTTACCGGCGTCCTCGCTCTAAACTACTTATATAGATATGCTCCGAGGCCTGCCCGACGGGCATTGAAAAGTCTGATGTTGAAGGAGAGAACCGCGATTTCATGAAGGCCCTTAGAGATTTTTTCTACATTCCGGGGATTCGCAGGGCGCTGGCGCTGATCTTGGCCCTCGTTCTGTTAATTTCGCTTCGGAGTATGCTCAGCATGCTGCTGATCACGTTTATCCTCACGTATCTCATGAACCGGCTGCACCGTTTTATCCGCAAAGGAACCGATCACATTAAGCTGAACAGCAAATGGGTCGTGCTGGTTACCTATGCGCTGCTCGTGTTCGCGTTAGGTTTCGCCGTCTATCGCTACCTGCCGATTTTCATTTACGAAATTCAGCAGTTGATCAATCAGGTCATCTCGTTCTATAACAATCTGTCCAACTTGGCGCTGCCCGATAACGCGTTTACCCGCTATATCATGGACTCGATCAAGAAATTCGATATCGCCAGCTACGTCGAAGGCGGTTTCGACTTCATCGTGCATACGTTGACGGATCTGGGCAAATTGGGCTTGAATCTGTTCATCGCCTTCATTCTGAGCTTGTTCTTCAACTTGGAAAAAGACAAAGTCGCGTCGCTCATGTCCAAATTCCGCTACAGCAAAGCCGCTTATTTCTTCACGGAACTGGAATACTTCGGACGCAAATTCGTCGCTTCGTTCGGCAAAGTCCTCGAAGTGCAGTTCATGATCTCGCTGACGAACTCGCTGCTGTCGCTGATCGTGCTGTGGCTGCTCGGATTCCCGAATCTGTTCGCGCTCTGGCTGATGATCTTCCTGCTCGGACTCGTTCCGGTCATGGGCGTCATCGTCTCGCTGATCCCGCTGTGCGCGATCGCGTTCAATATCGGCGGTCTGAATATGATCCTCTACATTCTGATCATGATCGTCGTGCTGCATGCTTGCGAGTCGTATATTCTCAATCCGAAGTTTATGTCGAACAAGACGCATCTGCCGATCTTTTTCACCTTCTTCATCCTGCTGCTGGGCGAACATTTCCTCGGCGCTTGGGGCCTGATTGTCGGCGTGCCGATCTTCATCTTCATTCTCGACATCTTGGAAGTCCCGCTCGAACCGGAACCCAAAGCTTCGCTTAAGAAGAAGAAAAACGAACCGCCGGCCATGCCGCCGAACATTCAATAGAATACGCGCACGTCAGCCGGGCCCTTTGCGGGTCCGGTTTTTTGTTTTTTCGAGCGCTGCTTCGGACACAAAAAAGACCCCGGCGGGGTGGCTCCGCCGGGGCGACAACTTATCTTTAAGAGGGGTTGAGATCATCTTAACCGTTCAAGCTGAACAGAACCTGATACGAAGATAAAGATTTGCTGAAAAGCCGGCTGCTCCGATAAACAAAAAAAGGACCCCGACGAGGTGGCTTCGTCGGGGTCAAGCTCTATGATAAGAGGGGATTGCTTGTATCTTAACGCCCGAACCTGAAACTTAGCTGAAATGCCGCTGAGTCTCAGATAAAAGGTGCTCGGATCGCCGGTTTCAAGGCTGCAGCGCGCCGTACGCGGCCGCCCGTACGCGCAGATGATGATATTCTTCCATATTCGGCAGCATCTGATGCATGTAGACCACGGCCGTGTTCGTTTCCGGCGAGATCGAAGTCCACGTGCCTGCCATGCCGGTCCAACCGAACTCGCCGAGCGGACTGTTGCTGCCGCCGGCCGCGCGGTCGATCAACGTCCGCACGCCCAATCCGTAACCGTAACCGGCCGAATACGAATAGGTGAAATCGTTCATCTGTTCTTCGCTTAGATGGTTGGTGCGCATCAGATCGATCGTATGCCGTCCGATGATGCGCACGCCGTCCGACGTTCCGCCCGCGGCCAACATGCTGGCGAATTTCAGATAATCGCGCGTCGTCGAATACAAGCCCATGCCGCCCGGTTCCAACAGCGAATCTTCCCGATGCACGCGGTCGAAGTCTCCGGAAGAAGGCGTCAGCGTACCGTCTTCGGCGCGTTCGTACATGACCGCCATACGCTCCTGAATATCGCCGCGGAACCGATAGCCGGTATCCTTCATTCCCAGCGGTCCGAAGATTTCTTCTTGCAGGAACTCGCCGACGCTTTTGCCCGAGACGGCTTCGATCAGGCCCGCGACCAGATCATGCCCGTATCCGTAGAGCCAACGGGTACCCGGCTCGAACATGAGCGGCGCCGAAGCGATCGCCCGGATCTCGTCGCGCAGCGTGTAACGCCCGCCCGACTGCTCGCGCAGTTCTTCTTGCAGCCTTGCGATCTCGCGCGCCGGCAGCGAATCGCCGAACGGGTAAGGGTGTCCCGTCATCATGCCGAAAGCATGCCGGATCAGAATCGGGTTCTGCGTCGGTTCGGTATGTACCTGACCGTTCGGATCGGTCACGATCTTCTTCGTGTCTTTGAACTCCGGCAGATAGAGATGCAGCGGTTCGTTCAGCAGGAATTTGCCTCGTTCGAACAAGATCATCGCGGCCGTGCAGACGATGACTTTCGTCATGGAGTACAGCCGGAATACCGTGTCCGGTCCGACGTCGACGCCTTTTTCCCGGTCGGCTTGGCCGAAATATCCTTCATACACGACTTCGCCGTCTTTCGCGACCATGCAGGCGCAGCCGGCAGGCCCTTTCCCTTTTTCCGTAAAGGATTCCAACAGCGCGGACAAATGATCGAATTGTGCCATGATTATCGCCTCTTTTTCATTAGTAGAAAGTCGACAAACCTTGTACGTACAACAGAGCGAAAACGGTAACGGAAGCGCTTTCGATACGTTCCTCTTTATTTTGCCAGATTCGAAACGTTTTCGCTAGTGTTATCGGAATCTCTGTATAAAAAAAGTATTGCCGTCTGTAAAACAGACAGCAATGCTTCAGTGAAACGCCGTGGTGCGAAGCTTGTCGAACGCAGCTTGAACGCACAACTTCTACAACGTCGAGCGCGCCAAGCCTTTAAGACGGAAAAGGCGCATTAACCGTGACACCGACGTAAAAATAACCGATGCCGCCCGCTTTGCCGTCATTCGCTATGACTTTGATCAAGACATGCCCCGCACCGGTCGGCGTAATCGTCAACCGCTCGCCCTTCGCTTCGGCAACCGCGATACCCGGGTTTTCGGACACTGCCGAATAAGTCAACGCATCTTGATCGTAAAACGCGTTCGACAGATCGAGCGTCTGAACGCCTTCGTCAAGCGGCGCAGCGACCGAAACCAGCCAGTTGGCGGCGATCGGCGGCGAATTCGGAATATCCGAGACTTCGCGGGAGTGCGGAATGCGTAGATCGAAATCCGATACGTAAAAGGAATAGTTCCATGCGCTGTGGCCGCCTTTTCCGTCTTCCGCGCTCAATACGACCTGCGTCGTTCCCGCTTTTAGCGCGGTAATCTTCAAGCTTGTTCCTTCTATATCGAATTTGGCTACGCTCGGATCGGCAGGTTCGATCTTATAAGTTAACGGATCTTGATCCGGATCGACGAAAAGACCGGCCAAACTGAAAGTCTTGACCCCTTCGGCCAATCTCATCGTTAACGGAGGCGTACCCGATGCGGGCTGCGGATGACGATTGATGCCGAGTACGTCGATCGTACGGTCGTCCAGCCCGATATCGACCCCGAAGACCTGATGCTGTGTCGGCAGAAGATCGAAGAATTGCGAGATTTTCGTCCCGATCGGCAGTTCCAACGTCTCGATACGGATATCTTGGCCCGTGGTCAGCCGAAGAGCAGTATCTTGAATAACTGCTGTGCGGAACTTGCTTTTCCCGTTGATCGATAGCTTGCCTTTACTTTCGATTTGAAGTCTGTCCGCGGAGAGATTCAGAGTGACATCGGATATGTCGGCGCCTACTTCAATCCGTTCCGCTCCTTGTCCGCCGACCGTGACGGAATTGCCGGAAATGCGCAGCGTTCCTACCGAATTCGCCGCTCCTAGCTCCAGCACGGTTCCGTTGTTGACGATCTCGAGGCTTGCCGCTTGTTCGATCTTCCGATTCTCGGAACGGTAATGCAGAACGACTCCTTGCAGCGCTTGTCGATTCTGCGTGTTCAGCAGTCCTTTCAGCGAATCCCCGATCCGATAAACGACGCCGTCCAACGTTATCGTATCGCCACTGATCTCTTGAATGGCAGCCGTCTTGTCGGTGTGTTCGAAGACTCGGACCAGTACGGAAGCCGCCTCCTGCCGCTGCACGCTCGCTTTGGGGTTGAACTTTCCGTTTGTCGTTTCCATAAAGCCCAGCCGAACCGCAGTCTCCACGGCTTTCGCCGCCCAAACGCCGACGGAAGCTCGGTCTCGAATATCGACGGTTCGGCCGCCTGCCGTTTGATCGGCTTTGATTGCGCGCACCAAGACGACCGCCAACTCTTCGCGCGTCACCCCGGCGTTCGGGCGGAAGTTGCCTTTGGAATCGCCGCCGAGCAATCCGGCTTTCGCGACGGCTTGGATATACCCGCTGCTCCATCTTGCAGACGGAATATCCCGAAAATTCGACGCGCTTTGAGGTAGCGGAAGTTTAAGAGCTTTCGCCAACGCGATCGCAAGCTCTTGACGCGTCAGCGGCGCATAAGCGCGAAGATCCCCGTTCGCGTCGCCGCTGAGGAGTCCTTGTTCGACTGCTTTCCGAATCGCGTTTGTTTCACTGTTTGCCGGCTGCTTCGGCTCCGCGGAACTCCCGGCTTGCGCGGCCGACGCGGAAGCCGCCTGCATGCTCGCCGGAACGATCGCCGTGCCTGCCAGCAAAGCGGCCATAAAGAATCGGGTCATTTTCAAAGTCATATCGGTCCCCTGTCTATGTCGAATAAATAAAGATCTATACGAATTATAGAGGCGTCTAGCTTGCTTCACAACAAAAACGATTCGATAACCAGCTGCTCGCAGATTGTCGAATCGTTTTTGTTTTTATGACGGTATGGCCTCCGATGACTTGTATCTAATCAGAGATAAGATAAACACGATATTCAAGAGTACAAGTCACTAAGTAGATCAAATTCCAGACTGAAGACACCATAAACGTTACGACGCATCTTTAATCTGGAATTGCTCTAAAGCTGCTCCTGACGTATTTCATTCCACAGGTAACATGCTAACTCATTAAGCATTTCTTCATAATTCCATCCAGCATCAATAAAAGGAGTATACTTAATATCATCTGAACCAATTAATTCTCGAATTTCTTTATGATCATTTGAAGGAGCTATTACAGCAAATATTTCAGCACAATCAAACTCAAGCATCTTCCTAACTCGCCACTCTCTCTCCCAATGAAAATCGTGACCTGCTCTCACTATATTAACTATTGAACCAAATGTATTAAAATCTGCAACCAATTCTTCCGGTTCATCATCATAATAGGTCCTAGTATATTCATCATATTGTCTAGTGAGATATTTTAATAATAGATTATTCTCTTTATAAACATATGATACAGGGTTCCCGCGTGCGCTTATAACCTTCGACTTTTTGAATACAAGTCCGTATGGTTCTAATTCCACTTTCCTTCCAGATATATTAGTGAGTAAATGAATTTTATCCAATGGCGTTTCTGTAAAACATACAACTCGGAATTTTTTTTGAATCTCCTCGTCCTCTTTTCTTAGCTTCGGAGAGAACAAGCAATGATGATCATAAGCATGAATCATCTTATCTTGGATGATGGATACGAGATTTTCTTTTGCGCTATTTGTTCGATAAGCTTTTGTTAAATGTACAACATATCTTGATATGTCTGTTCTATGGGAAAGAATTTCTTCGATTTTACGTGACACTGTATACCTCCTTCAATCATCTCAACACTACATACTTCCAGTATAATTCATAATCAGCAATATTTCATTAATCATTATACTAGTACCTTTACCGTTTAAGAGTTCAGGTTCGCCGCTCGAAAACCCGCTCGATTCTTTATAGTTCGTAGTCAACTTTAGCAACATTCAGTAGATTATAGATCTAACTTTGATAAATACTCAATGGTTCGACTTGTCTCTTCAGTAAATACTTAAATTTAGGACAATTTAGTAATTGCCTTTTGACTAACAACCGATGAAGTCTGATGACTCTTTTCGAAGGTAGTATAACTAATGCTACTCTGTAAGCACCATGTACTAAAACAGATCATTGTCTTATTTTTCGTCCAATAAAGACTTGTTGACTTGATAAGTCGTACATGCTATATTATTTCTTGTGAGCAAAACATGATACGGGGCCTTAGCTCAGCTGGGAGAGCGCATCGCTGGCAGCGATGAGGTCAGGGGTTCGATCCCCCTAGGCTCCATACGAAAAAAAAGATCCTTTACGGGTCTTATTTTTTTTGCATTTATTCCGATAAGAACGACATCCGTGTCGTTCTTTTTTAATGGGAAATTATACTCTGATTCTATGCCTATGTTTCAGGGTAAAAAGACCTAGTTCGACAAAAAACGAGGACTTATTCGCAAAAATTTGACACAGCATGTAAATTTTCATTGATACTTTCAAATAGGTATATTATAATTCCAAATGGCTAGAAAATCATATTCGCCTCCTTAATCATTCAGATAATCCTTATAATAATTTCATATTTTGGCAAACTCGTTGAAAAACGAGGACGCAAAACTATAGGGACTAAATCCGTTAGGGTAGGTCAGCCAGTTGCATTCGACAATTGGTGGAACATAGGTATTTGTGCCTAGTTTCGCCTTTTTACATTTGAAATCGGGAGGAACACCAAAGTGTCTACTTACAAAGAGAATTCCGTGCAAAGCTTTTTTCCGAGCGAGGACGGAAATCAACAAGAACGCCAGCAGTTTATGCAGTTGATCGAACAATTGATCGCGGGCGTGGATGATTTGAAGAATCCGGACGGAGTCAATCTGTTGGGAGAAAAAGAACGTTCGAAATCTTTTTATACCGATTTGATTCAAAACAGCGTCATTCCGACCGATAGTACGGATCAAAGAGAAGTGAATGCTCGCTTGTTGAAACTGCTGCACAATCACCCTTACCATTCCAAGTATTTTTTGACCAACATTTTGCCGATGGCAAGTACTCCGGGAATTTTGGGGATGATTACGGCGTTTCTCGTGAACGGCAATAACCTTTGGGACGTATACGGTCCTGCGGGCGCCGAAGCGGAAGTTCGCGTGGTCAGCATGATGTCCAAGCTGGTCGGATACGACGCCGGGTCGAGCGGCGGCTATACGACATGGGGCGGTCAAGGCGCGATCTTTACCGGCCTCCGATTGGCGATCGCCAAAGTCGCGCCGGACGCTCCGCGCAAAGGCGTTCCCCGCAACCTCTACGCGTTCTGTTCGGAATCGGCGCATTACAGCTTGTTCAAATCTATGGAAGCGACCGGACTCGGCAGCGACAATCTGATCAAGGTCCGCACCCATACCGACAGCTCGATGGACACCGAAGATCTTCGGCACAAGATGGAACAAGTGATCGCGGAAGGCGGCATTCCGGTCTACGTGGTCGCGACGACGGGCACGACCGACGCGATGGGCATCGATAACGTGAAGCTCGTGCTCGAGACCGCCGAAGAAGTCGCGGCTAAGCACGGCATCCGCCGCCCGCATATCCACGCGGACTCGGCGCTCGGCGGATTTTTCGCCTTTTTCCGCGAGTACGAATTCGACACCAATCCTCTCCGCTTTGCGCCGCAGGTCTTGGAAGCTTTGCAAAAGATTCAGAGCCGGATGCAGTATCTGTCGCTGGCCGATACGCTCTGCTTCGACTTCCAGAAGCTCGGTCAAACGCCGTATTCGACAAGCCTCTTCTTGGTGAAGAACGCTTCCGATCTTCAGCTCGTCGATCTGGCCGAAGAAGAAACGCCTTACGTCGGACACCGCGGTTACGGAGATTACCATACGGGCTACACGTTGGAATGCTCCCGCATGGCAAGTTCGATCAGTATCTACAGCGCGCTTCTGGCTTTCGGCGTTACCGGTTACCAGCGTCTGCTGGCCCAGTTCGTCGAAGTCAATCTGGCGTTCCGCGAGACGCTGCGCCGCGAAGTTCCCGAAGCGATCATCGTGAACGACGAGAACCCGGCGATCATGACGCTGTTCCGCATCTACCCCGACCGCCAAGACGGTTTCCAAGCGGAATTGTCCGGCCGATGCTCGCTTGCCGATATCGAAGAAACGAACCGTTTGAACGAACAGCTATTCGAAGTATTGGGTAAGCAGCGCGACGTCATGTTCTTCGGAGATACCAAAAAGCATTTGGTCGTGCCGACAAGCGAAGGCGCCCAGACGACGCTTTACGCCGCGAAGCTTTTCGTCATCTCGCCTTATACCGAAGTTGCGCACGTCGAAGAAATCGTCGAATACCTGAAACAAAACATAGATGCCGTCTTTCATTCCTATGCAGATACTTTGCAACCAATCGGAGGGTAACACGTGTCGAAGCCTACATCCAATCCTAGCAAGAAATCCGTATTCGGCTGGTACAAAAACCACATCTCGGCGAAAATGATCTGCTCGATTATCTTGTTGATCGTGTTTACTTGCGCCGCTTTTTCCATTGCCGAATCCAAGATCAGCAGCCGGTTGACGAACGAACTGGAAGATCAATTCGATCTGCGGCTCGCGACTAGCATCCAGTCGATGAACGCTTATCTGGAATCGATTCCCGAAAATCCGGCAGACATCGACGGAACAGGCAATGAAGGGTACAAGAAAATCAAAGCCAAGCTGGAGAGCATACTCGTGACCGATACGTTGGAAAATGTGTATATTCTCAGCAACAACACCGGCAAAGAGCAGATTGTCGTTCTGACCGGCGTCGACGACGATTACGGTACGGATTACGCTTTTTCGGATGATATGAAGGCTGCGATCGATTCCCAGAAGATGACGTACAGCTCGATCTACAAAGACGAATACGGCATTCACAAGTCGATCTTCCTTCCGCTCAAAGACCGGGACGGCAAAACGTTCGGGATCGCGGGCATCGATATCGACGCGAGCGTCATTCCGGCTACGCAGACCTTTATCTTCTGGTTTACTGTCGTGATCGTCGCGGTGGTTATTGTGATCGGCGTCGCTGTGGCGTTCCTGCTCAGCCGCAGCTTGACTCGCCCGATCAACAAACTCGTGAACGCGACGCAAAAAGTAGCGGAAGGCGATCTGACGGAAGAATTCGCTCTTCAACGCCAAGACGAGCTGGGCACGTTGGCCGGTTCGTTCAATGCGATGCGAGGCAATCTGGAGACGTTGATCCATCAAATCTCGAGTTCTTCCAAAGTCTTCTCGGAGACCGCCGGCAATATCAATCAATCGTCCAACGAAATGGGAGCCAGTTCTCATCAGGTGGCCCTTTCGATGAACAGCGTCAACGAAGGCGTATCGGAAGTCGTGGTTTCGATCACGGACAGCACCTCTTCGATCGTCGAAGTCAACGAAGAATTGGCCAAAGTCACGAGCGAAGTGACCGGCATGCAGCAGATGGTCCATGAAGTCAGCTCCTACTCCAAAGACGGTCAAGTACTGGTCGAGAAAACGTTGAGTCAAATGGACGTGATCCAGCAGGAGATGAAACAGTCGCAAGACGCCGCCGCTCAACTCGATACGCGCTCGAAAGAGATCAGCGACTTCATTACGGTCATTACGCATATCGCGACGCAAACCAATCTGCTTGCGCTGAACGCTTCGATCGAAGCCGCGCACGTCGGCGAGCACGGCAGAGGTTTCGCGGTCGTTGCCGGAGAGGTCAAGAAGCTGGCCGAACAATCTTCCGAAGCGGCCAACTCGATTACGGAACTGATTCACAGCACGCAGCAGGACAGCCAATCCGTGCTTGCGAGCATCGAGCAAGGCAGCCAAGCCGTGGAAAAAGGGCAGCAGTGGATTCACGAGATGTCGGAGAATTTCAACACGATCTTCAACGGCGTCTCCTCCTTCTCCGCCCAAATCGGCCATCTGAAAGAATCGCTCGACAAAACGGATCGTTCGTTCGAATTGATTACGGACTCCATGCAGAAGATCTCCGGCATTACCGAAGAACAATCGGCCGGATATCAGGAAGTCGGCGCCGCGATCGAAGAACAAAGCGCCACGATTCAAGAAATCGCGGGCGCGATCCGCAATCTGTCCCAGATGGCGGACGAGCTTCAAGCTTCCGTGCAATACTTCAAAGTCTCTTAAACGATCGCCATCGACAAACAGGAGAAAGCCGATAACCTCGGCCTTCTCCTGTTTTTATTTTGCGGATTCGTGCGGGGATGGTCAAACGCCTTCGTACCGTTTCAGCACGATCGCCGAATTATGTCCGCCGAACCCGAACGAATTCGAGATCCCGATCCGCAGGTCCGCTTTTCTCGCTTCGTTCGGCGTATAATCCAGATCGCACAGTGGATCGGCTTCCTCCAGATTGATCGTCGGCGGAATCCATCCGGTCTGCAAAGTCTTCACTAACGCGACCGCTTCGGCCGCTCCGGAAGCGCCGAGCATATGTCCCGTCATCGATTTGTTGGCCGTCACCGGAATCCGGTAAGCCTCTTCCCCGAATACGGCTTTGATCGCCGCCGTCTCGGAGCGGTCGCCGATGACGGTGCTGGTCGCATGCGCGCTGATCACGTCGATCCCGGACGCTTCGATTCCCGCTTCCTTCAGCGCCGAGCGCATCGCGCGCGCCGCGCCGCTGCCGTCTTCCGGCGTCGCCACCATATGATAAGCGTCCGAACTTGCCCCGTAACCGATCACTTCGGCCAGAATCTCCGCTCCCCTCGCCTGCGCGTGGCTCAACGATTCCAATACGAGGATGCCCGCCCCTTCCGCCATGACGAAACCGTCGCGGCTTTGATCGAACGGACGGCTCGCCGCCCGAGGATCGTCGTTACGCGAAGACAAGGCCGTCGCGTTCGAGAAGCTTGACAGCGCGATCCCGTGCAGCGCCGCTTCCGTTCCGCCCGCGATCATCACGTCGGAACGGCCGGCTTGAATATGAAAAAAGGCTTCGCCGATCGCCGTATTGCCGATCGAACAGGCCGTGATCGGCGCCATCGACGGACCGAGCGCGCCGTAGCGGATACTGATGAGCGCCGCCGCCATGTTGGCGATCATCGTCGGCACCAGCGACGGACTGACGCGGCCGGGCCCTCGGCCCGCAAGCACTTCGCCCTGCCCCATCAGCGTCCGGATCCCGCCGATTCCCGAACCGACGTAGACGCCCATGCGTTCCCGATCGATTTTCTCCGGATCCAGCGCGGCCTGCGATATCGCTTGCTCGGCCGCGACTAACGCGAATTGGCAGAACCGGTCCAATTTCTTGGCTTCTTTGGCTCCGAGCAGGCCGGTCGCATCGAAATCGCGCACTTCCCCGGCGATCTGCGTTTTATATCCCGACGGGTCGAACGACTCGATCCGCGCGACTCCCGATCTTCCTTGCGTGAGATTGCTCCAGAACGCGTCCACCGTGCTGCCGAGCGGCGACACGACGCCCGTTCCCGTAATGACGACTCTTTCCATGACTTTATTGACTCCCTTCGTTTCCTTGTGCTTTCGGGCTTGTACCGCTATAATGTCATGGAAAATATCCTATTACAAGTTACCGTTTATACGGGTATAAAGAGTGCTCTGATGCCGGATCATTCTTCTTCTCCGTATCGCGCGAAAGGAGTCTGCCGCATGAATTCCGCTTCCCGGCTGCAAGCTTTATCCGCTTTTCTCAAAAACAAACGCGCTCTGATTACCCCGGAATCCGCCGGCTTTCCGGTCGGAGCTCGGCGCCGTACGCCCGGTCTTCGCCGCGAAGAAGTCGCGCAGCTTGCCGGCGTCAGCCTCACTTGGTATACCTGGTTGGAGCAAGGCCGCGATATTCAAGCTTCGCCGTCCGTGCTCGACTGCGTCGCGGGCGCGCTGCGCCTGAACGCCGACGAGCGCAAATACCTGTACTCGCTCGCGCTCGAAAGCGGAGCAAACATCCCGACGGCCGAACCGCTCGTGCCTTTGATCAATCCGTCGCTTCGCAAGATCCTGAACGATCTGACTTACTGCCCGGCGATCGTCTCCGATCGGATGTGCAATATCGTGGGTTGGAACGAAGCGGCGCGCTTCGTGTTTCTCGATTTCGAACGGATTCCGGCAGAGCGGCGCAACATGATCCGTTTGCTGTTCGAACGTCCGGAATTCCGACGCCTCGCGGTCAATTGGGAACAGTTCGCCAGCGGCTTCTTATCCATGTTCCGTTCGTATTACGGCCGCTACGTCGGCGACGAGTGGTACGACGGTTTCTTGAGCGAGATGACGACCGCTTATCCCGAATTCCGCAAGATGTGGGAACACGGACAAGTCAGCTACGCGCCGGAAGTCCATCTGGAGTTTCGCCACGCCAAAGCCGGCAAGATGGTCTACGAACTGACCTCCCTCAGCGTATACGGACAAGACGACCTTCGATGCAGCATCTATACGCCGGCGGCCGAGACGACGACCGAATCCAAACTTCGCCGCTTGATGGAAGAAAGAAAATCGGCCGAATGACCCCTTCTTTCTTCCATTAGGCCGCTTCTTTTCCGAAAACGATCTCGAAAAAAAGAAAAAGAAAGCGTATACTTTTCTATTGTCAAACGCTTTCTTAACTGCTATGATGACCTTGGGATTGTTACTGAAGAAGGCAAAACCCACCACATGTGCAAAAGGTATATGTGTTGGGTTTTGCCTTCTTTCCGTTAACGGTCCCTTTTTCCGCAATAAGGATGTAAGCGCTTATATCCTTCGTTGATGATCACGCACAGTAAGGAGGGCGGCAGGTGATTATCGGAAAAATCTTTAACAACAACGCGATTATAGCCAGCGACGCGAACAAAAGCGAATTTGTCGTTATGGGACGCGGAATCGCGTTCAAGAAAAAGATCGGAGAACCCGTAGATCAGTCTCTGGTCGAAAAAATCTTCGTGCTTCAGCAGAAAGACGCTTCGGAAAAATTCAAGCTTCTGTTGGAAGACGTGCCGCCCGAGTACATCTCCTTATGCTACGACATCATCGAATACGGCAAAAACATGTTGGACGTGCCGCTGAGCGATTACATCTACGTGACGCTGACCGACCACATGAACAATGCGCTCAGGCTGCTGGACGAAGGAATCACGACGACCAATCCGTTAATCTGGGAAATCCGGCGCATCTATCCGAAAGAATTCGGCATCGGCAAGAAGGCTCTCGAATTCATCGAAGATTCGCTCGGCAAGAAGCTTCCCGAAGACGAGGCGGCCAACGTCGCGCTGCATCTGATCAACGCGCAGATCGACCAGTCCTCCCGAAGGACGGACAACGTGGCGGCGCAGACCGAGAAGATCAGCGATATCCTGAACATCATCAAATACAGCTACGGCAAAGCGCCCGACGAAAATTCGCTCAGCTACGAGCGGTTCGTCACCCATCTGCGTTTTTTCTTTCAGCGGATCGGCAAACCGGGACGCGGCGAACTGGAAGACGATTTCCTGCTTCGGCAGGTCAAATCGAAATACAAAAAAGCTTACGCCTGCATGCTCAAAGTCGAAACGTACTTGCAAATCGAGCTGCCGGACGAAGAAAAATTGTATCTGACGCTTCATATCCACCGCGTGACGCGCGAATCCGCTTTATAGTAGCGGATCGGATCGACGCTTGGCTCAAGCGTTCTCAATTTCATAAAATCACGGATCGTGACTGGTAATGCAGGCGAGACCAAACGGAAAGCATGTTCCTTCGCAGCGTCGAGGGACGCGCGCTTCCTTGGTCTCGCCTTTTTTTATAAGCTTTTTCCTTCTATCATCATTCGCGCAAAGGAGCGAGAACAATGGGGAAATACGAAAAACTGGCTAAAGACATCATCCAAAACGTAGGCGGCAAAGAAAACGTCAACAGCCTCGAACACTGCGTCACGAGACTTCGGTTCAGACTGAAAGACGAAAACAAAGCCAATACCGACGTGCTGAAAAATATGGACGGCGTCGTCACGGTCGTCAAAAGCGGCGGCCAATATCAAGTCGTCATCGGCAACCATGTGCCCGACGTGTACGCGGAAGTGAACGCCGTCGGCGGATTCGCTTCGTCGGAAGGCGCTTCGAGCGCGGACGGCGGAGCCAAAGGCAACCTGTTCAACCGCTTCGTCGACATGATCTCCGGCGTGTTCGCGCCTACGCTCGGCGTACTGGCCGCGACCGGCATGATCAAAGGCTTCAACGCTTTGTTCCTGACCCTGGGCTGGCTGACCGAAGCTTCCGGCACCTACCAGATCTTGAACGCGATCGGCGACTGCCTGTTCTACTTCTTCCCGATCTTCCTCGGCTTCACGGCCGCGAAGAAATTCGGCGCCAACCAGTTTATCGGCATGGCGATCGGTGCGGCTCTCGTCTATCCGAATATCGCGGGCATCACGACTTCCGGCGCCGAACCGCTGTATACGTTATTCGGCGGCACGTTATTCGAATCGCCGGTCTACATTACGTTCTTGGGCATACCGGTCATCTTGATGACCTACTCGTCCAGCGTTATCCCGATCATCATCGCGACGTTCGTCGGTTCCAAGATCGAAGGCTTCTTCAAGAGAACCATTCCTAGCGTCGTTCGGACGTTCTTGGTTCCGTTCTGCACCCTGCTCGTTATCGTTCCGCTCACGTTCATCGTCATCGGTCCTGTCGCGACTTGGGCGGGCACATTGATCGGTAACGGCGTATTGGCCATCTACAACCTGAGCCCGATCATCGCAGGCATCATTCTCGGCGGTTTCTGGCAAGTGTTCGTCATCTTCGGTCTGCACTGGGGCTTCGTGCCGATCGCGATCAACAACCTGACCCTGCTCGGCAGCGATCCGGTACTGGCGGCAACGTTCGGCGCTTCCTTCGCTCAAACGGGCGTCGTTCTGGCGATCCTGCTCAAAACAAGAAATCAAAAACTCAGATCGCTGTCGATCCCGGCCGTCATCTCCGGCGTGTTCGGCGTCACGGAACCTGCGATCTACGGGATTACCCTGCCGCGTAAAAAACCGTTCATCATCAGCTGCATCGGCGGCGCGATCGGCGGCGGCATCATCGGCGCGATGGGTACGCAAGGTTACCGCATCGGCGGTCTCGGCGTCTTCGGCATTCCGTCTTACATCGGTCCGAGCGGTCTGGACGCGGGCTTCTGGGGCGCGATCATCGGCATTACCGTCAGCTTCTTCTTCGGCATGGTCGTGACCTTGTTCATGTTCAAAGACGATGCGGCGACAACCGATAACACGCCGACCAAAAAAGACGATTCCGTCATTCAGCAAGAAACGGTAGGCAGCCCGATGAGAGGCAACGTCATCGCTCTGTCCACGATCAAAGACGAAGCGTTCTCCACCGGCGCGATGGGCAAAGGCGTAGCGATCGAACCGATCGAAGGCAAAGTGTATTCCCCGGTAGACGGCGTACTCACTTCGCTGTTCTCTTCCGGCCATGCGATCGGCATCACGAGCGATACGGGCGTCGAGATCCTGATCCACGTCGGTCAAGACACCGTCAAGCTCAAAGGCAAATACTTCACGCCGCAGGTCAAACAAGGCGATCGGGTGAAAAAAGGCGATCTGTTGATGGAATTCGATATGGACGCGATTCGCAAAGAAGGCTATATCTTGACCACGCCGGTGATCATCTCGAATACGGGCAGCTATCTGGACGTCATCGAAACGGAAAAAAGAGACATCGGTTACTACGATAATCTGCTGACGGTAGTCATCTAAGGAGGAACAACCCGCATGCACAAGATTCCGACCGGCTTCCCCGAACACTTCCTGTGGGGCGGCGCGACCGCGGCCAACCAGCTCGAAGGCGGATATAACGAAGGCGGCAAAGGCTTGAGCACGTCCGATATGCTGACGGCGGGAACCCATACGGTTCCCCGCCGCATCACGCCCGAGCTGCTGCCGACCGAAAACTACCCGAGCCACGAAGCGATCGATTTCTACCATCGTTATGCCGAAGACATCGCGCTCTTCGGCGAGATGGGCTTCAAAGTGTTCCGCCTCTCCATCGCGTGGAGCCGCATCTTCCCGAACGGCGACGACGCGGAGCCGAGCGAAGAAGGCTTGAAGTTCTACGACAGCGTGTTCGCGGAACTCAAAAAGCACGGCATCGAACCGCTGGTCACGATCTCGCACTACGAAGCGCCGTTCGCGTTGACGCGCAACTATAACGGCTGGTCCGACCGCCGGGTGATCGATTTCTACGTCAAATATTGCGAAACATTGTTCAACCGCTACAAAGGCGTCGTGAAATACTGGCTCACGTTCAACGAAATCAATCTGCTGACCCTGCCGTTCGGCACCTTCTTCGCGGGCGCGATGATGCCGGAAGGCGGACGCGAATTGACCGATCCGAATTCGGGTTCCGATCAGCTTCGTTTCCAAGCGCTGCATCATCAGTTCGTCGCGAGCGCCAAAGCGGTCAAGCTCGGCCATTCGATCGATCCCGACTTCAAGATCGGCTGCATGATCGCCTACATGTGCGCTTACCCGCTCACCAGCAACCCGGACGACGTGCTCCTCGCGCAGCAGAAAGACAATATCGGCAACTTCCTGTGCGGCGACGTGCAGGTGCGCGGCGAATATCCGGGCTTCGCGAAACGTTATTTCGCGGAAAAAGACGTGGAACTGCAAATTTCGGACGGCGACGAAGAAGCGCTGCGCGAAGGCACGGTCGATTTCTATACGTTCAGCTATTATTCGTCCGTGTGCGTCAGCGCCGATCCGGAGCAGGAGAAAATCGGCGGCAATATGTCGATGGGCTTGAAGAATCCGTATCTCAAAGCCAGCGCTTGGGAATGGCAGATCGATCCGAAAGGCCTTCGTTGGGTGCTTAACAACGTCTACAACCGCTACCGTCTCCCGATGATGGTCGTCGAGAACGGTCTGGGCGCGGTCGACGAAGTGCAGGCGGACGGCTCGATCCATGACGATTACCGGATCGAGTACCTGCGCGAACATATCCAAGAAATGAAAGAAGCGATCATCGACGGCGTGGACCTGATCGGTTATACGCCGTGGGGCTGCATCGATCTGGTGAGCGCGGGCACCGGCGAGATGAAGAAACGTTACGGCTTCGTCTATGTCGACAAAGACAACGAAGGCAAAGGCACGCTCGACCGTTCCCGCAAAGACAGCTTCTATTGGTATAAGCAGGTGATCGCGAGCAACGGCGAAACGCTGGATGCAAGCGCCGAAGCGGTCAAACCCGTTTAATCCGTCCCACCGTCCCACCCCCTTCAGTTAAGCCGCTCCCCGATTCCCTCGGGCGAGCGGCTTTTCGCTGCCGGGATTTTCTTTATCCGGAAAAGCGCTCGAAACAGGCTTTTTTTCGCTTTCGCTGTTCATGCGCCGTAAAAATGACGATATAAAACGTTACTGTTCGATCGCTTTATTTTTGCGAAAGCCGGAGGTTATTCCATGTATAAATATCGCTACTTCTTTTACTCGGCAACCGTGTTATACCTGATCGTCTATTACGTCCTGCTGGGCGTCTTCCGCGGGAACGAACAAATCATGTCCTGGCTCGGCAATCTGCTCAACTTGCTTCCGTCCGCCGCCGGCAGCTGCGTGCTTTGGGCAGTATCCCGCAAGGCCGAGGCTTCGCTGCAAAGATTTTGGCGGCTGCTCATGTACAGCTGCTTCGCGTACATGCTCGCCATGTGTCTCTGGCTGTGGGACGCGTTCAGTCCTTCTTTCGAGCTGTCGGTTCCCAGCGCCGCGGATTACCTGTGGTTCGTCGAAGGAATTCTGATCTGCTGGGCCCTGCTGCTGCTGAATTACAAGCAGTTGAAAGGACTCAATGCCGTCCGGCTGCTTCTCGACGCTTCGATCTTTATGACGACGATGATCGCCCTGAGTTGGATCCTTCTGATCGAACCGCTTTACGCGCAAGCGGCCGCGAGCGGCGATCTGTCTTTCGTCATTCTGAACGTCAGTTACCCGATAGAAGATCTCGGTTTCCTGTTCCTCCTGATCCTGCTGATGCTGTCCAATCGATACGCGATCGCGGTCAAGGCCCAGCAGATGCTGCTTGCTGCCGTCATGCTGTTCATCTTCGGGGATTCGATCTATTTGTATCTGCTTACGATCGACGGTTACGCCATAGGCAGCTTCATCGACCCGGTATGGAGCATGTCCTTGATCGCTATCGCCATGGCGGGCATCGAATCGCTGAATCCCGATTTCCGCGCCGAGACGAGCGAAAAGCCGCTCAGACCGGGCAAAGGATGGATCAAGCGGCTGCTGCCTTACGTCAGTCTGGGTACGCTCATGGTGGTCATGCTGCTGCAGCTGCCTTATTTCAACATCATCGTGCTGTGCTGCATAACGGGCATCCTGCTCGTGACCGTGCGCCAAATCCTCACGCTTGCGGAAAACGACGAACTGCTGGCCCGGTTGGGACAATATTTGAAAGTCAGCGACCGCGCGGCCAATCACGACGAACTCACCGGTCTGCCGAATCGCCGCCTGTTCAATCTTCGGCTCCAGGAAGCCGTCGCTCAAGCGGAGAAAGACCGTGCCGAGCTCGCCGTCGTCTTCCTGGACTTTAACCGGTTCAAATATATCAACGATACCCTAGGCCATAGTACAGGAGACCGGATGCTTCAAGAAGCCGCCGCTCGGTTCGAGAAAACCCTTCCCGAACGCTGCCTGCTGGCCAGGCTGGGCGGCGACGAATTCGTGATCTTGGTCCCGCTGCTTCCGAACCTTCGACGCGTTCACGACGCGATCGCCGCCGTCGAAGACGCGCTCAAAGAGCCCATGCGGATCGAAGAACATTCTCTTCACGTCTCGACCAGCATAGGCGTCGCGATTTATCCCGCCGACGGGGATACCATGGACGAGCTGTTGAAAAACGCGGACGCCGCCATGTACCGCTCGAAAAAAAACAACGGCGGTAAAGCCGTTTTCTTCGACGCGTCGATCGGTTCCGAATCGGAACGCCGGCTGGAAATCGATAACGACCTTAATGCCGTTATCGAACGGAATGAACTGTCGCTGCATTATCAGCTGCAGATGCATGCGCAGACCCGCAGAATCGAAGGCGTCGAAGCGCTGCTGCGCTGGAAGCATCCCGTCAAAGGCTACATTTCGCCGGCCGATTTCATTCCGATCGCCGAGGAGACCGGAGCGATCAAGCCGATCGGGGAATGGGTGTTGCGGCAGGCCTGCATGCAGCAGCAAAAATGGGCCCGCGCGGGATTGACCGACCTGCGGATGAGCGTGAACGTTTCTCCGCGGCAGCTTCAAGACGAAGAAATCGTCGAAACCGTTCTGGGTATCATGCGGTCGACGGGAATCGATCCGGGCAGACTCGTGCTGGAGATCACCGAAACGTTCGCCGTCAAAGATATTCCCGCGGCGGTCGAACGGTTGGGCCGCCTTCGGAAAGCCGGCATTCAGGTGGCCATCGACGATTTCGGCAGCGGCTACGCGTCGCTCAAATATCTGAAGAACTTCAAACCGTCCATGCTGAAGATCGATCGCGAATTCGTCGCCTGCATCCGGCAGGAAGACGAAGAAGCCGACGATATAGTGCGCGCGATCATTGCGCTGGGACAAAGCCTGAGAATCGAAGTGCTGGCCGAAGGCGTGGAGACGCCGGAACAGTTGGATTTCCTGCAGGAAGCCGGCTGCGACGAGATTCAGGGCTATGTGATCGGCCGTCCCCTGCCCGAAGCCGAAATGACGTCGAAGCTCAAATCTTCGCCTTTTTGCACCGTCGTTCCGCCGGATTCGCTCAGTTCCTGACCGGTCGACCGTTCACGCGAAAAAGCCGCTTGCGCATCATGGCGACAAGCGGCTTTTCGACGTCAATCCCGTTTTTCCGGCAGAGCGTCGAAAGAGTTCGGAGCTTCGCCCATTCCGAAACTGCCGTATCCGTATCCGCGTCTCGACCTGCTCCAGGCTTCCTTGATGAACGGTACGGTCTCTTGGGGCAGCTCGTCCGCCGGGCACCAATAAAGCTCCGCGCATTTATCCGGCTCGAGATTGACCGGTTCTCCGTCCCAACATTCCGTTTCGAAAAAGAAATCGATCCGCTCGTCCTCTCCTTCTTCGGACGCCCCGATCTGCCAGACTCCCGTCATGCGAAGGTTCGCCGGCTCGATCGTTACGCCGCATTCTTCGCGGACTTCGCGCATCGCAGCCGCGGGAGCCGTCTCCCCCCGTTCGATCTTCCCCGCGGGAAGACCGTACAGGCCGTCTTCATGCCCCGTATTCTGCCGCTTGAGCAGCAAAATCCGGCCTTCCCGAATCAAAAAAACATGCGCCACGCTTACTCGTTTTTCCGTGCTCATCGGCTTCGTCTCCGTTTCGTTCGAGGCAGGAAAAATCAGCGTTTTTCCTGCCCCGCTCTTTTCTCCGGTATTCCTTTATCCATTGTACGCAAAAACGTCCGCATGTCGCTTAAATATCCGTCGTCGAACAGTTCGCGCGGCATGAACACGGCCGTCAGCGCGGTTAACGCGTCCGATTCCGACAGCCTCCGTTTCAGCATGGAGTGGTCGGCGTCCGGCAGACGGGTAACGGTGAGCAGCCGCTTCGGAATCTTCGCCCGGTAGACGTTCTCGGTATCGTCCGAATCGACGTTAAGATCGCGTCCGCCCAATACCAGATGCACCGGCTGTTTGAAATAAGCCAGTTCGTCCGCGGAATCTTCCTCGAAGTTTCGGCGGATAAACGTCCAGCGTTCCCGCGAGATAGACGAAGATTCGCGTTCTCCCGCTTTCTTCATATAAGTCTCGTAAGAAGCTCCTGCCTGAAGCAGCTCCAGCACGGCGGCGTCCCGGCGTTCAGCCTCTTCGATCTGTCCCGTCGACGCGCCTGCTCGCTTCATTTCCGCACGCGTATTGTACTGCCCCTGCTTGATCCAATCGACCGCCGGCGCGACCAAGATCGCGAATCGAAGCTCCGGTTCGTCGCGCGCGACCTTCGGCATCACCCATCCTGCTTGACTGGCTCCCCAGAGGCCGATGCGATCGGGATCGAGATCCGGCTGTTCGCGCGCCCACTGCACGGCATATTCGGTATCGCGAGCCCGGTCTTCCATGCTTTGCTCCAACCAGCTGCCTTCCGAGCCGCCGATGCCGCGTTTGTTCAGCGAGAGCGACGCATACCCTTCGTCGGCAAAAGCTTCCCATAACGGCTTGTACGCATCGTCGTAAGCCGCGTTCGTCGGACCGTCCCCGTGCACGAATACGATAACGCCTGCCGGTTTCTCCCGATCCTTCGGCATCGCGAGCACGCCGGTCATCGCGCCTTCGGGCGTCTCGATGCGAATCTCGCGCTCGTCGAACCGAAACGTATTTTGAATGAGGAAAAATGCGACTCCGATCATCAGCAAAACCGCCGGCAGCGCGATCGCGATTCGTTTCTTCATTTTCCCGGCGCCTCCGCATTCGATCGGCTCCCGTCTCCGACGCGAACTTCAAGTTCCAACGTCAGACTTTCCCCGCCGAATAACGAAAGATACGACTTTTCCGTCAAAATAAACCGCTCGGCCCGCACGCCGAATCGTTCTTGCGCATGTCTCGCCATCGCTTCGATCCGTCGTTCCGCTTCTTTGTCGTCGAACGCCTCGAAGCGCTCATGCAGATAGATTCCGCGCTCTAACACCAGATCGGCTTGTGCCGTTTGCGGCTCGTCTTTTTCGGGAGCGAAATAAAGCACGGTTCCGTTCCGGTCAGACACGTAATGCAGGTCCGCTTCGAACAAAGCCGACGGACGGCGCTCCGCCCGAAGCAGCATACGCGCGGTCGGTTCGCCGCGTTCGCCGAGTACGGCGCAGCGAATGAGCGGCCGATCTTCGTGCTCGAACAGCCCGTAACCGGGATATTTCTGTTCGCGCTGCCGATCGCGTTCGTGCAGCACCTGCTCGGTGAAGCGTTCAATCTGCCGAAGCCGGCCGATCTCTTCGCGGATCTGCGACAACGATCGCTTCAGCAAATTTTCGTGCGCTTCGGCATCGTATTCGTCGATCGCTCGGCCGGCTTCCGCCAGCGGAATACCCATTTTGCGAAGCAGCAGGATATGCGACAGCCGGTACAGCTCGTCCATCCCGTAACGCCGATAACCGTTGTCTTCCGCATAAGCGGGCATCAGCAGCCCTTTTTCTTCGAAATAACGGACTTGATGAACCGATACGCCCATCAGCCGCGCGAATTCGCGTATGGATAAGAAATCGTTCACTTCTGCGCGCCTCCTCGGTTTCTTCGTTCTTTGTTTACTATAAAGGTTAGGTCAGACCCAAGGTCAAGCGCGTTTTCGGACACGTTATCAAACCTTTTACAACAAACTTACTAAAAATAACCGAAAACCTATTGACTTTAATTGTGCACGAGGTATAATAAAGTCAAAGAAAGTCAAAGTCAGGACGAAAGATCAAACCGTACCCTATGGATTTTCCCTCCGGTTTGATATCGACAGCCTTCGATCTTCGTTCTGGGTAACCTTCGGCTTTCGTCCCCCACATTCCGGCGGCCTGCTTCTGTCGAGGCGGGCAGCCGTTTTCTGAATTTAAATTTCGATAACGAAAGGGGCATGCCTTCATGCGCTGTCAACACTGCAATCACAATCAAGCAACCGTAGGTCTGAGCCTCACCCTTAACAATAAATCCGAAAAAATGTTTCTCTGCGAAGACTGCTATGCGAAAGTAAACGGCGGCGTACCGTTCGCTGCGGGCTTCGGTTCCGCGGGCCAATCGCCGTTCGAAGAACTGTTCAGAGGCTTCATGCAATCCGGCCAGTCGAATTCCGGCGCGGCCGGACAGTCTTCCCGCGGTGCGGAACAAGGCGCGGGACGCCGAGGCGGCGGCCTGCTCGACCAACTCGGCCGCAATCTGAACGACGCGGCGCGAAGCGGCAAGATCGATACGGTCATCGGCCGTGACGACGAGATCGACCGCGTCATCGAGATCTTGAACCGCCGCAACAAAAACAATCCGGTGCTGATCGGCGAACCGGGCGTCGGCAAAACGGCGATCGCCGAAGGATTGGCGCTGCGGATCACGGAAGGCAACGTTCCGGCGAAACTGCTCGGCAAAGAAGTCTATTCGTTGGACGTCGCTTCGCTCGTGGCCGGTACGGGCATCCGCGGCCAGTTCGAAGAGAAAGTGAAGCAGTTGATCGCGGAACTGGAACAGCGCCGGAATATCCTGCTGTTCATCGACGAGATCCATCTGCTGGTCGGCGCGGGTTCCGCGGAAGGTTCGATGGACGCCGGCAATATCCTGAAGCCGGTATTGGCGCGCGGCGAGCTGCAAGTGATCGGCGCGACCACGCTCAAAGAATATCGCCATATCGAAAAAGACGCCGCGCTGGAACGCCGTTTCCAACCGGTTACGGTCGACGAACCGACGCTGGACGAGACGTTGGAAATTCTCAAAGGACTGCGTCCGAAATACGAACAGTTCCACGGCGTCCGCTACTCCGACGAGACGCTCGAAGCCTGCGTGCGGTTGTCGAGCCGCTATATCCAAGATCGCTTCCTGCCGGATAAAGCGATCGACCTGCTGGACGAATCCGGCGCCAAATTGAATCTGCTCGCGCCGGTCGGCGACGAAAGCGAAATTCGCGACCGTCTGGAACAGATCAAAAACGAAAAAGACGCGGCCGCCCGCGAAGAAGATTACGAACGCGCCGCCAAGCTGCGCGACGAAGAAGCTTCCCTCTCGGCACGTCTGGAGAACAGAACCGCAAGCGGCGATACGCTCGAAGTGACGGTCGAAGACATTCAGAATATCATCGAACGCAAGACCGGCATTCCGGTCGGCAAGCTGCAAGCGGACGAACGCGGCAAGATGAAGAATCTGTCCGCCCGTTTGGAGAGCCGCGTGATCGGCCAGAGCGAAGCCGTGGACAAAGTGTCCAAAGCGGTACGCCGCGGACGCGCCGGACTGCGCAGCAGCGCCAAACCGATCGCTTCCTTCTTGTTCGTGGGACCGACCGGCGTCGGCAAGACCGAGCTGTCCAAAGCGCTGGCCGACGAACTGTTCGGCAGCAGCGACGCCATGATCCGTCTCGATATGAGCGAATACATGGAACGCCATTCCGTGTCCAAACTGATCGGTTCGCCTCCGGGCTATGTCGGCCATGAAGAAGCCGGACAATTGACGGAACGCGTGCGCCGCAACCCGTACAGCATCATCCTGCTCGACGAGATCGAGAAAGCCCATCCGGACGTGCAGCATATGTTCCTGCAAGTGCTGGACGACGGCCGTCTGACCGACAGCCAAGGCCGTACCGTCAGCTTTAAAGATACGGTCATCATCATGACTTCGAACGCCGGCACGACCGCCGACAAGAAGATCACCATGGGCTTTATGGCGAAGGAAGAAGAAACCCGTTCGATCGTAAGCTCGCTCGGTCAATATTTCCGTCCCGAATTCTTGAACCGATTCGACGGCATCGTGCCGTTCGCTTCGCTCAAAGAAGCCGATCTGGTCGCGATCGTGGACAATATGCTCGGCGAAGTCGCGGCCAATCTGTCCGCGCGCGGCATCTCGCTGACGATCGGCGACGACGCGAAACGCAAATTGGCCGAACTGGGATACGATCCGGCGTTCGGCGCCCGTCCTCTTCGCCGCATGATTCAGCAGCATGTGGAAGACGGCATCACCGATCTGCTGCTGGACGACGAAGACGTGACCGCGATCGCGGTCGAAACGGAAGAAGATCGGATCGTCGTTAGACGTGCCTGATCGAGCTTCCCGCCTTCCCTCTTGAACAAGACATGCAAAAAGAACAACAAAAAAGCCGTCCTCGGCCGATCATTCGGCAAAGGGCGGCTTTTTCGCGTGTCTTGAAATTTCGGTTTGCGGGATCGGGTTACGTTTCTCCGCCGACAAGGAGCAGCAGCCCGGCTTCTCCGGCGGTCTGCCATCGCGACGAACCTTCTTGCCAGAAATAAGCGTCGTCCGGATTCAATAGGCCTTTGCGGATCGCGAACCGGATCTGCGATTTGGAATAGACGCCTCTCGGCCGGCCTCCTTCGGAGACCAATAAGTCTTCGTCTTCGTCCGTCGGCGTAGAAGGCGATTCCCACGGCTGCTGATGCGACGGCGAATACGGCAGCGCCAGCGCCGCATCGGCCCGAATCCCCTGCAGCGAAGATAAATAAAGGCGTAGCCCTTTCAGCAGGCGCGCAAAATCGCGGCCGTGTATCGCGTTGTAGACGGAGACGCCGTCGAGCTTCAGCGTGCTTTTTTCGAGTTCGATACGCTTCAGGCCGGCGATTCGCCGAAAACTCAGAAAGCTTTCCCGAAGGCCTTCGCGGCGGAAGGAATACTGATTGCGGATATGCAGGCCTTCGCTGCTTAAAGCAACGCCGTAAGCGCCCTGCGCGCGAAGACCCTCTTCGCGGAACGCCAACAGGCTCGCTTCTCCGAACCCGAACCGTTCGTACTGCGGCTGCCGGCGCATACCGGAACGTTCGCTGTCGAAGTGTTCGGGCTTGAAGTAGCCGCTTCGGCGGCAGAGATAGAGCAGGAAATATTCGTCTGTACGCAGGTCGGCTTCTTCGCCCGCCGCGTTCCGAAGCCGCAGCGGAATCGGACCGTACGGCGGCAGCGAGAGCGTACCGGCGCTTGCGCGAATGCGCGTCAGCAGCTCCAGCATGACGTCGCGTTCCATCTTCAATCCGGTCGTGGACAGTTTGCGTTCGCCTAACCGGATCGCGTCGTCCAGATAGCCTTCTTCGGGCAGCGGTTCCTGTCCGAACTCTTCCCAGCCGACGAAACCCGTTGCGGAATTGGATCTCCAGTAGATCCCTCGATCGGTAAAAGCCACGCCGCTGCGATATTTGCCCAAGACCGTCGCGTCGAAAAACAGCCGAAGCGAGTCTCCGCTCGAAACGAGCAGCTTCCGGCAGACTTTGTTCGCTGCGCGGTCGGACAGCCGATCGGCGGCCTCGGCACCCGGATATTCGGCTCCGATCCGCTCGGCAAGTTCGGCCCAAGAATAAAAACTCCCGATGTCTTTCGTCATGGACTTTACCATATGTTCGGCAGATCGCGGCTTTTCAGCACGCAGAGCCAACGGTACGCGAGCACCGGACTCATGATCACGATAGAAATCGGCATGACAATGCCTTTGAACAACAAATCTCCGATAAGCCGGCCCGCTTTTCCTTGTTCGTTCAACCGATCGAGCCAACGCCGCACGTCGGGATCGTTCGGGTCGCTTTTCTGCATGTCTTTAAAATGACGCAGCGCCTGAGTATATTCGCCTCGCTCGAACAGCACCTTGCCGTAAGCGAGCCGAATCTCCTTATCTTCGGGCCGCAGCTTCATGTAAACTTTCATCGGTCCTCTCGGATCTTCCCCGATCTGCTGAATGAGCCGGATCATGCGTTTGATTTCTTCCGGAGAACTCTGAATATCGCTGACTCCGTACCGAATATACGCCATCCAATAATCGCGGAACACCGCCGGATCGCGTTCGCCCGCTTCGATAAAATCCCGGAGCGCCAACATATCGGCCCGTGCCGGGTCGAAAAGAAACGCCGCTTCCATTTGTTCGCGGGCCGCTTGAAGTTCGCCGCGCCTCATCAAAAAATGGGCATAAGCCGCACGGGCGTCCTCGTCCTGCGGATCGCAGGCGATCGCCGTGCGATAAGCAGCCTGCGCTTCTTCTTCGCGAAGCAGCATATGCAGAATTCGGCCTCGCTGAATATGAGCCAGCACGCCTCGGGAGTTCGCCCGAACCGCCAGATCCGCTTCTTCGAGCGCCCGGTTCGCCAGCTCCAAGAATTCCGGCTTAAACTCTAAGCGAAGCAGGCGCGTGCGAATGAGGGCCGGCATCGCCGTGATCCGACCGTAAAGTTCCTGCGAGAATCGCAGATGTACGGCATAATCGTCCTGAGCGTGCAAATTTCCCGTCTCGCGGGATTCTGTCGTATGCATGAATGATTTCTCCTTTATCGTTAAAATCCTAGGCCTTCCCGCGCTCGGCATCTATTCATTATAACCAACCTGCCAAAAGAAGGATCAATAGGACTGTAGGCGGTAATCCGTCGATAAAAAGGGAGAAAGCGTTCGATCTCGGCGTTTAAGGTCTTTTTGTTGGGCCATAAGTCCTTTAATTCTTCGCTTCAAAACGAAAGGCACAGCAAAAAGCGGCTCCGCTTTATGCGGCGGAGCCGCTTCATTTTGCGTTCTTCGTATTACTCCATGCCGTTTCCGCGACGTTCCGATCCCCGTTCGACTTGTTCCGCGTAAGCTTGACCGGCCTGCTTGATCGCGAAATGATGCTCGTATCGCAGATTGAACAGGCAGGAATACAGCACGTTCAGCACGTATTCGATCGCGATCTGAGAAGAGAACGTCGCGATCTTCTCCAGAGGGTCTTCGTTGACCGGCAGCCGAAACACGATATCGCACCGCTTCGCCACCTCGCCTTCGCCGTCGGCGGTGATCGCGATCAAATTTACCCCGTTCTCTCGCATCGTCGCCGCATATTCCGCGAATCCCGGCTGACGTCCTCGATAAGTGATAAAGACTGCGCAGTCTTCGGCGGAAGCCTGATACGCGTACACGCCCTGCTCCTGCATCAGATTGCTGATCTGCACCGGACGATCGATCTTGAGCAGTTTGCCTTGAAAACTCAGCGCCCGGATCATCGAGTCGCCCGCCGCGAACAGATAGACCCGGCGCGCCCTTTCAAGCATCGAAGCGGCCGCATTCAACGATGTTCCGTCCAGCAGCAGTTCCGCTTCCCTCACGGTAGACCGCGTCAAATCCGCGATGTTTCTCGCGATTTCTTCCGCGCTTTGCTTCATGCCGAACGGCAGGTTCGCGTCGACCTCGCCCGTATCCGCGGCGCGCTCCAATTCCGAAGCCAGCACGATCTTGAACTCGCGGAAGCCGCCGACGCCGAGCTTCCGGCACAGCCGCACGATCGTCGGGTTCGACGAATACGCCGCTTCGGCCAACTGCCCGATCGTCATCCCCAATATCTCTTCGCGGCGCTCCAACACGCAGCGGGCGATTTCTTGTTCGGCGGCGGAGAATCCTTCGGCCCGGCTTAATTTTTCGAGCAGCATGACCTTCCTCTTTTCTGTATCGGATTCGAAACGGCAAACTCGCGAAAAAAAGCCGAAGAATCCGGCGTCCCGGACTCTGCGGCTTATCGTCGGCACCTGCCCGCTTATCGCTCTCGGGAATGTACCTGAAGTACGCCGATGCGGACGGCACGGCCGTTCCCGCGTACTTCGATTATAATGTGCGGCGCTTGCGCCTACAATCGGCAGCGACCGTCTATAATGGCTTTACTGCCGGATCGCGAACGCTCAGTTCGCCAGAACCGAAGCCAGCGAAGTTTCGATGATCTCATTGAACGTGCCCGCGAATTCGCTTTCCGGGATCGTCACGCGGAACACGTAAGCGTCTCCTTTCGGCGAAGCCCAAACGATGTAGTTATGCGTCGTGTTGTTCTTGTCGCTGACTTGCAGGAAGAGCTTAGCCTTATACATCGGGCTTTCGAACAACTGGTCGCCGATGTAACTGTTGGCTTTGCCGTACTTTTTCAATTCGGATTTGCCCTGCTTGCGCAGCTTCTCCAGATTGTATCCGGCAGGCAGCTTCTCGATCGTCGTATTGTAAGACGGGTACTTCGTCAAATACAGCTTGTTCTTGGCGGCGCTGAACGTATATCCGTCCGCCACGTACAGCGAGTAACCTTTGCCCTGCTTCAAAGTCGCTTTGCGCATCGTCTCTTTGCCTTTGACCATGACGGAAAATTTCTGCGTCGCCGGACGCGAAGCGCTTGCGCTCGATGCGGCGATCGCTTTCGCGGAAACCGGGGCGGATACTTCGGCAGCCTGCGCGTTCGAGGCGAACGATCCGGTTCCGGCAGCGCCGAGCGGCAGCGCGAGCGAAGCGGCGACGGTCCAGACAGCTATACGTTTAATCGATTTTTTCATGATAGAAGATTCCTCCTTGGATGTGGGGTTCAGGAAAGAAAAACTCGGGGCTTTTCTGTTCCTTGTACGACATTAGACGGAGGCATCGGCGAAAGTATGACAGTTTGAACGAAATTTTTAACGAAAAGAGGAATTCATGATGAAAATCGGAGTAGCGGGCAGCGGAATGATCGTACGGATCGCGCTGGAGGCGATGGCGGAAATCGAAGAAATCGCCGTTGCGGCGATCTGCGTGCGCGAGCAAAGTCTCGAAATCGGACAACGCCTGGCGGAGCGGCACGGCATCCCTCAAGTCTATACGGATTACGAAACGATGCTGCGAGACCCCGAAGTCGAATTCGTGTATATCGGTATCGTGAACAGCCTGCACTATGATTATGCCAAACGGGCGCTGCAAGCGGGCAAACACGCGATCGTCGAAAAACCGTTCACCTCGACGTTCGAAGAAGCGCAAGAGCTGCTGATATCGGCGGAAGCGTCGCGATCGTATTTGTTCGAAGCGATCGTCACGCCGTATTCGCCGCACTACAAGCAGGTCCGCGAACTGCTGCCGGAAATCGGACCGATTCGTCTCATGCAGAGCAACTTCTCCAAGCGCTCCAGCCGGTACGGCGATTATTTGAACGGCCGCATCCTTCCGGCTTTCGATCCGGCGCTGGCTGGCGGAGCCTTATACGACCTGAACGTCTATCATCTGCATATGGCGCTCGGTTTGTTCGGCCGTCCGAACGAAGCCCGTTATATCGGCAATATCGGCCCGAACGGCATCGATACTTCCGGCGTGCTGACGCTCTCTTACGACGGCTTCGCGGCCTGCTGCTGCGCGGCCAAAGACTCCGACGGCGAGTGTTTCACGTTGATTCAAGGCGAAGCCGGCAGTATCCGCATCGACGGCCCGCCCAATCTGTGCAGCCCCGTTACGCTGAAGACGCGCGAACGCGAAGAGACGTTTACGTTCGAAGCGCCGGACAACCATATGACGGAAGAATTCCGCTCGTTCGCCCGAATGTACCGGAACGGCGACCGGACGCGCAGTCTGGAAGCGCTCCGACATTCGGTCTCGGTGATGGAGATCGCGACGAACGTTCGGCGCGCGGCCGGCATCGAATTCCCGGCGGATCGCCGCCAAGCCGAGTCTACGGAATAACCCGTACGCTTCGAAAAACCGCTCCCCGCTGAGCTGCGCTCGAGCCGGATACGCGGTCGTTTAACGCTCTGCCGGGCGCCAAGCAGCGGAATTTCGTCCGAAAACGAAACGACAAGAAGCCGACACCGTGTCTAGCGGTGTCGGCTTTTCTCTTAGGCCGTCATGAAGCTTCGCGGCTCCGATCTGCCGGTTCGAGGACGGTCGGGCAGCGGCCGGATCAGCGGTTCAAGATGCTGTCTTCCAACATCGATTCTTTGTCTCCGTATTTGCGTTCGATATGCACCATCCCCCAATTGCACAGCGCATCCAAAATGCTTTGCAGGCTCCAACCGTATTCGGACAGCTCGTATTCGACTTTGGGCGGAACTTGATTATAGGTGATCCGATTGATGATGCCGTCTTCTTCCAGTTCCCGAAGCTGTTGGGTCAACATTTTCTGCGTGATGCTCGGCATCAAGCGCTTCAGTTCGCTGGTTCTTTTTTTGCCGTGGGTCAAGTGGCATAAAATTACGCACTTCCATTTGCCGCCGATGACTTCAAGCGTCGCTTCCACGGAAATATTGTATTTTTTCTCGGCCATGATTGCTCGCTCCTTGCCGCCGCCGCGCATGATTAGGATATATAGGCACTAAAAAGTACCTACAGCACTAAAAAGTACGTACTGTTCATTTGAATCCTTCTCCTCCATACTAACATCACCGGCCGGAACTTACCACCGCTCGACCCGATCTAATCGAAGGCTCCCGACAGCGGGAGCGAACAGGAGTGATTCACGTTATGGCTTTATCCGCAAAAAGAAGCATGTTCGCGCTGCTGGCGCTCGCCGTCAGCGCGTTCGCGATCGGCACCACGGAATTTATCAGCGTCGGTCTGCTGCCGTTGATCGCCGCCGATCTGGACATTCCGGTCTCCCTCGCCGGGTTGACCGTTACCGTATACGCGCTCGGCGTCGCCGTAGGCGCTCCGGTGCTGACTTCGCTGTTTTCCGGCGTCGCGCGCAAAAAGCTGCTGCTCGGCATCATGGTCGCTTTCGTGATCGGCAACGCGCTTGCGGCGGTCTCGAACGGACTGACCTTGCTGCTGATCGCCCGGGTGCTGTCCGCCTTCGCGCACGGCGTCTTCATGTCGATCGGTTCGACGATCGCCGCGGACCTCGTACCGGAGAACCGACGGGCCGGCGCGGTATCGATCATGTTCTCGGGCCTTACGGTCGCGACCGTGACCGGCGTACCGCTCGGCACGTTCATCGGTCAGCAGTTCGGCTGGCGCGCCGCGTTCGCCGCGATCGTGATCGTCGGGATCGTCGCGTTGATCGCCAATCTGATTCTGGTCCCGTCTTCGGGACTTCGCGGCGGCACCCGCACGCCGGTACGCGAACAGCTTAAGCTGGCACGAAACGGGCGGCTGCTGCTGGCGCTGCTGATCACCGCGCTCGGATACGGCGGAACGTTCGCCGTGTTCACTTATCTCTCGCCGCTGCTTACCGGCATAACCGGATTCGATGAATCCGTCACCGCGCTTCTGCTGCTGCTCTACGGCGTGTTTATCGCCGTCGGCAACTTGATCGGAGGCCGCGCCGCCAACCGCGATCCGCTTCGGGCGCTGCGCATCATGTTCGCCGTGCAGGCCGCGATCCTGATCGCCTTGTACTTCGCCGCTCCGTTCAAGGCCGCCGGCTTGATCGCCGTTCTGGCTATGGGATTATTCGCGTTCATGAACGTGCCGGGACTTCAAGTTCATGCCGTGAATCTGGCCGAACGGTTGGCGCCGCGCGCCGTGGATGTCGCTTCGGCGCTGAACATCGCCGCGTTCAACGCCGGCATCGCGCTCGGCGCTTATATCGGCGGAATCGCCGCCGCGCGCGGCGCTCTGCTGCACACCGCTTGGATCGGCGGCGGCATGGTGGCGCTGGCCGCGTTATTGACGGGTCTGGCGATCCGTTTGGAACGCCGGGCGAATGTCGGTCATGACCGCAAACATGCCGCTTGACGGCTTGGACTCAACTTCAGCTTTTATTATTATTCAGGAGGTCTTTTCATGAACACATTCTCTTCCCCTCGCGTCCCTCTTCACCTCGACGACCGTATTTCGCTGGCTTCGGGCATCGGCATGCCGCCGCTCGGACTCGGCGTATTCAAAGTCGAAGACGGCCAAGAATTGGTCGATGCCGTCAAAAGCGCGATCCGGCTCGGCTACCGCAGCATCGATACGGCATCCGTTTACGGCAACGAAGCCGGAGTCGGACGCGGCATCCGCGAAGCGCTGGCCGAGAACGGACTGCGCCGCGAATATCTTTTCGTAACCTCGAAAGTCTGGAACTCCGATCTCGGCTACGAAGAGACGCTGGCCGCTTACGAGAAAAGTCTGGAACTGCTGGGTCTCGACTATCTCGATCTCTACCTGATCCACTGGCCGGTCGACGGCAAATATGCCGAAGCTTGGCGAGCGCTGGAAGAGCTGTACCGCGCCGGCCGCGTCAAAGCGATCGGCGTCAGCAACTTCCACGTGCATCATCTGGAGACTCTGATGAACCGGGCGGAAATCGTGCCGATGGTGAATCAAATCGAATTCCATCCGATGTTGAGTCAACCGGAACTGCGGGACTTCGCGCGCAAACACGGCATCGTGTTGGAAGCTTGGTCGCCGCTGATGCAAGGCGGCCTGTTCGAAGAACCGCTGCTGCTGGAGCTTGCGGCTTCTTACCGGCGGACGGTTGCTCAGATCGTACTGCGCTGGGATCTTCAGCACCGCGTGATCACGATTCCCAAATCGATCCGCGAGGCGCGGATCGCCGAGAACGCCAACGTATTCGATTTCGAACTGACGGAAGAAGACATGCGGCGGATCGATGCGCTGAACGTCAACCGCCGCGTCGGTCCGGACCCGGACTCTTTCGATTTCTGAATCTCGCTTTCGCGCCGCCGGCATCAGCCGGCGGCTTTTCGAGTTGTTCCGACGGCTTTGCGAAAGATTCGGGCATTCTCCGTCCTTTCTTCTTCTCCGTACCGTCCTAGAAAATTGGTCGCTTCCTTGCAGCCAACAATAGGAGCTCCTTCCTATCCGTTCTTCTCTTTTTTTGTCGAAAAACGCCGATATTTTAGATAACAAACAGCGAGCCGGCTGGAAAACACCCTAACTTAGAGGCCGCTTACCTTATAAAGATGGAGAGTGAATGGGATGAGCCTGTTCCGCAATTTTAAACTTCGTTCCAAATTGTTGATTTTGAACACGACGGCAGTCGTCTTTCTTCTGCTGATCGGAACGGTAAGCTATGTTTACGTGAACGACATGGCGGCCAATTCCAAAACGATGTACGAAGAAAGCTTGATCAAAGTCAAATCGATCAATCAGGTAATGACCAATTTCAACAGCATTATGAACGATATGCTGCAGCTTATGCTTAATACGGACGCCAACACGAACGCCGAGCTCAAACAGCATTTCGAAGACACTTTCGCCGCAAACTCCAAGATTATTAAGGGCTACGGCGAATTCCATTTAAGTACGGAAGAGCAAGCCGTTTACGACAACATTACCGCCGGAAGAAAAGATCTCCGCGCTCTGGAAGACAAGGTAGCCACGCTCGCGATGCAAAACAAAAACGAAGAAGCGTATCGAGTCTATCTGAGCGAACTCGAACCGACCAAGATCAAAATCGAAGGCTTCTATATGCAGCTCAGCCAACTGGCCGAGGATGCGGCGAAACAAAGCAATATCGAAAACAACCAAGCCAGCCAAGTATCCAAAATCGTCAGTATCGTCAGCGTCGCGGCGGCGATTCTGCTGCTGGCCCTGCTCTCGGCGCTTATCACCCGTTCGATTACCCGTCCGACCCGCGAGCTTCAAGAACTGATGAAATTGGCCGCGGAAGGCGATTTCAGCTCCAAAGGCACCAATGTATCCAAAGACGAAACGGGAATGCTGACCGCTTCTTATAACGCCATGGTCGGTTCGCTCAGTACCTTGGTCAAACAAATCTCCGAGAATGCCGTCACGCTCGCCGCAAGTTCCGAGGAGCTTCAGGCCAGTTCCGAACAAAGCGCTCAGGCGACCGAACACATCTCCACGCAGATTCAGGAGATCAGCGAAGGTTCCGAGTCGCAAGCGCGCGGTTCGGTAGAAATGAACCGCACGATGCAAGAAATGAACGTCGGCATCCAACGCATCGCCGAGTCCGCGACCGAACTGGCCGTTGAGTCCCAACAATCGGAAGCCAGCGTCAAAAAAGGCCATGCCAAACTCGAAGAAGCGATTCGGGAAATGGAACAAATCCACTTCTCGATCGGCGCCTTGTCCGAAGTCGTGACTTCGCTGAACGAAAAATCGGCCAGCATCGGCCAAATTACGGATACGATCAAAGCGATCGCCGATCAGACCAGCCTGCTGTCGCTGAACGCCGCGATCGAAGCCGCTCGCGCCGGAGAAGAAGGGCGCGGATTCGCGGTCGTCGCCGCCGAAGTCAAAAAGTTGGCGGAACAAACGCAAGAATCGTCTTCGAACGTATCGAGCCTGATCGGCCAGATTCAGAGCGAAACGCAGGTGGCTTTCCGCAGCATGGAAGTCAGCCGCAGCCAAGCGGAGAACGGCCGGACCGTCATGAGCGACGTCTCCCGCGTCTTCGACGGCATTATGGAGAGCGCGCGCAATTTGTCGGTGCAGCTGCACGAAGTCTCGGCCGTTACCGAAGAAATGTCCGCGAGTTCCGAACAAGTACTGGCGACGGTCGAATCGTCGGCCGCGATCGCCAGCAGTTCCAAAGACATGACGCAGAGCGTGGCCGCCGCGACGGAAGAACAATTGGCTTCCGTGCAGGAAGTCACCGGCTCCGCTTCCTACCTGAGCAAACTGGCTCAAGACCTGCAAACGTCGATCGAACGCTTCAAGATCTGAGCATCGAGCATGGCGCAAAAGAAAAAGGACGACGCGATTACGCGTCGTCCTTTTTGCTGTCCAACGGACCCAGCAGCTCCAGCAAATCCGTATCGCTCAGCTGCGCGAGTTCTTCTTCGCCCGGACGGATGACCGCGTCGATCAGTTCCGTCTTTTTGCGCTGCAGCTCATGCATCTTCTCATCCACGGTTCCTTTGGCTACCAATCGAATGACTTGAACGACGCGCGTCTGCCCCATGCGATGCGCGCGGTCTTCGGCCTGCCGTTCGACGGCGGGATTCCACCAGAGATCGTACAGAATCACGGTATCCGCGCCGGTCAAGTTCAAGCCTGTCCCGCCCGCTTTGAGCGAGATCAGGAAAATCTCTTTCTCGCCTTCGTTGAACCGCTCGCACAATTCGACCCGCTCCCGAACCGGCGTCGCGCCGTCCAGATAGAAGAACGACATCTCCCGGTATCCCAACTCGCGGCCGATCAAGCCCAGCATCTCCGTAAATTGGGAGAAGACCAGCACCCGGCGTCCGGCGCGGCGGCATTCTTCCAGCGTCTCGAGCAGCTGCTCGAACTTCGCCGAACGTCCGGCATACCCTTCCGCGAACAGCGCGGGATGGCAGCAGATCTGGCGCAGCCGGGTGAGACCGGCCAGAAATTGCAGGCGGCTGCGGCCCAACTCTTCGCTGTTGTCGAGATGTTTGAGCGTCTCGTAGCGCAGCTTCGCCAGATGGGCGGCATACAGCCGCTTCTGTTCGGGCAGCAGCTCCGAGACGCGAATCGTCTCGATCTTCTCCGGCAGCTCGCCGAGCACGTCGGATTTGAGCCGGCGCAGCAGGAACGGGCGGGCGCGCTTCGCCACCGTCTCGCGCGACAATTCCGCGAATTCGCGCCGGTTCGGATACAGCCCCGGCAGCACGGCTTCGAACACGGAACGCAGCTCTTCGAGCGAATTCTCGATCGGCGTGCCGGTCAGCGCGAAGCGGAATCCCGCGCGCAATTGCTTGACCGCCCGCGCGGTCTGCGTGTCGGGATTCTTGATCGCCTGCGCTTCGTCGAGGATCAGCGTATGCAGATCCAGCTTCTCGTAATGCGCCAGATCGCGGCGCAGCAGCGGATACGAAACGATCAGGATATCGGTCTGCGCGGCGCCGGCCAATGCGGCCTCCCGATCGGCTTTCGTGCCGTCGGCCACGGCGGCGCGAATCTCCGGCGCGAAACGCTTCAATTCGCCGAGCCAATTATAGAGCAGCGAAGCCGGAGCGACCACGAGCGCCGGACGGCCGCTCTCCCGAATCTCCGGCAGCACCGACAGCAGGTAAGCGATGCTCTGAATCGTCTTGCCCAATCCCATATCGTCGGCGAGCACCCCGCCGAGCCGGTAATGCGCCAGCGTCTTGAGCCAACGGTAACCGGTCTGCTGGTAATCGCGCAGAACCCCGGACATCGAGTCCGGAAGCGGAAAATCGAGCAGGTCGGGACTTCGCAGGCTGTCGATCAGACGGCGCAGTCCGCGATCAAGGCGCACCGGTCCGCCGGCTTCTTCCGCGTATTCGCTGAGCAGATGCAGCCCTTCCGCCGTCGGCAAAGCGAATTCCGCCGCTTCCGCTCCCGACAGGAACGGTCGACTGCCGTTCAGAAAGTCGACCAGCGTACGGAACGCCTGCGTCTCCAGCGGCAGCAGCGCGCCGCTGCGCAGCCGATAATACTTGCGTTTATCTTGAAGCGCGGCCAGCGCGTCCCGAATCTCGGCTTCGGGGATTCCGTCGATCGCGAAGCGGAATTCCAGCCAATTCGAGCGTTCGTCGAATCGCGCCAGAATCTTCGGCGGCGGATTGACCCGCAGGACCCGCTCTTTGACGGAAGTCGTCGCGTAAACTTTCGCCAGCCGCTCCAGATGAGGCACGGCTTCATGCAGGAAAGCAAACTCTCTCGACTCGTCCTGCATATAATAGCCGCTGTCCGTTCGAGTAAATCCGGCTTCTTCCATCAGTTCGAGGATCCGCAGTTCTTTGCCGCCTTCCCGGACAAGGATTCGGCTCTCTCCGCGCCGCTCCCCGCTTCGCTCCAGCGGATTGATTACGATATCGCCGTATTGGAACTCCAACCCGGCGAGCAGCCGATCGTGTACCCGATCCAGATAGACGCGCGCTTCGAGCGGAATCCGTACGACTTCGTCCGACAGATTGTCCGCGAAAAACACGTCTCCGAGCTTCATCAAGCCGGGAACGACACGCTCCGTGAACGGACGGATCTGCTTCGCGGGAATCCGGATCGTCTCCTCCCCGGCTTCATTCTCTTCCGCGTCCGCCGACAAAATCCGTTTCAAGTCCGCAAGCCGGCGCGCCTCGGCCTCGCCCAAGCGGTAAAATCGGCCGGCATGCAGCGTCAGGCCGTAAGCTTCGAGCACAATCGTCTCGCCCATGCCGCGCGCCCGCATGAACAGCGCCCCGTCTTCCGAACGTTCGAATTCGAAACGCAGCGGTATCGGATCTCGCGATACGGCAACCCCGGAATGACTTCGGCCTCCGCTGCGGATGACCGCTTCCGGCGCGGCTTCCAGCAGCGGCGCCAGATTCTCCCAAGCGTGCGGCGGCAGCGGCAGCGAAGGCGGATCGCCGATCTCGCCCGTATAGAGCGCGCCCGCCGAAGCGCGCTGCATCTTCTCGCTGCGCCGAATCTCGGACAAACGCAGCAGTACGGCATCGTCGCGCAGGCCGAAACAATCGACGTCCGGATCGTAACGGAAATGGCGGGAAAGCGAATACGCTTCTCCCCGTTCGAATCGTGCCAGAAATTCGCGGATATCCGGCACGGCATACGTCCGATCCGGTCCGATCCGCAGTTCGATGCCCAATAATCCTCGCCGCGCCCCTTGCAGGTACGGCGCGATTCGAAACTCCGCCTTCAATTCGCGCCGCGATTCGAAGATCGATCGCGAACCTCCTAACGCCCTCGGCTGCTGCCGGAACAAATCCATGACCCGCCCGACCAAGCGGTCTTCGGGCCGATCGGATTCCTCCTCCCGACGGACGCCGCGGGCAGCACGGTTCGATCTCGCCGGCTTTGCCCGGTCCGCTTCCCGTTCTTCGCCGTCGATCTCGGGCTGGTATTCGCCGACGAGATCCTCCTTGACCTCGGACCGGGATGCGCGCTCTTCGTCTTCTTCTTGTTCCGCGCCGACTTCCGCGGAACCGTTCCCGTTCCTGCGCTGCCGCAGCAGTTCGAGCAGCGCGGCGGCCGTATGTTTGCAGCAGCGCTCGAACGCAAAGTCCGACGAACATTCGCATTCCGCCGTCACCGCGTCGCCGCTGCCGAAACGAATCGTCAGATACCAAGTCTGCCCGTCGCGGACGAACGCTTCGTAAGCCTGCTCGCCTTCTTCCGGAAGCGCCCGGACATCCGCCCGGCCCGCGCGAAATAGCGCTTCGCCTTTGCGGTAAGCGCCGTCGCCGCAAAGCGACTTGATCATCCGTTCGTTCCATCCGATTCCATCCGAATATGCTTTCACTCTGCGACCTCCCGCACTTGTCGTATGAATCTCAGTGTACCAGAAGCGCCGTCTGTTTGCATCGTGTTCGCATCGCGCGAAAAAGCGGACCGTGCCGGGTTCCCCCGAGCACAGTCCGCTTTCGATATGTATCGCTTCACCACCGGATATCCGGACTGGCTTCTTCGTCGCGCGTCTCCTGCCGCCGCATCCATTCGTTGAGCGCTTCGGCCATCGCGTACGGCGAATCCGACGGCATGTCCAGCGCCGGATTCACGACTTCCAATACCCGCTGCCACAGCAGAATCAACCGTTCTTCGACGTCTTGGTTGAAAGAGCGTTGAATGCCCATCAGGCCGATAAACAGCAAGAGCAGCGCCGCGACCGCCAACATGACCGCTTCGAGATTCGCCGCGACGCCGCTCAATACGGATTCCCGGATGCCGAGCGCAGGCCAGACGAGATCCAGTCCCGCCGTCCCGAGCAGTCCGAGCAGAACGAACAACGACAACCCGCTCAACGCGTAATCCGCTTTACGCAGTTTCGCTTCCGCCCGTTCGAAGCCCACGTCGCCCGCGTAACGTTCCAGATGCACCATCTGCCGTCTGAAGCAGCTCGGTTCTTTCTCCACGGGCAGCAGATAATAATCGATCAACCTCTGCGCCGCCGACAGATGCGAAACCACGCGTCTCGACTCGCCCGGTCCCAATATCGCTTGCTTCATCAGACTCATGCGTCTCTCCTCCTGTCGATCGTCGTCCGTTTTCGATAGCTTTCTCAGTTGTTTCCAGTATAGGAGATCCGTCGTCAATGAAAAAGCCCCTATCGTCCGAAAGCCTCTGGTCCCAAGTTAGCCGCCTTCTTTTTTGCCTAAAGGCCTTATGCCCGGGTTTTTTATCCTTTTTCCTTCGAAAATCCCGGTTAGCCAGCCAGATCGACCCGAGATCCATTCCAATCTAAGTTCGAACCCTTCTAATCGGCCTTTCCGGTCCTATGAAAACTTTAAATTCGCATAAAAAAGAAGCAGACCTTAGGCCTGCTTCTTGCTTTTGATCTTTTATCTTTTATCTTCCCAAAACCTAGAAAAAGGCTATGGGCGAAGGGGATGTGCGTGGAGGAACGAAGTGTTCGCCTTTGAGATCGGGAAGCCGCCTACCTACAGTTCAATCCAGCTTCCCGATCGAAACAGCGACCGAAACGCACATCCCCGCAGCCTTCCCGCCTTTTTCCTCCCCTTACACCATCACCTTACACATCATATTCGTAAACTCTACCGGATCTTCGATCGGCAGCCCTTCGATCAGCAGCGCTTGATTATAGAGCAGATCCGTATACAGATCCAGCTTCTCTTTGTCGCCTTCGAACGAAGATTTCAGCGAAGCGAACACGTCGTGATGCACGTTCACTTCCAGCACTTTCTGCGCTTTGACGTTCGGGTTGTCCGGCATCATGCTGAGGATTTTCTCCATCTCGATCGACACTTCGCCTTCGCTGCTCAAGCAGACCGGGTGCGAACGCAGACGTTTCGAAGCGCGCACGCTTGCGACTTTGCCGGCCAGACGTTCTTTCATGTAATCGAACAATTCCTGATCGCCGGCCGCTTCCGCTTCGTCCTGCTTCTCCTGCTCGTCCGGTTCGATGCCCAGATCGCCCGAAGAAACGGAGCGGAATTCTTTTTCTTTATAGCTCAGCAGCATCTTCACGGCGAATTCGTCGATATCGTCGATGAAGTACAGAATTTCGTAGCCTTTGTCCGCGACCATTTCCGTCTGCGGCAGCTTCTCGATCCGGGCGTACGTCGCGCCGGTCGCGTAGTAGATATATTTCTGATCTTCCGGCATGCGCGATACGTATTCGTCGAGCGTGACCAGTTTCTTCTCCGTCGAAGAGTAGAACATGAGCAGATCTTGCAGCGCGTCTTTGTGCATGCCGTAGTCGCTGTAGACCCCGTATTTGAGCTGACGGCCGAACGCTTCGAAGAACTTCTCGTATTTCTCGCGGTCGTCTTTTTGCAGCGACTTGAGTTGGCTTTTGATTTTGTTTTCGATATTTTTCGCGATCAGTTTGAGCTGGCGGTCATGCTGCAGCATCTCGCGGGAGATGTTGAGCGACAGGCTCTCGGAATCGACCATCCCTTTGACGAAGCTGAAGTAGTCCGGCAGCAGATCCGCGCATTTGTTCATGATCAGCACGCCGTTGGCATACAGCTCCAGCCCTTTTTCGTACTCGCGGGAGTAGAAATCGTACGGCGGCGTTTCCGGGATAAACAGGATCGAGCGGTACACGACCGCGCCGTCGGCGTTGATATGCACATGCGCGAGCGGTTTATCGAAGCCGTAGTGTTTTTCCGCGTAGAAGTTTTCGTAGTCCGCGTCCGTCAATTCGCTTTTGTTTTTGCGCCAGATCGGCACCATGCTGTTGACTTGTTCTTCTTCGATTTTCTCGTCGAACTCGCCTTCCGCGCCTTCTTTGGGCACGCGCACGACGGCATCCATCTTGATCGGGTAGCGGATAAAGTCGGAATATTTCTTGACGATCGAGCGCAGACGGTATTCTTCGAGGAATTCGTCATAGCTGTCGTCTTCGGTGTTGTTCTTGATATGCAGCACGATCTCCGTGCCGACTTCGGCTTTCTCCGCCGGCTCGATAATGTAGCCTTCCGCGCCTTCGGATTCCCAGCGGTATGCCAGCTCTTCGCCGAGCGCGCGACTGGTCACCGTTACGCGATCCGCGACCATGAACGCCGAATAGAACCCGACGCCGAACTGTCCGATGATATCGTGACCGTCTTTGGCTTCGTTTTCTTTCTTAAAAGCCAGCGAGCCGCTTTTGGCGATGACGCCGAGATTGTTCTCCAACTCTTCGCGGGTCATGCCGATGCCGGTATCGGTCAGCGTCAGCTTGCGGCCTTCTTTGTCGATCGAAAGTTTGATGTAATAGTCGGCCGGATCGAACGACAATTGATCGTCCGTCAGCGCCCGGTAATAGATTTTGTCGATGGCGTCGCTCGAGTTCGAGATCAATTCGCGCAGAAAGATTTCTTTTTGCGTGTAAATCGAGTTGATCATCATTTCGAGCAGGCGTTTGGATTCGGCCTGGAACTGCTTCTTCTCCATGCGTGATTCTCCCTCCGATTGGTCAAGACTGATTGGTTGAAACATGAATCGAGTGTGCGCATCTCTCATTGTTAGCACTCTATATCGCGGAGTGCTAATCCAATTTCTTTTATAGCATCGTTCCATTTTCATGTCAAGAAACGGCTTTCTTCAAGCAAGCGGCTCTCGGCGGAATCCCGGCAGTTATGATAAAATATGATTAGAGGAAAAAGGAGGGAACGCCTTATGCCGGTCGCTTCGACGCTCATCTTCATGCTTGCCATCATATTCGCCGTTCATCTGGCCTTGTTCGTATCAAGTAAAAACAAAAGCAAGACCGATAAAGGCTTTCAGTTCGTTTATTACAAATTGAGTTACCGAAGAAGAATGCTGCGAGACCTTATTCTGGCTCCTTTCGCTCTGCTGATCGCATTCTGGAGTCTCTATCAATCCTATCCCGAGCAGCCGGGGACACTGATCGCTTTTGCCGTCTTTTTCGTCGCGCTGTACGGCATTTTCTTCGCTTATAACTGGACCATGTGGAAAAAGCACGAAAAGAACGAATAATCTTTGACTCGGAGGTTAAGATCATGGCAGCACCGAAAATCCATAAAACGAACGCGATGCGCAAACTCGAAGAGCTGAGCATCCCTTACGAAACGCTGAGTTACGATAACGAAGACGGTCTGATTCACGGCACGGCCGTCGCGGAGAAAGTCGGATTGGCCCCGGAAACGGTGTTCAAAACGCTCGTCGCCCACTCGGGTCCGAACGGATTCGTGTTCGCGATTCCGGTGGGAGACGAACTGGATCTCAAAAAAGCCGCCCGAGCGGCCGGGGAAAAGAAAATCGAAATGCTTCCGCTCAAAGAATTGCAAAAATGGACCGGATACGTCCGGGGCGGATGCTCGCCGATCGGCATGAAAAAACATTTCCCGACCTTCATCGACGCAAGCGGCGAGACGCTCGAACATATCGCCGTCAGCGCGGGCAAGATCGGCCTGCAAATGAAGCTGTCTCCCGAAGGACTGGCCCGCGCCGCGCAGGCTTCGTTCGCCGATCTCACGAAATAAAGTCCGAATGAAGTGCGGCTTCTGCTCGTGGGCTCTGCTTACACCTGCTTCCGCAGCAGCCTTGGCCTACCGTCAGCATTCCCTGCGAACCGGTGCAAATTTTGCGGGATCTGAGGCTAAGTTTGCAGACGCGCTCTAATCAAAAAGGACTTCCGCTCATGCGGAAGTCCTTTTGCTTCATCCGTTCAAGAACCTTTAGTTCATAAAACCTTAATTCAAGAAACCTTCCAACGCCTGCGTCGGTTTGCCGTCCGTGCCCCATGCGCCTTTGTTGTAGCCGCCGTTGTAGCCCGGAGGCGCTTCCGGTTCCCAGTAGAACACGCCTTTGCCCCGGCCGTTCGAGATGTTGCGAATTTTCTGCTTAATATCGGAGATAAAGCTTTTGGTCGTCGCGGCTTGGTTATACTCCAAACCGATCTCCGACACGATGACGTCTTTGTTGTATTTCGCGATGACGTTATTGGCGTTCGCGACCGCTTGGGTGACCTTCGTCTGCCAATCGCTCGTGCTCGGATACAGCGACATCGCCACCATATCGAACGTCGCGCCGTTGGCGATCAGGCCGCCGATATTCCATTCGAACAGCGCCGAATCGTGGCCGCTGGCCAGATGCACGATCGTCTTGGTACTGCTGCTGACCGACTTCACGGCGTTGTTGCCCGTGTTCACCAGCCATGCGTAATTCTTCATCCCGCCCTGCGAAGCGCGGCCGTCCGGCCACAGCATGCCGTCGCTCGTTTCGTTGCCGATCTGCACCCAATCCGGCGTCACGCCTTTGTTTTTCATCGTGTTCATGACGTAGACCGTATGGCTCCATACCGCGTCCATCAATTGGGTGAAGTTGAAGTTCTGCCAAGCGTAAGGTTTGGTCTGTTGGCCCGGATCGGCCCAAGAGTCGCTGTAATGCAGCGTGAGCATGACGCTCATGCCCAGATTTTTGGCACGCGCCGCGAGATCGGCCGCTTTTTCCGCGTTCAGGTAGCCGTTTTTGTAATCGCTCATGTTCGGATTGACCCAGACGCGAATGCGCACGGAATTGATCTGATAATCGTCTCGAAGAATTTGCAGAACGTCTTTTTGTTTGCCGTTCTTGTCTTTCCACGTCTGACCTTGCGCTTCCAGACCGGCGACCCAACTGATGTCCGCGCCTTTGGCAAACGCGGGCGCGGCGGCCGAAGCGGTGTTCGGCGCGGCCGCGCCCCACGTGCAGAGCAGCAAAGCGGCGCAGAGCAGTATCAGCATCGCGCGTTTCGTCGATTTTCTTTTTTCCATCGTCATCCTCCCGATTTCCGCAAGCTCGTCCGGCAGCGTTGTTCGCGCGATCCCGCGATACGTTTCCGGACGGCGATTCGCTCTTATTTGGCCGGCTGCCCGGACAGAGCCGCGAACGAAGACAGCACTTTTCCTTCGAAGTCGAACATCGTCAGATTCGCCCAATTGTTCGGATGCCCGACCGACCAGGTCGGCTGCGAAGGAATCCAAGCCGGTTCCCAATAATAGAAACCTTCGCCGAGTCCGTTCGGCACTTCGCGCACGATCGCGATCAGATCTTCCAGATATCGCTGCTGGCCTTGCGGAGAAGGCGGATATTCCGGCAGCGGCAGCAGTTCTTCCTTGCCGTTCATCACCCAGCGATAACCTTCCGGCTCTTCCAGCGTCCACGGATAAGCCGTTTCGACCACGTTGATCGGTTTGCCGTAACGCACGGCCAAATCGTTCAGGTTATCGCGCAGATCTCCCAACGTGCCGTGCCACCACGGATAGAACGATTGCCCGATCACGTCGAATTCGACGCCGAGCTGCTCGAAACGATCGAAAAATTTGCGGCTGGACGCGTTGTCGCCGCCCCGGTCGATATGGATCATGATCCGAATATCCGGGCTCGCCGCGCGAACGGCTTCGATGCCCCGTTTGACCAGATTCGCGAACGTCGCCCAATTCTCGTCGGTATCGAATTCGTCGACGCCGACTCTGGCGTTATCCCACAGCATGCCGGGCGTGACCTCGTTGCCGACCTGTACCATGTCCGGCAGAGCGCCGGCTTCGGCAAGCGCCGCCAAGACTTCGGCCGTATAATCGTAGACCGCCTGCTCCAACTCAGCGCCGGACAGAGCTTCCCATGCCGCCGGTTTCCATTGGTTCGCCGGGTCGGCCCATTTGTCGGAATAATGGAAATCGAGCAGAAAAGCCATACCCAGCGCTTTGATGCGCTTGGCGATCGGAACGGTCCGTTCCAAGTTGCAGAATCCGCCGGCCGGATCGTTCCAAATGCGCAGCCGGACGGCATTCCCGCCTTTTTCCTTCAATAATTCCAGCAGATCGCGCTCGCGTCCGGCTTCGTCGTAATAGCGGCCGCCGCCGTGCTCGATCTCGTCCAGAAAAGAAACATCCATCCCGTAAATCATCGGTTGATCGGCTTTATGCAAAACAAGATTCCTCCGCTCCCGTTGTTATTTGACCGTGTCGTACCAAGCGTTCACTTCCTGCGTGATCTTCTCTCCGCCGCCCGAATTCCACGACTTCACGAACGCGTCGAACGCGTCCATGGAACTTTTGCCGTAGATGATCTCGTTAAACACTTGATTTTCCATCTTGTTCAAGTAATCGAGCCTAGACTTCATGGTTGCGGTCGTCGGTCCCGTGAACAGATTTTTCTTCGAAATCTCTTCTTGAGCGAGCAGGATTTTGGCGGCTGCCGGCGTTTCTTTGCCGTAGTTGAGCGCGACGTCTTTCTCCAGCTTCGTGACCGGTTCTTTGCCGTCGGCCAGATTCATCAACGCTTTCATCTGGGCATCCGGAATACGCGCCCCGTCGTGCACCAGCAGATACAAGGTCACGTTCACGTAACCGCCGTCGATCTGCTCGCCCGGAATCGGCCGGCCTTTGTCGTCGAGCTTGTAATCGTAACCTTCGAACAGACCGTAATCGTAAGGGCTGCCCGGCTTCGGATCGGCATAATTGTCGAACAAATAATTCTGGTACGTGAAAAAGGCTTCGGGATGCTTCATGTCTTTTTTGATCAAAATGACGCCGTTGGAGAACTTGGTGCCGTGGCGCATGGCGGTGCCGTCCGGTCCTGTCGGAATCATGATCGGTTTCCACACGGCGGTCGGCACGTTCTTGGCGGTGTCCTGCAGCGGCCAGCCGCTCATCCAATACGGACCGGGTATGATGCCCGCCGTGCCCGCGACCGCCGGTTCCGACGTCTTGTTCTCGTCCCACAGCGCCGCTTCCGCCGGAATATACCCTTTGGCATGCCATTCGTTCAGTTTCGCCAAGCCCTGCTTCATCGCCGGATTGACCGAACCGTATTCCAGCTTGCCGTCCGCGGTCAGGTTCCACTGCTGCGGCAGCGTGCCGTAAGCCCCGAAGATCCAAGACGGATCGCCCATCCACGTGTTCATCGACGTCTTGAACCCGAGGCTGAGCGGGATGACTTGATCCGGCTTCAGTCCGTCGGGATTCTGATTTTTGAACGCGTCCATGACTTTCTCCAGCTCGTCGATCGTTTTCGGAGCTTGAAGATTCAGCTTATCGAGCCAATCTTGACGAATCCAGAGCAGATAATCGTTGTTATAAGCGTAGTCCAGAATCGGAATGCCCATGCGCTTCCCGTCGCGGGTATACGGATTCCAGATATTCGGGTCCAGCTCCATCGCTTTTTTCCACGTATCCGAAGCGTATTTGTCGAACAAAGGTCCCGCTTCCTGATACATGCCGGAATCGATCAGATCCTGCGCGAGCAGATCGTCGCCGACCGTTACGATCTCCGGCATCTCCTGACCGGACGACATGGCGAGCCTCATCTTGGTGACGAACGCGCCGTTGGTATCGGTCACCGACCAGAGCGACTTGATCTCGATGCCGAACTTCTCTTTCGCCCATTTGGTCGCCACGCTGTTTTCGATGCTTTCGCCGTTCTTGAATTTGGCGATCGGATTGATGCCCCATGCGGTGGTGAGCGTTACCGGCGGATCGTATTTTTCTTTGTATGCGTTTTCAACAGTCGGCGTATCGGAACTCTCCGCCGTTTTTTCGCCGCTTGCTCCGCCGCCGCACCCGCTTAACATCAGACCCGCGCATAACGCGAGCAGGCCCCCTTTGATTCCCCATGCTTTTTTGTTCAAATCTTCCCCTCCCCGAGAATGAAGTGCCTTCCCTATTATTGTAAATGCCTCTGTCTCGCCGAGCCTATGTTACATCTCCAACATTTCTGCACCTTTCGCAACCTTCTTGCGGCCGCCGCCTCCGTTTTTCGACTCGCACGCAAAAAAAGACCGAAAAAGAAAGCCTCTTCGGGCTTTCGATTTCGGTCTTGAACGCTCTGCGAAAGCAGCGCGATTTCCTATTCCAAGTAACCTTTGAGAATCTTGCTGCGGCTCGGGTGTCTCAGCTTGCGGAGCGCTTTCGCTTCGATCTGACGAATCCGTTCGCGGGTGACGCCAAACTCTTTGCCCACTTCTTCGAGCGTGCGGGCGCGTCCGTCTTCAAGGCCGAAACGCAAACGCAGCACGTTCTCTTCGCGTTCCGTCAGCGTATCGAGAACTTCTTCCAACTGCTCGCGCAGCAGGCCCGCTTCCGCGAACTTCGAAGGCGCGATCGCTTCTTTGTCTTCGATGAAGTCGCCGAGCTTGGAATCCTGTTCGTCGCCGATCGGCGTCTCGATCGAGACCGGATCTTGAGCGATCTTCATGATGTCGCGGATTTTCTCTTCCGTCATCTCCATCGCTTTGGCGAGTTCTTCGACGGACGGTTCGCGGCCCAGTTCTTGCAGCATCTGACGCGAGACTCTCATGAACTTGTTCATCGTCTCGACCATGTGCACGGGAATGCGGATCGTTCTGGCTTGGTCGGCCAGCGCGCGCGTAATGGCTTGGCGAATCCACCAAGTCGCGTAAGTACTGAATTTGAAGCCTTTGGTGTGGTCGAATTTCTCTACGGCTTTGATCAAGCCCATATTGCCTTCTTGAATCAGGTCAAGCAGCATCATGCCGCGGCCGACATAACGTCTGGCGATACTGACCACGAGACGCAGGTTCGCTTCGGCCAAGCGGCGTTTCGCTTCTTCGTCTCCTTGCACGATACGCTCCGCAAGAGAAATCTCTTCGTTCGCGGACAGAAGGGGCGTGCGCCCGATCTCCTTCAGGTACATCCGTACGGAGTCGTCGCTTCCCGCGCCGGTTAGAACGGCCTCTTCCGGAATCTGAGCGGATTCGGTTTCCAGGTTTCGATCCATATATAGTTTCCCCTTCCCAACAGAAATTGAGGTCTGACTCCCTAAATATCATCATTTTATTCGTCGTAAAAAGGATTTGACAATAAAATCAATCCGTGCTATGATTTTAATATATTTGTTTATAATAACTAAATTACGGACAGCTATTAGTATAACATCTTTTCCGATGGAAATCAACCGGGAAAGATGTTTTTTATTGCTCTTATTTGCACTCTTTACGATTAACGCAAAAAACGCTTTTCGAATCCCTCAGGAGACGAAAAGCGTTTTTTATTTGGAAAAATTTATTCGATTCGCACTTTGCGGTCGATCATTCGGGCGGTCGCCCATACGAACAATACGATGACGACGAGTTCGAACAAATAAACGGACACGCCTGCCGCCGATTCGCTGCCCGGCATCGTGATGCTCGATTGATTGTCCGCGCGAAAGCCGGTTAACGGACTGCTGCCCAGACCGCCGAAAAAGCTGTTCTCCGCCGCGGAAATCAAACTGCTGAGCACGAGAACCATGCCGAGCGCGATAAGAGCGCGTCCTTTGACATTGAGGCTTTCCATCACCGACATGACCAGCAGCAGCATCGTCTGCAGGAATAGGCTTCCCCAGAGCAGGATGAACGCGATGCCGATCGGCAGCGGAAGCGGCGAGTACCACTCGATCTTGACGATCCCTGTCTGAATCAGCTTTTCCAACGTGCCGTTCGCGTCGTAATACAGAATTTGCAGCCCGCCGATCACCAGCATTACGGCATTGAGCAGCAGGGCATACAACAAGGACGCGCCGACGTACTGCAGGCTGCCGAGCGGAATCAGCCTGCGGCCGATAGAGCGGATATTGAGACGGAAAGCGTTGCAGGCCCCCATCAGAATAAGCAATGCGAAGATCGTATACGTAACGAGACTTAATACGGCCGCGCCGTCGAGGCCCAGACCGATCTGCCTGCCGCCGATTTCGATCACCAGCAGCGCGACGATCAGAACAATCGCTCCTCCGATCAGCATGAACATATCCCGCTTCACATCGTATTTCAATAGTTTCAACATTCGGCATACACCTCTTTGAACAACTGGTCGACGCTTTTGCCGGACTCCATGCGAAGCTGCTCGACTTCGCGCTGAAGCAGCAGGCTTCCGTCGCGAATCATCAGCACTTCGTCGAAGATCCGCTCGATATCCGCGATCAGATGGGTCGAGACGATCACGCTGCTGTCTTCTTCGTAAAATTCCACCAGCGCGTCGAGAATATGGTCCCGCGCCACGGGATCGACGCCGCCGATCGGCTCGTCGAGCAAGTAGAGCGAAGAGCGGCGCGACAAGGCGAGCGTCAACTGCAAACGTTCCTGCATGCCTTTGGAAAGAGTCGAAGCTTTATCCCGTCGGGACAGCTTCATGAATTCCAACATCCGTTTCGATTTGTCCGGATCGTAGTCGGCGAAGAAATCGCGTTGAAAATCGAGGGCTTCGCCTACGGTCATCCATTTCTCGAACTGCGGCCGGTCCGGCATGAACGAGACGAGCGCTTTCGACGCTTTGCCCGGCTCATGGCCAAGAACGCGGATCTTTCCGGAATCGGGCCGGTTCAAGCCTGCCGCGAGGCGCAAGAGCGTCGACTTGCCGCTGCCGTTGCTGCCGAGCAGGCCGACGATGCGTCCCGGTTCGATCGTCAGCGCAATATCGCGAAGCGCCGCTTTTTTGCCGTACGTTTTGTTCACCGATTCGAATTCAAGCAGTGGTGCCACGCGAACTTCCCCCTTCTTCGGACCGGACCTCTTCTACCGACTCCGCCACGATCTTCACGATATTGTCGTTGTCGAATCCCAGCTCCCTCATTCCGCCGATAAAACGTTCCAGCAGTTCGGCAGCCATCTCTTTTTTGATCGCCATAATCTTCTCATCCTCGCTTGTCACGAACCGGCCCAGGCCGCGTCGGCTCTCCGCCACGCCTTCCCGTTCGAGTTCCTGAAACGTACGCTGAATCGTATTCGGATTGATCTTCAGTTCGGCGGCCAGATCGCGCACCGAAGGAATCTTCTCTCCGGGACCCAGCTTGCCCGTCACGATCTGCAGCTTGATGTAATTCATGATCTGCAGATAAATCGGCAGATTGTTGTCGAATTCGATAGTCACGTCTGACGTTCACACCTTTCCCCGTGCCGGAACGCTGAAACGCTCCTCATTCGGCTCGATCAGGCCATGTCCCGGCGTCTGAACACAGTATACCCCGCGGCCAAGAACAGCGCCATGTATACGGCCAGCACGATCAAGGAAAATCCGACCGACATGCCCGGAAGCGGCGGGCCCATCGTCGAATACACGGACAGATTCGCGTTCGGGAACAGCACGTATTTGTAGAAATCTTTGAAGACCATCAGACCGCCGAACATCGTTCCCGCCAGCCCTACGCCGATCGCCACGCCCGTCGAACGGGTCAGCGCGCCGATCATGAACGCCATCGTCGCGTATACGGTCGAATAGACGAATCCGTACGCGCCTTCTCTCAGCGCGTTCAACCATTGTTCGCCCGTGCTGCCGAAGCCGAACGCCAGACCGCCCGATACGTACAGCGCCGCTCCGGCGACCAACATCATCATCAGCGTGTAGAGAAGCACGGCCGCGTATTTCGCGGCGAAGATCTCGCCTCGGCTTCGCGAGCGGATCAGCAGAAACTTGATCGTGCCCTGCGCGTGTTCCTGCGCGATGATCCCCGCCGTGCCGACGATCGACAGAATCGCGATAAATTGCCCCATTCCCGAAGCGCCCCACATTCCGGCCAGATAAGAAGCGCCGGAGCCGAGCTCGGAGACGGTCGACGAGAACTTGTACAGCATGAACGTGATCAGGGCGGCGATCGCGGCCATCATGGCGACGGGTACCCAGAAGCTTCTTTTTTTCGTCAGTTTCAGCCATTCGTTCTGCACCAATCTTGTCCAATTACGCAATTTGATTGCCTCCCGTCCATTGCAAGAATTCGTCTTCCAGCGATTTTTTCGTTTCCGAAATCCGGTAGATCGCGATATCCGCGCCGCGGAGCGCGTCGATCAACGTCGTCATCTCTCCGTCCGCCGCCAAGACGATCACTTCGCGTTCCGCTTCGCGCGTCTCTTTTACTTCCACGCCGTCCAACTGTTCCAACACCTGCTTCGCTTCGCCGAGCCGATCGACCCGAACGCGCAGTTCCGGCCGTTCCTGCCCGATTCCCGAGGCGCCGATCGCGCGTTCGGTTACTAAGCGGCCGCTTTGGATCACGACGACCCGCGTGCACATCTGCTCGATCTCCGACAGCAGATGACTGGACACGAGGACGGCGATCCCTTCGGAGAACGCGATTTTCTTCAGATAATCCCGCATTTCCCGAATGCCTGCCGGATCGAGGCCGTTCGTCGGTTCGTCCAGAATCAGCAGCTTAGGCCGATCCAGCAGCGCCTGCGCGATTCCGAGCCGCTGACGCATGCCGAGCGAATAGGCTTTGACTTTTTTGTGCAGCGCTTCTTGAAGGCCCAGCAGCGCGATCACTTCGGCAATCCGTTCTTCGGTCACCGAATCCGTCATTCTTGCGGCCTGCTTCAGATTGTCGTACCCGCTCATGTACGGATAGAATTCCGGGTTTTCGATAATGGCTCCCACTTGCACGATCGCGTCCTTGAAGTCGCTCCGGATGCTGCGTCCGGCGATACGAACATCGCCTTCGCTGATCTTGATCAGACCGGTCATCATGCGGATCGCCGTCGTCTTGCCGGCTCCGTTCGGTCCCAGCAGTCCTACGATCTCGCCGCGTCTGACGTCGAAAGAAAGCTTGTCCACGATCGTCTTCCTGCCTATGGTCTTGCTGACATCCCGAAGCCGAAGTACCGGTTCTTCACCTCCGGCTTGCGCGGGCTTGCCCGATTGCGTCGTCGTCATGCGTGATCCCTCCATGTACTAGTGTTATATTTGTATAGTACACCGATACACTAGTACTGTAAACCCTTTTTTCGAAATCTGTTCGAAAATCGATAGCACGGTCGGCCTTTTCGTTCTCGCATTACGGGCTGCCGACAGCAAAAAAGCCCGCTTTCCCGAAAAGGGAAAACAGGCTTTTGCTTTTACGCGAAGACCGCGCCGATCGGATCAACTTTCGATCTCGCCGTCTTTGGACAGCAGCGTCTTCAGTTCTTTCATGAACATGTTGATGTCTTTGAACTGCCGATATACCGAAGCAAAACGTACGTACGCGACTTCGTCCACCGGATACAATTCCTGCATCACCTGCTCGCCGATGCTGCGGCTCTCGATCTCGGCCACGGCAGTGTTGCGAAGCGAACGTTCGACCCGGGACACGATCGTCTCGAGCTGTTCGACCGATACCGGACGCTTCTCGCAGGCACGGATCAGACCGCGCAGAATCTTGTCGCGGCTGAATTCTTCGCGGCTTCCGTCTTTTTTGATCACGATCAGCGGCGTCTCTTCCACCATCTCGAACGTCGTGAACCGTCGGCCGCAGCTCTCGCATTCCCGCCTTCTGCGGATCGACTTGTTTTCGTTGGCCGGCCTCGAATCCAGCACGCGCGTACCGCTGTAGTCGCAATAAGGGCATTTCAATTGCTTCACTTCCTCTCGACGGACTTCCGTTCTTCCTGGACTAGGCCGTTAACTGCGCGGCTTGCCGATTCAGAACGTCTCGTAAACTTTCGTATACTGATTATAATAGTAAACGACCCGCTGTATATAGTGCCGAGTCTCTCCGATCGGAATATTCCGCACGTTCTCGAGCGTTCCGTCCCATAATCCGCTGTCCAGCCATTTCTTCACGTTGCCGGGGCCGGCATTGTAAGCGGCTATGACCTCCAAGCTGTTGTCTCCGAATTGGTCGGACAGGTTGCGCAGATACCATGTTCCGATCAAGATATTCGTTTCCGGCTCGTGCTTGATCCGATCGGGCGTCGCCTCGGGCAGCTTGCCCTGCTTGATGGCCCAATCGGCCGTATCGGGCATAAGCTGCATGATGCCGAGCGCGCCCACGCGGGACTCTTTGCTGGGGCGGAAATTCGTTTCGACGCGAATGATCGAAGCGATCAGAAACGGATCGATGCGGTAAGATTCCGACTGTTTGCGAATTTCTTCCTTATAGCCGATCGGATACACCCAAGACATCCATCCGCTGCTGAAAAACAAAGCCGCTAACACGAGCAAGAACAAAGGGAGCGCAAACCTTTTTTTCGCTATTCTCATCTCGCCCTCAGACTCTCCAGCAGCCGATCGACTTGATGCCGCGTTTCTTCCGGCGTACCGGCGTTATCGATCACGTAATCCGCTCTGCGCTTCTTGTCTTCGATATCGAGTTGGGCGTTCAACCGGCCTTCGGCCTGCTCCGGCGTCAAGCCGTCGCGCCGCATAAGCCGGGTTAACTGGACAGGCCGCGGCACGTAGACGACCACGATCTTCTCGTACAGATCTTCCAGTCCCGATTCGTACAGCAGCGGAATATCCGCCGCGACGATCGCTTCCGGATCAGCGGCTTCGTGCGCGTCGACCTGACGGCGGATCTCCGCCCGGATCGCCGGATGCACGATCGCGTTGAGCGCTTGGCGTTCTTCCGGCCGATTGAAGATATGTTCCGCCATCCGGCGGCGGTCCAACCCGCCTTCGGGCAGCAGGAACTCCGGGCCGAAACGCGCGGCGACGGCGGCGAGCAGCGGCTGGCCGGGGTTCATCACGTCGCGGGCGATCACGTCGGCATCGACGATCCTGACTCCTCTAGCCTCAAGCAAACGCGAGACGGTGCTTTTGCCGGTGGCGATGCCTCCCGTCAGTCCGATTCTCATGCTCCTGTTCCTCCTTCGCCCGGCTTCTGGCATTCCGGGCAGTAATGCGTGCCGCGTCCGCCGACGACGGTCCGTTCGATCGGCGTGCCGCAGTTATGGCAGGGCTGCCCTTTGCGTCCGTAGATACGGTGCTGGTCTTGGAACGAACCGGATTCGCCTTGCCCGTTCACGTAAGACTTGACCGAAGATCCTCCGGCCGCTACGGCTTCGGTCAGAATGTCCACGATGCAGCGGTGCAGCCGTTCCCGTTCCTCCCGAGTCAGGCTGTTTGCCGCACGCTCGGGATGAATTCCCGCACGGAACAGCGTCTCGTCGACATAGATATTGCCTATGCCGGCTACGACTTCCTGATTGAGCAGCAGCGGCTTGATCTTCGTTTTCTTGCCCGCAAGCTTCGCGCCGAGCGCGTCCGCCGTAAACTCCGGCGACAGCGGCTCCAGCCCGAGCTTATGCAGCGGCGCTCCGGCGAACTCCGAACCGGACGACAGCAGATCCATCGTCCCGAACTGCCGAACGTCGCGGTAACGCAGTTCGGTCCCGTCGGTAAAATGGAAAATGACATGCGTATGCTTCTCGACCGGCTCGTCCGAGGCGTACAGCCCGTAACGCCCTTCCATCCGCAGATGGGACACGATGACCCACCCGTCCAGATTGAAACGCAGGAACTTGCCGCTGCGCTCGATATTGCGAATCGTCTGGCCTTCCAGCAGCGCCGCGAACAGCGCCGGATCTTCGGGACGCCGCACGATGCGCGGCAGCGACACGGTCACCCGTTCGATCGTTTTGCCGGCGACCAGCGTATTCAGCGTTCGCTTCACGGTCTCGACTTCAGGTAATTCCGGCATGCTTCTATCACCTTTCTATATAAGACCGCCGGCGATCCCGGCGAGTCTTCCGAATCATTTCGCTTCGTACCAATTATTGCCGAAGCTGACGTCCGCTTTGAGCGGCACGGACAGCTTAAGCGCGCCTTCCATCGTCTCCGGCACGAGCTTCTTCATCAATTCCAGCTCGTCTTCCGGCACTTCGAAGACCAGTTCGTCATGCACTTGAAGCAGCATGCGGCTCTTCAGCTTGCGCTCGGTCAGCACGGCATCCACCTGTACCATCGCCAACTTGATGATGTCCGCCGCCGTTCCTTGGATCGGCGTGTTCATCGCCGTCCGTTCCGCGAACGAGCGCTGCGCGAAATTGCGGTTATGGATATCCGGCAGATAACGCCGGCGTTCCAGCATCGTTTTCACGTAGCCGTCCCGCTTCGCTTCTTCGACGATATCGTGCATATACTGCTGCACGCCTTTGAACACGGCGAAATACTGCTCGATGAAATCGGCGGCCTGTTTCCGGCCGATGCCGAGGTTCTGCGACAGGCCATAATCGCTGATGCCGTACACGATGCCGAAGTTGACGGCTTTGGCGGAGCGGCGCATGTTCGAATCGACCTGTTCTTTCGTTACGCCGAACACGTCCATCGCCGTTTTGGTATGAATGTCCATATCGTGCAGGAACGCGTCTTTGAGCCGTTCGTCGTTCGAGATATGCGCGAGCACGCGCAGTTCGATCTGCGAATAGTCGGCGGCCAAGATCGTCCAGCCTGGTTCCGACGGCACGAACGCTTTGCGGATCTTCCGCCCTTCTTCCAACCGGATCGGAATGTTCTGCAAATTCGGATATTGGCTGCTCAGCCGTCCGGTCGCGGTCAGCGCCTGCCGGTAATACGTATGCACTTTGCCCGTTTCCGGGCGGATTTCTTTGAGCAGGCCGTCGATATACGTCGATTGGAGCTTCGCCAGTTGGCGATACTGCAAGATCGTGCGCACGATCGCATGCTGCGGCGCCAATTCTTCCAATACTTTCGCGTCGGTCGAATAACCGGTCTTGGTCTTCTTGCCGGCCGGCAGTCCCAACTTGTCGAACAGGATCTCGCCGAGCTGGCGCGTCGAATTGATATTGAATTCCATGCCGGCATGTTCGTAGATCTCGCTCTTCAATCGTTCGATCTCCGCTTCGAATTCGGTGCCGAGCGCTTCCAGATCGTCGGGATTGACCGCGATTCCCTGTTTCTCCATATCGGCCAGAATGCGCGAGAGCGGCATCTCCAGATCGAAGAACAGTTTGTTCATCTCGAAACTCTCCAGCAGTTCGCGCTGTTTCGGCAGAATCGCGTCGAGCGCTTCGGCTTTGCGCGCCGAATGGTTCGCCAACGTCTCGGTATCCGGCCACGCGAATTTCGCGCCTTTGCCGTACACCTCTTCGTCTTCCGCGAGCTTCGGCAGCTCGTACTTCTCGACCAGTCCGCCGATCGTCGTCGCCGTCTCGGTCGGATCGATCAGATACGCCGCCAATTGAAGATCGAACGAAGCGCCCGCGAAGTTCACGCCGTTCCAATAGAGCGCCAGATCCGTCCGGTGCAGATCGTAGCCGTTTTTCGGCGACGCCGGATCTTCGAGCCAATCCAAGATCGGCGAAGCTTTCGGCGAGCGAAGCACTTCGAACGGCACGTAATAATAACGGTCTTCGCCGTGCAGCGTCAGGCCGACGATCTCCGCGTGATGCGGATTATCGCCGTGCGTTTCCGCTTGAAGCACGCTGACCCGCGGCAAAAATTCGGCCAGTTCGCCCAGCTTCTCTTCGTCCGCGATCCGCACGTCGAGCGCCGGCCGTTCTTCCGCCTGCGGCTCGAACGGCGCGAACGGATCTTCGTCTTCGCCGGCCGCTCCGGCATACGGAATCTTTTCGATCAACGAATTGAATTGAAGCTTTTTGAGCACCGGGACGGCCGTATCGCGATCCGCGCCCGCGTAAGCCAGCTCCGACCATTCCAGCGGCAGCGGGACTTCGCGGAAGATCGTCGCCAGCTTTTTGCTCAGTCTCGCGCTGTCCGCGTTTTCCACGATGCGTTCTTTCATTTTGCCTTTCAGTTCGTCCGTATGTTCCAGCAGGTTCTCCACGCTGCCGTATTCGTGCAGCAGCTTCAAAGCCGTCTTCTCGCCTACGCCGGGCACGCCCGGAATATTGTCGGACGAATCGCCCATCAAGCCTTTGAGGTCGATGATCTGCTCCGGCGTCAAGCCGAAACGTTCCATGATCTGTTCGGGACCGTGCGGAAGGACGTCGCCGACGCCTTTACCTTTGAGCAGGTTGATGCGCACATGTTCGGACGCCAATTGAAGCACGTCCTGATCGCCGCTGACGATGACCGTTTCGCATTTTTCCGCATCGGCTTTGGCGGCGAGCGTTCCCATAATGTCGTCCGCTTCGTAATTGTCCAGTTCGTACTGCTTGATGCCCAGCGCCTCGATCAGTTCTTTCAATAGAGGAAACTGCGTCGTCAGCTCGGGCGGCGTCTTCTGGCGTCCCGCTTTGTAGTCGCCGTACGTGTCGTGCCGGAACGTTTTTTTGCCCGCGTCGAACGTGACCAGAATATGCGTCGGCTTCTCGTCTTGGAGCAGCCGAAGCAGCATCAGCATAAATCCGTATACCGCGTTGGTCGGCCGTCCGTCGGCCGTCTGTAACGGGGCGGTAATGCCGTAGAACGCCCGATAGGTCAGATTGTTGCCGTCGATCATCATTAATTTGTTCATGCACAACCTCCGCTTGGGTGTAATCTTCGTTCCTCTATGATACCATCAAACGCGCAAAAAGCCGAACTCCGCGTGCGGCGGCGTCCGGCTCGAACGTTCGGTTTCGGGATCGGCCGGACCGCTGCGCCGATCGTCAGCGGCCTTTCGGGATTCCCCGGTTTCGGCGTCTTCGTTTGCTCGGCCGTTTGGGCTTGATGTCCATATCGAGGATATCCGCCGTCAGCCCTCTTTGCTTCAGCCACCAGTACGTCGCGCCTGTGGCGGCCGCGATGACCGCCAGCGAAAACGCGTATCCGAGCGGCCACGACAGTTCCGGCATATGCTCGAAATTCATGCCCCAGATCGCGCCGAGCGCCGTCGTCGGCGTCAGCAGCACGGTATACAGGGTCAAAGCTTTCATGATGTCGTTGGAGCGGTAATTCGTGATATTGTCGTCTACGCGCAGCAGCGAATCGATCTCGTCGTCGTATTCGTTTTGCAGCATGTCGATGCGGCGCAGGCGCAGATCCAAAATATGTTTGCAATCCGAATGTTCGGTATCTTCGCGGAACGTTTCTTCGGCGGCGAACCGGATTTCTTTGATCGGAATGATCTGCGCGTTCCAATACGTCAGGTCGTTGCGCAGATCGATCGTTTTCTGCAGGATGCGCCGATCGTTGCGGGAACGCATCTCTTCTTCGAGGGCATGAAGGTTCTGCTCGAATTGATCGGACTGCACGAAAAAGAATTCCAAAATCTCGCTCAGCAGCACCAGAAACGCGTCGATCGGCGATTCGCTCGCCAGCATCGCTTCCTTGAGCCCGGCGGCGTCCGTCCGCGTCAGCGCCGCGTCGGTCGAACCGATCAGAATCAGTACATCCTGCTTGACGTAATAATGCAGCAGCAGGTTGTTATCCCGTTTGTCGGGGGCCATATCGAGCGCAAGCGTTCCGTTCAGCACGCTGTCGCCGTTATGTTGGCGGGCGATCGCGAGCGTACGGTTATGCGTGCGCGTCATGCAATCCTGCAGCCATTTCAGCGTATCCGGGTCCCGCGCGCAGTCCGGATGTTCTTTGGCTTCCGCGTAGTCGGCAAAATGATACCAGATCCACTCGCGCTCCGTTTCGTTCTCGTCGTCGGACGTCTTCTTATGTATAAGCGGTTGATCGGCATTCGTCATGGGCGATCGGTCCTTCCCTGCAAGTTCGGGCAATGCCCGCTCTATGAATTACCCATCCGGGCGAGGTCCGCAAACGGCAAAGCAAAAGCCCGCTTCTTTCCGGGGGATGACGGAAAGCAAGCGGGCGGTTCATGACGGGTATTCGGTTCGGCCAAAGCCGCGTTTACGCGTTGGGCTGTGCCGCCTATGCGCGGCGAATCGGTTAAGAGTTCAGATCCGGACGGCGTCCGGTTACCAAGAACACGACGTTTTCTCCGATGTTCGTCGCATGATCGGCGATCCGCTCGATATAGCGTCCGACCATCTGAAGCAGCATCATCTGCGGAGCGGACTCCGGCTTCTCGATCAGCAGCGCGTACAGTTCGCGCAGCATCGCGCCGTACAGCTCGTCGACTTCGTCGTCGTCTTTCGCCATTTTGTAAGCCAGATCGGTGTTCTCGTCCATATACGAACGAATCGACTCCGTGATCATCGTGGACGCGATTTCCGCCATGCGCGGAATATCGACCAACGGCTTCGCCGCAGCCTGACCGTCCAAGCGGACCGTCACTCTCGCGATATCGCGCGCCAGATCGCCCATGCGTTCCAGATCGCTGGAGATCTTGAACGCCACGATGATGCGGCGCAGGTCTTTGGCGACCGGCTGCTGTGTGATGATGAGCTGCGAGCCCAGTTCCAGAATTTCTTCTTCCAGCGCGTTCAGTTCCGAGTCTTTGCGAATGACCTCTTCGGCTTTGCTCAAGTCCGAGGTTTTAAGCGACTCGATCGCGGCTTTGAGCGCTTCGTCCATCCGGTTGCCCATCTTGATGAGCAGCTCCCGAAGTTGATTTAATCCTGTATCGAAATCATGTCTGCGAACCATTGAAACGACTCTCCTTTATTTTCAGTTTAGCCGAATCGGCCGGAAATATAATCTTCGGTGCGCGAATCTTCCGGCGTGGAAAATAAAGTTTTTGTTTCCGCCGCTTCCACGACTTCGCCGTTCAAGAAAAAGACCGTCTTATCGGAAATCCGTGCCGCCTGATGCATGTTGTGCGTGACCATCACGATCGTATATTGATGTTTGATCTCGCGGATCAGGTCTTCGATCTTGGCCGTCGAGATCGGATCGAGCGCCGAAGTCGATTCGTCCATCAACAATACGTCGGGTTTGACCGCCAGCGCGCGGGCGATGCACAGACGCTGCTGCTGACCGCCGGACAATCCCATCGCGGAACGTTTCAAGAAGTCTTTGACTTCGTCCCACAGCGCGGCTTGTTTCAAGCTTTCTTCGACGATGCGGTCCAGTTCTTCCTTCTTCTTGATGCCTTGAAGGCGAGGGCCGTACGCGACGTTCTCGTAGATCGATTTGGGAAAAGGGTTGGGCTGCTGGAAGACCATGCCGACGCGTTTGCGCAGCGCTTCGACTTCCATGTTCTTATCGTAAATGTCGCTGCCGCCGAGCGAGACGAGCCCTTCGATGCGCGTGCCGGCGATCTGATCGTTCATTCGGTTGAGCGTCCGAAGCAGCGTGGACTTGCCGCAGCCCGACGGGCCGATGAAGGCGGTCGCGGCTTTTTCCGGGATATCGAGATTGACGCTTTTCAGCGCGTGAAACTGCTCGTAATACAGATCCAAGTTTTCGGTGCGGATAATCGGTTCCATTCTTCTGAGTCTCCTTCGCGGTTCTCCTCAAGCCAGTGTATCGGCCTATTGTTAAAGCCATTAAGAAGAATTGTTAACGCAGCGTAAAATTTGCCGAATCCGTGCTCCGCGCGTTCCGTTTACCTGTCGCTCAACGAACGTTCCAGCGCTTCGCGCACGGCTTCGATCTCGCGCAGCGCGGTCTCGGTCAATCCGTACGTAAACCGCCCGCCTTCTTCCGAACTTCGGGCCGAACCCGACACTTCGCGGAACTCTTCGTCGGCCGCGCCCATTCGGCCTGCCGCTTCGCGAATCCGCGCTTCGGCCGCTTCCATGCCGCTTGCCGCCCCGCGGCTGAGCACGTTCATGCGTTCCAGCAGGCTGCCGATCTCGTCCGACAGCTTGCGGGTCGACTCGGCCAACGCGCGAACCTCGCCGGCTACCACCGCGAATCCGCGCCCGGCTTCGCCCGCTCGCGCCGCCTCGATCGAGGCGTTGAGCGCCAGCAGCGAACTCGTTCCCGCGATGCCGCGAATCGAACCGGTCGCCTGCGCGATCTCCTGCGCGCAGCTCAGCATGTCGCCGATCGAGCCGCGCTGACCGGCGATGGCCGAAGCCGCTTCGTCGAAGGCTCCGTCCGCTTCGGCAAGCGCCTTGCGTCCGTCAGCGGTCCGGCGGTTCATGCGCTCCGCTTCCCGGACGACGCCGCCGGCGGCGTCATGGATCTCCGACAGCGAGCCGGAGACCCGGCTCAATATGCTGCGGCTGCCGGAGATCTGTTCCTGCCGCTCGAGCGCGGAGCGCGCCTGAAGATCGCGCGACAAACGGATCAGGTCGCGCACCGTCAGCACGCCCGCGTAGAAGCCTCCCTCCGTAAGCACCACGCAGTCGGCGAACGAATCGTCTTCGCGGCCCAGCGCGACGTCGATCAGTTCGGCCGGGCACATCCCGGTCTCCGCCGTCAGAGGCGGCATGCCGAAGACTTCTACGACCGTCCGGTCGTAGAACAGTTCCGGCGCGAAGCGGCCGGTCAGCTTGCGGTGGAACGCGTCGCGCATCAGCAGCAGAAGAGGGCGTTCTTCGGCCGAACAGACCACGATGCAAGGCGCCTCCGGCTCTCGTTTGAACACTTGGAGCGCTTCGAAACAGCTCAGCTCCGGCCCGATCGCCGGAGCCTGCCGGCCGTAATCCGCCAATGCCGGACTCCCGTTTTTCGGGACGGCCGCGCCGAAATCGCCTTCGATTCCCGCCGGTTCGTCGGTTTGCGGCCGCTGCATCGGTTCCTCTATCGGCAGCCAAAAGTCGATATTTCCTTCTTCGCGATATTCGAAACTTCCCACGGGCGCCCCTGCCCGTTCTTCCGCTTCGTTCGATCGGCTTGCCGCCTTTGCGTTCGACACCGACTTTAGACCCAACTCTTCTTTTTCCAGCACGGCCGTTCCCGACATGAATGATTATCCCCCGTCCTATTTTTTTCAAGTATACCGCGCATCCGTTCGTCATAGGTCAACGCTCTGTTAACACTAGGTAAAAAGACACAAAAAAAGGACTCCGGCCTCTTTTTAGAAAGAGGACCTGGAATCCGCCTTGGCTTGCGCGACCACCAATTTGTAGCCGACGCCCCGAATCGAGTCGATATGCACCGAACCCGGATCAAGCTCCAGCTTTTTGCGAAGCGAACTGACGTGAACGTCGACCGTACGCTGGCCGCCGATATAATCGAACCCCCATACGGCGTTCATGAGATCGTCGCGGGTCATGACCACGCCCGGCTTGCGCGCCAGATACAGCAGCACTTCGAACTCTTTGGGCCGCAGATTGATCGCCTGCTGCCCGAGCGTCACTTCGTATTTATCCGGATAAATGGTAAGCGCGCCCAAACTGATCTTCGATTCGGAAACGGCCGGAACCGCGTATTCCGATTCTTCGCCCGAGGTGCGGCGGATGACCGCCCCCACGCGAGCCAGCATTTCGGATACGCCGAAAGGCTTGGTGATATAATCGTCCGCGCCGAGCTTCAGCCCGAGCACGATGTCTTCTTCCGCGTTCTTCGCGGTCAAGATCACGATCGGCGTCTTCACGCCGGAAGCGCGCAGCTTCTCCAGAATCTCGATCCCGCTCATGCCGGGCAGCATCAGATCAAGCAGGATCAGGTCGAACGCTTCTCTGCGCGCCCGTTCGTATCCGCTTGTGCCGTGCTCCTCGAGTACGACTTCGTAACCGTCCTGGGACAGATTGTAAGAAATCAACCGGGACAGCGTCGGCTCGTCTTCGATAACGAGCAGTTTCCTAGCCATTGGCTCGATCCCCCATTTCGTTTGCCTCGAACATCGGCGCCGCCGCCGAACTCTCCGTTTCCGTCGTCTTTTTGCGGATTTCGGACTTCAACGTTCGGCTTGCGGGCACCCCTTTTTTCGACCTCCATCAGCATATCACGACATTGTTAACGCTGTGTAAAAATTTACGGATTTTCCTGCAAGACGGGCAGCTCCACGATAAACGTGCTGCCGGAGCCCACTTCGCTTTCGACGGCGATCGTGCCGCGATGCAGTTCCACCAGATGTTTGACGATCGACAGACCGAGTCCCGTGCCGCCCGAGCTGCGCGAACGCGCTTTGTCGACCCGATAGAACCTTTCGAAGATTCGCGGCAGGTCTTTCTTCGGAATTCCGATGCCGTTGTCCGAGACGCTGAACCGAATACGCTCGCTTTCGTATTCCTCGTCCATGAATTCTTCCGCCTTGATCACGATCCGTCCGCCTTCCGGCGTGTAGCTCACCCCGTTGCCGACCAGATTGATAAAGATCTGCCGCAGCCGGTCTTCGTCCGCTTCGATGAACAGTTCTTCCGGCACGTTCAACCGGATCTCGATCCGCTTCTGCTCCGCCGCTCCTTCGAGCACTTTGCATACCGATTCGAACAGCGTCCGCATATGCACCGGCGCGTAATCGAGCTGAATCCGGCGCGATTCGATCTTCGACAAATCGAGAATATCGCCGATCAGCCGGTTCAGCCGGTCTCCTTCGTCGTAGATGATCTTGAGGAACGAACGCGCCGTTTCTTCGTCTTGGACCCCGCCGGCGAGCAGCGTCTCGGCGAATCCTTGAACCGCCGCGACCGGCGTTTTGAGTTCGTGCGAGACGTTGGCGACGAACTCGCTGCGCATCCGCTCCAGACGGCGAATATCCGACACGTCTTGAAACAAGAACAGCATGCCGTGGTACGAATCGTCCTGCACGGTCATCGGCACTCCGTCGAGCGCGATCAGCTTCTCTTCGGGCACGAACAACGACAGTTCGTCGTGCGTGCGGGCTTTGTGCTGAAGGCCTTCGCGGATAAAGCTCGTCAGATCGTAGAAGCGCTTCAGCTCGGTATAAGAACGGCCGACGATCCGGTCCGCCCGAATCCCCAGCATCCGCTCGGCCTGACGGTTGACGAGTCCGATCTTCTCCTCTTCGTCGATCATGATGATCCCGCCGGTCATATTGTCCAGCACGTTCTGAAGCAGGCTCTCGTTGTCGCGAATCGTATGCATCTGCGTCTGAAGGCTGTCGGCCATATTGTCGATCGAAGCGCCGAGCTGGCCGATCTCGTCCCGACCCGTCGAGCCGACCCGCGCATCGTAATCGAGTTTGGAGATCCGGTTCGCCGTTTCCATGATATGTTCGATCGGACGCGTCAGCCCTTTGGCGATGCGGTAGCTAACCAACGCCGCGATCAAGAACAGCACCGCGAGGGCGGTACCCATGATGATCCAGCCGCGCTGAAGGCCTTCTTCGACGATCGCCAGACTCATCGACAAACGCACGTATCCCTCGAAGCCTCCGGCCGAGTTGATCGGCGCGGCGACGTACAGCATGTCGCGTCCCAACGTCTCGCTGTAGCGGACCGCATGACCCGGCACGCCGGGACGGGAATTGCGTATCTCTTCGCGATTCAGGTGATTGTCCATCAGCCCCGGCTTGCTGAGCGAATCGCCCAATACCCGGCCGTCTTTCGCCACGAAAGTCACGCGCGAATCGGTAAGCGAGGCAAGGCGTTTCGCTTCGTTTTCGAAGACTGCCGGCACCTCCTGCTTTTCCGCCGGAGCGGCCGGAAGTTCCAGCAGATCTTCGAGCAGATTGATTTCTCTCGCCATATACTCTTCCAGAGAGTGGATATGCGAATCGCGGAAGACTTTGGCCATGGTCAGACCGGCTGCGAGCACGGAGATGCCGACGAGCAGCAGCATGATCAAAGTCAAGCGGGAACGAAAAGGTCTCATGAATGCAGGCTCTCCTTCAACGGATACGGTTTGAATTTACGTAAAACGAACTGATGCAGCGTCGCCAGCGGCTGCTGCACCAGAATGGCGAGCACGACCGGAACGGCGGCCTGCGGGGAAAAATAACCGAGCGCCAGTACCAGACCGAGCGAATTGTTGCGCATCCCGGCCGCGAACGACACGGTAACCAACGTTTCCGGCCTTTTCTGTCCGAGCAGCAGCGGCATATAATACCCGAGCAGATAACCGAGCGCGACCAGAATCAGCACGGCCGGAATGACGGAGAGCAGGTCTCCGCGCAGCTCGTACGCGTAAGGCGCGATGCCGGCCGCGTTCAGCAGGATGACTAACATGAAAAAGATCTTGGAGATCGGCAGCAGAATCGGTCCGGCCCGCTGCTTGAAACGCCCGCCGGACCGTTCGTAGACGACGACTCCGAGCGCGGTAGGCACGACGACCATCAGCAGCAGATCGCGCATCAGATGCAGCGTGTCGAACGAAAGCTGCGCGCCGAAAAAAGCTTCGATCAATCCCGGCACGATGATCGGACTGAGCGCGGAGTCCAGCAGCACCATCGCGAGTCCCAACGCCAGACTGCCTCCGGACAGCTCGATCCACAGCACGGAAGATACGCCGAGCGGAATGACCGTGAACAGCACCAGCCCCACCGTATAAGGCGAAGAAGCGCCGAACAGCGCGCTGCCGAGCGCGAACGCGGCCAGCGGCGCGACCAGATGGCTGAGAATCAGCGTCAGTACGATCGGAAACGGTCTCGCGAACACCTGCTTCAGATGCTCTCTCCCGCAGCCGACGCCCATGACGAAGGTGATATAAGCGAACAGATACGGAATGGCGGGAACCCAGCGAATAAACAGCTCGGAAAACACGAGGCCGAGCACGAGCATCGAAGGCGTGATCCAGAACATGCCGCGATCCACCCATCCGCTGAACGCCAGAGCCTTCTCTCTCATCGGACGTCCCGCTGTCGCCGGATTCCTGCGTTTTTCACTTGCGTCCCTTCCTTTCGATCCTGCTATAATGAATAACGTGTCTTCTATCTTACCATAAAGTCCAACGACCGAAAGTCTTGAACGCTGCAAAGAAAGGGTGCCCTCATTGACCACTTATCCGTTCTCCGCTTATCTATACCGTCTCAAACATATCAAGCGCTGGAGCTTGATGCGAAGCACGATGACCGAAAACGTCGCCGAACATTCGTACCACGTCGCGCTGCTGGCCCATCTGCTCTGCACGATCGGCAACGAACTGCACGGCAAATCGCTGAACGCCGAACGGGCCGCCACGCTGGCTTTGTTCCACGATGCGCCCGAAGTGTTCACCGGCGATATTCCGACGCCCGTGAAGCATCATAACGAAGCGCTGCTGTCCAACTTCCGGCTCATCGAGCAGATGGGCGCGCAGCGCTTGAACGATATGGCCCCGGAACCTCTTCGGCCCGTCTACGCTTCGCTGATCGGTACGACCGAACCGAGCGCGGAAGACCGCGAACTGCATGCCTACGTCAAAGCGGCCGACCGGATCGACGCTTACCTCAAATGCGCTTGGGAAGTCGCCGCGGGCAACCGCGAATTCGCCGTCGCCAAACAGCAGACCGAAGAAAAGCTGGCCGAATCGGCCATGCCGGAAGTCGAATATTTCCTCAAGCATCTCGCGCCCGCGTTCGAGATGACGCTCGACGAACTGTCGGCGCAGGTCGGCGAAGAAGCCAAACGGCCCGAAGTGCGTTGAGATTGCGCGCCGCTTCGCCGGTTCGAGCGCGACGATCGACGCTCCGTCCGAAAAAAACCGTTCCGCAGCAAGCGCGAAGCAGCGCTTGGCGGAACGGTTTTTTCATGTTTCGGTCTTCTCAAAAAGCTCGGCAGTCCGGCGCAAACGCGAATCTTATCCGTTCACGACTTCTCCGCCGTTGATATGAATGATCTGTCCGCTGACGTACGAAGCATCCGGCGAAGCCAGATAGACGTAAGCGGGACCCAGTTCGGAAGGTTGGCCCATCCGGCCGAGCGGCTGCGATTCGCCGAACGATTCGACTTTCTCTTTCGGGAACGTCGACGGAATGAGCGGCGTCCAGATCGGTCCCGGCGCTACGCCGTTAACACGGATCTTCTGCTCCGCCAAGCTCATCGACAACGAACGGGTGAAACTCGTGATCGCGCCTTTGGTGGACGAATAATCCAGCAGCTGCGGACTGCCGCGATACGCGGTGATCGAAGTCGTATTGATGATCGACGAACCTTCTTTGAGATGCGGCAGCGCCGCTTTGGACATGAAGAACATGCCGAAAATATTCGTGCGGAACGTGCGCTCGAGCTGCTCGGCCGTGATATCGGTCAGCGATTCCTGAGGATGCTGTTCGGCGGCGTTGTTGACCAAAATATCGAGTTTGCCGAATTTGTCGACGACGCGCTTGATCGATTCCTGCGCGAACGATTCTTCGCCGACGTCTCCCGCCAGCAGCAGGCATTGGCGTCCTTCGGCTTCGACGAGGTTTTTGGTCTCTTCGGCATCGGCATGTTCGCTGAGATAGACGATCGCCACGTCCGCGCCTTCTTTGGCGTAGTGGACGGCGACGGCGCGGCCGATCCCGCTGTCGCCTCCGGTAATCAGCGCGGTCATTCCCGCAAGCTTGCCGGCGGCTTTGTAGGTCGGGGAAATGTACTCGGGTCTCGGCGTCATCTCCGACTCGGTTCCGTGTCCTTCGAGCTGTTGGGCAGGCGGGCTTTCCGGTCGGTTTGCGTTGGCTTGCTGTTCGTTGGCTGGCATGGTCGAAAACTCCCTTCGCGTCGATCTGTAGTTGTCTTGAGCTTCCGCTCCATACTTACCACCCCCGCCGCCCGGCCAAACGCCCGATTTCCAAAAACATGCCGAAAATGACAAACGACCCCTTCCGCCGCCGTAGACTCGCAAGAGTCTTCGGCGAAAAGAAAAAGGCCGCAGCATGATTGCCGATTCGCGTTTAAGCGAACAAACGATGGAACATCATCACGAACAAGATCGCCACGAACGAGACGCAGACCATCAGACCGAACACTTGCAGTTTGCGAAGCTCGGCCGAGATATCGCGGCGTTCGCGAATGCCGTCGAGCGCGCGGCGCAGCGGTCCGCCCATCATGCCGCCGAACGCGCCGATCAGCACGAACAGCACGAAAGTCAGCGCGATCCAGAGCACCGAGTAGTCGTCTTGCAAAAACAAATACAAGCCTGTGAGCAGTTCCAGCACCAGACCGTACTGCGCGTATGTATTGAGCGAGCGCATGATCGACAGCACGCCCTGCTTCGCTTCGCCTTCCATCTTGCCCAGTTTGGCGACGATCAGCGGCGCCAGCAGATAGAAGCCCATGGCGACAGCGCCCAGCACGTGCAGAAACAAAATAAACCGTTCCATTATTCTCCTCCTCCTTCTTCTTGCGCTATTTTACCCGATTCGGCCCGAATTGTCAGCGAGCCCGCGCACGCAAAACGCCCGGCTTCCGACAATCTTCGTCGGACCGGGCGTTCAAAAAGCATCTGCGACCGATTCGCGCGACTTCCGTCGGTTCAGCCGAGTCCTGCCGCGACTACCGAAATGACGCCGCGCACCGATTCGGCGGACTTGTCGAGCGCGGCTTTCTCTTCGGGAGCCAAATCGAGTTCGAAGACTTGCTCGATGCCTCCGCCGCCGAGCACGGTCGGCACGCCGAGGAAGAGATCGTGATAGCCGTATTCGCCTTCCAGCAGAGCGATCGCCGGCAGCACGCGTTTCTTGTCTTTCAAGATCGCTTCGGCCATCTGGGTCAACGAAGCGGCCGGCGCGTAGTACGCGCTGCCGTTGCCGAGCAGGTTGACGATCTCGCCGCCGCCCACGCGCGTGCGCTGGACGATCTCCGCGATCCGTTCTGCCGGAATCAGCGTCTCGATCGGAATGCCTCCCACGCTCGAGTAGCGAACGAGCGGAACCATGTCGTCGCCGTGCCCGCCGAGCACGAAGCCGCGCACGTCTTCGACCGACACGTTCAATTCTTCGGCGATAAACGTGCAGTAGCGCGCCGTGTCCAATACGCCGGATTGCCCGATTACCCGATTCTTCGGAAATCCGAGCGTCCGGTACGCCGCGTACGTCATCGCGTCCACCGGATTGCTCAGTACCAGCACGGTACTGTCCGGAGCCACGACCTTGATCTGTTCGCAGACCGAACGGACGATGCCGGCGTTGGTATTGACCAGATCGTCGCGGCTCATTCCCGGCTTGCGGGCGATGCCCGCCGTCAGGATGACCAGATCGGAATCCTTCGCGTCGGCATAGTCGGACGTGCCGACGATGCGCGCGTCGAAGCCTTGTACCGGCGACGCTTCCAGCAGATCGAGCGCTTTGCCTTTGGTCGGGTTCTCGAGCTGCGGAATATCGAGCAGCACGACGTCTCCCAGTTCCTTCTGCGCGATCATCAGCGCGGCGGTCGCGCCGGTGAATCCCGCGCCGACAATCGTGATCTTTTTGCGCGTAACGGTCATATTCTGTTGCCTCCCCGTAATCGTAGTGGCGAAGATTCTGACGTAAAAAAGAACGGACGGAAAGACGAGCCGTTGCCGGCCCGCTTCCGTCCGCGTGAACTGACGAAATTACATGTTGCGGATGACTTCGTCGGCGAACTCCGAGCACTTCACTTCTTTCGCGCCTTCCATCAAGCGGGCGAAGTCGTAAGTGACCGTCTTGTTGTTGATCGACGTTTCCAGTCCTTTGTAGATGAGCGCAGCCGCTTCCTGCCAGCCCAGGTGTTCGAGCAGCATAACGCCGGACAGGATAACCGAACCCGGGTTCACCACGTCTTTGTCCGCGTATTTCGGAGCCGTGCCGTGCGTCGCTTCGAAGATCGCGTGGCCCGTCACGTAGTTGATGTTGGCGCCCGGCGCGATACCGATGCCGCCGACTTGCGCAGCCAGTGCGTCGGACAGGTAGTCGCCGTTCAGGTTCAGCGTCGCGATGACGTCGAAGTCTGTCGGACGAGTCAGAACTTGCTGCAGCGCGATGTCGGCAATCGCATCTTTGACGATGATTTTGCCTGCGTCTTCGGCCGCTTTCTGAGCCGCGTTCGCCGCGTCCGTGCCGTCTTGTTCTTTGATTTGGTCGTATTGCGCCCAAGTGAAGACCTTATCGCCGAATTCCGCTTCGGCCACTTCGTAGCCCCAGTTCTTGAAGGCGCCTTCCGTGAACTTCATGATGTTGCCTTTGTGTACCAGCGTTACGCTCTTGCGGCCGTGGTCGATCGCGTATTGAACCGCGGCGCGAACCAGACGCTTGGAGCCTTCTTCCGATACGGGCTTGATGCCGATCCCCGACGTTTCCGGGAAACGAATCTTGTTGACGCCCATTTCGTTTTTCAGGAATTCCAGCACTTTCTTGACTTCTTCCGTGCCTTCCTGATATTCGATGCCGGCATAGATATCTTCCGTGTTCTCGCGGAAGATGACCATGTCGACCAGTTCCGGACGCTTAACCGGCGAAGGCACGCCGTCGAAATAGCGTACCGGACGCAGGCACACGTACAGGTCCAGTTCTTGACGCAGCGCCACGTTCAGGGAGCGGATGCCGCCGCCGATCGGCGTCGTCAGCGGTCCCTTGATCGCTACGATATATTCACGGATTGCCGTCAGCGTATCGGCCGGCAGCCATTCTCCGTATGTATTGAATGCTTTTTCACCGGCAAACACTTCGTACCAAGCGATTTTTTTGTCGCCGCCGTAAGCTTTTTCTACGGCCGCGTCGAGTACGCGTTTGGAAGCTTTCCAGATGTCGCGGCCTGTGCCGTCGCCTTCGATAAACGGAATGATCGGGTTATTCGGAACGGACAGCGCTCCGCCTTCCTCGATTTGAATTTTTTCTCCCTCGGTCGGTGCGGCGAATTTTTCCAACTTAGACATGAACGGAATTCCTCCTTCGAGTGTGGGTGAATAGTCGGGCAGAGGCGAAGATCAGCTTCGCGTTCCCGCAGTCTTTCTTATTGTAGCGCATGACGGACGACTTTTGAACAAATCGTGACAAAACGCCGTGAAAAGCCGTCCGGCCCTTGCGAAAGCGCTCGGACGGCTCGCGAATTAGCGCTGCTTGAGCGGTACGTACGTCAGATCCAGTTCGCCCACGTATTCGGCGCGAGGACGGATCAAGCGGTTATCTTCGTATTGCTCCAGAATATGCGCGGTCCACCCCGATACCCGGCTGATCGCGAAGATCGGCGTGAACAGTTTGCGGGGAATGCCCAGCATCGTGTACACGGACGCGGAATAGAAGTCGACGTTCGGCTTCAAGCCTTTTTGCGACGTGACCAGATCTTCGATCTTGACGGACATCTCGTACAGCGACGAATCGCCGTTCATCTCGCCGAGACGGCGCGACATCTCCATCAGGTGCTTCGCGCGCGGATCGCCGTTCTTGTAGACCCGGTGGCCGAAGCCCATGATCTTGACTTTGTTGCTCAGTTTGTCGTTGATATACGTTTCCACGTTATCCGGCGAACCGATCTCTTCCAGCATGCGCATGACGGCTTCGTTGGCGCCGCCGTGCAGCGGACCTTTAAGCGCGCCGATCGCGGACGTCACGCCCGAATAAATGTCCGACAGCGTCGCTACCGTTACCCGGGAAGCGAACGTCGAAGCGTTCAATTCGTGGTCGGCGTGCAGCACGAGCGCTTTGTCGAGCGCTTCGACCGCCGTATCCGCCGGTACTTCTCCGCTCATCATGTACAGGAAATTCTCGGTCAGCCCGAGTCCGTCCTTAGGAGCGATCGGCTCTTTGCCGTCGGCGATGCGCGACAAAGCCGCGACCAGCGTAGGCAGCTGCGCTTGCAGGCGTTCCGCCTTGGTCACGTTGGCTTCGCGGCTCATATCGTCGGCTTCTTTGTCGTACAAAGCGAGGCCGGATACGGCCGTACGGAGCGCCGCCATCATGTTCATGTCTTTCGGATAATGCTTCATCTGCTCCAGCAGCTCCGCCGGAACGGGCGCGTAGGCTTGCAGATTGCTTCTCAGCTTGGACAACTGCTCTTCGTTCGGCAGCGCGCCGTGCCAAAGCAAATACGCCACTTCGTCGAAGGACGCGTTCGCGGCTAGATCATCGATGTTATACCCTCGGTATGTAAGCACACCGTCCACGATCGAACTGATCGAAGAAGTTGCGGCCACAATGCCTTCCAGACCTTTAGTCGCTGTCATCGTACATCTCTCCTTTGCGTATGGAACGGAATAAATGCGTGCGGTACATTCGGTCGGGCATGCTTTCAATCCCGTCGTCCGCCGATAAAAAGACGAATCGAATTTGAAAGCATGCCGCAAACGGCGAAAGGCTCCAGATATTTGTAACCGTTTTTAAGACTTGGAAAACGGTTTGAGCCTTTCCGGCGGTATCTTGCTTTAAAAAACAACAAGACATGTAAGATTCTTTCTTTTTCATCATACTGGATTTTGTCCATTTTTTGAACAATTCTGCTCGTCTGTCGGGAATCAAATTGTTTTATCGGCCCGATAAGCAGTTCTTGCAACCCCTTACAATGATATATGTTACAGGAGTGAGCAAGCGTTTGCAAGTTGCGTAAAATGACAAAATAGGTTTGCGGGAAGCGGATGGGATGCGCTGGAGCAAAGGTCGAATTCCTTATGGAGCCTTGCGCGCTCCGGGAGAAATTCGTAGCTTATGCTTCCGAAGTGCCTTTCTTCGAAAGGCTTTAGGTTGCGTGTTGAAATCGGGAAGAATGATTAGACTTTTAGATGAGTCTTCCCGATTTCAAAGGCGAACACTATCGTTCCTCCACTGAATTTCTCCCTACGCTAATCGACTCTCACCGTTCATTAGCCCTTCGCTGCGCTCGTCCATCCGCCCCTCCGCAAACGGGGAGGGATGGGAAAGATAGGAAAGACAAATCATACAAGCTGCCAAAGGTTCAGCTCGCAAACGCGAAAAGCTCAGCCAATAAAAAAACCGGCTCAGCGCCGGTAGAAGGTGATATTTCCGTTCTTCATCCGTTTCTCGATCCAACGCATCGCGGCGCGGTGGTAGAGAGGACGGGTCAAAGGGAAGACTAACGTGATGCCGATCAGGTCGGTGATAAACCCCGGAGCGACCAGAAGAGCGCCGCCGGCCATGATGCACACGCCGTCGACCAGTTTACGGCCGGGCGGTTGGCCGCTTTCGGCAAGCTGTTTGAGATCGTTCATGGCTTTGCGCCCTTCGAACTGCACCATCGCGATGCCGATCACGGTCGTTGCCAGCGCGAGCACGATCGTTTTGAAGAAACCGAAATATTGGATCAGCCAAGCGAATAACGCGGCTTCCACGATGACGCCCAGTATAAACAAAACGGATATTTTATTTTTCATGCGGTTTCTCCTCTCGCGCCGAGCTTTCTTCGGCGATCCATTCTCCGATGCGCGCGTACAGCTCCGGCGCGGCTTTGTGCAGCCGAATCGGCTTCCAATCGGCGCTGAGCCAGATATGTTCGGTTCCTCCGGCGTTCAGCAGGGTTCCCGGACGGTCTTCGCCTTCGCCGAAATAAGCGGGATCGACGTTCCATTCGCCGTCTTCTTCGCAGCGGCGCACTTCGTATTCGTATTCCAGACGCAGCGGCGAGAACGCGCCGATCCGGGCGTAGATCCAGATCCGATCGTCATAACGGGCCGGACTGACGTATCTCGCGCGCGCTTCCAGCACGGGCAGATAGACGCCCTGCTCTTCGATCTCCCGGTAAGATAATCCGATCGCCCGGATCATCTCGGTGCGCGCGATTTCGAACCAATTCAGATAATTGGCATGGTAGACGACCGCCATCTTGTCGGTTTCTTGATAACGCACTTTCAATCCCGTGCGGAACCATCTGCTTTGTTTTTCGGATTTTTTCGTTTCGGAACTGCCCATGCCTTCCCACTCCTTGTTAAGCCTGTCTGTCTATTGTATACGAAAAGTCAGAAGGATTGCCAACTTTGCCCGCTCGGCTGCCTGATCGGCGCCGGGCTTCGGGCAACGCAAAAAACCGCCGGAAGCCGGCGGTTTTTCTTATCGCGCATAAGTTTGCGAAAAGCTGCTTTCGAAATCCGAAAACCGCTCTGCGGATCGCGGATATTCTTAATGGATGTGGTCGACTTTGATCAGGTTCGTCGAACCCGAGCGTCCCAGCGGCACGCCGGCCGTGATCACGACCAGATCGCCTTTTTCGACCAGACCCGAATTCTTCGCGCCTTCCAGCGCGCTTTCGAACAGTTCGTCCGTCGTTTCGGCGACTTCGCCTTTGACCGGGATGACGCCCCATGCCAGAGCCAGACGACGAAGCGTTTGCTCCTGCGTCGTTACCGCGATGATCGGAGCCACCGGACGGTATTTGGAGATCATGCGAGCCGTCGTACCCGATTGAGTCGAAGTCACGATCGCTTTGGCATCCAAGTTCCAAGCCGCGTGAGCGACCGATTGGCTGATCGACTCCGTGACGGAAGTTTGCTGCGCTTCGCTTTGTTTCTTCAGAATCTCGCGGTTCGCGATCGCGGATTCCGCTTTTTCGGCGATGCGGGACATCGTCTGTACGGATTCTACCGGATATTTGCCGGCAGCCGTTTCGCCGGACAGCATGATCGCGTCCGTGCCGTCGAGGATGGCGTTCGCCACGTCGCTCGCTTCGGCGCGGGTCGGACGCGGGTTGCGCTGCATCGAATCGAGCATTTGCGTAGCCGTGATGACCGGTTTGCCGGCACGGTTACATTTTTCGATCATTTGCTTTTGCACGATCGGCACTTCTTCGGCCGGGATTTCTACGCCGAGGTCGCCGCGGGCAACCATCAGGCCGTCGGAAACTTCGAGGATTTCGTCGAGGTTGTCCACGCCTTCTTGGTTTTCGATTTTGGAGATGATTTGGATATGTTCGGCGTTATGCTTTTTGAGCAGTTCGCGGATTTCCAGTACGTCGCTGGCTTTGCGAACGAAGGAAGCGGCGATGAAGTCGACGCCTTGTTCGATACCGAAAACGATATCGTTCGTATCCTTCTCCGTAATGCCCGGAAGCGAGATGCTGACGCCCGGCACGTTTACGCCTTTACGGCTTTTGATCTGTCCGCCGTTGACGATATGGCACTCGATTTCCGTACCTTCGACTTTGGTAACCGTGAGGCCGATCAGACCGTCGTCGATCAGGATCGTGGAGCCTACGGATACGTCTTTCGGCAGGTCGACGTAAGAAACGGACAGGCGGTTTTTGTCGCCGGCGATTTCTTCGGTCGTCAACGTGATCGTTTCGCCTTCTACCAGATCCAGAGGCTCGACCGCGATTTTGCCCGTGCGGATTTCCGGACCTTTGGTATCCAGCAGCAGAGCGACGCTCTTGCCCAGCTCTTGGCTGGCTTGACGGATATTTTTAATGCGGTTGCCGTGCTCTTCGAAGTCACCGTGGGAGAAGTTCATGCGAGCGACGTTCATGCCCGCCATGATCAACTTTTTCGTGTTCTCCAGCGATTCGCTTGCCGGACCGATCGTACATACGATTTTTGTTTTGCGCATTTGGGTTCCTCCGTTTTTTGATCTCTGTCGATCTCTGTTTGGGACTCTTGCCGAGTCTCTCTGTCTACTTGCCAGTGCATGCAATCGAGAAAGCGAAACTCTTCCTTCCGCTTCCGGGCGACAAAAAAGAGGCCGGTTCGCGGTGCACCGACCTCTTGGTGATCTGCGTAGAAAGTCGGTTGATCGGAAGATGTTCGAATCCTCACCAACAATTAAATCTACACTAAAATCACGGCTTTGTATAGGTTTTTAAGGTAAAAACTGCTCAGGAATTCGGTAAACCCGCATCCGAAGCATATTGTCCGATCTTGCGGAATTTCTCGTAGCGGTCGGCAATCAACGTCTGCGCGTCAAAGACAGCGAGCTCGCCCAGATGACGTTCGAGCGCGTCCTTGATCGCGATCGCGGTCGCTTCGTAATCGCGATGCGCGCCTCCCTGCGGTTCCGCGATCACTTCTTCGATGACGCCGAACTCGAACAGGTCGGCCGCCGTGATCTTCATCGCTTCCGCCGCCTGATCGGCTTTGGACGCGTCTTTCCACAAGATCGAAGCCGCGCCGTTCGGCGAGATGACCGAATAGATCGCGTTTTCCAGCATCAATACGCGGTTTCCGAGACCGACGGCGATCGCGCCGCCGCTTCCGCCTTCGCCGATCACGATGCAGATGACCGGCACTTTGAGCATCGCCATTTCCAGCATGCTGCGCGCGATCGCTTCGGATTGGCCGCGTTCTTCCGCCGTGTTTCCGGGATACGCGCCTTTGGTATCGATAAACGTGATGATCGGACGGCCGAACTTCTCGGCCTGTTTCATCAGACGCTGCGCTTTGCGGTAGCCTTCAGGGTGAGGGCTGCCGAAGAAACGCGCGATATTGTCTTTGGTGTCTTTGCCGCGCTGATGCCCGATCACCGTAACCGGTTTGCCGTTCAAGCGGGCCAGTCCGCCCACGATCGCGAGGTCGTCGCCGAACATCCGGTCGCCGTGCAGCTCGACGAAGTCCGCGAAAATATGCGGGATCAGATCGAGCGTCGTCGGACGCTGATGATGACGCGCCAAATGCATTTTCTGCGCGGGCGATACGTTATTGTAAATTTCCGACTGAAGCTGCGCGTAGCGCTCTTCCAGCCGGGAGATTTCATCTGTGAAGTCGATTCCTTTTTCTTGACCGAACTGCTTAAGCTCGTCGATCTTTTTACGCAGCTCTACAAGGGGCTGCTCAAACGCCAATTCTCCCGCCATCCGTCTAGAGCTCCTCCTTTTTACTGTGCATGTCGATCAACTTGCCCAGCATGGTTTTCATTTCTTTGCGGTGCACGACCAGATCGAGCTGTCCGTGCTGCAAGTTGAAGTCCGCCGTCTGGAAATCGTCCGGCAGTTTCTGACGAATGGTCTGTTCGATGACGAGGCGTCCGGCGAAGCCGAAGGTAGCGCCCGGTTCGGCAATGATCAGATCTCCGAGCATAGCGAAGCTGGCCGACACCCCGCCCATCGTCGGATCGGTGATGACCGAGAGGTAGAGTCCGCCTTTGTCCGCGAAATGTCCGAGCGCCGCGCTGGTCTTCGCCATCTGCATGAGACTGTAGATGCTCTCCTGCATCCGTGCGCCGCCCGACGTCGAGAAGATGATCAGCGGCAGGCCGTATTGGCCGGCATGTTCGATGATCCGCGTGATCTTCTCGCCGACCGCCGAACCCATGCTTCCGCTGAAAAAGTCGAAACTCATGACCGCGACGGCGACCGGCTGGCCGTTGATCGCGCCTTCGCCCGTCACGACCGCTTCTTTGAGTCCGGACTTCAATTTCTGCTCTTCCAGTTTGTTCGCGTAACCCGGGAATTCCAGCGGATCGATCGATACGACATCCGCGTCATGCTCGACGAAGCTGCCTTCGTCCAGCGTCATGGCGATGCGTTCCATCGCGTTGAGGCGCATGTGATGGCCGCAGGACGGGCAGACTTTCAGGTTTTTCTCCAGCTCTTTGCTGTATTGGATCGCGCCGCATTTGCTGCATTTATTCATCAGCCCTTCGGGGATCTCCCGCTTGGGGCGCTGCTGCGCCTCCGCTTCGCCGTTTACGGCGTTGCGGTCGGAAGGAAGGGTTGCGTACTTTCTTTTTTTCTGAAACAAATCCTTGAACACCACTACACCTCTTCAGCCGTTATTTGGCGGGCCTCGCCTTGAAGGTCGATCTTGCTAACCGTTCTTGCTCTCGCGTTTCGATCCCGGCCGGGCTTGGCTGCGGTCAGGAGTGCAAAATGGAATTCAGCACCTCCTGAATTTCTTCAAGCTCGCCGGACGGGACCAGAATCTCGAACTGCTGTTTGGACATGTTGACGGGACGGATCTTGACGAGAAAACCTTCTTCGGTCAGCCTGCTCTTGAGCTTCTCCGCCAATCTGGCGGTAGAGGCGATATAGATCACCGTCCACATGAACGAATGCGTCCCCCTTGTCGACTGCCCGGATGAACCCGTTTTCCCCGCATAATGGGTTAATGATACCATAAGGCTGTTTTTTTTAGCAACAGAATCGGCGACGGGAACAAGGCCGGGCGGGCGCGCGGCGCCTCGGAGCGGACCTTTTCGCGCGGATATGCGGAAAAGCCGAAGTCGGACGCGGCGCGGATCGGCGGCGCTGCCGGTCGGCGGACTCCCGCCGAGAAGGCTTCGGCAGCGGAGCGAAACGAAGCTCGAAAACGCCGGGCGAAAACCGCAGCAAGACGGTTTTCGCCCGGCGTTCGGCCGTTTCCGAGCGGAGCGCGCGGGTCTTCGTTTCGAATCAAACGCTTCTTCCGAACAAGCTCGCTTCGGAAACCGGCGGGCGGGTTTATTTGACCCGAACGGTTCCTTCGCCGAGCAGGCCTTCCATCTGCGCGAACAGCTCCGGCGAAGGCTGGATGCGGTACGCGTCGCTAAGCGCGATCAGCTTCTGCGTATCTTCATAGAAGAGCAGCGTCGGCATCGGGCCGGGACGGCTCTGGAGCATGCTCTTGAGCGTCTCGAGCAGCTCGGGATTGCGGCGGTCTGCCGCGATCTTCACGAAGACGCGCTGCGTCGGCGCGTCGACCTGCTCGGCCGGGGCGCGGCCCGAAGACCGCGCGGGGCCTGCGCTTTCGGCGGGCGCGCCGCCCCCTGCGGGCCGTG
>NZ_NJDE01000013.1 GCF_002205895.1 Saccharibacillus sp. O23
ATATTACGGTGTGTCCAATCTGTGTAACCAAAGTTGTCATTAACTGAAGTTTTTTTTTTTCTCTTCCGATCTAGATCGCGGACGACGGCCGCGGGTTCGATGGCGATCCGCTGGCGGTGTCCGGCCGCTACGGATTGAAGATCATGGAAGATCGGTCGCAGGAGATGGGCTGGAAGTTCGAATGGGATTCGAAGCCGGGCCGCACTTCGGTCCGCATCGTCGGAGGAGGAAGAGCATGAATCGCTGCCGGGTCTTGGTCGTGGACGACCACAAACATGCGCAGGAAGCGATCTGCGATATTCTGTCGCTCGATCCGTTGTTCGAAGTCGTCGGCGTCGTCTCGGACGGCGCCGAAGCGATCGCGTTCACGGAACAATGGATGCCCGACTTGATCTTGATGGATATCCGCATGAGCGGGATGGGCGGATTGGAAGCGACGGGACGGATCAAGATCGCCTATCCTTACGTCAAGATCGTCATCATCACGGTATCGGACGATATCGCGTATCTGCTCGAAGCGTTGAAGCAGGGCGCGCAGGGTTATTTACTCAAGAACCTCGCGCCTTCAACTTGGATCGAATATCTCAAAGCGATCGTGAGCGAAGAAGCGCCGCTGAGCCGCGAATTGGCTTTTCAGATTCTCAAAGAATTCTCCGCGCCGGCCGCCGAGCAGCCGGACAGCGATTCGCTGACGGCGCGCGAGCGCGAGATTCTGCGTCAGGTCGCTTCGGGATTGACCAATCGCGAAGCCGGCGAGAATCTGGGCATCTCCGAGCACACGGTCAAAAATCATCTCAAAAACATTTTGCAAAAGCTTCAACTGCAAAACCGCGTCCAATTGACCCGCTACGCGATGGAGAAAGGCTGGGTCGGGCGCGACGGTTTCGGCGGCGAACGGTAAGCCGGTCCGAGATCAGAAAGGAAGGAACACATGAACGCATCCTACGGATGGAAAAAGGTCGGCGCGCTGGTGCTTGCGGTCTGGATGATCGTATCGGCGGCGCTGCCGGGACTCGCTTCGGCGCATGCGACGCTGCTGTCGTCGACGCCGGCCGATCAGACGTCGGTGGCGGAGATGCCGGAGCAGATTTTATTGACGTTTAACGAGACGATCCAAGGCGAATTCTTGTCGATCGTCGTCACCGATACCAAAGGCAAAAAGATGCCGCTCGAAGAAGCCCGATTGTCGCGGATCGACGAACACGTCGTCGTGGCGGATCGGTCGGGCGAATTTCCCGACGGCATCTATACGATGAACTGGCGCGTCGTTTCGGCGGACGGCCATCCGATCCGAGGCACGATCCGTTTCGGCGTCGGTTCGGAAGGCGTGCTGACCGACGCGGGAACGGCCGGCGGGGCGGCGGATTACACGCCGGGCGCGGATACGGTCGCGCAGCGGGCGATTCTGTACACGCTGCTCTCGCTGACGGCGGGAAGCCTCTTGTTCTTGGGCTTTCTGCTTCCGGCCGAACTTCGAGGCAGCCGCGACATCGTTCGGCCGGCCCGAATCTGGTTCTGGGGTTCGCTGGCGGGACTGCTGGTCGTCGTGCTGATCGGACTGCCGCTTCAAGCCAAACTGTTCGCGGACGTGCCGTGGAGCGAAGCGTTCGGCAAAGAGATCTTGAGCCAGACGCTCGAAGGAACTTCTTCGGGCCGGATGTTCCTGCTTCAGCTGCTGCTGCTCGCGATGATCGCGGGCGCGGTAATCGTCAATAACCTGATGGGCTGGGGCAAAAGAGGCGGCCATTGGACGATCGCGATCATCGGATTCGTGCTGCTGCTCGTCACCAAAGCGCTGACGGGACATGCGGCGGGTTCGGAACATGTCTTCGCTCAGGTGTTGGCCGATACGCTGCATCTGCTCGGCGCTTCGGTCTGGGTCGGCGGCCTGCTGATCCTGCTGCTGCTTCTGCCGCATGCCAAAAAAGGCGAAGCCGCGTTCTGGACCGCTTCGTTCCGCCGCTTCACGCCGTGGGCGTTCGGTTCGGTGATCGCGTTGGTTCTGAGCGGCGTAGTCATGAGCCTGGCGCACGTGCCGGGCTGGAGCGCGCTTTTCGGCAGCCGATACGGCGTGCTGATCGTGATCAAAGCCGCGCTGCTGCTGGTCATGGGCGCGCTCGGATTCTTGCATTTCCGGCGCGCGAACCGGCGGGACGGCGAGCGGAATACGCTGTCGCTGGCCGCCGAACTTGCGGTCGGGGTCATCGTGCTCGTATTGGCCGGACTGCTCACGAACGTGCCGACTCCGCAGCCGGCCGCGGCCGCGCCGCAGACCTTCTCGGACAAGCAGCAGGCGCAGGATGCGGACGACGCGGTGATCGCGCTTAAGGTCGAACCTTTGCAGGTCGGAACCAGCACGTTCACGGTTCGTTTTACGGACAAATACGGCGCGCTGCGAACCGATTGGCAGCAGGTCACGCTGAAGATCGCGCCGCAGGCTTCGCCGGACGATTACACCGAGGTGCGCGCCGAAGCGCAGCAAGGCGGAAACTATACGGCTTCGGGTCTGTATTTCGGCAGCGCGGGATTATGGAAAGTCGAAGTGCACGGGCTGTCCGAGAAATTCGAGCAGGCCGATTATACGTTCACGATGGAAGTGCGTTAACGAATCTACTATTTGACGAAGGCGGGATCAAAGATCATGGATAATCGTACAGAAACGAAGCAGCAAAACGAAAGACGTTCCGACACTCGATCCGGGCGGAAAATGAACCGAACTTGGAAAAAACTGCTGACGCTTGCGGCTCCGGCTTCGGCGGCGCTCTTGATGTTCGCCGCGGTCGCCAGCGCCCATGTCTCGGTGCTGCCGAAAGAATCGACGACCGGCGCTTGGGAGACGTATACGATGAAAGTTCCGGTCGAAAAAGACGTCAACACGAACAAAGTCGTGCTCAAGATGCCGAAAGGCGTCGAGTTCCAACAGTACGAACCGATTCCGGGCTGGAAAACGACGGTCGACGAAGCGGCCGGCACGGTGACTTGGGAAGCGCAGGGCGACGGCATCGCCGCCGGGCAGTTCCAACGCTTTACGTTCGTCGCCAAGAACCCGGAACAGCCCGGCGAAGCCGCTTGGGACGCGTTCCAATATTATGCGGACGGCAGCATCGTAGAATGGACCGGAGACGAGAATGCGGATACGCCGCACTCGATCACGACGATCGGCGCGGAAGCCAGCGGCACGGCCGCGAATTCGCACGGTCAAACGTCCGCTTCGACTTCGAACGCGTCTTCCGATCCGGCTGCCGCGCAGACGGAAGAAGATCAAGCCGCCGAAACGGAATCCGGCGTCAGCGATCCGGCTTCGGCAGCGACCGAAGAGAACGAACAAGCCGATCCCGCCGCGTCTGCGGACGCGACCCAAGACACGACGGTCAGCGAACCCGCTACGGCGGCCGCGGATGCCCCGTCGGATAGCGAGCCTGCTTCCGGCCAGTCGGTGCTGCTGTACGTGACGCTTGCGCTGTCGATCGTGGCGATCGGGTTGTCCGCCTTCGCTCTGGCATCGCGCAAACGGAAATAACGACTTGAGACTTGTCCGGCCGAAAACGGCTCGGTCGACCGCTTCGGGAATTTCCCCGGAGCGGTTTTTATTTACGCAGCCGTTACAATCTCCTCGAACGAAGCTGACGCTCGCGGCGTAATCTGACAGATAGAGTGAAACAGGAACGGAGTTCTCGGCGTCGCGCCTACGAACGGCGCGGCAATAGGTCAAGCAGCGGCAGCCGGCCCGACGCGGAGAATCCCGACGAGAGGAGTTTAACGCCATGACGACGACTCAAGAACAACATCTTCGCCTGTTCGGCGTGAATAAAAAGGCGGATTTTCCGCAAGAAAGAGAAGAAGAAAAAGAAGGTTCGGCCGCTTGGCAAGCGGAAAACGGCGAGCTTGCGGGATCGAAAAGCGTCGCCGTGCCGATCCTGAGCCAAACCGACACCTGCGGAGAAACGCAGCGTCTGCTGCTCCGACATCCCGAAGCCGCCTGCGCCGTCGTCTGCGACGATCGCGGACGTCCGGTCGGATTGGTCATGAGCGACGCTTTTTTTATCCAGATGAACGCGGAATTCGATCCCGAGCATCTCTACGAACTGCCGATCAGCCGTTTGATGGGACTGCATCCGCTGACGGTCGATGCCGGTATGCCGATCGCCCGCGTGCTTGAACTGGCGGCGGCGCGCTCGTCGCGCACCCGTAGGGACGCGGTAATCGTGACGAAGGACGGCGCATTGTCGGGCGCGTGGATACTGGAAACCGTTTAGGTCCGAAGCACGACGTATCGGCTGCTCCAAAACTTACGGAAATCGGCTTCGCGATTCGCAGATCTGCTGCGGATGGCGAAGCCGATTTTTTTGCGATGCGGCCGCAAAGAAAACAGAGTCATAGACATTACGACACATAACATGATATATTGTTATATATTTTAGTTCAGGACGGGAGGGCTTATTTTTGAAAGATACCGCTTCTTCGATACCGATGTACGAAAGAATCTTTAACGAGACCCGGGAACTGATCGATACCGGCGTATACCGCAGCGGCGACAAGATTCCTTCGGAAAAAGAATTGGCCGACGAATACGGAGTCAGCCGCATCACCAGCAAAAAAGCGCTCGATCTGCTGGCGGCCGAAGGCGTGATCGTGCGCATGCCGGGCAGAGGATCGTTCGTGGCTTCCGCCGAAAATCGCGAAGCTCGCGAACAGCGGGAGCACCGGACGATGCTTCCGGCCGCGCCGCGCGCCGAATCGGCGGAGTCCGGCTCGGCCCAGAGCAAGAAAGAGAAGATGATCGGGCTGGTCCTGACCGATTTCTCCGCCAGTTACGGCACCCGGCTGCTCTACAGCATGGAAGAGTTCACGCGAAAAAACGATTGTTTTCTCGTGCTGCGCCGCACGTTCGGCGATCAAAGCGGCGAAGAAGCGGCCATTCAGAAAATGCGCAGCCTCGGCGTCGACGGATTGATCGTGTTCCCCGCGCAGGGCGAATATTTCAATGCCGAGATTCTGAAACTCGTGATCGCCGAGTTTCCGCTCGTGCTGATCGACCGCAAACTCAAAGGAGTAGCGGCGTCTTCGATCAGCACGGACAATACGGAAGCGGCGGTATTGGCCGTCAACCACCTGTTCGATCTGGGCCATCGGCAGATCGCGCTGATTTCTCCGCCGCCCCGCGATACGACGGCGATCGAGGAACGGATCGAAGGCTTCGTGCGCGCCCACGCCGACCGAGGCATCGCGGCGGATCGCGGCCTGTGGATGAACGATATCACGGCTACGCTGCCGGATGCGTTCTACGGCGACAATATCGAAGCGGAGATCGCGCGCATCGCGGAGCATCTGAAGCGGCATCCGGAGATCACGGCCTTTTTCGCGATCGAATATTATATCGCGCTGCTCGCCAAAGCCGCCGCCGAACGGATCGGCCGCCGCGTGCCGGAAGATCTGTCGATCATCTGCTTCGACAGCCCGATGCTGAACGTCGGCGAAGGCTATCTGTTTACGCATATTCGGCAGCGCGAAGAAGAGATGGGCCGATTGGCGATCGAGACGGTGCTCGGGATCATGGCGGGCGAGCAGCCGGCGGCGGAAGTGCGTTTGCCGGCCGAGTTGGTACCCGGCGCTTCGACGGCTCGCGTCCGCGAATAGGTTTGCGGCCCGCATCCGCGCGAACGCTGTCGGCCGAAGGCGCTCGCGCTGCGCGTTTTGCCGCGGATAACCCCGGAAAAAGCAAAAGGCTTCGGAAAAAGATTCGTCTGCTTTCACGGCGGAACGTTCTTTTTTCGAAGCCTTTTTACATACCGATATACTAAAAATAATAAATAACATATTGACATGTATATATTATGCCAATATACTCATTCGTGAGAACGGTTACATAAGAGGCCGGGCAAGCGGGGGTCTCGGAAAAGAGGTGTCAGATGCAGACGATGCAAGGCATGCCCCTAGCACTGAAACAGTTGGCGGCGGAAGTTAGGGAGAAACAAAGCGAAGCGGTGGCCGAACGTTTCGAACGCTGTTTGGCGAATACGTGGAATACGACGCTGAAGCGGCAAAGCGACGGAACGACCTTCGTGATCACCGGCGATATCCCGGCCATGTGGCTGAGAGATTCGGCGGCGCAGGTTCGGCCTTTTCTGATCGTCAGCGAAGACGACGAAGTCGGCGATCTGATCGAAGGGGTGGTACGCAGGCAGTTCCGGTACATCGAACAGGACGTTTATGCGAACGCTTTCAACGAAGAAGCGAACGGACGCGGGCATCAAGGCGACGCGACGGAGAGCGGTCCGTGGATCTGGGAACGCAAATACGAGATCGATTCGCTGTGTTATCCGATCCAACTGGCTTATCTGCTCTGGAAAAACGCCGGACGCACCTCGCAGTTCGACGATTCGTTCCGGCGGGGCGTGCAGGCGATTATCCGAACGTGGATAACCGAACAGCGCCACGAAGAACGATCGCCTTACCGCTTCGAACGAAGCGACGGCGCGCCGACCGACACGCTGAAACGCGGCGGGCTCGGCAGTCCGACGGCGTTTACCGGCATGACCTGGTCGGGGTTCCGGCCGAGCGACGATGCCTGCCGCTACGGATATTTGGTTCCTTCGAATGCTTTTGCCGTCGTCGTCCTGGGGTATGCCGCGGAGATCGCCCGGGAAGTGCTGAACGATTCGGCGCTGGCGGAGGAAGCGGAAGCTCTGGCTTCGGAGATCGAAGCCGGGATCGCGCGCCACGGCGTGATCGAACATCCCGAATCAGGGCGATTGTACGCCTACGAAGTCGACGGACTCGGTTCGATCAATCTGATGGACGACGCCAACGTGCCGAGCCTGCTGTCGCTGCCTTACTTGGGTTTCTGCGACAAGGACGATCCGCTGTACCGGACGACCCGGAATTTCGTGCTGAGTTCGCGCAATCCTTATTTTTACGAAGGGCAAGCCGCTTCGGGAATCGGCAGTCCGCATACTCCGCCGCATTATATCTGGCATATCGCGCTGGCGATGCAGGGCATGACCGCAGAACGCGAAGAGGAGCGCCGGGAGATGCTGGAACTGATCATGAGGACGGACGGCGGAACAGGTTTGACCCACGAAGGCTTCCATGCGGACCGTCCCGAAGAGTTCACCCGTCCGTGGTTCTCTTGGTCCAACATGATGTTCTGCGAGCTGGTCTTGATGGACAGCGGCAGGGTCGTTAAGCGGTAGGTTCGAACTTTTTACGATCCGAACTTTTTTACAAACGAAGAGGAGGCGGGAAGGATGAGAAAAGCGTTCGCGAAAATCGCGGCGGTGGCGTTGTCGATCGGATTGTTGGCAGGGTGCGGAGCAGGCGGAGGCGAGGCGTCGAACGGCCAAGGTTCCGGAGGCAAAACGACGTTGACGTTATGGGGAGACTGGGGCGGCGACGGCCAGAAGCAGATTCAGACGATGGTCGACGCGTTCAACAAATCGCAGGACAAGATTCAGGTCAAATACGCGCTCCAGCAGGACGTGATCACCAAGTTCCTGACGGCGGCGACCAACGGCGGAACGCCGGACATCGTGTTCTGGGACCGCTGGCGGACGTCGCTGTACGCGCCCAAGAACGTCCTGCATCCGATCGACGAATATCTGGAGCGCGACGGGATCAAGCGGGAAGACTTTTACGCCGAGGCGCTGAAAGAACTGACGTATCAGGACAAGCTGTACGGCATGCCGCTGACGGTCGATACGCGCGCGCTGTTCTATAACAAAAAGATGCTCAACGACGCCGGCTTGCAGCCGCCTCAGACGTGGGACGATCTGGAGAACGTGGCACAGAAGCTGACCAAATGGGACGGCAACAAGCTGAACGTCGCGGGCATGTCGCTCGGCGATCCCGGATTGTTCAGCATGTATATCCAGCAGGCGGGCGGTTCCATGCTGACCGAAGACAACAAAGTGAACGTCAACACGGATGCCGGCAAACAGGTGCTGGACTTCTGGGGACGCCTGATGAACGAAGACAAAGTGTACAAAGTCGGTTTCGAAGAAGGCTTGGGCGAAGGGGCGGACGCGTTCGTCACCGGCAAGGTCGCGATGCTCTACACCGGTCCGTGGATGCTCAGTACCTACGACAAATACGGCAAAGATCTGGATTACGGCATCGTGCCGCCGGTCAAAGGACCGAACGGCGATACCGGCGGCAATATGGGCGGTTTCGGTCTGGTCATTCCGCAGGGTTCGAAAAATCCGGACGCCGCATGGGAATTCGTGAAATGGTGGACGGCGAACAAAGATAACGCGCTGCTGTGGGCCAAAACGAGCCAGAACATTCCCGGTTTCCGTCCGGCCGTCGAAGATCCGTATTTCTCGGAAGACGAGCGCTGGAAGCCGTTCCTCGAAGCGCTGGAATACGCGAAAGTGCGTCCGACCCATCCGGGTTATTCCGTCATGGAAGAGAACGCGCTGATTCCGAATCTGGAGCTGTTCCTGCAGAACAAGCAAAGCGCGGAAGACACGCTCAAAAAAGCGCAGACCGACGGCGAACGGCTGCTTCAAGAAAACGCGGTCGTGCAATAACCGACACTCCGGGTCCGCAAGGACGGATCGCGCATCACGCGCCGCTTCGCCGATCTTCGGCGGGCGGCGTCTACCTTAAGGAGGCAATCCTATGATCTCAGCCGGAAAACTGGAAAAATCGCGTCCGTCGGCCGGAACCGGACTCGGCCGCCATCAGGCGCGAATGGGTTATCTGTTTATCCTGCCGACGATGCTGCTGTTCGCGGTGTTCATGGTCATTCCCGTCGTCATGGCGCTGTACTTGAGCTTCACGAATTACGACGTCCTCAGCAAAAACGATTGGATCGGCTTGGCCAACTACAGCCGTCTGCTTCAGGACAATCTGTATTGGCAGACGTTCCTCAACGTGGGGTTCTACGCGATCGTGTTCGTGCCGCTGAATCTGCTGATCTCGCTGCTGCTCGCCGTGCTGCTCAATCGGGCGGCGCGCGGGGTCAAAGTCCTGCGTACGTTCTATTATCTGCCGACGCTCACCTCGGCCGTGGCGGCCGCGACGGTCTGGCTGTGGCTGCTGCATCCCGAATACGGCATGGTGAACGGCATCCTGTCGACGTTCGGCATCGTCGGTCCGGCTTGGACGTCGCAGACGGAAACGGCGATGATCGCCATCATCATGATGACGCTCTGGCAGAGCGTAGGTTCGAACATGATCATCTATCTGGCGGGTCTGCAAGGCATTCCGGATTATCTCTACGAATCGGCCCGGCTCGACGGCGCGTCCCGTTTCGACTGCTTGCGCTACATCACTTGGCCGCAGCTTCGCCCGACGACGTTCTTGGTCAGCACCATGTCGATCATCGGGGCGCTGCAATTGTTCGACCAAGCTTTCGTGCTGACGCAGGGCGGTCCGGCCAACGCGACCAAAACGCCGGTCTATCTCATCTATCAGCAGGGCTTCAACCAACTGCAAATGGGTTACGCGTCGGCGCAGGCGTTCGTGCTGGCGATGGCGATTCTGATCTTCTCGCTGATCAGCATGCGCTTGAACCGTTCGGAAGAATCGATTCTGTAAACGCCGTATTCGGATAAAGGAGGCGAAAGTTCTATGAGCACCGCAACGGGCAAAGGCGCAGGGCTGCCTAGCGGCAAAACGAAAAACGCGCCGAATCCGGCCGCGCGGAAGCTGGTCAACGGACTGGCTTTCTATATCGTGGGGATTCTGATCGCGATCGTGATGTTCCTGCCGTTCTATTGGAGCGTGATGACTTCGTTCAAGCCGGACGAAGACATGTTCAGCATGCCGATCCGCTGGATTCCGACGTCGTTCACGTTGGAACACTATGTCAAAGCGTTTACGACCGTGCCTTTCGGACTGTATTTCTGGAATTCGTTTTTCTTAGCGGCGACCGGCGTCGTGCTGAACCTGTTCTTCGGTTCGCTGAGCGGGTACGCGTTCGCCAAATTGAAGTTCAAAGGCAACTCGGCCATGTTCCGCGTGCTGCTGGCCGCCATGATGGTGCCGGGCATCGTGACGATGATTCCGAGCGTGTACGTATTACGCCATATTCCGCTGATGGGCGGCAACGATCTGTTCGGCGACGGGGGCATGGGGCTGATGAACTCGTTCTGGGGCATCATTCTGCCCGGCGCTTCGGGCACGTTCGCGGTGTTCTTCATGCGCCAATTCTTCTTGACGCTGCCGTCGGACATGATGGAGATGGCGCGGATCGAAGGCTGCGGCGAGTTCCGCATCTTCTGGAACATCTACCTGCCGCTGACCAAGCCGGCGCTGGCGACGCTCGGGATCTTCACGTTTCAAGCGGGTTGGAACAGCTTCCTATGGCCGATGATCGTGCTGAACGATCCGAACAAAGCGACCATTCAGATGGGGCTTCAGGCGTTCTCGTTCAATTTCCAGACCGATTACGGACCGATGATGGCCGGAGCGCTGGTCGCGATCCTGCCGATCCTGATTCTGTTCCTCGCGCTTCAGCGGTATTTCATTCAGGGGATCGCGTTCAGCGGGATCAAAGGATAGGCGAGGCGAGGCGACGATGAACGAACCGGAGACGGACTGCCGAAAATTTGGCCGGTCCGCCGCCGCAAAGGAATAGACGGAGAGGAGAGCGATCATGCCGATTGACGAAAAAGAACGGGCGCGCAGAGCGGACGAAGCGCAGCGCTTATTGGAGGAGCGGTTCTGGAACGAATCGATCTCCATGTACGATATCGAAACGCCTTGCCCGAACGGAGACTGCAACACGATCTTTCATTATTGGTGGATGGCGCACGCGGCCGACGTCCTGATCGACGGATACGAACGGACCGGCGACGAATTCTACAAAATGCGGCTCGGCAAACTGTACGAAGGCGTGCTGGCGCGCAACGACGGCGTCTGGTCGAACGAGCTGTACGACGATATGGAATGGATGGCGCTGGCTTGGCTGCGCGCTTATCAATCGACGGGCGAGCCGCGTTATCGGTCGGCCGCGCTGGAACTGTGGGCCGATATCCGGACCGGCTGGAACGAGACGATGGGCGGAGGCATCGCTTGGCATAAACGGCAGCCGGGATACAAGAATACGCCGGCCAACGCGCCGGCGGTCATTCTCGCGGCGCGGCTGCACCGCGCTTTCGGCAGCGCGGACGATCTGGACTGGGCGCGCCGCATCTACGATTGGCTCAAAGCCAATCTGGTCGATCCCGTTACAGGCTTCGTCTGGGACGGCATGAACCGTCTCGGCGACGGACAGATCGACAAAGACTGGGAATTCACCTACTGCCAAGGCGTCTTCGTCGGCGCGGCGGCCGAACTGTATCGCTGCACCGGCGAAGAACTTTACGCGCTCGACGCGGTGCGGACGCTGGAGGCCGCGCGCGCACGGCTCGCGGACGAAGAAGGCATGCTGCCGGACGAAGGCGGCGGAGATGCCGGATTGTTCAAAGGCATTCTGGCGCGGTATGCGGCGGAAGCCGCGCGGCTGCTTGGAGGCGGCGGAGCGGACCGTCCAGAAAGGGCCGGCGGGCAGGATTTCGAAGGAAGACGATCCGCGGTTCGGGCGTCGGAGAGCAGCCAATCGACGAACGGGTCGGCGGCTGGTTCTGCCGCCGAAGGTACGGCTTCGGCGGAGGAAGCGCGGGGACCGAGCGCAGGGGGAGCCTTGAAGGTTCGGACCGCGCATTGGCTCGCGCATAACGCGGACGTGCTCTGGGCGCGGGGCCGCGGCGAAGGCGCCGCGTTGTTCGGGCCGGACTGGAGGCGGGAGCCGGAAAGTCCGGTGCAGCTCTGCACGCAGCTTAGCGGCGTGATGCTTCTGGAGAGCGCCGTCCGGTCGGAGGGCGGCAAGCCGGAGACGGACTCGGGCGCAGACGAGAGCGGAGCCGGGCCGAGCGTCGTCAGAACGGGAGCAAACTTAGGCGCGGCCGAAAGCGCGGCGGCGGATAACGCAGGCGCTGCGGATTCGAGTCCGGATTCCCCCGTTCGGTCGGGAATCTGGAACGAACGCGCGGAGCGGTTCCAGAAGATCCTGTACGAGCGTTATCATAATCCGGCGACCGGGATTCTGAACCAATGGTTCCCCGGCAGCCACAAGACGGAGAACGAACCCTTCTATTATTGGTGGCAGGCCCACGTCCTAGACGTGTTCGTCGACGCGCTGGAACGGACGGGCGAAGCGAAATACGCGGAGCGTATCGAGGATTTGGCCGTTCATCTGCGCCGAAGCAACGGCGATACGTATCTGCATAACTATTACGACGATATGGAATGGCTGGCGTTGGCGTTTCTCCGCGCTTACCAAGCGACAGGCAAGGATGCTTACAAGCAGCATGCGTTGGAGTTATGGGCGGATATCCGTACCGCTTGGAACGACAACTGCGGAGGCGGCATGGCTTGGAAAAAAGACCAGCTCGACTACAAAAACACGCCTGCCAACGCGCCTGCCGCTATTTTGGCCGCGCGTTTGTACCGGGAGTTCGGCGATGCTGAAGATCTGGAATGGGCCAAACGGATCTATGCTTGGAACCGCGACAATCTGGTCGATCCGCAGACCGGCTTCGTCTGGGACGGGCTGAATCGCCTCGGCGACGGTCGGATCGATAAAGATTGGGAATTCACGTACTGTCAAGGCGTCTTCCTCGGCGCGGGAGTGGAGCTGTATCGCTGCACCGGCGACAGCGTTTATCTGGAAGAAGCGCGGCGGACGGCGTCCGCCTGCATCGAACGGTTATGCGATCCGGCATCGCTCAAGCTTCCGGACGAAGGCATCGACGATACCGGATTGTTCAAAGGCATCCTTGTCCGCTACCTGCTGCTTCTGCTCGAAGAAGCGCCGGACCACGGGCAGGTTCTCGAAGTGTTGAACCGTAATGGCGCTTTGCTGTGGCGGCAGGGCATCGATCCGTACACCGGGCTATGCGCCCCGGACTGGGCCGCCACTCCGGTGCTGCCTGTCCAACTCAGCGTGCAGTTGAGCGGGGTCATGCTGACGGAGGCCGCCGCACGGCTGGAACGCCGCAAGGTTCCCGCAGCTTCGAACGTTTAAGCATCGGCTTCGCCTATTCGGCACGACGAAGCCGCCTGCCGGACATGTTTTTCGAACGGCATTTATAGGCAGTCGTCATAGAAGCAAACGAAAAACCTCTTCCCGATCGGAAGAGGTTTTTCGGCGCGTTTTCTGATCTTGCGGGCGGCAGGTTCCCGCGCGATGGATCAAGCCAGACGGCAGCCTGCGTCCTTCGGCAGACGCGGCTCTGCCGCTCGCGAGCCCGCAAGCTATACGGCTCGAACAATAAATGTTGACGAAAAGTCAGCAATTTGGACTCGATCGTCGACTTTTCGAGCGATTGTTGACTATACATCAACAATTCCGCACAAAAATCGAAGAAACAGCCGTAAAAGCCGAAAAAAGTGGACGAAAAGTCAACTTTTTCATCGGATCATGCTTTTTCGGGAGCCCAATGCTGACGAAATGACAACATTTCGATTCGGAAACCGGACATGGGCTATTTTGCGAGGCAGAAAAATCGATTGCGGTCAGCGCTTGGTCGCAAACCGCAAACCGCAAACCGCAAGGCTTCTTCCTTTCTCCTGACGATTAAGGGTTCGGCGGCGCTTCCAGCCACGCGAACATTCCCGCGAGCACCCGCATTCGGGTCTCCTGCGGCATATGATGCCCCAGCCCTTCCAGAGAGGTCAGGGCGGCAGACTTGCCGAGCCTGCGCAGCTCGGCGTACATGCGCTCGCCGTGGCCGTAGTCCACCTGCGCGTCTTCGGTCCCGTGCATGATCAGCACGGGACAATTCAAGCGCTTCGCCATATGGATCGGCGAGCGTTCGAGATACACGTCCGGCAGCTTGTACGCCGAACCTTTGACGACCCGTTTGAGCATGCGGCGGAGATCGATCCGCTCCTCGTACGTGACGGCCAGATCGGACAGGCCGCCCCAGAGCACAAGCCGCGAAGCGTGTTCTTCGATCGCCGCGTCCGTCGCGTTGATCGAGCCGCGCGAGAAGCCCAGAACCGCGATTCGGGCCGGATCGGCCCCGGGAATCGCGCGGGCCAGCCGCACGGCGATCCGCGAGTCCTCCAGATCGGCCCCGCCGAATTCGTCATGCCCGACCCCGCTTTCGCCTCCGCGGTAGCAGGGCGCCATCACGATCCGGCCGAATGCCGCGAATTCGGCCAACCAATCGAGGCGAACCCGGCCCACCCGGCCGATCCCGCCCCGGCAGTACACCAGCACCGGATAAGAACCCGGCGCTTCCGAATCGGAGGCGCGGTCGAGCTCCCGCGCCCCGCTGCTGACGTCTTGGGCTTTCGGCCGCTGCGCAGCCGCAGCCCGTGCGTCGGCATCTTGCACTTTCGGCCGCTGAGAGGCCGCAACCTGTGCGTCGGCGTCTTGGGCTTTCGGCCGCTGCGCAGCCGCAACCCATGCGTCGGTCTCTTGCACTTTCGGCTGCTGAGAGGCCGCAATCTGTGCGTTGACGTCTTGGACTTTCGGCCGCTGCGCAGCCGCAGCCCGTGCGTCGGTACCTTGCGCTTTATGGCGCTCCATGGCTGCTGCCGCGCCGCTTTCCGTCTCTGGCACCGTGAACCCCGCATCCCGCCGAGCCGCTTCTGCCGAATTCTGCGCGCTCGGCAGCAGGCAAGCCACCGCTTCGGCCGTCAGTTCCTCGTCGCCGCATTCGCGCCTCAACCATGCCTCGATACCCTCGGCCGTCGTTTGCGCTCCGGCAGGGAAAGCGAGATAACCCATCACGCGAAGGCCGCCGGACAAATAAGTGATCCGATAAATCATGTCGATCTCCTTTCGCGCCGCTGCGCCGAAGTTGTATAGTACTCTGTACCAAGTAAAGGTAAACCCACTATTGATCTGGCACGGAGTAAGAGTCGAAAGAGGTATTCTTTATCTTACCCCGACCGGGATGCGTCTTCCAAATCCGCGTCTTTTTTGCGAAACGCTTTTTCGGGCGGCTTTCTTCGGCACGCCCGGCGCGAAGCCGCAATCTCGCTGCCCGAAGCGTCGCCGCCGCCGCTCAGCGCCCGCGCCCGACGCGGTTTTCCGCTGCTGCCGGCGAACTTTCTCGACTTTTTTTCTATTTTTTAGCGATAACCGATACAAATTCCGCAGACCCCCCGTCTTCTCAGTGTATATACGGCAAGGAAGAGCGGCCGCACTTCACAAGGAGGTTTACCCATGAACAATCCACAATCGGAATCCGATGCGTTTCGCGCGGTATTTCTCGAATATTATCCCGGCGTGCGCCGGAAATTGATCGCGATGGTCAAAGACGAAGCGACGGCGGAAGATCTGGCGCAGGAAGTGTTCCTGCGGTTGTATCGCAATCCGCCGGACGATCCGAGGGTAATCGGAGCTTGGCTGCACCGGGTCCTTACCCGGATCGCTTACGACCACACGGATCATCTGGTCCGGCAGCGCAAACTTCAGGAGAAGCAGCAGCAGTATTTCGACCGCGAACGGTCGGGCGAGAACGGCGAAGACGCTCTGGTTCGCAGCGAAGAACGCCAGCAGGTGACGGAGCTGCTCGAAGAGCTTCCCGAACGCGACCGGCAGGTGCTGATGCTGCGTTACTCCGGTTACAGTTACGCCGAGATCGCCGAAGAGATTGCCGTCAATCCGCCGCGCGTCGGCTCGCTGCTCAGCCGGGCGGTCGACAAACTGCGAAGACGCGCCGAGAACAAACCGAACGGATTGGAATGGTAACCGACCGGCTTAACCGCGAATTTTGATCGCGAAGACGTTCATTTTATGAAATCCGACATAGGTGCCGCAAGGCGCGATTCAAATCGAATCTTCAAGGAGGCAGTACACAATGACAACAATCAACAACAATGAGCGGGAGCGGGAACTGGCGAACCAAGCTTGGGCCAAGATGGAAGAACGCTTGCGGCAGGAACCGGCCAATCCGGCTTGGGCAACATGGGAAGCGCGCAAGAATGAAGCTTTGCAATCGTCCGCAGACGAAAGCGATCGCGTTTCCGCTTCGGAAACCGCCGACTTTTCTTCGCAACCTTTGACAGGCTCGCCTGAACGTCCCGCTGCTGCTCAAGCCGAAAAAGGTTCCGCGGAAGGCTCGCCGAGCGCCGTTCCCGCAGCTTCGTCCGCTCGCCGCCGCTTGTCCGCCAAAGCTCGCAAAAATATCGTTCGGCTGGCTGTGACCGCCGCTGCCGCGGCCGCGATCGTGACAGCCGTTACGCCGGCCGGCAATAAGGCGCTGGCGGATGTACTGAACAAGTTCACCATGCAGGACGTGGTACTCGTTCAAGAAAACGATATGCGCAATATGGTGCAGCAGGTCTTTAACGGCGAAGAACCGATCGAATCCAAGAACCGTTACGGCACCTTCGAGAACATCTCGAAAGGCCGATTCGAACCGAACGAAACGCCGCAAACCTTTATCAAGAAACTCGGCTTCAAGCCGATCGTCTCGCCTGACGGAGCGGAAATGCGGATGAACATGTCGCTGGGAAGCCAAACGATCATGAAGCTGAACGTGGCGGAAGTCAACGAGACGATGCGCCGACTGGGCGCGCCGTATCTGTTCCCGCAGGAAGCGGACGGCAAAGCGATCACGCTGAACTATCCGGATTCGATCAGCTACAACTTTGATCTGAACGACGACGACGGCAGCGATTGGGCTACGTTGACTCAATCGGAGGCGCCGACCGTGGATTTCGACGACTCGTTCCCGTTCGACGAAACGATGAACGCCGTCATCAATTTCCCGGGTCTGCCGGGCGACTTGAAAGACAGCTTGGAACGTTCGGCCGTATCCAGCGGCGAGCTTCCGCTCGTGATGTACGCCAACGGCGAAGGTCATCAGATCGAAGTCAACGGAGTCACGGCGACTTACACGTACGACGCGCAGCATAAAGTCTACGACGCGTTCTGGAAAAAAGACGGCGTATTGTACGAATACAGCGCGGCAGAAAGCTTCCGCAAAGACGAAGCCGGTTTCCTCACATTCCTGAAAGGGTTGGTCGCGCAGTGAACGTAATTCCGAATGCGGCGATGCCTGCCGTTCATACGCAAGGACTCAGTAAAATTTACGATAACGGACGCGGCTGCAGGAACATCACGCTGACGGTAGGGAAAGGGGAAGCCTTCGGCTTCCTCGGTCCCAACGGAGCGGGCAAAAGCACGTTCGTCAAAATGTTGGTCGGACTCGTGCATCCGAGCGAAGGAGCGGGCAGCCTGCTCGGTCATCCGATCGGCTCGCTGGAAGCGCGGCGGCATATCGGTTACCTGCCGGAACTGTACCGGTATCCCGAGTGGCTGACCGGCGAAGAAGTCATGAAGCAGCATGCGGGCCTGCTCGGCATTCGCGGGGCGGAAGCCAAGATCCGCGTCCGCGAAGGGCTGGACCAAGTCGGCATCGGCAGACGAGGCTCGGACCGCGTCAAGCAGTATTCCAAAGGCATGCAGCAGCGTCTCGGCTTGGCCTGCGCGCTGCTCGGGCAGCCCGAAATCCTGTTCCTCGACGAACCGTCGTCGGCGATGGACCCGGTCGGACGCCGCCAGGTGCGCGAGCTGCTGCTGGAGTTGAAAAAGCAGGGCACGACGCTGTTTCTCAACTCCCACTTGATGGAAGACGTCGAAGCGGTCTGCGACCGGATGGCGCTGATGCTGAACGGCGAGATGATCCGCGAAGGTTCCGTGACGGAGATGCTTAAAGTGAAAGTCCGCTGGCGATTCAAAGTCGGCGGATTTTCGCCCGTTTTGCTGGATTGGCTGCGGGAAGAAAGCGGACTGCGCGTATCTTGGGCAGAACCGCAATCGGGCAAAGCGGACGCGGACGTCGGCGACGATTGGGAGAAGCCGGTCTGGCTCGAAGCCGAACTCGAAGACGAGAATCAGGCGGGACGCCTGAACGCGCTGATCGTCGAGCAGGGCATGACTTTGTACGAAGCTTACGCGCAGCGCGAGAAGCTGGAAGATTGGTTCCTGCAAGCCGTAGCCGGTCGGGACCAAAGGGGGGAACGCGGATGAAGACGATTATCGCGGCGACGTGGCAGGAGATGCTGCGGCGCAAAATGCTGCTGATCACGTTGGTGCTGACGCTTCTTTTCATGGGCGTATTTTGGTTTATCGCGGATACGATCGCCTTAAAAGGCCAGAGTTCTTCGGACTTGCTGGCACGCTTCGAGCGGCGCGGAGCGACTTTGGGGTTGGGCTTCTTTTTCGGCGGATTCGTGGTCGCGTTCCTGGCCATCTTCAGTTCCTTCTCCGTCGTATCGGGCGAAGCCGAACAGGGCGTGCTTCAATCGGTGCTCACCCGGCCGATTCCGCGCTGGAAATGGTACGTCGGACGCTGGATCGGTTACGTTTCGCTGATCGGCGCTTATTCGCTGCTGCTGTTCGCGGCGATCGTATGCATCACGGCCGCACATTCGGGGATGACGCGGGATTACGGCGATATGGCGGTGTCGCTTCTGCTGTTTCTTGTCGCCGTTCCGGCATTGGTAAGTGCTTCCATGCTCGGTTCCTGTTTGTTTTCCGGGATCGGCAACGGCGTATTCATGACCATGCTCTACGGAGCGGGTTGGCTCGGCGGCATGGTGGAAAAAGTACGCAGTTTCCTGCCCGTCGAGCCGGACACGGAGCAGACGCTGTCGCGGATCGGAGCGCTGCTGTCGCTGCTGATGCCTGCCGACGGTTTGAACCGCCGCATGCAGTACGTGCTGACGCAAGGCGCGGGAGAAAGCATTCCTTTTCTGACCGGGGGCAATCCGCCTTCGAACACGTTCGTGATCTACTCGCTTTGTTTCACCCTTTTTGCTTTCGTTCTCGGATTGTGGTTATTTAAGAGAAAGGATCTTTGAGATCCGCGAAAGGGGAATGAATCATGGGCAGGCAAACGTATCAGATTCCGTTCGGCGCGGAACCGGCCAAGCGGGCGACCAAAGGCACCTTGATCTTCTACGATTCGTTCGAACAGATCGAAGACGAGCAGTTAGAACGCGCCGCGAATGCGGCCAAAGCGCGTTCGTTCGCGCATCTGGTGCTGTATCCGCTGCATGAAGCGACGGTGAAGCGCCTGACGGGCGAGACGGCCAGCGCTTTTTACAAACGGGACGACCGGCTGCACGAATGGCGCAAAGAGCAGAATATCATGCGTAACGTCAGCGTGGAGAATTGGGACGGCAAACGCAAAAAGTACACGCCGCTCGAAGCCGCGCTGCGGTTTATCGAAGAAAAATATCCGTCTCCGCTGTTTCTGTATCTGACGCCGGATAACGCGAACCGGTTCGCTTCGTTCGCCACGTTCGAAGAATGGATCGTGCGGATTCGGCTCGTGCTGGACGAAGCGCCCGGACGTCTCCATCCGCGGCTCGAGAAATACCGGCATCGCTGGGATACGGTCGACGAGCTGCTCAGCAAAGCGAAGCCGGAAGAACGGAATGGACGGACGGATTCACAATAGTTTCGGAATACGAAGGTTCGAGTCTGAGCCGTTTCCTTTAGAATAGACGGGAACGGTTTTTCAGGCTGTTCTTTTTCGGAAGTCAATTGTGAAAAATATCTCAAACGGAGCGAGTCCGATCGGAAAGAGGAAGAAGCGATGGAAATCGTCAAACATTCGGCGTTCGAAAAATCGAAAAAGAAAAAGAATCATAAAACGGCTTTGCTGCTGCCTCTGCTCCTGCTCCTGCTCCTGCTCCTGCTCCTGCTGCCCGGCTGCGATCGCGGAACGGAGCAGCTCGCGGCCGCGCCGGAAGCGATCGCGGCGGAACGCGACGTCACGCTGGCGGTCGCGACCGATCTGCATACTTTGAGCGACCGTCTGACGGACGGCGGACAGGCGTTCGACACGTACGTCCATGCCGGAGACGGCAAGCAGCTTAATTACAGCGCTGAACTGCTCGATGCGTTTACCGATCAGATCGCGGCGGAGCATCCCGACGTGCTGATCCTCAGCGGAGATTTGACCAACAACGGCGAGCTGGAGAGTCACGAAGACCTGTCCGCCAAGCTGCAAAAGGTGGAGAAAGCGGGTACGCGCGTCTATGTCATTCCCGGCAATCATGATCTGCTCAATCCGTGGGCGCGCAGCTTCAAAGCGGATAAACATTACAAAGCGCGGTCCGTCACGCCCGAGCAGTTCGTGCAGATCTACGGCGAATACGGCTACGGCGAAGCGGCTTCCCGCGATAAGGATTCGCTCAGCTATCTGGTCAAGCCTTCCGGCGATCTGTGGCTGCTGATGCTGGATACCAGCAAATACGCGGACAATGCCAAGCTCGGTTACCCCGAGACGGACGGCGAACTGAAACCTTCGACGCTGAAATGGATCGCGGATTGCGGCGAACAGGCGAATCGGGCAGGAGCAAGAATCATTCCGGTCATGCATCACAACTTGACCGATCACAGCGACGTGATTCAAGACGGATTCACGCTGAACAACGCGGAAGAAGCGCAGCGGGTATTCGCCAAGTTCGATATGACCCCTTCGCTCAGCGGGCATATCCATATTCAGCATATTGCCCGCGTCAAGCAGGAAGGGAAGACGTTATACGATATCGTGACCGGCGCGCAGTCCGTTTCTCCGAATCGCTACGGCCTCATGCATTACGATGCGGACGCGCGCAAATTCGATTACGAAGCCCGTACGACGGACGTGGAAGCATGGGCGAAACGCACGGGCAGCCAAGACGAGAACCTACTGAATTTCCGGCAGTATTCGCGGGACTTTTTTGCGGGCTTCGGCTACAAGATGGCGTTCAAACGGCTGATCGCGGACGACACGTATACGACGCGGCAGGTCGAAGCGATGGCGCGGACGATGGCCGACGTCAATGTCAGCTACTTCGCCGGCACGCAGGAGCAGGACCGCGAAGCGATCTTGGCTTCGGAAGGGTATAAGCTGTGGCAGCAGGCCGAAGACGGGAATTTTGCCAAACATTACGTAGAGAGCATCGTCGGACAGTCGGGAGCGCAGGATAATCTGTCGTTGACCCTCGATTTCCCCAAGCCGACTCCATAAGTCTTTTTGAACGAAAACGTTTGAAATCGAAGACCTGCCGTTATACGATGGAAGCGAATACAAAAATCGGGGTTCGCGCATATTCGAGATGCCGTTTCTCCGAACCGAATCGATTTCAGCGTACAGGGAGGATCTTATGTTAAAAGGATTGACGCGTGCCGGACTCGGCGCGATCGCAAGCGACGAACAGTTCTTGCAGCTCGCGGCCGCCGGAGGCTTCGGGGCCGTGGATATGGATGCCAGAGGCTTGATCGAACGTTACGGCCGGGAAGGCGCTTGCGAGCAGCTTGCGGAATACGGATTGATCTTGGCTTCGATCGATCTGCCGGTAGAATGGCGGGCGGACGAAGAGACGTTTCTTGCGGGATTGCCGGCTTTGACGGAAGCGGCCGCCGCCGCTCGCAAACTCGGCTGCACGCGCTGCTGTACGTACGTGCTGCCTTCGACGGATCATCATCCCGCGCATTTTATGGCGCTGGCGACTTGGCGTTTGCGTACCTGTGCCCGAATTCTCGGGACTTACGGCATTCGGCTCGGCTTGGAATTCGTCGGTCCGCATCATCTGCGGACCGCTTGGAAGCATCCGTTCATCCGGAGCATGGAAGAGACGCTGGATTGGATCGACGCGATCGGCGAGCCGAACGTCGGTCTGCTGCTCGACGCGTATCACTGGTATACCAACGAATCGGGAGTCGACGACCTGCTGCGGCTGCGGCCGGATCAGATCGTCCATGTGCATCTGAACGACGCGAAAGACGTTCCTGTCGAACAGGTATTGGACAACGATCGGGTGTATCCGGGCGAAGGGGTGATCGATCTGGCCGCTTTCCTGCGCGCGCTTCGTGAGATCGGGTATACGGGTCCGGTCTCGCAGGAGATTCTGACTCTCGCGCCGCCGGAAGAAGAACCGGAACGGCTCGTGCAGCGTTCGCGCGAAGGATACGATAAAGTGTTTGCCGCCGCGGGACTGATCTGACCGCCGCCTAGCCGTTCCGCCGCCCACGGGCGAGGAACGGCTTTCGGCGTCGGCCGATTCGCGTTTCGCCTCTCGCCAAGATTCCTTTTTCCGGTTATAATGACGTTTGGCCCGATTGCGAACCGTTTAACGATTCCGGGTCTTTCAAATCGCATGACAATGGAGGCTTACGCGCATTTTGACCACTACTTATCCGTTTGCGTTCGACCCCGCGGCTCCGTTTCTGGATCAGGCTTCCGATTGGATCGCGGACGTTTTTTACGATATTTTGCCCGAAGCGGGTTTCGAGACCCGCGACGAACAGATCTTCATGGCGTTCCAGTTGGAGCGCGCTTATAAAGAAAAGAAGACCATTTTCGCCGAAGCCGGCGTAGGGACGGGCAAGACGCTCGTTTACCTGCTGTATGCCGCGCTCTACGCCCGCTATACGCGCAAACCGGCCGTTATCGCGTGCGCGGACGAATCGCTGATCGAGCAGCTCGTCAAGCCGGAAGGCGATATCGCCAAGATCGCCCGCCATCTGGATCTGAACATCGACGTGCGGCTCGGCAAGTCGCCCGATCAATATCTGTGCTTGAACAAGCTCGACGACGCTCGCGGAACGGGCTTCGAAGGCGAGACGTTCCAAGAGATTTACGAAGAACTGCCGCCGTTCGTGCATTTTCCGGACACGCTGCAAGCTTTCTATCCTTACGGAAGCCGCAAAGACTATCCGGAACTGGACGACAGCCAATGGAACAAAGTCGGTTGGGACGTGTTCCAAGATTGCCTCGTGTGCAGCCGCCGCCACCGCTGCGGACAGACGCTCTCGCGCGATCATTACCGCAAAGCTTCCGATCTGATCATCTGCTCGCACGACTTCTACATGGAGCATGTCTGGACGTACGAAGCGCGCAAGCGCGAAGGTCAGCTGCCGCTGCTGCCTGAGCATAGTTCCGTCGTGTTCGACGAAGGCCACCTGCTCGAGACGGCCGCTCAGAGCGCGCTGACTTATAAACTCAAACATTCGGCGTTCGAGTCGATCGTGACCCGTCTGCTCGAAGGCGAAGTTCGCGAGACGCTGGCGCTCTCCGTCGAGACGGCGATCGAACGCAGCGACGATCTGTTCGAGCTGCTGGCCCGCTTCAGCACGCCGGTTCCGGCTTCGGACCGCAGCGAACTCGAATTGACGGACAAGCTGATGAAAGGCGTCGAGGCGTTCCGCGCCGCGGTGGACGCGATCGAAGAAGAGATCGTGTTCGAGAGCGGCATGTTCAGTCTGGACGAATATCAACTGCGCATCGTCGAAGAGCATCTGGAGATGATGCAGACGGCGCTGGCTTTGTTCAAGAATCCGCGCGAACTGATCTGCTGGACGCAGGACGATCAAGGCGATCTCACGCTCGTGTTGATGCCGAAGAAGGTCAAAGAAGTGCTGAACGAGCGCGTCTTCGGCCGCAACATGCCGATCGTCTTCTCGTCGGCGACGCTGTCGGCGGACGAATCGTTCGACTATATCGCGGACAGCCTCGGCGTGAACGAATATCTGTCGTTCTCGGTGGCTTCGCCGTACGATTACGAAGCCAGCATGACCGCCGCGATGGATACGGAGACTTCCGTCCAAGCGAAGACGGATCACGTGCTCCGGGTGCTGGAACGCCGCGCAGGAGGCACGCTGCTGCTGTTCCCTTCGCGCGAAGAGATGGACAAATTCCGCGCGGAAGCCGATTCGCGTCTGGAATTCGCCGAATTCCCGATTCTGTACGAAGGCGATGCGGAGATCAGCCGGCTGATCTCCGAGTTCCAGAACGGCACGCAAGTTAACCTGTGCGCGGTCACGTTATGGGAAGGCCTCGACGTGCCGGGCGATTCGTTGAATCACGTCATCGTTTGGGAGCTGCCTTTCCCTCCGAACGATCCGGTCTTCGCGGCGAAACGGCGAGAATCCGCCGACCCGTTCGGCGAAGTGGACATGCCGCATATGCTGCTTCGGCTTCGTCAAGGCATCGGGCGTTTGATCCGCACGAGCGGAGACAGCGGCCGCGTGGATATTTTCGGAGAAACTTTACGACAACCGGACGTGCGCGAACGGGTAGCGGCTCTGCTGCCGCGCAGCGCCGTCATGAAGGAGAATTAAGATGGAATTTACGGAATATACGGTAGAGAAGATCCGCGACGCTTTCGGCATCGTGCAGGGCGAACGGTACGAGTTCATGCTCGAGTTCGAAGTGGACGAAGAAGACGAACTGTACACGCCTCAAGGCCTGCTGCTGCGCGTGATTTACAGCGTGGACGGCGAGAATCGCCGAATCGTCAAACACGAGATCATCGAACGCGGCACGCAGAAAGTGCTGGACTTCGATCTCGAAGACGACGAGTTGGAAGAGACCGAAGCGTTCTGCGCGGCGCATTACGCGGAGAGCGAAGAACAATAATCGGCAGCTCGATCCGCAGCGGATCGGCCGATGCCCGAACGAGCAGAACCCCCGACTCTTCGATCGCGAAGAAGCGGGGGTTCTGCTCGTCTAACGGACTTTGCGAAACCGCGGATCGGTCAGATCGTTATTCGGCCGAAACTTTGGGCTCCTGAACGATTTCTTCGCTCAGCTTCAGCAGCAGCAAGCTGACGTCGTCTTTGAACGACCAATCGATATAAGCGGTTTCCAGATCGCGCCCTACAAGGTCGCGGATCGGAATGCCTTCGATGAAGCGATCCAGCTCAAGCTCGCGTTTGGCGATGCGAAGCTGTGTGTTGAAGCCTTTTTTGACCAATTTTTTCTCGAGGCTGATCAGCAGGCCTTTGCGGATGATCATCAGGATATCGTCGTCCAGACGGAAAGATTCGATCTTGACCGGTGTTTTCTGGACTTTTTCCGTGATCGATTCGATGTCGCTGTGCAGTTGGGCTTTGCCGTTATACAAATCTTCCGGCATCGGCTCGTCGAGAGGAACCAGAAACGCGGCGATCATCGAAGTGTTGTTCTCGACTTTCCAATCCATAAACGCGTATTCCACGCGGCGCCCGGACAGCGCTTCGATCTTGGGGGTGAGCGCAGGGAAAATAAATTGTTCGAGCAGGATATACACATGCGAGTAACGTTCGTCCGGATCGTCGGGCAGGCGGGAGTCGCCGGGATCGACAAGTCCTCGGTAAAAGATCAAGCAGCACCGATCGTTCGCCCGAATTTCGATCGAGTCGGGCTGTTTGCCGAATTGGGTTTTGCAAATCAGATCGGAATAAGCATTCAGCGAGCGATACGATTCGTTGTTCGACATCGATAAGCCCCTTTCTAACAGTTATGAGAGGGATTAACCCAAAATTGCTTCAAGCAATCGTTCTTTTGCTGCATTCTTTCGCGGGCCGCGTCCGACGAACATTCGGCGTTCGAAAGCAAGCTTCGAAGCGGCATTACGCTTTCGTATGAACCGCAAGTCCTGTATAGTCGAGAGTACGAAGAGATGACCGGCCGTTCATCCGGCACGATAGCAGGGAAGGAGAGAAGCATATGCTTGAATTGCGGCAAATCTCGAAAACGTATACCACCGGCGATTTTACCCAGACGGCGCTCGACGGGGTCAGTCTGACGTTTCGCGAGAAGGAATTCGTGGCGATCTTGGGCCCCAGCGGCTCCGGCAAAACCACCTGCCTCAACCTGATCGGAGGGCTCGATCGTTATGACGGAGGCGATCTGCTGATCGACGGGCAGTCGACGAAGAAATTTCGCGACCGCGATTGGGACGCGTACCGCAACAACAGCGTGGGATTCGTTTTTCAGAGCTACAATCTGATCGCCCATATGAGCATCGTCGGCAACGTCGAGATGGGGATGACCTTAAGCGGCGTCGGTCCGGCGATTCGTAGGCGCAAAGCGGAAGAAGTGTTGAAGCGCGTCGGCCTCGAAGACCATATGCACAAAAAGCCGGGCCAACTCTCGGGCGGGCAGATGCAGCGGGTCGCGATCGCACGGGCGCTCGCCAACGATCCCGATATCATCTTGGCCGACGAGCCGACCGGAGCGCTCGATACGGCGACCAGCGCGCAGATCATGGATCTGATCCGCGAGATCGCCGGAGACAAGCTCGTGATCATGGTCACGCATAATCCGGAGTTGGCCGAGCGTTACGCCGACCGGATCGTGCAGTTCCGCGACGGACAGGTCGTCTCCGACAGCCATCCGCCGGAGAGCGGGAGCGCGGCTTCCGATTACCGGCTTAAGAAAACGTCGATGGGTTATCTCACCGCGCTCAAGCTGTCGGGCCGCAATATCGCGACCAAGAAGTGGAGAACCGCGCTAACCGCGTTCGCTTCCAGCATCGGCATTATCGGCATCGCGCTGATTCTGTCGCTCTCGAACGGGTTCGACAAGCAGATCAGCAAATACGAATCTGGCGCGCTGTCCAATTTCCCGGTAACGATCAGCCGGACGGCGGCCAATATCGACTTCACCCAGCCGCCGCCGGGTACGCCGGGAGGCGCGGAGGTCGAGCTGCCGGAGTTTCCGGAGGTCCGCGAAGTGTATCCGTACGATCCGGCCGCCAACACCGTGCTGCATCTGAATACGATCACGGGCGATTACTTAAGTTATCTGAACGCCGTCGACCCCGCGCTGCTCGACGGCATCTCGTATACCCGCGAAGTGCATCTGAACGTGCTGAAGCGCACGGCGGACGGGCAGGTCTCGGGCGTCGATCTGAGCGAAGCGGGATTCGCCGCTTATCCGTCCAAACCGCAGTCCGTCGGAGGCAGCTATATCCGGCAGGTGTACGACGCCGTCGCCGGAAGCTATCCGTCCGAGCCGACCGATATCGCGCTGGTCGTGGACGAATACAATCGGATCGATAAATCGGCGATGGAGACGCTCGGGTTCGAATACGACGCTTCGTCCGTGGACTTCGACAAGATCGTCGGCACGCGGTTCAAGCTGATTCCGAACGATCTGTTCTACCGAGCCAAAGGAGACGGATTGTTCGAACGGGCAGGAGCGCCGGACTTGAATCGCGTCTACGAAGATTCGCGGACGATCCCGTTGACGGTGACCGGCATCATTCGCAAAAAACAGGATTCGCCCCTGTCCGCCATGGACCCGGGAATCGCTTACTCCGACGAGCTGGCGCAGCGATTCATCGAAGACGCGAAGTCGTCCGCGGTAGTCGAAGCGCAGGAAGCGAATCGAACCGTGAACGTCGTCAGCGGGCAGCCGTTCAGCCGCGCGGGCGGATTGTCTTTGCTCGGCGGCATGAATTTCGGACCGCCGGGGATGACGGGCGGTTCGTCCGGCATGACCGATCCCGCGGACGCGACGACGCAGCAGCAGGCGCTGGTCTCGCTCGGCGCTTCGTCGCAGCCCGCTTCGATCTCGCTGTATCCGAAAGATTTTAACGCCAAAGAAAAACTGACCGCGTATCTCGACGATTGGAACGCAGGCAAAAGCGCCGACGAACAAGTCGTCTATACCGATCTGGCGGCGACCGTGACCAGCCTGTCGAGCGGCATCATGAACGGAATCACGATCGTGCTGATCGCGTTCGCTTCCATCTCGCTGTTCGTGTCTCTGATCATGATCGGGATCATCACTTACATCTCCGTGTTGGAGCGCACCAAAGAGATCGGCGTGCTGCGGGCGCTGGGCGCGCGCAAGAAAGACATCACCCGCGTATTCAACGCGGAAACGTTCATTATCGGCGCGGCTTCCGGGCTGCTCGGGATCGGCATCGCGTATCTGCTGACGATTCCGATCAATATCGTGCTCAAATCCATGACCGATCTGTCGGGCGTGGCGGTGCTGAATCCGCTGCATGCTTCGGCGCTCGTCGCGCTCAGCGTGGCGCTGACGATGCTCGGAGGATTTATTCCGGCAAAGTTCGCCGCGCGCAAAGACCCGGTCGCGGCGCTGCGGAGCGAATAAGTCGGCGCGCGGGCTTGAGACTGTTTCGCCGTCCGGTTTCATGGGGAAAAAGCAGTAGAGCGAGTCGGCGCAAGCCGGCCCCGATTCCCCTGCGAGGAGGTCCTGCGACATGAAGAAACTGCTGCGTACGGTCGGAACGATCGTGACCGTGATTACGACCGCCAAACAGGTCATCAATCTGGTGCAAGGTATGCGTAAGCGCCGTTAAGAGGCGTGATGCGCACAAGCCCTTTCGAGGGCTTTTTTAGTTTTTGAATAAAAGGTTGACAGACTGAAGAAAATGATTTATCTTTAATTCAAGAGATTTAAATTAAAAGAGATGCAGCAGCCGAACAGGCAGAATGCGCAAGGAGGTGAATTCCCATGACGGAACAACGGCAAGCGGCGGATCCGGAAGAAACAGGCGCGATCGAAGCCGATGCGGCGGAAGAGAACGCGTCGCTCAAGCTGTTCGTGATCCTCTCGAAAGCTTATAAGAACGTGATGGACCGCGCGGTCAAGGACATGAAGAAGCATGGCCTGTCGCCGTCCGAATTCACCATTCTCGAAGTGCTCTACAACAAAGGACGTTTTCCGCTTCAGCAGATCGGCGAGAAAATTCTGATCACCAGCGGCAGCGTCACGTACAACATCGACAAGCTGGAGAAACGCGAGCTGTTGAAGCGAGTACCGAGTCCGAACGATCGGCGCGTGATCTATGCGGAGATTACCGAGAACGGCCGGGCGCTGTTCGACGAGATTTTCCCGCAGCATGCGGCCGAGGTACGGCGGATCATGGGCGGCTTGAACGCTCAAGAGACGGAAGCGGCCTCGGAACTGCTCAAGAAGCTCGGCAAAGGGGCGGAACGCGGATAGCGTGCCGTCTTCTCGGAAAAGGAAATCTTTTCGCAGGTCAAATACTTTGAAGTCAAGAAATTCAAAATAAAACCTATCATCGAAGGAGCGATAAATATGACTTTGCAAACGGCAGGCATTCACCATATCACGGCGTTCGCGGGCGATCCGCAGGCCAACGTCGATTTCTACGCGGGCGTGCTGGGACTGCGTCTGGTCAAAAAAACGATCAACTTCGACGCGCCGGACGTCTACCACTTGTATTTCGGCAACGAAGAAGGCGCGCCGGGCACGATCATTACGTTCTTCCCGTTCCCGGGAGCGCGCAGAGGCCGGATCGGCGGCGGTCAAGTCGGATTTACCACTTACGTCATTCCTGCGGGAACTTCGGAATTCTGGAGAGAACGGCTGCGGAGCTTCGGGATCTCGTTCACGGAAGCGGACCGGTTCGGCGAACATTATCTGCAATTCAAAGACAACGAAGGCTTGCAGCTCGAACTGGTGGAACGCGAAGACGGCGCGGCGTCGACTTGGACGTTCGGCGGCGTGCCGGCGGACAAAGCGATCAAAGGTTTCGGCGGCGCGGTGCTGTACAGCGTCGATCCGCAGCGTACGGCCTATGTGCTGGAATCGGTGCTCGGCATGGAAAAAGTCGGCGAATTCGCGGGCTTCGCGCGCTTCCGGGCGACGGGCGAACTGGGCAACCTGATCGATCTGCCGATGACGGCGGTTCCTCGCGGCGCGGGAGGCGCGGGCACGGTGCATCATATCGCATGGCGCGCGGCGGACTTCGACGAACACGAAATGTGGCGCGGCGCGGTGAGCAGCGGCGGCTTCCAACCGACGCCGGTCATCGACCGCCAGTACTTCCATGCGGTATACTTCCGGGAAGAAGGCGGAATCCTGTTCGAGATCGCGACCGATCCTCCGGGATTCGCCGTGGACGAAGATCCGATGCATCTCGGGGAAGAACTGATGCTGCCGGAATGGTACGAAAACAAACGCGCGCAGATCGAGAACGGCCTGCTGCCGATCGAAGTCCGCGAGCCGGGCAGCCGTACGCAGGGATAACGACATTTCGAGAGGAGACGATAACTCATGAAACATATTTTCCGAAAAGGCACGAACGACGCGCTGCCTACGATCGTGGTCTTCCACGGTACGGGCGGCACGGAGCAGGACTTGATTCCGCTGGCTGAAATGATCGCGCCGGGCGCGTCGATCTTGTCGCTGCGGGGGAACGTATCCGAGAACGGCATGTCGCGCTTTTTCCGCCGCTTGGCGGAAGGCGTATTCGACGAAGAAGACCTCGTGTTCCGCACGAACGAGATCCGCGATTTCCTGAAGGAGGCTTCCGAGCAGTACGGATACGACGTCTCGAATCTGGTGGCGCTGGGTTATTCGAACGGAGCCAATATCGCGGCGAGCCTGATGTTCCATTTCGACGGCGCGTTCCAAGGCGCGCTGCTGCACCATCCGATGGTCCCGATGCGCGGACTCGATCTGCCGGACATGAGCGGCGTGCAGGTATTCGTGGGCGCGGGCCGCAACGACGGCATGGTCCCGGCCGCCAATACGGAAGAACTGATCGAACTGCTCGAAGGCGCAGGCGCGGCGGTCAAAGCGAACTGGGAACATTTCGGCCATCAACTGACGCGGACGGAAGCGGAAAGCGCTCGGCGCTGGTTCGCGGAGCATTTCGCGGGTTGAACGCGAAACGAAACAGACTGAATGCAAATCGAATAGGAAGAACCTTCTTTCGGGAAGGTTCTTTTTTATGTGTTTTTCGGTTCTGATTCCCCGATCAACCAGATCTCGCCTTCGTAATGGTATCCGTCTTCGCCCTCGATGACTTCAAGGAACCCGCTTTGCCGCCAATCGGCAGGGAAAGACAATCCCCATTCGGCTTGCAGGCTTCGGGCAGCCGGAAGAGGCGTCCAACGCCCCGGTTCGTCGTTTCGTTCGAAAAAGCTTCGGAAATAATCGTCGCCCTCGAACAGGATAATCTGCGAACTCCATAACTGCGGCAGATCGACGGCGACGACTGCGCGGTACGTGCGTCCGTTGTCCGGCTTCAGATCGGCAAGGCGCGCGGCTCCGTCCATCAGCGCTTGCAGGCAAAGCCTTTTGGTTCTTCTCGGCGTCCGGCTCGAAGTCATAAACTTGTAGTCGGCAGGCAGATGCAGATGCCAATAGCCGTGCTCGAAATCGTCGGGAAAAGCCGCGGTATGGGCCGCGATCTCTTCAAGGATTCGGCGGGTTCGGCGTTTGACTCCGCGAATTTTCGGGGTTCGCATAGGGGACCTCCTTGCTGCGCTCCGTTTGAATTCGAGGAGCGGAGCTTCTTTGTTTTATTCTAAACCGTCGGCTTGCGCTCCGCCAAGCGGCCGTTTATCTTGCCCTCGGCCGCGAACGCAAGCTAAACTGGAAGCAGAAGAATATGTTCGCGGCGAACAGATAAAGGAGGTGCAGGATCGTGCATTTCGGACCGCTAGGCGAAGGTTGGGCGACAACGGATGGGAGTATTTGTTCGCCGCAGGAAGCCTGATCTGCGGCGGAGAAAACGCGCTGATCGGCTGCCTGCCCGCGACGCTGATCGCGTATCGCGATTTCGAGCAAGAAGACCGGGCGGACGTAAAAGATTCGTTGGCGACGTACAGCGTATACCGACGGGTATGGGAGATCGCGCCAAACCGTGACGATCGGGCAGAAAAGGGGTAACCATTCGATGAACGAAATTTCGGACGATACGATCTTTTTCAAACAAGAGCTGTCGGAACGATATGCGCTGCCGGAATCGGCGTCGGTTCTTCTTCGCGGCGGCCTGCTTCAGCCTTCCGAGCTCGAAGAGTACGCGGGCGTACGGTTTGCCGACGACCTCGAATTCGCGGAAGGAACCGGTCCGCGAACAGGCGGACGCTGTCCGATCGCGTATGTTTGGGAGCGGACGGCGGAATATCTGGTGATCGAATCGGGCAGCGGCGAGATACGGGCTTGCGGGCCGGACGGCGGCAAAAGCGTATTCGTAAATACCGATCTTTCTTCATTGCTGCGCTGTTTGAACGCGTACCGCGAGTTTCGCCGCCGTCGTCCGCCCGTGCCGCAGCCTTTGACGTTGAACGCGGAAGAAGCGCGGCGGATGCTGGAAGCTTTTCGCCGCGGAGAGATCAAGCCGAAACGCACGACCGAAGAGTCGGCTCGCCGGGAAGCGGACGAACGGCGTGAAAGGCTTGAACTGCGCGCGCTGCGCGATACTTTGCGCCGCGAAGATCCTGCATGTCTCGAACGCCGTGGAACTTGGTGGAAAATCGTATTGGAGCAAGTCCGGGACGGATTGATTTAGAACGCGCGAATAACAGACATGCGGAAAGGATTTGTTTATGGAAATCATTCTCTTGATCGCCGTCGGCATGATCGCTTCGATCTGCGGAGCGGTGGCCGGACTCGGCGGCGGATTCATCATCGTGCCGGTACTGGCGCTGATGTACGTCATTCCCGTGTCCGATATTTCGGGGACGTCGATGGCGGTCTTGTTCGTCAGCGCCATCTCCAGCACGATCGCTTACGCGGGGCAAAAAAGAATCGATTACCGCAGCGGCCTCTCTTTTGCCGTGGCGATGATTCCGGGTTCGATCCTCGGCGCATGGACGACCGGGGTAGTGGAAAACCGGGTGTTTTTCGTTTCGCTGGGCATTTTCCTCGTGCTGATGGCGATCTCGATCAACTTCAAACCGACGAAAAGCCGCTCGGGTTTCCTGAAACCCAACGTCAGCCGCAGCCTGCTCGACGCTTCGGGCATCCGGCACGAATATGCGTTCAATATGACTTTCGCGGCGGGCGTCGCCTTCTTCGTAGGCTTTCTGTCCAGCTTGTTCGGCATCGGCGGAGGTTCGGTGATGGTGCCGACGATGATCTTGTTTTTGGCATTTCCGCCGCATATCGCGACCGCGACTTCGATGTTCTCGATCCTGCTGTCGGCGTTCGTCGGCACGGTCTCGCACGCGGTGCTCGGCCATGTGATGTGGGACAAATTTCTGTGGCTTGCGATCGGCGCGCTGGCGGGCGGACAGATCGGCGCGAGAATCGCTTCGAAGATTCCGGCGATCGCGGTCGTGCGCGTGCTGTCGGTCTGTTTGCTGGTCGCGGCCGTGCGGCTGATGTTTAAAGGCTGAGCACGCAAACCGTCGTAAAAACGAGCGGATAAAAAATCGCCATCGGCGCGTGCGGTTCGATTTCTGAGCGTTCGCGGCTGCTCGCGAAAAAACCGGACATGCACCTGTCCGAGTTGATGCGATAACCTAAGCGAGAAGATGCAGCGGTTTACATACGATCGGGAAAGAGGAGAGGGGCGCGGAAGATGACACAGCGGCGTTATTCGCTGACGCGGGAACAGGCGCGGCGTTTTTTGTTCGATTATCACGGGCTGTCGCACGAATTCGATTCGGCGGGCAAAAAAGGGATTCTGGATTATATCCGCAAAGTCGGCTGCATTCAATTCGATCCGCTGAACGTGGTCGGAACCAATCCGGAACTCGTTCTGCAATCGCGCATCTCGGATTTCGACCGCCGGATGCTGTGGGAACTGCTCTACGAAGAACGCAGTTTGGTCGATTATTGGGACAAAAACATGGCGATCTTCCCGATGAAAGATTGGCCGTATTTCGAGCGTCACCGGCAGAAGCACGAAGCGTGGTTCAAGAAAAATCCGGCCGCGGCGACGGCCGTGCTGGAAGAAATCCGCGAACGCGGCCCGCTGTCTTCCGCCGATCTGAATTATGACGAGAAAGTCGACTGGGCGTGGGGACCAACGCGGCTGGCCCGAGCCGCGCTGGAAGGTTCGTATTTTGCCGGCCGGTTGGTCGTGCAGCGCAAGGCCTCGGGCCGCAAGTATTACGATCTCGCGGAACGGATCGTTCCGGAAAGCTTGTACGGTCTGCCCGATCCGTTCGATAGCGACGCGGCTTATCACGAATGGTACCTGCTGCGGCGGATCGGCAGCGTGGGCCTGCTCTGGAACCGTCCGAGCGACGCGCTGCTCATGACGGGGATGAAGGCCGCGCAGCGCATTGCCGCTTTCGAAGCGCTGCTTGCGCGCGGCGAGATCTTGGCCGCGGATGTCGAGGGGCTCGGACATCCGCTTTACTTGCGCGCGGGCGACGCCGCGCTGCTCGAAGCTTCGCTGGCGGCGGGACCGCTCGCCGCGGAGAGCGAAGAGCGAGCCTTGGAAGGCGAAGAGCGGGACTCGAAGGACGAGAAGCGAGCCGCGAGCCGGCCGATGCGCGCCTGCGTGCTGGCGCCGCTGGACAACCTGCTGTGGGACCGCAGGCTGATTCTGGAACTGTACGGGTTCGATTACCGCTGGGAGGTCTACAAGCCGGCCGCGGAGCGCAAATACGGCTATTACGTGCTGCCGGTCGCGGCCGACGGGCGGTTCGTCGCCCGTTTCGAACCGGAGAAGCAGCGCGGGCAGCAGCCGCTGGTCATCAAGCAGTGGTGGTGGGAGGAAGGCGAAGGTTCCGACCCGGCCGTGCGCGACAGCGTCGAGCGCGCGCTGCACCGCTTCGCGGCTTCGCTCGGGACGACTTTCGAGGGCGAGCTGCCGCCGGGACCTCGGGAGTAAACGGGAACAAGCGTGCACGGGCGAGAAAACGACACGCGCACGACGCCCGCAGCATTTTTTCCCGGTTTGGTCCGGATCGGCCGGATGCTCGAACGCGAGTATGAAGCAGGCGTTCTCTGCTTCGGCGGCGCTGCGTTCATTGCTGCGCTTGGGATCTCGTCCGCAGCGGGTTGGATGCTTTTTCGGGGCTAACGGAACGAGATGACGCTTAGCGGGCATTCGGAGCCGTTTTCCGATTCTAACGGAACGAGATGACGCTTAGCTTGAAAAAAGGCGGGTTTTCAGCCGAAAAAGAAGCGAATCGGCCGGCTAAAGAATCCACGTTCCGTTAGCCTTTCGAAAAGGATGGTTTGGCGCTTCCAAGGAATCCAGGTTCCGTTAGAGAAGCTGTTTCTCCGCCTCCAGGAAGCAATGGTTCTCGGAGTCGGCTCGTTTTGCCGGCTTACGCGATTTTGGAAGTCAGCCCGAGCGGTTTCCCTAAAAGGGAAGCCGCTTTTTTTTCAATTTTTGCATTTGATTTTTGCTTCCGAATTTTTGTTTCCGCTTTTCGTTTTCGATTTTTGTTTCTCCGTATTGACATTGCCGGCCGCGCAGTCTAAACTTTTGGAGACGTGATAATGATTATCATTTCCGTATAGAAAAAGAGACAGAACTCAAGGGGGATATTCGGCTTATGAAAAAGCAATCTCTGATGGCGGCGCTGCTGTTGCTGGTCGTATTGGTGCTGAGCGCCTGCGGAAACGGCGCAAGCACGGCTTCGAACACGGCGGCGACGGAAACCGGCAAGGAAGCGGCCGCATCGACGGAAACCAAAGATAACGCGGCATCCGGAGAAGCCGCATCGGGCAAGGTCACTTACCAGTCCGAGACGGGACCGGTGGAGATTCCGGCTAATCCGACTCGCATCGTGGCGTTGACCAACGCGCCGAACGTCTTGTCGCTGGGCGTGACGCCGGTCGGCGTCGATCAATGGACGGCCGGAAGCCCGCTGTTCACCGATAAACTCAAAGGCGTGGCGGTCGTCACCGAAGACGACCCGGAAAGCATCGCCGCGCAAACGCCGGATCTGATCATCGCCGGCTCCACAACCAAGAATCTCGACCAATTGAGCAAGATCGCTCCGACGGTCGTATACACTTGGGGCAAGCTGAACTATCTGGATCAACAGGTCGAAATCGGCAAGCTGCTCGGCAAAGAAGACGAAGCCAAAGCTTGGGTAGACGATTTCACCAAGAGAGCGTCGGAGATCGGCGATAAGATCAAAGCGAAATACGGCGACGACGTATCGGTCGCGGTATTGGAAGTCGACGGCAAGAACGCTTACGTATTGGGCGACAGTTGGGCGCGCGGTACCGAGATTCTCTATCAGGCCATGAAACTGAAAATGCCGGATAAGATCAAAGAAGCGGTGAAAGCGGACGGTTATTATTCCCTGTCGCTCGAAGTGCTGCCGGAATACACGGGCGACTTCATCGCGCTCAGCCGCAAGCTGGACGCGTCCAACGAGATCACGGAATCGGCGGTATGGAAAAAGATCCCTGCCGTGGAGCAGGGCCATGTGATCGAATTCGAATCGGCGGCCGCGTCTTACAGCGATCCGATCACGCTCGAAAATCTGCTCGGCATCTTCGAAAAAGGATTCCTCGGCGATTCGAAGTAAGCCGATCCGACGCGAAGTTGCAGGAAAACGAAATTTTTCGTTTCGAAACGCGAATAGCGTTCAATAAACGCATGACGAAAACCCGGAAACCGGGTCCGATCGACGGACCCCGGTTTCCGGGTTTTCGGTTTGCAGAATCGCGGCGAGAAGAAATCCGGCTCGCCGTCTTCGAATCGCCGTTATTTCAAGAATCGAGTACTAGCACGCTGACCGTTTAGTTTAAGAGGTTAGGTTTCGCCCTTCGGCAACCCGCTTGAACCGTGCGTGTTTCCGAAGGACCCGAACCGTGGACGGAATGCGGTCGACTTACCAGGCTTCAATGCGCGGTCACCGCTTCCGCTTTTTGCCGCGCCGCCGGGTTCTCGGGCTGCGGCGGATACACGTCGTCCGGAATCGGGCAGACGTAAGGTTCGCCCGCGAGCTGGAGTTCGAGATCGCGCCGCGCGGCTTCCCGAAGCTTCGGATCGAGCAGCGCTTCGATCGCGGTAGCGGCCATGGCTTTGCCCGCGTAGAGCATCGCTTTGTGCGCGTGGGAGGAGCAGCCTTGAGAAACGACCTGCCAAGAATGCCCCGGAGTCGCGAACGCCCACGTCGCCGTCGAACATTGGACGGTCGGCACGAGCCAGCTGATATCGCCGACGTCGGTCGAAGCGGACATCGGGACGCTGCCTTCGATCAGCGGAGACAGCACCGGAAGCAGCGGATTCTCCCGCAGCGCTTCGGCGCGTTCGCGGCTTAATCGGCCGGCCGCCGACTGTTTGTCGGGTTCGGGAATCGACGCGAAGATCCGCTTCGCGTAATCGATCTCTTCCGCGATCGGAACCGGCGGCGAGATCTCGTCCATATGCCGGTGCATGACTTTCTCCAGCGCCGGATTCGGGATCAGGTCGGACGTCGCGCCGGTCACGACGAATTCCATGCGCGTGCCGCTCATCAGCGCCGCTCCGCGGGCCACGTCCTTCACGCGTTCGAACAGTTCGCGTACCTGCGGCGACTTGGGCGCTCGGATCGAATAGAGGACCTCGGCTTCGGATTGGACCACGTTCGGCGCGCTGCCGCCCGTGTTCAACACGGCGTAGTGAATGCGCGCTTGGTCGATCATATGCTCGCGCATATAATTGACCCCCACGCTCATCAGCTCGACCGCATCGAGCGCGCTGCGGCCCAGATGCGGTTCGGCCGCGGCATGCGTGCTTTTGCCGAGGAAACGGAAGCGGACCGTCGTCGTCGCGAGCGACGTGACCTGCATGACGCCGTGGCTCGTGCCGGGATGCCAAGTCACGGCGGCATCGACGTCGTCGAACAGACCGCTCCGCGCCATGAACGTCTTGCCCGCGCCGCTTTCTTCGGCCGGACAGCCGTAGAAACGTACCGTGCCCGACGCGCCCGTCTCGGCCATATAATCTTTGACCGCGACGGCCGCCGCCAGCGCGCCCGTTCCGAGCAGGTTATGTCCGCATCCGTGTCCGCTGCCGCCCGGAACGACCGGCTCGAACCCGTCGAGCCCGGCCTGCTGGCTGAGCCCCGCCAGCGCGTCGTATTCGCCCAGCAGCGCGATCACCGGCTTGCCGCTGCCGTAACTCGCGACGAACGCCGTCGCGATCCCCGCCGCTTCCCGCTCGACCTCGAAGCCCTGTTGTTCCAACAGCTCCGCCAGCAGCTCCGCCGAACGGAATTCTTCGTACCGGATCTCCGCGAATCCCCAGACCTTGTCGCTCGCTTCCGTAAAGAGATTTCTTTTCCGCTCGACCAATTCCGATACCTTTTCCGCTAATTTCATTCCGCCACCCGCTTTCTTGGTATTTTGCTGCTCATTTTTGGTCCCTGTTCTTGTTTTGATCTTTTCTTTACTCTTTTCAAATAAGGGGCTGAGCATCCGGGTGTATCGAGGCGGTCCTGACTTTGAAAAGCGACAGAGGCAGAGGAGAGATTCCAGTGAAGGAACCGAAGCATTTCGAAGAAATGCACTTCGGAAGCATACGCTATAGTGTTCGCCTTTGAAATCGGGAAGCCTCATTCTAAGTCTCATCCAGCTTCCCGATTGAGACAGCGACCGGAACGGAATCTCTCCGGCGCCGCCGTGCTTTTTCAACGAATAGGACCTTCCCGATCAACCAAGGAGCGGAAGCCCCCTTTATTCCGTCTTCTCCCACTTGTACAAATTATTCAAAGCATCCGGTCCCACTTTCCCTTTCAGCGTATTCGACTGAACGATCATCAGCTTGTCGACGTACATCGCGAACTGAGGCACGTTTTCGTGGAAGTACTGCTGCACTTGGTTGTAGATTTCTTTGCGCGCTTCGGTATCCGTTTCTTTCGCGCCTTTTTCGATCAATGCCGTCAGTTTCGGATCGTCGATGCCCGTGAAGTTCATGGCGCTGGCCGGCGTGAAGTAGTTGAACACGGAACTCGGGTCGGCCGTATACGGGATCGTCACGACGCCGACTTCGTAATCGTTCGAGACCAGTTTTTGCAGCAGGGTCGGGAAATCGAACTTCTGAATCTCGACTTGCAAGCCGATCGCTTTCCAGTCGGCGGCCATCAGCTCGGAAGCCTGCTCGCGAACTTTATTGCCGACCGGAACCGAGAATTTGATGACTTGACCGAAATCCCATCCGGCTTCTTCCAGCAGTTTCTTCGCGCCGTCCGGATCGTAGGCGTAAGGTTCGATGCTGCCGTCGAAGAACGGGTGGGTGCTCGGCAGCATGCCGTCCACGATCTCGCCGTTGCCTTTGAGCAGCTTGTCCACGATCTGCTGACGGTTGACCGCCATTTCGAGCGCTCTGCGCACTTTCGGATCGCTCATCTTCTGGACGTTGAACATGACGGATACCGGCGTGCTGATCGGAGAGAAGGAAGAGGTCACGTTCGTCATATTGGACACTTTTTCGAAATCCTCGACCGGGATCAGGCCCGTGCGGTCCATGTTCGTGTCGACTTCGCCCGTCTGGATCTGAGCGACCAGATTCGAAGCCGTCATGATCTTCAGGTACAGCCCGGACAGCTTCGGCGCGCCGAGATAATAGCTTTCGTTGGCTTTGTATTGGATGTATTGGTCTTTGGCGAATTTGACGAAACTGAACTGGCCGATCGTCACGGTCGGATTCTGCATGTAAGGGCTGGTATCGAGCGATTCCGCCGGCGTGTCTTTGAGTACATGCTGAGGCAGGAAACGAACCTTGCCGCTGAAGCCGTCGTTGAAGTACGTCATTTCGACCGGATATTTCGTGGTTACGGTAAACGTCTTGTCGTCGAGGCTTTTGAAACCGGAGATGCTGCTCGTGCCCGCGTCCAGCTTGCCGGAATCGTTCAAGCCTTCGATAAACGACAGGTTGATATTGCTCGTCACGCTCGGATTCGCGATCATGTTGAGCGTGTATTCGACGTCTTTGGTCGTGAAGTCCGTTCCGTCGTTCCAGGTCGCGTTATCGTGGAGATGAATCTTGAACGTCCGATTGTCTTCGGTGTCGATCGCGTCGGCCAACCGCAGCTCGAATTCCAATTTGTCGTTCAGGACGGAGAGGCTGTCGTTCATGACCGAGATCGCCTGCGTGGAGGCCGTATCGTTCGGGTTAAGCGGATTGAAGGTCGTAGGCGGATTGACGATCCCGATAACGGCGGTGCCGCCCGCGGAAGAAGCGGCGGACGAATCGGCCGAAGCTTCTTTGGTGGTCGTGTAGCCTCCGCCTCCGCAGGCCGACAAGGTCAAAGCGACGGCTGCGGTCAACAGCAGCGCGCTGAACGGTTTTCTGTGTTTTCTCATAAGTACGGCCCCCTAGGCGATTGGATTGGAATCATTCGATAGTAACAGTCATCCCGCGAAGATTTTATTGCTTCGGATCGAGCGCGTCGCGCAGGCCGTCGCCGACGAAGTTGATCGCCAGCACCGTCAGCAGGATCGCGAGTCCGGCCGGCAGCCACAGCCACGGCTGATCGCTCAGCACCGAGATCGACTGCGCTTCGCTCAGCATATTGCCCCAACTCGCGGTCGGCGGCTGCACGCCCATGCCGAGAAAGCTGAGTCCCGATTCCGTCAAGATGGCGGAAGCGACGCCGAACGTCGCGTTGACGATGATCGGAGCGAGAGCGCCGGGGAAGATATGCTGCATGATGATGCGCGGCGTCTTCAGACCGAGCGAGACGGCGGCGCGGACGTGATCCGCCTGCTTCAGCGACAAGACGCTGCCGCGAACCAGCCGGGCGATGCTCGGCCAAGAGAACAGCGCGAGCACCGCGATGATCGTAAACAGGCTCGGTCCGACCACGCTGACGACGACAAGGATGACCATCATGAACGGGAACGCCATGAACATATCGGTAATCCGCATGAACACGGTATCGATCCAGCCGCCGTAATAAGCGGATAACAGGCCGACGAGCGTGCCGAACGCGACATAGATCGCGACGGTGGCGAAGCCGACCAAGAGCGAGACCTGCGTGGCCGAGATCAAGCGGCTGAGCACGTCGCGTCCGATCTGGTCGGTGCCCAGCAGATGGGCCGCGCTCGGCGGAGCCGAGAACTCGCCGGAGACTTGATCCGGCGGGTAAGGCTGAAGCAGCGGAGCGAACAAGCCGATCGCGAACAACGCGATGCAGAAGAACAGGCCGATCACCGCCATCTTGTTGCGGGCGAAGCGCCGGGAGACCTGCCGGAAACGTTTCTCGACCTGTACGTTTTCGATCTCCGGCAGGGTCGGTACGCCGGCTTGGGCCAACGTCGGAAGCTTGGTTGTGGACATCGGGTTCACCTCCTGAGCGAAATGGGAATCAGCCTACCTTGATGCGCGGATCGGCCGCGGAATACAGAATGTCCGTCAACAGATTGGCGCCGAGCACCGCGATGGCGGCGATCAGATTCAGCGCCATGATCGTCGGATAATCGCGGGACATCATGGATTGGAGCGTCAGTTGGCCGATGCCCGGCCATTGGAAGATCTGTTCGGTGATGATCGCGCCGCCGAGCAGGATCGGAATCTCCAGTCCGACTACGGTGATCACCGGAAGCAGGGCGTTGCGCAGCGCATGTTTGTTCGTGACCCAGAATTCGTGCACGCCTTTGGAACGCGCGGTCCGCAGATAATCCTGCTTCAGCACGTCGAGCATGCTGGCGCGAACATAGCGGACTTTGCGGCCGGCGATCGCCGTCGCCAGCACGATCGCCGGCAGGATCATATGCCGGACGCGGTCCCACATGCCGCCGTCGCCGCCGAGCTGCTGCATGCCGCCGGTCGGCAGGACGCCCAGATTCACGGCGAAGATATAGATCAGAGCCAGCCCGAGGAAGAAGTTGGGGATCGACGTGCCGATGAACGACAAGCCGGTCACGAAATAATCGATCTTGGTGTTCTGTTTGAGCGCGCTCAGGATGCCGAGCGGGACCGCGATCAGCAGCGCGAGAACCAGCGCGGCCAATCCCAACGTGACGGTCGGCATGATCCGTTCGCCGACGAGCTGGGCGACCGGCGCGTAAGAGCTCATCGAGTAGCCCAGATCGCCGGTCAAGAGCGTGCCCAGCCATTTGACGTATTGGACGATCAGCGGATCGTTCAAGCCGAGCGCTTCTTTTTTGGCTTCGATGATCTCCGGCGACATATTCGGATCGATATACATGTCGACCGGGTTGCCCGGCGCCATATTCACGATGATGAAGTTGATGATCGTGATGCCGAGCAGTACCGGAACGAAGATCAACAGCCGGCGAACGATATAAGTCAGCATGCGAGACAACCTCCTTTTCGGACGAATGGACGAACGTTTCGTTTATAACGTAAAATGGCAGGCCGCCGCGTGTCCGCCGTTGGTTCCGTCCGCGGCGAGCGGGGGTTCTTCCTGTCGGCAGAGCTCCTGCGCGAACGGGCAGCGGGTGTGAAAACGGCAGCCGGACGGCGGGTTGGCCGGCGAAGGCACGTCGCCCTGCACAACGATCTTCTCGCGTCCGCGCAGATGCGGATTCGGCACGGGATACGCGTTCAGCAGAATCCGCGTGTACGGATGTTTGGGATTGCGGAAGATCTCGTCTTTGGTTCCGATCTCCACGACTTTGCCCAGATACATGACCGCGATCCGCGTGCTGATGTATTTGACCGCTCCCAGCCCGTGGGCGATGAAGAGGTAAGTGAGGCCGAGTTCTTTTTGCAGCTCTTTGAGCAGGTTAAGGACTTGGGCTTGAATCGATACGTCCAGCGCGGACACCGGTTCGTCGCAGACGATGAATTTGGGGTTCAGCGACAAAGCCCGGGCGATCCCGATCCGCTGCCGCTGCCCGCCGGAGAATTCGTGCACGTAACGGTCTTTGTAAGAGCGGGGAATGCCGACCGCGTCCAGCAGCCGGTCGACTTCGGCATCGGCGGTCGAAGCGGTCGCTTTGCCGTGGGCGAGCATCGGTTCTTTGAGAATGTCTTTGACTCGCATCCACGGATTCAGCGAAGAAAAAGGATCTTGGAAAATCATCTGCATCTCGGTGCGCAGCGGCCGCATCTTCGGCGTCGAATACCGGGTGATGTCTTCGCCTTTGTACAGGATTTGTCCGCCCGTCGATTGTTCGAGCCTCAGAATGGTCCGACCGATCGTCGATTTGCCGCAGCCGGATTCGCCGACCAGTCCCAACGTTTCGCCTTCGCGGATGTCAAGGCTGACGCCGTCGACCGCTTTGACATGGCCCCGGACGCGCCCGAGCAGTCCTTTGCGAATCGGATAATGCGTCTTGAGTCCGTTAAGCTGAAGCAGCGTGGACGCGGTCTCGGGCTGCGGTCGTTCGAGTACGGAAGAATCGAATTCGATCATAAGAACTCTCCTTTCGCCTGAGTTTCGTAACCTTCCATATCGCCTTGCGCCGCCCAACAGCGGACGCGGTGTCCTTCCGCCATTTCGAGCAGCGGAGGAGCCAGAGCCGAACATTTTTCTCTGGCCAAAGGGCAGCGGGTATGGAAACGGCAGCCGGAAGGCATGTTTTGCAGCGGAGGAACCGTTCCGGGAATCGAAGCCAGCGTCTCGTCGTCGTCCGCGTCCAGATGGGGGATCGAACTCATCAAGCCGATCGTGTAGGGGTGCAGCGGTTTGTCGAACAAGGTGAATACGTCCGCTTCTTCGACGACCTGTCCCGCGTACATCACGATGACCCGATCGGCCATTTCGGCGACGACGCCCAGATCGTGGGTGATCAGCATGATGGCCGTTCCCGTTTCTTCGCGCAGCTTTTTCATCAAGTCGAGAATCTGGGCCTGAATGGTCACGTCGAGCGCGGTAGTCGGTTCGTCGGCGATCAGCAGTTTCGGTTTGCAGGAGAGCGCGATGGCGATCATCACCCGCTGACGCATGCCGCCGGACAACTTATGCGGATATTCGTCCATGATCTCTTCCGGCCGGGAGATGCCGACCTTGCGCAGCATATCGATCGCATGATCGCGGGCCTGCCGATTCTTGAGTTTCAGATGGAGCGAGATCGATTCGATCAGTTGGCTGCCGATGGTGAATACCGGATTGAGCGAAGTCATCGGATCTTGGAAGATCATCGAGACTTCGCTGCCGCGAATGCGGCGCATCGCCGATTCGGCGAGTCCCGTAATCTTGCGGCCGTTCAAGCGGATTTCTCCCCGACGAATCGAACCGTTTTTGCCGAGCAAGCTCATGATGGAGAGCGAAGTGACGCTTTTGCCGCAGCCGGATTCGCCGACGATGCCGAGCGTCTCGCCCGCTTTGAGCCGGAAACTGACGCCGTCTACCGACGTCACTTCCCCGCGTTCCGTACGAAACACCGTTTCGATCTCTTCTACTTCGAGCAAATCGTTCATCGAATCAGGCTCCTTTCCGATGTCAGGATATCTTTCGTTGTTGATCCTATTGTAAGGAACAATGACGTTTTCAGAAAGTGTTTCAGGTTGGCTTATGGAACTTGATTTGTGCCGAAAATTCGATTTATCCGGTAAAAAGGATCATTTTTTGTGCTTCGGGCATTTTTTTTATGCTTTAACGTTGCAGCGCAAGCGGCTATAATCGACGTAAAACGTCAGGTTGCGACAAAGAGAGGGGAAGTCGGTGTGAAGAAAATTTACAATACTTTTTTTGTACGCAGGCTTTCGTCGTTTATGCTGCCGGTATTGATTCCGTTGGTCATGCTCGGAGGACTGGCGATCGCGATCATTCAGAACTATGTAGGGAGCGAAGTACAGGCGGCGAACCGGCGGGTATTGGATCGGATGAGGGCGAACGTGGAGCTGCTGTTCGAGGAATTGGATACGCTGCATATGCATGCGGTGTCCAGCGCGCTCGAATTCGGCCGGCTGCGGGAGATGTTGAACGAGCCGCTGCCCGACCCCGAAGATTACCGGGATCTCGCTTCGTTCAAAAATTTTATCGATTCGCCCGCGATCGCCAGGCCTTATATCGAATCGATCTACGTCTATGTGGCGAACGAACGCGCACGATTCATCTCGTCGACGACCGGAGGCATGATGGATTTCGACGACACGTACGATGCGGGATGGTACGACAGCTATACGGCGCATCGGTCGGAGCGGAACAAACAATGGACCGAGCCACGCTCGTTCGATAAATACGGATTGGCGAGCTTTCGCACCGACGTGATCTCGTTGTATCAGATGCTCGACATCAAAGGGAAAAACGACGCGGTGATCGTGCTGAACGTCCGACTTGATTATTTGAAAGAACAATTGTCCGGCCTGCCGACTTCGGCCGATCAGCATTTGTTGATCGCGGATCTGGACGGACGCGTAATCGCGCAGGGAGAAGGAGATCGCATCGACGGAACATCCGGGCTTTTGTTCGATCCTTACCGCCCGGAAGCGTTGTTCGGCGAATCGGCGTTCGGTTACGACGTGGCGGAACTGCAATCGCCCGATTACGGGCTGCGTTTCGCTTCGGTTACGCCGAATTCGGCCCTTTACGAACTGCCGATCCGCCTCGGCGTCTACACGGCGATCGCCGCCGGTCTGTCGATTCTCGCCGCGATCGCGATCAGTCTGCGGTTTGCCCGGCGCGACGTGCGAAATATCCGGCATATCGTCGATATGCTGCACGATGCCGAGCGCGGCACCGAACCTGCGACCCGCGCGGACAAAGAAGACGTCAACGGGTACATCGTGCAGCAGATTCTTGCTAACTTTCTGGAGAAAAAGTATCTCAAAACGCAGTTGGCCCAGCGGCAGGCGGTCAACGAGCTGATGGAACTGAGCGCGCTGCAATCGCAGCTGAATCCGCATTTTTTGCAGAATACGTTAGAGTCGGTCAAATGGAAAGCGGCGGCGATGGCGGGCGGCTTGGACAACGAGTTGACGCGGATGATCGAGCCGCTGGGCGATATTCTGAGAGCTGCGCTCGATCTGGAACGGAAATACGTGATGATCGAAGAAGAAATCCGTTATACCGAGTCGTATATCGCGATTCAACAGATGCGCAGCGGGGAGCGTTTCGACGTCGTCTGGGACTGCCGGGCGCAAGGAAGAGATGTCCGGATCTTGAAACTGCTGCTGCAGCCGTTGGTCGAGAACAGTCTGATCCACGGGATCGCCAATCGGCGAGGCGGACGGATCAAGATCAAAATTTACGAGCGGCAGGGCGGAATCAGCGTATCGGTGTCCGATAACGGGGCAGGCATGACGGAAAGGCGTCTGGACGAATTGAAACGAAAATTGGATGGGCCGTTCGGCCAATCGGCGCATATCGGGGTCTCGAATACGCATAAACGGCTGATTCTGGCTTACGGAAAACGTTCGGGCCTGCGGATCTTCAGCAAAGAAGGCTGCGGGACTCTCGTCAAAGTCATGATTCCGGCGGAAAAAGCGTCCGGAGCCGAACACCTTTTAACGGAACGAAATGAAAAGATTATGTGAAAATATCTTCGATTTGCAAGCAAAATCATTGAAGATTCATAAATGATGTTATATAATCTGTCGAAAAAAGGAGGTTGGTGCATGTATAAGCTGCTGATTGCCGATGACGAAGCTGAAATCAGACATGGTCTGGGAAATTACTTCCCGTGGGACGAATTGGGATTCGTAGTGGACGGGTTCGCCCAGAACGGGCTCGAAGCCTTGGAATATATCGGCTGCCATTCGGTCGACGTGTTGTTATGCGACGTCTCCATGCCGGTCATGACGGGAATCGAGGTGGCGGAATACTTGCATAAACAAAAAACCTCGCCGCGCATCGTGTTTTTGAGCGCTCACCGGGATTTCGACGCGGCCTGCCGGGCCATGGAGTTCGGGGTGCGCAGTTACATTCTCAAACCGACGCGGTATCAGGAGCTGAAAGAGATCTTCATGGCGCTGAAAAAAACGATGGATCTGGAGCTGCAAGCCGCAGAAGAAGGCGGCGGATCGCAAGCGAAATCGGGACCCGATTTTCCCGTGGCGGAAGGAGCCGACGATCCGATCATTATGCGAATCATGCGTTACATCGAAGAAAACTGTTCGGAAGCTTCGCTCGAAGGTTCGGCGCTCGCGGTGCGGATGAACCCGACTTACGTCAGCAAATACTTCAAGCAGAAAACGGGCATCAACTTCTCCGAATATCTGAACGACGTGCGCATGACGCGCGCCGCCGACATGCTGGAGCAAGGCGGCTGCCGAACGTACGAAGTAAGCGAGGCGGTCGGGTACCAGAATCCCAAAAATTTCACCCGATCGTTCAAACGCCGCTTCGGCAAGACGCCGCGCGAATTCCGGCAGGGGTTGGGACTGTAGAGTGCGCCCGTACCGATCGCTCGGAATCCGAATCCCGAAGCCGCAGTCTGGATAACGGCGCAGATCCGCGGAACGGAACATGCCGATATTCGGTCGAAGGTGCATGAAAAAGCCGGATTCCAAGGAATCCGGCTTTTTCGCGCTTCGATGGAAATTCGATCGGCGGAAATTCGATCGGTAAACGAGAGTAGGGCGGAGCGGCGGTCAGACCGAAGCGGTCTCGGCTTCCGCCGTCTCGGAAGCGGCGTTCAATCGCCCTTCGACGATCGCGAGAAACGCTCTGGCCGACATCGTCAAAGCGCGCTCGTCGAAATCGAATCTCGGATGGTGATGCGGGAAGTTCTCTTGATCTTCGAAAGCCGCGCCGACCATGATGAAAGTGCCCGGTTTCTCCTGAAGATAATACGAAAAGTCTTCGCCGCCCATCATGGCCGGAAGTTCGACCAGCTTCGCGATCTGTTCGTCCGTCAGTATGCGAACGACTTCGTCCGTTTCTTTGTGATGATTGAAGGTGGCCGGATAACCTCTCATGTAGCCGACTTCGCAGGTCGCGTCGAAAGAACGGCATAATCCTTCGCTGAGCGCCCGAATCCCGGATTCGATCCGATCGCGGGCGTCTTCTTGGAAAGTCCGCACGGTCCCGGTCATCTTCGCTTGATCGGCGATCACGTTATGCGCGGACCCCGCGTGGAACGAACCGACCGTCAATACGGCGGGATGCAGAGGATCGACGCGTCGGCTGACGAGCATTTGCAGTTCGGTGATCAGCTGAGCGCCGAGCGCGACCGCGTCGATCGTCTGGTGCGGGGAAGCGCCGTGACCGCCTTTGCCTTGAATCAGCACCTCGAACAGATCGGCGCTCGCGGTCAGATAACCGTGCTTGTAACCGATCGTGCCGTAAGGTTGAAGAGAAGCCAGATGAATGCCGTAGACTTCGTCCACGCCTTCCAGACATCCGTCTTCGATCATGCTCTTGGCGCCGCCCGGAGGCGCTTCTTCGGCATGTTGGTGCAGCAGGACGACGCTGCCGGACAACTCTTCGCGATGTTCGCTCAGAATCTTCGCCACCGCCAGCAGAGCGGCGGTATGGCCGTCGTGTCCGCAGGCATGCATAACGCCCGGGACGGTCGAGCGGTAAGGCACGTCTTTCTCGTCTTGGATCGGCAGCGCGTCGAAGTCGGCGCGCAGAGCCACGGTGATGCCCGGTTTGCCGCCGCGAATCGTGCCTACGACGCCGTTGCCGCCGACGCCGGTACGAACCTCGATGCCGCCGAATTCGCGCAGCTTCTCCGCCACGAAAGCCGCGGTCGCGGTTTCTTGGAACGACAGTTCGGGATTGCGGTGCAGATAGCGTCTCCATTCGATCATCGTTGCTTCCAGTTCCGACAGCCTTGCGTTCCACTTTTCCATGGGATCACCCTTCCCGCGAGTTTGGATTGAGACGGCCGATCGTCGATAGCGGCTCGTCCATGTTCCCAGTGTACGTTGGCGGCAGATATGTTGACAGGCCCGTTGCTTGGGTTAGGTCTCTTTGTTTGCGCCAAATCCGGGCCGAACGCGGGAAAAGGGATGCCGGGTTGAGAAAAAGGGATGCGGAATAGACATAAGCCGAAAGCGAAGCCTTTTTTCGGCTCCGCTTCGATGTGAGGAATATGGGAGATTGGGGTATGCTATCGGACTTGCCGGTTTTTCTCGGCAACAGGAGGCGCGGGTTCCCCGTCGGCATTCAAACCTCGGAACAGCTTCAACGCGATGATCAGGATCAAAGCCGTGACCGCGATCGGCATCCAGATCGCGCTGAACGGACGATTCACTTCCGCCAGACCGGCCACGAGCGCGCCGAAGCAGTAGACGGCGACGGCCGTCAGACGAAGCCACGTCTCGCCGCCGATCCGCGAGGGTTTCTCAGAGCTTCGCACAAGCGTGCGGAAAAACGCGGTGACGTCTTCGATGACGCTGGCGATATTGTTCGTCAGCACGGTGGTAGAGATGCCCGCGATTCCGAGCCTGCGCGCCGCCGTGGTCTGCATGCCCATGGCGACGCTGAGCAGGATAATCAACAGATGCAGCCGCGATTCGCTCATGACGGGTTCGGCCGCTGCCGCGAAGATCAAATAGAAAGCCAGCTGTATCGCCAAGATGGTCGTGATTCTCGTCGGCCAGAAGCTCGGGGTCTTGTCGCCGCCCAGCAGTGCGGCGGCGGCCGCATTGCCGACGACAAACCCGAGACAGGCGAGCGCCGCGCGCAGAAAGGACAGCTCGGCCACGTCCGCAAACGACATGCCGAGGATCACGATATTGCCCGTCATATTGGCCGTAAAGACCCGGCCGAGGTGGATATAGCCGACAACGTCGACGATGCCGGCCGTCATGCAGAGCAGCATCAGGACGCCGCTGCGCCAGGTTTTGACATGCACAAAGGCTCATTCCTTTCTTGTGAATTGCATTTTCGATTTTCGCCGGGAAACAAAAGCGGTCTTCCGACTCGGAGCCGCGTTCGGCAAAGAGGCGGCGGCCCCGAAAAAGGGTTATGATGAGAGGGAACGCTGCACGATCCGAAAAAGATTCTTCGACAAAGGCGGAAGGAGGGCGACCGTGCACGAGTTGTATCCGATACTCAGTTGGACGCTGACGGCGATCGTGCTGCTGGCGGTGCTGATGATCTTCGCCGCCAGCGTGCGCAACGGCATCACGCCGATGCCGACGAGCCGGCCGGTGCGGCGCATGGTCATGCGCGAGATCGGCCGGCTTCCGGAAGGCTGCGAGATCGTCGAAGCCGGCGCGGGATTCGGCACGCTGGCGCTGAACCTGGCGCGGCGGTTTCCGCTCTGCCGGGTGACCGGCGTGGAGAATTCGCTCGTGCCGCTGCTGGTCTCCCGGCTGCTCGGCCGGTTCAATCGTCTGCCGGTCAGCCGGTTGGTCTTCCGGCGCGGCGATCTGTTCGAGTATCCGTACGAACAGGCGGACCTGATAGTCTGTTATCTGCATCCGGCCGCTATGCGGCGGCTCGGTCCGATCCTGCGGGAGCGGGCCAAAGAAGGCGCGAAGATCGTGAGCGTGTTCTTCGCGTTCGACGGATGGGAGCCGGATTCGGCGGCGGTCTGCGGCGATCTGCACCGCACGAAAGTGTACGTGTACCACGTGCGGAAGCATCCGCTCGACGTGCGGGTGTAAACGACGCCGCGACGAATCCGCTACGGCGGCGGATCGGCGGCAGGTACGCAATGCGCCGAACGGAAGCTGCAGAACGCCGCGGCTCGACCGTTCGCCTGTTCGAAGAAGCGTCTGTCGGTCGGCAATCGTCTTATTTTTAACCCAAAGGAGCGAATAAGAACATGGACTATGTCAAATTGGGTCAAACCGGAATGGACGTCTCCCGATTATGTCTGGGCTGCATGAGCTACGGCCTGCCGGATCGGGGAACGCACGCTTGGACGCTGAACGAAGAAGAAAGCCGGCCGTTTATCCGCAAAGCGCTGGAGTCGGGCTTCAATTTCTTCGACACGGCCAACGTCTATTCGGACGGCACGAGCGAAGAGATCGTCGGCCGCGCGCTGAGAGACTTCGCGAACCGCGACGAGGTCGTGGTGGCGACGAAGGTGCACGGCAAAATGCGTCAAGGTCCTAACGGCGGCGGCTTGTCGCGCAAAGCGATCCTGACGGAGATCGACCACAGCCTGCGCCGTCTGGGCATGGACTACGTCGATCTGTACCAGATCCACCGTTGGGACCCGCACACGCCGATCGAAGAAACGATGGAGGCGCTGCACGACGTAGTCAAAGCCGGCAAAGCCCGCTACATCGGCGCTTCGTCCATGTTCGCTTGGCAGTTCCTCAAAGCGCAGCATACGGCGGAAACTCGCGGATGGACCAAGTTCGTCAGCATGCAGAATTACGTCAATCTGCTGTACCGCGAAGAAGAACGGGAGATGCTGCCGCTATGCGAAGCGGAAGGCATAGGCGTGATCCCGTGGAGTCCGCTGGCGCGCGGCCGGTTGACGCGGGATTGGGAAGACGGCAGCAAACGTTCGGAGAACGACGCGTTCGGCAAGACGCTGTACGACAAAACGGAAGAAGCGGATCGCCGGGTGGTCGAAGCGGTAGCGGAAGTGGCGAAGGAACGCGGCGTGCCTCGGGCGCAGATCGCGCTCGCATGGGTGCTGCAAAAAAGCGCCGTGACCGCCCCGATCGTCGGCGCGACGAAAGAACATCATCTGGACGACGCCGTCGCCGCGCTGTCGATCAAACTGACGGACGAGGAAGTCCGGCGTTTGGAAGAGCCTTATGTACCGCATGCGGTGATCGGGCATAGTTGAGTCGGAGAAGGGAAGCCGGCGAGGGCCGCAGGGCTTGCTACCGCTTCGAGTACGCGCGTTCTGCGCTGCGAGGATGATCGGAGAGGCGATCAAGCGTGACGGACCACGGTGAACGGGAAGCGGGCGGTAAACGGAATAAGAAGCAAACAAGAAGTGGACCAGAAGTGGATCAGAAGCGAAAAAAACGGCTGCGCGAAGATGCGCGGCCGTTTTTGGCATGGGCGGGAAACAACGTAAGAAAAACGAGCATTCGCAGCATGCAAAGATTTCCTATCGAGGCGCGTTTCTGTTCCGCAAACATCTGCGGTCGAAAGCCGTACAAGCTGGATCTGCCTACTTCTCATTCTTTTTATGCCTGATTCGTTTTACTCGCAATTAAGTCCATAAATCCCCTTATTTCTTTCATATCTTCGAGAAAACATAAGATAAGTCCAATTTTCCGCTTAAATCATTCTATTATTGCCCAATTACTTGAATTATGCCGAAAATAGAGGGATTAATGGACTTATTCTTCCGGAAACGAAGCGAACGTGAAAAATAAAGGGATTTTTGGCCTTATTCAGAAAAAGTCAGGTTTAGTTTGATGAACGAAGCGTTACCGGTTTACATAAAAGCTCGAGCCGCGTCTTTTAGCACATATTTCACGACTCGCTGCCCCGCCGGGCCGTACCGTGCTTCGAATACTTGTTTCCGACACAACGTTTGCAGCAGGTCGGCAGCCGTTCGGCGGTCCAGATTAAGATGACGAACGACGTCGATCGGACGAACCGCCCGTCCCAGCGTGCAGGCGAGGCGAATGATCTCGCGTTCCGCGATCGATGTTCGCGGCGAAGAAGCGCGGGACGTATCGAGCGCCGTGTATCGCCCGAGTACCATCCGCAGAAGGGTTTTACACAATTCGGGACGCTGGGAGACGTCGTCGTAAGCGAACGAGATCACTTGAAAGCCCATCGCGGTCAGGAACGTTTCGCGGTTCAGCTCGCGGCAGAACGTGCGGCGGTCCATGTCTTGAACATGCGGGCCGAAGCCTTTGATCTCGATGACCAGCTTCACGGAAGGCGTGATCCAGACGAAATCGCAAAAATAGCGCAGTCCGCGCCAGTCGGTCACTTCGTATTCGGGATGCAGATGATCGAACGTCTGCCGCAGCGGCCACCAGACGTTTCGGCAGAAAAGCTGCTCGGCTTCGCGGTGGCCCCGTTCCAGACGGTCCCGGCGTTCGCCGGTGCGTTCTTGCAGATGCCGCTCGATAAACAGACGATGCGCCGATTCGAAATCCATATGCCAAACCTCCTTGTTCTCGAACAATCGGATACTCTAACAGTCGAACAGCCGGCAAACTGACTCGACGACCGCGACGCCTTGCCGAATCCGCAATATTCCGCACAAAAAAACGTCCCGGCTCGATTCCCAGGGGAGGGGAATCGGGCGGGACGTTCTTCGTCGCCGTTCGGAGGTTCGCGTTCGTCGAACGCTTGCTTGATGCCATTGTAGAACAAGCGGCTGCCGAATCGCAAATGTCCGAGGTTACGCGATCAGACTTACCTCGCGATCAAGAATCTTTATTTAACCGCCAGAGCCGCTTGGATAGCGGCAGCTGCGTCCGCGGACGTCACGGCGTTTTTCGGCTGGAAGCTTCCCGGTTCGCCGGCTTTCAGAACGCCCGCTTGCACCAGTTGAGCGACCGGCGTTTTGGCGTAAGCCGACACGCTCGAAGCGTCGCCGAACGCGCTCAGCACTGAAGCGGCATCGACGCTAGGCAGCTTGCCTTTGAGAGCCGCGGCCAGAACCGCCGCCATTTCTTCGCGGGTGATCGAGCGGTCCGGGTTGAACTTGCCGCCGCCGATGCCTTTGATCAGGCCGGCGTTGACGGCTTCCGCGATCGCGTCGGCATACGGAGCGTCCGCGGCGACGTCGCTGAATTTCGGCGCGGACGTCACGGCGTTCAATTTCATCGCGGCAACCAGATCGGAAACGAAATCGGCGCGCGAGATCGGATCGTTCGAAGGCGTCGCCGGCGTCGAAGGTCCCGTAGCCGGGCCGTCCGTATCCGGTTTCTCCGAACCGGCGGCCGGCGTGTTGGCGATGCGGCCTTCGACTTTAGCGGTGATCGCGCCGCCTTTGAACGTATCGACGACGTATTTGTAGAACACGTCGAGATCGATCGGGCCGGCCAGCGAGCTGCTCGCTTCGGTCAGAATCTTGTAGTTGTCGCCGCCTGCGGCCATGAAGTTGTTGACGACGGCCGTATAGGTCTTGGCCGGGTCGATGGCCGTGCCGTCCACCGTCGTCAGCGACGTGACGCGCTCCGCGACCGGTTTGTTCAGATCGGCGCTGTATTTCAGGCCGGAGATTTGCAGCGTCTTGGTATTCGGCGTGCCGTCGGCGTTGGTGCCCCACTGCTGCTGAAGCAGCTGCTTAACTTGAGCGCCCGTCAGCGACAATTTCACCAGCGTGTTGCCGAACGGTTGGATCTTGGCCAAGTCGGCGAACGTCACGTCGCCTTTCGGCAGATCCGCGCGGATGCCGCCCGGATTCATGAACGCGAAATCGGCCGGAGCCGCTTTGTCGCCGAAGTCCGCGGTACGCATGGCGTCGGCGATCAGGTTGCCCAGCGCCGCTTCGTTGTTGTAAGCGTCCGTGCGGGTTACCGAACCGTCCGTCGTGCCGACCGGTTTGGTCAGTTCCGGGTGCTTGTCCAGATACTTTTTGATCAGGGCCACGGTGTCCGCGTCCGGCGTTACGCCTTCTTGGAACGTGCTTGTTACGGTCGCGGATTTCTCCGTGACGTCGCCCGTTTTCGGATCGATCATGAGCTTGATGTCTTCGAACGCCGTGCCGTACGAATACGCTTGAACGATCAGTTTGCCGTTCACTTCGCCGTTCGCCAAAGCATGGTTGTCGCCGGCGACGATCACGTCGATCGGAGAGTTCGCGGGCAATGCTTTGGCCAGATCGGCCGCTTCGCCCGTCGTCGCGCCTTCTTTGGTCGAAGCCGGGTCATGCGCCAGCACGACGATCGTTTCCACGCCTTGATCTTGCAGTTCTTTGGCGTATTTGTTGACGGCGGCCACTTCTTCTTCCGCGCTCAGGAATTTCACGCCCGCCGTACCCGACGGAGCGACCTTGGAAGGCGTCGATTTGGTCACGAGGCCGATAAAGCCGATCTTCACGCCGCCGACTTCTTTGATCACGTAAGGTTTGATCAGCGGTTTGCCGGTCGCCGTCTCGATCACGTTGGCGTTCACGTAGTCGAATTTCACGCCTTTATGCGTGACTTTGCCTTCTTTGGGATCGAGGCCGCCGTTCAACTGCGCTTTGAGCGCGGCGATGCCTTGGTCGAATTCGTGGTTGCCCAGCGAACCGACGTCGAAGCCCATCATGTTCAACCATTCCAGCGTCGGCTCGTCGCGTTCGAGCGAAGAGATCGGAGCGGACGCGCCCACGGAATCGCCGTTATGGAACAGCAGGGAGTTCGGATATTTGGCTTTGGCTTGTTTGAGATATGTAGCGAGAATAGGAGCGGTGCCGACCGGCTTGTTGCTGACGATCGAAGTCGTGTCGAGCTGCCCGTGCAGGTCGTTGATCCCCAGCAGATGGACTTCGACGTCGCCTGCGGCTGCCGAAGCCGTGCCCGTTACGCCCGCGATTTGAGTCGACAGCAGCGCCGCGACAGCCAGGCTTACGCTCGGCTTTCTCCAATTTTTCCAATTCATGAACTTCCATTCCTCCTAGATTGTGATTGATGCCGTCACATTGTATCACATGAATTTTTCAAAGATCAAAGGTTGTGTAAAGGCTGTGTAAATTATTTTTTAAATCGGTTTCGGAAAAGCGGCATTGACAGCTTTCTCGCGAACATGTTATAAAGTGAATCAATGAGCGCCCGGCCTGCGGAGCGCAATAAGAAGCGTCGAAGGGAATCCAGTAGCGTTCGGAATCGTACTCTCAGAGAGCCGCCGGTTGGTGTGAGGTGGCAGACGGTCGAACCGCGAATTACGTCCCGGAGCTTCCCGTCGCCGAACCCGCGAGAGCGGAAGGGACGGGACGGAATCGTCCACGTTATCGGGCGGCTAAAGTGGAAAACGCGCCTTGCTCCGATCTATGGCGCCTTTTCAATAAGGGTGGTACCGCGATTAAGACTCGTCCCTGCAGAAATGCAGCGGGCCGGGTCTTTTTTGATTTTCATTTTCAGATTCCGAAGGAGGAACCCCCTAATGACCAACGAACACACGCCGATCGAAGCCAATGCCCTGCTGGACGATCTCGAATACAGAGGGCTGATCTACCAAGTCACGCACCGCGAAGAACTGCAGAAGAAGCTGAGCGAAGAAAGCGTCACGCTGTACAACGGGTTCGACCCGACGGCGGACAGCCTGCATATCGGCCACCTGCTGCCGGTGCTGACGATGAGACGTTTCCAGAATGCCGGACACCGTCCGATCGCTCTCGTGGGCGGCGGTACGGGCATGATCGGCGATCCGAGCGGCCGTTCGACCGAACGTTCGCTGAATACGGCGGATACGGTCGCGGATTGGACGCGCAAACTGCAAAATCAACTGTCGCGCTTCCTCGATTTCGGAGAAGGCGGCGCGCCGGTCCCGGCGAAGATGGTCAGCAACTACGACTGGCTCGGCCCGATCACGATGATCGACTTCCTGCGCGACGTGGGCAAGAACTTCACGGTCAACTACATGCTGGCCAAAGACTCGGTCGATTCGCGTCTCGCGAACGGCATCTCGTTTACCGAATTCTCGTACATGATCCTGCAAGCGTACGATTTCCAACGTCTGCATGAAGACGAAGGCTGTTCGCTGCAGCTCGGCGGAAGCGACCAATGGGGCAATATCACGGCGGGTCTCGACCTGATCGGCAAAAACGGCGGCGGCGACGCTTACGGCATGACGATGCCGCTGGTCACGAAGAGCGACGGCAAAAAGTTCGGTAAATCCGAATCCGGCGCCGTCTGGCTCGACCGCAGCAAAACGAGCGCGTACACGTTCTACCAGTTCTGGATCAACACGGACGACGCCGACGTGATCAAGTTCCTGAAATACTTCACGTTCCTGAATCGCGAAGAGATCGAAGCGCTCGAAACGGAACATCTCAAAGCGCCGGAAAAACGCGTCGCTCAGCGCGAACTCGCCCGCCGCGTGACGGAACTGGTTCACGGCGCGGACGCGGTAGAAAGCGCGGAGAAGATCACGGCCGCGCTGTTCTCGGGCAGCTTCGCCGAACTGAACGAAGCCGATCTGGCCGAAGCGCTGGCGGATATGCCGAGCGTCACGGCCGAAGCGTCTTCCGAACCGCTGCTGATCGACCTGTTGGTCGAAGCCGGTGCGGCTCCGTCGAAAGGCCAAGCGCGCAAAGACATTCAGAGCGGCGCGATCTCCGTCAACGGCGAGAAACGCACGTCGATCGAAACGACGATCGGAGCGGAAGACCGTCTGCACGGCACGACTCTCGTGCTGCGCCGCGGCAAGAAGAACTACTACGTCGTGAAGTTCGAAGGCTAAGAATTAGGCCGGATCGGCCTCGGCCGCTTACAGCATCCGAAAGGAACCGAAAGGTTCTTTTCGGATTTTTTGCGTCGATCCGGACTGCCGGAACGCAGTCGCCTCGTCGGCAGACTGACGGCGTTCTCCCGCGTTTGGTCCTTAGCGCCGCGCCTTCACAAATGCCCGAGTTCGATCGCCTGACGGAAACGGGCGGCGAAACGTTCCGCACCCGGTCCGAACGCGCGCGCTTCGGAGCGTAAGAAACCGATCTGCATGTCGGGTTGTCCCACGTCCGCGATCTCGATAATCTTGATACGACCCGACTTCCAGAGCGGATGCCGATAAAAAGAAAAATCGTGTCCGATGCTGCCCGCAAGTCCGTTGTCCAACACGCTGGTCACCGCTTCCGAATTGTTGGTCCAGAACAAGACGGACAGCTCGCCGTGCATGTCGGCGAACCGATCGACGAAATCATGCACGAACCGGTCGTTGTACAGGGCAAGCTGGTGCTGCATAAGCTGCTTGGGCGCGACGCGATGATACTGGGCAAGCGGAGATTCGCGATGGGCCGCGACCACCAGTTTGCCGGCATACATCGCGCTGAAACGAAGTCCGTTCAAATGTTCCAACTGCTTGTCGTAGATCGCGATAAATCCGAGGTCGGTGCGCCCTTGCCGCACGTCTTCCGCGATGTCCATAGAACCTTTTTCTTCAATGGAGATATGAAGCTGCGGATGTTCGGATTTCATCTGCGCGGTCGTTTCGATGAGATAAGGCATGACGCTCGGAAAAGTGGCGACTGCGATCGAACCGCTGAGCGGCTTGTCGCGGTCGATCGCGGAACGCAGCAGATCGACGCGCTGCAAAATCTCGATCGCCTGTTCGATCAACCGTTTGCCTTCCTCCGTCGGAACCGCGCCCTGCCGGGATCGCTCGAATACGTTCAGTTCCAGCTCTTCTTCCAGTTTGCGCACCGATTGGCTGATCGCGGATTGAGTCATGTGCATCTGCGAAGCGGCGGCGGAAAAAGAGCGCGTTTTGGCGATTTCGACGATATAAGCAAGCTGCTCCAAATTCATGAGAGATTCTCCTGTCATTAGTTTCATTAATGGAATCATTAGTATCTATTATTATAAATGAAGGATGCGCTCGCGATATAATAAAATTTGAATAGAACGTTTTTTAAATAGTTGACAGAAGGAGAGATCGATCATGAAAGCAGCAGTCTGGTACGGCAAACAAGACGTCCGGGTCGAGGAACGCGAAGAGCGCAGCGTACAACCGGGTCAGGTCAAAATCAAAGTGGAATATGCCGGCATTTGCGGCAGCGATCTGCATGCGTATCATCACGGGGTAGGGATTCAAGAAGGACAAGAGCACCCGTTATCCGGTCAAAAAGCTCCGCTCGTGCTCGGCCACGAGTTTTCCGGCGTCGTAGCGGAGATCGGCCCCGACGTAACCGGAATCGAAAAAGGGCAGCGTGTCGCGGTCGAGCCTCTGTACCATTGCGGAGTCTGCGAATATTGTCTGCAAGGACATTACAATCAATGCGTCGATTTCGGATTCGTCGGATTGAACGGTGACGGCGGATTCGCGGATTACGTCGTGGTAGAAGCTTATATGGTTCATGCTCTTCCGGACAACGTCTCGTTCGAAGAAGGCGCGCTGGTCGAACCGACCGCGGTCGCCATGCACGCCGTGCGCCACAGCAGCCTTAAAGTCGGACAGAAGGTCGCCGTGTACGGAGCGGGACCGATCGGGCTGTTGACCGTACTGTGCGCCAAAGCGGCCGGAGCGTCGCAGGTGTACGCGGTCGACGTATTCGACGAACGGCTGAAGCTTGCGGAGAAACTCGGCGCTATTCCGGTGAACAGTTCCGAAGTCGATGCCGCGCAGGCGATTCAAGAGCAATCCGGCGGAATCGATATCGCTTTTGAAGCGGCGGGCGTTCAACCCACGATGGACAGCGCCGTGTCGGTGGTGAAAAAAGGCGGACAGGTGGTGGTGATCGCCGCCATTCCGGAACCGCTCAAAGTCGACTTTTTCCAAATGCTCGTCAAAGAAGCGACCGTTACGGCAACTCTGGCTTACCGTCATATCTTTCCGGAGATCATCGCTTTGATCGAGGCGGGAGCGCTGGACGTCAAGTCGGTCATTACGCATAAGATCGGACTGGACGATATTGTCGACGAAGGGCTGGAACTGCTGATTCGCGACAAGAGCCATGCGAAGATTCTGGTGAAAATCGGCGGTTGATCCTTCGCTTGAAGCGGGCGATCGAGATCCGGCAAGAAGTTGCAGCCAACGGACAGCGCCATTCGGCGAATGTCGGTTGGCTTGATTTTTAAATGCATAAAAAAATTACCGAAATCTAGATTTAATCCAACAAAATACGTCGCGAATTGACCATATTCTTATATTTTGCGTATAAGAATAAGGAAATTTTCTTTCAAATTTGCTTCCCGATTACGTTTTCGAGCGAAAACGCTACCACGGTCCGGGGCGAGGAGCTTTTCTTTTCTGCCGTTCTCAGTGTACACTAGAGCCTAAGCTCCCTTTCGACGCTTATTCCAAGGTTTACGATTTCCTGAAATGCACGCGCTTGCGGTGCGATTCCGTCGGAGACTTCGTACATGCTTTAGGTACGAAATCTCAGGGGAGCGTAACCTTACGTTTAGTGTTGATAAGGGCTTAAGCACAGGTTCAGTCTTCGATCGAGCGCTTTAATTTTGCTGATGAGGTGAAAAGAGATGTTGAAAAAATACAAGTACGTCGCTCCTGAGAACGGTTACCCGGAATGGAACAATAACCCTGAAATCTTCCAATTAAACCGCCTGGATGCCCGCGCGGCTTTGACTCCTTATGCCGATGCGGAGGAAGCGTTGAGCGGAAGCGCGACTTCCAGCCGCGTGCGTTCGCTGAACGGCACGTGGAAATTCCATCATGTCGATAAACCGGCGGATCGTCCGGAGAATTTTTATGAAATCGGTTACTCGACCGAAGATTGGGACGATATCCCGGTTCCTGCCCATTGGCAGCTGCACGGATACGATTACCCGCAGTACACGAACGTGCGTTACCCGTGGGAAGGACGCGAAGATCTCCAGCCTCCGTTCGCGCCGACCGAATTCAACCCCGTAGGTTCGTACGTGCGGACGTTCGAAGTGCCGGAAGAGTGGGAAGACCGCCCGGTCTATATCAGTTTCCAAGGCGTGGAGTCGTGCTTCTACATATGGGTAAACGGCGATCTGGTCGGATACAGCGAAGACACGTTCACGCCGGCCGAATTCTTGCTGACCCCGTATCTGCGCAAAGGCGAAAACAAACTGGCGGTGCAGGTCTTCCGTTGGTGCGACGCGAGCTGGCTGGAAGATCAGGATTTCTGGCGCATGAGCGGCATTTTCCGCGACGTGTTCTTGTACGCCAAACCGAAAGTGCAAATCGCCGACGTGCTCGCGACGGCGGAATTGGACGACCGGTTCGAAGACGGTTATCTTCAAGTGGGCGTGCAAATCGGCAATCCGTTCGGCAAAAAAGGCGGGACGTACAAGCTGGAAGCCAAGCTGCTCGACGCGTCCGGACGGGAAGCGTCGGCGCGCATGACCGCGGAAGTGGATGTGCAAAAAGACCTTCTGTATGCCGCCGACTTGTCCGCTGCCGTGCCGAAGCCGGCAAAATGGTCGGCCGAAACGCCGAACCTGTACACGCTTGTCTTGTCCCTCTCGGACGAGAACGGCGAAGTCGAAGCGGTGAAGTTCCGCGTAGGATTCCGTCATTTCGCGATCGAAGATGGCGTAATGAAGATCAACGGCAAACGCATCGTGTTCAAAGGCGTGAACCGTCACGAATTCAGCGCCGACAGAGGACGTTCCGTTACGGAAGAGGACATGATCGCGGACATCAAATTGATGAAGGCCCATAATATCAATGCCGTGCGCACTTCGCATTATCCGAACCAGCCGCGCTGGTACGATCTGTGCGACGAATACGGACTGTACGTGATCGACGAGACGAACTTGGAAACGCACGGAAGCTGGGAATACGGACAGACCGAAGAAGCCGAACGCACCGTGCCGGGCAGCAAGCCGCACTGGCGCGCCAACGTGCTGGATCGGGCGAATTCGATGTACCAGCGCGACAAGAACCATGCGTCGATCATCATCTGGTCGCTCGGCAACGAATCGTGGGGCGGCGAGAACTTCCTGCATATGGCGAACTTCTTCCATGCGGTAGACAAGACCCGTCTCGTGCATTACGAAGGCACCTTCCATGCGCGCGAATGGGACGCCGCTTCCGATATCGAAAGCCATATGTACACGACGCCTCAGAATGTCGAGAAATACGCGCAGGAGAATCCGCAGAAGCCGTTTATCTTGTGCGAATACAGCCACGCGATGGGCAACTCCTGCGGCAACCTGTTCAAGTACACGGATCTGACGTATAAATATCCGGTACTGCAAGGCGGCTTTATCTGGGACTGGATCGACCAAGCGATCCGGACGAAGACGGCGGACGGCGTCGATTATCTGGCGTACGGCGGCGACTTCGGCGATTCGCCGAACGACGGCACGTTCTGCGGAAACGGCCTTATTTTCGCCGATCGCACGGTGACGCCGAAGCTGCTCGAAGTCAAGACGTGCTACCAGAACGTTCGTTTCGAAGAGATCGATCTGAACAACGGTTTGGTTCGCGTGTACAACGACTTCCTGTTCACGGATCTGAACCGCTACAAACTGACTTGGGAAACGGCCCGCGAAGGCGTAGTGGTCGAACGCGGCACGCTGCCTCTGCAATTGGCTCCGGGCGAAAACACCGAGATCGTCGTACCGTTCACTCTTCCGGCATCCGCGGGAGAGTATACGCTGACGCTGTCGCTGAGCGAACAGGAAGACCGTTTCTGGGCGGCGAGCGGCCACGAGATCGCGTTCGGTCAATTCATTCTGCCTCCGGCGGGCGAAGAAGCGCCGGCGGCGCAGCCGGCTTCCGGAACTCCGCTCAAGACGGAAGACGACGGTCAGAAGCTGACCGTGACGGGCGAACAGCTGGCGGTCGTGTTCGACAAAGAAAGCGGCGATCTGTCTTCGCTACTGTGGCAAGGACAAGAGCTGCTGCTCGCCGCCGTGCGTCCGAACTTCTGGCGCGCGCTGACGGATAACGATCGCGGCAGCAAGCTCGACGAGCGCAGCGCGATCTGGCGCGAAGCCGGCCGGAACCGCAAGCTGCTCCGCTTGGACGCTTCGGAAACGCAAGGAACGGTCGTCTTGAAGACTCTGCTCGCGCTGCCGACGGCTCCGCAATCGGAAGTCGAACTGACGTACGAAGTCTCGGGATCGGGCGGGATCGCCGTCTCGATGACGTTCAAGCCGGGCGAAGGACTGCCGGAAATTCCGGAGATCGGTCTGCTGCTCGAACTTCGCGGCGATCTGGACACGCTGCAATGGTACGGCCGCGGCCCGCACGAGAACTATTGGGACCGCCATCAGAGCGCGCGTCTGGGCATCTACTCGGGCAAAGTGGCCGATCAGGTTACCCCTTACCTGCGCCCTCAAGAAGTCGGCAACAAGACCGGCGTGCGTTGGGCCGAGCTGACCGACGCTTCCGGCAGCGGACTGCGCGTGGAAGGTTCGCCGGAAGTCGAACTGAACGCGCTGCCTTACAGCCCGGAAACGCTGGAAGCTTGCGACCACGGATACAAGCTTCCGAAGTCGGACCGTACCGTGCTGCGCGTGAACCATCGTCAGATGGGCGTAGGCGGCGACGACAGTTGGCAGGCGGTAACGCACGAAGAGTTCACGCTGCCTTCCGACCGGACTTACGCGTACCGGTTCACGCTCCGCGGCGTGCAAAGCGAACAATAAGCGTTCGAACGGCAAATCGGTTACAATAATATAAGCGTCAAACCGGAAAACGGCCTTCGCGGGCCGTTTTTCTTCGTTGTTCGGCAGTCGGGCGAAGCCGCTCGATTCATTTAGAATCAAGCTTTGAGAAAGAAGGGATCTGCGATGAGACCTCATGTACAAACCTCCGATCCGGCGGATACGCAAGGCGGAAAATCTGCGGCGCACGGCGGCGTCTATCCCGATATCGCCCGCCTGATCGGCGATACGCCGATGGTGCGCCTGGGTCGTACCGCTCCGAAAGGCGCGGCCGAAATCTTCGTGAAGCTGGAATATTTCAATCCGTCCGGCAGCGTCAAAGACCGCGCGGCGCGAGGCTTGATCGAAGCCGCGGAACAAGCCGGCAAGCTTCGTCCGGGAAGCACGATCATCGAACCGACCAGCGGCAATACCGGCATCGGTCTGGCGATGATCGCGGCGGCGCGCGGCTACCGGGCGATTCTGGTCATGCCCGACAATATGTCGCGCGAACGGATCAATCTGCTCAAAGCGTACGGCGCTCGGGTCGAACTGACGCCGAGCGCGCAGCGCATGCCCGGCGCGATCGCGCGGGCGCTGGAACTTCAAGCGTCGATTCCCGACGCCTTCATTCCGCAGCAGTTCGAGAACCGGGCGAATCCCGATGCCCACCGGGGCACGACGGCGGTCGAGATTCTGGAGCAGACGGAAGAAAGGCTCGACGCGTTCGTCGCCACGGCGGGAACGGGCGGCACGATTACCGGAACGGGCGAGACGCTCCGGGCGTCGCTGCCCGGCCTGCATATCGCCGTGGTGGAACCCGAAGGCTCGCCGGTGCTGTCCGGCGGTTCGCCGGGTCCGCATAAGCTGGTCGGCACCAGCCCGGGCTTCGTGCCTTCGATTCTGAACACCGGAGTCTATGACGAGATCATCCGCGTGCGGGACGAAGAAGCGCTGGATACGATGCGGAAGCTGGCTCGTCTGGAAGGCATGCTGCTCGGCCCGTCTTCGGGCGCTTCGGTGTTCGCCGCCATGAAGATCGCCGAGCGGCTCGGACCGGGCAAACGCGTCGTCTGCATCGCTCCGGATACCGGAGAACGTTATTTGAGCATGGGATTGTTCGAAGAGCCGAAATCCGAATAGAAAAGAGGAAAACGTCTGAGCCGAAAAAATTTGACGATCGCCGCGCTGCCGGGTTACCCGGAAGAGATCGGGCGTTGGCTGTGGGGAATGGAAGACGTGCGGCGCACGCTGCTGGATCTGGTCCGCGGGCTGAAGCCGGAAGAATTGGATCGCAAACTCGAAGGACAGGCTTCGACGGTCGGTTCGCTGCTGTACCATATCGCGCTGATCGAAGCCGATTGGCTGTATGCGGAAGTGTTGGAGAGCGAGCCGGGACCGGAGATCGAGACATGGTTTCCGGCGTCGCATCGCGATGCGGAAGGCCGATTGAGTCCGGTCGGCGGCGAGAGCTTCGAACAGCATTCGGAGCGGTTGTCGGCGGTCCGCAAAGACTTCTTGGAGCATTTTCGCTCGATCGGTCCGGAAGATTGGCGTCGTCCGCGCACGCTGCCGGATTACGATGTCACGCCCGAGTGGGTCGTCTACCATCTGATCGAACACGAAGCGCATCATCGGGGACAGATCGCGCAGATGGTCAAGCAGCTGAGAAGCTGATCGCGTGTTCGAACCGTACGACTCGGACCAAGCAACGAACCCATTCGGTGCGCGTCCGCTCATTTCCAAAAAACGAAGGAGGACTCCCGATGAACGAACCGAAGCTTGCTATCCGCGCCCTACCGGGTTACCCGGAAGAGATCGGGCGAATGCTGTGGATGATGGAAGACGTGCGCCGCGAACTGTTGGAGAAGCTGGAAGGCATCACTCAGCAGGAACTCGATGCGCCGCAGGGAGAAAATAAGACGACCGTCGGAGCGCTGCTGTACCATATCGCGGACGTAGAGACGAGCTGGCTGCATTTCGACATGTTCGGACGGAAAGACTTGGATCCGGAGATCGAATCGTGGTTCGCCGCGCCCACCCGGGACGAGCAGGGCGAGATCTGGTGCCCGCCGGGCGAGAGCTTGGAGCGGCATTTGGAACGTCTGGCGGCGGTCCGTAGAGACTTTCTGGATAAACTCCGTTCGATCGATGCCGAAGATTGGCGCACGTACCGTCTGCTGCCGGACGAATACGAAGTGACGCCCGAGTGGATCGTGTATCACTTGATCGAACACGAAGCGCATCACCGCGGCCAGATCTTCCGGATGTTGGGGATGATGCGGCGTTCGTCGAGAAGCTGAACGTCCGGCATACGTTTGCATGATGCAGATTCGCATATTCGGTTAAATGCCTTCGACATCAGCCTATGAGCAAGCGAACAGCCCGCCTCCGGTAAAGAGCGGGCTGTTCGTGATGTCCTGTTGTTCGATCCCGAGGATCGGTTTATGTTTTTTCCGAGATGATCGTCCCCGTATGGGCTTCGACCATCCGGATTTTCCGGTCTTCGTCCGGTCCGAACGGCTTGTAGTACGGAAGATAAGTCCGCTGCGAAGAATGTTCTCCGTAATGGAGCTCCCAGCAGAGACGAAGGTCCAATGCCTGCAGAAGCCGCAATTTCGCTTCTTCGGGCGTCAGGGCAGGGACAACGGACAGCTGCCGCAGTTCTTCGGCGTCCAGATCGGCGCCCATATAATGAACGACGAATCCCGTCGAGCGGTTGACGCCGATCGATACGTGATGCCAGAAGCCGGGAACCCCATTTTTGCAGACGGAAAAGCGGAAAACGGGGTTGCGGCGTCGAAAAGCTGCGACAGACTCTGCGGTTTTCGCGTTATCGTCCGGGTGCAGCGGTTCGTCGACAGAATCGTCTTCGTCCGCTTCGCGCTCGTCGAGCCGCAGATAAGGCAAGATGCCGGGATCGGCCGCATGCAAAAATCGCAAAGCGATCTGCAGGCAAGCATTATCGTCGAGACTCAGGCCGCCGCGTTCTTCGCGCAAATCCATAAGTCCCGAGAGCCGTCCCGATTCGCGGTCGATTCGAACTTTGATCGTGTCCTCGTTAAGCGTCTGCATATAACCGTCCAGCGTATAAGGAACCTGAAGATCGCGATTCGAAGCCGCCGATCTGCGGCGGTAAACGATCGTCCGTTCGCCGCCCATATCGGCTTCCCGCAAGAGCTCGAAGTCTTCTTCGCGTACTCCGATCCATTCCAGCGGCGAAGTCGGCGAACAGGCACCTTTCTGCTGCCGGAACCTCTGCATGAAATCCGCGATCGGCCCGTTTTCTCCCGCGCACGGATCGAACTTCGGGTCGTCGACTTCATTAGGCCGGGGATCGGCTTCTCCGCTCCGCAGCGCCGGAATTCCTGTCAGGAAAGGTTCGGGCACGTAGAGCAGATGCAGCCGATCGTCGCCTTCCGCATACACCGACTCGTGCAGCATGTTGACATAAAGCTTCATCTCAAGACCGCTCGCGATTCGGTCCAGCGCTTCCTGCGGCGTGAGCCGATCTTCAGGCAGTACAGGCTGAGGACGCGACCCGAAATACTTGAATGCCGACACGAAGCCCGAACGATGCAGGTCGATCTGATAACCCGAGCGGGGCAGCGGCATGCCCGAAGCATACTGATAAGCGGTAAAGAAGATACGGTCGCCCCGATCTTCCGCTTCCGGTCGGCCGAACAGATCCGGCGCGTCGGGATAATGGTCGCGTACGAAGCGTTCGCCGATCTGAAGCAGTTCTTGCTCGTTCAAACGCGGCCGGTCTGAAGCCTCGCCGTAAAGTCCGGGATCGACCGCGTAATCGGTCAGCTCGCCTTCGACGTTCAGCGTCACCGATAAGCCGAACTCGGTGCCGGGTTTGTTCCAAACGAACAGAAGCTCTTTGATCTCGTCGCCTTGCCGAAACACTTCTTCGATAAACGGCTGCAGCCTTGCTTCTTCCAGAGCGGTTTCACGCCGCATGAACGTTTGGGCTTGACTGCGAAGCTGACGCAGCTTTTCGGCGATTTCTTGTTCCGCCGGGGCTTCGTGTTTGCCGTACATATCGCCGAGCCTCCGTTTGTCGGATTCGTCGGAATCTCCGCGAGCCGTGGAACGATCGAGTCCGCGTTCCGCCATCTCGTCCCGGTAATGTTCGCGCAGCAGCTTAAGCGCTTTGCTCTGCAGCGTCTTCACCGTTCCCAGCGGAAGTTCCAACAGTTCCGCCACCTCCGTCTGCTTGAGATCGTGCAGGTATCTCAAGATGACGATCCGGCGGTATCGGGAAGGCAGATCGGCCAAAGCTTGCAGCAGGTCAAGGCGGCGGTCGTGATCGGCCGATGCGGGATCGAGCCGTTCTTCTTCGATGCCGCCTGACGGTATCGTTCGGCGGTTCCGCTGCAGCAGGCTCAGCGAAGCGTTGATGACGATACGCGTCAACCATGTACGAAAGTAAGCCGGTTCCTTTAATGAAGGCAGGGCGACCAGCGCGCGGCAGATCGCTTCTTGAACGACGTCTTCGGCGTCGTTGCGGTCGCGGACATAATAGCCGGCTACGCGCAGCATCCGCGTGCGCTCCGCGCCGATCAGTTCGGCAAAAGCCTGCGAGTCTCCGCCCGCGGCCCGACGAACCAGCAGATCCGAATTCAATGAATTTCCTCCTTTTCGAAACAGCGTTCACGGATTGGATCGGCGGGCGCGGCAAAAGGTTTTAATTTTTCAAAAAAATCCGCAAGTCAGAATCCGTCCGTCGGCCGCGTCCACGCCCATGACCAGACGCCCGGATTCCCGATGCTCCATTCGGTAGGCCAAGCGATAGCGTTCGGCCGCGGGGCCGGTTCGTTCAAGCGTCCAGACCGGCTTGGCGCGCAGGGAGGCGAGCAGCCGCCGCCGGGCTTCTTCTTCGGAAAAAGCGGGGACCGCGGAAAGCGCCGCAAGCTCCGCCGCATCGATATCCGAACCGAGATAGAACGTCGGCCTGCCGCTGCCGCGATCGATCTCGACGTTGACGTCCGCTTCAAGCTCCCGCTTGAAGATCGGCAGTCCGTTTTTGCGTACGGCGAAGCGGAAAGACATCGTCTCGCTGCCGTCCTCCGATTCGGCGTCTAAGAGATCTTGCGCCGGCGGAAATACATTCTCTTGCAGCGCATAGACCAGAAAAGGAGCCAGTTCCGGCTGTTCCCGCCGCGCGGCTTCCAGAGCCTGCGCGCAGCTTTCCTGCCGGTCCGGCGGTACGGTCTCCGCATGCGAATCTTCCCGATCCGGAAGAAGGTTCGCGTACGGCTTGACGGCCGGCGATTGTTCTTCGGCATCGGCCGGAAGCAGAGAAGCGTACGCTTCGGCCATATAGACCAGATGCAGCCGATCGTCGCCCTGCTCGTACGCTTGTTTATGCAGAAAATGAATGCCCAATTTCAGCGTCAACCGGTCCGCGAAGATCCGTAACGCTTGCTCGGGCGTTCGCGATTTTGCAGGCCGGGCAGGTTCGGGTTTTCGCCCTTCGAAGATGAAGACGGACACGAAGCCGATCGGATTGACCTCGATCCGAAAACCGGATTCCGGCAGCGGAATACCGGACGCGATCTGCGTGTAAACGAAGGTCGCGCCGGCTTCGTGTTCGCGGACTTCGCGCCCGTCGAAACCGGCAGGGAAATCGGGGTATTCCTCGCGCGCGAACGTTTCGGCGGCGTTTCGAAGTTCCGCGATCGTCAGCGCCGGACGGTCTTGCGGCGAAGCCGTATGCAGCTCGCTGCCCGCCGCATAATGAACGAGCCGCCCGTCCGCTCCGAATACGGCGGACAAAAGGAGATCGCCGTCTTCGTTTTCCCGCATGAAGGCCGTTTGCGGCGCTCCGTTTCTCCCGATCTCCTGCTCCTCGCTGTCCAGAAAAGCTTCGATATCGTCGAACATAAGCAGCGACTCCGCCAAAGCGCGCGCCTTGGCGCGCATCTCGGAACGTAAAGTTTCCGTAAGCGGTTTGGCTGCCGGATTTCCTTGCTGCTGTTCCATGGCTGATGCCTCCTTGCATGAGTGGAATGGCTGGTCGACCTTTGGATTCATCATACCATATCCGCGCCGCGCGGCTCTGCAGCGAAGGTTCACGATGCGGCGAGGCGGGTATATGGTCCCCAAGCCAGATTAGCCGGATGCCGCGCGACGGATGCGCGCAGCGCAGGACAAGAATCGGACTTGACGTTTTTTATGGAAGAAAGCGGATCCGGCTCCGACGAAGGAGAGGATAAGATGGCAAAGCGGGATGCTTATTTCGACAACATGAAGTTTTTGCTGATCTCGCTCGTCGTGATCGGACATCTGATCGAGCCGCTCAGCGGACAAGCCGCTTTTCGGCCGTTATATTTGTTTATTTATTCGTTTCATATTCCGTTGTTCGTGCTGATTTCGGGCTTTTTCTGCAAAAAGATCACCAGCGGCGATTACCGCATCAAAGTGGTCGGTTCTCTGATCGTGCCTTACCTGATCTTCGAGAGCTTGTATTCGCTGTTCGATTATTTCGTGATGGGCGCGGACAAGCTGCGATTCTCGTATTTCACGCCTTATTGGTTGATGTGGTTCATCTTCAGCATGATCATCTGGAAAATGCTGCTGCCTTACGCCGTGAAGATCCGCTGGGCGCTGCCGATTTCGCTCGTCATCGCCATTCTGGCCGGGTACGCCGCGGACGCGGAGTATTACGCCAGCATTTCGCGGACGATCGTCTTTTTCCCGTTTTTCTTGGCGGGTTATTACTTGGATAAAGAAACGATCGACCGCGTGCGGACGCCGCTCGTTCGCGCCGCCGCGATCGCGGTGTTGGGCGCCGCCGCGTTCGTTATGATAAAATACGGAAGCGGGCTGCGTCCGGAATGGTTCTACGGCAGCCTGCCTTACCGCGCGATCGACCATCCGGAATGGACGGCGGGGCTGTACCGCGTGCTCGCTTACGCCGCGGCCGCTCTGATCGGCGGATCCGTCATGGTGCTCATGACGGGGCGCAGCGTGCCGCTCGCGTCGTCGCTCGGCCGGTATACGCTCTATGCGTATCTGCTGCACGGATTTATCGTCAAAGGATTGATCGCGGCCGGATTCTACGAAAATTACGGAGAATCCGCATGGACGCTGCTGCTGATTCCGTCGGGGCTCCTGCTTACGGCGGCTCTATCGTCCGCCTTCGTGCGAAGCCGATTCGGCTGGCTGCTCGAACCGAAGCTGGATCGCCTGTTCAAGAGGCAAAATCAAGACGGCGGAGCGGAAGCAGGCCGATAAATCGTTTTTAAGAAAGACCGAAAGAGAGGAAGATCAAAATGACCGAATCGAATCAAGATTTTTCGAAGTCGTCCGGCGAACAACGGCCGGCGCGCAAAAAGCTCGGAGACCTGCCGATCTCGGTGCTCGATCTGTCGCAGATCGTCGAAGGCAAAACCGCGGCCGACGCTTTCCGGGACAGTCTGGATCTGGCGCGGCATGCGGAAAAATGGGGCTATAACCGCTACTGGGTAGCGGAACATCATAATATGCCGGGCGTCGCCAGCTCGGCGACTTCCGTCGTGATCGGTTATCTCGCGGCCGGCACTTCGACGATCCGCGTCGGCGCGGGCGGCATCATGCTGCCGAACCATGCGCCGCTGGTCATCGCCGAACAGTTCGGCACGCTCGAATCGATGTATCCCGGCCGGATCGATCTGGGGCTGGGACGCGCGCCGGGCAGCGACCGGCGCACGTCGCTTGCGCTGCGGCGCGACCTGAACAGCGGCGAAGACTTCCCGCAGCTTCTGGAAGAACTGAGAAGCTACTTCGACGCGTCGAAGACTTCTTATCATGCGCCGCTTCGCGCCGTTCCGGGCGAAGGCTTGGACGTTCCGATCTGGCTGCTCGGCTCCAGCGACTTCAGCGCCCGCTTGGCGGCTTATCAAGGTCTGCCGTTCTCTTTCGCGGGCCATTTCTCGCCGGATTATCTGGATCGGGCGCTGGAAGTTTACCGCAGCACGTTCCGGCCTTCGGACATTCTGTCGGAGCCTTACGTGATGCTGGGCGTTTCGCTGATCGCGGCCGATACGCAGGAGCGGGCGGAATTCCTCTCGACCACGATGCAGCAGCAGGTCGTCGCTTTGACCCGCGGACGTCCCGGCAAGATTCAACCTCCGGCCGATCTGTCGTCGCAGCTCGATCCGCTCGAACTGGCGGCCGTGCGCAAACGGATGGAATCGGCCATCGTCGGCGATCGCGAGACGGTCGAGCAGAGGCTCCGAGCGTTGGTCGAGCGGACGCAGGCCGACGAGTTGATCGTGACCAGCGGGATTTACGACCACGGCGAACGGCTTCGTTCGTACGAGATGCTGGCGGACGTCGCGGCGCTTCGCGGTCGGGAGACCGTAAGCTGAATAACGAATACGCGAACGCGTGTGCGTAATTTTTTCGGAAAATTCGCTTTTTCGCGCGACCTGAAGCCTGAATAATGCTATAATGAAGGAATCACGCGATTGCGAGGAGGAAGCGGTTTGGCAAAAGGCAAAGTAGCAAAACGCCCGACCCGCGACGAGTTTGTTCTGGAAGAAATAGGGAATCAACTGACTGAGGCCTACCAGGAGAAATCCGTTGTGGAATTGACGGTCTGGGGAGTGGAAGAAGCGGTTCGGGGCATGATCGTCAAGATGGACCCGCGAACCGGAAGAGTGCATGTCGAACAAGGCGAAGACATGCGCAAAGTCCCTTTTATGGACATTATGGCGGTGAACTATCCGCGCGATTGACGGCTTCGGCCGTCCGGGGCTTGTACGCCCCAAGCAGGCGATCTGCACCGCGGAAGTTTCGAGCCTGAAGAAATACAAAAAAAAGCTCTGCCCGGACGTTTTCCGGATAGAGCCTTTTTTCTGGTTGTTCGCTTAAACGGCGGTTACCGATTCTTTGCATTCGTCCGAGCAGTAATGACTGTGCTCGTCGGCGCAGGATTCGCAGACCAGATGCTGAAGATTGCATACCGGACAGTTGACGTATACGTCCGTCGGCTCTTCGCAGTGATAGCAGGTCCCGACGACGCTCGGCGCCACATGGTTGATCGGTACCGAGATGCGTTCGTCGAATACATAGCATTTGCCGTCGAACAGATCGCCTTTGACCTCCGGGTCTTTGCCGTAAGTGACGATGCCGCCTTCGAGTTGGCCGACGTCCGCGAAGCCTTCTTCGAGCATGAAGCCGGTCAGCTTCTCGCAGCGGATGCCGCCCGTGCAGTACGTCAAGATCGTTTTGTCTTTGTGTTCCGACAGATTCTCGCGGATCCACTGCGGGAACTCGCGGAACGAATCGATATCCGGGCGAATCGCGTTGCGGAAATGGCCCAGATCGTATTCGTAGTCGGTCCGTCCGTCGAGCACGATCACGTCGTCGCGTTGAAGCTGCTCGTGGAACTCTTTCGGAGACAGGCGTTTGCCGAACGTGACGTTGGGATCCAATTCTTTTTCGTAACGGAACGTGACCAATTCTTCTTTGTGGCGCACGAAGATTTTCTTGAACGCATGGCCTTCGGATTCGTCGATCTTGAATACGGTATCCGCGAAACGCTCGTCGGCCAGCAGGTCTTTCATGTATTGTTCGGTCTGCTCGTACGTGCCCGACAACGTGCCGTTGATGCCTTCGCTCGCGATGAGGATGCGTCCTTTGACCCCGAGGTCTTTGCAGTACTGCAGATGTTCCGCCGTAAAGGCGGCCGGATCGTCGATTTTGACGAATTTATAGAAAAGCAAAATGCGGTACGGCTGATTTTCCATCTATGATCACCTATAATCTCATTGATTTTTGCCGCCGCTTCCTGTAGGATGCTGGCGTGCAACTTAAAATTTTAGACTTTTTATCGACATTCGTCAATCGATTCGTTTGCGGATCCGCCAAAGATCGCGAACGGATTTCCTATAGAAGAACGCGAAGAGGAGAGTACAAGAAATGAATTCGCAAAACCCGACGTTCGACCTTTTGTGCCGCAACCATGTAGGACTGGATGCTTTTTCGACTTACGAGATCGGAGGAGAAGCCCGGCATCTGGCGCTTCCGCATACGCTCGAAGAACTGAAGATCGTACTCGAAGGCGCCAAAACGAAAGGATTGAATCCGTTCCTGTTCGGCATGGGCTCCAACACGTTGTTCCCGGATCGTCCGGACGAAGACATGCTGTTCTTTTCCTTGAAAGAACATATCGAATTCAAACTGCTGCCGGGCCGCTTATTCGTGTCGGGAGGCACGCCGATGACGCTGCTCGCGCTTTTCGGGCTGTACACGGGCATCTCGTCTTTCGATTTCATGTTCCTGCTGCCGGGCACGCTCGGGGCGGGCGTCTACATGAACGCGAAATATTTCAGCCACCAAGTCAGCGACGTGCTGGAAACGGCTTACGTGATCGATAAAGAACATCCGGAGCAGGGCATCATTCCCGTGCCGCTCGCGGGCTGCGAATACGGCTACAAGACCTCGATCTTCATGCGCAAACCGTGGATCGTCGTCGGAGCGGATCTCAAGCTGCCGGTCGATCCGAAGCTTACCCCGGACGAGACGGAAGCGTTGTTCGCGAAACTGCAAGCCAAGAACCTGCCTTCTTCCATGCTTCCGGATTATTACCGGCATTACGCGGGCGAATTGAACATCGCCGCCAAGCAGGGCTTCGAAGTGCGTCAAGAACTGCTCGACGTGATCGCCGACCGCGGAGGCAAGCTGCATTTCGATTATCCGTCATGCGGCTCCGTGTTCAAGAACAACTATACGATCGGCGAGCCGATGGGCAAGCTGGTGGACCGTTTGGGACTGCGCGGAACGGTTCGCGGCGGCGCGATGATCTCCGACCATCACGGCAATATCATTCAGAACCGGGGCGGAGCCAAAGCAAGCGACGTGACCGATCTGGTGAAACTGGTTCAAGAGAAGGTGGAAGCCGAGTTCGGATTCGTGCCGGAGCCCGAGCTCGTGATCGTGTAGACATGGGTCGGAAGACTTAATATTCGTATTTTACGCATTTTTTACAATTTCTTTTTCATTTTTTACCGAATACGGTACCTTCTGATTTGGACAAGTGCTAGAATGAGACACGGACAACCCGATACCAAAAAACGGTTGTCTTTAAAAATGCTCTCAATACGAGATCCAAACAGGAGGCGGTTAGGTGGGTAAGTTTACGCTGTTCAGATCGAAAAGCATGAAAGCGGTGCTGGCGCTGTCGATGGCGGCGTCGATCGAAGTCGGGCTGCTGTCTGCGGTTCCGGCGTCCGCGGAGTCGGCAAGCGATCCGGCGCCGTTCATCAATGCCAAAGTCGTGAACGAAAACGCGGGCAAAAAAGTGCTGTTCGACAACACGCACGGCCAAACGGCCGGCGCGGCGGATTGGGTGATCGACGGCGGCTTCTCCGATTTCGGCAACGGGATCGCGGGCAGCGGGTATTCCGTCAAAGAACTGCGGAAATCGACGCCGATTACATACGCGGATCTGGCCGACTACGACGTGTTCGTGGTGGCGGAGCCGAATATTCCGTTCAAAACGAGCGAACAAGCGGCCATGCTGCAGTACGTGCAGCAGGGCGGCAGCATTTTCTTTGTCGGCGACCACTATAACGCGGACCGCAACAAGAACCGTTGGGACGGTTCCGAATCGATCAACGGCTATCGCCGCGGCGCTTGGGAAGATCCGGCCAAAGGCATGAGCACGGAAGAAAGAAATTCGGCAGCGATGCAGGGCGTCGCCAGCTCCGATTGGCTGGGCGAGAACTTCGGCGTTCGTTTCCGCTACAACGCGCTGGGCGATATTACCGCGAACAATATCGTGGCCGCCGACCAAGCGTTCGGTATTACGGAAGGCGTGAAAGGGGTCGCGATGCACGCGGGCTCTACGCTGGCGATCATGGACCCGACCAAAGCCAAAGGCATCGTGTACCTGCCGAAAACGAACGCGGCTTGGGGCAACGCGGTCGATCAAGGCGTCTACAACGGCGGCGGCGTCGAAGAAGGTCCTTACGTAGCCGTATCCAAAGTCGGTCTGGGCAAAGCGGCGTTTATCGGCGATTCTTCGCCGGTCGAAGACGCTTCGCCGAAATATCTGCGCGAAGAAACGGGCGCGAAGAAAACGACTTACGACGGCTTCAAAGAAGTCGACGACGGCAAGCTGCTGCTGAACACGATCGATTGGCTGGCCGAGAAAGAAACCTATACGAGCTTGAGCCAAGTGGAGAACTTGCAGTTGGACAAGCCGACGGCGCTGCTGCCGTTCGAAGCTCCGGCCGCTTCCACGGAGCCGCAGGCCGAACCGTGGTCGGCTCCGGCCGCCGGCTACAAATGGTGGGATCCGTCGACCTTCAAACCGGGTTCGTACGGCTCGTCGACCAGCGTCAGCCAACCGGAATACAGCCTGATCCATCAAGATCAACTGCCGAACGCGGAACAGTTCCAAATTCGCGTGCAGCTCGGCAACGTCGCGCCGAACGCGACGCTGTCCGGTTTCAGCGCAGGCATCTACACGGCAGGCGGAACGCAGGTGGCGCAGGTGCAGAACGCGGACGGCACATGGCCGAGTTCGTACGGCTACAGCCCGACGTTCAACATTACGGCCGATGCCAAAGGGCTGGCTTACAAAGACCTGACCGTGCGCATCAAACCGGGCACGTCGGGCGCGGCAAGCCTGCGTCTGCGTCAGAACGGGACCAACCTGCTGACCAAGAGCGTCACGATCGCCAACGTGCCCGCGCAGCCTCTGCCGGGCATCGAACAGCCGGGAGCCAACACCCCCGAGCTGAGCACCATCGCTTCGGCCCGCTCGCAGGCGGAAGGCACGAACGTGACGCTCGAAGGCGTGGTCACGACGGAGCCGGGAGCGTTCGGCGGCCAAGCGTTCTACTTGCAGGACGAAACGGCGGGCATCTACGTTTTTCAGAGCCAGAGCGGATTTCATCAAGGCGACAAGATCCGCGTGACCGCTCCGCTGGCGCTGTATAACACGGAACTGGAACTGACGACGCCGACGGCGATCGAGAAAGTCGGCACGGCCGAGCTTCCTGCGGCGAAGATCGCGGATGCCGTAACGGATGCCAATCAAGGTCAACTGATTCAATTGAAAAACGTCAAAGTATCGAATATCGTGTCCGCGACTCCCGCGGGAACGTTCGAATTCGATGCGACTTCGGAGACCGGCATCGTCACGCACGTTCGCGTGGACGGCCGTACCGGCCTTACGCAAGAGCAGTTCGCGTATCAAGAAGGCGACAAGCTGGACATTACGGGCGTATCCGCGATCTTCCGCGGCGCCTTCCAGTTGAAACCTCGCGGCGCGGCCGATCTCGCGCCTGCGGCCGTCACTCAACCGGAAGAACCGGAACAACCGCAGCCGGTGGACGGACCGGCAACGGCCGCTCCGGGAACCCCGGTGCTGTCCGACGATAACGGACACGACAACGGCCTGCAAGACGGCAGCTATAACGTGACCATGAATATGTGGTGGGGCAATAACGGTTCGTCGTACAAGCTGTACGAGAACGGCGCGGTCATCTCCGCAGGTCTGCTGAGCGACGTGACGCCGGGCGCGCAGAAATTGAGCGTGCCGGTCTCCAGCAAATCGAACGGATCGTACGTATACGAGCTGTCGCTGACCAACCGTTTCGGTACGACCCAAAGCGGCAAGCTGACGGTCAACGTCACGGACGCGAACCCGGGTCAAGGCGTGCTGTCGCATGATAATTGGGATCGCGACGGCAGCTATAACGTGACCATGAACCTCTGGTGGGGCACCAATGCTTCTTCGTACGAATTGTACGAAAACGGTCAATTGATCGACGCGCAGAGCTTGAACGCCGCGACTCCGGGCGCGCAGCAGGCCGTCACGAAGGTGAACGGCAAAGCTGCCGGCACGTACGAATACAAAGCCGTGCTGAAAAACGCGGCCGGCGAAACATCGACGCAGATCATCAAGGTCGAAGTCGCGGCAGCGGCAAAAGCCGCTTAATCTCCGATTTTCGGCATCGCCCGAATCTGTTTCGAACCTGAAAGCCGCTTTCGTCGATCGCTTTGCGATCCGCGAAGCGGCTTTTTGATGCCTGACGCGGGTTTCCGAGGAACGTAAACCCTAGATTTAATTCGGTCAACTGACGGGCACGCTGACCGAAGGTAAGGAGAGGTTACGCCCCTCGAAAACCCGCTAGAACCGTGCGTGTTTCCGAAGAACGTAAGCCTTAGATTTAATTCGGTCAACTAACGGGTACGCTGACCGAAGGTAAGGAGAGGTTACGCCCCTCGAAAACCCGCTAGAACCGTGTGTGTTTCCGAGGAACGTAAGCCTTAGATTTAATTCGGTCAACTAACTAGATTCTGTAAGAAAATTTTGCTCCTGCGGCTCGAGAGTGCTAGTATGAAAAGGAAAGCCTGCTGTCTTCAGAGCGGGCGAAGAACGGAGGAACTTCAAGCATGGACAAGTTCAACGTATTCGATGTTTCTTCGACGTTGATCGAGCGAATTCGGCGGCATCATGCGGAAGACGTAGCCATTGCCGCGTATTACGGTTCTTATCTGGACGGAACCGCGACGGATCGTTCCGATCTGGACTTCTTTTTCATTCCGGCTACTCCCGAAGGGAAGAACGCGGGTTTATCCTTTATCCTGCACGACATCGGTTTCGACTTCTGGCCGCTCAGTTGGGAACGGGCAGAGCGGATGGCGACGTTGGCGGACGGCAAAGCCGGCATTCTGGCCGATTGCCGTTTGTTGTATGTGCGATCGGACGAAGATCTGGAACGGTTCAACAATCTTAAGCGACAAATCAAAGACCTGCGTTCGTTCGAAGGCGAGGAAGAATTCATTCGTCTTGCGGAAACGAAGATGCAGGTTGTTTATCCCGTATTATACGAATTGCGGCGTGCGGGCACCGGACGGCCTTTGACTTATTATCGGATGCAGGCTTACGAGATCATGACGCCGATCTTCGAAGCGATCGCGCTGCTGAACCGGACCTATTTGCGCAAAGGTTGGGGCCGAAACCTGCCGCAGCTCTACAATATGTCGATTCGTCCGGAAGGTCTGGAGGCTAACGTGAACACCCTTCTGCGCAGCGCTAACGTGAACGAAACGGTTGCGGCTTGCGAACGGCTCGCGGATTCGCTTCGCGTCCTGATCGCTCGTCGGCGTAGCGAAGTCCAGACGGAAGAACCGGACTATCCGAAACGAGCCGTCGGATTTTACGAAGAGTTCAAAGGCATGCTCGACAAAGTGCAGTATGCTTGCGAACGCAAAGATTACGAAGTGGCTTTTTTCGCGGCGGCTCAAGCGGATGCGGAATTGTACAGTTTCTTGGTCTTCTGCGAAACCGGGCAATGGAAGCACGGATCGGAAGCGGCGGAAGAAGGGAAGAAAATCGCGGATGCGGCCAAGCTGCCCGCGCTCGTTCCGCTGTTGGACCCCGCGAACCTGATACCGCTTCAGTCGGCGTCGCATTGGTTGGCGATCACGTTGGAACGATATCTGCGCGGAAAAGGAGTCGAGATCCGGCGCTTTACGAGCTTGTCCGACTTCCGGAAGTACCTGTTCTGAATAAAACGCGAATACCGCCTCGAACGGCAACCCGTTCGCGAGGCGGTATTTTTTTCTCTTTAGCTTCCCGACATGGGAGAACGCTTGAGCGACACGCTGGATTCCCTGACGATCAGCCGCGGCTCGAACTCCACTTTCTCGTAATCGTCGCGGCTCTGTTCCCGGATTCTTCTCAGCAGCAGTTCGGTCGCCAGCCGGGCCACTTCGCTGCCCATGATCGACACCGAACTGATCTGCGGGCTGCTGATCGTGGTCCATTGGTTGTTGTCGATGCCGACGACGGCGACTTCTTCCGGAACGCGTACGCCCAGTTCTTTGAACCGATTGACCAAGCCGATCGCGACCATATCGTTAACCGCGTAGACGGCATCCGGCATGCGCGCGAGGCTATGGAAATAGTCGGCGGCGCGAACTCCGGTCTGAAGCGAGAAATCTTCCCCGAAATACACCAGCGAAGCATCTACCCGATCCAGCGCGAGTTCGTACGCCAGATAACGGTCTTCGATCACGTCTTTCTGCGTGCCGGCATACGCGATGCGCGTCCGTCCGATCTGCTGGAGATGCTCCATGACCAACTTGCCTTCCAGAATCGACAAACAGACCACGTCGGCTTTGAGCGAAGCGTCAAGCTGTTTGCCGTAATTGATAACCGAGATCGGAAGGCCGGCTTTGTTGATCAATTCGGGCAGTGTCTTGGGATAGGCCAGCGGCATGACGATCAGTCCGTCCACATGCAATTTCTTGATATCGCGCACCACTTCCAGTTCGGCTCTCGCGTTGCCGGCCGTATTGATCTGCACCACCCGGTAGCCGTGAGCTTTCGCCGCCTGCTCGACGGCCCAAGCGATATCGGGAATGATCGCGTTGCGAATATCCGGCACGGCCAGCGCGATTTGATTGGTCAGCCGGACTTTGAGACTCTGGGCGGAAGTATTCGGCACGAATCCCAATTCTTCGATCGTTTGCAGAATGCGGGTACGCGTCTTGGCGCTTATGCCTTCGCCGTTGTTGATCGCGCGGGAGACGGTGGCGATGCCGACGCCGGCATGGCGCGCCACGTCTTCGATCGTCACTTTTTTGGCTGCCAGAAAGATCACCTCTTGATTTCGGATTCTTATTTTCGGAATCGTTTCCGAATAAGAATGGAATGAATACCGTATCTCTATATTATAGCACCCCTTGCGAACGCAAGTTTAAAATTCAGGCATAAAAGCTTTTGAATGCTTATATTTCAGCTTTTACATAATACATTCGCCGCAGAACGCAAGGATATTTTAGCTTGTTTGGTTTGACAATGTGCCAATATTATGACATATTTATTTTCGGAAACGTTTCCGGAATGATCGGGACGTTCATGCCAAGACAACCGAAGGAGATGACCGGCAATGAAAGCATTGAGATGGCACGGACCTAAGGATCTGCGTTTGGAACAAATCGAAGAACCGAAGGCGCAGCCCGGCAAAGTCAAAATTAAAGTGGAATGGTGCGGCATCTGCGGCAGCGATCTGCACGAATATACGGCCGGCCCGATCTTTATTCCGGCCGGAGAACCGCATCCGATTACCGGCGAATCCGCTCCCGTCGTGATGGGCCACGAATTCTCGGGCCGCGTCGTGGAGACGGGCGAAGGCGTGACGCGCGTGCAAGTCGGCGACCGCGTCGTGGTGGAACCGATCTATGCTTGCGGTGAATGCGAAGCTTGCCGCAAAGGCAAATACAATCTGTGCGAAAAAATGGGCTTCCTCGGCTTGGCCGGAGGCGGAGGCGGTTTCTCGGAATACGTGACCGCTCAAGAATACATGGTGCATAAGATTCCGGACAGCATGTCTTACGAACAAGGCGCGCTGGTCGAACCATCCGCTGTCGCTCTGCATGCCGTTCGCCAAAGCAAACTCAGAGTCGGCGACAAAGCGGCGGTATTCGGCGCCGGCCCGATCGGGTTGCTCGTCATCGAAGCGCTCAAAGCATCGGGCGCGGCAGAGATCTACGCGGTCGAATTGTCGCCGGAACGCAAAGCCAAAGCGGCCGAACTGGGCGCGATCGTGCTCGATCCCAAAGAAATGGACGTCGTCTCCGAGATTCACGAGCGCACGGAAGGCGGCGTGGATATCGCTTACGAAGTCACCGGCGTTCCGAGCGTGCTCACTCAAGCGCTGGAATCGACCAACATCAGCGGCGAATTGATGATCGTCAGCATTTTCGAAAAAGAAGCGCCGATCATGCCGAACCGCATCGTCATGAAAGAACGGATGATCAACGGCATTATCGGTTACCGGAACGTTTTCCCGGCGGTCATCAGCTTGATGGAACAAGGCTACTTCCCGGCCGAGAAACTGGTAACCAAACGCATCGAGCTGGATCAAGTGTTGAGCGAAGGCTTCGAGACGCTGCTCAAAGAAAAAGACCAAGTCAAGATTCTGGTCAAAGCGGAATAATCAAGTCGACGTCTTGTTGAATAGCTATTGAACAGCCGAAGACAACAGGCTGCCCGCGAACCTTTCGGAAGGTTTCGGGCAGCCTGTTTATGTTGTCCGAAAATCGAAAACCGGCGTGCTGCGCGCGATTCGTCACTCGTTCGTCGCGGAAGCGGATTGACGTTTACCTGTACAATGTATATATTGTCTATATACAAAGTGAACAGGAGGTGGACGATGAATATCGTAATCTCCAATTCGTCCGGCGAACCGATCTATGCGCAGATCGTGTCGCAGATTCGGCAGTCGATCTTGACGGGAGAACTGCCGGCCGGTTCGTCTTTGCCTTCGATTCGCCAACTCGCGAAAGACTTGCAGATCAGCGTGATCACGACCAAGCGGGCTTACGAAGAACTGGAACGCGCGGGGCTGATCGATTCGATGGTCGGACGCGGTTCGTTCGTCTCCGGCGTCAACCGCGAGTTCTTGCGCGAGCAGCGCTTGAAGGCGCTTGAGGAGAAGTTGGCGGAAATCGCGGCCGAAAGCCGGACGCTCGGATTGGACAAGCAGGAGCTGATCGCTCTGCTGGAAACCGTATACGAGGAGGATGACAGATGAACGCGGTAAGAATGGAAAGCATCGGCAAACGCTACGACGGATTCGAATTGAACGGCGTAACCTTCGATGTCCGCAAAGGCTTCATCACCGGATTGATCGGGCCGAACGGTTCGGGCAAAAGCACGTTGATCCGCATGATGATGCAGATGGTTCGGCCCGATCAAGGGCATGTCGAATTGTTCGGACGAAGACTGCAAGGCGACGCGGCCGAGCTTCGGGGCAAGATCGGTTACGTGTCGGACGAAAGTTATTTTTACGAACATCTGACGTTGAAACGAATGAAGAATATTCTGGCCCCGTTCTACGGCGATTGGAACGAAGACGTCTTCCGCGGTTATCTGGACCGGTTCGAACTGCCCGAGAACAAGAAGATCAAAGAACTGTCCAAAGGCATGAAAATGAAGTTCTCGCTGGCGGTCGCTTTGTCCCATTCGGCCGAGCTGCTGATCATGGACGAACCGACGGCGGGGCTCGATCCCGTATTCCGGCGCGAACTGCTGGACCTGCTGGCCGAGCAGATCCAAGACGAGCGCCGATCGATCTTGTTCTCCAGCCATATCACCAACGACCTCGACCGGATCGCCGATTATATCGTGTTCGTCAACAAAGGCAGGCTGATCTTCGAAGAAACCAAAGACGCGGTGCTGGAACGTCATGCGCTCGTCAAAGGCGGCAAAGAACTGCTGGATGCCGATCTGCGCGCGCTCTTTATAGGGCTGAGAGAAACGGACATGGGGTTCGAAGGCTTAATGAAGGAACGCGAATCGGCGGAAAAGCTGTTCGGAGGTCTGGCCTTGATCGAACAGCCGACGCTCGAAGAGATCGTGTATTACACGGCGAAAGGGAAAGGGGAACGGGTTCATGCATAGCGTGGTTTATCTGGTCCGGAAAGATATTTTGCTGGTATATCGCTATATATTGATTCTTTTTCCGTTCTTCGCCTACATGACTTTCGCGCAAAACGCAAGCTTTTTGATCTATGCGATGATGCCGGCGATGATCTTGTTCATCACGTCCTGCACGATCGATATTCAGAATGGAACGCAGCGCTTTACGGCCAGTCTTCCGGTCAGCCGCCGTCAGTTCGTGCTTTCCAAGTATGCGAGCATCCTGCCTTTTACGGTGATCGGTTTAGTTTTCAGCGTCGTCTTTTATCTATGCGCGGGGCTGCTCGGAATCGAAGCGGGCGTTTTTCGCGCCCATGACATGCTGGCCGTGTTCGGATTGAACGCGTTGGTCGCTTCGATCTATCTGCCCGTTTATTATTGGCTGGGACCCAAAGGCATTCAGACTGTGCGTATCGTTTTTATGATTCTGGTGATCTTCGTGAGCACCTTGATCGGTTCGCTGGTCCAAAATTCGCTGACCATGCAAAGATGGATCGACGACGACATCTGGAGAGCCGCGCCGACGCTGCTGACGGCGGGCTTGGCGCTGACCGTGCTGGTGATCGCGTCCGCGGCGCTATCGATCAAGCTGTACGGACGGCGGGACGTATAGGAAAGATTCGTTTTCGGGGGTGGGAAAGGTTCCTATTCAAGAAAAGTCCTGTTTGAAAAGAACAGGACTTTTTGGCGTGTTCAGAAAGGGTTCGGACCGATAGGATAAGATAGGAAACCGAAACGGTTCGACATCCAGACGATTACAGAGGAGACAAGATCACAGATGACATCCAGCTTTTCCAAAGCCAAATGGGCCAAGAAAGCAGCCGTACTCAGTTTTTCGTTTGCATTGACTCTCGGGGCTTCCGTTCCGGCGGCGTTCGCCGATTCGATCGATCAAAATATCTCGAATGATGTAAACGTGAATGATCCGTCTTCCACGGATCCTAACACCTCTTCGCCGAACGTAGCCGATCCGCAAAACGAGAAAAATTGGACCAAAATTCAAGATATTAATGCGAAGGGTCTTGTTACTTCTCTTTTGGACTCTGACGGCAATATGTATACAATCGTCAACGATTATTCGCCTGATCGCAAAGGGATAGCCATTTATCGAAACGGAGATATCGAACCGTTATCTAAAGGCGATCTTCCGATCATACGTTCGAGTAATATGTCTTCTTTTGCGGCATACAAAGGCGTTCTTTATGCCGCATACAGAGACACGGAAAACGATATTGACGCGCCTCTTATCATCAAAAGGTTTGTAAACGGAACATGGGAAAATGTTGGCGCTCCTTTGACCGATGTCAAAGCTTCCAACATAACGCTTGGAGCAGGGAACGATCGACTTTATTTGGCTTATACGGACTCGGCCGCTTCCGGTGGTCTGACTATACAAAGCTACTCCCTAGGAACCAATTCTTCGGGGTCATGGGGGTTATTGGAAGGAACATCTCAGGGGAACAATCAGCATGATGTAAATTACATCAAAATGCAGGTCGTGGAAGGACAGCCTTTCATCATGTACAAAGTCTATGAAGGCGTGCAAAGTCGATTGCATTTTGTGACGTATGCAAGCGATTCTTCCGATACGGTTCTTATCCCGACAACCAAAGAAGTCGAAATTCCTTCTTCGATTGGCGAGATCTCTTACGCGACGGACGGATTAGGCATGCATGCGATTTATTATATAGACTCGACACAAACACCGGAACAGGCGCTGCAAATCAAAACGTATACGCAAACTCTTGATGAAAATAACGATGCTTGGCTGCACGCCGGAAGTCCAGGATTGATGGCAAAAGGCGGACAGAGCGGAAAACAAATTACTTTCGCGGGAGGATACCTATACGCGGCTTATAATTCGGGCGAACAACAAGCACCTTCGGTATCCAAATATAACGGCAGCATATGGGAATCTCTTCCGAACGCGACGCCTGAAGGAATTCCTTATCAACGGGACGGGATTCCGGCTTTGATCAACGCAACCCAAGATGTCGTGTACGTGAATTACCAATATGCGGTGGGTATGACGATCAGTACGCTTACTTTAAGATTCGGAACTCCGATTTCCGAAACGATTCCCGATCCCGGCACTACGCCTACTCCGAACCCCGGCACTGGCGGATCGGACGGAGGAGCCGGCGGCGACAATCCGGGCACGGGCGGCGGCTCCACTCCTCCGGTCGTCATAACGCCGCCTACGCCTGACCCTGCACCTACGCCTAACCCGACGCCGGCTCCGACAACGAGCTCTCCGGCTCCGAGCACGCCTTCGACTCCGGTTCCCGCTCCTGCGCCGGCCGCTTCGGCTCTGCTGCCGGTGATCGTGGGCGGCAAAAACGTGAGCGCTTTGTCTTCCGCCCAGACGTCGAACGTCGGCGGGATCCGCACGACGAACTTTAAACTCGACGAAGCCAAGATTTTGTCCGAACTGCCGAATTCGGGCAGCGGCGGCATCATCGTTCCGCTGGCGGAATCGGCGAACAAGCTGACCGGGGAGATCAGCGGCAAGCTGCTCGGCTCGCTGCGCCAAGGCAACCTGCCGCTGACGATCCGCACGCCGGACTTTTCGGTCAAGCTGCCGGCTTCCGGCCTGAACGTTCAATCGGTTTCCGGCACGGTCGACGCCGCCGCCGTTTACAACATCGAAGTCAGCGCTCCTTCCGAGGCGGAGACCGAATCGCTGAACAAAGCGATTGCCGAACGCGGCGGACAGCGGTCCGATCTGGCGCCGCTCAAGTTCAGCTTGGCCGCCGGCGCAGGCGCGAACGAAGCGTGGACCGACAAATTCGAAAATTACGCGGAGTACTCGGTGAAACTGCCGACAAGCGCCGTTTCCGCCGGATTGACGGGCGTCACGCTGAATCCCGACGGCACGCTCAAGCCGCTGCCGACGAGAATCGTCGAACTAGGCGGCGAGAAGTACGTCGTCGTCAAGACGCTGGAAGGCGGGGGCGTATCTTTCATGAACGCGCAGTCTTCTTACGCGGATACCGATAACCACTGGAGCCGGTCGGCGGTCGAAGATCTTTCCGCCCGCCAGATCCTCAACGGGGAAAGCACGGGGCAATTCGCGCCGAACCGTCCGGTTACCCGCGCGGAATTCGCGGCCGCGGTCGTTCGCGCTTACGCGCTGTACGACCGCGGAACCGAACGTTCTTTCAAAGACGTGAAGGCCTCCGACTGGTACGCGGAAGCCGTTCGCACCGCCGCCCAATGGAACCTGATCAACGGGCAAAGCGACGGAGGCTTCGCTCCGGACCGGACGATCAGCCGCGAGGAAGCGGCGGCGATTCTGGGACGCGCCCAGTCGGCGCTGACGCCGGATACGGCAGTCGGCGGTTCGGCTTCGATGCAGCTCGGCAGCTTTGAAGATTCCGGCGAAGTCAGCGATTGGTCCCGTTCGGCGGTCGAGCAGATGATACGCCAAGGCGTTATTCGGGGCTACGACGGAAGCCTGAAGCCGGGCAGCGACGTGACGCGCGGCGAGACGGCGGCTATGCTGCAGCGTTTGCTGAGCCAATCCGGAATGATCGATTGATTTCTTGAAATTCGAGCATCGCCTTTTTCTGAATATGAGCCAAACCGGAGGTCCGGAACGTCAACCACGACGTTCCGGACCTTTTTTTCGAATGAATCGGCGTTTTTTGCCAATTTGTAAAACGAAGAGGTAAGCACTATACTTAAAGTGACCGATATTGGGAGTAGGCATACTATTCGACATGACGGCCGGACGCCGAGTTCGGGTGCCCCCTGCAGAGAGGAACGAGAACGAAAGTGATAGAAAATAACGCTTTGGACTTGACCAAAAACCGGGTTCCGATGGAACAGTTGAAATCGTTTCGCGACGAAGTGACCCGCTTTATGATGACCTACAAGTTTGCGCTTGACGAGATGGAGACGAAGATCGATATTCTCAAACAAGAATTTCAGACGCTGCACGATTACAGTCCGATCGAGCATACCAAATCCCGTCTGAAATCGCCGGAAAGCATCGTGAACAAGCTGGTTCGCAAAAACCGCAATATTTCGCTCGAGTCGATCAAAGAACATATCCGCGATATCGCCGGCCTGCGCATCACCTGCTCGTTCATCTCCGACATCTACAAAGTAAGCGAGATGCTGAAGCAGCAGGACGACCTGAAAGTGCTGGAAGTCAAAGATTATATCGCGAATCCCAAACCGAACGGTTACCGCAGCCTGCATCTGTTGATCGAAGTGCCGGTCTTCTTGTCCGATCGGACCGAACATGTCTGCGTCGAACTCCAGATCCGCACCATCGCGATGGATTTCTGGGCCAGCCTCGAACACAAAATCTTCTACAAGTATAATCAGGACGTTCCGGAAGAATTGTTGGCCGAACTCAAAGCCGCGGCCGATTCCGCCAGTTCGCTGGATCTTCAGATGGAACGCTTGCAGCATGAAGTTCAGGCGATCAAAGACGCGCATGACGCCGAAGAACGCGAACTTCTCAAAACGATTCATATCAACGGACAGCAGTTCCGGATTCCGGGCACGCTGCTGGATATTTTGGGGCAGCATTGACGGATTCTGAAAAAGACCGGGGAGGTTCATCTTCCGATCGGTCTTTTTTCCTATATTTTATAGGCCGAATTAGGGATGAGACATTGATTTTAACGGCGGGTGACCTTAGTATAGGGATACTTGGTAGTCATTGTATCGCGATAAAGTCGCGGACAACTTACATGGAAACTGCGGCTGCATGGGGGAGGAGACACCTTGCCGGATCATCATTCAGACAAAAAAACGGCTTCGATTAAAAGACCGGACTGGGAACTGCTTGACCGGGCGGCGGAGCGAGGGGGCTGTAGCCGCGAAGAATTCGAGGTACTGCTCGATCGGTTGGAGATTCAGCCTTATCGGGACATTAACGTGGCGATCGGGCCGGTTCAGCAGGCGCTGGTCGCCGCCGAACGGCTCGGGTACGAAGATCTGATTCAGCGCACTCGCTTGATTCACGCCGACGTGATCGGCCGGCAGGGCAAAGTGGCCGAGAGCGGACGTTTGATTCGGGAGATCAATGCTTGGGCGTCGGAGCACGGCCACGATCATATTCTCGCGCGGAGCCATCGCTTGCTGTGCAGCTTCTTCCGCAGGCTCGGCGATCACGACAGCGCGCTCGAACATGCTCTTCGCGCCTTGAAGCATCTGCCGAGCGGGGTAGCGCCCGCCACGCGCGCGGATCACTTGATGATTCTCGCTTTGGCGCTGGACGAGTCGGGCGCTTACGACGATGCGAAACAGCGTTTCGACGAGGTGTTGGCGATCGCCGACGCGACGGACGATGTCCAATTTGCTTTGTATGCGCTCAACAATATGGCGTTTACGTATTACGATCTCGGCGATCTCGAGAAAGCCGCGCAGTTGATCGAGGAGATCCGCGAACTGTCCGGACGGCACGGGCTTCGGATCGACATGATGCTGCTGGACACGATCGCCAAAGGCGAAATCCTGCTGGGCGATCCGCAAGCCGCCGAGAAGACGCTGCTGTCCGTGGTCTCCGACCCGTCGCAGAGAAAGCTCAGCGAATTGGCTTCGCTGCCGGAATGCATGCTGACGATCACGCAGGCGCAGCTGATGCAAGGCAAACTGGCCGAAGCGCAGGCTATGCTGGACGAGGCCCGTCATCTGTGCGACGATCACGGCTTGACCGGACTCGGCGTGCGGGTTCGGCTTCGTCAGGCCGAGCTGTATGCGGCCGCGGGACGTTACAAAGAAGCGTACGAGGAACACCGCGTGTTCCACGACGAATCGGAAGCGCTTCGCTCGGCCGAACGCGAAGCCAAAGCGCGCATCTTCCAGGCCGTATTCGAGGCCGAGGAGGCTCGCAAGAGCAGCGAGCACTTCCGCGAGATGGCGCTGCGCGATCCGCTTACCGGACTGCGCAATCGCCGCTTTATCGACGAGCATCTCAACGAGCTGCTGGTGCAGTCCGCGGAGAACGGCGAACCGCTCACGGTCGCGATCATCGATTTGGACTTCTTCAAGCGGATCAACGATACGCTCTCGCACGTCGTCGGCGATACGGTCTTGATCAACGTGGCGAAGATCCTGTCGGTCGCCGCCCCGGAGAAAGCTTCGGTGGCGCGCATGGGCGGCGAGGAATTCGTCGCCATGTTCCCGCGTACCGACGCGAAGCAGGGGCGCGAGTTGGCGAATCGGATGTGCCTCGCGATCCGGAACGCGGATTGGAGCCCGATCACGGGCAAATTGCCCGTGACGGCAAGCATCGGCGTACATACCGTGTACGGCGGCGGCATCAGCCGCACGGATCTGCTCGCGGTAGCCGACCGCCGGTTATATATGGCGAAACGGTCGGGCAAAGACCGGGTCGTGGCGGAAGGGTAATACGGACTCGATCGCGCAGCCCCGGCAGGGATTTCGGACCTGCCGGGGCTGTTTGCCGTGCATTTTCGAACGGTTGCGTGTTTAATAAAGTAAGAAGCAAGCGGACAGGAGGAGTTATCGATGAGCAAAAAGGTATTGGTCGTAGACGACGAACCGGGGATTCGCAGCGCGATCGCGTACGCCCTGAAACGGGAAGGATACGAGACGGAAACGGCGGCCGACGGGGAAGAAGCGCTCGAGAAAGTCGAAAGTTTCGGCCCTTCGGTCTTGGTGCTCGACGTCATGATGCCCAAAATGGACGGATACGAAGTCTGCCGACGTCTGGAGAACCGCAGCGGAATCGGCATTATTCTGCTCACGGTCAAGAACGACATGATCGACAAGATCGTCGGGCTGGAACTGGGCGCGGACGATTATATGACGAAGCCGTTCGAGATCCGCGAAGTGCTGGCGAGAGTCAAAGCTTTGATGCGCCGTCTGGAGAAAAACGGAGCGGCCGCGGGCGGCGGCGAATCCGGCGATTCGGCCCCTGACGAAGCGGAAGCCGGCGATCTCGTGGAACTCGGCCCGCTGCGGATCCGCATCTCGCACCGTTCGGCCGAACTCGACGGGCAGGAGCTGGAATTGACGCCCAAAGAATTCGATCTGCTGACGCTGCTCGTCTCCCGGCCGGCCCGCGTCTTCACGCGCGACGACCTGCTGGACCGGGTATGGAGCATGGATTACGCGGGCGGCACGCGCACGGTGGATATCCATGTGCAGCGTCTGCGCAAAAAGCTCGGCGAGCATCATCAGGGAATGCTGCAAACGGTATACGGCGTCGGGTATAAGGCGGCTCTGCCGTCATGAGAATCAGCATCAAGCTGAAATTCACGCTGTTTCTGGCCGTGCTGCTGATTCTGACGGTCGGCGTATTGAGCGCATTGGTGCTGCGAGGCACGGAAGAGAGCCAGAAAGAGCAGATCGAAGCGACGATGGCGCGGCAGACGCAGCTCGCGAATCTGCGGGTCAGACAAGAGTATTATTCGCAGACGCCGAGACTTCAGCCGCCGGCTTTTCTGAAGCAGGAAGGCGTGCGTTTATCGGACGAGCTGTCGGATCTGATCGGCATGCCCGTGACCTTATACGATGCCGAAGGCGGCCGGATCGGCACGTCGCTGCCCGGAGAGATCGGACCGCTGGAAGGAGACGCTTCGGGCGCATCGGCTTTTCGTTACGCGATCGGCGGGCAGGTGGCGTATTGGAAGCAGGGCAGTTCGCTGGAATATTTCGCGCCGCTGGAAGGCCCGGACGGGCAGCTCGGCGTAATCCGTTTCCGTTATCCGATCGGCAGCTACCAAGCGGCTTACGCGGATATTCGCGACCTCTTCGTGACGATCGGACTCAGCGTGGTCGCGCTCAGCTTCGTGCTGGGGTATCTGTTCTTCAACCGCTTCGCGGGCGGCATCGTCCGATTGAAAAAAGCGGCGGACGCGATCCGACGGGGCGAGTTTATCCGTTCGGCTCCGCTTAAACGCAGCCGCGACGAACTGGGTCAGCTCGGCGAAGGATTGTACGAGATGAGCGGCGCGATCGAACGCAATATCTCGGCCATGCAAGGCGAACAGCGCAAGCTCAAGCTCGCGGTAGAGAAATTGCAGGCGCTCGAGCGGCAGCAAAAAGAATATATCGGCAGCATCAGCCACGAGTTCAAAACGCCGCTCACTTCGATCAAAGCCTACGTCGAACTGCTGGAGATGTACGGCGACGATCCGAATCTGCTGGAAGAAGCGCGGCTCAATATCGGCAAAGAAGCGGAGCGGCTGTACGAGATGGTCGAGAAAGTGCTTCGGCTCGCGGAATTGGAGAAATACGATTTCGAACTGCAGGCCGGCGAGATGGACGCGGACGAAGCGCTGGCCGATATCGCCGGACGGATGCGGGGCAAAGCGGAGAGGTTCGGTCTGACGCTTCGCCTAGACGCCGAGCAGGATGGCGAAGATGCGGTTCATCGGGCCCCGATCTGGTTCGACCGGGAAAGTTTTATGCATATTTTCGTGAATTTGTTGGATAACGCGATCAAATACAATGTCGCGGACGGGACGGTAACGGTGGAGAGCGGAGTGAAGCGGATCGGGCAGGAGGAACGTCTGGCGGTTCGCGTCGCGAATACCGGACCGGCGATTCCCGAAGAGCTGCGCGAACGCATCTTCGAACCGTTCTTCACCGTCAACCGGGACCGGGCGCGGCAGTCGGGCGGCAGCGGCTTGGGTCTGGCATTGGTCAAAAGGCTGACGGAAGCGCAGGGCGGCACGATCGAGCTGGTGTCTTCCGACGAAAGCGGTACTTTATTCGAATTGACGTTTCCTTTTGCGGGCAAAGAAGCGGCGAAGGCATAAGGATAGAACGCATCCCAATCAGGACGGCGGGATTGTTTACGCGGCTGAAACATTTTCGAAGCATTTGTCCGGTACACTGGTTCTATTCATAACGAGGGGAAGGAACGACCCATGACTATTCATAAACGGATCAACGCTTTATCGGCTGCCGCGGCCGCGATCCTGCTGCTGGCCGGATGCGGATCCCAGCCTTCGGCTTCGGAACCCGTCGTCGTGGCGCCGGGCGGCGCGCAGCAGACGAACACCGACACATCGGCCGCGAAGCCCGACATCACGGTGACGGAAAATACGAATCAATCGGTCTACGCCGATCTCAAATTGGAAGACATTCAGAAAGTGAACGGCGTGCGAGGTCAAGACTGGCTCGGCGAAAACGAGATTCTGGTGGATCGGCAGGACGACTCCGGCGATCCGCAGGCGTTCGGCGACGGACAGATGCTTCCGCACGGTCTATACGCGCACGAATTGGAAGGCGGCGGAGAAAAAGCGATCGTCGCGGACGCGGACAAAAATTGGAGCGGAGCCAAATTGTCGCCGGACAAAAAGCATCTTTTTTACCAAGAGATCTTCGAAATGACGGGCATCGGCTACATCATGGATCTGAAGACCGGTAAATCGGTGCAGATCGCCAAAGGCCGGGAGATCTTGATCGACGGCGCATGGCTGGATAACGAGCATTTCGTGTACGGGAATATCGAAGGCGGATTGTTCGAGACCGATCTGCAAGGGAACGAGACGCAGCTACTGGACCTGACCCAAGACGCCGGTCAGCGCGCCAACGGGATTCAGGCCGCCGGAGACATCGTGTATTATACGGGGCTGAACGAGCAGGAACTGTTCGCTTACCATACTTCGACGAAGAAGCTCGAACGGTTCGGCAGCGGCATCCAATGGGCGATCCCTTCGCCGGACGGCAGCCAATTGGCGCTCGTCAAGCGTACCGCGCAGACCGAAATGACGCTGATGCTGACCGATCTGGCCGGCAACGAGAAAAAGACGCTGGCTTCCGGCACGCAGGTATTCGGCACAAGCTGGTCGCCCGACGGCAAACGCCTCGCGTATACCGTGACCTCCGCCGATGACGGCAGCAAAGACGGTTTCTATATCTCCGATGCCGCGACGGGAGAAGCTTTCATGATCTCCTCCGACCTCGCCGACGCCGGCGACGCGATGAAATGGAGCGAATCCGGCACGAAGATCATGGTCAACAAGTCGGAGCGCGAGAACGGGCAGATGGGCTTCCAGACTTCGATTATTACGGTGTCTTGGTAGGAACGGGATGACAGGGATAGGAAACTGAAAAGGAAGAAGGAGCTCGCGCAAAAGCGCGGGCTTTTTTGCGTGAAGAAGCGGGAGAGTAATGAGAAAAAGTGATATTCATGCTGGATTGGTAAGGTTATACTGGAAGTGTGGATGTGATATACATGAAATAAGAGAGTTCCGCAATATCGGTTTGAGTGAGAGATTTGTGCAGTTCGTGAATACTGCGGGAGGTAGCGAATTTAGGAAGTTCGTGAAAAAGACGTTATATAACATATGATGAAGAAAATAAATTTCAAGAGGTTTTTATGAATAATAAACACGTGAAATTCAGTTATAGTCAAGCAATTCAATTAGCGAATTGGTCGATAGATATATTTTACAATGAAGAGGCTGTTCATGGATTTATTTTCAAAGATTTTTGGGAAGAGTTGAAGGAAGAGATTATACCGAGATTATTTAAACCACATAAAAAGACGATTTTACATTACTATTTAGAATACGTTGATGGATTTGTTGAACATGATCTAAGAAGCACCTTAAAGAATCTTAGTATTTCTGAATATGAGTCATATATTTACTATGAAATTAAGTTCATTGAAGGAGCGGGAATAGATTTATCTGACGTGGATTTGGATTTTGAAGCTATAAGTAATTGTAATCATTGTAAATCTTGTATTTCATGCATTCAATTTGAGAATTTTATTGATACTATTCATGGCATACAGGAAGAGATTAAACCAATAGCAATTAATTCAAGCTTTCATTTACTGATGCTAAATAAGTCGTTTCTTAGAGATTTTCATGAAGAAATCGCAAATCATTTAGTTGATGAAAAAGAAGATTTGAATGTAGATTATCCTGAAGGTTTTAAAAAAGGAAACAAAGTTAAAAGAAACAGGTGGCCTGCTTGGTTAAAGAAAGGGTTATTTTATAGAGATAATGGCGTTTGTGTAGTTTGTAGATGTGACATGACAGGTGTCATTAATCGTGGAGGAGATTTTGAAATAGATCATATTGTGCCTATTTCTAATTACGGAAGTAATGACCCTTCAAATTTACAAATTCTATGTAAAGACTGTAATTTGAAAAAATTAAACAAAAGTAGCTTGATCTCAGTTTATTCAGTACCTTTGTGGAATATTTAAGTGACTTGTTTGTAGTTCAAAGAAGTATCATACGTCATATAACATAATATTCACGCTGCGGGCATACGCCCTAGGTCCGACAGTCGTCGGACACTCAGCATACGCTGAGTCGTGAATACGGGAACGTTATCGGAAATCAGCGCAATCATATCCAAAGGATCGTAGTAACTCAAAAACACTCTAACCTTCTTTAAATTCATGAAAGAACGGGGGGATTATATGTCCGATTTTCTTTTATATGATTATTTAATGATTTATTCCGATGAGAAATATACAAAGAAAACAAAAACGATTGAAATTGAGAAATTCTTTATTGAAATATTAGAGTTTAACAAAATAAGTAATTTGAAATTTTCCAAAATGATTAATGATGAATTGATAATAGCTACTGGTCTTTTAGCTGATTCAGAAGGTAGTTATGCTTTTTATACTCTAAAAGGAATAGAAGAGATTAACCTAATAGAAATAGATATACCTCAAAAGATGAAGATAGAAATAGAAGAGTCAATTTTAGAAATTGCAAATGCAATAGCAAGTAAATTCTCATGGATGATAGATGAACGAAGATAATAAATGATTTTAGTGTGCTAAATCGAAGAAGGCGCTGACATCCTATAACATAATATTCACGCTGCGGACATTCTTCCTTGGCCCGGCATTCGCCGGACACTCGACATGCGTCGAGTCGTGGATATACAGGAACGTTATATGAAATTACTGAAAAGCATCAAATAGAGAGAAGGTGAGCCATTATAGTGAATTCCAATGAGAATAAATTAAATGATTTTTTCCAACAGTTCGAAAACATTAAACAAACCTATAGTGATTTATCTTCTTCATGCTTACATAAGGAATCAAAAATGTCATGGACTGAATTTAAGAAAGAATATGAGAGTATAGGGAAAGTAATTAGCCCTGACAAGTTCAAAGATATTCAAACAGAATTAATAGAAGAAGTGATGTATTCAATATTAGAAATGCTTGATGGTTATAGTGATTTAGGTTTTGATCTTGATGTGGTAGACAAACAAACAGGGGAATCTATAAAAAACGGAGTACAACTACACGATAGATATAGAGATTTCGTAGATGAAAATAAATAATGGAAGCAGATCAAGAAGACAGTAACATCATATAACATAATATTCACGCTACGGACATTCGTTCTGGGTCCGGCATTCGCGGGACACTCAGCATACGCTGAGTCGTGAATACAGGAACGTTATCTGAAATATGGTAAAACCATTTATGAAATGAGTGAACTTATGAATATACATGATTTAAGAAATTGAGTGTACAAGCACAATGCAAGAGATCGAGCGTTAGAAGCGTTCTGGCTTAACGTAATTACTTTTAGGATTGAGGAGCCAGAAGAGTTTGAAGAACTATTTTGGGATTATGACGAGCAGTATTTGAAAGTCTTAATCGAAGATATTTCGTTGCATATCAAGAGTTTAGACTACATAGAAGTAGGGAATAAAGAGCGGGAATATATCGAAGTCAAGGTTAGAATTGAATATCGATCCAACCATGTAGGTTACTACCGAATACACTTCAATATAGACGGTAAGATCAAGGATGACTTTTTCATCACAGAATGGACAGGATTAAGATTATATCAAACAAGAGGATTGTTAGAAGATATTAAAGTAGAGATCAACGACGACTTAATCAAGGGAAAGATAACAGAAAAAGAAGCCATAAGATTAAAAGCAATTATTGAAGAAAAAAAAGAACAGATCCGGAAGGAATTTAGTCATTCTGAGTAAGTGATTCAAGAAGCCACCGTACATCAGATAACATAATATTTACGCTGCGGACGTACGTCCTTGGTCTGGCATACGCCAGACACCCGAAACGCGTCGGGTCGTAAATACAGGAACGTTATCTGCAATTTCTCAAATACATAGTAGGAGAGAACAAAAATGCGAAATCACAATGATGAAAAATCTGCTTTAGAAGAAGCTGCTATTAGCATATTTATAAACATATATAATTTCAATCGACAAGACGATTTGAAAGTCGTAGAAAAACAAGAATGTCCAGACTATATTTTAAAGAATATAAAGGGCGGTTTTATAGGCGTAGAAGTAACTCACTTATTTTATGACTCGGAAGAAGCTAAGATGTTATTAGGCAGATCTGATAAAGAATTTCACGCATTAGAAAGCTCAACACATTATATAAAAACTCTTAATGAATTGTTAAAGCAAAAGGAAAAAAAGATAGATAAGTACGATGTGGTTTATCCTGTAGCGCTTCTAGTCAGGAATGCTTCTCCTGTATATGGAATGAGTGACTTTCTTAAATACAAGAATGAAATATACAAGCCAGAAAAGTATAGTCACATTTGGTTTGTTTCGAAAGATGGAAATAATAATGAGTGGCTATTGAAAGACTTACTTACTGATTAGATTAATCGAAGAAGAGAGAAACAGCAGATAACATAATATTCACGCTGCGGACATTCGTCCTTGGTCCGGCATTCGCTGCACACTCGACATGCGTCGAGTCGTAAATACAGGAACGTTATCGGAAATCAGCGCATTTAAAAGACTGAAAAGACGAGGACGATAAAATGAACAATAATCGAAAAGTCTGCTTATATGATTTGGAACAATTAGCTTTAATTATAAAAACTAAATCAGGAGTGATTTACTTTAATCAAGCAGGTGGTTATGCGTGTATGCAGCCATCTGTAGAAGGCATTTTTACATTTATTGAAGACGATACTAAGGATGCTTTGAATTTCTTAATGAAATACACTTTAAATAAAACGAATTTGACTAATGAAGATGCCGATTATATCGATTTATATTTTCAAGAAAATAGAAATACGAGTTTTTTATCTATTGATAGACATAGGCTCAGTGAGTCAATGGAAGCATGGATAAATGTTAATATTTGTTATGAAGAAAACAGTAGAATATCGTTTGAGGGATTTACTGAGAATGAAGGTATATTAACTTGGAGTAATAGCGATTAGAACATAATAACATTGATATAAATAAAAATAATTTAGTGGATTCTAAGAAGGTGCTGACATCCGATAACATCGCATTCAACGCTACGGTCTGGGACAAGCCCAATCCTTGGTACGGAAGAGGCATTTCGGGGGAGTGGATTCACCGGACACCTCCCGCCGCCTAACTGCCGAAAGCGGCAGTTAGGCGGCGGGAGG
>NZ_NJDE01000014.1 GCF_002205895.1 Saccharibacillus sp. O23
GCCGTGCCGTGCCGACCGGCAGACGGATTCGTTTCGCCGTCTGTTTATTTTGCCGAAAAAACGACCTCGTTCCCGATAGACGCGGGTTCCGAAAACACGACGGAGCCGCCGCCTTCGAAAGCGCCGGGCACTCGTCCGAACAACCCGAAACGCGCTGCCCGAACCGCTTCTCGAAACAAACCAAAGCGCCGGGATGCGCGTTTTCGGGCTTCAAGACGCGCAACGTTCTGCGGCGGAAAAGGCGTATCGGCAGGTTTCGAAACGCGCAGCGGGACCTGCCGATACGCGACATCGGATTCTGGCTCCGCACCGCATGCTGTCGAAACTCGATGCAAAATTCTGTGGCGATTCGCTGCCGCCCGTTTTCCTTATCCGTTCTTCACCGTGTTCGGCAGCGATTTGATCAGATCTTCGTCGGGCGTGACGAACAGCGTCTTCTGGTGATCGTAGATCACGAAGCCCGGCTTGGAACCGCTCGGTTTGCGAACGTGGCGCACCTGCGTCGTATCGACGGGAACGCTGCTCGAATGTTTGGCTTGGCTGAAATAAGCGGCCAATTGGGCGGCTTCGTTCAGCGTCGCTTCGCCGTATTCCGCGCTGCGGATCAGCACGTGCGAACCCGGAATGTCTTTGGTATGCAGCCACGTATCGCTGGAATGCGCCAGACGGTTCGTGATGAACTCGTTTTGCAGATTGTTTTTGCCGACGTAGATCTCGATGCCTTCCGAAGACGTATACAGATGCAGTGTCGGTTTGTCGTTCTTTTTCTTCTTCTTGGCGCCGCGGGCGACCCGGTTGCGCACATAACCCTGCTCGGCCAATTCGGCGCGGATCTCGTCGACGTCGCGCAGCGAAGCGTCGTTCAACTGCTGAAGCAGATTGTCCATATAAGCGATCTCTTCGTGCGTTTTCTTGATCTGTTCGTCGATGACCGCGAGGCTGTTCTTGTATTTGTTGTATTTCTTGAAATAGCGCTGCGCGTTATCCGACGGATTCAGCAGCGGGTCGAGCCCGATCTTCACCGGACGCTGTTCTTCGTCGTAGAAATTGACCAGTTCGATCTCTTTCATGCCGCGCTTCAGCTCGTGCAGCGAAGCGAACAGCAGCTCGCCGTAGATCCGGTACTGCTCGGCATCCTGCGCTTCTTCGAGATCGTCGGCCAGATGGTCGAGCTTTTTGACGTTCTTGCCGCGTTCGTTCTGCAAGAATTTGATCAGATCGCCGACTTTTTGTTTGACCGTGTCGCGATCCGCTTTGTCTCCGTAATAATGCTCCATGCAGACGCTGATCGAATCGAACGCGCGATGTTCGCCTTCGATCAACGTCAGCGGCACGGCGGAGAAGATCAGTTTGCCGCGCGCGTTAAGACCGGTGCACGGCGCGAATCGGCCTTCCCGCACTTCGTTCATCAAGGCGTCGAACGCTTGCCAGACCGAGGCGCCGTCCGTGCCCGATCCGTCTTCCGAAGAACCGTTCGCCGCGCGATGCAGCACTTCTTGAGCGATCAGCGGACTGAGGCCGGTATACGCGTCGACGATGCGGTTGACCGGAGGCACGGCCGCGTTTTCGTTCCATTTTTGCATAAACTGCGTTTCGTCCGTCTCCAGCGGGTTCAGCTTGTGCTGCTGCGGAGGTTCTTGATATTGGAAACCGGGCATGACCACGCGGTAGCTGCTGATCGCCGGCGTGACGTGATGGATGCCGTCGAGAATCGCGCCCGTCGAAGCGTCGAGCAGAATGATGTTGCTGTGGCGTCCCATCAATTCGACGATCAATTTCTTGAGCGAAACGTCGCCGACTTCGTCGCGCTGACGAATCCAGAAATGCAGAATGCGTTCCATGCCGACCTGCTCGATTTTCTCGATGACGCCGCCTTCGCAGTGTTTGCGCAGCAGCATGCAGAACATCGGCGCTTCGGGCGGGTTCATATACGATTGTTCGGTGAATTGAATCCGCGGATACGTGAGGCTGGCGGATAACAGCAGTTTCTTGTTGCCTTCCCGGGAGCGAATCTGGAAAATGACATCGCTGTCCGAAGGTTGGTGCACTTTGCCGATGCGGGCTCCTTGCAGGGAGGACAATTCGGCAGCGATCGCACGGGTAACGATTCCGTCCAATGCCATCTATAACGACCTTCTTTCTGTACGTCCGATTGAACGATTCATAAAAGATAAAAGAATCCGCCGCGCACAAAAACACAAAATTTCGCGCACAAAATCAATAGCAATCGCGCGGAGGTTCGGGTATCTTAGTTAATGTAGCTTTCGCGGAAAATACCGCAAGGAGGCTCTGATCCGGAGCCGCCGAAGGCGGATTCCGCGAACGGACGCGGCAAGATCTATATTGAGCGAAACGGGAACTTTCGTCAACTTCCGAAGCGAATGCCGGAGGCGGACGATCCCCGATTCGAAAACGATAAGGAGTGGAACATCAGAATGGAATTCACAAAAATGCACGGATTGGGCAACGATTTCGTGATCGTGTACGGAGAACAACAGCTTCCGGCGAACGCCGCCGAACTGGCGGTGCGGGTATGCGACCGTTTCTTCGGGGTGGGCGCGGACGGTCTGGTCTATATCCTGCCGTCGGAACAAGCGGACTTCAAGATGCGGATCATGAACTCCGACGGTTCGGAAGCCGAACAGTGCGGCAACGCGATCCGCTGCGTCGCCAAATACGTCTATGATCATAAACTCGTTTCGGGCGAAAGCCTTACGATCGAAACGATCGGAGCGGGCGTGCAGCCGTTGACGATTCAAGCGGAGAACGGCGTCGCGCGGACGGTACGCGTCGATATGGGCGCTCCGATTCTCGAAGGCGCGAGAATTCCGGTCGCCGTGGACGGCGAACCGGTCGTCGATCAGCCGATCGAAGCGCTGGGCGAGACGTTCCGCTTCACGGCGGTGTCGATGGGCAATCCGCACTGCGTGATCTACGTGGACGACGCGGTGAACTTCGATCTCGGCAAATGGGGTCCGGTACTGGAGAAGCATCCGCTCTTCCCGAAAAAAGTCAACGTGGAATTCGCCACGGTCAACAGCCGCGAGCAGATCGACATGCGCGTATGGGAACGCGGCGCGGGACCTACGCTGGCCTGCGGAACGGGAGCATGCGCGACGCTCGTGTCTTCCGTGCTGAACGGACGCAGCGACCGCGAAGCGACGGTGTCGCTCAAAGGCGGCGATTTGTTCATCGAATGGAACGAGTCCGACAATCATGTGTATATGACCGGACCGGCGGCATTCGTCTATACCGGCAAGCTGGCCGAATAAGGAAGAGTTCGTCGGGACTTCGGATTTCCGAACGATTTTCGTTATAAAAAAACCGCAGGAAGGCGAAGCGACCGCTTCCGTCCGCCACGGATCCGTGGGGAGGAAGGCGCTGCGTGCCTGCGGTTTTTGCTTGCGTTCAAAAGATCGGAGACGCCTCCGTTCATTCCCGCGCGCGGGAGAAGGCGCTTGGCGCTTTACAGTTCGAGCGGACGCAGATTCGCTTCGATCTCGGCGCGGCGATGTTCCAAGAAGGTCGGCAGACCGAGTTTCTCGCCGAGCGATTCGATCGGTTCGTCGATATCGAATCCCGGCGTATCGGTCGACAGTTCGAACAGGATGCCGTTCGGCTCGCGGAAATAGAGGGCGCGGAAGTAATCGCGATCGACCCGGCCGGAATTCGGCAGGCCGCTCGCCGCGATGCGGTTGATCCATTTCTCGTATTCCGCTTCGTCCGGAATGCGGAAAGCGACGTGATGCGCGCCGCCGCGGCCCAGACGGAATTGCGGCAGATCGGGCCGGGCTTCCAGATGCACTTCCGCGCCCGAGCCGCCTTCGCCGGTAGCGAACACTTCGATCTCGGCGAAATCTCCGGCCGGAGACGGATAGCTGCCGATTCGGCGGAAGCCCATCAGCTGCGTCAGCACGAGCGCGGTCGGCTTGGGATCGGCGACGGTCAGCGTGACGGGACCGAGCCCGACGATCGCGTGCTCGACCGGAATGCCTTCGGCCGTCCACGGTTGTCCCGGCGCCACGCCGGCTTCGCCGTTGTCGGCGGCCAGAATCAGCTGCGTGCCTTCGAAGTCTTCGAAGAACAGCGTATCGCGGCCCGCGCGCTGCGCGATCTCGCCGCGTTTGATGCCCATCGAGTCGAAACGCTCCGCCCAGAATCGAAGCGAAGCCGTGGTCGGTACGCGCAGCGAAGTGGAAGAAATGCTGGACACGCCCGGATAAGAAGGACCGATTCCCGGGTAATCAAAATACGTGACCTCCGTTCCGGGGCTGGCGACGGCGTCTCCGTAGAATAGATGGTAAGAAGTCGTATTATCTTGGTTGACGGATTTTTTGACCAGTCGCATGCCGAGCACGCGGGTGAAAAAATCGAAGTTGCTTTCGGCTTTGCCGGTCATCAGAGAGACGTGGTGTTGTCCGAGCAGTTGCATGAGGCTCATCCTTTCGGTTTGCATATTTAAATTTATATTATAAAGTAACTTTATTTATTTCAGTATATATCTTGAATCCGAGATATGCAAGTCGCGCAGCATGAAGAACAGAGGAGAAAACCGGCGAAAACGGACGAAACGGGCCGCGAGAGAACGTGAATTCGCAAACCGCCGCTATCCCCCTTGTTTCGAGGTGCATAATCCATTAAAATAGGGTAACGGATGTGATGACGATGTCTTTCAGCATGACCGGCTACGGTCAATCCGCCATGCAGTCGGGCGGATACAAAATTCAATTTGAGGTCAAATCCGTCAATCATCGCTACTGCGAAGTCGTACTTCGGATGCCCCGGGAATGGAATAGTTACGAGGATGGACTCCGGCGGCTTGTACAGCAGCATGTCAGGCGCGGACGGATTGACGTGTATGTCACCAGAGAAAGCGATACGTCGGAAGGATCGATGATGCTTAACCGTTCCGCGGCCGAAGCTTATATCCGGGCCGCGCGCGAACTGGAGCAATTATACGGAATCGACGGAAAGCTCGGGGTGGCCGAGCTGCTGGCGCTTCCGGACGTTATGCTGCCCGCCGAAGCGCCGCCCGAAGGCGACGATACGGATTGGGAAGCGGCGCTGGGCGAAGGCCTGAAGCAGGCGTTGGCTCAATTGGTCGCGATGCGAAGTACCGAAGGCGCTCATTTGATTCAGGATTGCCGGCTGCGTCTGGCCAATCTGGCCGCGGCCCGAACCGAACTGCTTCGGCTGGCTCCGACGGTCGTCGAAGATTACCGCTTTAAGCTGCGGCAGAGGATCGTCGAGCTGCAAAGCGGCAGTTTCCCGATCGACGAGCATCGCTTGGGAACGGAAGTCGCTTTATTCGCGGACCGCTGCAGCATCGACGAAGAACTTGCCCGTCTGGGCAGCCACTTCGAACAGTGCGAAGAGCTGCTCGGCGGCAGCGAACCCCAAGGGCGCAAGCTGGACTTTTTGATTCAGGAAATGAACAGAGAGGTCAATACGATCGGCTCGAAGGCGAACCATCTGGCGCTCGGAGGCCATGTCGTCGAGATGAAGGCCGAGCTCGAGAAAATGCGCGAGCAGGCTGCCAATCTCGAATAACGGCCGGGCGCCCGGCCCGACTTACAGAAAGAGGAACAACTATTAGGGGGAAAACCTGGACATGGCAATCAAGCTCATCAATATCGGCTTCGGGAACATTGTATCGGCCAACCGAATCATTTCCATCGTAAGCCCGGAATCCGCTCCGATCAAGCGGATCATTCAAGAGGCAAGGGACAGGCATATGTTGATCGATGCGACATACGGCCGCAGAACGCGCGCCGTCATCATTACGGACAGCGACCACGTGATTTTGTCCGCGGTACAGCCAGAGACGGTCGCGCACCGTCTCTCGACCAAAGACGACGATAACGACGAATAAATGGAGAGAACTATGTCTAAAGGGTTATTGATTGTATTATCCGGGCCGTCGGGAGTCGGAAAAGGAACCGTGTGCAGCGCGCTGCGCAAAAGATTGCCGGGACTCGTGTATTCGGTGTCGGCGACGACTCGTTCTCCTCGCGAGGGCGAGCAGCACGGCGTCAATTATTTTTTCAAAAGCCAAGAAGAATTCCGCACGATGATCGACAACGATCAGCTGCTCGAATACGCGCAGTACGTGGACAACTTCTACGGCACGCCGCGCGATTTCGTCGAACAGACGATCGAAGCGGGCAACGACATCATTTTGGAGATCGAGGTTCAGGGCGCGCTGAAGGTGAAGCAGACTTTTCCGGACGGCGTGTTCATTTTCCTGACTCCGCCTTCGCTCAAAGAATTGAAAGACCGGATCGTCGGACGCGGCACGGAGACGGAGTCGGTTATCCATAACCGCATGTCGGTCGCCGAAGAAGAGATCGCGCTGATGCGCCATTACGATTATGCCGTCGTCAACGACGAAGTGGACAAAGCGTGCATGCGCATCGAATCGATCATCGTGGCGGAACACTGCCGCATCGCGAAATAAGTCGGACTTTTCGGCCAACAAACAGATCACCGGGTAACCGGACACTCTTCTCCCCGATCGCGACGTTCCGGCGGTGCGGTCAGGGCAGAGACATCAGAGAGGACGATAAACACATGCTGTATCCTTCCATCGACAAAATCATGACCAAAGTAGACAGTAAATATTCTTTGGTCGTAGCGGCCAGCAGACGGGCGAGACAACTGCGCGAAGGCGCGGAATCGGAGCTTGCGCGTCCGAAATCGCATAAGCAGGTCGGCGTGGCGCTCGAAGAAATCTACGGCGATTACATCAAGCTCGAAGCGCGCGACGAGAACGAAGTGGTCGAAGAACAAAAAGGCAAACGCAACCTGTAGGGTTCGGTTTGCACGAAATAAACGGCCTGACGGCATGCGCATCAAGAAACAGGCAGAATACGCGTTTATCCCCTCTTTTTCGGGATGAACGCCGGGCCGTAAGGCTTCGTCATTAACAACCGATGAGGTTGTTATTTTTTTTCAGAAGGGGGAAACGGACGATGTTGAACGGGAAAAAGATTCTGCTCGGCGTAACGGGAGGCATTGCGGCCTACAAAGCGGCGACGTTGTGCAGCATGTTGACGAAAGCGGGGGCGCAGGTGCAGGTCATCATGACCGAATCGGCGCAGCAGTTCATTCCGGCGCTGACGCTTCAAGTGCTGACCCATCACCCTGTGCATACCGATACGTTCGACGAACGCAATCCGAAAGTCGTCAATCATATCGATCTGGCCGATTGGGCCGATCTCGTGCTGATCGCGCCGGCGACGGCGAACGTCATCGGCAAACTGGCGCACGGCTTGGCCGACGACATGCTGTCGACGACGCTGCTTGCGGTAACCGCTCCGGTCATGATCGCGCCCGCGATGAACGTGCATATGTACACGCATCCGGCCGTTGCGCAAAATATGCAAACCCTGGTCGACCGCGGGGTCATGATGATCGAACCGGGCGAAGGCATGCTGGCCTGCGGTTACGTGGGCAAAGGGCGTCTGGAAGAACCGGAGACGATCGTCGACGTGCTGCGCCGTTTCTTCGAACAGCGCGAAGCGGGAGGTAACTCGTCGTTCGCGCCGCTATCTTCGAGACCGTCTGCCGCAAATGCCGGCGAACCGGAGCCTTCTTTCGTCGATCCGGGTCCGCTCGCGGATATCGCGGTCGCGGAAGAGGGCGGAGAGCAGTTGTTCGCGACGGCCGGAGGCGCGGCGGAGCGAGGGCTCGCGGGCAGTCTGACTTCTCAAGACTCCGTGGCAACCGATAAGATCGAAGGGCCGCTCAGCGGCAAAAAAGTGCTGGTGACTGCGGGGGGCACGATCGAACGCATCGACCCGGTCCGCTACATTACCAACGATTCGTCGGGCAAAATGGGCGTGGCTTTGGCGGAAGCCGCTCGAGACTTGGGAGCCGACGTGAAGCTGATCGCGGGCAAGGTGCAGATCCCGCTGCCGGCCGGCATTCCGACGCTTCGCATCGAATCGGCGGAAGACATGTACGAAGCCTGCCTCAATGCATGGCCGGATACGGACATGCTGATCATGTCCGCCGCGATCGCCGATTATCGGCCGAAGTCCAGCTCGCCGCGCAAGATCAAGAAGATCGGCGATACGATGGCTCTCGAATTGGTCAAAACGGTGGACGTGCTGCAAACGCTCGGCGCGCAAAAAGAGCATCAGTTCCTGATCGGCTTCGCTGCCGAAACGCATGATCTGGACGCCTACGCGGCCGAGAAACTTCAGCGCAAAAATTGCGACATGTTGGTAGCGAACGACGTGACCCAGACGGGCGCGGGGTTCGGTTCGGATACGAACATCGTGCGGTTGTTCGGACCGGAAGGCCCGATCGCGGACCTGCCGAAAATGTCGAAATACGATACGGCGCGCGAGATTCTGCTCGAAGCTTCGCGGCGGCTCGGTCAGGGAGCGCTGCGATGAACTTCGCGCGGGTCATCGTAGACGTACCGGTGCGGGCGGTAAGCCGGCCGTTCGACTACCGGATTCCGCCGGAGATGCAAGAATGGATCGCGGTCGGCAGCCGCGTCGGCGTGCCTTTCGGCGGGAGAACCGTGCAAGGATTCGTCGTCGGGCTGACGGACGAAAGCGAATATAAGCACGGTCGGATCAAGCCGATCCGCGAACTGCTCGATCTGGTGCCGCCGCTTCCGGAGGATCTGGTCGAACTGGGAAGCTGGATCGCCGAGAAGTACGCTTGCCACGAGACGACGGCGCTGCAAGCGATGATTCCTTCGGCGCTCAAAGGCAAAGCCGAACGTTTCATCCATGCGGCTCCGCCCGAAGAAGAAGATTTCGAACGGGCCGAGATTCAGCGGCTGCTCTCCGAGCTGCCGGAAGAAGATTCCGGCGAATTGTCGCTGTTCGGCGGCGCGCCTTCGGAGCCCGATGTTCCGGGCGCGCGCGAGATTCTGGAGTACGTGCGCGGCCGCGGACAAGTCAAAGCCGAGCTGCTGCGCCAGAACTATCCGGGCCGCGAGAAGATCGTGCAGGCCATGATTCGCGGCGGACTGCTGTTCGAAAGTCAAGAAATTCGCGATCGAATGGGACGCAAAACGGTCAAAACGGTCGTGCTCAACGTGGACGCGGAGCGGGCGGAAGCCGAACTCGCCAATTTTCCGGCCCGCGCCAAAAAGCAAAAGGAAGTGTTCGAATTCCTGATGCAGCTCGGCGTGAAGATGGCGATGAAAGACGTCCTCAGCACGCTCGGCGTGACGGCAAGCGCGGTCAAATCGTTGGAAGAAAAAGGACTGGTGCGGATCGAGGACGTGGAAGTGTTCCGCGATCCGTACGCGGGCCGGCATTTCAAGCCGAGCCAAGCGCCTAAGCTGACCGGCGAGCAGCAGCAGGTCTACGATGCCGTCGTCGCGAGATTGAACGCCCGGCGCGAAGGCGTATTTCTGCTGCACGGCATCACCGGCAGCGGCAAGACGGAAGTGTATTTGCAGTCGATCGAACGCTGCATCGCGCAGGAACGTCAAGCGATCGTGCTGGTGCCGGAGATCTCGCTGACGCCGCAGATGGTCGAACGGTTCAAAAGCCGGTTCGGCTCCAAAGTCGCCGTGATGCACAGCCGCTTGTCCGGCGGCGAACGCTACGACGAATGGCGCAAGATCCGCGAAGGCCGGGTGCAGGTGGCGATCGGCGCGCGTTCGGCGATATTCGCTCCGTTCAAAAATATCGGCCTGATCGTCATGGACGAAGAACACGAATCTTCGTACAAACAAGAAGAGAGTCCCAAATATCACGCTCGCAACGTCGCGGTCAAACGGGCGGAGCAGCATCAGGCGGTCGTCATCCTCGGTTCGGCGACCCCGTCGCTCGAATCTTACCATGCCGCGCGTTCGCAGAGCGATCCGCATTTCTCGCCGCTGCTGGCGGAGATTTCGCTGCGGGCGCTCGGCAGCGAACTGCCGGGCGTCAAGATCGTCGATATGCGGGAAGAATTGAAAGAAGGCAACCGCTCGATGTTCAGCCGCGAGCTGCATGCGGCGATCGAGCAGCGTCTGGAGCGCAAAGAGCAGACGGTGCTGCTGCTCAACCGGCGGGGGTATTCGACGTTCGTCATGTGCCGGACCTGCGGCTACGTCGCGGAATGCCCGAACTGCGATATCTCGCTGACGTATCACCAGCGGTCGAACAATCTGCGCTGCCATTACTGCGGGCATGCGGAGCCGATTCCCGAGACCTGTCCGGAATGCGGCAGCGAGCATATCCGTTATTTCGGTACCGGCACGCAGCGGGTCGAAGAAGAACTGGCGAAACTGTTTCCCGGCATCCGGGTAGTCCGGATGGACGTCGATACGACCAGCGAAAAAGGCTCGCACGAAAAGCTGCTTCAGCAGTTCCGCGACAAGAAAGCGGACGTGCTGCTCGGTACGCAGATGGTCGCGAAAGGACTCGATTTCCCGGACGTGACGTTGGTCGGCGTCATCGCCGCCGATTCGGCGCTGAACCTGCCGGACTTCCGGGCGGGCGAGAAGACGTTCCAACTGCTGACGCAGGTCGCGGGCCGCGCGGGCCGGCATCATCTGCCCGGCGAAGTCTTTATTCAATCGTACAATCCGGACCATTATTCGATCCAACACGCGTCGAAGCACGATTATCATTCGTTCGTGCGCGAAGAATTGGGTCATCGGCGCAAACTCGGCTATCCGCCTTACTGCCGTTTGATTCTGGTCACCTTCTCGCACGAGCAGCTTCCGGTGGTGGTTCGGCTGGCGGAGAACTACGCGGCCATGGTCAAAGAAAAGGCGAGAGCCAGAGGTTGGCTGGCGCGGATGGACAAATTGGCGCCGAACGTGCTCGATCTGCTCGGCCCGATCGCGTCGCCGATTCCCCGGATCAAAAATAGATACAGATTTCAATGTATGATAAAATGGCGTGGAGATATGGACGCCGCTCTGCTGGCGCGGGAAATCGCGGACGAACTGGAGGATACGGCGAAAGAGCAGGATCTGCTCATCAGCATCGACGTGGACCCTCAGGTCATGATGTGACGCGGTCCCCCGCGTCTTTTTTATGGAGAAGACGATAAGATAAGAGGAAGGTGCTACACAATGGCAATTCGACTGATTGTAAAAGAACCGGACGAAGTCCTGCACAAAACGGCGAAAGAAGTAACCAAGATTACGCCCAACGTGCAAAAGTTGATGGACGATATGGCGGAAACGATGTACGACGCGGAAGGCGTCGGACTCGCTGCGCCGCAGGTCGGCATCCTGAAGCGGATTATCGTGATCGACGCGGGCGACGAGAACGGCCTGATCGCGATGATCAATCCGGAGATCGTGGAACGCGACGGCGAGCAGCTCGGACCCGAAGGATGTCTGAGCATTCCCGGCCTGAACGGCGACGTGCGCCGTGCAATGACCGTGACGGTCAAAGGCTTGAACCGCGACGGCGAAGAATTCGTCGTGACGGGCAGCGGGCTGTTGGCTCGGGCGTTCCAGCATGAGATCGACCATCTGAACGGCGTTCTGTTTACAGACGTGGCGGACAAAATATACGAACCGGCCCGGGAGAGCGCGGCGAAGGAGTGAGCGGAATGAAAAGAGTCGTATTTATGGGAACCCCGCAGTTTGCGGTATCGTGCTTGGAGGCGCTGTTGGAATCGGAATGCAATATCGTGGCGGTCGTCACGCAGCCCGACCGTCCGCAAGGACGCAAAAAAGTGCTGACCCCGTCGCCGGTGAAAGAAGCGGCGTTGAAGCGCCATCTGCCGGTACTTCAGCCGGAGCGCATGCGCGACAAAGACGCGGTCGAAGAATTGGCTTCGTTCCATCCCGACCTGATCGTGACGGCGGCGTACGGGCAGATCCTGCCCAAATCGCTGCTCGAAGTGCCGGAACTCGGCTGCGTCAACGTGCACGGTTCGCTGCTTCCGGCTTACCGGGGCGGCGCGCCGATTCAACGCGCGATCATTAACGGCGAGACCAAGACGGGCATCACGCTGATGTACATGGCTCAAGGCATGGATACCGGGGACATGATCGCGGCCGAAGAAGTGGAGATCACGGACGAAGATACTTCGGGTACCTTGTTCGAGAAAATGAGCGCGGCCGGAGCGGCGCTGCTCAAACGAGAGCTTCCGCGCCTGCTCGAAGGCCGCGTTCCGGCGCAGCCGCAGGACGAGTCGCTCGCGACGTACGCGCCGAATCTGACGCGCGAAGACGAACGGATCGATTGGAGCCGTTCGCCGCGCGAAATCTTCAATCAGGTTAGGGGATTGTCCCCGTTCTCCGGGGGCTATACGCTCTGGAACGGCGAGACGTTCAAAGTCTGGGAAGTGCAGCGTCCCGAAGAAGACGGGCCGGAACCGGGCGCCGCGCCGGGAACGGTGTTGGACGTGGGCGATAAGGCGATCGTCGTGGCGTGCGGCGGCGGCGCGGTCCGGTTGACCAAAGTGCAGCCGGCAGGCAAAAAAGCGATGTCGGTCTCCGACTTCGCGCGCGGAACTTCGATGCAAGCAGGGACGGTGTTAGGATGAGCGGCAACGGAGAAAACGGCAAAAAAACGCAGGGCGCGGGCATTCGGATGTTCGGCGCATCGGGCAAAAACGCGAAGCCGGCAGGCGGATTCGATCCGAACAAACCGGCCGAAAAGCCGAAGTCTTCCGCGCGAAAAGCGGAAGATAACCACAAGCCGTCTTCGGCAGGCGGCAAAAAATCCGCCGATCGCCGGGGCAACGCTTCGGGCGCGGAAATGAGAATCGCCGCGAAGCAGGGGAACGGCGCTTCCGGGAAACCGGCTGCGAAAAGCGGCGGAAAACCGGCTTACGGAAACCGGGCTTCCGCCGGTACGAAGCCGGCTTACGGAAGTCCGTCTTCCGACGGTTCGAAGCGAGGGAACTCCGCCGGAACGGGAATCGGTTCCCAAGCGAGCGGCGGTTCCGGAAGCGGCGCGGGCGGAAGAGCCTCCGGCAAACCGAATGCCTACGGCAAATCCGCGCCGGGAGCTCGTCCGGCGCAAAGCGGCAAGCCTGCGGCCGGCCAAGCCGCGGGCCGTCCGTCGGCCGGCTCCGCGGCTGCCCGAAGCGGAGCGGCCGCTCAGCCGCCGCGTTCGGCGAAGCCGACCAGCGCGGCCGAGCGGATCGCGGCCAAAGCATCCAAAAGCGGCGGCGAGGCTCCGCGCCCGCGGCGCCGCAAAGTCGACGCGACCGCTCGCGAGGTCGCGCTCAACGTGCTGGCGGGCGTCGACGAAGGCGGCGCTTACAGCAATCTGCTGCTGAACCGTTCGCTTCAGCAGGCGGAGCTTAGCCCGGCGGATACGGGGCTGGCTACCGAATTGGTCTACGGCACGATCGCGCGTCAAGCGACGCTGGACTATTTCCTTGACCGCTTTATCAAGAGCGGGGTCAAACGTTTGAATCCGTGGGTTCGCGCTTTGCTTCGCATGTCGCTCTACCAGATCCGCTATCTGGACCGGATTCCGCCGCACGCGGCGGTCAACGAAGCGGTAGAGATCGCCAAGAAACGCGGCCACGAAGGCATCGCTTCGATGATCAACGGCGTACTGCGCAGCATTCTGCGCGAAGGCGAAGCGTTGACGCTTCCGCAGGATCTCCCGACGGCCGAGCGCATCGCGCTCGAACATTCGCATCCGCTGTGGCTGGTCGAACGTTGGATCGCCCAATACGGCGAAGAAACGGCGGAAGCCGTCTGCGCGGCGAACAATCAACCGCCGAAAGTCAGCATCCGGGTCAATCCGCTGCGCGTCGAACGCGACGAGCTGCTGCGCGAATTGGAAGCGGAAGGACGCGAAGCGCGCGCTTCGGAATTGTCCCCGCAAGGCATCGTCGTCGAGAGCGGCGGCAATATGGCCAATGACGGACTTTATCGCGACGGTCGTTACAGCATCCAAGACGAGAGTTCCATGCTGGTGGCCGAAGCGCTCGATCCGCAGCCGGGCATGAGCGTGCTCGACTGCTGCGCCGCTCCGGGCGGCAAAACGGCCCATATCGCCGAGAAGATGGGCGACAAAGGTCGGATCGTCGCCAACGATCTGCACGAGCATAAGCAGAAGCTGATTCAAGAACAGACGGAGCGGCTGGGCCTGACTTCCGTAGAGAGCAGCGTCGGAGACGCGCTCGCGCTCAAAGACCGTTACGAACCGGCTTCGTTCGACCGGGTTCTGCTCGACGCGCCTTGTTCCGGTTTCGGCGTCATTCGCCGCAAACCGGATCTGCGCTGGGCGAAGACGCCGGAAGACGCGGCATCGATCGCCAAGCTTCAGCGCCAGATGCTGAACGCGGTATCGGGGCTGGTCAAACCGGGCGGCATTCTCGTTTACAGCACGTGCACGATCGAGCGCGAGGAGAATCAGCGCGCCGTCGCGGAATTCCTTCGCGACCATGCGGAATTCGTCGACGAGCCTTTCGAAGTGCCGGCGCTCGAGAACCAACCTCAAGTCGGCGGCGCGGGCGTGCAGATTTTGCCGAACCAGTTCGGTTCCGACGGGTTCTATATCGCCCGTTTGCGCCGTCGCGGCTGAGACGTTCGGCGCGGGCGACGGTCTACTCGATCGTTCAAGCTCCGAATGCGCGGAATCCGGATGGGCATCAGGCCGCGCGGCGATCGGATTTTTTAGCCGCGTGCCTATGTTGCAGCCGTTTCTGCCGATAATAAAGAAGGACCTCCGCCGCGATCGCTACGGGACGGCCGGGGTTCTTCTTTAGCATGGAGAGCTTTTGTGCTAATATAGATAAGATGGAAAGCCGTAAAGTCAACGAGTTGCCAGAATTCAACGAATATTCAACGAACAGGGGATAACCGACAACATGAAACCTTTCATATACGATTATAATCTCGACGACCTGCAAGCTTGGGTCAAAGAGAACGGAGAAGCGGCCTTCCGCGCCGATCAGATCTTCGACTGGCTGTACGTCAAACGCGTATCCAGTTTCGAAGAGATGACGAACCTTTCGAAGACGCTGCGCGCCAAACTGAACGAGCAGTTCGCTTTCGTCACGCTGAACGAAATCACCAAGTTCCAGTCCAAAGACGGCACGGTGAAATTCCTGTTCGGCCTGCACGACGAGCATGCGATCGAGACCGTCGTCATGAAACACAACTACGGCAACAGCGTCTGCGTCACGACCCAAGTCGGCTGCCGCATCGGCTGCACGTTCTGCGCGTCCACGCTGGGCGGACTGAAGCGCAACCTGACAGCCGGCGAGATTGTCGCCCAGGTCGTCGAAGCGCAGAAGATTCTCGACAAAGACGGCGAGCGCGTCAGCAGCATCGTCATCATGGGTTCGGGCGAACCGTTCGAGAACTACGACGCCACCATGAAATTCCTGCGCATCATGATCCACGAAAAAGGCTTGAACATCGGACAGCGCCATATCACCGTTTCGACGAGCGGCATCGTGCCGAGCATCTACAAGTTCGCCGACGAAGACACGCAGATCAATCTGGCGATCTCCATCCACGCGCCGAACGACAAGCTGCGTTCCAAGCTGATGCCGGTCAACCGCCGTTTCCCGTTCGACGACGTGATCGAGTCTCTCGATTATTACGTGGAGAAGACGGGCCGCCGCCTGACGTTCGAATACGCGCTGATCGGCGGGGTCAACGACCAAGCCGAGCACGCGCAGGAGCTGGCGGACGTGCTGAAGACGCGCATGGCGCACGTCAACCTGATCCCGGTCAACCATGTGCCGGAACGTAAATACGTCCGCACGTCGCGCAGCGATATTTTCAACTTCCAACGCATTCTGACCGAAAACGGCATCAATGCGACGATCCGCCGCGAACAAGGCCACGACATCGCGGCCGCCTGCGGCCAACTGCGCGCCAAGCATATGGAAAAAGGACAGGAAAAGGCTGCGAGGTGAGTAAGGTGATTCATACCGTTCATGCAACGCATATCGGAAACGTACGCACCGTCAACGAAGATCTGTCGTGGGTCGGCCGGATCAAACCGGGCGGCTACACGCTCGGGATCGTGGCGGACGGAATGGGCGGCCACCTGGCCGGAGATACCGCGAGTCGGCTGACGGTCGAGACGATCGTGGCCGACCTCGGCGGATTGGAGCCGGGCTTGTCGATCGAAGCTTGCGAAGCGGCGCTCAGCGACGCGATTCTGCACGCCAACGAAGTCGTCTACCGCAAAGGCGAATCGGATATTCGCTATCACAATATGGGTACGACCGTCGTAGCCGTGCTGTTTAGCGGCATCGAAGGCGTGATCGGCCATATCGGCGACAGCCGGGCGTATAAAGTGACCGCTCAAGGCATCCTGCGCTTGACCGACGATCATACGCTGGTCAACGAACTGCTCAAAAGCGGGCAAATCAGCGAACGGGAAGCCGGTTCTCATCCTCGCCGCAACGTATTGACTCGGGCGCTCGGAACCGATGCCGAAGTGAAAGTCGATCTCGGTCGCCTTCGGTTGAATCCGGGCGAAGCGCTGATCTTGTGCAGCGACGGTCTGTGCAACTTCGTGGCGGAAGCCGAGATGATGCGAACGGTACTGAAGCCGGGAGCGGCGCTGGACGATCGCGCGCACAAACTGGTCCGGATGGCGTTGAATTCCGGGGGCGACGACAATATCACCGTAGCCCTGTTCGAAAACGGACGCGCTGGTCAGGACCCGGCGACGAAGGAGTGGGTACAATGATCGGTCAGGTGTTCAGCGGCCGCTACGAGATTATCGAGCGCGTAGGCGGCGGGGGAATGGCGCTGGTGTACAAAGCGCTCGACCTGCTGCTGAACCGCTTCGTCGCGGTCAAAGTGCTGCGTCAGCAGTTCATGCACGACGAAGAGTTCATCCGTCGTTTCCGGCGGGAAGCACAGTCGGCGGCTTCGCTGTCCCATCCCAACATCGTCAGCATTTACGACGTGGGACAAGACGGGGAAGTCCAATACATCGTGATGGAATACATCGAAGGCACGGATCTGGACGAAGTGATCAAGGATCGGGCGCCGCTCCCGGTCGAAGAAGCGGTTCGCGTCGCGTCGCAGATCTGCGACGCGCTCGATCACGCGCATACGAATCAGATCATTCACCGGGATATCAAACCTCATAATATTCTGATCGGACGAAACGGTCGGGTGAAGGTGACGGACTTCGGGATCGCGCGCGCCGTGACTTCCACGACGATCACCCAGACCGGTTCGGTAGTGGGTTCGGTTCATTATTTCTCTCCGGAACATGCCAAAGGCGTGACCGCCGGCGAGAAGTCCGACCTCTATTCGCTCGGCATCGTGCTCTATCAGATGCTGACCGGAGCGCTTCCGTACGAAGGGGAAAGCCCGATCAGCGTGGCGCTCAAACATTTGCAGGACGATTTCGAAGAACCGCGCAAGCTGAATCCGATGATTCCGCAGAGCGTGGAGAATATCATCATTCGGGCGATGCGCAAAAATCCTTCGGAGCGTTATGCTTCGGCGGCGGAAATGCAAAGCGATCTGGATACCTGCCTGCTGCCTTCGCGCCGCGAAGAACAGAAGGTCTTGTTCGACGAAAACGACGATACGGACCGCACGCTGGTCGTGCCGGCTATTCGTTCGACGTATACGCCTCCTTCTTCGGAGATGCAGCGAGGCGAGGCCGCGACCAAGTCCAAGCCTCAAGCCTCGGGCAAAAAGAATTGGAAAAAACCGGCGCTCATTATCGGCTTGACGCTGCTGATGCTGGCGATCATGACGTTTATCGTCATCTACGTGCGCGGCCAATTGGTCGTGCCGGAGACGAAGGTGCCCAACGTGATCGGCATGACGGAAGCCCAAGCGCGCACGACGTTGACCGACAGCGGAATGATTGTCGAAGACGTCAAATACGAATACGATCCGTCGACGGAACCCGGCAAGGTCTTCAGGCAGAGCAAACAGGAAGGATTAAGCGTCAAGAAAGGCGCTTCGATTCTGTTGACGGTCGGTTCGGAGAAACCGCTCAAGAAAATGCCGAAACTGACGGATACCGACTACGACGAAGCCGTTAGGCAGCTTACCGCGCTCGGAGTATCCGAAGATCGGATCGTGCGAAACGAAGAATACAACGAAGCCGATCCGGAGACAGTCATCACGCAGACTCCGCAATCCGGCGAAGATTTCGATCCCGATCAAGCGACGGTCACGCTCGCCGTGAGCAAAGGCGTCGAAGAGAAGGAAGTGCCGGAAGTGGTCGGCAAAAGCCGTCAAGAAGCGCTGGACCTGATCAACGGACAAGCGCTGGCTCCTTCCTCGACCGAAGAACCGAGCTTTACCGTGGAAAGCGGCAAAGTCGTCAGCCAGACGCCGGAACCGGGCGAGAAGCTCAAACCGGGCGAAGCCGTGAAATTCGTCGTCAGCTCGGGGTTCCCGCCGGAAGCGTTGAACTTTACCGTCAACGTGCCGGTCGAACCTTCGCAAGAAGGCGTCGCGACCAAAGTTCGCATCGAATACAGCGACGCCAGAGGAGACCGCATCAGCTTGGGATCGGATACGATCTCTTCGCTGCGCATTTTCCCGGTATCGTTGGTGCTCGCTCCGAACCGCAACGGCGTCGTCATGGTCTATCGGGACGGCCAATTGGTCGAGTCTTATCCGGTCGATTACACGGAAGCCAGCCGAGGAACGTTCCAACAACCGGAAGTTCCGCAGAAAGAACCGGAAGAGACGCCGCCGCCGGAACAGACTCCGACCGATCCGCCCGCCGACAACGGCGGCGATCAAGGACAAGATCCGAACAACGGCACCGATACCGGCGACGGTACCGACGTGAACGGGACGACGGACGGAACGACCGACGGCGCGGCGGACGGTACTCAACCTCCCGACGAACAGACGGGCGAGGAAGAAACGGATCCCAACGCTTTCGTTCCTCCGGGCAAAGCCGTAGCCGACGGAACGATTGCGAATGCTTCCGAAAGACCGGACAAATCGGAAAAACCGGGCAAAGGACACGGCCGAGGACATTGATCGCGGCAGGCGAAAAATAAGCGGGTAAAGCGAGGCCGGACGAAAGTCCGGCCCTCTCCCGTTACATATGCTACATACAAAAGGACGGTGAAGCATGCCAGAAGGATTAATCGTAAAAGCGCTGAGCGGGTATTATTACGTCAAAGATCACGAAGCGTCGCCGGGCGAACCGACGGTGCAGTGTCGGGCCCGCGGCGTATTTCGCATCAAAGGCAAATCGCCGCTGGTCGGCGACCGGGTCGTCTACGCATTGACGGAGAACGGCGAAGGCACGGTTACGGAGATCAAACCGCGCACGACGGAATTGATCCGTCCGCCGGTAGCGAACGTCAATCTGGCGGTACTCGTATTTTCGGTCAAAGAACCGGATCTGAACCTGAACCTGCTGGACAAGTTCCTCGTGCATATCGAACATGAAGGACTGGACGCGCTGATCTGCCTGACCAAAATGGATCTGATCGCAGAAGACGACGAACAGACCCGCGAAGCCGTGCAGCAAGCCAAAAAGCTCTACGAATCGATCGGCTACGAGGTGCTGGAGACCAGCTCTCCGCAGGGCATGGGCGCGGATCGGCTGCGCGAACGCTTGGCCGGCGAGATCAGCGTATTCTCCGGTCAATCGGGCGTCGGCAAATCTTCGCTGCTCAACGCGATGTTCCCCGATCTCGATCTTCTCACGAGCGAGATCAGTTTGAGACTCGGCCGCGGCCGCCATACGACCCGGCACGTGGAATTGGTCGAGCTTGAAGGCGGAGGCTATATCGCCGATACGCCAGGCTTCAGCCAGCTCGATTTCTTGGAGCTCGGCGTCGAAGAACTGTCGAGCTGCTTCCGCGAATTCGCGGCGCTTCAAGGCGGCTGCAAATTCCGCGGCTGCACGCATCTGCACGAACCCGACTGCAAAGTCCGCGAAGCGTTAGAGAACGGGGAGATCGCGGAAAGTCGTTATAAGCATTACACGGCCTTTTTCCAAGAAATGAAAGATAAAAAACGGAGGTACTGAATATGGTATGGATTGCTCCTTCGATCTTGTCGGCAGATTTCTCCAAATTGGGCGCCGACGTCAAAGAAGTTGAAGAAGGCGGAGCCGATTGGCTGCACGTCGACGTGATGGACGGACATTTCGTGCCGAACATCTCGTTCGGCGCGCCGATCATGCGCTCGATCGCGCCGCTCACGAAGCTGCCGCTGGACGTGCATTTGATGATCGAAAACCCCGAGAATTACATCCCGGAATTCGCCAAAGCCGGCGCTTCCGTCATTACGGTTCATGCGGAAGCCTGCGTGCATCTGCATCGCGTCGTGCATCTGATCAAAGAACAGGGAGTCAAAGCCGGCGTGGCGCTCAATCCGGGCACGCCCGTCTCGGCGATCCGCGAAGTGCTGGAAGATCTGGACCTCGTGCTGATCATGACGGTCAATCCCGGGTTCGGCGGGCAGGCGTTTATCGAACGCACCGTGCATAAGATCCGCGAAACGCGCGAGCTGGCGAATTCGCTCGGCATGACGGACCTGCGCATCGAAGTGGACGGCGGAATCGCGGCCGACACGGCGGGCAAGGTGGTCGCGGCCGGCGCGGACGTTCTCGTCGCGGGCAGCGCCGTATACGGCGCGAGCGATCGCGCGGCCGCGATCCGGACGATCCGGGAAAGCGCGGAACGGGGCGTATGAACAACCTCAAGTCGACGATGCTGCTGGCATTGGTCACTTCGGTAGTCGGTCTGCTGATCGCGGTCTTCGCGATCCTGCCGATTCCGTTCAACGCGCTGGCCGGTCTGGCGGCGGCGGGTCTCGTCCTCTGGTATTTCCGTCGCCTGGAAACGAGAGGGCAGAAGATCGGCTTTATCGTCTGGGCGGTCGTCTATTTCCTGTTCTTCACCGTGCTGATCACGGCGGTCCGTTATCGCATGGGGCTGCTCTAGGAATCGTCGACCGATTCCGGTATCCGGCGATCCGCCGCGGGAACGGCGGACGCGTACGAAAAGACAAAAAAAGACCTCGTGTTCCGCTTGCGCGGGACGCGAGGTCTTTTTTTCGTGCGATTCTCCGATACGTTCGACGTGCTTGCCGTCGGGAAGCACGCGGAGCAGACGCGACGCCGATTAACTAAAAAACACCTTCAAAGAAGGTGTTTTCCGGTCTATATCGGGATTAAACGCGAGTCAATTTACCGGATTTAAGAGCCCGGGTGCTGACGTATACGCGTTTCGGTTTGCCGTTTACGAGGATGCGAACCTTTTGGACGTTAACTCCCCAAGAACGACGGTTGCGGTTGTTAGCGTGGGAAACGTTATTACCGGAGCTTGGTTTTTTACCCGTTACAAAACATCTGCGAGCCATGAATGACACCTCCTTGCTTAGATAAAACCTACATAAGCAACACTTCTACAATCATAACACACTAAAAAAAGCTCCGTCAACGGTTCTAAAAACTTTATTTATTTCTACGTAAGCTTATAGTACAATGTTAGGTGGGGCCTTTTGCAAAATCTGCTTTGAATTTTTGCCCGGATTTTGCAAAAGGCTCATGATGTATGGGACCAAAGGCGAAGCCGTCCGTATAGGTTCAAAGGCGGACGAGCGGATTCGGCCGCAGGAGGCCCGAACGTCGTCGCGGGGGACGGAAACCCGGTTTCCGATGCGCGCACGATCAAGTACAAGGCAAGCGAGCATACAGCGAATGAACATACGGGTCTCGAACATCAATAGAGAGCGGAGAAAGCCGATTCAGAGCATCCGCGCATCCAGCAGGTTTAGGAAGGGGAATTTTCATTGAGCAGGCGTTCGATTAACGGAACTGATTTTACCGGTATGGTATTGACCGGCGCGGAGAGACTTTCGCGTCAGGCGGAACATGTCAATTCGCTGAACGTATTCCCGGTGCCGGACGGCGACACGGGCACGAACATGAATTTGACGATGACGGCGGGAGTGACCGAGCTGCGCGAACGCAGTTCCGCTTCGGTCGGCCAGTCGGCAACGGTTCTATCCAAGGGATTGTTGATGGGAGCGCGCGGCAACTCCGGCGTGATCTTGTCGCAGCTGTTTCGCGGCTTCGGCCGTTATGCGGCTTCTCATCAGGAACTGAATGCCGTTCAGTTCGCGGCGGCGCTTCAAGTCGGCGTAGAAACGGCTTACAAAGCGGTCGTCAAACCGGTCGAAGGCACGATCCTGACCGTGGCGCGCGAAGCCGCGAAGCACGCGAACGCTTATGCGCGCCGCACGACGGATGTCGTCGAGCTGATGCGCGAAGTACTGGCCAAAGCCCAATACGCGCTCGATCGCACGCCGGACCAGCTTCCGGTGCTGAAGCAGGTCGGCGTCGTCGATTCGGGCGGACAGGGCCTCGTGTACATTTACGAAGGGTTTCTGGACTATCTCGAGAACGGCGCGGCGGCAGGCACGTCTGTCCCGTCGGCGGCAGCCGCTCCTCAAGCCGCTGCGACATCGCCTTCTCCCGCCGTTCAAGCTTCCGCGGTTTCGCATATCCAAGCTTCCGCGCAGGCGCAGCTCGAGACCGAAAACATCGAATTCCTCTACGATATGGAGTTCTTCATCAATCGCGGCCTCGGGGACGGTCCGCGCGACGCGTTCGACGAAGAAGCTTTCCGGAAAGCGCTGTCCGTCAACGGCGATTCGATCATCATCATCGCCGACGACGATATCGTGAAAGTGCATGTCCATTCCAAGACGCCGGGCGAAGTCATGACGCAGGCGCTGCGGTACGGAGAGATCACGCAGATCCATATCTTGAACATGCGCGAACAGCACCGCGACCTGCTGCATGCCGGCATGGACGGCGCCGCTCCGCCTGAGCTGTTCGCCGATATTCCGGCTCCGGTTCCGGTTCCCGAAGAACCTTCCGCTCTGCCCGCCGACGAAGTGGCGCCTTACGGCTTTATCGCCGTCGCCAGCGGCGCGGGCATCGAAGAGATCTTCAAGAGCCTCGGCGTGGATATCGTCTTGTCCGGCGGACAAACGATGAACCCGAGCACGGAAGATTTCGTCAACGCGATCGGACAGCTGTCCGCGCAGCATATCTTCCTGCTGCCGAACAATTCCAACATCGTGCTGGCCGCCCAACAGGCGCGCGATCTGCTGGAAGGCGAACGCCAGATCACGGTCGTGCCGTGCAAGAGCATTCCGCAGGGCATCGCGGCCGCGCTGGCGTTCCAAGAAGAAGAAAGCCCGGCAGCCAACGAAGAGCAGATGAACGAAGCGATCCGGCACGTCAAGACCGGCCAGATCACGCATGCGGTGCGCGACACGACGTTCGACGGACTGGACATTACGGCCGGCAATTATATCGGCATCTTCAATTCCAAGATCGTCGCGACCGCCGAAGACCGTTTGACGACCAGCCGCAACCTGCTGGCCGCCATGATCGAAAGCGGCGACGAAGTCGTCACCCTGCTCGCCGGAGCAGACGCGTCCGAAGCCGAGACCGCCGAACTGGTCGAATGGCTGACCGAACAATACCCGGACGCCGAAGTGGAATTCCATACCGGCGGCCAACCGGTTTACGACTACATGTTCTCCGTCGAAGCTTGATCCTCTTTCGCGCATCACAACCGGTCGAATGCGTGCGAAAAGATCTTGGGTTTGGTTCCGGCCTGTAGGCGAAGGAGAGTTTTCGATGTAGGAGCTAAAGACTTTCGGAGAAAGTCACATCGTAAGCATACGCTCCAGTTCGCTTTTGCAATCGAGGAGCTTCTGCCTAGTCTAATCATGCTTCTCGATTGCAACACGCGACCGGAACGAAAATTCTCCGCAGCTTCAAGGCTAATGGACTAAACGCATAGGATTTTTTCGTATGTATGAAGCCGCACCCTCTAACTTAAGGACGGTGACCGAATGAACCCGATTATCGTAACCGACAGCACGTCCGATATTCCCGAGGAGCTGGTGCAGCGCCTCGGCATCACGGTCGTGCCGCTCAAGGTCATGTTCGGCGATCAGGCGCTGCTCGACGGCGTGGAGATCAAAGCGCCGGAGTTCTACAGGCGACTGCCGCAGGCCGACAAGCTGCCGACCACGTCGCAGCCTTCGCCGGCGGACTTTACGGCCGCGTATCAGCGCATCTTGGATCATCATCCCGGAGCGCCGATCGTTTCGATCCATATCTCGACCGGCATGAGCGGGACTTTCCAGTCCGCCACGCTGGGCAAGTCGCTGCTCGAGAACGAAGAAGCGGACATTCTGCTGATCGACTCGCTGTCCGCGTCTTACGGATTCGGCTTTATGGTCGTGCGGGCCGCGGAGATGGCGCAGGCCGGCGCGACGCCGCAGGAGATCCAAGCGGAGATCGAACGGCTCAAGACCGCGCGCAAGCTGTATTTTCTCGTGGATACGCTGGAATATCTGCAAAAAGGCGGCCGGATCGGCCGAGCGGCGGCTTTGTTCGGCACGCTGCTGAATATCAAACCGATTCTGTCGATCGACAAGGAAGGCGTCATATACGCCGTAGAGAAGGCCAGAGGACGCAAGAAGGCGCTGGCTCGCGTCGTGGAACTGTTCAAGCAGGAGCTGGCAGGCGTCGGACGGGTGGATATCGCGATCGGACATACCGTTCAACCGGAGTCGGCGGACGAGATCTTGGCGCTGCTGCGTCAGCATTTCGAAGTCGTCGACGTCGTCTACTCGCATATCGGTTCCGTCGTCGGCACGCATGTCGGACTCGGCTGCAACGCGATCTACATCTGGCCTTCCGTCAAATAAAGGGAGAACAACATGAACATACGCCTGGATCAAATCCCGGTGAAAGAAGTCAACGGTGTGGGCGCCCGGAGAGCGGAGGAGCTTCACGCCGTTGGCATTTTTACCGTTAAGGATCTCATCGAATATTTTCCGTTCCGTTACGAAGACTTTCGGCAGAAACCGCTCGGCGACGTGAAGGACGGAGACAAGGCGACCGTACAAGCGAAGATCGTCGGCATGCCCATCGTGCAGCGCTTCGGCAAGAAGACCAAACTGAGCTGCAAAGTGCTGGCCGATTATTCGATGTTTACGGCCGTATGGTTCAACCGCAACTATCTCAAAGACCAATTGGAGCTGGACCGCGAGATCATCTTGACCGGCAAATGGGACGGCCGAAGATTGCAGATGAACGTCACGCAATCGGAATTCCCCGATCGCGGCGTGATTCGCAGCGGTTCGCTTCAGCCCGTCTACTCCGTCGCGGGCAATCTGACCCAGAATTCGCTGCGCAAAGCGATCGGCAGCGCGCTCGACCAATACGGCGAGCAGCTCGAAGAAGTGCTGCCGGAAGAGCTGGTGAAGAAATACGGATTGATGCCGCGTCCGCAGGCGATCCGCCTGCTTCATCAGCCCGGCGATATCGCCGAAGGCCAAGAAGCGCGCAAACGCATGGTCTACGAAGAATTGTTCCTGTTCCAACTCAAGCTTCAGGCGTTCCGCTCGCTGAACCGCGAACGGCGCGACGGCGTGGTGCATACCACGCCGAACGCGACGATCCGCGAATTCGTGCGCAGCCTGCCGTTCGAGCTGACCGACGATCAGAAGAACGTCGAGCTGGAGATTTTGAAAGACATGCGTTCGGAAGCCTGCATGAACCGGCTGCTTCAAGGCGACGTCGGTTCGGGCAAAACGGCGGTCGCCGCGATCGCTCTGTTCACGACCGTGCGTTCCGGATATCAAGGCGCGCTGATGGTGCCGACCGAGATTCTGGCCGAGCAGCATTCGCGTTCGCTTCAGAAGATGTTCGAACCGTTCGGCATCACCGTCGGTCTGCTGACGAGCAGCGTCACCGGACGCAAACGCAAAGACCTGCTGGCAGGGCTGCAGATGGGATTGATCGATATTCTGGTCGGCACGCACGCGCTGATTCAAGAAGACGTCAACTTCCGGGCGCTGGGCCTCGTGGTGACCGACGAGCAGCACCGTTTCGGGGTCAATCAGCGCAGCGTCCTGCGGCGCAAAGGCTACAATCCGGACGTGCTTACGATGACGGCCACGCCGATTCCGCGTACGCTGGCGATCACGGCGTTCGGCGATATGGACGTGTCCACGATCGCGGAACGTCCGAAAGGCCGCGTGCCGATCGAGACGTATTGGGTCAAGCACGAGATGATGGAGCGCGTGCTCGGCTTTATTCGCCGCGAAGTCGGTCAAGGGCGGCAGGCGTACATGATCTGCCCGCTGATCGAGGAATCCGAGAAGCTGGACGTGCAGAACGCGATCGATCTGCATATGCAGATGAGCCAGGCGCTGCCGGACTATAAAGTCGGCCTGCTGCACGGACGGATGAGCGCGGCGGAGAAAGAAGAAACCATGCGGCTCTTCTATGCCGGCGAGACGCAGCTGCTCGTCTCGACCACCGTGGTCGAAGTCGGCGTCGACGTGCCGAACGCGACGCTAATGGTCATTATGGACGCCGACCGGTTCGGGTTGTCGCAGCTTCACCAGCTTCGCGGCCGCGTCGGACGGGGGCAGCATGCGTCGTACTGCGTGCTGATCGCCGATCCGAAGTCGGAACTGGGGCGTCAGCGCATGGGCGTCATGACGGATACGAACGACGGCTTCGAAGTGTCGCGGCGCGATCTGGAACTGCGGGGACCGGGCGATTTCTTCGGCACCAAGCAGAGCGGACTGCCGGAGTTCAAAGTCGCGGATATGGTCGCGGACTTCAAAGTGCTGGAGCAGGCGCGCGACGACGCGGCGAAGCTGGTCGAAGATTCGTTCTTCTGGACGTCGCCGACGTACGAAGGCTTGCGCAGCTCGCTGGAAACGCAGGATCTGTTCCGCGGCGAGCTGATCGACTGATTTCGTCTCGGCCCGCTTCGTTCCGCCGATCGCGTATACGTATCGAGGCAGCAGCCGCCGGATTTCGAACCGGCGGCTTTCTTCTGCTCGGCATCGCGGGCAGAAGCTTAACCCAGAGAGGAGCGATTCAGAAAATGGACCCTACGCATCCGCTGACCATATTTTTGCAGTTGTTCGAACGCGGTTCGTTGCTGCTGATGTGTTTGTTCGTGCTGACGCGGATTCCGCGCGTCAAAGCCGTTTTTCAAAAAGAAGAATACCGCCCGCAGGATCTCGTGACCGTTACGGCGATCTTCGGGTTATTCGCCATTTTCGGGACGTACATGGGCATCAGCGTGGAAGGTTCGCTCGTCAACGTCCGGATCGTGGCGATCATGTCCGGCGGACTGCTGTTCGGCCCCTGGGTCGGGATCGTCACGGGAGTGGTGGCGGGCGTGCACCGTTACCTGATCGATATCGGCGGCGTAACCGCGCTGCCCTGCCTGATTACCAGCATAGTCGCGGGCGTCGTCTCCGGCATCATTCATCTGCGCGTCGCCAAACGCAAACGCTGGCTGTACGGCATCTTGGCGGGAATGGCCTGCGAAGCGCTCACGATGATCTTGATTCTGCTGATGGCGCAGCCTTACGCGCTCGGCTTGGATATCGTCTCGAAGATCGCCGCGCCGATGATTCTGGCTCAAGTGATGATCGGCTTGATCGTGACTCTGGTGCAGAGCGTCGAAGACGAGAAAGAGAACGTCGCGGCCAAGCAGGCCAAGCTCGCGCTGGATATCGCCAACGAGACGCTGCCGTACTTCCGCAAAGTGGACAGCGCTTCGCTGCTGCGGATCTGCGAGATCATCGAACGAAAAATCGGCGCGGACGCGGTGGCGATCACGGATACGAGCCATATTTTGGCCTATGCGGGGTTCGGTCAGGAGCGCTACAATATCGGGCACGAGATCATGACGGAAGAGACCAAGCAGTCGATCCGGAGCGGCAGCATCACCGTGCGCAACAACGACGCGGATCATCGCAACGAATGGATCAAATCGATGATCATCATTCCGCTGCGGGAAAAAGGGGTGGTGACCGGAGCGCTGAAAATTTATTACCGCCACGCCCATCAAATCACGTATTCGCTGAAAGAACTGGCCGTCGGGCTGTCGCAGATCATCTCCACCCTTATGGAAGTCTCGCGCGTCGAGCAGATCAAAGCGATGGCGGACAAAGCCGAGATCAAAGCGCTTCAGACGAAAATCAGCCCGCATTTCTTGTTCAACGCGCTGAACGCGATCGCTTCGTCGATTCGGATCGACCCGGACAAAGCGCGCGAGCTGATCATCAACTTGTCCGGTTATCTGCGGTACAATCTGGAGCTGAACGACGAATTGATCGACATGCACCGCGAACTTCAGCAGGTCAAAGATTACGTCGAGATCGAAAAAGCGCGTTTCGGCAGCCGGCTTCAGGTGGAGTACGATATCGATGACGAGACGGACGTGAAGATTCCGAGCCTCATCATCCAACCGCTGGTGGAGAACGCGATCGTGCACGGCATTTTGAAAGATAAAGGCAAAGGAACCGTGACGATTCGCGTGAAAAACGAAGGGCAGAACGTTCGTTTCGAGATCGCGGACACCGGCGTCGGCATCGACGAAACGGTCATTGAACGCATCCGAAACGGCGAGATGCCGTCGAACAAGATCGGGTTGTCGAACGTGCACGAGCGGCTGAAATTGATCTACGGAGAAGGCGTCGATATTCGAAGATTGGACAAAGGCACGGTGATCGGATTCACGGTCGGAAAGGGGAGCGCGGAATGAGCGAGAATCTGAAAGGGATCATCGTCGAAGACGAATTTCTGGCGATGGAAGAACTGGATTACCTGATCCGCAAAAACAGCTCGGTCGAGATCGTCGGCAAGTTCGAAGACGGCATCGACGTGTTGAAATTTTTGCAGAGCAGCGACGTGGACGTTATTTTTCTCGATATCAATATTCCGTCGCTCGACGGGGTGCTGCTGGCCAAAAGCATCAGCAAATTCGCCAACAAACCGTATATCGTGTTCACGACGGCGTACAAAGAACATGCAGCGGAAGCGTTCGAGATCGAAGCGTTCGATTATATTCTGAAACCGTACCACGAGCCGCGGATCGCGGCGATGCTGAATAAGCTCGAAGCGGCGTTCGCCGCCAAAAAAGAACGGGAAGCTTCGGAAGCCGCCCGCTCGGGAACGCCCGCGCAGGCGCAGGAACCGGCCGAGCGTCCGACGTCGTCCGCGGACGGCGCCGCCCGCGCCGATTCGCGAATCAATCTGTACAAAGACGACAAGATCATCGTGGTGGACGCCGACGATATCTATTATGCCTCCGCGCAGGAGAAAACGACGCTCGTCTACACGCGCAAAGAAGAATACACGATGCATATGAGCATTTCCGATTTTCAGGCGGGACTGCCGCAGGACAAGTTTTTCCGCTGCCATCGTTCGTATACCGTCAATCTGTCGAAGATCCGGGAGATCGTGCCGTGGTTCAACAATACGTATCTCCTCCGTCTGCGCGACGTGAACGCCGAAGTGCCGGTCAGCCGCAGCAAAGTCAAAGAATTCCGGCAGCTCATGCGGATTTAAGCGGTTTCAAAACGCTCGCGGCGGCTCTTATGCATTTCATTCCGCGTAAGCGGCATCTCATTCCAAAAACGCTTCCCTACCTGTTCCGGTGCTTATAATAAAGCCATAAGGAATACACAAGGAATCGCATAACGAATGAGAGAAGGAATAGACATGAAAAACGCTGAAGTCTCCCCGAAGGTTAATCGCCTATGGATCGTGATCGGCACGATTATCGTCCAAATGGGCCTCGGCACCATCTATACGTGGAGCTTGTTCAACCAGCCGCTCGTGAGCAAATTCGGCTGGGAACTCGGCAGCACGGCGATGACGTTCTCGATCACCAGCTTCGCGCTCGCGTTCGCGACATTGTTCTCCGGCAAACTGCAAGATAAATTCGGCATCCGCAAACTGATCGCCGCTTCCGGCATCGGGCTCGGCGTCGGACTGATGCTCTCTTCGCAAGTGTCGTCGCTCGGCCTGCTGTATCTGGTCGCCGGCGTGCTCGTCGGTTACGCGGACGGCACGGCGTACATGACGTCGCTCTCGAACTTGATCAAATGGTTCCCGAAACATAAAGGACTGATGTCCGGCGTGTCGGTCGGCGCGTACGGTACGGGCAGTTTGATCTTCAAGTATATCAACGGCGCCATGATCGAATCGCGCGGCGTCTCGCAGGCTTTCCTGATCTGGGGGATTATCGTGCTGGCGATGGTCGTGTTCGGTTCGCTGCTGATCCGCGAGGCGGTCGTAACCGCGACTCCCGCTTCCGCGTCGGGCGTTCAAGTCAAAGATTACACGGTCAAAGAAATGCTGAAGACCAAACAAGCGTACATGCTGTTCGTCATCTTCTTCACGGCCTGCATGAGCGGATTGTACCTGATCGGCATCGTCAAAGACATCGGCGTGCAGTTGGCCGGTCTGGACGTGGCGACGGCGGCCAATGCCGTTGCGATGATCGCGATCTTCAACACGGCCGGACGCTTGATCCTCGGCCCGCTGTCCGACAAAGTCGGCCGCCTGAGAGTCGTCTCCGGCGCGCTGCTGGTCACTTTCGCGGCCGTCATGGTGCTCAGCTTCGCCACCTTGACGTATCCGTTGTTCTTCGCCAGCGTGGCGGCGATCGCGTTCTGCTTCGGCGGCAACATCACGGTGTTCCCGGCGATCGTCAGCGACTTCTTCGGTCTCAAGAATCAAGGCAAGAATTACGGGGTGATCTATCAAGGCTTCGGCCTCGGCGCATTGTCCGCTTCGTTCATCGCGGCGCTGCTCGGCGGATTCAAACCGACGTTCCTCGTGATCGGCGCGCTGTGCGCGATCTCGCTGCTGATCGCTCTGACGATCAAATCGCCGGGCGCGGCGGCTGTCCAAGCTCAAGCTTCCGCGAGCAAAGAAGCGGCAGGCAAAGACGATCGCAAGATGCGTCTTAACCCGCAGACCAAAGGCATCTGATCGTTCGGCAGGCTTGACCTGAACGCCGAATGCCGGACGCGCTCCGCTTTCCGAAATTCGACCCTATATGATACGGCTCAGGCCTCTCCGATCCTCATTCGTCGGAGAGGCTTTTTTGCGCGGAAAATAAAAAAATTCGAAATTCCCAACTATTTGTGGCGCCGTCTCGCATATACGATTAGGAAACGATAAGAAGCAGCGATACGGGCTGGACCGGAAAGGAGGCCGAGTGCGGCGTTTATGCAAAACGAATCGAAACTGATCCGAAAGATCAAACGCGGAGGCGACCGCGCGGCCGCCGACGAACTGGTTTCGCGTTATTACCGGGAAATCTACGCTTTTGTCTACCGCCAGCTTCCGCATCGGGAGAACGCGCTCGATCTGACGCAGGATATCTTCGTGAGCATGCTGCGAAGCCTCGATACCTTCGAAGGCAAGCGGGCGTCGCTGCGAACTTGGCTGTACCGGATCGCCTCGAACCGGGTGATCGACCATTTCCGTTCGAGCGCGCATCGCCGCGGTCAACTGACCGATCCGCTGGAAGATTTCGAACCGGCGGCGGAAGGCGATTTCACGCTCGAACTGGAAAGGCGCGAACAAGCCGAAGAAGTGCTGAAGCTGTTGGAGCGATTCGAGCCTCGCGTCCAACAGATCGTGCGGCTCAAGCTGTTCGCGGAACGGACGTTCATTGATGTCGCGCAGATTCTGGAGCTTCCGGAATCGACAGTCAAAGCCGGTTATTATGCGGCGATTCGCAAGATCCGAGCCCGATTGAAGGAGGGAGAACATGACCAAGCAGAATCTGCGGCCTCGAAGCGGCGAGCCGGCGTCTGAGCGGCTTGATTGGCTGCCGCCCGTCGATTATCCGACCGAGACGGAGCAGCGCCGGCAGATCGGCCGAATCGTGCAGATCGCGCTGCCCAAACGCCTATCGTTCCCGGCCTACGTAACCGAGATGTACCGTCAGGTCGGATTCCGCCATCTGTTCCGGGATCTGACGGAGATCGTATTCGTGCTGCTGCTTGGGATAGGCGTATGGATTTTCACGGCTTTGTTCGCGATGGAGCAGCGGAATACGGAGCTGGCTTACGGTTTTATTTTTATGGTATCGCCGCTGCTGTATCTGGCGATTTCGGCGCTCTTTTTCGCCGAGCTGCGCCGCAGCGATACGTACGCGGTCGAGATGGCCTGCCGGTACAACGTTTATCAGCTCGCATCGCTGCGCATGCTGGCTTTTGCGGCCGTTTGTCTGGTGCTGAACGCCGCGCTCGTCTGCTGGCTCTCGCTCGCTTACGGAAGCGTCGACGCGCCGCGCGGCCTGCTGCTGTCGGCTTCGTCGCTCATGCTGTTCGCGGCGGCTTTTCTATACGGCCTGCTGCGCGGACGAAGCACGGCGGCGCGTTACGGCTGGGTAGCGCTGTGGCCGGTACTGAATCTGATATTAGGGATCGCGGCTCCGAGAATCTACGGTTTGCTGATGATACAGCTCCCGCTCTATGTGTATGCCGTGATGTTCGCGCTCGGCGGCTGGCTCTATTTCCGGCAGATTCGGCGGTTGATCGCGATTCGTCCCGGAAGATCGGTATAGAATCGTGCGGATAAGATAAAAAGGAGAGTGAATGATCATGCTGACGGTTCGCGGAGCCGGAAAACGTTACGGAGAAACGCGGGTGCTGGAAGGACTCGATCTGGAATTCGGCAGCGGCGTATACGGCCTGCTGGCTCCCAACGGAGCCGGCAAAACGACGCTGCTCAAGATGCTGGCCGGTCTGCTGCCGCCTACGGAAGGCGAGATCTTGTACGACAGACAGCCGCTCGCGGCGCTGGACGAACGGTATCGGGAAGTGCTCGGCTATCTGCCGCAGCGATTCGGGTATTATCCGAACGATACGCCGCTCAAATATATGCAGTATCTGGCCGCGATCAAAGGGATGGATCGGCGCGAATCGCTCAAGCGTTCGGAGGAACTGCTCGATCTCGTCGCGCTCGGCGAAGTCAAACGCAAGAAAATGAAGACCTTCTCGGGCGGCATGATCCAGCGGGTCGGCATCGCGCAGGCGCTGCTGAACGATCCCCGCGTGCTGATTCTGGACGAACCGACGGCCGGACTCGATCCCAAAGAACGGGCACGGTTTCGTCGTCTGCTGACGCGGCTCGGACGCGACCGCACCGTGATCTTGTCGACCCATGTCGTCTCGGACGTGGAATCGGCGGCCAACGAGATTCTCATGCTCAAAGACGGCAGACTGTTCGCCAAAGACCGCCCGGAAGCCGTCTGCGAGGTTCTGAACAGGCGAGTATACGAAACGAAGCTGACGGACGCGGAGATCGACGAGTTTCGAAACCGGCATGTCATTCTGGCCGAGCGCGGGGAACCGGGCGGCTGGAGCGTGCGTTTCGCGGTCTCCGAAGAGACCCGTCCGTTCGAGAGCTGGCAGGCCGTCGAACCGGGATTGGAAGACGTGTTCTTATACGTGTACCGGGATGCGGAACAAGGGAAAAAGCCGGCCGCGACTTCATGGAAAAGCGGGGTGAACGTATGAACAAGCGCAGAAAGCCGAGAGCTTCGAACGCGCGGTTGATCGGATTGGAGTTCAGGAAATTGTTTATGCCCAAAAGGCTCGTTTTCGCCGCTTTTATTCTGCTGTGCGGAGGGCTGTGGCTGTATCCGTTCCAAGTTCTGTATCCCGGTCCGCAGTTCCCCGATTACGAGACCCGGATCGCGGCGGAGATGGAAGCGAAGTACGGCACGCTGATCGACGATCGGGAGTGGGAAGCGTTCAAGCAGGATCGCGCGGAGAAAATCGCCGAAGCGGATGCGTATATTCAAGCCGACCCGCTGTTCGCCGCGGCGAATCTGGACAGCTACGAACGGTATATGAAGCGGGGGCAGATGCCGAACGGAGGGACCTTGGAACTGGATGCGCATGTTCGTTCCGGTCCGAAAAAAGAACTGTTCGAGGAGCTTCGGAAGGGCAGCGAGCTGATCGTCCGCTACGAAGACGATTATCGCTGGACGATGGGCAAAGGCACGGCGCTGATGAACGAAGCCGAACGACAAAGGCTGCAGGAGATCGAAGCCCGGAGCGGCGTTTCGGTGCTGCCGTCAAGCGTTTTCTACGCCTATGCCTCTTCGGGCATCTTGTACCGCCTCGCGATGACGGCCATGCTGACGACCGCGCTGCTGGTTATGCATATCCATATCGGCGATCGGCGCGCGGGATTGAGCGAGCTTCAAGGAACCTCGCGCGTCGGCAGGAACAAGCTGCTGCGGATCAAGACGGCCGCGGCGCTGCTGATCGGTACAATGGTGTCGGCGATCCTGCTGGCCGTGCTGCTGATCGCTTACCGCTTCAGCGATGCTTGGGATCTTATGGGAGCGGATATCAGCGGAAGGTTCAATTTCTTGTTCATGTACGACCTGACGTTCTTGCAGTATATCCTGCTGACTTACGGCGCGGTATTCGTATTGAGCTGGATCGCCGCGCTGCTGACCGCTTTTTATTCGGCCGTCGCGCCTAATCTTCAGCTCTTGGCCGCCGCGATCGTCGTCACGCTGTTCTTTTTTTTCAAAGGCGACTTCATTCTCAACCGACTGCTTGATTTCATGCTGTACGGCAGCAGGCCGCTGCTCGAACCGTCTCTGATCCTCGGCGGACTGCTGCTGCTCGGCATCGCGTTAACTTGGGTAGCGCAGAAACAAGAAACTTGGCGGTGGAGTCGATAAGCCTGAACAAGAACGCCGCCTTGAACCGCTTCCGCTCGCCGGTTTGGAGAATCTTTCGACATCCTCTATAGTAGAAAAAGAGGGCGAGGCGGAAGTTCGATCGTAAAAGGCGGCAAACCGCGTTTCGCCGATGAAGGAAATCGGGAGGCGAGCGAAAGTGAGCGAAGAAGTGATGGATCGGCTGCGGGAATACGGGGTGCAGCTTGCGGAGAAAGAATCGATCGAACGGCTGCTGCAAGCGCAAAGCGGGCAGGTACGCGTGCTGATCTGCTCCGGCGGGAATATCGAGGAAATGTTGGAAGAAGCGGCGGACGGCCAAGAATCGATCGGTCCTTATGTCGAAAAGCAGGTGCAGGCTGCGGAAGGGTTATCCGCAGAAGACGTACTGAGAGGGCTGGCCGACGCGGTATTGGCCGAGATGGGCGAAGCGGCCGAAGAACGGGGAAGCGGCTTGAACGAGTCGTACCGGGCCTATGCGGCGCAATGGGAAGACGGAATCGGCATGTTGGACGAACAGGTTCCGGCTTCGGCGAGTCGCGGCACGGAAACTTCGGCCGCGCTGCCCGATCGCGCTTGGATCGAGCGCAATGAGGAAGAGGCTTTGCTGCTGCTCGACCTGCCGGAAAAGCAGGCTTGGACAGCTCCGCTCGTCGTCCCGATGGGCGGCTATAACGAATGTCCGCAGCCGCTCGATCAGGCCGTGATGTTCCGCGATTGGCAGCGGCGTTTCGGCGCGGTGCCTGCGGCCGTCACGGAAGATAGTTGGTTGCTTCGGGTGAAGCAAAGACCGGAAACGGACGAAGAAGCGCTCGATTTGGCGAAAGAACACTTCATCTTCTGCCAATACGTGCTGGAATCGTTCCAGACGATCGGGCAGTACGCGGCCTATCTGAAAACCGCGGGTACGTGGGAGTTCTGGTGGGATTGAACCGGAGACGAAATTAAAAGCAGCCGAAAGGCTGTTTTTTTTTATGAAAAGATGAACGGACTCGCCATAGTTCCGCCCTGTTGCCGGCTGTCCGTATCGGGCACAATAGACACAGATCCTTTACGGGATTCGCGAACGGCTTCCCCGGGCGAGGACCTCCGAACGGTCCCGCGGTGCCGGACAGTCTCTGTGCCGGTATGCCGGAAGACCTTCGCAAGCGAACGTCTTATTGGGGTTCGATTCCCCGCCTCGCCGGCTACGCGAGCTTTGGTAAAGCGCGCTCCCGTCAGGGAGCACCATTGATGAAGATCTTTGAAGCGGCAAGCCCTGCCGAGCCGCCTGTACGGGGCAACGGACGCGCGGGCAAGCTTTGCAGTCCGGCGGATTCGCCGCCGCAGGCCGCCGCCGAAGAAACGAGGCAGAACGACCCGAGCGGCTTTCCGAAGTCTGGACGGCAGTCGAGGGTCGGACAGCTCTTTTCTTTCCGGCGCGCTATCGCTTCGGCTCAAGCCGGATTCCGTTTGTTTCGCGCGCGGGCTTCCGCCGCAAAGATCGATTAAGGAGGAACTTTTCATGAATCCGATCCGCAATCCTTTATCCATAACGGCTCAGCCGCACGGCCGCAAAATTCCCGGTCTGCCGGGCCAAGATATTCATCCGGGTTCCTCGAATCCGCAGTCCGATCCGAATGTCGTCCGGTTGGGCGGCGGTTTTCGGACCGTCGAGGTGCAGGAAGGCGAACGGGCGCTGCTGCTTGAACGCGGCCGCTACGTTCGGCTGCTGAATCCGGGGCGGCATCGTTTCTTCGACGGGGCCGGAGGCAAGCGGTCCTTGATCTTCAAACGGCTGGATCAGCCGTTCGATTATCGGCCTTCGGTCGGTTCGAGATTAGGCGAAAACGGCAGCTCGGCCGACACGGATGTGCGGTTGTATGCCGGAGACGCCGAGCTGGCGGCGCAGCTTGCCGTCGTCGAAGTCGGCGATGACGAATACGTGCTGCATCTGGAGAACGGACGTCTGCGCGACGTCTTGGCAGCGGGTACTTACGCGTACTGGAACGAGCCGGTCGCGCACACGTTCATCCGCGCGGACATCCGTACGCCGGAGATCGGACCCGGCATCGGCCGTTCGCTGCTGGAGAAGATCGACGGCGCTTATATCCATAAGATCGACGTGGCGAGCCACGAAGTCGGACTGCTGTATTTCGACAATCGTTTGCAGCGGCAGCTTCCTCCGGGACGCAGCTTTTTCTGGCGCGGCGCGGAGACGGTCGCGGTCAAGACGTTCGATCTTCGCCGTCAGCAGCTCGACATGACCGGTCAAGAGATTCTGACCGAAGACAAAGTGGCGCTGCGGCTGAACTTCGTCTGCCAATACAAGATCGTCGATCCGCTCAAAGCGGCGGAGATCAAAGACTTCGAGAACCAAGTCTACGTGCAGCTTCAACTGCTGCTGCGCGAATACGTGGGTACGTTGAAGCTCGACGATCTGCTGCGCATGAAACAGGAGATCGGAGATTACGTGCTCGGCCGTTTGCAGCCGAGCGGCAGCGAATACGGCGTTAATTTTCTGTCCGCCGGACTCAAAGACGTGATTCTGCCGGGCGAAGTCCGAGCGATCCTGAACACGGTGCTGCTCGCCGAGAAGAAAGCGCAGGCGAACATGATCACCCGGCGCGAAGAGACGGCATCCACGCGAAGCCTGCTCAACACCGCCAAGCTCATGGACGAGAACGCGACGCTGTACCGGCTCAAAGAGCTGGAGTTCGTCGAAAAGATCTGCGAGAAGATCGGAACCGTTTCGCTCAGCGGCGGCGGCAATCTGCTGGAGCAGATGAACGGCCTGTTGGGTCTTCGCCAGCCCGAGTTCGAGCCGCGCCGAGCGCTCGAATAAAAGCTTTATCGAAGCTGCGGGATCGAGGGTTAAAGTCGACGGATTCTGCATGGATAAGCCGTTCGACTTTTGGCTTTACTCATAGAAACGTTTCGTTTGCTGCGTATTCGATCAAATCGATCGAATATGCAGCTTTTTATTTGTCGGCAATCGAATCGGGGTACAATTTTGCACTAATTCTGTCGATAAATATCGAAAATAAACGTCACGGTTTGGCTGCTTTCTTCATAGGGATGATTTCCCGAAGCGCCGCCGAATTTTCGCCCGATAACGGCGCACAGGGAGGGTCTTACATGAATCTGAAAATGAAATTGGCAATCGTGCTGGTCGTCGTGACCTTAGTAGGAACCGGAAGCATCGGTGCCGTATCGCTCAGCAGCATCCGCAGCGAGGCGACTAAATCGATTAATGCGAACCTCCGCAGCACGGCCGAGAACACCGCGATCCAAATCGGCGGTTGGGTCGGCAAGAATGCGAAAGTCGTGGAAACCACGGCGGAAGTGATTCAATCTTCGGTGCCGCTCGATCAGATCAAAGAAAGTCAGCTGCAAGCTTACACGTCCGATTCCAACAAAAATAATCTTTCCGATATTTACATCGGCATGGAAGACGGCCGAATGATCGACGGTTCCGGATGGGTGCCGGAAGCCGGATACGACGTCAAAGCGCGCCCGTGGTATATCGAAGGCAAAGCCGCCAACGCGCTGAACTTCAGCAATCCGTACAAGGACCTGATCAGCGGCGAATACGCCGTCTCGATCGGTTATCCGCTGCATGATTCGGCAGGCAAAGTGGCGGGCGTGGTCGCGGGCGACATGAAGCTCTCCACGCTCACCGAGCTGATCAACAATATCAAGATCGACGGCGGGTTCGCTTTTATGGCGGATAAGACGGGCGTGGTGCTGGCGCATCCCGACAAAGACGACGTCAATAAGCCGCTGTCCGAGATTGCCGACTACTCCGGCATTGCCGATCAACTGCTGAAGAACGATTCGGGCAGCTTGGAATATACGTACAAAGGCGAAACGCAGCTCTTGTACTATCAAAAAGTCGAAGGTACGGGTTGGGTCGTCGCTTCGTCGGTCTCCAAAAGCCATGCTTTCGCCGATTACGTTCAAATGCGCAACCTGTTCATCTTCGGCATTCTGGGCATGGTCGCCGTGCTGGCCGTACTGGCCGTGCTCGCGGCCGCAAGACTGATCAAACCGCTGATCCTGCTGCAAAAGAGCGCGCAGCGCTTGTCCGAAGGCGATCTGACGGCGACGGTCGACGTGAAAGGCAAAGACGAGATCGGCAAGCTCGGCGCCGCGTTCAACGAGATGTCCGCCAGCCTGCGCGAACTGATTCACGCTGCCGCGGCTTCGGCCGAAGGCGTGGAAAACTCGGCCAAGCATATGCATGAACGGGCCGAAGGAGCCAAACACATTTCCGATCAAATCGCGGTCGTGATCGAAGAATTGGCGAGAGGCGCGACGGATCAAGCTTCTTCGATCCAAAGCGGCGTCGAGCAGATCGGCGGCATCAATGCTTCGATCGACGCGATCGCCAGCAGCGCGGGCCAAGCGGCCGCCAGCGCGGACGAAGTGACCGGCGCGATGCGCGGCGGACTGGAAGCCGTCGATTCGCAGAGCGAACTGACGCAGGCCAGCCGCAGTTCGGCCGAACGCGTGGAAGAAGCCAACCGCCGTCTCGGTCAGCAGACCGTCAAGATCGGCGAAGCGGTCAGCTTGATCCATACCGTCGCCAAGCAGACCAACCTGCTGGCTTTGAACGCCGCGATCGAAGCGGCGCGCGCGGGCGAACACGGCAAAGGCTTCAGCGTCGTCGCGGACGAAGTGCGCAAGTTGGCCGAACAAGCCCGTTCTTCGGCGGCGGATATCGATACGCTGCTCGAAGGCGTACAGGAAGCGGGCCGTCAGAGCATCGACGAGATTCGCGAGTTCCAAATGATGGTCGATAAACAGATTCAGGCCGCGGCATCGACGCGCGAAGCGTTCGACACGATCCGCAGCTCGGTAGACGGCATCACGGGCCGAATCCGCGAAGTGTCCGGCGCGTCGGAAGAATTGAAGCACAGCGCCGATCACGTATCGGCGATCATGACCGATATCGCGGCAGTCGCGGAGCAGAGCGCGGCGAGCACGGAGCAGGCGGCTTCTTCCACGCAAGAACAAGCCCAAGCGATCTCCAGCATCTCCGATCTGTCGGGCGAAGTGTCCGATAACGTCGACGAGCTGCGCGGCCGGATTGCCCGTTTCAAGACGGAATAAGCGAGCTTGCTCCGTTTGACGATCATCCGAAGAACGCGTTCGAATTCGATCGCTTTTCCGAACAGGCCGGTTTCCTTTCTGAAGGAACCGGCTTTTTCGAGCGTTTATTTTCCAAAAAGCCCCCGGTCGGTTAAACTAACATCAGGATGGAACTGCACGAAGAGAAGGGAGCAGACAAAAATGAAGGAAGAAGAACAGAAGATCGAGTACGATTCCGAACGCGAATCGGATCCGCAAGAGGCTTCGCCGGGTTGGGACGCGATCGACGCCGAGCTGAACAAGCATTATGCGGGCACGGAACCTTTTCATTACGGCACGTTGATCTCTTATCGGCTGGGCGGCCCCGATCCGTTGGACGGCGTCAGCGTGTATAAACGGGACGAACCGGTTCCTCATTGGCATTATGTCACGTACGGGTTCACGGAGCTGTACGAGAAGGAGTCGGAGAATACGGAATACAGCGGCTTCGGGTTCGAATTGACGCTGCGGTTGGCTCGGGAAGGCGAAGAAGAACCGCCGGCATGGGCCGTTAATTTCCTTCAGAATCTGGCGCGTTACGTGTTCAGCAGCGGGAACGTGTTCCGTCCGGGCCATCATCTGGATGCCAACGGCCCGATCGAAGTCGATCGGGCGACGCCGATTACGGCGGTCGCTTTCGCCGAAGATCCGGAGCTGGGCGAAGCGGACTCGCCGTTCGGAAAATTCCGTTTCGTTCAAGTCGTAGGGATCACCGCCGACGAACTGGACTTGATCAAAGTCTGGAATACGGACAGTTTCCTTGAACTGGCGAAGACTCGCCTTCCGCTGTACATGACCGATCTGCGCCGTTCTTCGCTGCTGGAAGACGAGGAGATTCGCCGCGCTGCCGATCTCGGCGTGCGAACGGAAGGTTCCAGCACGGGCGTGCTGTACTTCGAGAGCCTGGTCTGGGAAGCGCATCACCGTCTGGGCAAAAGCGACTCGTATACGCTTCAGCTCGGCGCCAAACAGGCCGAATCGCTCGGGCGCATCCTAACCGGAAGATTGATGCACGATCGCGATCTGATGCTGATCGGACCGGACACGCGGGTCACGCTGATTCCCGATCTCCAGAATCGGATCGCGGAAGACGAGGAAGGACTGCTGCTCTATCTGAACGCAGACGCGGCGGCCGAACTCGCGCGCAGGTCGGTTCCGCAGGAAAGCGAATTCGCGCTGGAATGCATGCCCGCTCTGACCGTTCGGATCGTCAAGACGCATCTGCGCGATCATGACGGAAATATCGTGGAGACCATCGGATGAAGCAGCGAGGCGGATCGTCGCCCGAATATTCGCGGTTTGCTTACCGAGATCCGTCAACCGCAAACGCTTATGGCGCTCGACCGAATCGAATTTCGGTCGGGCGTCTTTTGCCGTTCGGAGCGACGGGGCGGCCATCCCGCTGCCGGATATAGGAAGCGAGGACATTCGCATAGAGAAAGGGTCCGGGCTTTTTAAGCGGATTCGTCGGCAAAACTAGGAACGAAAATAGTCGTTTAAAAGCTAAACGTTCAAAAGCGAGCATCCGATATATCATTCATGCCAGAAATTGTCGTCACGGCTTTTTCGTATTCGATTTGCGGCTCGAAATTAAAGCGCAACCATTCCTGTTGTGACGGAAAATAAAAGGTTTTCATCGGTGAAGAACGAAGTTGAAATATTTTGATCGTTTTTGGAGAAAAGTGATTGTTTTTTGAAAAGGAGTAAGGTACAATGAGGGCAGATGGAGGAGTCGAAAATGCTGACTGAAGAAAGATACCGAATCATACTACAGCGCTTACAAATCTCGGGAATCGTTAAGCTTCAGGAGCTCGTCGAGCTGCTGGGCACTTCGGAATCAACGGTACGACGCGATTTGATCGACCTTGAAGCGCAGCATTTGCTGAAACGCGTGCACGGCGGAGCGTCGCTGCTGCATCGACGCAGCGAAGAACCCGGCATGGAGGAGAAAACGTTCAAAAACGTTCAACAAAAAAACTCGGTCGGTCGTGCGGCAGCCAAACAGCTGCGTGACGGCGAGTGCATCTACCTCGATGCGGGAACGACGACGCTGGCCATGATTCCTTTTATCGAGGCGCAGGACATTACGGTCGTGACGAACGGATTGTCCCACGTCGAAGCGCTGGTAAGCAAAGATATCCGCGCTTATCTGCTCGGCGGCATGATGAAGAGTCATACCAAAGCGGTCATCGGCAGCATCGCACTCCAGAACATGGACAATTTCCGATTCGACAAAGCTTTTATCGGGACCAACGGCGTGAACGCCGAATTTGGATTCACGACGCCCGACCCCGAAGAAGCGCTGATCAAGCGCAGAGCAAGGCAGCTATCGGAACGCGCTTACGTGCTGGCCGATTCCAGCAAGTTCGGAGAAGTCGCCTTCGCGAAATTGTTCGATCTCAAAGAAGCGACCATCATCACCGACTCCATCCCGGAACGGTGGCGGAAATCCATTCTTGAGAAAACCAAAATAATCGAGGGATGAACCATGATCTACACCGTAACGCTTAACCCTTCCATCGATTACATCGTGGAAGTGGAAGACCTTCAGTTGGACGCCCTAAACCGCATGAAACGCGACTTGAAGCTTCCCGGAGGAAAGGGAATCAACGTATCGCGCATCTTGAGCCGGCTCGGGATTGAAAATACAGCACTCGGATTTCTCGGAGGCTTCACCGGTCGTTTTATCGAAGACGTATTGAAGTCCGAATCGATCAACACCGATTTCGTCGGCGTGAAAGGCGATACGCGAATCAACATCAAGTTGAAGCACGGCGGAGAGACCGAGATCAACGGGCTCGGTCCGGAAATCGGAAGCGAAGAAGCCGATGAGCTGGCGGAGAAGCTGAGAACGCTTACAGATCGGGATATCGTCGTTCTGTCCGGCAGCGTTCCGCCTTCGCTCGGAAGTTCGTTCTACGATCGGTTGATCGCGGTCGTCCAGGAACGCGGAGCGAAATTCGTGATCGACACGACCGGCGACGCGCTGCTGCAAGCTTTGCCTCACGGGCCGCTGCTCGTCAAGCCGAATCATCACGAATTGGCCGAATTGTTCGGCGTCGAAATCTCGGGCCGCGAAGACTTGATCAAGTACGGAAGGAAGCTGCTCGATATGGGCGCTCAGAACGTATTGATCTCGATGGCCGCAGACGGGGCTTTGCTGGTCACGGCCGAGCAGGTGTACCACGCGAACGTGCCGAGAGGGGAAGTCAAAAACTCGGTCGGCGCGGGCGACTCCATGATCGCCGGATTCGTCGGCACGCTGTCGAAGACGGGGGACCCGCTGGCTGCGCTTCGTACCGGCACGGCTTCCGGCAGCGCCACCGCTTTCTCCGACGATCTGGCGGAACGAACCAAGATCGATTCGTTGATCGAACAGGTTCAAGTCCAACCCGTATAACGTTTCACCCCATAGAGCGCCTCATTCTCGGAATTCCTCATCGTCAGAGCGCTTTCTTGGCATCAACCCGGCAGTAACGGCGCGCGAACCGCGCGCCGACATCACCTCCAGAGGAGTGGAACATGATGAGAATTACGGATCTGATGATCGAACCGGTCATGATCTTGGACTTGAAGTCCGTAACCAAAGAAGCCGTGATCGACGAACTGATCGCGTCCCTGAATAAAAGCGGCCGCATCAACGACGCCTCCGCGTTCAAACAAGCCATTCTGGCCCGCGAAGCGCAATCCAGCACGGGAATCGGCGAAGGAATCGCGATGCCGCATGCCAAGACGAGCGCGGTGAACCAACCGACGATCGTATTCGGCAAAAGCACGCCGGGCGTGAACTACGAATCGCTCGACGACCAGCCGGCGCACTTCTTCTTCATGATCGCCGTGCCCGAAGGCGAATCGAACCTGCATCTGCAAGCGCTCAAAGTATTGTCCCGCATGCTGTTGGACGCCGACTTCCTGAGCCGCCTGCGCGGCGTGCAGACGCCGGCCGAAGTGACCGCGCTGTTCAACTCCGCCCAATCCGAGAGCGAACAAGCTTCTGCGCAGTCCGCTAACGGAAGCGCTTCCGCGAATGCCAACGTCGTCGTCGGCAATCCGAATTCCGACAAATTCGTCGTCGCCGTCACGGCCTGCCCGACCGGCATCGCGCATACGTTCATGGCGGAAGACGCCTTGAAAAAGAAAGCCAAAGAACTCGGCATCAATATCCGCGTCGAAACGAACGGTTCCGAAGGCGTCGGCAACGAACTGACGGCTTCCGAGATCGCCCGCGCGAGCGGCGTTATCATCGCGGCCGACAAGAACGTGGAAATGGCTCGCTTCGACGGCAAACCGGTTCTCCAGCGTCCGGTCAGCGACGGCATCCGCAAACCGGAAGAGCTGATCCGCAAAGCGGCAAGCGGCGACGCGCCGATCTACCGCCACGAAGGCGGAGCGGCGGCAGGCGGTTCCGACCGTGGCGCCAAAGTCAGCGTAGGCGGCAAGATCTACAAAGACCTGATGAACGGCATCTCGCATATGCTTCCGTTCGTGGTCGGCGGCGGTATCCTGATCGCCATCTCGTTCCTGTTCGAGCAGTACGGCGGCGGCGGAGCGGATAACCCGATCTACAAACTGCTGATGAATATCGGCGGCGAAAGCGCGTTCCACTTCCTGATTCCGATCCTCGCCGGCTTTATCGCGATGAGCATCGGCGATCGTCCGGCCTTGATGCCTGGTGTCGTTGCCGGTTACATGGCTTCGACTTCCGGCGCGGGTTTCCTCGGCGGCCTGGCTGCCGGCTTCCTGGCCGGTTATATCGTCATCGGCCTGCGCAAGCTGTTCAGAGGCCTGCCTAAGAGCATCGAAGGTCTCAAACCGATCTTGATCTATCCGGTACTCGGTCTGCTTGCAGTCGGTTTGGTCATGTACTACATCATTGATCCGGTATTCGGCGGTCTGAACACTTGGATTACGGGCGTGCTGGAAAACCTCGGCACGGGCAACGCGGTTCTGCTCGGCCTGATCCTCGGCGGCATGATGGCGATCGACATGGGCGGTCCGTTCAACAAAGCGGCTTACACGTTCGCGATCGGCATCTTCACTTCGACAGGCGACGGCGCTTGGATGGCGGCGGTTATGGCAGGCGGCATGGTTCCTCCGCTGGCAATCGCCTTGGCAACGACGTTCTTCAAAAACAAATTCGACGAGCAAGAACGCAAATCCGGCGTAACCAACTATGTACTGGGTCTGAGCTTTATCACGGAAGGCGCAATTCCGTTCGCGGCCGCCGATCCGCTGAGAGTCCTGACTTCCTGCATCATCGGTTCCGCGGTAGCGGGCGGCCTGACTCAACTGTGGGCGATCAACGTTCCGGCTCCTCACGGCGGCATCTTCGTCGCAGCTCTGGCTAACCACGCGCTGCTGTTCCTGCTGACGGTCATCATCGGTTCGGTCATCTCCGCGCTGATCTTGGGCTTCTGGAAAAAGACGCTGGCGCAGCGCGCGGAAATCGCGGCGAAAAAAGCGGCTTAATTTCGGAAACGAATCAAGGGCATACGCTTCATAACGGATTAAACCGAAGGCTTTCCTTACGAGGAAAGCCTTTTTTTTGTCGAATTATTGATCTGTTTCCTGTAAAGAAAGAAAAGGTTATGAAAAAAGTCCGATTTTATTGATTCGGTTTTCAAGCAGACGGTTTAAAGAAGGATTAATTCCGTTATTCTCTAAGGAGGGAAAGCAGGGTGAATCCCAGCGTAAGCATCATTATTCCCGTTTATAACGTGGAAAAGTATCTGAAAAAGTGCTTGGATAGCCTGTCTGCTCAAACGCTTCGCGAAATTGAGATGATCGTGGTCGACGACGGTTCGACGGACGCTTCTCTGGCCGTCGCGTCGGAATGCGCGAGGCGGGACGAGCGGATCAAAGTCCTTCACCAAGAAAATCAAGGCGTGAGCGGAGCGCGAAATACGGGGCTTGAAGCCGCGACCGGCACTTACATAGGCTTTGCCGATCCCGACGATTGGGCGGAGCCCGGCATGTTCGAAGCATTATATACGCGGGCGAAGCGAGACGACGCCGACTTCTGCGCCTGCGATTACCGTCTGGTCTACGAAGACGGCACGGCAACGCCGAACGTTCTCGGCCTGCAAGACGGCAAGCTGAATATCGCGGACTACGGGCTGGACAAGCTGTGGAACGAGAAAAAATTCGCCGCCGTGATCTGGAACAAAATCTATCGAAGATCGTTGATCGAAGAACACGGACTGCGCTTCGAATCGACGCGCAACGTGTTCAGCGAAGACGTGCTGTTCAATTTGTTCGTGCTGCGGCACGCGGCGACGGCTTCCTCGGTCGGCGAGCCGTTCTATAACTATTTCCAGATGCGCGAAGGTTCTCTGATGAACAGCATCAAGCCGGATCATCTGAAACGGGAACTGTTCCTTGTCGATCGTTTCGAAGGTTATTACGCTTCGCATCCGAACCGCGAGGTGCGCGAACGCATGGCGAATCGCCTGTTTTTCGAGCGGATTCAGAACAGCTGCATGTATAATCTGGATCGCCGGGGCAGCTTGATCCGCACTTGGAAAGAGCTGCGCGAAGCGCGGAAACATAAGCATTTCGTCGGCAGCATGCGCAAAGCGGCTTCGGATTCCGATATCTGGCTGCCGATGAGGCTGTTTGCCCGGATCGCGGGAATGGGACTGCTGCTGCCGGCGGCTTGCTACATGCACGCGTTCGGCGCGGCGTCGAGAATGAAAAAGAAAATGCGGGGAAGAGGCCGAGCCAAACGCTCCGACGCCTCCTCGGTTCAACCCGTCCAATGATCGCGCCGGGCCGTGCCCGGCAAGCATGGTGCGATTGAATCATTCTCTGCGGAAAGGGCTGTCCCGTGCGTACGAAAAAAGCGATTTATAATGCGTTGACGGCCATCCTCATGCAGCTGGTGAGCTTCGGCGCGGGTCTGATCATCCCGCGGCTCATCATCGCCAGCTACGGTTCGGACGTGAACGGTCTGGTCGTATCGGTCGTCAATTTTATCGAGTACCTCTATCTGATCGAAGTCGGCATCTCCGGCGCGCTGACGTTCTCGCTCTACAAGCCGTTGGTCGAGAACGATCGGATCGGCATCAACCGGATTCTGGCGGCTTCGCGCAGAACGTACAACCAGATCGGCCTATACGCTTCGGGCCTCGTCGTCGCCATGATGTTCGTCTATCCGTTTTTCGTCATCAACGAACGGATTACATACTGGGAAGTATTCGCGTTGGTAGCGGCCGTCGGCAGCGCCAGCTTGTTGAATTATTTCACGATCGCCAAATACATGGCTCTGCTGATCGCGTCGCAGTCGAATTACGTGATCTCGTTGTTCCGCATCGTATATCTGACGGCCAACGTGCTGATCATCGTGACGATGGTGCAGCTGCAGTTCCATTTCGCGATCGTCTACGGCGCGGCGCTGTTGGCGCAGGTGCTTCAAGCGGTCGGATTGGTCACTTACGTGCGGCGCAAATACGCTTATATCCGTTTCGATGCCGAACCCGATATGGGCGCGCTGAGCAACCGCAATAACGTGCTGGTGCACGAATTGGCGAATATGGCGGTGTTCAGTTCTCCCGTCATCCTGCTTACGTTGTTCGCCACGTTGACGGACGTCAGTATCTACGCGGTATATTCGCTGGTGTTTACCGGGATCAGCCGTTTGATCATGGTCTTCAACAACGGATTCACCGCCGGATTCGGCCAACTCTTCACGCAAAAAGACAAGCGGCAGAACCTGCAAACGTCCTACTCGCAGTACGAAGCGCTGTTCTACATGCTGCTGACGTTCGTTTACTCGTCGGCTTGGGTGCTGGGCATTCCGTTCATTCAAGTCTATACGCACGGCATCAGTACGACGAACTACGTCGATCCCGTCATCTGGATGCTGTTCGTCGCCGTCGGCGTGCTGGACAACTGGCGTTTCCCGCAGGCCAGCCTGATCAATGCGGCCGGACATTTCAAGCAGACGCGCCATCGAGCGATCATCGAGGCCTGCGTCATGCTGGTCGCCGCGACCGCATTGGTGTTCCCGCTGGGGGTCAAAGGCGTATTGATCGGCCTGATTCTCGCGCTCGGCTATCGTTCGATCGATATCTATTACGCCCATAAACTGATCGATATGCCGTTCGCGCCGACGCTCGGGCGAATCGTCCGGATGCTGGCGACCGGCGCGATCATCGTGCTGCCGTTCGAGACTGTCATCCATATTCAAGCGGACGGCATGTGGAGTTGGATATTGAACGCGGCGCTGGTCGCGCTGTGGGCCGGAACCGTATCGCTGCTGGTCAACTTCGTCGCGGAACGTCAGGCGATCGTCGGCGTCATCGCGCGGGTACGCAGCGTGTTCTGAAGACGGAGAGAGTCGGCCGGATTCGCAAAAAAAGGAGCTTCCCGCAAGGGAGGCTCCTTTTTTCTGCGCGAAATCCGCGAATCTGCAAAAGCTTTAGCTGCTGACGCCCGCGTTCGCGATGCGCTGCTGCGCGTTTTTGACTACGGCAGCCGTTTCTTCGGTCTGCTTTTTCAGCTTCGCGATATCGTCTTGCAGCTTCGTATCGTTCTCCTGCTCGGCTTGGAAACGTTCGAGTTCGATTTTGAGCTCGCGAACGGCGGCTTCGATCTCGGCTTTCCATTCGACGGCCACTTCGGCCACTTCTTTGCCGAACGCGATCCATTCGCGGCTCAAGTCCGCCGCGACCCGGCCTTTTTCGCGAAGCGTCGAGATGACGTTCTGGCCTTTGTCTTTGGCGCTGAGCATGGACGCTTGGCCTTTGTCGCGGATCGAGACGGCGGTAGTGACGCCGCGATCTTTGAGATCCAGCGCCGTAGACACGCTCTTGTCTTTCAAGTCGATCGCCGCGGCCACGCCGCGGTCTTTCAGCACAAGGCTCTTGTCTTTGAGATCGACGGCGGTGTCCGCAAGCATCAGACGCGTTTCGGAGCCGCGCTGCGGCGCGAACAGCAGGGCGGCGGCGCCGCCCACCGCGGCACCGGCTGCGAGTCCGGCAATAAACTTTAACGTAGAATTCGACATATGTAAGCCTCCTGTCCCTGTAGGGTTCTCTTTTAGTATTACCCATACTGAGCGTTCTGAACAGAGTCGGCGGGCACGGAAGCGAAAAATAGAGGCTTGCTTGCGCGCCGGCCGGCGATCCGGCGCGATGGCCGATCCGGACAGACCGTCAAGCCGCAAAAAAACGGAAGGAGACCGCTTCGGCGGTTCCTTCCGTTTTTCGGCTTATGGACTCAGGCAAAGCGGATCTTCGCTCATTTGGATTCGGGCGGAGGGACGACGGTCAGACGAGGCTCGTCGCGCGAAGGTTCGTGTTCCAGATCGGCAGACGACTCTTCTGAAGGAGGCTTGATATCCTGCGTCTCGATCGCTTCTTTCCAATCTTCGTCATGGGTGATCTCCCGGCCGAGCGCGATCAAGTCGCGCGTCTTCTCGGCCGTCTCGTGTCCCAATTCCATGCCGAGTTCCTTCGTCTGCACGGCCAGCTTGCGAATTTTCTGCCGGGTTCCGGCACCTCGCCGGGAAGCGAGAAACCATGCCGCTCCGGCTCCCGCCAGCGTGCCGACCACGATCCGGGCCGCGCGCCTCTTATTCACTTCGTCCATACCTTTTATCCTCCTCGTCGAATGCTGCGTTTGGCCTTCTTTCCCTTATATTAAACCTGCGGGGTCAGCTGCCAAACTGCGCTTCGTGCAGACGGCTGTAGATGCCGCCCGATTCGATGAGTTCGTGATGCTTGCCTTCTTCGGCGATGCCGTCTTTGCCGACCACGATGATCCGATCCGCGTTCCGGATCGTCGCCAGACGGTGCGCGATGACCAGCGTCGTACGGCCGACCGACAGCTCGGCCAACGATTTCTGGATCGCGAGTTCCGTCTCGGTATCGAGCGCGGAAGTCGCTTCGTCGAGGATCAGGATCGGCGGGTTCTTGAGGAACATGCGCGCGATCGCCATCCGCTGTTTCTGTCCGCCCGACAGCTTCACGCCGCGTTCCCCGATGATCGTATCCATGCCTTCCGGCATCGCGCGGATTACGTCGGCCATATGCGCGCGTTCGGCGGCGTCCCAGATCTCTTCGAGCGTGGCATCCAGCTTGCCGTAAGCGATATTTTCCCGAATCGTGCCCGAGAACAAGAAGACGTCCTGCTGCACGATCCCGATCTGTTTGCGCAAGGAAGCCAGCTTCATCTCGCGAATATCCATGCCGTCCACGGTGATCGAACCGGAGTCGACTTCGTAGAAACGCGGCAGTAGGCTGCAGATCGTCGTTTTGCCCGCGCCGGAAGGTCCCACGAACGCCACGGTCTCGCCCGGATGAACTTGCAGACTGATGTCTTCGAGAATCGGACGTTCTTGCTCATAACCGAAAGTCACGTTGTTGAAATGAATCTCGCCGCGCAGCGAATCGACGGCTTTGGCGTTCGGAGCGTCTTGAATATCCGGTTCGGTGTCCATGATCTCCAAGTAACGGCGAAAACCGGCGAAGCCTTTCGGATAACTCTCGATGACGGCATTGATCTTCTCGATCGGGCGGAAGAAGACGTTCGCGAGCAGTTGGAACGCGACGAATTCGCCGATCTGAATCTCGCCGCGAATAAAGTACCAAGCGCCGAAGATGAGCACCAGAACGCTGATCAGACGCATCATCATATAGTTGACGGACATGCTGCCGGCCATCGTTTTGTAGGCGAGCAGCTTCGTTTTGCGGAATTCTTGGTTTTCCACGTTGAACAGTTCGCGTTCGTGCTTCTCGTTGGCGAACGACTGCACGACGCGGATGCCGCCGATATTGTCTTCGATCCGAGAGTTGAAGTTGCCTACGTTGCCGAACAAACGGCCGTAGGTGCGGGTCATGCGGCGGCCGAAGAAGATGATCATCCAAGCCATGACCGGAATGACGATAAACGTGATGATCGCAAGTTCCGGACTGATGTTGTACATCAGAATGAACGAACCGATCAGCGTCATGACGGCGATGAACACGTCTTCCGGACCGTGGTGGGCCAGCTCGCCGATATCGTTCAGGTCGTTCGTGACGCGGCCGATCAGATGACCGGTCTTATGGTTATCGTAGAATCGGAACGACAGCTTCTGCAGCTTGGCGAACAGATTCTTGCGCATGTCGGTCTCGATATTGATCCCGAGCATATGTCCCCAGTAGGTCACGACGTACTGCATAGCCGTATTCAAGGCATAGATCGCGAGCAGGCCGAAACAAGCCGCCAAGATCAAGCTCCAATTGCCGCCGGGCAGCAGGTCGTCGATGAACGTATTGACCGCAAGCGGGAAAGCAAGCTCGAGCAGGCCGGCCAATACGGCGCAGCAGAAGTCGAGCACGAACAGCCCTTTGTAAGGCCGGTAAAAAGCGAAGAAACGTTTCAACGTATGAATGCCAATCCCTCTTTTCTCTGATCGCTGTACTCCAATAAGCCGCCGAAAGGCTCCCCTAAGCGCCGATCATAAGCGAAACTTATTGAGAATCATTCTCTATAATAGCGTGCCGATCAGGAAATGGGCAAGAACAAAATCAAACCGAAAACGTTCGGAGGCGAGACCGTCCGTCGTTTTCGGTTTGCGTCAAAGCGTATTTTTATGCGAAAAAGGCGGATAAATGCTCGTAGCACGCGCGCAGTTCGGCTTCCGAAGCGAACGAAGCTTGCGCTGAGCGATCGCCGCCGCCGCCGCGTCCTCCGAACTTCGGCAGAACTTCCCGCAGCAGCGTTCCGCAAGCGAAATCCGGCTGTCCGCCGTGCGCGAGAACAAGCTTGAGTTCCGGCAGCGAACCCAGCAGTACCGGTCGCGGCGTCCGGGGAGTCAGCGCGGAGGCAAGGCTTTGCAGTTCTTTGAGCGTGCCGTCGGCGAACAAACGGGCGACCGCTCCGCCGGTTCGATCCGCTTCGTCCAACAGTTCGCGCGCGATGTATGCGTACAACTGCTGCCGCAGCGCGTTCCGTTCGGCCTGCTTGCGGCGGTCTTCTTCGTTCCATTTGTCCAGACGTTCGGCCAACTCTTCTTTCGGCGTGCTGAGTTTGGCCGATAGGGAAGCGAGAATCTTCGTTTGGACGGAGAATTCGCGCAGCGCGCGGAAACCGGCTTTGAAAGTGAGGCGAAGACGGCCTTTCTGCTTTTCTGCGCGCAGCAGTTTCAGCAGTCCAAGTTCGCCCGTAGAGCCGACATGCGTACCGCCGCAGGCATTGTATTCGATCCCTTGAATCTCGACGATGCGAACTTCGCCTTCGACGGAAGGAGCTTTGACGAGCGGAAGCGCGGCGGCCTGCTCGGGACTGACGAAATAACTCGCGATCGGAAGAATCCGAACGATGCGGGCATTGACTTCGCGCTCGACCGCGTCCAGCTCTTCGTCCGACCATTCCGCGAGATCGACGTCGATCGTCGAATACTCTTCGCCGAGATGAAAACTGAGCGTCGGCGCTTGGAGCAGATCGAGACAGGTGGCCGACAGCAGATGTTGGCCGGTATGCTGCTGCATATGATCGAAGCGCCGCTGCCAATCGAGAGCGCAGAGCACCTCGTCGCCGGGCTCCCCGGGCGCGGAATCGACTTTGTGCAGTACGTCGCCGTCGACCGCGATCGTGTCCAGTACCCGAGCGTTTCCGATCTGCCCCGTATCGCCGGGTTGTCCGCCTCCCTCGGGGTAGAAAGCCGTTTCGTTCAAACGGACATACAGCCCGTCTTCGCGTTCCGAGACTTCGACGATCGCAGCGTTCCATTCGCGGGCATAAGCGGATTCGTAATATCGTTTAAGCGTCATGTTTTCTCCTTTGCGGGTCCGGTTCGCGCGCGGGAAGCGCCGGATACGACTTCGTTTCGCCGCGCTCGCCGGAAGATTCTGTTTGCATCGTATCCCATATCGGCTTCGCGAGCAACGGCCTGCCGCGCAAAGAAGACCTTCCGCTTCGGGATCGAGGCTGAAGGTCTTTTCGACGTATCGCGTTATCGAGGTCCCGCCTGACCTTTACGGACGAATCGGCGATAGAACAAGTAGGAAGCGACGTAGTTCAAAACAAACAAGACGATCACGACGGAAAAAGTTTCTTTAGAAGAAGGATGGACCGACGCCAACAGAACGACCAGCAGTCCCGCGACCATAAAAGCGACTCCGGCGAACCGATGCGCGGAGCGCCAGACATGGGGATCGGATAACGTCCACTTGTTGCGGATGCCGAAGGTGACGTTCGGACGGGCGCGAAACAAATAATTGCCGATCAGAATCAGCAGCGATCCGGCGGCGAACGGGAAAAATGGCTGCAGCACCCGAACATGTCCGTAGTTATAGAGCAGCAGCGCGCATTGAGCCAGCGCAAGAACGATTTGAACGGCGAAGTTGATTCCCGACCAATCGCGCAGGTTAGCCCCCGGAACGCCTCGGCCTGCGTCTTTGCGGGTGAAATGGATCAGCAGCATGGCGATCGGAAGCAGCCAAGCTCCGATCCATTTGGGCGCGGTTCCGTTCGGATTGCCGGCTCCGTCGATATGAATCACGATCTGCTGCGGAAGTCCGAAGTAGGCGGCAATGCTGACCGCAAGCACGAACGCGATCAGAATCAGCGAAATCTTTTTATTCGGTAACGGCATGGTCTTCTTCTCCCCGGCGGCGGTTCTTCGACGGCTCGGGAGCCTGAGCGCCGCGAAATTTGGATAACCAATAGAACAGCTCTTGAAAAGCGGTCATGTTAAGCTGATACATCATAAACTTGCCTTGACGTTCGACATGTACCAGTCCCGTCTGCGTTAAGATGTTCAGATGATTGGAAATGCTCGGTTTGCTGATCTCGAAATGTTCGGCAATCTCTCCGGCCGTCAGGTCCCCTTCCTTCAGCAAATCCACGATCCGCATCCGGGTCGGGTCGCCCAGCGCTTTGAAGATCCGGTCCACGTTCGCACCTCATTTCGTTATTTAGTTAAATGTCTAAATATAAAATAGCACGGCAGCAAGATCCGTTCAATAGCAGCGGAGAATTGTTCACGAAAAGGTCTAATAGGGTATACTTTGCGCAAAAAGGTCGGTCTAGTCCGGAAGCGCAAAACGGGAGGGAATCCAAGATGCAAATCGATCTGGAACATCGTGCGGCCGACAGCGAACTTCTTCGCGGCGCGGCGTTGGGGGAAGAAGAATCGCTGGACGAACTGCGCCGAAGAAACGTGCTGTTCGGGCGGCAGGAAGGCGTATGTTTTGCGGTGTCGGAATACGAAGACGGTCGTCAGTCCGGATTTTTGGCCGAGCATGCGCGCCAGGGCGGCGGCGTCAATCGAATCATCCGGATTCCCGCATCTTGGCGCATATCGTCCGTTTCGATCGAAGAAGGGTCGATCGTGCTGACGTCTGCGGATGGACGAACCTTGTCTGCTCGGCCGGAACAATTTCATCGGCTTCGCTGGATCCGTTCGTCGCACAATCCGGCTTACGAGTCGCAGTTGGAAGACGACTTCCTGAAACTGCCGGCCAAGATGGACAGAGAAGCGGACGAATACATAGACGAACAAGGCCGATGTTGGTCGCACGGCCTGACATCGGACGGGTATTGGCTGCAGCGAATATCGGCAGAAGGTACAGACGAAGCCGCGCCTCCGGCCGTATGCTGCGACGCTCAGCATCGCACGGAACTGTCGGAGATGCTGCCGACGGTGCTCGCGCGATTGGAACGAATAGAGAAATACGCGCAGGCGGCAGCGCACTATCTATGGCTGCAAGGCAGCGACGAAGAACGGGAGGCCTTGGACCAAGAAGCGTTCGGCCGACTGCTCGAAGCGGACAGTATCGTGTTCGGGTACTACGGCGATTTCGAACTGTGGATGGCGGAGCCGAACGGGGAATTGTTCGACGGCTACAGCCCGACCGTTTATTTCGATGCGGCAGGACGGGCGATCGATTGGGCGATGAATGCTTAAGCGGCCGGCTTCAGCGATTCGAATAAGGCGACGCGATCGGACAGGTAAAAAGCTCTTGATTTTTCGACGCGTTCGTTTTACAGTAAGTCAGTAAGCAGCCTATCATCAACGACGCGAAGCACGCGGACGTTTTTCCTTTCTCGACGAGAAGGGAGACGTCCGCTTTTTTGCGTTCGGAAGGCATATCGGTGAATGTAACTAAATTATAAAAAATGGGTCTTTTCCAAATGATGCAACCAAGCGACAATAGAGGGTGGGGCTACATAAGCTATGGGATAGCGAGGATCCAGTTCCAAATGAAGGGAAAAGGAGAACGTATCACGATGAAAACAAGAACATTGAAATGGGTAGGGGCAGCTCTTGCCGCGGTACTGACGCTGGGCAGTATAAGCAGCGTCGGCGAATACGCGACAGCGGCTTCGGCCGGCAGCAGCTTCTCGGACGTCAAAACGTCGCATTGGGCGTACGGTTCCGTACAGAAGGCTGTAGCGAACGGCTACGTCGACGGCTACACCAACGGGACATTCAAACCCGACGCATCGGTGAGCCGCGCGGAGTTCGTCAAGATGGCGGTCGCGGCGATGAAACTCGACGTGAAGGATGCCTCGGGCAAGTGGTACGTGCCGTATGTCGACGCGGCGACCGCGAAAGGGCTGTACGAGTCGTCGGACTTTGCCAATAACGAAGCGGCATGGAACAAGACGATGACGCGCGAAGAAATGGCCCGCGTTGCCGCTCGCGCGATCGGCCAGACTTCGAAAGAAGACGACAAATGGATGTACCTCGCGACCAAATCCGGCCTGATCCAAGGCGTCGGTAAAGGGCAGGTGGCTCCGAAAGGTCTGACGACGCGCGCGCAATCGGTCGTGATTATCGACCGTATCCTGACGGCGAACGCCGGAGGCAAACTGAGTTCTGACCGCTACGCCACCGCTGCCGCCGAAATTCTCTGGCATGGCACGAACATCTTCACGGTGATGCCGGATAAATTTATCACACCGGACTCGGATTGGAAAAACAAAGGCCTGTCGTCGATCGAGGAAATGTGGAACGAGAAGAATATGACGATCACGTCGAAAGACGGGCTGTATCAAGCGAAGCTGGATGCGCTGGTGGCGATCGACATGGCTGATCCGAATGATCCGAATCGGGGGTTGTTGGGGGATATTAACACGCTGAACTGGTACAACGGGAACAAAATCGGTCTTGAATACGTAAAAAATCCGATCAAAAACGAAAAGAACACGTATGTGCTGTACTTGAAAGGCGGGGTTATATTCAACAAAGATCATTCTAAATACTTGAACGATCCATTTGTCAGCTATCATTTTGGTGGATTCCGCAGCCCAGACGAAACCGCCTTTATGAACGGGAAACTGAACGGGGCCACATCCATCTACCGGGAAAGAGATGGAGACGTACCCGCATTCATCGTCCCGAAAACCAGAACCGTGCAAGGATTTGGTGATATTACGATCTCGCTCCAAACCCCATCCCACGCTCATTTTATGGAAATCGATCTACTCAGAATGCGAGGCACACGGTAATGAATCAATCCCGACAAGGCAATGCCCGATTCACGCTTGTCGGACTCAGTACGCTGCTTCTTGCAAGCAGCGTACTGGGTGTTTTTTTTCCAGCACCTCGTGCAGTCGATGCGGGTGCGGCGATCACCATATCCAAAAAGACCGTGTCGTATACGGGTGCGGATGCGCCTAAACCCAACCCGTACAAAAAAGTCTTTACGTTTGGGAAAAATCCAACGGCCACCACAACGATCAGTGAGGATGCCGGTAGCGGAAATAAAATCGAGAAAATCGTATTTTATAAAGGCACCGAAGCGGTTAAAACGATTAACGTCAATGCCCAAACGTATGCTGGAACGGAAACCTTCAACGGCGACAAAATCGAAGTGCAATCGATTGATAACGGGGCTAATGGTTCATGGTTCGCGTGGAACCGGACGATCAAAGAAGGCTGGAAAGCCGGCCAAAGCGATAATTGGGCGTATGTCATCCCCTCAACCGCCGCCGAGCCTGCAAATGAAGGACCTATTGTCACGGACAATCCGAAATGGTCTGATACGTATACCACCGCACCTGGTAAAACTGTTCGGTTAACTGTTCAGTATCCGATCAGCAATGCTTTTAAAGGGGTTACCGAATTCAAAGATGTCCTATTTCCTCTGTACATGCTCGATAACCGAACCTCAATCGTTCAAGAACGAAACAAACAACTGCTCAAAGATGGTGCAAAAGTCGTAGCCGATTATGATCAAATTGTCAAAAATGAGAAATTAGGCATTCAGGGTAAAGCCGCACTGGGTCAAATCACCCTCGAAAAACTTCTTGTGGGCTTGCAGCCCGGCCAAACCGAAGTGGGGCCGACTCGGGATTTGAACTATGCCACCATCGTATTCACACAGCAGCATTCGGATAAAGGTTCATACCTTTATTATGTCACAAAAAATTCAGATGGAAGCATGCGTCCCTATGACGGGAATCCAAAAAGTGCACAAATCATGGCGTTTTATTACGCCGCCTATAAATTTGTCGCCGCATCCGTCACGTACCAATACCCCGACCGCTATTGGGTATACAAAACCGGCGGAGAAACCTTCGGCTTCTGCGACACCCGCACGGGCCGCACCATCGAAGGGCAAGACCTCTCGCCTATGGCAAGCGCGGTCATCAAAGCCGATCAGCGTGACCGCGAACCGTTTGACGTACTCCAAGGCATCCCGACGTCCGAAAGTCTATACGGGAACGTACTCGCCAAAGACTACCTGCATCAGTTCAAGTTCCAAGAACAGAAGGTCACCTGTATCTATGACGTACCCGTCACGCAAAAGTATCTGCTGAAGTGGGACCCCGGTAAAACGGTCGCCAACGATCCACCACCCGGTTCGCACACCGAAGCTGACCCGCAAAGCGCAGAGGACTCCGTCGTGTACACCATCCATACCGAGCGCTATTTCACCTATTGGACCGTTGAAAACTTAGGCATTTATGCGATCGACAGTGCGGAGTTGAACAACTATGCGTTTGAAGGCGAACAGATTACGATTTACCCGGAAGGCTATGTGCCGCCCGAACTCATCGTAGAGAAGAACGGCGGGTATACTGCACCAGAAGTGCCCAAACCGTTCATCGCGCCGAGCACCATAACTGTAACCGGCGGCAAAACAAGGCCAAACCCAACCAACGACGTCGACACCGCGCAGGGCTACGTGGAAGAAAAGGTCGGCAAAATCAAAGGGAAGAACGACAAGGTCGTCTTTAAGGGCCAAACGCTCATGGATGATCGAGAAGTTGAAGCCCAGACCCCGGTACCGACGCCGATCCCAAACGGTACGCCAATCGGTCGAGACGTGCTGTACAGTCCGAATCACATGATCCCAAGCAGTAAAACGAATCGGTACGCCGCGCCAAGCATGGGAACGATCGCTTACTACGGTCTCGATGCCAATTACGAAGCGTCGGACGGCGACACCTACCCGATCGGCGGAATCAACTCCGTCACCGTACATACGCCAGTCGTCAATTATTCGTCCGCCACCGACGACCAAGCCCACAACCAGAAAACGACACCGAACGCGAGTCGAGCGGCTTTCATCTTGGATCGACCGTTTACGATTCGGATGCCGACGAGCGGCCAACACGCGAATTATCCGGGGTATGGCAATCGAGATTATCAGAAATATTTCCGCGCCAAGCAGGTTCGATTCCCGTTTGACACCTATACGGCTGATCGTTCGACTTTCTATCCGGCGCAGACGTGGATCGATATTCCAGTGAGCCGACTCGACACGACGTTCTTCCTGCCGGTGTGGGTGGACGAAGGCGACTATACCGTCGAGTTTCGCAACATCGCGGAAAATGCGCCCGACGTGCAGCCCGGTCAGCCGGACGCCAACTTGGATCTGACGTATCACGTTGCTTCCGATACGGTAGGCGTTGAGGTGATCGGGCGGCTGTACGATTTCCACCTGACGGATATCGTCGATTACAACTGGGAACTCGTTTTCCGCAAGCAAAAAGGCAGTCCGGTGCATACCGGAAATACCTACTGGACGGGACTGTCGGACTTGGACGGCGCGCCGCGCGGAAACGCCTCGCCGTTTACGCTCCCGATTCTGCCCGGCAGCAACCCGCTGCAAGGAATGAAGAACGTGTCGGTGAAGACCGGGTATCACGTGAAGTTCGATCTCAAGACCAAAGGCAATATGTTCGGTAAAACCGACGGAATACGCATCACGCCGAGTTTTACTTTTGTCAGCAAAGACGGCAAAACGAAAACCCCGGTCGATCTGTATTATCACGACGATCACCGGAGCTTCATTCAAGTCGGATCGGAGCAGGACACGGCCGAACGTTACGTGATCTTGAACGAGCGTCTGCGCAACGTACCGGAAGAAGAGCTGACCGATACGGCGCGGTACAAATACGATCACGATTATACGTTTGCCGAAGTCGGCGGCGTGAGCCGGGAGATGTTCGTGCAGGATTATATTCGACGCTTTACCAAGTTGAAAACGCCGGTCGGCGGCTATGATCTTCTTCTGCTGCCGGAGCAGGTGCGAACGTTGATCGGCCCGAAGACCGACCTGACGGCTTCGGTCGATTACAGCCGGGCGAATGCGGCGGTGCAGAAATGGTACGGCGAATACAATCTGCCGGTCGATCCGTATGTCGTCGCGCAGGGCACGAATCTAGCGGAATACGGACGAACGCACCGAGGACTCACCAAACGCGATCCGATCTTCCTGCGGGACGGCTATATCATCTTGAACTTCAATATCGAGAGCATCCGAGGTGGGGATCTGAAACGTCCGCATTTGCAGTATATGAACGCGCCGCTCATGAACCAATGGACGCTGGAAGGGTACAAGCGCAGCGTGAAAGACTCGTGGGGGAATTGGTTTAACCTGCGGGACGGGGATATCGCGTTTTACAACGGCGATAAGTCGTACAAAGACGATTTTCAAGCTCAGGTTCCGCATTAGACGATTTTGGCTTATCATTGGAAGTAGTCCTTGCCCTCAGACTTGAATTCAAATGAGTGTATTGAAGGAGCTTACCATGATGAACCTCTTATTTCCTGCTTCTCCGTTAGACGAGCGAACGCCGGACGAAAGTTATGCGAATGAATACGAAGCGGCCAAAAGCGCGGGGTTTGCAGTCGGATTGATCAATTTGGAAGAGCTTCTGCTGAATGATGATCCGGCTCGCGCGGTACGGCGGATTCGGGCGACAGATGAGCCTGTTCAAGCGATGTATCGGGGTTGGATGTTGAAGCCGAAAGATTACGAGCGTCTCCACGCTGCGCTGAATTCGCGCAATCTCCATCTGATCAACGATCCGCAGTCTTACAAACATACCCACCATTTGCCGGAATCCTACGCGAAGATCGCCTCTTGCACGCCGGATTCGGTATGGCTGCCGGTTGCGGAAATCGATTCATCGTTCGAAGCGGTTCATACGGCCGTTCGCCCATTCGGCGAGAACCCGATCATCGTGAAAGACTATGTCAAATCGCGCAAACATGAATGGTTGGAAGCTTGTTACATACCGAACGCCGCGGACCGGAATCATGTCGAGCAAGTCGTCCGGTTATTTTTGGAGCGGCAGGGTGACGACTTGAACGAAGGATTGGTATTTCGCGAATTCGCAGAGTTGGAGTTTCTGGAAATCCACGAGCGCAGCGGTATGCCGCTGTCTCGCGAAATGCGCGTATTCGTTCTGGACGGCCGTCCGGTCTATGTGTCCAACTACTGGTCCGCCGGACAAGATCAGGAGTTCGAACAGGTCCTGAACGGATTTCTCGAAGTGATCGCTTCCGTAGAGAGCCGATTCTTCACCATTGACTTCGCCAAACGAAAAAACGGCCAGTGGATCGTACTGGAATTGGGCGACGGACAAACGGCCGGATTGCCGGACGATACGGACGAGAAGATCTTTTATGATTGTTTGTATAAGGCCTTGAGTTATGAAAGGTAAAAAAAGAAAACGAGAACTAACCAGCCTCGGCACTATGTGCCGAGGCTGGTTAGTTTGGCTGTTGCTTTCTTAGTGGCAGTTGTTGTTTCAATCCACGCACCCGCACGGGGTGCGACCATGCAGCAGCAGCAACAAAACTGGTACGCTTCCCTGTTTCAATCCACGCACCCGCACGGGGTGCGACTGCTCCCACTTCCAACCCTTACGGGGCGAGGCCTGACGGCCCCAAAAGTGCGAACCTCAAAATCAGCCTATCGAAAACCGGACGAAAACGCAACTGAAAACGTCTAATCCTTTGTGCAGCGCGGGGCGCGAACCTCCCGGGAATTTCATGGGAGCTTGGGGTTCGCACTTTCGGCGGCGGCAAGACCATATGAAAAGCCCGCCGATGAACAAGAATTCTCTGTTCATCGGCGGGCTGAACCCGCAAACGCTTAATCGCCCGACATCTTGCGGAGAATCTCCGCCGGCTGCGGTCTGGCATACTCCGGCCGCGAGATCAGTTCATGCAGGTAATCGAGCAGCATCGGAGACAGTTCGCTGCGCCGAAGGCCGATCTCCAGGATGGCTTTCATATAGCCGAACTTGTCGCCGATATCGTAGCGCGCGCCTTCGAGTTCCAGTGCGAGCAGTCCGCCGTCCGCGCAGACGGCGTGCAGCGCATCGGTGAGTTGATATTCGCCTCCCGCGCCCGGAGCGATCGATTCGAGGACGTCGAAGATCGAAGAATCGAGAATGTAGCGGCCCATGACCGCCATATTGGACGGCGCGTTCTGCGGCGTCGGCTTTTCGATCAGTCCGGCCGCCGTATGCACTCGGCCGTCGACGAAGCCGGGCACGAGAATCCCGTATTTATTCACTTCCGAATACGGGACCGGCTGCACGCCGACGATCTGACGCTCGTTCTGTTCGTACAAATGCGTCATCTGCTTCAGAGCAGGCGGATCGGAGACCATGATATCGTCGCCGAGCAGCACGGCGAACGGTTCGTCTCCGATAAACTGCTTGGCGCACAAAATCGCATGGCCCAGACCGAGCGGTTCGCGTTGACGAATATAATGGATGCTCGCCATCGAGCCGATCGCCCGTACGTTTTCGAGCAGATCCAGCTTGCCTTTGGCTTCGAGCTGCTGTTCGAGTTCCACGGATTTGTCGAAGTGGTCTTCGATCGATTTCTTGTTGCGTCCCGTTACGATGATGATGCTTTCGATTCCTGCCGCGACCGCTTCTTCGACGATATATTGAATCGCGGGTTTATCCACGATCGGGAGCATTTCTTTCGGCTGCGCTTTGGTCGCGGGCAGGAACCGCGTGCCTAGCCCTGCTGCGGGAATGACGGCTTTGCGAATCTTGTTCATCTCGGGCCGTGCTCCTTTCCGAGCGAGTGATGGACCGCGGGACGCGGCGCGACGCTGCTGTTGGCCGAATAAGGAGTCTGCTCCCGAAGCGGTTCGTTTCTAAGCGCGGCAGCAGAAGAAACGGACAACGGAGAACGAACGGGGTTCGGCGAGAAAGGAGCATCTTGAACATGACCCGATTCTTTTTCGCGGTTTTCGCGCTCCGCATCGTGTTGTTCCGCATACGCAGCCGCTTGTTCGTCGGCGAATCTTGCCGAAGCGCTGCCCGGCCGATAAACGGCTGCCCGGCCGCGATCGGCCGCGTTCTGCCGCGCCGGAACATGCTGCATGTTCAGCGTCTCGCGCACGATATACAGCGGGCGGCCTTTAACTTCGTCGTAGATGCGGCCGATATATTCCCCGATCACGCCGAGCATGATCAGCGTGAATCCGTTGAAGATCAGCATTAGGCAGATCGTCGAAGCCCAGCCTCTAATCGTGCTGTCCGTAAACAACGCCATTCCGAGCACGTACAGCATATAGAGGAAGCCGATCGCCGACATGACGCCGCCTGCGTAGCCCGCCATTTTCAGCGGCTTGTGGGAGAAAGAGGTCAGGCCGTCCAAGCACAGTTTGATCATCTTTTTCAGCGGATATTTGGTCTCGCCGGCCAGCCGTTCGTCACGTTCGTATTCGATGGAAGTCTGGCGGAATCCGGTCCAACTGACGAGTCCGCGGACAAAAGGATTCCGTTCGCCGAGCCGGTTCATCTCGTCGCAGACTTTGCGGTCGATCAGGCGGAAATCGCCGGTATCGACAGGGATCGGCACATCGGTCGAAGCGCGCAGAATCCGGTAAAAGAGAGCGGCGGACCATTTTTTGAACAGCGTTTCGCCGTTTCGTTTGATACGCTGCGCATAGACGACGTCGTAGCCTTCCCGCCATTTGTCCAGCATGTCCAGAATCAGATGCGGAGGATCTTGCAGATCCGCGTCGATGATGATTACCGCGTCGCCGGACGCATAATCCATCCCGGCCGTAACGGCGATCTGGTGACCGAAGTTGCGTGAGAAATCGATCAGCTTGACGGATTCGTCTTGAGCGGACAATTCGCGGATGATCGCCGGGGAGCGGTCGACGCCTCCGTCGTTGACGAAGATCAGTTCGTAAGCGTCTCCGGTGCGCCGCATGACGTCCGTCAGTCGACGGTACGTCTCGGCAATCACCGCTTCTTCGTTGTACATAGGGATGATCACGGAAATTCGGGTCATCGTTTTCGCCTCCTCGTAAAATGAAACGGAGCTAGTACCCTTTCAACTCTTAATCACAGGTTTACGTTTCACTGAAACGCACACGCTTCTAGTGCGATTCAGGGTAACGTATTCCTACTTTTAGTGTTGATAAGGTACCCGCTTATTGCGCGGGCAGCGTCACTTCGTACAGCGTTTGGTTATCGTTGGAAAAAGCGTTCCCGGCATTCGTCGACGCGTCGCCTTGCCATTCGGAAGCCGGAATCTCGGTCCCGTTCTTTTTGATCCAGTTCGTGACGTCGGAGCTGCCTTCGCGGCCGCCGCCGCCCATGCCGCCGCCGAGCAGGAAGTATTTCACTTTGCCGCTTCGGACGAGCGCTTCGAGCGTCTGCGGCGTATAGACCTGGTCGGAAGCATTAAAACCGTTCAAGATCACGAGGCTCTCGCCTTCGTCGATCATGTAAGGGGCGGCCGTCGTATAGTTGGTAACCGCCATCAGATACTCTTCGCCGGTATTGTGTTCCCGGAGATAGGTAAGCAGGGTCTGATTAGCCGAAGCGGATTCGTTCATGCCGCCGAAGCCTCCCGTACCTCGGCCTGCGCCGCTCGGCAGGGTCGGCTCGGCATTCGAGAAATCGCCGTTTGTCGCTGTATTCGCGCCGTTTGTGTCTCCGGAAGCTTCCGAACGGTCGGAGCCGCCCGCATTGCCGCCAGGCATGCCGCCGCCCGGGAATCCGCCGTCGAAGCCGGCGCCGCCGGGAAAGCCGCCGCGTCCGCCGAAAGCGGAGTTTGCGCCGTCCGGACCGGCGGCCGGAAGCTGCGAATTCTGTCCGTAGACGATCGGAGTCAGCGACCAGTAGACGGGACCGACGAACATGGCCGCCATAGCGGCGATCAGCGAAGCTCGGCGCAGCGCGGAACGTTCTCCTTGCCTGAAGAGAACCAGCAATCCGGCCGAAACGATTCCGACCGCGAGCACCGCTGCGGACCAGAAACGGCCGATCGTGTCGTCGTAAGGATGAAGGATGAACCAGCCGAACCCGGCCGTCAGCAGCACCGCGATCGGCAGCAGCCATGTCCGGAAGCCGCTGCGGCTGCGGTAAGCGTCCCAGAGTTCGGTAATCGCCGCTGCGGCCAACGCGGATACGGGCGGAGCCAGCATGATCAGATAATATTGGTGGAAGAAGCCGGCGATGCTGAAGAAGCCCGCAACCGGAACCAGCCAAGCCAGCCAGAAAATGATCGCTTTATGCTTGTCCGTGAAATTTTTTCTGCGCCAAGTGGAAAGAATAGCGAACGCGCCGATTAGACCGAGCGGAATGAGCCAACTGGCTTGCCCGGACAGTTCGGATTGGAACAAACGCAGCGGGCCGGCCTCGCCGGTGTTGAACATGCCGCCTCCGCCGCCCGGGAATCCGCCGTTTTGGCCGCCGAAATTGGCGTTCCCGCCATCCGGCATGCCTTGACCGCCGAATCCGCCGTCCGTTCCGGGAGCGTTCGCTTCGCCGAAAGGATTCGTCGCGCCGAATCCGCCGCCGGTTCCGCCCGGAGCGGCGGCCGTCGGCCCGTTTGCGCCGTTCGTTCCGTTTGCGGCGTAGCGAGCACCGTCTCCGAACGGCGGTTGTTCGCTGCCGTTCGCACCGTTCGCGCCGTTCCCGAATCCGCCGAAGCCCGGCATGCCCGATCCGCCCGGCGCTCCGGTGCTGCGTTCCCCGGTCAGACGGGCGACCCCGTTATAGCCGAACGCAAGGTTCAATACGGAGTTGGTGCCGCTGCTGCCGATAAACGGACGTTCGCTTGCCGGAACCGAATCGACGACGACCGCCCAAGAGACGGACACGGCGGCGACGACGACCGTCGCGGCGACCAGCGAGAGGAGCTTCTTTTTCCACCCGTATTTGGCCGCCAATAGATAGAAGAGATAGAAAGCCGGCAGCACCATGTACGCTTGAAGCATCTTCATGTTGAAGCCGATGCCGATGACGGCGAACGCGCCGAGCAGGCTCCAGATTCCGCCTCGGTTTACCGCCCGGAACAGCAGCCAACTTGCCAGCAGCAGCGTGAACACCAGCAGACTGTCGATGTTGTTCGTGCGGCTGACGGCAACGGCGACGGGCGTGAACGCCATCGCGAAAGCGGCGATGCGGGCGGACCAGACTCCGAAAGTCGGTTTGATCAGCAGATAGATCAGGAACACGGAACCGACGCCGGCCAGAGTCTGGGGCAGAATGACGCTCCAACCGTGCAGGCCGAACAGCCAAGCGCTGATCGTCTGAATCCAGAACGCCACCGGCGGCTTATCGACGGTGACCGAACCGGCCGAGTCGAGCGAAGCATAGAAGAAATTGTGAAAACTCTCCAACATGCTGGCGACCGCGACGGTGTAATACGTATTGCCGTATTTCTCGCTCCAGATGTTCCAGCCGTTGAGGAACAGGGCGATCAACGCCGCAGCCAGCAGCCAGAAATCCGGGCGAAGTTTGGCTTGGGATTTCATGAAATCCAATCACTCCTTGCAAAAGGTTAAAAGCCTTAACGGCGCGGAATCCCGGCTGCCGGCCTTGTTGAGTCCCATTGTGCCCGATCTTCCTGAAATCATCCTGAGGCTCAACTGAATGTTTGCTGAAAGACTTTGAATTGGCATGCGGCGAACGATAAAATAGATCAGACAAGAAGCGGAGGAGATGGCTATGGCAGGGGAAAAAGGGATCAAGATTCTGCTGGCGGACGACGAGCCGCATATTCTGCAATTTCTGGAATTGGGGTTGGCGGGCGAAGGATACGAAGTTCGCACGGCGGAGAACGGCATGGAGGCGCTGCGGGAAGCGGAGACGTTCCGGCCGCATATCGTCATCTTGGACATCATGATGCCGGAGATGAACGGATTCGACGTCTGCCGAAGATTAAAAGAAAGCGGAGCGAACACGGCCGTCATCATGCTCAGCGCCAAAGACGCGGTCGACGATCGGGTGGCGGGGCTGACGCTGGGCGCCGACGATTACGTGGTCAAGCCGTTCAGTTTCGAAGAACTGCTGGCCCGGATTCAGGCGCGGCTGCGGAATCAGTTTCCGAATCTGCTCGGAGGCGTGGAACTCGGGCCTTTCCGGATCGACGAGCGGCGCGGCGAGATCTTGTATCGGGGAGAAGCGCTGGCGCTGTCGCCGACCGAGTACGAGCTGCTGAAGTTCCTCGTGCTGAACCACGGCATCGTGTTGAGCAAAATGAAGATTCTCGACAGCGTATGGGGGTATCAATTCGGCGGCGAAGAAAATATCGTCGAAGTCTATATCCGTTCCCTGCGCGAAAAACTCGGCGATAAAGAACATCGGCTGATCCGCACGCTGCGCGGCGCCGGGTATCGGATGGACCTGTCGTGAAGCGGCTTCGGGAGATCGGGGCCAAAGGAAGCAAAACGCTGTACGGACAGCTGCTGTCGCGTTCGTTGTTCGTGCTGGCGGCGCTGCTGCTGCTGATCGGGGCTTTTCAATATTTCTTGATGCGAGGCTTCCTATACCAAAATCAGGCGGAGACGCTGGAAGCGCAGTTTCGTTCGATTCCGCCTATCGAGATGAAATTCCTGCGGGAGGCGGCTGCGGCAAGCGGCAGCGTAAGTTCGAACGGCGCGAGCGGGGAAGCAGGCGGCTCGGAGCCGGACCAAGCGGGAAAAAATGCGGCGAACGTCGAGGACGACTTCGCGAGCGCGTTCGGCGCCGTCGACGACGGGACGTCGACGCCGGCGCCTGCGCCGCCCGCTTCCGGCGGCCCGGCTTCGGCAAGTTCGGATTCGAGCGGTTCTGGCGGCGGCGCTCGGCAGCCGGGCGACGCGGGAGCCGGGAACGCCGCGAAACGCAGGGCGTTCCTGTTCAACGGCTTGTCGCTGGCCGAGATCGGCGCCGACGGCGCGGCGATCGACCTGAACGCCGAATACGGCGTTCCCGCGCCGGTGCTGACGCCGGCGCGGTACGGCGAGCTGCGCGGCGAAGCGGCGCAGCCGGGAGGGCGCGTCCGCTACGTGCTGGCGGCGGACGCGAACGGGACGGAGCAGCTGCTGGTGCTCCGTCCGATCGGCGGCTTGGCCGCCGAAGGGCTGCCGATGCTTCAGATCGGCAGCCCGACCGGGCCGCTGACCGCCATTCTGTGGCGGCAGCTGGCGATCTTCGGCGCGCTGGCGGCGCTGGCGCTGGCCGGCGGACTGGCCTTGTACCGGCCGGTGCTGCGCCGGTCGCTGTCGCCGCTGTCCCGCATGGTCGGGACGGTCGCGGAGATCGATGCCGGCCGGCTCGGCGAGCGCTTTGCGGCGCAGCAGGGACAGGCGGAGATCGACCGTCTGGCGTCGTCGTTCAACGGAATGCTGGAGCGGCTGGAAGAAGCGTTCGCCGCCGAGCGGGAATCGCAGGAGCGGATGCGCCGCTTCATCGCGGACGCTTCGCACGAACTTCGGACGCCGCTGACGTCGATTCGCGGCTTTCTGGAAGTGCTGCTGCGCGGCAGCCGCATCAGCGAAGAGCAGCTTCGCGGCGCGCTGCGCAGCATGCACGGCGAGTCGCAGCGCATGACGAAGCTGGTGGAGGATCTGCTGTCGCTCGTCAAGCTCGACGGCGGTCCGGAACTGCATCTGACGCCGATCCGTCCGGCGGCCTTGCTGGCGGAGCTGGAAGACCATCTGCGCATGTTGGCGGGCGAACGCGAAGTGGCGCTGAATCTCGAAGCCGGCGAATCGGCCGAGGTCTCCGGAGACGCCGACAAACTCAAGCAGATCGTGCTGAACCTGTTCGGCAACGCCGTGCAGCATACGGATGCGCAAGCCGGACGGATCGCGTTGAATTTGTCCGCCGAGGACGGACGGTGCATTCTCGAAGTCCAAGATAACGGTCCCGGCATTCCGCCCGAGCTTCGGCAGAAAGTATTCGAACGTTTCTACCGCAGCGACGAATCGCGTTCGCGCCGCAGCGGCGGCGCGGGGTTGGGCCTCGCGATCTCGCTGGCGATCGCCGAAGCGCACGGCGGCACGATCGAACTGGACAGCGTGCCGGGTCAGGGCAGCTCGTTTCGGTTGGTGCTGCCTACTACGGCCGGTTCGCGTTTATGACCGGGCAGCAGGAGAAAAGATCAAGCAGACTTACGGAGGACGGGAAGCATGGATCATGCGCCTGTCCTTTTTGCCGTCATGGGGAGGTCGTTCCAAGACCGTTCGGACCGACCGGCAGCAGATTTCGACATCCGCCGCAGCCTGAATCGGCTCGCGGGAAGCCTTTCGCGGACGGACCGCCGCGAACCGGATCGATCGGTTTCGCGCTGATTACCGTTCGGAAAGAAAAATCCGTATTTTGACGTCGTTTTGGCATCCGTTCGCCGGAAAAGCTTTTCGCAGCGCCGGTTAAACGTTTAGATTTTCCTTACATTCCCTTACTAAATTTCTTTTTGTCGAACACGTCGAATCTCTATTGCATTTGTCGAAATTTTGTCTATGATGGATATCACAACGAGGGAAAATCAGGATCAAGAGTCCGTACATACAGCCGTCGTTTTTGCATGCCGCACGTTTTGCCGTTCCTCATGATCCGCTCCGAAAAAGCGGCTGCCGAAAGGCCCGATTTTCGTTTTTCCGCCGGGCCTGCTTCTCTGCTCCCGCGTCAGCCGTTTCGTCTAATTTTTGCTTTCCGAATAGGTTTCGTCCGTTCCGCGCAGATCCGGATATTCCGGTCTGCAGCCGTTTGTTTGGCAGAACCCGTGTTTTCGATTCGATACGGAAAACGATCTGCGGATCGCCAATCAGGAGGGACAACATGATCATCATCAAGCCGCTTCCGACGGAAGCCGGGCAGTTCCGGCAGTATCTGCCCGGTCTGCAAAATCCTTTGCCGCCCGGCGCGACCGCTTTGGCCGCCGAATTGAACGGCTTGTTCGCCGGCGCCGCGATCGTGATGGCGCATCCGCGCAGCCGGGCGGGCAGCATCAGCGTGCTGCATACGCCCGAGCTATTCCGCAATCGCGGCGTGGGAAGTCGGCTGCTGGAAGAAGCGGAACGCCTTTTGGCGGAAGCCGGCTGCTTATCCTGCCGCGTCACGCTGACGCTGAGGCTCGGCGTGCCTTCCCCCGAATACGAGTTTCTGAGCAGGCGCGGGTACGACGCGGAGACGCTGCTCCAACGCGATTACGTGATCCGTTCGGCTAGTCTGGCCGAAGCGCCGTGGATGAAGCGCTTGAAGCTGCCGCCGCGCGCGAAGCTCGAACCGCTGCTGCCTGCGGCGGAAGAAGAACGACGCGAGATCGAACGATTGGCGGCCGCGCTGCCGCCGGAGCAGCATCCGTTCGACGAAGAACGCGTGCTGGACGACGAACTCGGCGTCATGCTGAAGATCGGCGGCCGCGTCGCGGGCTGGCTCGGCGTTCAGAAGCTCGGATCGACGCTGCTGGCGATTCGCGCCGTACATGTCGATCCGAATGTCTCGTTGTTCGGCGGCGCTTTCGCGCTGTTCGCGGCGGCCGATCGGGAACTGGAGCTGACGCGCCGGTTCGCGCATCTGATGTTCAGCGTATCGGGGGAATACGCATCCACGCTGCGCGTATGCGCGCGCAAGCTCGGCCCGCACGCGTCGAGCATCAAATCGCTTGTGCGGTTGGAGAAAAAGCTCTGAGATCCCGTCAGGGCGCAGCTCCGTCGCCCGGCATCGCCGCGAAAGCCTCGGCCCGGCGGCTTTTCGAGCTGCAAAAGAACAAAAGCGATCGTCATACATTTTTGCCGTCTCGATATCTTACCAACTAAGGGGTTGCTACTTCTATTATGAAAAAATCTGTCTCTTCCGTTCTTTCCGTCAAAAACGCCGCCGTTTCGGCGATCGCGTTGACGTCTCTTGCCGCGCCGTTCTCCGCGCTGGCCGCTTCCGACGCCGCAGCGCCGGGCAAAGTTTCGTCCGCTCCGGCAGGCGACGTCGAGCGCGCGCAAGCCCGCGGCATTCTGCTCGGCGACGCGCAAGGCCGTCTAGGCGAGAACCAAGCGCTCACGCGCGCCGAATTCGCCGTGCTCATCGCGCGCGCGTTCGATCTCGATACGCCTCAGTTCCCGTACAGCTCGTACAAAGACGTCGCGGTCTCTTCTTGGGCTTCGCCCGCGGCCGAAGCGCTGCGCGCCAAAGGCTGGATGAGCGGCAGCGGCAGCGCTTTCCTGCCGAACGCGCCGGTCACGCAGGAGCAGATGGCGTCCGTGCTGGCCAAAGCATTGGGTCTGAGCGAATCGCCGCTGTCCGTGCCGGGTGCGGGCGTGACGGAAGAAGATCTGGCCGCAGCCAGCGGCTGGGCGCGCGGATCGCTGAAACAGGCCGCTTCGGCCGGACTGCTCGGCGTCTACGCGAACGGAATCAAACCGGGCCAAGCCGTCCTGCGCGGCGAAGCCGCTTCGGCCGTGCTCGCGGCGTCGAACCTGCGGCCGCAAGTCGTCGAAGCGGTCGGCGACGGAACGGTCAAACTGGGCGGAGTGACTTATGCCGCAACAGCCGAACTTGCGGGTCTGTTCTCGGCCGCCAACCAAGACGCGCTGATCGGAGCCAAAGTGCGCGGTTACGCAGCGAACGGCAGCCTTCGGTCCGTATACGGATTGGAATTGAACGCCTCGGGAAAAGAGGCAGCGCAAGGGCAGGCGGAATTCTCCGGCAACGTCGCGTTGAACGGCGGCGGCAGCAAGATCGCCGGCAGCGTGACCGTCAACGGCGACTTCTACACATTGAATAATCTGGCCGTCGCGGGCGACCTGACGATCGGATCGAAAGTCGAACAGGATTTCTCGGGTTCGGGCCTCGAAGTCGCCGGCGCGACGAACGTGCTCGGCGGAGACGAGAACACCGTGGCGTTCTCGGACTCCAAACTGCAAACGGTCGCGGTCGGCAAACCGAATGTGCGCGTGAAGTTCATGTCGGGTACGACGTTAACGGAAATCCATGTGAACGCGAACGCGAATATCGAAAGCGAAGCAGGCGTCCGGATTCCGAAGATGACGGTCGACGAACAGGTCTCGAACCTGAAGCTGAGCGCGGAGGTCGGTTCGCTGCTGTTGACGGGATCGCCTTCGGTAAATCTCGGGACTAACGCGAGCATCGTCAGCTTGAGCCTGCCGTCCGGCGTATCGCCGCTGTCGCTCATCTCGAACTTCTCGGCGTTCGTCGCGAAGATCGGCACCGTCAACGGGCAAACCGCGTCGTCGTTTATTCCTCAGCCTGTCGTCGCGTCGCCTCCGGTATCGAATCCGAATCCGCCGGCGCCGAGCATGCCTTCCGAACCGTCGGTTCCGGCCGATTCGACCGCGCTGAATGCGGCGATCGCCGACGCGGAGCTCGCGCTGACGGAGGCTGCCGGCAATTCGGACGCGATCGGCACTTATCCGCAGCTTAACGTGAAAAAAGCGCAGGCGGCGATTCGAACGGCTCGATCCACGCTTGCTGATCCGGCCGCGACCCAGCAGACGCTGAATCAAGCCGTCAATACGCTGACTGCGGAGACGGCGACGCTGCGCGCGTCGAAGAATTATACGCTTCTGACTCGCCGTCTGGCGCAGTATCAGGCCGATTACGGCCCCGTAACGCCGGGAGCCGGACCGAGACAAGCGGAATCGTCTTTGTATGAAGCGTATCAAGCCAAATTCCGCGAACTGTCCGCCTTGAACACCGATCCGTTCGTCGAACTGCCGGATCAATCCTCGAAGGTCAACGAGCTGGACGCTGTCGTCAACAGCCTGTACGCGAATATCGTCGCTTGGAATACCGCCGATCTGATCGCGGAAATCGCCCAATCGGAGAAAGCGCTGATTCAATACGCGGATACCCGGCATACTAAAGAGAACGTGCTCCGCGATCTGGAGGCGGCCAAAGCGGCGCTGCAAGCTTATCAGAAAGATCCGCTCGGTACGAAGCAGGAGGCGTTGGATACGGCGCGTTCCAACCTGAATATCAGCAACTATCTCTATATCTTGGCCAACGGCGGAGAAGACGACAAAAACGCGGACGCGAGTTCCGGCGGCGCCGACACCCAGCAGTTGGTCTACGACGAAAAAAGCGATTCGATCCGTTAAGGCAGGCCTGATGATGCGCGAAACGGCATTGCACAAAAACGGAGGGAACCTATCGTGATCACGATCCGATCGCTGCCGGCGTCCGACGAGCGCTTCCGAGCGATCCTGCCGGCTTCGCGCGGGCCGCTGCCGTCTGAATCGGCCGGGCTTGAAGCCGATCTGGACGGTTTGTTCGCAGGGCTGGCGCTGGTCGTTCCGGACTGTTCTACCGGAATCGGCCGGATCGAAGCGCTGCATACGCCCGAACTGTTCCGCAATCTCGGCGTGGGCAGCCGGCTGCTGCTGGAAGCCGAACGCCGGCTGCTCGATGCCGGCTGCCGCAGAAGCCGGATCGACGTGACGGTTCGCCGCGGCGGCCCGTCGCCGGAAATGGATTTTCTGCGCAAACGCGGTTACGGCGGCGATACGCTTCGCCGCCGGACGTACACCCTCCGCACGTCCGGCGTCGCAAACGAAGGCTGGTTCGATCGGCTTCGCCTGCCGGAGAGGGCGGCACTTATTCCGCTGCTTTCCGCCGGCGTCGACGAGCGCCGGCAGGTCGCCGAGCTGCTCATGTCCGGCGTTCCTTCGGATCTTGATCCGTTCCGCGAAGAGCGGCGGCTGCACGTCGAATTCAGCCTGCTGCTGAAGCTCGGCGGACAAGTCGCCGGATGGGCGAGCGTTCAGGAAACGGCGTCGAACCTGCTGCTGGTTCGGACGATGTACGCGCGTCCGGAGCTTCGCCTGCCGGGCGGCGGGTTCGCGCTGCTGGCGGAGATCTTGCGCCGTTTCGGATTGCCGGAGCGTTACGCTTATCTGACGTTCAACGTCGCGGGCGACAACGAAGCGATGCTGCGGATCGCGGATCGCAAGTTGACGCGGCACGCGGCGAACGTCAAGTCGCTGATCCGCTTGGAGAAAGAGCTGTAAAGATTGTAAAACCGGGCTGGATCGGGCGGGAAGGCGAGAGTAGCCGACGCGCCCGGGAATCCCCGCTTCAGGTCGGCCCGAGGGCCGACGAACTTCGCCGCCGGGCGGTTGTCCGGCGGCGTTTTTACATAAGAAACGCGATTGCAAATTGACGAAACTTCGGTTGGCTGATAAATTAGGTACAATCTTGCGATGGAGGCGGTCCGGTTATGAATTTTGTGTTTTTCTCTCCCCATTTTCCCGGCAGCAGCGGCGAGTTCGCGATTCGGCTGCACGAAGAAGGCGCGACGGTGCTCGGCATCGGCGACGCTTCGTACGACAGTCTGCCTCCCCGGCTTCAAGCGGCACTAACGGAACACTACCGCGTCGAGAACATGGAAAGCGAAGACGAGACTCTTCGCGCGGTCGGATTCTTCACGCATAAATACGGCAAGATCGACCGTTTCGAGTCCATGAACGAATACTGGCTCGAGAGCGACGCGCGCATGCGCACGGACTTCAATATCGACGGAACCAAAGCCGACTTTGTCGATAACCTTAAACAGAAATCGAAGATGAAAGCCTTTTTCCGCCAGAGCGGCGTGGATACGGTACGTTTTCTCAAAAATCCGGATCATGAAAGCGCAGCGGCCTTCGTGGCGGAGAACGGCTTCCCCGTAGTGGTCAAACCGGATCTGGGATCGGGCGCCAGCCACACGTACAAACTGAGCGATCAGGGCGAGCTGGATTATTTCCTGCATACGAAGCCGGCGGATACCGAGTTTATTATGGAAGAATTTATCGACGGCATCATTCTGACCTACGACGGAATCATCGATCACGAAGGCGTGGTGCGTTTTCAAGCCAGCCACCGTTTCGAGCAGAGCATCATGAAAGTCGTCAGCGACGACGACCATCTGCGCTACTTCTGCCTCAAAAACGTCGATCCGGACGTGGAGCGGGCGGGACGAAGCATTCTCGAAGCGTTCGGCATCCGGGAGCGTTTCTTCCATATCGAGCTGTTCAAATCGAACAAAGACGGCCGCCTGATCGCGCTCGAAGTCAATATGCGGCCGCCCGGCGCTTGGATGACGGACGCGATCAACTACGCCTACGACGTGGACGTGTATTCGCTCTGGGCGAAAACGGTCGTGCACGGCGGCAGCGGCGAACCTCCGGAAGGCCATTATTATACGGGGTACGCCAGCCGCAAAGACCGCAAACATTATCGCCACGGCCATGAAGAGATTCTGCATGCATGGGGCGACGCGATCGTGCGTTACGACGAGATCGAAGCGGTGTTCAGCCGGGCCAGCGGCAATCGGGCGTATCAGTTCCGGACGGATTCGCTCGAACGGGTACGGGAGATCGCGGATTATATTCAAGCGGAATGGTAAAATAAGGGCGAGAGGCGGGACTGCGGCATGGTAACGGTGCAATATCGAAAAGAATACAGTCCGGCGCTCGGCCGGGACATGGAATATAAAGTGTACGGCGACCGGGGCAAACCGATGCTGGTGTTCCCGACGTCGCTCGGACGCTTCTATCAATATGAAGACTCCGGCATGATCGACGAGCTGGCGGAATGGATCGACGCGGGCAAATTGCAGGTATGGGCTTGCGATACGCTCGACGAAGAGACCTTTTTCTCGCCGCATTGGAACATCCAAGACCGGATCGGTCGGCACGAGCAGTACAATGCATACATCGTAAACGAGCTGATTCCGAAGATTTTGTGGGAAAGCAAGCACAATAACGGCGAAGACGAGCAGAAGATTCTGATCAGCGGGTGCTCGATGGGCGCTTACTACAGCGGGAATTTCTTTTTCAGGCATCCGGAGTTCTTCGATTCGCTGCTCGCGCTCAGCGGGGTCTATTCGGTGAACCATTTCTTCGGAGGTTATCGGGACGGCGCGGTCTATTACAACTCGCCGCTCGATTATCTGCCGGGCTTAAACGACGACGGAATCTTGGAGCAGTATCGGCGCAGCCGGATCATCGTCTGCTGCGGTCAAGGCGCGTGGGAAGACGAGATGCGCGAGGAGACGGCACGACTGCGCGAAGTGTTGTACAATAAAGTCGTGCCGGCGCGCGTGGACTTCTGGGGCTACGACGCGGATCACGATTGGATATGGTGGAGACGCCAGATCCGTTATTACATGGGCGAACTGCTGTAGCGCGAAGTCTACGGGATGCGCCGGCGGATTCTGTAAACCGGTACGCGGCTGTTCGGGAGTGCGATCGACGATTGCCGCGGTTCGAGCGGGCGAACGTCGAGGCATGAATCGGAAGCGGCGTATTTAAAGGCGGCTTTCCGGCTTGGATCGGAGAAGACGAGCCGCCGACGGAATAAGGAAGGGGCCGACAACGATGAGCTTTTTGACAAAATGGTTCGGAAAAAAGGACAAAAACGAGCAAGAACGCGAAGAAACGCGCAGCGTGCAGGCGGATCGGGAGCGTCAGGAGCAAACGGCTCCGGCGTCCGACCGCGCGGACCGGAACGCCGAGCCTGACCGTTCGGCAGCGGACGGTCCGCCGGATTGGACCCATATCCCGCAGCAGCGGCCGGGAACGAAAGTCTTGACGCGGTATATCCTGCTGCGTTCTCCCGAATTGGAACTGGGGCAATTCGCGCAGGCGCTGCGCGAGCGGGAACCGAATTCGCGCGGAGGCGTGCATGAAGCGCGGATCATCGTGCATGTTCGGGATATGACGGTGGTCGCGGACGCGGCCGTCGGACCGCTGCCGAACGGCGAGGTCGAGCAGAACGCCAAGTACAACGTGATGTGGCCGAACGCGGAAGAAGCGATTCAAGGTTACGGCGGACATATCCGCGTCACGGCGATCAACGTCGAAGACGGCGTGGAAGGACATAAGCTGTTGACGAACGTCGTCGCGGCGCTGCTTAGCGGCATGCCGAACGCGCTGGCCGTCTACTCCGCGCCGATGCTCGTCAGCCCGGCCGCGTATCTCTCCAGCGCCGATATGCTCAAAGGCGACGGCACGCTGCCGATCAATCTGTGGGTATTCGTCGGTTTGTACGGCAGCGAGCAGGGCGGATCGGCGTATACGCACGGCATGCAGGACTTCGGCGGCGACGAGCTGGAGCTGCTGAATACGCAGCGCTCGCCGAGCGAGACCTTCGAGCTGATGTTCTCGATCGCCGCGTATTCGATCGATCGGCGTCTGCATTTCCAAGGCGGCGAGAACATCGCGTTCAAAGAAGGCCAGTCCTTGGAGCTTGAGCGTTCCCCCGGGGCGGCGCTGGGCGGGACGACGATGAAGATTAAAGGGTTCTGACGTTCGGACGTTAAGATCAGGTGGAAAAAAGAGAAAGCACCGACGGACCGGGAGGTCTGGCGGTGCTTTTTGTGCTGCGGGAATGTGGGCGATGCGTAGGAGTGTGAATGTTCTAACGGAACGTATGACCGTTAGAAGGTGCATTTTTGCGGAAATCAGCGCTTAACGGAAATCAGCGACGCTTAGAAGCGAATGATTAGAGAAAACGGCTAAATTTGCTCTGTTTTTCGCGTCTTAGCGTCACCTCGTTCCGTTAAAATTCCAGATTGTCGAAAAAGGTGTTCTAAGCGTCGTGTCGTTCCGTTAGCGGGAATGGTTGTTGGGTTGGAGCCGTGTAGGGAGCGACTGCTCCCACTTTCAGCCCTTACAGGACAAGGCTTTACGCCCTCAAAAGTGCGAACTTCAAATTCACCCTATTGAAAACCGGACAAAAACACAATCAAAAACGTCAAATCCTTTACGCCGCGCGGGGTGCGAACCTCCCGGGGATTTCATGGGAGCTTCGGGTTCGCACTTTTCATCTTCAGTTTACCCCCACACGCCGACGCACTTCCCTCTGCCAAAATTGCAAAACACCCCCGGGGTCTTTATGATAAACAATAAGGTGACATGACTTTCGTATAGGTTGATCCAATCACTAGCGAAGGAGGAACCGAAAATGAACGAAGACCCTCGCAACAATCGAAGCGGAAACGAAGGTGCAGGAGGCGGAGCGGGAGAGAAAGACGGCTCGCAGCCGATACTCGGTCTCGGAATCGCGCTGGGCACGGCATTCGGAATGTTATTCGGACTCGCGATGCATAATCTTGCCGTCGGATTGCCGATCGGCATCGCGATGGGCGTCGCTTTCGGCGCAGCCATGCAGAATTCGCGCAAAGATCAAAATAAGAATCCCTCGGAATAAACGTTGAATATAGCGAACGCTTCATGCTTAGGATAACCGAGGGAAGGAGGAATGCAGATGGATGCCGTCACACAAATGCTGAACGACCATAAGAAAATCGCCCGTTGGGCGCAGCTTCCGAATCATTCGCCCGCGATCGGCTGGATCGTGCGAGGCGAACGTTTTTACTGGACGCCGAATCATGAAGGAAGCGATCGAACGAATACGCCGAACGAAGCTCAATACGAGATCGGATCGATCACCAAGACGATGACCGCTTTTCGCTTAGCCAAAGGCGAGCAGGACGGTCTCTGGCAGGCTTCCGATACGCTGGCCGATCTGCTGCCCGAACTCGCGGATAGCGAGTTCGCCCGTAATGTCACCCTGCGGCAGTTGGCGACGCACACGTCGGGGTTACCTCGGCTCGCGAAGAATCAGATCCTGATGTCGATGAAGCAGGACAAGACCAACCCTTACGCCGCTTACGCCGAAGAACATTTGCTGCAAGCCGTTCGGGAAGAGACCCTTCGCTCGGGAGCCAAGCACGAGTACTCGAATTACGGATACGGTTTGCTGGGATGGGCGCTCAGCCGGGCTTCCGGCGTACCGGCATCTGCGGCGCTGCATCAGGAACTTTTTACTCGGCTAGGCATGTCCGCAAGCGTGATGGCGATCCTGAACGAAACCGATGCGACAGCAAACAAAGCGGAAACGGAACACGTACAGCACGAGATCGTCGAAAAAGTCTCGGGAGGCGCGACCTTGCGGGTGCAGACGGAAAAGGGAAAGGCGAGAAGTTTCAATACCGCAGGCAATCCGGCTTCGTCGGGCACCTCCGTTTCGCCATCTTCCGAGCTGCTTCCCGGCTACGCTCCGGGCGGTCGCTCCATGCCGCATTGGGATTTTACTTCCGCGATGGCCGGAGCGGGAGCCGTTCGTTCGACGATCGAAGACATGTTGACGTATGCGGAAGCGCAGCTCGGACAGCATTCGGACGCAGCTGAACTCGAGCCGGTTTTTCTGGAATGCCAGAAAGAGCAAGCTTCCGTCGCGCCATCCAAAGGCGTGGGCATCGGATACGCGTGGATGCGTTCCATGCGCAAAGACGGCACGGTGACCCATTGGCATAACGGCGCGACTTACGGCTTCAGCAGCTTTATGGCGTTTAACCGCGATCTGCAATCCGGCTTCGTCGTGTTGTCCAATCGCGGAGTGAGCTTCTCGGGACAGATCAAGCAAATGCTGGGGCTGGGCGAATTAAGCACGGACCGAGCGGCCAAGCTTGTCGGAGAAGCGTTGTTTAGTAACTAATACCTTGTAGTAAACGATAAAGTCAGCCCGTTTTCCCGGCTAACCTTACTTTACCGACAACCTGAGACTTCGCCTCCCGCGAAGTCTTTTTTTCATTTCCCCAAAATTTCTCTTGCTCTAAAATAAACCCTGTGCTATTTTTAAAAATATAAAAACGTTTTTATAAAAGGAACAAAAATTATGGCCAAAATTACGATTCGAGATGTCGCAAGAGAAGCCGGAGTGTCGATCTCCACGGTGTCGAACGCGCTCAATGACGTGGACGTGCTGAACCCGGCGACGAAGATGCATGTGCTGGCGGTGGCGGAACGGCTGAATTACGTGCCGAACCTCAACGGCAAGATGCTCAAATCGGGCAAGACCATGATGCTGGGCTTTTTCACGACAAGCGTATCCGGTCCTTATTTCTATAAGCTGATCGAGACGATGTCGAGACAATGCGAACGCCACGGATATGGGCTGAACGTATTCGTGACGAAAGACAAGCAGGTGATCATGAGCAATATCCTCGGTCGGCGCGTCGACGGGGTCATTATCTACGAAGAGCTGAAGATCGACGAACACGATATCGACGTTATGGAGAAAGACAAGATCAAAACCGTGTTTCTCGACCGGGAATTCAGTAACGACACGATGGGCAGCGTCACGTTCGACTCGTATACGGCGGGCTACGAAGCGGCCAAATACTTGATCGGACTCGGGCATAAGCGGATCGCGTATATCTCCGGCGTGGACACGATGTTCGACAGCGTGCAGCGGAGGGAAGGGTATCTGGCCGCGCTGCGCGAATACGGCCTGCCGCTCGACGAAGATTACATTATTCAAGGGTACTTCGAGGAAGACAGCACGTTCAATGCGATCAAAGCGTTTATTCGCGTGCACGGGCACAAGCTGCCGAGCGCTTTTCTCGCCGGCAACGATTTGAGCGCGATGGGCTGTATCGAAGCGCTGAAAGCGCACGGTTACGAGGTTCCCGGCGACGTCAGCGTCGTAGGGTTCGACGATGTGGATATCGCGCGTTATTTCTCGCCGCCGCTGACGACGGTTCGCAATCCGATCGCCCGGCAGGCGATTCTGACCGTCGACCACCTCGTAAGAATGATTCAAGGCAAAGAAACCGGGCAAAGTCAGACGTTGACGGGGGAATTGATCGTTCGCGGATCGAGCCACGTCCCGCCGGATCATGCGGATCAAGGCTGAAGGCTCAGCCTGACTAAGGTGTATACGTGATCGCGTTTCGAAGCAGCCGCGTAAACACCTTACGATCCGCCGTTTTTTAGCTTCTTGATGTAAACGCTCGCAAAACGCAGCACAAATTTTTTTGCCGTTTAATAAAAACGTTTTAAGTAAAAAGAGCGGCAACTCAACGAAAGAAAGGGGCATATCCAATGGCTAAATCCGCGCTGACCTCGTCCGGTCGGCCTTCGAGCGGAAGCGGCAAACCGTCGATCGGACAGCGAATCAAGAACTTTACCGTCGACTATTTCCGTCAGTGGGAACTGCAAAGCATGGTCCTGCCCGGCATATTGTTCATGATCGTATTCAGCTTCGTGCCGATCTACGGGCTGACGATCGCGTTCAAGAGCTACACCGTCATCGATACGTTAGACAGCGCGCCGTGGGTGGGACTCGACAACTTCAAGATCATTTTGTCGGACCGGTACTTCTGGGATTCCGTCGTCAATACGCTCGCGATCAGCTTCCTGAAGCTGGCGATCGGATTTGTGCTGCCGATTATCCTCGGCGTCATGATCTACGAAGTCCGCTACAGCCGCTTCAAGAAATTCGTGCAGACCGTCTCTTACCTTCCGCACTTCCTGTCTTGGATCGTGCTCGGCGGCATGATGATCACTTGGTTCGCGACGACGGGATTATTCAACCAACTGCTGCTGGACCTCGGGCTGATCTCGCAGGCGCAGAACATCCTGCTCGACGCCAGCAAATACTGGTGGATCGCGACGCTGTCGGATATCTGGAAAGAAGCCGGCTGGGGCACGATCTTGTATCTGGCGATTATGGCGAAGATCGATCCGACGTATTACGAAGCGGCCAAGATCGACGGCGCGAGCCGGCTGCGGCAGATCTGGCATATTACGCTGCCCAATATGAAGATGATCATCAGCTTGAACCTGATCTTGACGATCAGCGGCCTGTTCGGTTCCAATCTCGATCAGACGTTGGTGCTCATGAACTCGCAGAACCGGGAAAAAGCCGAAGTCATCAACTCGTACGTCTACCGCATGGGTCTCGCGCAAGGCGATTTCTCGTACGCGACGGCCGTCGGGCTGGGCGTCTCGATCGTTTCCGTCATTCTGTTGATCACCGCGAACAAAGTCACGAGCAAACTGAACGACAATCAATCCGTGCTGTAAGGAGGAACCGGACATGGCAATACTGGCAAAGCCGAGATCGATGAAAGGGGATAGGGACAGCCGGTTCTTCGATACGGTCAACATGACGCTGCTGCTGCTGTTCGCGGTGGCGATTCTCGTTCCGTTGTGGAACGTGCTCGTCTCGTCGTTCAGTTCCGGACAGGCGCTGGCCGAAGGCGGTTTCGTGTTCTGGCCGACCGAACTGTCGCTGGAGAATTACCGGGCGGTGTTCCGCGACGCGAGCATCTGGCAGGCGTTCTTCATCTCCGTATCCAAAACGGGCCTCGGCGTCGTCACCCACGTGTTCTTCTGCGCGATGGTCGCTTACGGCCTGAGCAAAAAGAATCTGCGGGGACGCAAACTGTACGTGGCGATGGGCGTCATTACGATGTTTTTCTCCGGCGGCATGATCCCGACGTACCTGCTGATCAAATCGCTGGGCCTGCTCAACAGCTTCTGGGTGTATATCATTCCCGCGCTGTTCAGCTATTACGACGTCGTGATCCTTATGAACTTTTTCCGCAACGTTCCCGACGCGCTGGAAGAATCGGCGAAGATCGACGGAGCGGGCGACTGGCGCATTTTCTTGAGTTTGTTTATCCCGCTGTCGATGCCGGCATTGGCGACGATCGCGCTGTTCAACGGCGTGGGACAGTGGAACGACTTCATGACGACCAAGCTGTATATCACCGATCAATCGTTATATCCGCTTCAGATGATGCTCTACGACATTATCGTGCAGTCCCAGACCCAATCGATGCAAAATATCGGCGGTTCTGTGGTAATCGAGACGACGACCAAAGGCGTTCAGCTCGCGACCATCGTCATTACGACGCTTCCGATTCTGGTCATCTACCCGCTGCTTCAGCGGTATTTCATCTCCGGCATGATGCTGGGCGCGGTCAAAGAGTAACGGCAGTCCGCAATTTATATTCGCTGAGCACAAGCTTCTTCACACATAAGGTTCATCCATTTCGAATACACGGGGGTACATCGTATGGGCCAAAATAAAAACGTTTTAAGAAAAAGCGCGTTCAAGTTCGGAGCGGCGGTATTGACGACGGCGCTGCTGCTGACCGGCTGCGGAGGCGGCTCCGATAGCGGCAAAACGGCGAAAGTATCGCTCGAAGGCCGTTACGCGCTCGATCCGGAGACCCCGGCGTGGAAGTCGGACAAAAAAGAAGAACCGACCCAGCTGACATGGTACGTCAACGCGGATTGGTGGAACACCGATTTCGGCAAAGATCTGGTTACGAAGAAGATCAAGGAAGACCTCAATATCGATATCAAGTTCATCACCGGCGACGACACGAAGCTGAACACGTTCTTCGCGGGCGGCGATATGCCGGATATGATCACCGTGTTCGACGCCAACTCCGCCGTCGCGCAGAAAGCCGCCACTTGGGCGCTTCCGCTGAACGATCTGGCCGAGCAGTACGATCCGTATTTCAACAAAGTCGCGGCGCAGGATACGTTGAACTGGTTCCAGCTCAAAGACGGCAAAACCTACGGGTATCCGAACTATTCCAACACGCAGGCGGATTACGACAGCGGCGCGATCCCGGCCAAGACGGCTTTCGTGATCCGCAAAGACGTCTACGAAGCGCTCGGCAGTCCGGAGATCGGCACGCCGGAGCAGTTCCTGAGCGTCATGCAGGAGATCAAACAGAAATATCCGAATCTGGTTCCGTTCGGCTTCAACTCGATCGGCGAAGGTACCGGCTCGCTGGGCGACACGCTTCAAGATTTCCTCGGCGTACCGCTTCAGACGGAAGACGGAAAGTTCTATAACCGCAATCTGGACGAAGATTATATGGCCTGGCTGAAAACGCTGAACCAAGCTTACCGCGCCGGCGATTTGAGCGACGACAGCTTCGCGGACGACGGGACGGCGTTCGAAGAAAAGGTCAAATCCGGCAAATACGCCACGATGCTGCTCGACGGCACGCCGCAGCAGAGCGGCAACCTTCAGATCTTCATGAACGCGCACCCGGACCAAGCCTATATGGCGATCGACGGCCCGCAGAGCACGGTCGGCAATAAGCCGACGCTGAACCAGTCCGGCATCACCGGTTGGATGGTCACTTACGTCACGAAAAAAGTCAAAGATCCGGCCAAAGCGATCCAGATCTACACGTACCTGCTGGACGAACCGGGCCAACTGCTGATGAACTACGGCATCGAAGGCGAGACGTACAAGAAGAACGCGGAAGGCAAGATCGAACTGCTGCCGGAGATCAAGAAACTCCAACAGACGGATGCCGACCGTTACAAAAAAGATTACCGGATGGGCGAGTTCATGTTCTTCGGTCACGACAAACACAAAGCGCTGAGCGACGACGCGTTCCCGGAATCGATCAAACAGATGCAGGAATGGGGCAAAGGCAAACTGGTGCCTCACTTCATTCTGGAAAACATCAATCCGGATCAAGGCACGCCGCAGGCCCGTTCGCTTACCGCGATCAACACCAAATGGAACACGACGCTGGTCAGCTTGATCCGCGCCAAAGACGACGCGGCGTTCGATGCCGTACTGAACGAATACAAAGCTTTCCTCGAACAAAACGGTTCGGCGGACATCGATAAGATTCGCGACGAGAAGATGGCGGCGAACAAAGAAAAGCTCGGATTGAAATAATAAGCAGGGAACCGGCAGGCACGACTTGCCGCCGGTTCCCGCTTCATTGCCGAATAAGGAGGGATGCGACATGGCCACAACCAAGCCGGAATGGACGATTTACCGGTCGCGGGGCGAACACGAATTATTTCAAGAAGTCGGCATGGAGGCGCTGACGGCCGGACCGGTCACGGAGCTTGAGAAGACTTCGCCGCAGACCGGAATCGCGGAAGTCGCGTTGGACGCGAGCGAACGCGGGCAGATCATGGACGGATTCGGCGCTTCGTTTACCGATTCGTCGGCTTATCTGATGCATCAAGTGCTGGACGAAGCGAAGCGCGAGGAAGCGATGGTCAAGCTGTTCGATCCGGAGCGAGGCATCGGATTGTCCGTGCTCCGGAATCCGATGGGCGCGTCCGATTATGCGCGCAGCATCTACAGCTACGACGATCTGCCGGAAGGCGAGGCGGATCCCGAACTTGCGCGGTTCTCGATCGCGCATGAAGAAGCCGACATCATCCCGCTGCTCAAGCGGGCGATGGAGCTGAATCCCGACGTCAAGCTCATGGCGTCGCCGTGGAGCGCGCCGGGCTGGATGAAGACCGGCGGCTCGATGTTGGGCGGGCGGCTGAAGCCCGAATATTACGAAGCTTATGCGGACTATTTCGTCCGCTACGTGCAGGCTTACGGCGAGCACGGCCTGCCGATCTATGCGGTGACGCCGCAGAACGAAGCGCTCTACGAGCCGCTGCATTACCCGAGCATGCTCATGCCGGCGGACGTGCAGACGGTGTTCGTCCGCGATCATCTCAAGCCCGCGTTCGTGCGGGCGGGCATCGACACGAAGATTCTCTGTTACGATCACAACTGGGACCGGCCGGATTATCCGCTCGAAGTGCTGGAAGGAGCCGGAGACGCCGTGGACGGCGTCGCATGGCACTGGTACGGCGGCGAACCTGCCGCACAGTCGGAAGTCCGGCGGGCATTCCCCGGCAAAGAAGTACATTTTACCGAAGGTTCCGGCGGCGATTGGATTCCGCCGTTCGAGCAGGCGTTCTCGAACGTGATGCGGACCGGCATCGAGATTCTGCGAAACGACAGCCAATCGTTCGTTCTGTGGAACATGGCGCTCGACGAACACAAAGGCCCGACCGTGCCGGGCTTCGGACGAAGCACCTGCCGAGGCATCGTGCAGGTCAACCAATCGGACGGCGAGCTGACGTATACGCTCGACTACTACGCGCTGGCCCACTTCAGCAAAGTGATCCGCCCCGGCGCGGTGCGGATCGGTTCGGCCGGCGCGGAGCGGGAGATCCGCTCCGCCGCGTTCCTCAACCCGGACGGCTCGCTTGCCGTCGTGCTGTTCAACGACGGCGACGAAGACCGCCGAATCGCGCTGCGGCTGCCTGCGGAAGCGGCAGCCGAACAGCCCGAACCGGAGCAGCAGGAAGAACTCGTTTTCCTGCTCGAAGCCAAAAGCGCGATGTCGCTGCTTCGCCGGGCGTAGGCTCAAAGGCAGCCGCATTTTTGCGATCACGATCTGAACCGTATCCGCAGCTCATTCAAAAGAGGCGTTTTCCTTACACAAGGAAGAACGCCTTTTTTCTATTTCTCAATACTCAAACGTCCAATCCCGTCAACTCGCGCCGTTCCCGCAGCAGTTCGATAAACACGTCCACGGCCCGCGTGCGAAAAGACGAAGCGGTTACCAGCGAGAACTGCCGCACATGCGGCAGGCCCGGAATCTCGATCAGGCGCAGCTCGCCGCTGTGCAGTTCGCGCCGGATCGCCCAATGGGACAATAAGCTGATGCCGAGACCGGCGATCACCGCTTCTTTGACCGCCTGCGTGCTGCTGAACACCAAGATTTCCGCAGGGACGACGCCGAGCCGATCCAGCGCGTCGTCCGCGGCTTCGCGGGTTCCCGAACCCGATTCGCGCAGAACCCAAGCATAAGGGCTTAACGCTTCCGGCACGGTCGGGATCGGCTGCGGCAAACCGTTCAGGCGGTTCAGCTGCTTCAAGTCTTCTCGAGATCGAATCTCGTCCGGATCGCTTGGCGGATTAGTCCATTTGCCCTGCCGTTCAGCAGCAATCCGGACGAGCGGATGATCCGGAGCGGCCACCAGCACCATCCGATCTTCCGCCAATTCTTCCGCATGCAGTTCTTTCATGTCGCGGGGATGGCCTTCGACGATGCCGACATCCAACTCTCCGCTGCGCACTTTGTCCGCGATTGCCGACGTATTCCCGATCGTCGCGGCAGGCGCGATATCGGGATATTCCTGTCTCAGCGCCGCGACGACCCGAGGCAAAATATATTCGCCGAACGTATAACTCGCTCCGATCGCCAGCGGCCCTCCGGCATGCCTGCTGAGATCGTCGACCAACTTCTGCATTCTGGCATACGAACCGAGAATTTCCCGGGCATGCGCATAGACGATCTCGCCCGCGCGCGTCATGCGCACTTGTTTGTTTCCGCGTTCCAACAGCTGCACGCCGAGCGATTGCTCCAATGCGCGGACATGCTGGCTGACGGCAGGCTGGCTCATATAGAGCAGCGCGGCGGCTCGGGAAAAATGTCCTTTTTCCGCGACCGTTACGAAAACTCGAAGCTGTTGATCCATCCGGACCTCCCCTTTCTTGAAGCGAAATCATGTCAGGTATATAAGTTTGCTTATGATGATCATTATAATTCGGTATTTCACTTATATACAGCCTGAATATAGGATAAAGGCAGGAGGCGGTAGCATGACGACCACAGAGATCGAAACGAAAAGAAGTCCGACGACGAATCGATTTTCTTTCTATAACTTCAAAGGCAAAGGAGGGCGCGTTCTTCCGTTAGCGCTCGGCGTATTGTTTACGTTCGCGATCGCGCTGCTCGGTTACGGATGGGCCAGGATTCCCGGCTTCGACCGGATCGGACAGATGGCGTGCGCGATTCTGTTGGCGGTGGCCTACCGACACTTCTTCGGATATCCGCAGGCGCTGCGAAGCGGCATCGTGTTCTCGTCCCAACGTCTGCTGCGTCTGGCGATCGTGCTGTACGGGCTGAAGCTGAATATCGGACTCGTATTGGGCGAAGGGTTGGGGCTGCTGGCCAAAGACGCGCTGGTCATCGGCTTCGCGATCGGCCTGACGCTGCTGCTGGCCCGGCTGATGAAAGCGGACCGCGATCTGTCGCTGCTGCTCGGGATCGGCACCGGGATCTGCGGAGCGGCGGCGGTAGCGGCGATCGCGCCGATCGTGGATGCAAAAGAAGAAGATACGGCGGCGGGCGTGGGCATGATCGCGCTGCTCGGTACGATCTGGGCGATCGGATATACGCTGCTTCGGCCGCTGCTGCCGCTGAGCGATCTGCAATACGGCGCGTGGACCGGCATGAGTCTGCATGAAGTGGCGCATGTCGCGTTGGCCGGAACGGCGGGAGGCGCGGACGGACTGGCGATAGCGCTGTTGGCGAAGCTGGGACGCGTGTTTCTGCTGCTGCCGGTGAGCTTAATCTTCTTGTTTATAATGAAGCGAAAAAATCGTGCGGCCTCCGCGCGAAGATTAGACGACGCGAACGGACCGATTTCGGCGAACGGATCGGAGTCTGCGGAAAAGTCGAAAGCGAGTGCCGCGCCGTTCCCGTGGTTTCTGGTCGGATTTCTGCTGATGAGCCTGTTGGGGAGCTTTCTTTCGGGGCATTCGATTCCTGCGGTCGACGGATGGCTCGCCCAAGCCGGAACGCTGACGACTTGGCTGCTGACGGCGGCGATGGTCGGTCTCGGCCTGAACGTGAACCTTCGCGATCTGCGTACCCGCGCGCTGCGTCCTCTGGCGGTGATGACGATCGTATCGACGGCGCTTTCGATCTTCACTTTCTGTATGATTTAGGAACATGTCGGAGTTTCCAATTTCTCTAGATTGTGTAATGAGTGGGGGGGCTTAATACGCTTACACCATACATAGGGAGGAATTTGGATATGACGCAAGCAGGACGCAAGTCATGGAAGAAGCTGCCGGCTGCCGTATTGGCTTCGGTTGTGGTATTGGGCACGGGGGCATCGACTTTGCCTTTCGCATCTTCTGTACAGGCCGAAGAATATACGGCGGCTGCGACGACCGCTCCGAACGTGAGCGATCCGGCGAAGATGGAACTGATTTATCTGGTGGGCGCTTCGATCACTTCGCAGAACCGCTTTGCCCAGACGTCGGACCATATGGAATATTGGGCGGTGGAAGCCGCTCAAAACCAAGCGATGGATGTCGTGTCTAATCCGGATCCGAACTCCGCCCAGTTGTTTGCGGCTCGTCAGAAGATCGAGAAAGCGTGGGAGGATTACGCGTATCGTTACGTGCATGACAAACAAGACGTTCAGCAGATTCTCGGACGCGACGGCAGAGCCATTCATTCTTCCGATCCCGCCGAGTTGAGCCCTTGGGAACAAGGCGTCGTGAACCTGATCGACGAAACGTATGATCTGATGGCAACGATGGGCGACAGCCATGCCGAAGCGGCCAAAGCTTATCAATATTATGAATTGAGACTCGCCAAACTGTCGCGTCTGTCGAACTTCAATCTGGATTTCTATAGCAGCTCGTTAAGCGATAATCAGCAGAATATCCTGCCGTCTCTCGCGCAGCTTCAGCAATTAGGGATTGACGTGACCGATCGGAAAGCGAACTTCGACCGTTCGGTCGCTTTCATGCAGGCTCTTCTGAACAACGGGCCTTATGAAAAAGCCGTCTACAGCGCGGCGCTGAACGATGTGCAAAACGACCGTTACGCGATCATGAGCTCGGCCGAGTTGGCCGGCCAGATTGCCCGCCTGCAAAAGCTCGCCGATACCGCTCCGCGCGGAACGGCGTCCGGTCAATATCCGGCTTCTTCATTCGGCACCCTAAACCGAGCAATCAATGAAGCCAAACGCGTGCTGAAGAACGCCGATTCTTCCGAAGAGCTCAACTATCAGTACCAATTCGTATTGGAACGGGCGGAATATTATTTCAAAAAGAGCGTCAAGCCTTAATCGCAAGCAGATCCACGCTATCCAGCGAGTTGACCGAATGTTCGGTCAGCCTATTATCGGCAGAATGCCGAATAAACGGACTCCCGGGCAATCCGGAAGTCCGTTTTCTGTTTACCGCGGATTTTGTCGTGCCGGATAAACCGGATGTCGATTCTGCCGCAGCCCGTTCGTCACGCGTCGTCAGCCTTTGACCGCTCCGGCCGTCAGACCGCTGACGATATACTTCTGGCAGAACAGATACAGAATGAATACCGGCAGCGAAGTCAGCACCAGATCGGCGAAGATCAGGTTCCAGTCGCGGCTGAACTTGCCGTAGAAATTATAGACGGACAGCGGCATCGTCCAATCGGAGCTGTCGGTCAAGAAATACAGCGGAATCGTGATATCGTTCCAGACGGACATGAACACCATGATCGCGACCGTCGCGTTGACCGGCAGGATCAGCGGCGTGATGATCCGCAGGAAGACGGTCACCGTGCCCGCGCCTTCCAGAAAAGCCACTTCGTCGAGCGATTTCGGAATCGAACGGATAAATCCGCTGTACAAGAAAACGCTGAACGCCGTGTTGAGCGACGCGTAGATCAAGATGACGCTGGAGATGCTGCCGTAGAAACCGAGCCACTGCACGACGCGAATCGTGGTGATCGTCGACATCGGCGCGATCAGGCCCATGAAGAAGAACATGTAGAGGAAGTTCGAGACTTTCGTCTCGCGCCGGGTCAAAATAAACGCGGCGGCGGACGAAGTGAAAATGTTCAGCGTGCAGGAGACGCCGGTGATCAAGATTCCGTTCCAGAACGCGCGGGCCAGCCCGCCTTCCCGGAACACGGTGACGTAGTTGGAGAAATGCCATTCGGTCGGCAGACGCAGCGAGAACTTCATGACCTGCACGCTGTCCATGAAGCTGCCGAAGATCATGATCAGCATCGGCAGGATGATGATCAGCGAAGCCAGAATCAGAAAGCCTTCGACGAGGTAATTGCGCCAGGCCATTTTGCGGGTATAACTCATTGTTCGGATACCTCCTTGCGGCGCATGAAGATCAGCAGCGGAATCGCGATCACGGTCACGGCCGCGAACAGCAGCGTATTGACCGCGGTGCCGAGACCCCAGCTTCCTTCGCCGAACGAACGCAGGATGATCGTGCCGACGACCTGCGAAGCGTTACCCGGTCCGCCGCCGGTGAGCACGAACACTTCGGAGAAGACTTTCAGCCCGCCGATCAACGTCAGCATCAAATTGATATTCAGCGCCGGAAGCAGCAGCGGCAGCGTAATGCTGCGGAAGCTGGTCCATGCGCCGGCTCCGTCGATGGTCGCGGCTTCGTAATAGTCTTTGGAAATGGATTGCAGCCCCGCAAGATAAATCGCCATCTGAAAACCGGCATGCTGCCAGATCGCGATCGCGGCGACCGTCCAGATGACCACATGCGGATTGGTGAGCCAATTTTGCGCCAGAAAGCCCAAGCCGACCGATTCGAAAATACGGTTGATCGCGCCGTCCGAACGCAGCATCGGAGTAAACACGATACTGATGACCAGCACGCTCAAAATCGAGGGGGAATAGAACACGGCCCGCAGAATGTTGCGCGTCTTCAGCCGCATGTTCAACCCGATCGCCAGCGCAAGGCCGAGCAGGTTTTTGCCGATAACGGTCACAACGGCGAAGATCAGCGTATTCTTGATCGCGAGCAGCAGCGTCTTGTCGGTAAAAATGCGCTCGAAATTGTCCCAACCGATAAACTTGAGGCCGACCCGATCGAGGCGCCAGTCCGTGAACGAATAGAACAAACCGGCGACCGCCGGTGCGACGAAGAAGATGCAGTAGATCAGCAGAGCAGGCAGAACCAGATAGTACGAGTATAGTTTTCTGGATATTTTCATCTCTTCACACTCCGTCGCGCACGGGGAAAAGGGACCGGAAAGCCGATCCCCGCCCTCCCGGACGCGTTGATTAATCGTAATTGCGGCGTTCGGTTCGGCTTAGAAACCTTCGGCGCCTTTGTCTTTCATCAACTGCGCGAATTTCTCGTCCCAAGCGGTCAGCACGCCTTGGGCGTCCGTGCCGCCGGCGAATTCGTCCTGCAGCAGACGATACAATTCGCTGCGGTCGACCAGCATATGGGCGTCTACCGTCAGCACCGTTTTCTTAGGCGTGATGTAGTTGTCCACGATGTCTTGTTTCCAAGCCGGCAGTTCCGGCGTCTTGACGTCGTTGAAGTTCGAAACGAACTTTTGCTCGTCGACGATCTTTTGCGCTACGTCTTTGCGGGCCACGTAATCGAGGAACTGCTTCGCTTCGGCCATATGTTTGGCTTTCTTCGGAATGAAGAGTTGGCCGCCGAGCGGGCTTGCGCCGAGCTTCGAGTCTTTGGCGTAAGGGATCGGGAACAGCCCCAGATTCATCTTCGGATCTTTGTCGGCCACGTTCTGGATCAGCCAATCGCCCATGAACATCATCGCGACTTCTTTGTTCAGGAATTTGCCGACGGCCATATCGTAGCTGTCGCTGAGAATGTCGCCGTTGGTATAGCCTTTCTCGTACACCTCGTACTGCTGCTGCAGGATATCGGCGAAAGCGGGGATATCCGCCCATTTCTTTTTGCCCGCGTTGATGTCTTCGAACAAAGTCGGCTCGTTCTTGTCCGCGTAATCGGCGAACGCCGCGCCCGGCCAGATGTTGGCGGCCCAGTTGTCTTTGAACGGCATGAATACCGGCGTGATGCCCGCGGCTTTGATCTTCTCGCAGGCCGCGAGGAATTCGTCGAAGTCGGTCGGGATCTCGATCCCCAGCTCTTTGAAAAGGTCTTTGTTGTACACGACGCCCTGCATGCCGGTATCTTGGCTGAGCTGGAAGCTGTAGATATGGCCGTAAGCGGACAGCACGTCTTTGTTCAGCAGGCGGCTGGCCCACGCTTCGTTATCCAGAATCTCGAAGTTGCGTTCCAGATTGAGGTCCGTCGTCGCGCTGGCCAGATTGTACTGCACGATATCCGGCGTCTCGTCGACCGCGAGCTTCGTTTGCAGCACCGTCGCCGTCTGCTCCGCAGGCAGCAACTGCAGATTGACTTTGATGCCCGATTCTTTTTCGAACGCGTCCAGCAGGCTCTGCTGAACGAAGATGGAATCCTGCGAACTTTTGGAGATCGCCAGCTCGATCGTCGTTCCTTTGCCGCCGGAACTTCCGGTGCTCGCAGCGCCGCCCGAAGCCGCCGAACTTCCGGTCGAAGCGTTTCCTCCTCCGCAAGCCGCCAGCGAGACCGCCAGCAGTCCTCCCATAATGCCCGTCGCGATTTTTTTCGTTTTGTGTCTCATACCTTCGCCCCCTCGGTTGATGTTCGAACGGTAAGATCGCCCGCTTCATTCGCGGTAGACCGGACCGAATTTGCTGCACGATTGAATCCGTTTACATTTTTAGATTATAGAGAGTGGAGAAGAGAAGATACATGTCTGTGATTTACTTTTAGGGGGTAAAATACTGAACAAAGCTCGAACTTCACCGAATCCGATCACGCCGTGATCGAATTTGGTGAAGAACTCATTCGAGCGACAGCAACCCGCCCAACGCGTGAAAGTGTGCGAAGCACAACGGACGCATTGGGCTATCTGTCCGGCGTTTATACCTAAACGCTCTCTAAAAAATCAAAAAACCAAGCCCCGGCTCGACAACGTCCGAGCCCCCGCTTGCAAGGAACGGACACCGTCCCGTTCCTTCCGCCTTTAAATCTTGCTCTCTTAAGCCTTCCCGCCCTCATACGCAAATGTCGTTTTTTCCCCGCCCCGCCCCCGTTCCCTTGTCGATTTCGACATTTCGCTGTACAGTAGGAGCATCAAATCTCCGGGAGGACGAAAGGTGCCTTTGCTCCAAAAATTCAAAATCGACGGCGGGCAGATCAGTCTCCAAACCAAATTTCTTTTAGCCTTCGCCTTGCTTTTGCTTATCGTGATGGGCAGTTTCGCCGTCTACGTCAACCGGGTCGTCGTGCATCCGCTGCGCGAGTCGACGGAAAGCGAGATGCGGCAGACCGCGGCGAAGATCGGCGATCAGCTCGATCTGTACGTGGATCGGCAGAATCAGCTTTCGCAGCGAATTTTGTCGAGTCAGGATATTTTTACGCTGATGCCGTCGGGCAATTATTCGAAGCTGACCGTGGAAGGCTTGGCGCGCAGCCGCAAACTGCGGCAGATCATGTTCCAAGCGATCGGGCCGAGCATGGATATCGAAGACGTCGCGATCTACGATCTGCGCGGCGTGCTGCTGACCACGTTTATCAGCACGACCGGCAATCCTTCGTCGCTGCTGCCTTTTCTGGAAGGGCTGGGCCATGACGCGAGCTGGATTGAAAACGGTTACTCGTTGTATCGGCCGAACGCGAACCGCGTGTTCTTCATCCGTTCGATCATCAATCAGAACGGCAAGATCTTCGGATATATGGCGATTCAGCTTCAGCAGGAGATGCTGGAACGTTCCGCGAGCGCGGGCAGTTCCGACAGCGACGTGTACGTGCTCGATTCGCAGCAGCGGGTGATCTATGCGTCGAATCCGCCGGGTGACGGCAAAGCGCCGGAGTTCGCGGAGACGGGGGAGAATGCGAGCGAGGTTTATCAGAAAGACAACGGCGATTACGTCGCGTATTACCGCTCCGACGCGACCGGGTGGACGACGTACACGATCACGCCCAAAAAAGTGGTGCTCGGTCCGGTCAATTCGATCACCAATCTGTCCCTGCTGCTGATGGCGGCGCTGTTCCTGTTCTCCGCGGCTTATATTTATTTCTCGGCCCGCGGATTTCTGCTGCCGGTCCGCCGGCTGCGCAGCCAGATTCTGCGGATCAATTACAGCAATATGGACACCAAAGTGGAAGCGCCTTCTTCGAACAACGAACTGCTGCTGCTCAGCGAAGCGTTTCAAGGGATGCTGGAGAGGCTTCAAGTCTCGATCGAACGGGAGAAACTGGCGGTCCACGAGGAAGCGGTCGCGCGCAACTCCGCGCTGCAAGCGCAGATCGCGCCGCATTTTATTCACAACACGCTCTATCTGATCAGCATCGCGTCGCAGGAAGGCAAAAACGAAGTCGTATCGGAGATGTGCAAAAATCTCTCGGATAGCCTGCGTTATATCGTGTCTTCGCCGTACGAACATGTCAGTCTCACGCAGGAATTGGAACATGCCAAAGATTATCTGGCTTTGCTGAGGCATAATTACGAAGACGATTTGCAGTGGACGATGGACGAAGATCCGGTATTCGACGAGATTCGCCTGCCGAGACTGGTCATTCAACCTTTTGTGGAAAACTGTATCGAACACGCGTTCAAAGAAGCGGATACGCCGTGGCGCATCGAGATCCGGGTGAAGCTGTATAACGGATTATGGGCGCTGGAAATCCGGGATAACGGCGACGGATTCGACGAAGACACGATCCGGGACATTCTGGGATTGGTGCGGACGGCGGAAACGGCGGACGGCGAACCGTCTCACGAAACCGGTTTTGGTCGCATGGGCATCGTCAATACGGTGCATCGTTTGCAATTGATGTATAAGAACCGGCTGTTCTTCAATATGTACAATCATTCGGACGACGGCGGCGGAGCGGCGATTCAGATCATCGCTTCGCTGACGGAAGATTTTTATTAACAGGATTTTGGCAGGGCGAACAGCGAATAAGATAAGGGGGCGAAGCGGCATGTATCACGCCATCATCGCGGAAGACAGCAAACCGATCCTGCGGAATATCCGCATGTTGATCGAAGCTTCCGGTCTGCCGGTGCAGGTGACGGCTACCGCGTCCAACGGCCAAGAAGCGCTGGAACGGTTGGAAACGCAGCATGCGGATATTCTGCTGACCGATATCCGCATGCCGAAGCTGGACGGACTCGGGTTGATCGAACAGGCGAAGCTCTTGAACCCGCGGCTGCAAACCGTGCTGATCAGCGGCTACAGCGATTTCGAATACGCGCGCCGCGCGGTGAACTTGCAGGCGTTCGATTATCTGCTGAAACCGGTGGAACAGGCGCAGCTCACGGACGTGCTGACCCGGCTGCTGAAGCAGCTTCGGGAACAAGAACGCAGCGACCGGCGGCTGCTCGAAGGCGTGGTGGCGCCGGAGGTTCTGGCGGCGATGCCGCTGGATGCCGGGCTGCTGGCCGGAGAGCGGATCTCGCTGCTGATTCGGCGGCAGCCGTTCGCGCCGGAGCCGCAAGGCGGACGGGAATGGACGGCGGACGCAGTCGCCGATGCGCTTCGCGCGCGGTCTTGGGCAGCCGGACTGCGCGTGCTGCCGACGCCGCAGGCGGGTCAATGGCTCGCGCTGCCGGAAGCGCGGGCGGACTTGTCCGCCGAGGAACTGGCGGACGAGGCGCGGCAGGCGCTGGCGGACGGCGGACTGCCGGCCGCGGTGCTCGCCGCGCCGCAGCCGGCGGAGCTTCGCGCGCTGGCTGGCATTTACGGGAAGCTGGATCGAGCGATGCGCGATCGGCTGACCGTGGACGGGCGGCTGGCTTCGCCCGGCGCGGGCGAGGCGGAGAGCGGGGCTTCGCCGCAGGGCGGCGAAGCGGCCAAGCTCGCGCTGCAAGCGCAGCTCGCCGAGCTGATCGCGCAGCGGCAGAAGGAGCGTTTCCTTCTGCTGCTGCGCCGGAGCCTGCCGCATTGGCTGGCCGGCTCGGCCCGCTACGCCGGGCTGGAGCGTTTCGTCCGCTGGCTGGCGGACGAGCTTGCGCCGCAGAGCTTCGCGCCTGCGGCGGGCGGCGGCCATGCCGCCGCCGGAGAGTCGGCGCGGCAGGCAAGCGCCGACCAGGCAGGGCCGTCCGCCGCGGACTCGGCGGACGCGGAGGTCTCCGCGCTGCTGGCGCGGAGCGGCGCGGCTGCGTTCGCGGACGCGCTGCACGATTGGTGCGCGTCAAGATTCGACGCGCTGCAAGAGCCGAGCCGGCGCGGCGGGGAAGAGCTGTTCGAACAGCTCGACCGCTATCTGCGGCAGAACCTGTCCGCGCAGCTCTCCGTCGCGGATGCCGCGCAGCAGTTCCATGTCAGCCCGTCGTATATCAGCCGAGTGGTGAAGCGTTATACCGGAAGCACGTTCGTCCATCATTATATGGGCCTCAAGATCGACGAGGCGCGCCGGATGCTGGCTTCCGGTCCGGAAATCAAAGTCAAACATGTCGCGGACGCGCTGGGATTCGTCGATCCGCATTATTTTTCCAAAGTGTTCAAAGAGTACGAGGGCAGCAGCCCGACCGAATTCAAAGAAAAATGGGGATAAGGAGTGAGCGCGCATGGAACAATCGCCCCGCGACGAAGCGGTCAGACAAGGCGCCGAAGCGATCGCCGGAATCATGCATTATTTCAGTCTGGGCATGGGGATCGTGCTGATCGCTTTCGGCGTCTATGTGATCTGGCCCAAACAGTACGACCGACGCCGCAGCCGCGCCAAGACCGTCGGCGGCGTGTTATGCGCGGGCTTCGGATTGATTTTGCTGGTGAACGGGTTGATCCAGTTGTGACGTTGCGGATACGGTACATGAGGCGAACAATCGAACGACAACGAGACGGACTTGAAAACGAGCTGCGGAGCGCATTCCGGAGGCTCGTTTTTTATTTGAATAGATTCTGATTTGCAAAGCAGACTTGACACTTTTTGCAAAGTTAACTATACTGAATTTGCAAAGCAGACATTGCAAGTGTAAGGGAGGAGTACGGTTGAAAACGCGTATCCCGGAATTGCGGAAGCAGCGGAAGCTGTCGCAAGAGGAATTGGGACTGGCCGTCGGCGTAACCCGGCAAACGATCACGTCGCTCGAAGTCGGCAAGTATACGGCGTCTTTGGTGTTGGCTTACAAGATCGCTCGCTTTTTCGGACTGACGATCGAAGAGGTATTTGATTTCAGCGAAGTGGAGGAATAGCTTATGGATACATTTCAGCAAAAGGTACGGACCCGTATTCGCCTATTGGCCGTATTGGCGGTAGGGGTAGCATTGATCTATACGGGCTTTATGCTCTACCGCTCGGAACTGCCGATTCTGAACAGCTTCACGAAAGGGTTCCACCAAGGCATTTTCTTCGGGCTGGAGCTGGTCATTTTGGGATTCCTGGTACAAAACATCAGAGGCTCCAGGAGCGACGCCGCGCTTAAAAAGATGCATATCGAAGAAAACGACGAACGGTTCAGCCTGATTATTCAAAAAACGGCTTCCATGACGGCGTTGGCGATGTTTGCCGCGTTGGGCGTAGCGACGGTGATTGCGGGATTTTTGGATGCGGCGGTGTTCTTTGCGCTTTTGGGGGCTCTGCTGTTCATGGTGATTTTGTTCTACGTACTGTGGATCTATTTCGCGAAACGGAATTGATCGGGAGGCGTAATAAAAAGAAAATGGAAAAAGGAGGGTGCGACGATGAAAACGAAAGAGCAGTCGATGGGCATCGGGATCGCGCTTGGTACTTCGTTCGGTCTTTTGTTCGGATTGATGATGGACAATATTGCTTTGGGGCTTCCGATCGGCATGGCAGTAGGCATAGCGTTGGGTGCAGCATTCTGAAATTCCAAGCATGATCAGCAGGAAGAATAGAAGTAGATTCTTCGTCAAGCAGGATGCTTGCCTAACTTTTTGCCAAAGGAGCCAGCCTATCCATGAGCTTAGCGATCAACGACCCGAAGCATCCGCTGACTAAAATCAGCCGTCTATCCGCTCCTGAAGAGCTGCGTGAAATCAACGTGGCTTTTTCCCTTGTACGCAAGCAAAAAGAAGCCGATCGTTATTATCGCGCCAAATCGCTCTCCCTGTCCGAAAGTCTGAGCGCATGGCTCAAGCAGCAGATCCTTCGCGAGACCCGTGCGCTGCAAATTGCGGAATCGGACGGAACCCGGAGATTCGCGGTGGGCGATTACCATTTGGAAGTCCAAAAGCATGACCGGTTAGCTCGACTGGCATTGGACGAAACGATCGGAATCCCGTATGAACGCAAAAAACGTCTTCTTCAAGCACTGGCGCACCCGGACAGCCTGCTGGAAACGAAAAATACGGAGTTCCAAGTCGTTCAACTGGAAGTTGACGGTCATCGACTGTATTTCTTTTTCTACCGCATACCCAAACAAAGCGCGTCCCGCAAAAAGTGGGCTTTCGGCAGCTCGAACGAACTGACGGAGGCTTCCGAAGAATTGATCGAATTGGGCGGGAAGATCGAATTTATTTTGTTCGAAAACGAGCTGTACATCTCCCGGCTTCAGTCGTTTGAATATGTGTTCGATTACCGCGATCATATCGTTCAAGCCCGGGATCGCAATCTCGACACGCTCACGAATATGCCCTTTTTTGCGATCGCAGCAGCCGATAAAGAGCGCTTTAAGCACGATTGCGCGGCTTTTTTCCATACAAGAACGGTAGCGCAAATAGGCGAGGAGCAAATGGATGCGTTGGAGCAGAACTTCAAAGAACGCTGCAGCGAATTACGCATGATCCGAAACGGCATTCCGACCCGTGCAGATCGTGAAAGCGAATACCGTCAAGTTTACGCGCCGCTATGGGAGCTATACGATTTTCTGGACTTGGACAAAGAGCAGGTGATCTATCCCGAAGGAAGCCGTCCCACGGTGCTGCTGCGCTTTTTCGGGAACAAAATCGTCCAATCCTTTTTGACGAAAGAATTCGGCCTGACCGACTCTATCGAGAGTGCCGAGCAGCGGGCGGATACGGACGTATGAAGGAGGCGTTTCGGGAATGTGGAGCAAAAAAGAACCGATCATCCTCTGGACGACCGCCTATGCACCGTTGTTGATGCTGATGATCGGCGGGTTTCTGTATCGTAACGATCTGCTGCCGCAGGCGATTCGGGAGGAACGGTTGTCGGAGATGTTCGGAGGGCGTCTTTGGATCGCGGAAGCGTGTTTCCTGTTAGCCGTATTGGGCGGTTCGCTGCTGCTGTACCGTCTGGTCATCGTAGGGCTGCTGCATGATGTCGGAAAAAAGGTTCATTCGGCAAGCGGCGGTCTAAGCTACGCGGTTCGGCGTTTCGAAAAACTGCCGGCGAGCGATTATACGTTTTTCCTGATGACCCTGCTGCTTCCGCGTCTTGCGCTCGATTACTCGTCGATCACCAACTTCGCCGTTTCGCTGCTGATGATCGTCTTCATTATCGCGGTATTCGTGCAGACCGATACGATCGCGACCTGCCCGCTTTTTTTCGTGTCGGGTTATCAGGTGTACAAAGGTACGATCTCGCAGCACACGCCGGAAGAAGAGAAAGCGGACAAGGAGTTGCGGAAAGAAGTCGTGCTGCTGGCGCGGGAGAAAGATCTGGATCTTGCGGAAAAGTATCGGGGCGAGTGGGTGACGGGGAAAATCTATGTGATAAGTCGCAATAATGCGGAGAAATGACAGGTTCTAAAATACCAAGTGACCAATGACTAAAGGAGGGGTATAATGGCAATTATCAGGGTCTAATGGAAGGTGTTGTACAGATGAATACGACAGAAGCCAAGCAGAAGATGGACAAGAAAATCGAGAAATGGAAATCGGATTTAATCGATATCAGCGGAAGAAATCCTTTGCTCAATTTCAAACCGAAAAAAACAAACAGCTTAAGACTGTTGGAAAACCTTTCTTGGCTTGCCGAGCAGCTGCAGGACGAGCAGTATTTGAATCTCGAAGAATTGGAAACGCCTTTTCTTGAAGAAGTTCGGCGGCTGCAAAGCAAGACTTACGAGATCACTTCGGCTGAAAGCGATAAGATGAGTCCTACGCAAAGACGAAAGCATCAGGAAGATTGGGAACGTAACATTCAGAATCGGATCAATGAGCAATATAACGAATTGAAGAAGGCTTTGACTAAACTTCGCAATAGTGCGCGTACCGCAATGAACGAGCAGGGCATAAACATCGCTTACCTTACTTTCGGCCTATTGAAATGGAAACCTGGCACAGGAACCAACTCTGCGCAAACGAGCAGTGCGCCTCTGCTTCTGCTTCCGGTAATGATCAAGAAGGCCTCCGCTAATTCTCCTTTTACGATGAATATTTATGAACAGGAAATGATCGTGAATCCGTTCATGAATCATGTGCTGGAAGAACAGTTCGGATTGACATTAAGCGATCTGATCTTCGAAGCGGATAACCCGGATTTTACGGATATTTTTGAACAAGTATACGATAAAATCGAAAATTTGCAGGATTGGGCAGTTGAAGAGGACTGTTATTTGTCGTTGTTCTCTTTCAACAAATTGGTCATGTATAAAGATCTTGAGCAATATCGCGGTCTGCTCGAGAGTCATCCTCTAATTCGCGAGATTGTCGGCACCGCCGGAGAAGACACAATCAGACAGAACTTCGATGCGGGTCTTATCCCTTCGGAAAGCCGCATGGATAAAGAAGTCCCGGCCGAACAAAACTTCAATGTCGTCGATGCCGATTCCAGTCAGCAGCGCGCGATTATCGCAGCCAAGAAAGGTATGAGCTTCGTTCTTCAAGGCCCGCCGGGAACAGGGAAAAGCCAGACGATCACGAATATTGTCGCGGAATGCTTGGCAGCAAGTAAAAAAGTTCTGTTCGTCAGCGAAAAAATGGCGGCTCTAAACGTCGTTAAAGACCGTCTCGAAGAACGGGGACTAGGCGAATTCTGTCTGGAAATGCACAGTCATAAAGCGGGCAAACGTCAGGTGCTCGATTCGCTTGCGGATACGATTAACAAGCCGCCTGCAGCTAAAAAGGTCCCGGAAGAAATCTATCAGCAGATGAATTATTTGCGCGACCGTCTGAATACGTATTCGGAAAAATTGCACGAAGTACGTCAACCCTACGGAAAAAGCGTCTACGAAGTGCAAGGGCTGCTTAACCCGTTAAAAGATATTCCCGAAATTTTATCGGCCGTACATCTTTCTGCGGATCAGAACTTGGAAGAAATTTATCGCCTGCTGGCCGATCTGGATCGTTACCGGAATCAAACTTTGCAGGAAGACTTGCGACCTTGGGAAGCTTTGTCGGCAGGTCGGTTTTCGTTTGAGCTGCAGGCCAACGTCCAAAAATTGCTTCAGCATACGGCCGAAATCACCCGAAATGCTCTTGCTCTTGCGGAAACCCTTTCTGTAGAGACGGGACTTCGAGTTTCTCGGACGGAAGAATTGGACCGGATCGTTTCCATTCTGGAATTGGCTTCCGTTTCGCCTCGTCCTCCGCAATCATGGTTAACTTCGCTGGACGTTTCGGAACTGATGCGTGAAGCACGGGAGCATCAAGAACAGGTAGGTGAATTTTTTGCGCTGCGCGGCGAATTGCTTCAAAGTTTCGACGAACAGATTTTGGCACTGCCTTTGCAAGACTTGCGAGGAACTCTTTTCGGCGATTCGAATTTCCTCAATCAGGTTCCGGAAAAAGACCGTTTAAACGTTCTGGACGATCAGGCCGAAAAGATTGAACAGGCGGCGGAAAACTTCGGACGTGTAAGGGAGCAACTTCGACTGTTTGACGATACGGCCAAAGCGGCCGGGCAGCAGGAGGTGTCGAGCTTAAACGATTACCGCCGACTATCGCGCTATATGAAGCTTTTTAATCTAAAAGCACAGCCGGCATTCGCGTGGTTTGTCAAAAGCAGTTGGAATACCACGACCCAACAGGCCCACTTGGCGAAAAGCGATCATGAACGGATGTCGCAGATGCGGCAGCAGCTGCTTTCGGCGTACGAAACTTCTTTTATCGAGCAAGACGCGGGAACACTGATCGAACAGATTAACGAGAGCACCGCAGGCGTTCAAATTTTTGCAAGCCCGGACTACTCGCTGCTTCGAGAAACGCTGTACGATAACCGGACTCAAATTCTGACGACATCGGAAGAGTTATTCGGATGGTACAAGCAGTGGGGTGAGCTTAAGATCGAGTTCGAAGAATTGTTCCAGCTCGAACTGACGCGGGCATCCGACGTCCAACGACTAAGCCGAATCATGGAACTTGTGGCCGTGAATCCGCAGCCGGAACGCGAATGGTTCGATTCCTCGCACAGCCGCCAAGTACGTCAAGAACTGGAGAACACCAAAGAGTTGCTCGAGAAGTTCGAAAAAGATCGCCAAGAACTGCTTGCTGTCTATGTAGATGAACTGCTGGATGAGCCGGGGCTGGAAGAGCGAATCGAGCAGATGCACAATCGCTGCTTGAACGAATATCAATCTCCGGTTAAACGGGCGTTAGGCGGAGGATACCGCAAAGATGCGCGTTGGCTCTCCGCACAGCTTAAAGAATCGAAGAAACTGGATTTTCAGGCTTTCTTAAAAGATATTCGCGCTATCAGGCGGACATTGAATTACCGTTCGCAATTAAAGAAACAGGAATCGCATTGGGCTGCCTTGATGGGACGTCATTATCTGGGACTTCGTTCGGATTGGAAGGCTATCGAACATTCGATCGCGACGACCGAAAAAATCGTGGATTGGCATCAGGGCAAACCGATCTCTTCGGCTCTTCAAGAACTTCTTGTGTCTCCTTCGGGAAGAACGGAAGAACTGTTAAGCCGCTATCGGCAGCTTAAGCGGAATTCGGAAGCTTTGATCCGCTGTCTGTTAGGTTTGAAGACGTCTTTCCCGCAGATCTGGAACGCTTCGCTCGCTCCAGAATTAGAAAGTTGGAACTTGGATCAGATGATCTCGCGTTTGTTGGAAGATAGCGGGAATATTCAATCTTTGATTTCACGAATAAAGCCGATTGTCGATTTACGTATCGGTTACGGGGAGCCTCGATATCGTGAACTGATGGAGGATTTAGTCGGGCTGCAGTCTTTCCGTGAGCTGCAAAATTCGCTGAAAGACAAAGAAGCGTACTATCGCCATACGTTCGGCAAAGCATTTCAAGGAGAAGATACGCCTTGGGAAGATTTGCAGGAGGCGTTAGAAGAAATCGGGCGCCTTCATACGGAGAACATCATGATTCCGACCCGAATCGCGCAGTTTGCGATTGATAATACCGAAGATTACCGTGAACGGCAAAAGTCTCTTGAACAGTACGTTCATACTATGGAACGTTCTATTCAAACGCTGGATACCGAGATTCCGATCGTCATGCAAGACCAAGAAAGCATTCACGTAATGAATCGATCTTTGACACGGATAGGCGAACGTCTAAACGGATTTATAAGCAGCATGCAGCGTTGGCGTACCGCATACTTGTCGATTCGATCTACGGTCAAACTTTCCTTTGCCGACTTTGGCGAACTGCAGGCTAAACTGGAACTGGCGTTGCAGGTTCAGCGGCAGCAATCGGCGTTGGAAGATCAAATGGAGCATTTGCAGCAGATATTCGGTTCACGCATTCAAGGATTTTCGACAGATTGGCCGTTGATCTTCGATGCGCTCGCATGGACTGAAGAATGGAAAGAACTGTTGGGCGAAGATACTGCGTTAAATCCGCTACTTCAGTTTGTTTGCGCAGAAGGTATAGAAAATAAACCGCTCTTGCAGGGACTGACCGAAAATATTCGACAATCGAAGACGGTTTTAACAGACATGACGAGCCGTTTCAGCGCACAGTTTGATCTTTCCGCAGCTTTTAAAGAGCAATCCGAAGCCGACCTCACTTGGGAAATGCTAAATGGCTATGCGAATTCCAGACTGCCGCATTTGGAGCTGATGGAGAGCTGGATTCGTTATCGTAATCTGCAAAAGCAGGCGTACGAGAGCGGGCTGAGAGATTTTGTCGATCAGGCTATGCGCGAGAGCAGCGAATATTCGCTGAAAGATCTGTTCCAGAAAAGGATGTTCAAACAGTGGCTCGACCGCGTATACGAGCAGGAAGATCTGCTGGCGGAGTTTGACGCGCATCAAGCGAGCGAAGATCTGAAGCAGTTCCGCAAATTGGACGGCGGCAGCCAGAATCTGAACGTGATTCGGATTAAAGAGAAGCTGGAAAGCGAAAGGGCACATGCTTTATCCGCTCCCGCCTTCCTGCGCGAAAAGCAGCTGGTACTGCATGAAATCGGTAAGAAAAAGCGGCATATTCCGATTCGTCAACTGATGCAAGGATCGGCGGATTTCGTTCAGTCGCTCAAACCTTGCTTCCTGATGAGTCCGCTGTCGGTCAGTCAATATATCGATGCGCACAAAATCAAATTCGATCTGGTCATCTTCGATGAAGCGTCCCAGATTTTCTCGGAAGACGCGATCGGAGCCATGATTCGGGGCAAGCAGGTCATTATCGTCGGCGATACGAAGCAGCTGCCGCCGACGAATTTTTTCCAGAGCAGCGGCATCGAAGAAGATTATGATACGGACGAAGAGCAGGAAGAGGAAGTGAATTACGAGAGTATTCTGGACGAATGCGCCAACATCCTGCCTCCGCTGGATTTGCGTTGGCATTATCGGAGCAAGCACGAGTCGCTGATCACGTTCTCCAACGAAGCTTTCTACTATAATAATCTAGTCACTTTCCCGAGTGCGGATAACGGAAACTATCTGGGTACCGACTTCGTGCATGTCCAAGACGGCATCTACGACCGCGGAGGCAGCAGCACCAACCGACCGGAAGCTCGCAGAGTCGCCGAGCTGGTGTTCGAACATTATCGGGATCACGGCCATCAATCGCTCGGCGTTATCGCGTTCAGCCAGAAGCAGGCTGCTGCGATCGAAGAAGAACTGCAGATTATGCGCCGTCAGCAGCCGGAGTTCGAGCAGTACTTCCAAGAAGGCTCGCGCGAAGAGTTCTTCGTGAAAAGTTTGGAAAATGTGCAGGGCGACGAACGCGATGTCATCTTCCTAAGCGTCGGATACGGACGGGCCGCCGACGGATCGATCTACTACAACTTCGGACCGTTATCCAAAGCCAAAGGCGAGCGAAGACTGAACGTGGCTGTGACCCGGGCGAAGTATCATATGAAGCTGGTCAGTTCTATTACGCCGGACGATCTGCCGGAGGCTAAGGTGGACGGCAACTCGGGCTTGAAGCATCTGAAGCAGTATATGCAAAACGTCATGTACGGATACCAGCCGATGATTCGCGGAGCAGGCGGGATTCCCGAATTCGACTCTCCATTCGAAGAAGACGTGTATCAGGTACTCACCGATATGGGGTACTCCGTCGATACGCAGGTCGGCTGTTCCGGCTATCGGATCGATCTGGGGATCGTTGATCCCGATGACAAGACCAAATATCTGATCGGCATCGAATGCGACGGAGCCAATTATCATAGCTCCAAGGTCGCAAGAGACCGGGATCGCCTGCGGCAGCAGGTATTGGAAGGACTAGGCTGGAAGATCTACCGGATCTGGTCGCAGGAATGGTTCAAGAACCGGCGGCATGAGGTGGAGCGGTTAAAGTTGTATTTGGAAGAAGAGACGAAGCGGGAGATATATTTGGGGATTTGAAATGATTTTTGTTACCAACTTCCTGTTTCCCCGTCCTCCATTCCGGTTACTGCTTCCTTATAACCCACGGGAGGTGAGAGCCATGTCCGACAACCATGACGGCAAGCATTCTTCCAAGAAAATGACGAAGCTCGCATCCAAAGTGCTGCACGACAAAGAAGCCGAGAAGCAGTCGAAGTCGCTGGCGGGTTCGGTGCTGTCGCAGGCCGAGTCGCATCATGACGAAGACGAGCAGAAGAACGAGGAAACGAATAAGTGAAGTTATCTTTTAAAGCCGAACAAGAACCCTGCTCCTTCACGCGAAGGGCAGGGTTCTTTGTGATCCGTAACGAATCCTTCATGCACCCGTCAAGTCATAGACCTCTCGTTCATCTGTGGGAATTGCCAGTGATCCGTCGCGAGTTCTTCGGCCAAAAAGCTTCAATCGTCGATCGAATTGTCGCTCCATTGAATCTTCACGATCTCCGGCTGCTGGCTGTTGTAGCGAACGGTATGTACCGACCGCGTGCTGCTGTAGATGCTGAGCTTATACGTGTCGCCGCTCTTGTCGGTAAAGGCCAGATAGCCCGAACCCGATCCGAAGCCCGACGGCCCTTGCGCATCGACGTTCAGCACGTAATCGTAGGTCCCCGGAGAACCGGTTAGCGTAATGCTGTAAACGCAGCCGTTGCCGTTGAATTTAACCATGTCGTACAGATTCGAAGAGCCGTTGATCGAGACTTCGGAGTTGACGGTCATGCCGTCGCGTCGTTCCGCGCTGGAATTCTCGCCGATGTTCTGAGCGGTGAAATCGGAAATCGGATAAGCCATAGTAAATCCTCCTCTAATAATTATATTTTTTAGGACAAAAATTCCAAATGCATCCCTCAGTCATTATACTACTGGAACAAGATAATAATAAATGGTTTTTTTTGTCCATTTGAGAAATTTTATCGAACGCTTATTTTCTCGGAGCCAGCCCGATCTTCTCGCCGCTCGTCGAATCGAGATAAACGACAATTTCGCCGAGCATCATATCCTGCGTGGTCGGGAAGGTAACTTGCACCAGCCGATCCGGAATTTCTTCTTGTTCCGCCATCGAATCCATCAGCGGAAACGGAACCTGGTCGCCGCGGATTTCCGCGACTTCCGCCTGTTTCCAATCGATCTTCACGGTTTCTTGCGAGGCTGCGGAAATGCTGTTCCACGCGAGCTCGCGCATCTTCGTCGTTCGGTTTGCGGCTTCTTGCTGCACGGTCTGCGACGCAGCGGACGGTTCGGAAGAACGCGTGTCCGAGACCGTTTGATGTTCCTCGCATCCCGCGATGAGCAGGGGAAGAGACAAGAGTAAGGTTAAGCCGATTTTAGTGCCGATAATCTTCATATGGAAATCCTCCTTAATAGTGAGAGCGTAACGAACCTTGCTTTTCGGACGTTCATGAGGGTGCGGATGTTGCAAAGACTACGAAACGGAAAAAAGAAAAAGGAAAAAAGAAAAGGGGCAAGGGAAGAAATGCCAAACATGCAAGGAACGACCCTACTGCGTAACGAAATCGAAAAAGGGATCGCCGCAAGCGGCATGACGCTTGCGGAATTCAGCGTGCGTTCGGGGGTCAACAGAGGCATTTTCAGCGCGATCTTGAGAACGGATTCGCCTAAGCCGATCTCGTTGAATCAGTTGGAGAAGATCGGAGAAGGGTTGGCAAAACCGCCGGACTGGATGTTCGAATGCTACGCGGAGGAATGTTTTTTCGGCGGGAAACCGAATCGGCGGCGCGTCGAACCGTTTCTGGTCCGCTGCGCCGAACTGGATCGGACGGACTGCGTCGAAGCCGTATTGGAACGTTGGATGGAAGATCCTCGCCAGCTTGAGCATGTATTCGAATTGGCGGAAGATCTCTATGCGCGGGGCAGGAAGAGGCAGTCGCTTATTTTCTACCGGCGGGTGGTGCGAGGCGAGAAGTACCATCAGTCGCAGCGGCTTGCGGTCAGCCAATACCGGCTGTTCGTCGCCGCGATCGGCGAAGACAACGAGCGGAATCTCTGCGCGGCGATCGAATTCGAGCCGTTCTGCGACAAACTGCCCGACCGTTACCGGATCGACGGAATCATGCGGCTGTACGACGTGTATCTGACGCTGGGCAAAATAAACAAAGCCGAATATTACGCGCTGGAACTCGGCGAATTCGCGCATCGATTGCATAAAGAGCAAACGGCTTATTTTCTGGAGAAAGGCATGTATCCGGATCTGGGATTGGTCAAGCCGCTGGTCGTGTATTACGGTTATTCGTACCTGAGCATGGAGAACGTTCAGTTTCGCAAAGGGCAGTTGGACGAAGCGTTGGCATCGATTCAAGCTTACGCGGACTTGAGCTGGTTTCCGAATCAGGACGATTTTGCCCATACCCAGATTGCCAAGTTCGCCCAATACGCCCGCCAGAACGAGACGCATCTCAAACTGCTGATCGGTCGCGAAGCCGAAGAGACGATAAGACGCTGCGTCGGCATTCTCGAGAACGATCCGCCCGAGACGCTGGTCAGCCTTTTTTTCTTGGTAAAAGCGGCGAACCGGCACGGTTGGGACGTCGACGGGATTCTGGATCGCTTCGAAAAACAGTTCGAGCGCGCGTTAGAAGAAGAAGGACGTTATCCGAGAAACAATCTGCTCAATCGGTACGAGAACGTTTGTTACCAAATGGCTTTATACTTTTTCGCGAGAAACGCATGGGACAAAGGGCATGACCGGCTGCTGGACGGATTGGACGTGGCGATCGCGATCAACGATCGGGACATGTTCGCGAAATGCGTTCCGTTGTTCGAAAAAAATCGCTTAGCGGCTTCCGAAGCGCAGCTTCGACGTTACGGCGAGCTGTTGGCGAAAGTCAAAACCGAATGATAAATTTTCAAGGCTTTCTGAAAATGGGGGCTTTTTTACGATTCGGAGGGGCTTTTTTGGTTTAAAGGACTTAAGATCCTAACTGCGTACATACCAAGGAGGCATTCATCATGAAAAACGGACCGTCGGGCAAGGGCAAGATGAAGTGGTCGGCCGCGGTGCTGGCAACGGCTGTAGCGGCGGGCGGCGTTTATGCGCTGCCGAGCGTGTTTGCGGACGGATCGTCCGAGCCTCAAGCGGAATCGACGCAAGGGAAAATTCCGAGTTCGGTTACGACGTCGACGAACGCCGCAAGCGTGCCGATCGCGGCCCGCGCGGTAGCGGCTTCGGCGCCGGCCGCGAAAAAAGGCGATGCTCAAGTCGTGCAGCCAGTAATATCAGCCGATCCGAAAAAGACTTCGGCGGGAACGTCGCGTTCGGCGCTGACCGCGCTCGAAGGAATGAGCATGGAAACGGTCAAACGCTTCGCGCTCGCTTCGTCGGAGAAAGAATATGCCAAGTTAGTGGAAGTGCGGAATCGCGCGGTCGAAGTGTCCAACGATCCGAATGCGCCGGCGGACCGCGTATTCGCGACGTCGCGCAAATTGGAAGAAGCGATCGACCGTTACAACGATAAAGCGATCGGCGGCGCTAACGCAGTGTCGAAAGTATTGGCTCAATCCAAGTCGGATACGCTGAACGGGCGAAACGAAAGTCAACTCGACTCGGCCGGAAAGCTCGTGCTGCTCGGCGTTCAGGAAGCGCAGAACAAGCTTGCCGCCGATTCGTCGAAAGCCGGCGCGCTGTCGGCGTACAAGTATTTCCTGCTTCGCGTCTCGGAAGCCAACGATCTTCAACCGTACCAGCCGGCCGACTATTCGGCCGTGTTGAACCAATATGAAGCGAATATCAACGCCCGGATGGAAAGCGCGGGCAGCTATGCCAAGAAAACGGATAAGCTTCAGAAAGCCTATGCCGTTTCCGCGCAGGCTTTAAAAGAAGCGATCGACCGTTCCGCGGGCAAAAATGCGTTGGATGCCGCAAAACTCGGCGTAGAAACGACGTATGCCGCGCTGACGGAAGGACTGACGTTGGCCGAAGCGCTGCTCCAAGCGGAGCCGCTGCTCGAATCGACGACCGGCAAAGAGAAAGGGCAGTATCCGCCGTCGGCCGTAGGCACGCTGAGACGCGATCTGCACAAAGCCGAACGGGCGCTCGAAACCGCCAAAACGGTCGAACCTCTGACGCAAGCGCGGGCGGATCTGGCCAAAGCGATTACCGATTTCAAAGCGAAGCGCAACGCGTAAGCGTTAAGCATCGGATACTTTCCATAAGACTTCCTTATCCCGGTTTTTCTCGGCGGATAAGGAAGTTTTTTCGTTGTGCGGCGGCGGACGAGTACGTCCGATTGCGGCATGGCAGCGGAATCGATAAGCCGATGCGCCAAGTTATTTCGAATATGGGGCTTTTTAGGGTGTCGCTAAGCAAGCATACCGTTTATATAAGAAATTGTACGCCAATCGACCTATTACATAAGCGTCGCGCGCATAGTCGTCGATGAACGTCGTCCGTTTCGCAGCATCTTATTCCCGTACATCCCAAGGAGGAATTCATCGATCATGCCCACAAAGAAACCGTTCGTTCGCGTCTCCGCCGCCGCTCTTGCCGTGGCCGTCAGCTTGGGAGGTTTCGGCTTCCAGCCGTCCGCCATGCAGGCTGCCGAAAACGTTTCGACTTCGCAAACCGCCATCTCGCCGTCATTCCTGAACGATCCGCTGCGGCTCGATCTGGCCCGGATCAATGGAAAAAAAGACCGCGTGTTCGGCATCACCGGCTCGTACAGTTACAATCCCGATTCGTACGAATATTACGATCTGATCGCGGTCGAGAAGCAGGCGTACGAGGTCGCGCTTGATCCGAATTCTTCCGCGGCGTTGTTGGCCCAAGTCGCGCAGAATTATGATCAGAGACTGAATGCTTACATGGATCGTTATCTGGATAAACAGAACGTGACGAAAAGTCTGGCGACCTTATATTACATTTTGTATTATAACGTGGCCAAGGAAAACATCGATAATCTGGACCCGCAGGATCGCGCTCTGTTCCAACTCGTGTTGGATACGCAAGCATATTGGGATAACACGAACGCGACCACGAATCAAGAACATGTGGACGGTTACAAAATATATTTGAACGCCGTCGTAAAGTTGGATGATACCGAAACGTACAAAGCGCAATCCTATCAGGATACGGTGAACAGATATCGGACCGGCATACAATCGCAATTAGCGAATACGCCGGGCGGAACGGACGGACACGAAACTTCGCTTGCTCTGTTCGAACGATCTGCTTCGCTGCTGGAGCAGTCGGCGTCCGCCGGTTACAACTATAATATGGTCGAAATGATCAAGGACGACCTGGAACGCCGGTATTACGAACTGCTCGACGAGCTAAAAAAAGATACGACGCCGGCTCCGACTCCCGTGCAGAACGATAAAGTTCAATTGCAGAACCGTATCGATTATGCTTGGACGCTGATGGAGCTTCCGGCCGGCATCCGTTCCGGTCAGACGCCGCAGTCGGCGTTCGGCGACCTACGCCGCGCGATCCGCAAAGCGGAATCGGTCTACGAAAAAGGCTCGACCGCGGCCGAGTTCAAAGCGGCTCGCGAAGAACTGGACGGGTCGATCCAAGTGTTCGTTTCGCGCAAAAAGCCCTGATTCGGACAGACTTCGGAAAAGCATAGAAAAAGAGCAGAAAGAAGCCTTCCTTTAGGGGAGGCTTCTTTCATGGCGTATTCGTATTTCAGAAGCCGGAAGCAGAGAGCGAAACTTTAACGCCGTGCCCCAACTTCTTCGTCCAACCTCGCGATCATCTCGTCCAGCGGAGTCAAGACCTGCTCTTCGCTATCGTATCGACGCACGTTCACGCTGCCGGATTCCTGCTCTTTTTGCCCGACGACGAAGATGTACGGAACTTTGTCCTGCTGAGCTGCCCGCATCTTGTATCCCAACTTGTTGCCGCTAATGTCCGCTTCGGCCCGCAGGCCCGCTTCGCGCAGCATGCGCCGGACTTCGAACGCGTAATCGTCGTAATGCGCGCTGACCGGCAGCACGCGAACTTGCGACGGAGCCAGCCAGAGCGGGAAAGCTCCGGCATAATGCTCGATCAAGATGCCGAGGAAACGGTCGATCGAGCCGTAGATCGCGCGATGGATCACGACCGGACGGTGTTTGGCGCCGTCTTCGCCGACGTAAGTCAGATCGAACTTCTCGGGCATCTGGAAATCGAGTTGGATCGTGCCGCACTGCCAGCTCCGTCCGAGCGCGTCCAGCACGTGATAATCGATCTTCGGCCCGTAGAACGCGCCGTCGCCTTCGTTCAGCCGGTAATCCGCGCCGCGTTCTTCGAGTACGTTTCGCAGCGCGTTTTCCGCTTTGTTCCACAGTTCTTCCGAACCCATCGAATCTTCGGGACGAGTCGACAATTCGATCCGATAGTCGAAGCCGAAGACGCGGTACATGCCGTCGATCAAGTCCATGACTTTCCCGATCTCGTCTTCGATCTGATTCGGCAGAACGAACAGATGCGCGTCGTCTTGGCAGAAAGTCCGCACCCGCATCATGCCGCTGAGCGCGCCCGAATATTCGTGCCGGTGCACCTGTCCGAATTCCATCATGCGGATCGGCAGATCGCGGTAAGAACGGAGTTCGTTTTTGTACATCAGCATATGGCCCGGGCAGTTCATCGGTTTGAGCGCGAATGCTTCGTCGTCCACTTCGGAGAAATACATGTTGTCTTTGTAATGGTCCCAGTGGCCGGAAGCTTCCCACAAGCGGCGGTTCATCATCAGCGGCGAACGCACCTCGTCGTAACCGCCGCGAAGCTGTACGCCGCGCGAGAAGTTCTCCAACTCCGTCCGCAGCGTCATGCCGTTCGGCAGATAGAACGGCATACCCGGCGCTTCTTCGGAAAACATGAACAGTTTCAGCTCGCGGCCCAGTTTGCGGTGATCGCGTTTCTTCGCTTCTTCCAGCAGGAGCAGATGTTCCTCGAGCTGCTCTTTGCGGGGGAACGCCGCGCCGTAGATGCGCTGAAGCACCGGACGGTTCGAATCGCCCCGCCAGTAAGCGCCGGCGACGCTCAGCAGCTTGAAGACTTTGAGACGGCCTGTCGACGGCAAATGCGGGCCGCGGTCCAGATCGACGAATTCGCCTTGTTCATACAGCGAGAAGTCTTCGTGTTCCGGCGCGTCTTCGATCATCTCGATCTTGTACGGTTCGTTACGTTCGCGGTAAAAATCCAAAGCTTCGTCGCGGTTCATCATCCGGCGGCGGATCGGCAGATTTTCTTCGGCGATTCGCCGCATCTCTTTTTCGATCGCGGGCAGATCTTCGGCGGAAAGGGCGGACGGCAGTTCGAAGTCGTAATAAAATCCGTCTTTCGTCGCCAGGCCGATCCCGAGCTTCGCGTCGGAACCGTCCACGCCGCCGAACAGCCGTTTGACGGCTTGAGCGAGCAGATGGGCGGCGCTTAGCCGGTAGATCGGCAGGCTGTCTGCGTCGCCGGCCAGCAGAAGATCGAGAGACGAGTCTTCCCGCGCGGCTTCGCTCAGATCGACGAGACGGCCGTCCAACCTTGCGGCGACGGCGTTTTTGCCGACGGAAGTGCCGAGAGAACGGGCGATCTCGAGCAGCGGAGTACCCGGACGGACCGAACGGACGTCGCCGTTCGGCAGACGAAGCTGCACGGATTCGTTTTCGCGGCGATCGGAAGAAGCAGGAGCGGCGGATACGGAACGGTCGTTAAAGGATTGAGACATGATGATTTCCTCCAAGCGTAGTGAGTTGGCGAGCGCAGAATCTCTTCCGGAGACGGCAAAAAGCGCACTCTCCCCGGAAAGGGACGAGTGCGCTCGGCTCGTGGTTCCACCCTCATTCGGTCACGGCCCGAAGCGAACACGCTTCGGCTGCACGCCGCGACCCTTACTTGGAATCCGTTAACGGGGATCAGGCGGCGAAAGCTACCGGCCGACGTGCCGGGTCCACTCAGGACGGGCACGATGCGACGTTCGCGTTCGCGGCTGCGAAGGGGTAATTCCGGGCCGCTCTCCGAAGAAGCTCTCAGCAAACGCTTCTCTCTCTGGGCGGGGCCAGCCGGGAATCTTGTCTTCGGTCAAAGCCGAATGTTTCGTTGATTCTGGATTATAGACGCCGAAAAAGGAAAGGTCAAGCGTTAAAAAACAGAAACCGAATATAAAATCAGGATATGAAAAATTCACTATAGAAAAATGGAACGGCGCGCGGGCATCGCGTTCCCGCATGCGAAAAAGGGAAGAAAAAGGCGGCCGAACGGACTTTTTTGCAGCCGCCTATTTGAAGAAACCCTATGCGTGAGGTTATCATGGACATACGACGATATCGGCGAAAAGAGGTGCTGGAGATGTATGGACATACTTTTGCTCAAGCCTTATGCAAATTGCGCGGAGACGAACTCAGATTGATGTACGTGCTCTGCTGCGATACGGCGGTTCAGGAAGTGCTCGTGTCGAAACTGCGCGATTGGATCAAACGGGAACCCGAGCGTTTCGCGCGGCAGTTGGAAGAGAAAGCGCTGGCTTACCGCGACTGGAACGACGACGAACTTCGGCTCGGCATTCTGCTGGAATTGGCCAAAAGAGCCAAACTGCGCGGAACGACGCTGACGACGGCCGCCGAATTGGAAGAGTTCGCGGGCGACATCGTGCAGCGGATCGAAGAAGACGCGGCGAAAGACGATCGCGCGTATGCGCTGTACCGCGACGAGCATCCGGATTCCGGCGAATTGGAAGCGCTGCTCGATTACCAGATCCGCTCGTTGACGCAGGCGCTCGGCCGGATGCTCGACGCCGCTTCGCAGGCGGATTGGGACGAATACATGCGGCGGATCGAGCCGCTGATCCGAGACCTGCCGGAGCTGCGGGAGAACGAGGTTCCCGCAGCGGAGGCGGAGCAGGCGCGCTCGCTGCGCGCGCCGGAAGAACTGCCGCCCGGACCGCTGGATCAAGCGGAAACGGGCGGCTCGGACGGTTGGCGCTTCGAGGCCGCTTCGCCGGCCGACCGCGCGCCGGAATTCGGGCCGCCGCCGGAGCTTGCGGCGGCCGAAGAGCTGGGCGGCCCGAGCGAAGGGGCCGCCTTCGCCGCCGACGAAGCCGCGCCTCATGCGGCTTCGGCCCCCGCGCCGGACGAAGTCGGCGCGGAAGAGCCGGCTGCCGCGCAGCCGGCCGAGCCGCCGCGGCCCGGCGGCGCGAAGCTGCTGCTCGCGGCGCTGGAGCGGCAGCAGGGCTTCGCCTACTACGAGACCGCGATGACGCTGGTCTCGTCGGCGGAAGGGCTGCTCGGCTTCGGAAGCCTGCGCGAGCTGTACGGGCGCCGTGCCGGCTTTCTGGCGGCCTCGGGCAGTCCGGCCTTTCTTCAAATGCTGCCCGGCGGTACGGCAAGCGATCCGCGCGCGCTCTACCGCAGCCTGAATCCGCAGCGCAGACGTCTGCCGCTGCTGCTCGCGCAGCTCTTCCTGCCGGAACTGGTATCCGAAGACGCGCTGGAAGCGGACTACGAACCGCTGCTCGCGCTCTGGCGCGCCCGCGCGGCCGAATACGAAGAACTGCTGAACAAGATCGCCGAGCAGGATGCGCGGATCGCGTACGACGAACGGGAATCGGCAAGCTGCGCGCAGCAGCTCGAGACCGCGCGGAGCGAACGAAGCGCTTCGCAGCAGCGGATCGCCGATATCCGCGGCGCGCTGGCGGACAAGCTGCGGGTCAGCAGCATGCAGCTTCCGCATATTTCCGAATCGTTCGATCGGCTGCTGGCGGAGTACGGAGACAATCAGCGGCGGATCGGCGATGCCCAATCGTCCCGTCAGGAGCGGGGACAAGGCTTCGCCGGTCTGGTCAAATATACGCTGAACTATGCGGCTTCCGGCGTGACGCTGATCGATCTGCGGCGCAAACAGGAACGCCTGCTTGAGCGCATGGCCGACGAAGCGCTGCGGACCGACGGCGAATGGGGACAAGGCGAACGCTACGTGGTCGCGGCCGAGAACGAACGGATCGGCCATCTCGATTCGGAGATCGCCCGTCTCGAGAAGCTCCAAGCCGATTATCGCGGCGACCTGCGTCTGGCCGAACAAGTGCGCAAAGCGCTCGAACAGGACAAAAAGAAGCTGGAGAAGCGGGTATACGGTTTGTCCGATCTCGCGGTCGAATCGGCTTCGTCCGAATCGGAACCGGAGTAAAGCCGCGTCGCTCGCCGTGCAGCCCCAAAATCAGGCAAAAAGCGAGTCTGCGTTGATTTTTCGTCAGCGGCAGTCGGCAAGCGAGTCGATAAGGCCGAGCTGCGCGGCTTGATCGTCATCGCAACCTGCCCTGCAGCAAAAAAGACGCTTCGGCTGCTTTGCGGCGGTCGAAGCGTCTTTTTTTCGCGATTCTTTATTTGCCTGTCTTCAAATCCGGCGCATAGAAACTGATCGTTCCCGTACCTTCGTCCGCGCTGACGAACAGGTCGCGGCCGTTGACGCGGTGGATGCCTTCCGGCGATTCGCCCGCGGTCCGGATCAACCCCAGATAGGCCGGCTTGGCCGCGTCGGTCAGATCGAAGAATAAGACGGCATCGGCCCGCTCGGCGGCGACCGCCAATAGAGGTCGTCCTCCTACGGTGGACACGGTGAGGTTTTCGACTTCGCTTCCTTTGTTCGGGCTGCGGCCTTCCGGGTAGATGCCCGCTTCGGCGGCGGCTTCGTCGATCAGATTCAGGCTGTCGTAGATCTTTTTGCCGTTCAGATCCCACACCGCGATATTTCGGCCGCCCGCTTTGACGCCGTCGTCGAATTCGTTTTTGCCCAGGTCGCCTTCATTCGCCGTAATCACGTATTGTCCGTCCGGAGAGAACGCGATGCCGTCCGGTTCGAAGCGCCCGGTCATGGTGTCCGCGAACGCGACCCGCCCGTCGTCTCGGAGATCGGCGGCGTGTTTCGTCGTGCCGAGCGCGAACATTTCGGTAATCGTTTTACTCGGGAGATCGACCAGCGCGATCACGTTGTTTTCTTGCAGCGTTACGGCCGCCGTCGTGCCGGCTTCGTTGATCGCGACGTATTCCGGCTGCGGCTCGTGCGGATAGACGGCGCCCCGAACGCCGGACAGGTCGACGGGAAGATCGGTCAACTTGCCTTTTAACGCGTCGCCTCCGTCGAATTCCATCACCGCGATGCTGCCCGGACGTTCGGCGTTCGGATAATCGAATTCTTCCGTCTCCGGGTCAAGCTCTTCGTCTTCGATCGCGATGACGGCGTAACGCCCGTCTTTCGACACGGCGATCGAATCCGGCCCGATGCCGAGCTCGTAGGTCTTGGCAACGGTATAGCTCGACAGATCGACCACGGCCAGAATGCCGGGATTCGCCGCCTGCATCGTATCGCCGGTCCGGATTACCGCCAGCGCGTATTTGCCGTCCGGCGTCGCCGCGACGCTGGTCACTTCGGCGGCCTGCGACAGCGCCTTGAAGCTGACCGACTTCAGCAGGGAAGTCCGTTTGACGTCGGAGATATCCAGCACGGCGATACTGCCCGCGTCCGCTTCGGTCACGATCAGACGTTGTCCGTCGGGAGTGGACGATGCGATCTCGGCTTTGCCCGACGGCATAGCGAAGGAAGCAACAAGCGAGAAGCCCGTTTTATTCTGCGCGGATGCCGCCGCATCGAGCAGAAGCTTCAGCGTAGATTCGGACACGTACGCGCGGCCTTCTTTTACTCGAGGAGCGGAATCCAATGTCAGCTGCTGCCCGTTCAGGGTCATGGAGGTTTGCCCGATATGCAGCGATCCGCTCAGCGTGTCCGATCGGAACGCGATGCGGCCGGTCCCGGATTCCCAGTGAATCTCGCCCTGCATATTTTCGATGATCGTTCGCAGCGAAGGCGACGGATCGGCAGCGGCGGCAGCGGCCGGAGCGGCGTTCGGATTCAGCGACAGCAGACCGGAGGCGAGCGACGCTCCGGCGAGGCTTAAAATCAAGCGTCGGATTTTCTTTTGTTTGACTTTTTTGCGGCGTTTCAGATTCATGGGAACACTCCTTTGATCGAAATTCGGATGGAAGCTTGGGGGATCGTCCGCTTGCGAATATGTAAAAGATTGCGTAAAGATTCCGGCCGGTTTGTAAACGCAAAGCGGCCGGAAAAGCCATGCCTCTGCCATTGTAGGCAGCCCGTGTATGAAGTGTGTTAAGCCGGATCGCGAATTTCGTAAACGACGCGCGGCGAAAAAGACCGTGCTTGTGATACACTGAGCGGGGCGACGCGGCGAGCCGAATCGAAACCGCGCAGAAGAATAGAAGAATAGAAGGATAGAAGGGACGGCGGAACATGAACGCGACGCGAGGAATATTGTTCAAGCACGGCAAACTGGGTCTCGGGGCGGCGGATGGAGGAGCCGACGCCGTTTATACGGAGAACGGCATCATCCGGGCGATCGGCGAATCCCGCGAGTTGGAGCTGCAATTGACGGGCCGTTCTTACGAAACGGTCGATTGGGCGGGAGCTTGCGTGCTGCCGGGACTGACCGATTCGCATCTGCATCTCTCCATGCAGGGCGTGAAGCTGGAAGCGCTCGATTTCTCCGAGACATCGTCGGCGCAGCAAATGCTGGCGCAGATTCGCGAACGGGCGGAGGCGACGCCGCGGGGCGAATGGATCTTCGGACTGAACTGGAACGAAAACGCGTTTACTCCTGCGGCCGCGCCGACGCTTGCCGAATTGGACGAAGCGGCCGGCGATCATCCGATGTATCTGACGCGAACCTGTTTCCATGCTTTTCTGGCGAACAGCGAAGCGTTTCGGCGCGCGGGACTGTCCGCCGAGACGCCCGATCCGCCGTCCGGCGCTTTCGGCCGGGACGAAGCGGGGCAGTTGAACGGTTGGGTGTACGAAGAAGCGTCGAAACTGCTGACGCGCGTGCAGCCGGAGCCGGACTATGCCGCCCGAAAAGCCGCGATCCGCAGAGCCTGCGAATACGCGCTGAGTCTGGGATTGACCGCCGCGCATACGGAAGATCTGCGTTATTTGGGCGGAATCGACGTCATGCGCCGCATTCACCGCGAACTTCGCGAAGAAGGGCTCTTTTTCCGCTCGCATCAACTGATTTTCCATGATTATCTGGACGAAGCCGAGGCGCTGGGGCTGCGGGCGGGCGAAGGCGACGAATGGCTGCGCATCGGAGCGGTCAAGATCTTCTCCGACGGCGCGATCGGCGGACGGACGGCCATGCTGAACGCTCCGTATCACGACGCGCCGGAAACGAGCGGGATGGCGATCCATCCGAGAAACGAACTTCATGCGCTGACGGCTCGCGTCCGCGCGCTCGGATTCCCGATCGCCGTGCACGCGATCGGCGACGGCGCGGCGGATCTGACGCTCGGCGCGATGGAAGCTTATCCGCTTGCGGGGATCACGGAACTTCCGGACCGCTTTATTCATGCGCAGGTGCTCGACGCGAAGCTGCTGGAACGCATGACGAAACTGCCGCTCATCGCCGATATTCAGCCGCGTTTCGTCGTCAGCGATTTTCCGTGGGTGTTGGAGCGGGTAGGGCCGCTTCGGACGGAGTATCTGTACGCGTGGAAAAAGCTGATCGACGCGGGCGTGGTCTGCGCCGGCGGCAGCGACGCGCCGATCGAACCGCTGAATCCGCTGCTCGGACTGCATGCGGCGGTGACGCGCAGACGTCCCGATTCCGCCGTTCCGGCCGAAGGTTATCTGCCGCAGGAACGATTGAGCTTGAAGCAGGCGTTATGGCTGTTTACCGAAGGCAGCGCGTTGGCGGCGGCCGAATCTCGGGAACGCGGACGGCTGCAAGAAGGGTTCGCGGCCGATTTTACGGTGTTGGATCGCGATATCGCGGAGAGCGAGGAAGCGCTGCTGCGGGCCAAAGCCGTGATGACGGTCGTTAACGGCCGGGTCGCGTATCGCTTGTAGAGAATCGGGCGAGAAGCCTGACGCAAGGGGACACGCCGAAAAGTACGTCAATAAACGAAGAAGCTGCTGCGCCTTTCGGCGAAACGGCTTCTTTTTTCGTACGGCTGCGCATGATCGGTTCGGCCTCTTTTTCTCCAAGCGGTTAGAGGTCGAGAAGGAGGTCGAACATGTCTTGGCGACCCGTCCCGATCCGCTTGCCGCGCCGCAGCTGAATCGGGTTTTACGATTGACAGTGTTCGTTTCCCGTAGTTAAATAGTAATGATTACTATTAATTTTTGTTCAAGCGGGCTCATAGGGGAGCGCAGCGAGAGGAGCAACAGCAAAATGGCGAAAAATACAGCCGCCGCGCGGCTTCCGAGATCCAAAGGAACCGATATGGCGACCGTTTACGAAGCGAAAGATTGCGCGCGCAAAGTCAAATATTTGGTTCTGCCTGAGCGGAATCGGCGAATCGTGGAAGAGTTCATGACCATTCTGGATCGCAAAGAAGAGTTCGAGCAGCACGGCGTTCCGATTCCGAACAAAGTGGTGATGTACGGGCCGCCGGGAACCGGCAAGACGCTGACCGCTTTTCATGTCGCCGCTTCGCTCGGGCTGCCGCTGATCGTCGTCCGGCTCGATTCGCTGATCCACAGTCACCTCGGCGAGACGGGCAGCAATATCCGCAAGATCTTCGATTTCGCTCGTGCCGTGCCCTGCGTGTTGTTTCTCGACGAGTTCGATGCGGTAGCCCGGACGCGCGAGAGCGGCGACGAGGTCAAAGAGATGGCCCGCGCGGTCAATACCCTGCTGCAATGTCTGGACGAGTTCGGCGACGGCAGCATCTTTATGGCGGCGACCAATCTGGAGACGGAGCTGGACCCGGCGATCTGGCGGCGTTTCGATACGCGCATGACGTACGAGCTGCCGGACGAAGCCGATCGCCGACGTTATATCCGGCTGTTGATCGGCGAATTCGCGTGCGCGTCCGGTGCCGAAGCGGAAGCCTGCCGTTTGCTCGGCGGATGCAGCTTCGCGGACATCGAGCAGATCGTGCTCAAAGCCAAACGCAAAGCGATCATCGAACGAAATCCGCTCGGCGGCTCGCATATCCGTTTATCGTTCGAAGAATACGCTCCGGTACCGATGGCCGCTCTGACATGACGAAGCGGAAAACGAAGGTCGGCCGCGCCGACTTGTTCTTGATCGCGTCGATTATGGTGCTGGCGGCAGGCGTCATGGGCTGGCAGCAATGGAGAGAAGCGCGGATCGCGAACGCCGGAGAGACGCTGGTGGCGGTCATTACGGTGAACGGCGAAGAGTATCGGCGCGTGCCGCTGGACGGAAGCGAGCAGGTGATCGATATCCGCACGGAATTCGGACATAATACGCTCAAAGCGTACGATCGGGGAATCCGAATGACCTATTCCGACGCGCCGAAGTCGATCGCGCTCGATATGGGATTTATTTCGCGCCCTTATCAGCAGATCGTCTGCGTGCCGACCCGGGTGCAGGTGGAAGTACTGCCGCCGGAGAACGAAGAGGACGGACTGGATGCGGTAGTCGGCTAGAATTTACGTACGGGTCGAAGCGTACGCGTTCGGCCGCACAAGTCGGCACGCTTTCGCCCATACAACGAGTACGCAAAAACTATGCAAAAAGCCCCGCGTTTGACGAAGATCGGCTCGCCGATTCGTCGGACACGGGGCTTTTTGGCTGTGCATCATGGAGCGGAAACGATTATCGAACGGAAAGGATCATCGAACGGCCGAACCGCCTTTATGCCGAAACGCAGAACGAAAAACGCTCAAGCGCCGTCTCCGCGATTGGATTGCGCGATCAGCTCGCGATTCTCCCACAGCATGCCGCGCAGATTCGATTTGGAACCTTGAATGATAAAAAACGGCACGCCGGACGCTTTGGCCAGCTCGACGCCTTCCCAATACGCGCGGTGCGAAGTGGACGTGATCAGCAGGAACAGCGCCTGCGCTTTGCGCAGGTCGGAAGCGATCAAATCCGGGCGTTCGCCGTTCTCGTGCACGTAATTCGCGCCGCTCTCGACGACCACGTCTTCGAACCATTTGCGCTGCCCGCCCAGCACGACGATCGTGCTGCCTTGCAGGAACGGTTCCGGCTTGGCTTTGCGGCCTTCTTTTTTGGTTTTGCCCGTCGAAGACGCCGGACGCGCGGGGAGAGGATCGCGGCGGGGCATGGACGCAGGGTCGGAGAAATCCCGATAGACCCGCGCGAGCCTGGCCACATTCTCTTCTTCGCCCACGTTGAAAATGCAAGGCGCGCCTTCGGCCGGACGTTGGATCTCCAGATCGCGCAGATGGATGGGATAACGCCGCTGCGGATCGTTCATGTCGACGGCGTACCAGACGCCTTGTTCGTCGACTTCCGCATATCCGTTATACTGGCGAACCGGGGAGAACGTATCGTCGCCTTGAAACAGCAGTTCGATCTCGTACTGCACGACGCCGTGCGAGTCTTCGCGCGGCGTGCACCACACTTCTGCTTCGTGCTGAAGCTGAAGCTTGTAGACGAGCGACTCCGTGATATTGAACGTCTCGCCGTTATCCAGTCTGATATAGCCGCCGTGATCGCGGCGATAGAACGTCCCTTCTTGACCGGCGGTCACCGACGCGGCTTCGTCCGCTTCGAACTGCCGAAGCGCTTCCGCCATGCCGCTTTGCTCGCGCTCGGTTTCCTCCGGACGCTCCGCTTCGTCCGGAGACCAACCCCCGGACGCCGGCTTCGCGTCCGGCAGGGCCGCCGGGCCGCCGCGCAGCAGGCGGCGCCCCGCGGCATACGCGTCGACCGCGTCCAGCAGGTCGAGCGCGCGGCGCAGATGCGTCCGCGCCTCCAGATCGCCCGGCTCGTCGTCGCCGGGCAGTCCCGCTCCCGCCGCGCGGAGGTCGCGCCGCAGCAGCGCCGTAAACCGGCGGATCGCCGTATCCGCGTCTTCCTCGCCCGGTTCGGCGGCCGGGCGAGGCGGAGCGGGCGGAAGTTCCGCCCGCTTCGTCGCTTCCGGCGGCGCGGAAGCGACCGTTTGCGCGGCGCTACGCGCGCTTTCGGCCGCGAGCTTCGACGCGGCCTCCTCGGCGGCTTCCTGCGCCGCCGCCAGCTCCGCTTCCAACCGGCCCCGTTCCTGCCGGTGCTGGCGCTTCAGTTCCGCGAGGCGGCCGGCGGCCGCTTCGCGTTCTTCGAGCAGGCTTGCGCCGCGCCGCCGCTCGGCTTCCAGTTCGCGCTCCAACGACGCGGACCGTTCCGCTTGCCGAACCGCTTCGCGCCGGGCATCGGCGGCTTCCTTGTCCAGCCGCTTGGCCCGTTCTTCTTCGCGGCGGCCGCGCTCCTCCAGCGCTTCGATCCGGCGGTTAAGCTTCTCGATGCGGCGCTGTTCGGCCGCTTCGCTTCGTTCTTTCCGTTCTTCCGCATGCGGCGCGGGGAACGCCGCCGCGTCGGCGCCGGGATTTTGCGTCTCGGATGCCGACGCTTCGCGGCTCTTCGCGCCGGCCTCATCGGCTTCGTTCTCGGCCGCCAGCCGTTCCAGACGAACGCGATATGATTGTTCGGTCTGTCCGTCTTCCGTTTCTTCGCCGGCCGGAGCAGAGAAATACAGCGCCCAGTAACAATGCCATTTGCCGTAACGGGCCGTCCAAGCCGATACGTCGGCATCGAACGATTCGAACGTAAGAGCGGATTCGCCGTCTTCCGGCGCGGGAACCGACTCGGCCGCCAGCGCTTCCGCCAGTTTGCGGCGAAGCTCCCGATTGCTTTTGGCATGGGCGATCAGGTCCCGCATCGATTTGACGAACAAAGCTTCGGGCCAACTTCGCGTGCCTCGCCGAACGAAAGGCAGTTCTAATCGCTGCGCCAGCTTGCGTTTGGCGGCTTCGTTCATCTCGCGTATAAGAGGGCCTATATGCTGAAGCGGGAGAGCCGAAAGGAGATCTTCGCTTAATGGTCCGACAGACCTTCCGTCCGAATTCTCGGATATCGGCGCTGTCGATGTTTTCTTGGGTACGGTAGGTTTGATTCGTTTCATAAGCTCCTCCTTTGCGGGATCGACGACAAACTCTATTCGAAAAGAAATGACGGTATGTAAAAAATCGATTAAATTAAGAATTGACTTTACTATATCGGACTTATCGTCGATTTGCACGGACATAAAAATCTAAAATACGACATCTTTTTACAAATTGCGATTTTTATTTCGAACGAACCGGTCAGAAGACAAGAACCGCGAATTTTTGCCGATTAATGAAGCAAAGTCTATAATGAAGCGATAGAAGAGCGGAAAAATTGGGTAAACGATAAGAATAGAGTTTTCGTGCAGAAACGTTTGATCAAAGGAGAATGAATGTGACACCGTCTTATAAGCTGAATATATCTGCATACATGCGCATGTACAATAAAATATCGACGGGTGTCTTGATTCTTGACCCGAGCGGGCAGTGTTTGGATGCCAACCCGGCCATGAATCGCATATTCGGTTACGATCGGGAAGAATATCTGGGGGAAGGCTATCAGCGCCTGTTAAGCGCGGAAAGGGATAGCGCCTTGGATCTGCTCGACTGGTTCGCCCAGTGGCAGCATGAACCGCGTTCGTTCGGACCGATCGAGGTTCGGCTTGTGCGACGCGACGGCTCGGCCGTATGGGTGGACGTAGAATGCGAACTTCCGCAGGAAGGAGAAGAGCCGCTGGTGCTGCTCTACGTAAACGACGTATCGAAGCGGAGCATTGCCGGCGATGATCAGCATGACCGGACTCGGGAAATTTATAAGCTGATCACGCAAAACACGCCCGACATGATCTCTTTCAGTAAGCCGGACGGCACGATCCTGTACGTATCCCCGTCGGTCGAACGGACGCTGGGCTATAAGCCCGAAGAAATGTTGGGACGCAATCGCACGAAGTTCTACCACTCGGGAGACGCGACCAAGATGAAGATCGAAGGCACGCTGTACGCCGAGAACGAAAAATTCGAACGACGCGTGATCCATAAAGACGGCAGCGTGCGTTGGGTCGATACTTCGTTCCGCCTTATTCGCGATTCGGACGGAACCGTCAGCCGGGTGCTCGTCATCGCCCGCGACATCACGGAACGCAAGATGAACGACATCGTGCTCGCCAAAGCCCAACAGATGGCCAGTATCGGTTCCTGGCATTGGGACGTTCCGCAGAACAAGCTCGTGTTTTCGCGCGAACTTCGGGAGATCTTCGATTATACGCTCCAACCTGTCGTCAAAGACGTTCAGGAATTCGTGCAGATCATTCATCCCGATGATCGGCAGAAAGTGGCCCAGAGTATCGGAGGCGCCACGAAAAGCGGCCGAGCGGGGGAATTGACGTACCGAATCTGTTTGCCGGGCGGCAAAGAGAAGACCATTTTCGGGGTCTGGGAAGTATCCAAAGACAGCATGACCGGCGAACCGCTTCAAGTGATCGGAATCGTGCAGGACGTCAGTGAGCGCGTGCGGATCGACGAGAAGCTGCGCAGCAGCGAAAGCCGGTATCGCTCGTTGTTCCTGAACCATAATTCCGGCATCATCTCGATGGACATGAAAGGGCGCATTCTGGACGTAAACCCGGCTATGGAAGCCTTGAGCGGTTACACGCGGGAACAGATGCACCGATTGCGCGTCGGCATGCTTCAACCCAAAGAGTTTACCGGCATGTCGCGCAAACATTTCCAAGCCGCCCGACACGGCGAGTCGCGGGTATTCGAGACCTCGTTCTACCGCCGAGACGGTCAACTTCGCCATATCAGCGTCGCTTACGTGCCGATCGGTTCGAAGAAAGCGCAGACCGGCGTCTACTCCATCATCACCGACATCACCGAACGCAAACAATATATCGCGCAGATCGAAGCGTTGAGTTATCAACATTCCCTGCTGCTCAATACGGTATCCGAAGGCATTATGGGCTTCGATCCGGAAGGGCGGATCATGTTCACCAATCCGGCCGCTTCTTCGATGTTGGGTTACGAAGGCGGCGAAGCGATCGGCCGTTCGTACAAAGAATTGATGCGTCAGGCGCAAACACAGGACAGCGTGTACCAGCCGGGAGGCATGGAGATGTTGGACGCGCTGGTCTCCGGTACGTCGCATGCGCAGCCCGAAGCCGTGTTCTGGAGAAAAGACGGAGGCACGTTCCTCGCTTCGTATCAGATCACGCCGATTCTGGATCGGGGGGAACGGCGCGGGGCGGTATTGGTCTTCCGCGACGTGACGGGCGAGAAAGAGATCATTCGGGCCAAAGAATCGGCGGAGCGCGCCGATCGCGCCAAGTCGGAGTTCTTGTCGATCGTCAGCCATGAACTTCGCACGCCGATGAACGGAATCATCGGCATGACCGAACTGCTTCGGGAAATGGAACTTGCCGAAGAACAGCGGCAGTACGTGAACATCATTCAAGAAAGCAGCCATGCGCTGCTCAAGATCTTGAACGAAATTCTCGATATCAGCAAGATCGAAGCGGGACGGATGGAGATCGAACCTCAGCCGGTCGAGCTGAGAGAGATGCTGAACAACGTGATACAGCTCTTTTTGCCCCGCGCCGCGGAGAAGAAACTCGCGCTCAAATTTTCGGCCGACGAGAACGTGCATCCGATTCCGGACGTCGTGATCGCGGACAGCGAACGTTTGCGTCAGGTATTGATCAACTTGATCGGAAACGCGATCAAGTTTACGGAGCGAGGCAGCGTAACCTTGTCCGTCACGCCGAAAGCTTTCCGCGCGCCCGACGAGATCTGGCTCGAATTCGCGGTAAGCGATACCGGGATCGGCATCGCCGGAGACAAACAGCATCAACTTTTCCAACCGTTCTCGCAGCTGCATCCGATTCTGAACCGGAAATACGGAGGAACGGGTCTGGGCTTGTCGATCAGCCGCAAATTGGTCGAATTGATGGGCGGCACGATCTCGGTCGACAGCGAAGAAGGCGAAGGCGCGACATTCCGCTTCCTGCTGCGTTTCCTGCTGCCGGAAGTCGAAGGAGAACGTTTTGCCGATCTGGCTGCTTCGAGCGAAACGGACGAGCGCAAACCGATTTCTTCGGGAACTCCGATTCCTTCGGACGACCACAAAGATCTTCGGATTTTGGTTGCCGAGGATCATCCGGTTAACCGAAGAGTGCTCGAAGCCATGCTCGGACGTTTCGGACTGCGGGCGGATACGGCGGAGAACGGCGAGCAGGCCGTTCGTCTGGCGCTCACTCATCGTTACGATTTGATCTTTATGGACGTGCAGATGCCGGAAGTCGACGGGATCGAAGCCGCCTCGCGGATTCGTACTCAACTTCCGCCGGGAAGCACTCCGCTCATCGTAGGCGTCAGCGCATTCGTGCGCCGGGAAGACGTAGAGCGCTGCCTGCTCGGCGGCATGAACGATTTTATCGGCAAGCCGGTAGTGGCTTCCGAAGTCGAGCGGGTACTGGAAGACGCCAAGCTGTTGGCTCGTACCCGCAAAGCCGAACGTTCCGACTCGGAGAGCGGATAACCGATCGCCCGGCGGATCGCGGATCTGCGTGCGGCATCGTCGAGCCGAAGCTTCGAATCCGGCGATCATACGGAAAAAGCAGAAAAGACCCTTGTTTTCGCGGCATACGGCGAAAGCAAGGTTTTTTGCGTTTCGGCAGCGCGATTTTTCCGATTCAAGCAACATTCATGCGGCTGTTTCCGTTGTTATAGAAAAAGGGAAGGGGGTTTTAAAGATCGATACGGCAAACGAATCTATCGAAACGGCGGCGAAAAAAAGAAGACGCGTTGCCAAGACTCGAATCCTGCTCGGAGGTCTGGCGTTAACCTCGCTGCTGGCGGCCGCGTCCGGCTGCTCGGGCGGCGGAAGCGGCCGAACGCCGAAGCCGAACGCCGAAGCCGAACCCGGCTGCGCAGAGTGCCGACCCTGCACTGATCGCGGCGATGAACGGCTTCGCGCTGGATTTCTATGCTCGCTTGGCCGAAGACTCCTCGCCATCCGGGCCGAGCGATAACCGCATGATTTCGCCGGCCGGCTTGACTTTTGCTTTGTCCATGCTCAGAGGCGGGGCCGCAGGCGAGACGGCCGAAGAGATGGATCGAGCGATGAAACGAAGCGGAATCTCCGGCGAAGAATGGGACAAAGGGCAGCGCCTCCTGTTGGACCGTCTTCGCGCTTCCGATCCTTCTTTGAAGATGGAGATCGCCGACTCCGTCTGGAGCCGGGAAGGCTTCAAGCTGGACGCGGATTATGTGAACCTCGCGGAGAAACGGTACGACGCTCAAGTCCGGTCGCTGGATTTCGCTTCGCCCGACGCGGTCGCGACGATCAATCGATGGGCAGCCGATCATACCGCCGGGAAGATCGATAAGGTCTTCGACGATCCGCTGCCTGAAAGCGCGAAGCTGATCTTGATGAACGCCATGTACTTCAAAGGCGATTGGAGCGAACCGTTCGATCCGAATCTGACGGTCGAGCAGGATTTCCGGGCAGCGGACGGAGCCGCTCTTCGCGTGCCTACGATGGGCCGATCGGGTCTCTACGATTATCTCGACGCCGACGGCTTCGCGGCGGTGCGCCTGCCTTACGGCGAATCCGGGAACTTCGGCATGGTGCTCGCGCTGCCGGACCAAGACCGCTCGTTGGACGAGTTCTTGAAGACGCAGCTTCCGCGTTTCGGCGAGTGGAACGCGGAATTGAGCGAAAGGCCGGGATGGGTCGGACTGCCGAAGTTCCGGCTGAAGAACAGTCTCGAACTTACCGATCCGCTTCGCCGGCAGGGTCTGTCCTTGATGTTCGATCCCGCTCGGGCCGATCTGAGCAGAGTCGCTCCCGAAGCCCGGCCCGGCGAACTGAACGTCGGTTCCGTGAAGCAGGATACGTATATCGACGTGAACGAAGAAGGGACCGAAGCGGCCGCCGTCACCACGGCCGTCATGGCCGGGGCTGCGCCTCCGACCGATGCGCCCGAACCGTTCGAGCTGAAGCTGAACCGGCCGTTTTTCTTCGCGATCACGGACCGGGAGACCGGATTGATTCTGTTCATGGGAGAAGTCGGCAATCCTGCCGAGAAGTAATCCGGGATATCGGATAACCGACAAACGCGCTCGACCGACAAATAAGGGGGTCTATCGAAGATGCGTACAACAAAATGGAGCGGCCTGATTCTGGCCGCCGTGCTGACAGTAACGGCCGGCTGCTCGATCGGCAGCGACCGCCAAGAAGAAGAATCGCGCAAGAAGACGTCTTATACCGCCGAAGACGCCGATCCGAAACTGGCAGCCGCGATGAACGAATTCGCGCTGAATTTCTACGCGCAGTTCAAAAGCGATCCGGGCGAAGAAACGCCGGGACCGAACCGCATGGTCTCGCCGGCCGGATTGGCCGTCGCGCTGTCGATGCTCAAAGGAGGCGCCGCGGGCGAAACGGCTCGAGAGATGCAGCAGACGCTTCGGCTCGGCGGGATCGACGACGGGCAGTTGGATCAAGGGCAGAAGATTCTGCGCGAACTGCTGACCGCTTCCGATTCTTCGGTCCGCATGGAGATGGCCAATTCGATCTGGAGCCGCAGCGACTTTAAGCTCGACAACGATTATGTAGGCCGGATGGAGAAAAGCTATGACGCGCAGATTCAAGCGTTGGATTTCGCTTCGCCGAAAGCGGCCGAAACGATGAACGAATGGGCTTCCGATCATACGGCCGGCAAGATCACGGAAGTGGTCCAGAATCCGATCAGTCCCGATGCGGTGCTGTTCCTGATGAACGCGATGTATTTCAAAGGCGATTGGAGCGAACCGTTCGAGAAATCGCTGACGGAAGACAAACCGTTCTATCCGGCTTCCGGGTCGAAAGTGCAGGCTCCGACGATGAAGCAGTCGGGCGACTATGATTATCTGGACGGCGACGGGTTCCGAGCCGTGCGTCTGCCGTACGGCAAGTCCGAGAATTTCGGCATGATCCTCGCGCTGCCCGACGAAAGCAGCTCGTTGGAGCGATTTTTGGACGCGCAGCTGCCGAAATTCGGACAGTGGAGCCGAGAACTCTCGGATGCACCGGGGGCGGTCGAGCTGCCCAAGTTCAAACTCGGCGACAGCCTTCAACTGGAGAACGCGCTCGCTTCTCTGGGCATGCCGACCGTCTTCGATCCGTTAAGCGCCGATCTGAGCGGGCTGTCGCCGGGAGTCGAACCGGGCGATCTGTTCGTCAGCTACGTGAAGCAGGATACGTATATCGACGTGAACGAAGAAGGCACCGAAGCGGCCGCCGTGACCAGCGTCGCCGTCGAAGAGACGATGGCCGCGCCGCCCGAACCGGACAAGCCGTTCGAGCTGAAGCTGAACCGGCCGTTCTTCTTCGCGATCACGGACAAGTCGACGGGATTGATCGTATTCATGGGCGAAGTCGGCAATCCGCTGGAAGATTAAGCCGGATTCCGAAGAGGCGTGACGCATGGCGATCGACAGCAGCGGCGCGGGACGCGAACCGCGCGCGAAGCCTACCGGGCCTCACGCAAAAAAAGCCTCGAAGACCGTTCTTTCGGTCTTCGAGGCTTTTCGGCTGTACGAACGTGGATCGCGCTGCGTTTTCAGGACCGGTCGGCGCATTAGCGCCGGCCGAACCTTGCGCCGCAAGACCGTCTCGGGTTCGAATTAAGCGCGCGGTCCGAACAGGCCAGAGTTTTTCAGGCCGTCCCAGAACGCGTTGAACTGCGGGATATCGAGCTGCTGAGCCGCATCGGACAGCGCCGTTTGCGGGTCCGGATGCACTTCGATCATGATGCCGTCCGCGCCTGCGGCGAGAGCGGCTTTGGCGCAAGGCAGCATGATGTCTTTGCGGCCCGTGGAGTGGGTCACGTCGACCATGACCGGAAGATGCGTTTCTTGCTTGAGCAGCGGAACCGCCGAGATATCGAGCGTGTTGCGCGTCGCTTTCTCGTACGTGCGGATGCCGCGTTCGATCAGCATGATCTGTTCGTTGCCGCTGACCATGATGTATTCGGCCGCGTGGATGAACTCGTCCAGCGTCGCGGACAGGCCGCGTTTCAGCAGAACCGGAATTTTCGCTCCGCCCACTTCTTTGAGCAGTTCGAAGTTGTGCATGTTGCGCGCGCCGATCTGGATCACGTCGATGTAATCGGCCGCGATGTCGATATGCGACGGATGCACGATCTCGCTGATCGTCGCCAGACCGAATTCGTCCGCGACTTCTTTGAGCAGCTTCAGGCCGTCGAGACCCATGCCTTGGAAGTCGTAAGGCGACGTTCTCGGTTTGAACGCGCCGCCGCGCATGACGGTAATGCCGGCGTCTTTAAGCGCTTTGGCGACCGTGCGCAGTTGTTCGCGCGATTCGATCGAGCAAGGACCGGCCACGAGGATCGGGCTCGGCGTGCCGACTTCTACGCCTTTGAACTTGACGATGGTGTCTTCCGGGCGTTTTTTGCGGCTGACCAGCAGTTGGCGCTTGTGGTCTTCCTGCTGAATGTTCAGCGACGCTTTGAAGATTTCTTTGAACAGATGTTTGAGGGTGCTGTCCGAGAAAGGACCTTTGTTCAGTCCCGTTACGCGGTCCAGAATTTCTTTTTCGCGTTCCGGATCGAATTTAGGCACGCCTTGATTTTCTTTGGCTTGGCCGATTTGGTGGACCAGTTCGGCGCGTTGGCTGAGCAGTTCGAGCAGTTGCGAGTCGATCTGGTCGACGCTCGCCCGCAGTTGTTCCAAGGTTTCGTTCATGTCGGTAGAGTCTCCTTTAGGCTGTCATCTAGTGTTGACAAGGTACTAAGCTTTTCCTCCGTCCTTCGCCGACGTAATCGCGCAGGAGCGTCAATACTCTCTTCGCTTTACCGCGTTGTTTCGGAACAGGAGTAAAAAGCGTATTTCTCACATTCTAATCCGGTTAGCGCATACATAGCAAGACGTGAGAGCTTTTTCTCGAAAAAAACGCAAGAAAAAGGCGGATTTCTTTTCCTTCAAGGCATGTTAGAATAGAGTTGGGAACTTTAACCATCTAATCGAACGGTGGTCAAAGTCGCCTTCGACGGATAGACCAGCCTATTCATTGGGAGGAACCAGCATGATCATCGGAGTACCGAAAGAAATCAAGAACAACGAGAACCGCGTAGGCATGACGCCGGCTTCGGCCCGGGCTTATATCGCCGAGGGCCACGAAGTCCGGGTAGAGAGCGGCGCGGGTCTGGGTATCGGATTTTCGGACGAAGATTACGAAGCGGCAGGCGCCAAGATCGCGGCCGGAGCGAAGGAAGCTTGGGAAGCGGACATGGTCGTCAAGATCAAAGAGCCGCTGGAGAGCGAATACGGATTTTTCCGCGAAGGATTGATTCTGTACACGTACCTGCATCTGGCCCCCGAACCGGCTCTGACGAAAGCGCTGGTGGAGAAAAGCGTGACCGGCATCGCGTACGAGACGATTCAAGCGCCGAACGGAAGCCTGCCGCTGCTGACTCCGATGAGCGAAGTCGCCGGCCGCATGTCGATCCAGATCGGCGCGCATTTTCTGGAAAAACCGTTCGGCGGCAAAGGCGTGCTGCTCGGCGGCGTGCCGGGAGTGGAGCCGGGCAAAGTCACGATCGTCGGCGGCGGCATCGTCGGCACGAACGCGGCGAAGATGGCGATCGGACTCGGCGCGGACGTGACGCTGCTGGATATCAACGCCGACCGGCTGCGGCAGCTCGACGATCAGTTCGGCGGACGCCTCAAGACGCTGATCTCCGATAAACATAATCTCGAGACCGCCGTCGAACGCGCCGATCTGCTGGTCGGAGCCGTATTGATTCCGGGCGCGCGGGCGCCGAAACTCGTCACGGAAGAGATGGTGCAGCGCATGGCGGCCGGTTCGGTCATCGTGGACGTGGCGATCGATCAAGGCGGCTCGATCGAGACGATCGACCGGATCACGACGCACGACGATCCCGTCTACGTCAAGCACGGAGTGCTGCATTACGCGGTCGCGAACATGCCGGGCGCGGTGGCGCGCACGTCGACGCTGGCGCTGACCATGGTCACGACGCCGTACGGGTTGCAGATCGCCCGCAAAGGATTCCGGCAGGCGGCGCTCGATAATCCGGCGATCGCCAAAGGCATCAATACCTGCGAAGGACGGGTGACGTATCGCGCGGTCGCGGAAGCGCACGGATTGGCGTATACTGAGGTGGAAGCCATTCTAAGCGCAAAGGGAGAGAGCATCGCATGAATCATATTTTCCGGCTGACGGCGGTCTGGAACGGCGGTCGCAACAGCACCGGCACCATCGAGAGCGGACAGCTCAAGACCGAGATCTCGATTCCCGAACCGATGGGCGGACCGGGCGTCGGCACCAATCCGGACGAGATGCTGCTCGGCGCGGCCTCGACGTGCTATATCATCACGTTGGCGGCCATGCTGGAACGTTCGTCGATCGCCGTGGACAGCCTGACGCTGGATTCGGAAGGCATCGTGGACGTCACGGATAACGTGTTTACGTATAAAAGCATCACGCATCGTCCGCGGCTCGTGCTGGCTGCCGGTCAAGGCGAAGACGCATCGGCGAAAGCGGAACGATTGGCGCATAAAGCCGAGAGTTCCTGCATGATCACGCGGGCGCTTCAAGGCAACGTGACCGTTTCGGCGGAACCGACGATCGCGATCGCGGAGAAAGCCTGAGCCGATCGCAAGGCGTCGGACAAGGAAGAAGAACGATCTTCTTCCTTGTTTTTCGCGCGCCGCTTCGGATACTAAATCTCAAGTTTGAAATATCCGATATAGGGATATAGGATAGAAGATAAGAAAGCGGATTCATGAATCCCAAATACACAGCTTATACAGCGTTGAGAGGACGGAATGCGATGCAACCGCAGTTTCGGATTGAAAAAGATTTCCTGGGAGCCAAGCAAGTTCCTGCCGATGCCTATTACGGCGTACAGACGATGCGAGCGATCGAGAACTTCCCGATTACCGGATACCGGATTCACGAGTCGATGGTGCATGCCCTCGGCATCGTGAAAAAAGCGGCCGCGTTGGCTAACATGGAAGTCGGCCGTCTGCCGGCCCATCTGGGCGCGCCGATCGTCGAAGCGGCCGGAGAAGTGATGGACGGCGTATGGGACAGTCAGTTTATCGTCGACCCGATTCAAGGCGGCGCGGGAACGTCGATCAACATGAACGCGAACGAAGTCATCGCGAATCGGGCGCTGGAATTGATGGGCAAGGCCAAAGGCGATTATTTCCATCTGAATCCGAACGTGCACGTCAATATGGCCCAATCGACCAACGACGTCTTCCCGACGGCGATCCATATCGCCGCGCTGACGCTCGTGCAGAAGCTGGAAGATACCATGGAGCGCCTCCAACGTTCCTTCGAAAACAAAGCCCGCGAGTTCGACCACGTGATCAAGATGGGACGCACGCATCTTCAAGACGCGGTCCCGATCCGTCTGGGTCAAGAATTCGCCGCTTACGCCCGCGTTCTCGGACGCGACCTGCATCGGGTACGCCGTTCCAAAGAACTGCTGCACGAGATCAATATGGGGGCGACCGCGATCGGTACCGGACTCAACGCCGACGTCGATTATATGGAGAAAGTCGTCGTCAAGCTGGCCGAGATCAGCGGCATGCCGCTGCGCCACGCGGAAGATCTAGTCGACGCCACGCAGAATACGGACGCTTATACCGAGCTGTCCGGAGCGCTCAAGATCTGCATGATCAACTTGTCGAAAGTCGCCAACGATATCCGTCTGCTGGCGTCGGGACCGCGCGCGGGACTGGCCGAGCTGAAGCTGCCGGAACGCCAACCGGGTTCGTCGATCATGCCGGGCAAAGTCAATCCGGTCATGTGCGAAGTCGTCAACCAGACGGCGTTCCAAGTCATCGGCAACGACCATACGATCTCGCTCGCGTCCGAAGCCGGCCAGCTCGAACTGAACGTCATGGAGCCGGTACTCGTATTCAACCTGCTGCAATCGATCAGCATCATGAACCAATCGCTGACCGTGTTCCGTACGCACTGCATCGACGGCATCGAAGCCAACGAAGCGAACTGCGCGGAGTACGTCGAACGCAGCGTCGGCGTCATTACGGCGCTCAGCCCGTATCTGGGCTACGAGATCTGCGCCCGCATCGCACGCGAAGCGATGACCACGGGACGTTCCGTGCGCGATCTGTGCCTGATGCACAACGTCTTGAGCGAAGAGGAACTGGACATCATCTTGAATCCGTTCGAGATGACCAAGCCGGGAATCGCGGGTTCTTCGCAGTTGACGCGGGACTGACCGTTTGCCGCCGCGCCGGAGTCGGCGCGGGAACCGAGCGAGTCGAACAGCCGTTTCCGAGCCATGCCGATGGCCGCGGAAGCGGCTTTTTTCTTGCGGGCCGCAGCGGGATTTTTCTTAAGTCGAGATCGTCCTAGAGATGGTCGGAATCGGAGACACCCGAAATCGCTTCGCGGGGATACGATGTAGAAGAGGCAGATCGGCGGCACGCGTGCCGCGAATCGTAAATGGCAAGTATTGACAATTAATATGCTCGGGCTTATAGTTAGGTCACCGAGAAAGGGAACCGGAGGAGGGGTCGCATGAACGCACTGCAAAATTTTCGCGCGCGCAAATATTTGCAGCGAATCCTGCTGAGCTTTATGCTGGTCGTCGCCATGCTGGCGATCGCTTCGCTGCTGCTCAACTCGAATGCGCGGGGACGGGTGCTGGGCATGCAGGAAGACGCGGACCGCAAGCTGTTGACGCAGATCAATTACAACATCGAGAACATGAACGGCATCGTCACGAATCAAGCGGTCGCCCTCTACAACGACGAAGAAATGATCGCGCTCAAATCGGGCGGCGATTACAAGCAGAGCATCTTGAAGATCCAGCGTCTGAACCGTACGGTTGCCGCTTCGCCTTATCTGCATGCCGCCGTGTTCTATAACGGGGCGCAGCATCGGTTTTTCTCGTCGATCAACCACAATCTGGCCAGCAACGATATCTTGTACGACGCGCTGCGCAGCTATATGGACGCCGACGCCAACGTGCCCAAATTGCAGTTGGTGCCGATCAATCTGCAAGGCAAAAGCGGAGGGATCGACGTGTTCGCCATGTTCGTGTACGACGGACCGACTCTGGGTTCGGTCAACGACAACGTGCTGATTCTGACCGTCAAACCGGAATGGATACTCGATAATATGAAAGCGCTTAATCTTGTTTCGGCGGACGAAGGCGATCAATTGTTCATCACGGACGGCAGCGGAGAGATCGTGCTGTCGGCAGCCGGAGCCACGCCGGAAGGGCTGGACGTGAACCGGGACCTGCTGCCGAAGATCGCCGAATCCAAGCCTTCGCTCGGTTCGTTCAATTACGATCAAGGCAAACTGCATTACAAAGTCACCTATCTGAACCGGGCGACGAACAATTGGCAGATCGTCAGCTTGAAAGATTCCAATAAAGTGCTCGGAAACGTTCGGCAGATGCGCTGGACGGAAGCCGCCGTATTGTTCTCCGCCGTGATCTTCGCGGTGCTGCTGTCGGTTCTGCTGGCTCTGCGATTGTATAAGCCGGTCGGTCAACTGCTGACGCTCGTGCCGCAAGACGGGAACGGGCGTCCGAAATCCGGGAGCGGCGACGAATTGTCCCTGATCGCCGCCAACGTGACCGAGATGGCCGGCAAGCTCAAAGGATTGGAACAAGAACGCGCTTCGCAGTTCAACATCGCGCGCAGCTATCAGCTGCGCAGCTTGATCGGTTCCAGCGAAGGCATCGGTCCGGAAGAATTCGCGCGGCTGCGCGAGCAGCACGGACTGGATATTCCGGGCGATATGCCGATGCGGCTCGCGCTCGTGCAGATCGACGATCTTCAAGGCTTGTCCGGGCAGCCCGGATCGCGGATGGAAGCGCTGCTGGCTTTTGCCGTCGCCAACGTCGGCGAAGAACTGCTGCGATCTTCCGGTTCTTGCGAAGCCGCCGAGCTGAAAAGCGGTCATCTGCTCTTTATCGTCGGAGGCGAGCCGGCCGAGCTGTCGCGGCTCGGCGAGCGTCTGCGCGAGCTTCAAGAAACGATCCGCAAGTATTACCGGACTTCGTTCACGGTTACGCTCAGCGAGGTCTTCTCGGATTATCGGCGGATCACGCCGATGTACCAGACGGCCGTCCGCCATTCCGGATACCGGATGATCTTCGGACGCGGCGCGGTGATCGAACCGGCGAATATCGCGGCCAACGAACGCGGCGAAGCGCTGGAGATTCCGCAGGAATTGGAGCGGCAGTTAAGCGAAGGCCTCAAAAGCGGACGGATCGAAGAAGCGGAGCAGGCCGTTCGCGCTTGGCGCGAAACGTTGTCCGGGTTCGGCGCGGATCGGATCTTCTCCGCCGTGCTGCATTTGACGGTCAGCTTGAGCGGCACGCTCGGCGAACTCAGCCGCAACAACCTGAATCCGCTGCCGGTCAATATCCAGACCGTCAATCGGCGCATTCTGGAGAAAGAGACGTTGGAAGAGATCGAGGAGACGCTGCTCGACATCGTGCGCGAAGTCTGCGGACGCAGCCGCAGCGGGCGCGAAGACAAGAGCCGGCTGCTGGCCGATACGGTCAAAGAGATCATCGACAAACATTATGCCGATCCCGATCTCAACGTGCAGCGGATCGCGGACATGCTCAAGGTCAGCACGATCTATCTCGGACAGGTATTCAAGACGGAAGAAGGCCAGACCGTGGTCGATCGGATCAACGCGACCCGGCTGCTGCATGCCAAAGAATATTTGGAGCAGCAGACGTTGACCGTCTCGGAGATCATGCAGAAAGTCGGCTTCGGCAACGAAAGTTATTTCTACCGTCTGTTCAAACGGCGTTACGGAGCGACTCCGAAAGAATACCGGCTCAAGTCGGCGATCGAACGAAGCACGTAGAGCCGAATAGACAAGCCTGTTTGTTCGCTGATCGTTCCGCGCAGTTTGGATAGGATTTGGACGAAGGCCCGAGACGCCGATGGCGGATACGGGCCTTTGTCGCGTCCGTTCGGCTTCGGCGATCGGTTCGCGGATAGCCGGAAGTTACGCCGCCGCACTGCCCGCATCCGTTCGGCATACCTGTACTGTACAGTCCGACAACCCGCGCCGTTACAGCTTTCGTGCAACTGTACAGCCTCGAAGTACAGCAATCCTGCGATTGTACAGTACCGCCGTAAGCGCTTACGTACTATCGTGGGAAGTGCCAGGAAGCGGGGCCGGCACCCAGCCGGACCGCACCGGGAGAACAAGAGACGAGAGAAGTGGAAAGGAGCCGGAATTTATGTCGGACAAAGTATCGCTTGCCGCAAAAGCCCCTTCGGATACGCAAGGGAATACGCGGCGGCGCAAATCGTGGCTTGGGCGGGAGATGCGGCATTTTCGCAACAATAAAGAATTGTTCCTGCTGTCGCTGCCGGGCATCCTGTACAAATTGATCTTCGCTTACATTCCGATGGTCGGCGTGATTATCGCATTCAAGAATTACAGGTACGATCTGGGCATCTTCGGCAGCAAATGGGTAGGGTTCGACAATTTCCGTTATTTATTCTCGACGGACACCGCTTGGCGGATCACGCGCAATACCGTCCTTTATAACGTCGCTTATATTCTCGTCACGCTGGTCGCGGCGCTTCTGTTGGCCGTGCTGCTCAACGAGGTCAAAGCCAAATGGAGCCGCTTCTATCAGACCGCGCTGTTCCTGCCGCACTTCTTGTCGTGGGTGCTGGTCGGCTATATCGCTTACGCTTTCCTGAATCACGCCGACGGCTTCATCAACCGGACGCTCATGGCGATGGGCTTCGATCCGGTGAGCTGGTACCAGAACGCGGGAGCTTGGCCGTTCATTCTGGTCATCGTGCATCTATGGAAAGTCATCGGGTTCAATACGCTGATCTACTTCGCCGGCATCATGGGCATCAACAGCGAATATTACGAAGCGGCGAAGATCGACGGGGCGACCAAGTCGCAGATGGCGCTTAAGATCACCATCCCGCTGCTCAGCCCGCTCATCGTCATCCTGCTCATCTTGTCGATCGGCAGCATGTTCCGCGGCGACTTCGGTCTGCATTACTTCATCCCGAACAACTCCGGCTTCTTGTACGGTTCGACGGATATCATCGATACGTACGTATACCGGGCGCTTCGCGAAGTAGGCAACGTCGGCATGTCGGCGGCAACCGGCTTGTATCAATCCATCGTGGGCTTGATTCTGGTCTTGTCGGCCAACGCGATCGTCAAGAAAATCAACCCCGACCATTCCCTTTGGTAGGAGACAGGAGGAACATCATGGCCGTACGCAAATTCGAATTTTCCAAGATCGCCATCAATGTCATGTTCACCGTGTTATCGTTAATCGTGATCCTGCCGTTCCTGCTCGTTATCGCGGTCTCGTTGACCGACGAAGAATCGATCACGAAGAACGGTTATCAATTCATTCCGGATCATATCAGCTTCGACGCTTACCGCTATCTGCTGGATTCGCCGGACGTTCTGGTGCGGGCTTACGGTGTGACGATCACCATCACGGTGGTCGGCGCGGCGCTCGGGCTGCTGCTCACCGCGATGACCGCTTACGTGATCTCGCGGCCCGATTACCGCTATAACCGGGTCACCACGTTCTACGTCTTTTTCACGATGCTGTTCAGCGGCGGTCTGGTTCCGACTTACATCCTGATCACCCAATACCTGCATCTCAAAGACAGCCTGCTCGCGCTCATTCTGCCGATCCTGCTGTCGCCGTTCAACATCATGGTCATGAAAGGGTTCATGTCGAAGATTCCGCTGGAGATCATCGAATCGGCGAAGATCGACGGAGCGCGGGAATTCCGGATCTTTTTCCGGATCGTGCTGCCGCTCTCGCTCCCGGCGCTCGCTACGCTGGGCCTGCTGATCTCGTTTACCTATTGGAACGACTGGTTCAACGCGATGCTCTATATCGACGATCCGAGCAAGGTTCCGCTTCAGCTTCTGCTCGTGCGAACGCTCAACAGCATCGAATTCTTGACCACCAATTCGGAATTCACCCAGACGCTCGGCATCGATCTGACTTCGTTCCCGAACAACTCGGCACGGATGGCGATCGCGGTGTTGGCCGGCGGCCCGATGCTCGTGATCTTCCCGTTCTTCCAACGTTTCTTCGTCAAGGGGCTTACGGTCGGTTCCCTCAAGGGCTGATCGAGACATAGAACACATGCCTTTCCATTTCAAGACAATAATCGGGAGGTCGTACACATGGGAAAAAGAATGAGTAAATGGCTCGGGCTGATCGGCGCGATCGGACTGACAGGTTCGCTGCTCGCCGGATGCGGCGGGAACGCGGGCGGCGGAAACAGCAGCGCGGCTTCGGGAGAAACGGACGAAAACGGGCTCAAGCCCGTGACGTTGACTTGGTATTATCCGCTCTCGCAGCTTCAGCCCGATCAAGAGAAAGTGCAGGCGGCCGTCAACAAGATCACGCAGGAGAAGATCAACGCGACGATCAAGCTGACTCCGGTGCCGATCGGCGATTACGTGCAGAAGATGAACACGGTGCTGGCCGCCGGCGAGAAATTCGATATCCTCTGGACCGGATACATGCTCAAACCGGAAGAACTGGTGCGCAAAGGCGCGATTCAACCGATGACCGCGCTGCTTGACCAATACGCGCCGGAACTCAAAAAAGACGTGCCGCAGGTGATGTGGGACGGCCTGTCGGTCGACGGGGAAATCTACGGCATTCCGAACCAGCAGATCAACGGTTCGCGTTACGGCTTCATCATTCAGAAACGACTGCTCGACAAGTACAAATTCGACGCCGCTTCAATCAAGAAAGTCGAAGACATCGAACCGCTGTACGCCGATATCGTCAAAGGCGATCCGGACATCATTCCTTACGGAAACTTCGGCGGCAACTTCGATTTCAACGCGCAGATGTACGGCAAAGGATACTGGACGGTGCCGGGGCTGGACGAACACTTTTACATCAAAAAAGACGATCCTACTTACCAGCTTCAGCGCTATCCGGAAGACGAGCTGGACATCTACCGCCTCATGAACAAATGGTACGACGCCGGCTATCTGTACAAAGACGCCGCAACGGCGAAAAATACCGACTTCATGGCCAAAGGCCAGATCGGTTCCGAATTCCACACGGTATTGAAACCGGGTCTGGAAGCGGAAGTGAAAGTCAAAAACGGCGGCAACGACGTCGTGCTGGCGCCGCTCAGCGGCTGGTTCTCCAACGGCTATTCCGCGACGACCAACCAATCCCTCAGCCGCACGTCGGAGAATCCGGAACGGGCCATGATGTTCCTCAATCTGGTCAACACGGACAAAGAACTGTACAACCTGCTGTGCAACGGCATCGAAGGCGAGCACTACAAGAAACTGGAAGGCGATTATATCGAAGCTCTGCCGGATTCCCGTTACCGCCCGAATATGGACTGGGTTTTCGGAAGCGTATTCAATTCGTACCTGAAAGAAGGACAACCGGAAAACGTCTGGGAAGAAACGAAGAAGATCAACGAAAGCGCGGAAGTCAATCCGGTCGGCGCGTTCAAATTCAACTCCGAACCGGTCAGCACGGAGATCGCCAACCTGAACGCGGTCTGGGACGAATACAAACGCGGCATTCTCACCGGTACGCTGAATTTCGACGAAACGTGGCCGGGATTCTACAACAAACTGAAAGAAGCGGGCGAAGACCGTTACGTGGAGGAGGTGACGAAGCAGTTCGACCAGTTCTTGCAGGACAAGGGCCTGAAGAAATAAGACAAGCGACGTCCGATCCCGAAGATGAAGATCCCAATCGAAGCATGAGCATTTGACCGAAAAAAAGCGGCTTTCTCCGGGCGCGAGCCTCGGGGAAAGCCGCTATACTTCAAGCCGAGAGGAAGAGATCGAATGGGGAAGAAGGGTCTGTTGGCGGTTCTGGCTGCCGGTTTGTTGTTGACGATGACTCCGGTAAGTCCTGCCGTTAACACCGCCGCCGCGGAAGAAACGACGGCCGCGCCGGGCAAAACCTTTTATGTAGCGACAAATGGAAGCGATACCAATTCCGGCACGGAGCAAGCTCCGTTCCAAACGCTCGAAAAAGCGCGCAGCGCGATCCGGGAACTGAAAAGCGGCGCAGGCCTGCCGGCCGGCGGCGTAGCCGTTTATCTTCGGGAAGGGCGATACGAGAGGCCGCTGAGCTTCGATCTGAAAGAGCAGGATTCGGGCGAAGCGGGGAAGCCGATCGTCTATGCGGCTTATCCGAACGAAGAGGTCGTGTTATCCGGTTCGCATAAGCTAAGCAAAAGCGATTTCGGCGCGGTGACCGATCCCGCGATCTTGAATCGTATCATCAGCCCGGAAGCGCGGACCGAAGTGCAGGTCGCCGATCTGCAAGCGCTCGGTATCACGGATTACGGCGTGCAGAGTCGTCACGGTTATTATCTGGCGAACGATCTCAGTCAGGTGCCGCCGATGGAACTGTACGTCAACGGGCAGGGCATGACGCTGGCGCGCTGGCCGAACGAAGGCACGGTGCAGATGGACACGATCGTCGACGCCGGTCCGACGCGCAAAGAGAAAGACCAATTGGCGCTTCGAGGCGGCACCTTCTCTTATACTTACGACCGTCCGCAGTATTGGACGCAGGCGAACGATATCTGGCTGGACGGCATCTTCGGACACAGTTGGGAATGGTCGTACAACAAGATCCAGTCGATCGATACGCAGGCCAAGACCATTACGCTGCGTTACGGCGAGATGAGCGGACTGCTCATGAACGGCACGTATCCCGATTTCCATTTCGCGCAGAACCTGCTCGAAGAGATCGACATGCCGGGCGAATATTATATCGATCGGCAGGCGGGCAAGCTGTATTTCCTGCCGAACGCCGAGTTCGAGCAGAGCACGCCCGATATCGAAGTCACGATGCTCAAGACGCCGATGATCAACGCATTGAACGCTTCGTATATCGACTTCTCGGGACTCGTGCTCGAGAACGGACGCGATTCCGCCGCCGTGCTGATGGGCGGAGACCATATGCGCATCCTCGACAGCGAGATCCGCAACTTCTCCAACAGCGGCGTGCTCGTCAATACGCAGAGCCGATTCTATTACGATACGTTCACCGGCGGTCCCGGGCACGACAACGCGATCGCGAATACGCATATCCACCATATCGGCGGCACGGCCGTCACGTTGGTGGGCGGCGATCCGGCCACGCTGGAACCGGGCAACAATATCGTGCAGAATTCGCATATCCACGACTTTGCTTATTATCACAAAGCCTATAACCCCGGCGTCATGATGGCCGGCGTCGGCAACAAGATGATCGGCAACGAACTGCATGACGCGCCCCATCCGGGCGTGCTCGTATTCGGCAACGATCACCTGATCGAATACAACGAGATCTACGACGTGTGCAAGAACTTCTCCGATCTCGGCGCGATCTACATGAACGCCGGAGAAACGCCGCAGCAGCGGGGCACGGTCATTCGCCGCAACTACTTCCACAACATCGGGGAGAAAAAAGCGGGCGTGCAGGGCATCTACCCGGACAACTTCACGATGGGACTCAAGATCGAAGAGAACGTGTTCTACAAGATGGGCAACTCCGCCATTTTGAACAACGGCGGGTCGCATATCCAGACGAAAAACAATATTTTCGTGGACAGCAAAGTCCCGTACGAGTATTCCGAACAGTTCCTCGGCGACAAGCCGGAAGGTCAGATCGCGAAGAACTACATGCCGAAATGGCAGGCGTTGTTCGCGGCCAACAACAATTTCGTGGGTACGCCTTACCTGGCCAAGTATCCGGAATTGGCGGATTTCTTTACGGAAAATCGCTACTATCCCGATACGAATACGCTGAACGGAAATCTGATCTACAATCCGACGATAGCGCGGAGCAGTCTGGTGAACGCGAACGGTGCCAAAGACACGCTGAACCTTGTGCAGTACGCGAACAACTGGATCGCGTCGCAAGACCCGGGGTTCGTCGATCTCGCCGGCGGCGACTTGTCGCTTGCGCCTAACGCGGCCGTGTTCGCGCAGATCCCGAACTTCCCGGATATTCCGTTCGACCAGATGGGAACGAGCGGCCAAGTCGGCACGGGATTGGACCCGGCCGTGCGACCGGTCACGCAGGTCGTCGCTTATGACGCCGCGCTTACGCTCGGCCGCTGGAAAACGGCGAAGCTGCACGCGACCGTGCTGCCGTGGAACGCCGACGATACGAAGCTGACGTACGTATCGGCGAATCCCGAGATCGCGTCGGTGGACGAAGCCGGCGTCGTGACCGGAGGCAAAACGATCGGACAGACGACGATCACGATCTCTTCCGCGAGCCAGCCGCAGTTGAGCGCGACCGTTCCGGTCACGGTGGAAGACAGCGACGGCATCATTCACTATACCGATTTCGAGACCGGGCGGAACGGCTGGGCCAAAGACGCTTACCGGCCGGTCGATATCATCGACGGCAATCATTGGTATCGGGTGAAGAACGGCGTGACCGCGATGAGCCCGATCACGCTTACGGACTACGAGCTGACGTTCAAACTCAAGACGCCGGAAGTGCTGGCCGACGCGATGACGCTGTACGTCTTCGATAAGCAGTCCGGAAGCACCTCCACGCGGATCGGTTACAAGGCGCGTGCGGACGGCACGTCTTCTTGGCTGCTGTACGATACGGCTTGGGGCGTGAAAAAAGAAGAAAAGCTGCCGACGCACGATCTGCAGCCCGATACGGAATACACGGTCAAAGTGCGCGTGAAAGGCGGAGACGTCACCGTTTACGTGGACGGCGCGTTCCGCTTGAAAGGTACCGATCCGCTGCACAATCCGCAGGGTACGGTCGGCTTCTACGTCAGCGGCGCGACCCATCTCTGGTTCGACGATATCCGATTCAAAGCGCTCGAATCGGATAACGGTCTCGCGGGCATCGTGCCGGCTTCGCGTTCGGCCCGCGTCTCGCCGGGCGAGCAGCAGACGCTGAACGTGACGTTCGATCCGGTCGATACGACCGACACCGCGGCGACTTGGACCTCCGCCGATCCGACTATCGCCGAGGTGGACGCTTCCGGCGTGATTACAGGCGTCGCCGAAGGACAGACGACGGTGACGGTCGCGTCGGCGACCGATCCGCAGATCCGCGCCGAGATCGCGGTGACCGTCTCGAATATCATGCACGAGACGAATTTCGAAAACGGCGGCAACGGCTGGCCGGTCGATCCGAATCGGAGCATCGCCGCCGATGCGGACGGCAACCATCGGTATAAGATTCTGAACGGCGCGACGGCGCTGCTCAATCGGGAATTCACCGATTACGAGCTGGCCTTCAAGCTCAAGACGCCGGCCGAACTTCCGGCGGGCGGAGGCACGCTCTATATTTTCGACCGCCAAGACGCTTCGGGTTCGACCCGAATCGGCTACAAAGCCAAAGCCGACGGCACGTCCGCTTGGATTCTGTACAACACGGCTTGGCAGCCGATTCTCCAGAACGCGCTGCCGAATCTCGATTTGCAGGCGAATACGGAGTACGACGTCAAAGTCACGGTCATCGGCGGCAGCATCGCGGTCGACGTGAACGGCGTCAACAAGCTGACCGGAACGGCACCGAATTATCGGCCTTCGGGCAAAGTCGGCTTCTATGTCAGCGGCTTCTCGCATCTGCTCTTCGACAACGTCGTCTTCTCCGTGCCGACCGGCGGAACCGCCGGTACGGCAGGCCGAATGATGCCGGAGAACGAAGCCGAATTCGATCCCGAGATTCCGGCCGACGTACCGTCCGATATACCGGACGAAATCTCGGAAGAAACTCCGGCAGCGGGCGAAGGAAGCGAGACTCCGGTTAGTCCGGGCGAAGAAGAAGGCACGCCGGCCGATCCGTCCGACGTTCCGGACCAGAACGGGACGCCTGTCGTGCCGGACGTTCCGGCAGACGCGCAGGGCTGAGAAGTCGCAAACGGATAAACAACGAAACAAGAAACGAAACGAACAGGACCGCCGACGGACAATCGTTCGTCGGCGGTCTGTTTGGCGGAGAATGGCCGACAGGAAACAGGAGGAAGGAGCATACAGATGCGGGAGATATACAGCTTGAACGGAGAATGGGATTTCATGCCCTTCTACGACGATCCGATACGTCGGCGGCTGCCGGAACGGGAGGTCTACGAAAAGCGGAAAGTGCGGGTGCCTTCCAGTTGGCGGATCAGTTATCCGCAGCCGAACGGCAACACGTTCGGCCGGATTCCCGAATACGGGTACGCGCCGTACGATCTGCACGATTATCCGCCGGAATGGGACCGGGCCGAAGCGGGCGTGCTGCGCCGGACGTTCCGCGTGCCCGAGCAAATGCAGGGACAGCGGATCGTGCTGCGGCTGGACGGCATCATGCAGAAAGCGGCGATCTATCTCGATCGGCAGGAGATCGCGGTGTGGGAAGACGGATATCTGCCGCTGCGAATCGATCTGGGTTCGATGGTCCGTCCCGGCGAAGAACACGAACTTCATGTCGTCTGCGGCGGATTCGACCGGACGACGCTCGATAACGGAACATCCAAGCTGACCGGGCTGATGGGCTCTTGGTACGGACGGATCGCGCGGGGAATCTGGCAGGACGTTTATCTGGAGAGCTACCCGACGGCCGCGCTCGAAAATGCGGGAATCCGCACGTCGGTGCGGCAGGGGAAATTGGAAGCGGAAGTGCTGGTCGGAACGTCGGGGAACGATCTCGACGCCGACGGCCTTGCCGCTCTGACCGTACGGCTGACGATCCGGGAAAAAGGCGTGCGGGCAGAAACGGAGAGCTGCGACGACGGCTCGCCGAAGCTGGATCATTCGGAAACGGGTACGACCGTCATGACCTGCGAACGGCCGCTTCGGCCTGCCGATCCCGACAAGACGCTGCCGCTTCGTCTATGCGAAGACGAGAATCAGGGAACGGTCTGCCGCGCCGATTGGACGTTGAACTGGGAAGACGCCGAACTGTGGTCGCCGGATTCGCCGTTCTTGTACGAAGCCGAGTTCGAACTGCTGGACGGCGAACGGACGGTCGACCGCCTGTTCGAGGCTTTCGGTTTCCGCGAATTTTGGTGCGAAGGACCGAATTTCGTGCTGAACGGCATTCCGATCAATCTGCGCGGGGATTCGTGGCATTTTCAAGGGGAGATTCAGCAGACGGACGATTATGTTCGTACATGGTACCGCATGTGCCGCGAGGTCGGCGTCAACGTCGTTCGGCTGCATGCCGAACCGCATCCGGTCAACTATCTGCGGATCGCCGACGAAGAAGGCATGCTGATCGTGGACGAGACGGCCATCTACGGTTCGAGCAGCGTCATGAAAGCGGACCATCCCGATTATCTGGAAGCCTGCTTGAAACACGTGCGCCGTCTGGCGCGCCGGGACCGCAACCATCCGTCGATCGTCATGTGGAGCGTGCAGAACGAGATGCGTTGGGTGGTCGGGCGCGACGGCTTCAAGCCGCATATTCCGATCCTGATGGACGCGATCCGTGCGCTGGACCCGACCCGGCCGATTCTGGCCGAAGGCGATAATCGTCTGCTGCCTCCGGAACATACGGAAGTCGAAAGCCGCCATTACAACATCGACGGCACGATCGACCAATGGGACCGCAGCGTGCCGCTTACTTTCGGCGAGCACGGAGGTTGGTGGTACATCTGTCCGCAGAACAGCAGTCCTTATATCGGACTTCGCGCGTACCGGGGAACGGACGAGAGCACGGAGGGGCTTGCGCTCGGCGAACGTTTGTTTATCGAGTACGCCAGACGCAGCGGCGTGGCGAGCATCTCGACGTTCAATTTCGCCCATTACTTCATGCGGGCGATGCCGGAAGAAGACGTTCGGCTGACGAGTCCGGGCGGCGGATCGGCCGATACGGAAAGCGCGGACGAAGCGTCGGATCAAGCAGGGACTCCGGGCGTGCGGCCGGACAAGATCCCGGCGTATTCGCTGACGCTCAACAACGGGCTTCTGCCGAAGGAATATCCGGCTTACCGGCCGAATCCGGCTTTTGCGATCCTGCAAGAAGCTTTCCGGCCCGTCACGATAATCGCGGCGGAATACGACCGCTGCTTCTACGACAACGAAAGGATCTCGCGCAGTTTCGACGTCTATAACGATACGCTGCAAGCGCGCCGGGTGCGGATCGATTGGACGATCCGGCAGGGCGAAGAGACGCTCCGCGAAGAGTCGGTCCGATTCGTGCAGCAGCCGGCCGAGCGTCGGCCGGTCGCCTTGAATTGGATGCCGCTGACCGCAGCGGCGGGCGGCGAAACGACGCTGAGCGCCGTCTTGTCGCACGACGAACAGCGCGTGCACCGGTTCGAATGGACGTACCGCATCGTCTCGGCGGACGCCAAACGAACGCCGGTCGAGCTCGGCCGACCGGCCGCTTATTGGGGCCGGGACGCCGAATACGAGAGGATTCGGCGTCTGGTTCCGGCCTGCGAGCGGACGCGGGCGGAACGAATTGCGTCTTTGCCGGGCGGAACGCTGCTGATCGTCGGCAGCCATTTGTCCGATCCGGGCGGCGAGGTTGAAGCGGCGCTGGCGGGCTTTGTCGACCGGGGAGGACGTCTGCTGCTGCTGGAGCAGAGTCAGTGGGCGCCCGGAGGATTGGTGCTGTCGCGCCGGCCGTTCCTGCGGGCGCACGGCGGAGATTACGGCCATCCGGCGCTGGAAGGCTTAGGCGACGACGATCTGATGTTCTGGCATGAGGAACTGCGCGAGCAGGGACCGCTGCCGATCATTCGAGCGGCGTACGAGAAGCCGGTCTCCGGCGACTTGACGCTGCTGCTGGAATGCGGGGCCGGCGACTTCGGCGACGGAGGCGACCTGTGGTCCCCGCTGCTGGAATACCGCAGCGGCCAAGGCCTGCTCCTCGCCAATCAGCTGGAGCTGATGGCCAATCTGGAGCAGGTCCCGCAGGCCGCGCTGCTGCTGCGCGGCCTTCTGGCCTACGCCGGCCGGATCGAGGCCGGCGCAGATCTTGCAGGCGCGGCTTCCGCCGCCGCGCCTCGGGAAGCCGCCGTCTTCGCGGCGGACGGCGGCCCGGCCGCAGCTTTCCTCGCGAAGCTGCGGCTCCGCGCCGCGACGCGCGAAGCCGCGGCGCTGCCGGCGGGCGCGGCGCCGGCTTCCGCGCCGACGAATCCGGCGCGGGAACCTTTCGGCTTCGGCCTCTTGGTGGCCGAAGCGGCAGCCCTTGAGGCGCCCGGGACGCTCGAAGACGTCCGGCGCCATGCCGAAGCCGGCGGACGCGTGCTCGTCCTGCCGGCGGAGCCGGGCGCGCAGCAGCAGGCGCTCGCCCGGCTGCTGGGCCGCCCCGTCTCGATCGAAGCGCACGAGACGTACGAACTCGAAGCGGTAAGTTCCGCCGCTGCCGTGCGCGGCTTCAGTCCGGTGGATCTGTTCGGCTTCGACAAGCCGTTCTTGTCGCCGCGCGATACCGTCAATCGCCCGCTCGCGGCGTATCGGATCGAGGCCGAAGGCGCGGACGTTCTTTGCCGCAGCATCGAAGGCACGGCGTGGAAAGACTTTTTCGTGCATGAACAGACCGCCGAATACAGCCGTCTGGCGCTGGTCGAACTGAATCGCAAGAACGCCCGGAAACCCGGGGATTTCGTAATCGAAGTTCCGCTCGGCGAAGGTTCGGTCGTCTGCTCGCAGCTTCTTCCCGATCCTTCCAGCGACAAAGCGCTTCGTCTCTACGCGCGCATGCTCGCCAATCTGGGCGCGTCGCTGGACGACGGCCTGCTGCAAGCCGCGGACGAAAAGGCCAAATGGGCGGTCGAGACCGTGATGGCGCTGCCTTGCGCGCCGCATATCGATTACGAGACGATGAAAGCTTATTATATCGATCCCGAGTTCTCGCTGAACAATCTGGGCGAAGGCTTGTACGGCTGGATGAAAAAGCGGGAACGTCGCCGCGAAGACGGCATGCTGACGATTCTCGCCGAAGGCGAAGAACCGTGGTTCCTCAGCGTCTTTGTCGAAGTTCCGGAAGGAGAACAAGTTCGGAAAAACGCTTCGGCCGACGAATGCGGATTGCCGGCGGTACGCGCGGGCCGGCTCGCTTTGCGTACCCGCGGCGTGCAGGAATTCGAGCTGTACCTTAACGGCGAAAAAGTTCCGCGTCCCGAACGGGCGTTGACGCTGCGAACCGGTCTGAACCGGCTGATCGCCGTCGTGCGCGGAACCCGCGGGCCTCTTGAAGTCGGTCTGAACCTTTTGCACGAAAACGGACGGCCGATGAAAGATCTTGCGTACCGTTTGACGTTGGACGAGGTAGAACCGAAATGATCGGGATCCTCGCTAGGTCGAAAGCGGGAGATCCGGCAATAAGCCCGCAATAAACTCGCAATAACCGAAAAAAAGCCGCCGAACGCGCAATTTCGCGTTTTCGGCGGCTTTTCGGCGTGCGAGACAGCAGAAGCGCGGAACAAGCACGACGGCCGCTGCTCTTCCGTACATTTGAAGACACGCCCTAAACGCCGACAGACCCGAATACTCCCTATCAGCGGATGCTGCTCCGATATTCTTCCGGCGTCATTCCTTTGATTCGGCGGAACATCTGGCTGAAATACGAAGGCGACAGACCGCCGATCTCGGCCGCGATCCGGCGGACCGGCCGATCGGTGTTGGCCAGCAGCACGCAAGCTTCGCGCACGCGGCGGCGGATCAGATAATCCGTCAGCGTGATGCCCGCATAAGCTTTGAACACGTGCGAGACGTGGTAAGGCGACAAATGCAGCTCGTCCGCCAGACGCTCCAAACGGAACGGTTCTTTGTAATGGCGATCCAGCCAACGCTCGATCTTCTCTCCGTGCTGTTCGCCGCGAAGGCGAGGCTCCGGCGAATCCGCCTTGATCGTCGCCTGCTGCTGCATGGCGCGCAGCAGGCGAAGCAGCAGCAGCCCGGCCTGCTCTTCGGCGTGTTCGTCCGGCCCGACTCCGCTCAGCGTCAGTACGCCGCTTAATTCTTCCAAAATGCCGGGAACATCGGTCTGCCGCATGTCGTAGAACACCTGCTGCGCCGCTCCGTGCCGATGCAGACTGCGGAAAAAGGCGGACAGCGACGGAAACGGAGCCAGATAAACGTCGAGCCTTTCGGGATCGAACGTCAGATTGGTCCGGATATACGAACGGCCCGGCGCGGCAGGCACGGCTACCCGGTGAAGCTGATACGGCTGGAAGCAGACGAGCATATGGTCGCGGATCGGATAGACGCGGTTCTCCGCCATGATTTCTCCGCTTCCGCTGTAGATGTACAGCATTTCGATCCCGCGATGCGCATGGAACCAATGGGCTTCTTTATCTTCGTAACGGTAATTGTACACGAGCGAGTCCGAATCCGGCGCGGTTATCCGGCGAGGCGCTTCGTTCGCCCGCTTCGCGCCGATCGCCCGTTCCTTTCGAGTCGTCTGTTCCGGCATAGTCTCCGCCTCCGTTCTACCGGATCGAGTTGAGTCCAGTATACGGGGGCTCAAGACCGGAAATCAACGTTCGTACCAGTATCCGGGCGTTCCTTGATGCAGACGCATCAGCGCTTCGAGGAAGAAATAATCGCCCCAGATCATGAAGTCGTCCGGAGAAGAACCGCCTCTGACCGAATACGATCCGTGACGCAGCAGACCTTCTTCGTTGTCCGCGCCCGCCGTGAAATAATCGTCCGCGAGCAGCGAACGGACGGCGGATCGCGCCGACTGTTCGAGCGAATCGCGCGCCGGATAAGAATCGGGCAGAAGGGAGAGCAGTTCGAATACGCCGCAGGCGAAGATCGCCGAAGCGGAGCTGTCGCGAGGCGTTCCGGGCTGCTGCGGCGCATCGAAGTCCCAATAAGCGACGCCGTCTTCCGGCAGCCGCTCGGCGAAATGCCGCGCCATCCGTTCGGACGCTTCCAAGAACCGCGGATCGCCGAAATTGCGGTAGGCCAGCGCGAATCCGTATACGCCCCAAGCTTGTCCGCGCGTCCAAGTCGAACCGTCCCGATAGCCTTGATGCGTGCCGCCGCGCAGCGCGTCGCCCGTTTGCTGATCGAAGTAGAACGTATGGTAAGAAGAATCGTCGCCGCGCACGAGAAAACGCAGACTCTTCTCCGCATGGATGCGCGCGCATTCCGCATACCGTTCGTCTCCGGTCTGCCGCGTCGCCCAGCAGAGCAGAGGGAGGTTCATCAAACAGTCGATGATCATCCGTCCGCCGTTCTCCGGATCGCCTTCGGGTCCCCAAGCTTGGAAAATGCCCAGCGACGGACGCCAGCGGCGCATCAGCGCATCGGCGGCGCGCAGAGCGACCCGGCGGGCTTCCTCGCTGCCGTCTACCGTCCAACGGGCTTGGGCGGACAGCGAATACAGGAAGCCGATATCGTGATGGTCCAAAGCCTGATTCGCGTCGAGCCGGCGTTCCAGCAGGTCGGTAGCGCGAACGGCCGCTTCGTGCAGCTTCGAATCTCCGCCGTATTCGTAACCGAGCCACAACATCCCCGCCCAGAATCCTTCCGTCCAGTCGGTCGAATCGGTCAGATGATATTTCCCGTCGCCTCGGCTGACATGCGGGAACTTTTCTGTACCGGCGTAAAGGTCGACGTTTCGGCGCACCGTATTCAATGCTTGTTCGATCGCGCTTTGAATCTCCATTCTATCCCTCCGTTGTGAATAGGTTTGTCTTATCTACAGCATAACGCCGCATTGATGGAGGTTTGTTGTGGACTGCTGTCGCTATGTTGCGGAAATAGGATCGGTCTTCGAAAATACGAATCCGCGAACGGAGCAAGGGGGAGCGCCCGATGCATGCTCAAAACAAAAAAGACCTCTTTCGCCGCTCGATCGCGGCGGAAGAGGTCTTGCGTTTGAACGAATATCGGCCGTCGGCGGATTCGGATCTCGGCCGACCGGCATTCCCGAGCGCCGATTCGTCGTCATGCGGCCGACCGTCCGGAAAACGGACCCGGAAAGCGGAAACGAAATCCGTTTTACGAACGGACTTCGTCTTTTTCGGCAGGAGCTGTTTCGGCACGGTCCAGACCGAAAGCTTCGGCAACGAGCCGAATCGATTTCAATCGGGCGTCGAAGTCGTGGATCGACGAGACGATCATCAATTCGTCGGTCCGGTATTCGTCGGCGAGTTCCAACAGCCGGGATTTGACGAGGTCCGGCGTGCCGACGACCCGATAAGCGCGGGTAGCCGCGATCTGCTCGCGATCGTAAGGCGTGTACGGATAATCCTGCGCCGTCTGAACGGACGGGAGATAAGGCAGTTCCATGCCTTTGTACATGGCGAGGAAGAACAGGTCGGAACTGGACGCGAGCCGTTCCGCTTCTTCCTGCGTGTCCGCGCAGACGACGGTGATCGCCGCCAGCGATTTCGGCGTCGGCGACATCAGCGACGGTTCGAACGTTTCGTGATACAAGTTCGTCGCTTCTTTGCCGCCCGGCGTGCCGAAGAACTGCGCGAACGCGTACGAAGCGCCCGTCTGCGCCGCCAGACGCGCCGTGCCGCCGCTCGAACCGAGCAGCCACAATTCGGGTTTCGTATCGACCGAAGGCGACACGCTCAGTCCCGCGAAGCGATGGTCGCCCGGAACCGCGTCGTTCAGATAAGCGATCAAGTCGATGATCTGCTGCGGGTAAGGGTCCGTGCCGTGATAATGGCCTTCTTGCAGCGCGCGGGTCGACAAAGGCCGTCCGCCCGGAGCGCGTCCTACGCCGAGATCGATCCGGTTCGGGTACAAAGCTTCGAGCAGCCGGAAGTTCTCCGCCACTTTATAAGCGCTGTAGTGAGGCAGCATGATGCCGCCGGAACCCAAGCGAATGCGCGAAGTGCGGGAAGCCAGATGCGCGATCAGGACTTCGGGGCTGGAATGGGCCAGCGCTTTGGAACTATGGTGTTCGGATACCCAGAAACGGCTGTAGCCGAGTTTGTCGGCTTCGATCGCGAGTTTTGTCGTCGCTTGCAGCGCTTCTTTAGGACCGGAGCCTTCCGTGATGGTCGATTGATCGAGCATGCCGAGTTTAAGCATATCTATTTCCCCTCTCGAAGCGTCATGTCCGTAGAGCGATGACGCCGATTAAACGAATATGAAATGAACGTATTAAGCATATCAGATTCGTAAATAAACGTCAAAAGAATACTTACTATATAAAATATAGTTATATTCGAACACAACTATTTCCTGCCCGAAAGGGTATACTTACGTAGACACCGGGCATGACCCGCGCCAAACAATCGACAACAGAGAGATCCGCAGGGAGGGCTTATCGAAAAATGATCACCGGAAACAAAAAAAGATTCGGACGCATCTGGCTGAGCACGGGGCTGGCATTCGCGATCGCCGCCGGAACGGTTCCGGCTTACGCCGCGGAAGCTGCCGTTCCGGCAGCCGCCGGCACGTCCGTTACCGCGCAAATCGACGGACAACCGGCACAATGGGGAAGCAGCGTCTACACGTACCGTTCTCTAACCTACGTGCCCGTGCGCGAAGGCGCCGTATCGCTCGGAGCCGAAGTCAAATGGGACAAAACGCGCCGCGCCGCCGTCGTGAAATCGAACGGCGACGAGCTGCTGTACCGGCCGGGAGCGGATACCGTTTCCGTCAACGGGTTCGAGCTGCGCATGCCGGGAACGACCCGTTACGTAAACGGAATCTTGACCGTGCCTTTGCGCGGATTGACGGAGCCGCTCAAAGCGGACATCGGCATCGCTTCCGCAAACGGAACGTCGAATCTGTCGCTCAGCACGGATCGCGAGACGCTGGTGCGTCCGAATCTGCAATCCGTGGACGATTATTTGAAAAAAGAAGGGTTCTCCGGTAACGCGCTGGTCGCCAAAGACGGCGAAGTGCTGATGCGCAAAAGTTACGGACTCGCTTCGGATACGACGCTGCTTCGGCCGACCGATCCGATGCGTTTGGGATCGCTGACCAAAGCGTTCACCGCCGCCTCGATTCTTCAGTTGGAGGAAGAAGGCAAACTCAGCACCGACGATCCGCTCTCGAAATTCATTCCGGATTATCCGCGAGGAGACGAGATCAAGCTGTCGATGCTGCTGTCGCATACGTCGGGCATCGCGCTGAATTTTAAACGCGAAGAAGGCATCCCGCTGGCCGACACGGTCGCGGAGATCAAAGCCAGCGCGCTCAAGTTCGAACCGGGCACGAGTTATAAGTACAGCAACAGCGGTTACGTGCTGTTGGCGTACATCATCGAACAGACTTCCGGCATGAGTTATCCGGATTACATTCGCACCCGCATCATGGAGCCGCTGGGCATGGATCATAGCGGAACGGCGACGCGCGATACGAAGGTGTCCCGAGGTTACGAATACGACTGGCAGGAGAAAGCTTGGCGGGCGGTCGATTATTATTTCTTTTCGCCTTCCGGCACGGGCAGTCTCTATTCGACGCTCGACGATATGTTGACTTGGTCGCAAGCTCTGAGTTCCGGCAAACTATTGTCGCAAGAAACGATGGATCGCATGTATACGCCTAACCGCTTCACGCAATACGCGTATGCTTGGGCGGTCGACGGCGAAGGCGACGATAAAGTCGCTTACCATAACGGCGGCGGCGACGGATACACGACCGGCATCCGACGCGGGTTGAACGACGGGACCGTCGTGATCCTGCTGGGCAACTACGGAGGTCTGGATACCAACAAGATGACCGCCGATATCCGCAAGCTCGCTTTCGGCAAATAAGGGGGAACGGGCGCCGGTTCCAAGCGTCTTCGTATCTCGAAAGGTCATCGCGGCAAAAAAAAGGATCGTTCGCCTAGTGGCGGACGATCCTTTTTTGTTTTGGAACGGTTCGGACCTCGCATGCTGTTCGATCACGATGCGGGATTGACGGCGCATGATCCCCGTTTTTCAATCGGGCCACGCCCGCCGTTCGCTCACAAGCCTTGCGATTCCGCGTAGCGTCCCCAATGCGGCCTTGCTCCGTCGGCGTCGACGAAGCCGTAACGATCCGACAGTTCCCACGAACTCAATGCTCGGCCCGTAAACGTCATGACTTCCGGATCGGCCGCGAGCCGCGCCGCCGCTTGACCGACGTAAGCCGGCGTCTCCGAAGCGATAAAATGCGGTTCGATCTTCGCGCCGTCCCGCCAATTCTGCTCCGTTACGCCGAAAAGGTCCAGCATGGCTTCGGAACGCAGAAATCCGGGAGTCAGCGCGATCGCCGCGATCTCGTGCGGACGGAGCTCTTCCGCCATCGCCGCCGCCAGATGAATGCCGGAGACTTTCGCCAAACTGTAAAAGACGTTGCCCCGGAACTTATAATCGACGCCGTCCGTGATCTCCAGCACCAAGCCGCCGGGACGCTCCAGCATCAGAGGAAGCAGCGTATGCGAGGTAATCAGATGCGTATGCACCGCGCGGCGCTGAATCAACAGCCCGTCTTCGAGCGAATGCTCCCACAGCTTTTGTCCCCATTTCGTCAGATCGTCTCCGCCCCAGATGTCGTTGACCAGAATGTCCAACCCGCCGTGCTCAGTTCGAATGGTCTCCGCTAAATGCCTGACCTGTTCGAGGTCGGAGTGGTCCGTACGGATCGCCGAAGCGGTACCGCCGCGCGCTTCGATCAGCTCCGCCGTTTCTTCGAGCGTTTCCCGGCGATTCAGGTCCGATGCCTGTTCTCTCGTGGTGCGACCGGTCGCGTAGACATGAGCGCCGAGCGCTCCCAATTCGACCGCGATTCCTCTTCCCGCGCCTCTTGTCGCTCCCGCGACCAGCGCGATCTTGCCTGTCAACGGTTTGTCGGTTGCCGGCATGAATGCCACCTCTTCGTTAGGTTGTCGGGGAACGAGCGATCCGCGGATTCGCCGTTGCCCGCATTTCGAATATAAGCGATAATAGATGACAACCTTTGTCTTATTTGAAAAAGAAAAAAGGAGGCGCTCTGTATGAGAGGCGATCGTCTGCTGAAAATCGTGCTTCTGCTGCAAAGCCGGGGCAGAATGTCGACGCGCGAACTGGCGGAGGAGCTGGAAGTGACCGCCCGAACCGTCAGCCGGGATCTGGAAGCGCTCGGGCAATCGGGCATTCCGATCGTCGCTTATCGGGGACGGTTCGGCGGGTGGAGCCTGATGGAAGGATACCGAAGCGGCCTGACCGGCATGACGCCGGACGAGACCGCCGCGCTGCTGCTTCGCGCTTCTTCCGGTCCGCTTGACGACGTCGGATTGGGCGTTCATTACGAGACGGCGCTTCAGAAGCTTCGGGCGGCGTATCCCGAACCGGAACGCCGAACGGCCGAGTTCGTCCGCCGCCGTCTGCTGATCGACGAATCCGACTGGAACGGAAGCCGCAGCGGCGTTCCGGAAGCGCTGTCGGTCTGTCAGGAAGCGATCTGGGCCGAGAAGCGCTTGCTGTTCGAATACGCGAAGCAACCCGGCGGGACACGGCGGGTACGCAGCGTCGAACCGTTAGGATTGGTCGTCAAGCAGGGAGTGTGGTATTTGGCGGCGCAAGACGGCGAGACCGTCAAGACGTTCCGCGTTTCGAAAATGGAAGCCGCTCGGGCATCGGACGATTTTTTCCGTTATCCCGAGTCGTTCGAGCTCTCCGCTTATTGGGCGGAATTCGTACGGACGTTTCCGGCTCATCTGCCGCGTTACGAAACGGAACTGACGGCGAACGAAGAAGCGCTGCGCGCGCTGCGCGAAGAACGCTTCGCGCATATTCGGCGATGCGAACGGATATCGGACGGCGAGTATGCGGTCCGGGCCGATCTGGAAACGCCGGAATTCGCGCAGCGTTTCGTTCTCGGTCTGGGAACGTCGGTCCGAGTGCTCGAACCGGCGGAGTTGGCTTCGGCAGTCGCCGAACAAGCGAGCCGCGTCACCGAGCGGTACCGGGCCGAAGCGGGCATGAACGAACATCGAAAATAGGGGGATACGCATGATTTTGCATAAAGGAGAAATCTTGTTCCGGCAGGGCGACGAAGGCAAATATTTGTACCGCGTACACAGCGGCTTGTTCAAGGTCACCCGCCTGCACGAGAACGGAAACATGATCTTGTTCAACGTGTTCTATGCCGGAGAAGTCGTGCCGCACCACTCGCTGATCAGTCCCAAAGAAACGCACGGCACCGCTACGGCGCTCGTACGAAGCGAAGTGGAGCCGATCTTGGCGGCGGATTGGTACAAAACGCTCGCGGAAGATTCCCAAAAAGCGCTGGAGATCGCTTTGCTTCTTCAAGAAAAAGTCCGTTTCATGCAGCAGCGCATCGACCATCTGACGGCAGGCACGCCGAGCGAGCGGCTTCAGCTGCTTCGGCATTGGATGAGTACTTATACGTACGGGCAGCCGCTGACCGATCTGTTGACGCAGGAAGAAATCGGCCAATTGATCGGACTGCGGCGGGAGACGGTCAATCGCCTGCTTCGCGCTTCGAAATAGCGTTTCGGATGAAAAATTTACACAAAAAATCGTTATTTTTTACATTTTTCAACCCTTCGTCGAGCTTATCCGGTCGAATGAAGGGTTGTTTTGTGGTATAATGGTTTAGAAAAGTGGAGCTGCCGGGTAAGTAAATCTCAGGCTAGCCTCACTATACAACCACAGAAAGGATCAGGATACCATGAGTCCCCGAAGGAGTATTCCCCAAAGGACAATCTGGAAACGTTACGATCTCTCCTATACTTAGCGCCTTTCGTAGAAAGTTTGTCGCACCATTTCCGATGACAAACGCTGCGAAAGGAAGGGAACATCCATGCGAAGGATGAACGCCTCGCGGTTTTCCCCTCTGGCTCGCAGTTTATTGTCGTTCTGACAAATACTACGAGAACGAGGAGAATATCGTATGAAGGCAAAAGGGAAAAGGATGAAGCGGTCCGCGCAGGCGGCCGCGATCTTAACAGGCACGTTCGTTATGGCATTCGCGTATTACCACATTAATTTTCAGAACCATCTTTCGGAAGGCGGGTTCGTCGGAATCTCGCTGCTCGGCGAGTACGCGTTCGGGTTATCGCCCGCGCTGACGATTCTGCTGCTGGACATCCCGTTCATGCTGCTGTTCGCCCTCAAAAAAGGGTGGAGAAACATGGGACCGGCCGTATTGGCCGCCGGTTCGTTTACGGTGTTCTACGCCGTGATCGAGCATTTCTCCGTACTGAACTTCGATCTGCACGGACAGCTCTGGCTGGCCGCTCTGCTGTCGGGTCTGTTGACCGGCATCGGCGGAGGCTTGGTGCTTCGCTGCGGCGGAGCGACGGGAGGCGACGATTGCGCGGCGATCTGGCTGCACGAGAAAACGGGGCTTAAGATCGGTACGGTGTTCATCTTGATGGACGCGTCGGTCTTGATGCTGTCGCTGTTCTATCTGCCGCTGGCCGAGACGCTGTATACGGTAGCCGCCGTCTGCATCGGAGGCAAAGTCATCACATGGACCGTGGAACCGCAGATTCTGCGCCGCGGATTGGCTTCGATCCCGCACATGTTTGCATCGTCCAAGCGTCATGCGACTCCGGTTGCGCCCGAAGTGAAAGGTTTGAATAGAGTGTAAAGATAGAGGGCCGCAGGGGAAGGCCCGAAGCCGCAAACTTCCCCGTCCGTTTCAATAAAAAACCGTTCCGATTTTCTCCCGCGATGGAGAAAGCCGAAACGGTTTTTTTGTCGGTTCGCGAAACTCTTCGTCGATTATTTGCCGCCGTGTTCCGGATGGTTTTCGTCCCATTCTTCCGCTTTCGAAGTCGCGATCGCAATCGCGCGCCCTTCTTCGTAGCCTTCGTCGAGCAGCGCGTTGGCGATCTCGATCGCTTTGTCGCGCACGCGTTCGTCCAGATTTTTCATCGATTGCGGGTAATCTTTTTTGTTCCAAGGCATCGGGGGTTCCTCCTGTCGAAAAGATAAATGGCGCAACGGTCATGTGTATGTTCTAACCGTTTGCGCGCAGGATCAATCAATATCGACATCGGATTTGTTTTCAGCAACTTTCAGACAAAGAATGTTCAAATTTAAAAGGACCTGCTATGATAACAAACATGGTTCTCAAATCGAATAAGAAAAGCGGAAGGAGCTTGTTCCATGAAAGTGACATTGATTGCCGGAAGCAACCGCGCGCAGGCCAGCAGCACGCAGTTGACTCATTATATCGCCAAGCTGCTCGAAGAACAGGGATACGAAACCGAGGTCTTCAGCCTGCACGAACATCAACTGCCGATGTACGGTCCGGGCGAAGCTTACGGACACGAAGAAGTGCTGAAGCTTTCCCAGAGCGTCAAATCGGCGCAGGCCGTCGTCTTGGCGACGCCGGAATACCACTCTTCGATCTCGGGCGTGCTCAAGAACGCGCTCGATTTCCTGAACAGCGAATATTTCGAAGGCAAGCCGGTGCTGTCCGCGAGTTCGGCGGGAGGAGCAGTCGGCGTTTCTTCGCTGGGCGCCCTGCAAGCGATCGTGCGCAATCTGCACGGCCTGAACTGCCCGGAATGGATCTCGATCGGCGGCGATCAGCGCAAGTTCGACGACAACGGCGAACCGGCCGATCAAGCGACCGAGCTTCGCATTCGCAAAGCCGTCGATACGTTCGTGCATCTGATCGAACGCATTCATGTCCGCGCTTGATTTTCGCGAATAAGCAAAACCCCCGATTTCCGCTTTGCGGCGGAAGTCGGGGGTTTCTTTTCGAACGCGGTTCATTCAGCAGCGGAATTACGATTGCGCGAACATCGCGCGGTATTCGCCGTAGCCTTCTTCTTCGAGCTTCTCGGCCGGAACGAAACGCAGCGCCGCGGAATTGATGCAGTAGCGCAGGCCGTCCGGTCCCGGTCCGTCGTCGAAGACGTGGCCCAGATGCGAGTCGGCTTCTTTGCTGCGCACTTCGGTACGGATCATGAAGTGGCTGAGATCGACTTTCTCTTTGACGTGATAATCGCGGATCGGACGGGTGAAGCTCGGCCAGCCGCAGCCGGAATCGTATTTGTCGAGGGAACTGAACAGCGGTTCGCCCGATACGATATCGACGTAGATGCCTTCGCCGTGATGATCCCAGAACTCGTTGTGGAAAGCCGGTTCCGTTCCGTTATTTTGCGTGACGTTGAACTGCATATCGCTCAACCGTTGTTTCAGCTCGTTTTTGTCGAAAGACTTTTTCCAGTGGTTTTCGATAAACGCTTCGCGTCCGGACGCTTTTTTGTAACGGTTGTAGTGCGCGGGATTTTTCTTGTGATAGTCCTGATGGTAGTCTTCGGCTTCGTAGAACGTTTCGGCCGGGCGGATCGGCGTCACGATCGGCTTATCGAAACGTCCGCTCTCTCCGAGCGCTTTCTTGGAAGCTTCGGCTTTGATGCGCTGTTCTTCGGTATGATAGAAGATCGCCGTGCCGTAAGACGAACCGCGATCGTGGAATTGTCCGCCCGCGTCGGTCGGGTCGATCTGCTGCCAGAACAGCTCCAGCAGTTTCTCGTAAGGGAACAGTTCCGGATTATACGTAATCTGGACGGCTTCCACGTGGCCCGTGGTTTCGGAACAAACTTCTTTGTAAGTCGGATTTTCCGTATGTCCGCCAGTGTAGCCCGAGACGACCTTGACGATGCCCGGCAGATCTTCGAACGGGGTGACCATGCACCAGAAGCAGCCTCCCGCAAACGTTGCTTTTTCGATCATGGAAGATGGATAATCGGCCATGTTAGTGATCCCTCCGTTGGTTTTATTTGAATCGATTATTTGATGCACAATTTAATGGAACATATACTTTAAATTATAAACTTTTTCGGCCGATGTGCAAGTGTCCCGCTTTCTTGGCTGCCGAGGCTCTTCACAGCTAGATACACGTTATGACGGCAGTCGAATCAGCGCGAAAAGCGTTTTGCCAACCGGAACCGCGCCGGGTATACTCAAAAAGGGAACGGCGTCGGGCAAAAGATCGCCCGCCGAACGAAAGCGAACGAAGCGGAGGAACAAGATGGAAACGAAAGCGGATCGAGGAGCAAGCAAACGGAGAAAACGCGTCGCTCTGGTCGGAATCGGAGGCATCGCGGAGAAAGTGTACCTGCCGCTGCTCGCCGGACATGCGGATGCGCAAATCGCGGGAATCGTCAGCCGCAGCGAAGCTCGAATCCGGACGACGGCGGAGCGGTACCGGATTCCGAACGCGTCGACGAAGATCGGCGATCTGGCGAATTGGGATCTGGACGCCGTCTTCGTGCACAGCGCCACGGAATCCCATTCCGCCATCGTTCTGAGCTGCCTCGAAGCCGACCTGCCGGTCTATGTGGACAAGCCGTTGTCGACGGAGCTCGCGGAGAGCCGCGCGATGGCGGCCGCGGCGGAAGCCCGAGGCCTGCTGCTCGCCGTAGGGTTCAACCGCCGGTTCGCGCCGCTGTACAGGCAAGCCAAACAGTGGATCGAAGAAGCCGGCGAACTCGCGCAGGTCCATGCGGCCAAGCATCGCATCGCTCTTCATAACCGGCCGGCGCGCGATACGGTCTACGACGATTTGATTCATATGCTCGATCTGCTGTTCTGGCTGAGCGGAGGGAAAGGGCGAGCGCTGTCGGGCGTGCTGGATACGGACGCCGAAGGCCGGATGCTTCAGGCGTTCGGCACGCTGCGGTTCGGCGGCGGAATCGGCAGTTACGGCATGGCGCGTTCGGCCGGCCGCGACTTCGAACGCTTGGAGCTGCACGGCGCGGGCCGCACGGCGGTCGTGGAGGATCTGGAGCGCGCTTCGTTCGCCGAAGCCGGCGGCCGGCCGCAGGAACGCGGTTTCGGCAGTTGGGATACCGTGCTGCGGCGGCGCGGTTTCGAAGGCGTCGTGCAGCATTTTCTGGACACGCTGGATACGCCCGAGCTCTGCGAAGTACGGGCCGATCGGGTGCTCGGATCGCACGAATGGGCGGAACGGGCCGCGAAGTCTTTTTGACGGGAAAATCAAACAGGGAGGTTCGTCATCATGAACGATTACGACGAGAACCGGGACGTCGATTACGAGCGCTACGACAGCGCCGAAGGACGCCGGGAGATCGAGAAAGAAACGCAGGAGAAGATCGTGCAGGTCTATCGGCAGGAAGAGGATATGATGATTCTCGTCTATGCCCAGTGGTGCATCAACAACGATCTGGATCCGGTCGAGCTCTACGGCCGAGCGTATCCCGAGCAGATCGCGAACGAGCGTCTTGCGCGGGTGATGGAATTGACCGTATCCAAAGAAGAAGCCGGCGATATCACGGACGATACGCTGCTCGGCGTGCTCACGATGTTCGGCAACGAAGATCTGGGCATGGTCGTGTCCGAAGCGATCGAGCAGCGCGAGCGCGACAAGCGGAAGTAACCGCCTGCCGGAATATGCTTGTTCGTTTTGGCGGCAAACAGCCCGCGAACCTGCCGGAAGGTCGGCGGCGTTCGCGGGCTGTTCGTCATGCCGGCAGGGAGTCGGTTTACATTTTTTCCTGCCGCGTATGCCGGAACTCTTTGGGAGACATTCCGAATTTGCTGCGGAACACGCGGTGGAAGTAAGTATAGTTCGCGAAACCGGAAGTCTCGGCGACTTGTTCGAGCGGCATCGGGCTGAACACGATCCGTTCTTTGGCCATGTCGAGCCGGACTTCGAGCGCGTACTGCATGATGCTGATGCCGAACGTATCTTTGAACAGATGCACGCAGCGCGACACGCTGGTATCCACGTGCGCGGCGACGTCTTCGAGCTTGAACAGCGAAGAGGCGTTTTCTTCGATGTAATGCTTGATGCGATGGGCCAAGAACGTTTTGCCCGAGGAAATCGGTTGTTCGTTGATCAAGCGGTCCATTTCGAGGCACAGGATACGCAGATAATAATCGGAGATTCGCGGATCGGGATTGGAAATGCGCCGCTGTTCGATCACGATCTGGCGGAACAGGCCGATCAAGCCTTCGCTGAGCGGAATGTTGATCTTGGTCGGACGCTTGCGTTCGTTCCACCAACGGTCGATCCATTCGCCGTCGAAAAAGATGTGATAATCGCCGCTCTCCATAGGACGCTCGCGGCTGCCCGACGGAGCGGGCGGGAAAATCTTCAGTTCGTACGTATCGTCGGGTCCGTACAGCAGCAGGTCTCCGGCTTCGACCAACTGCATGCGTCCGTCGACGAGCGCTTCGGAAGTTCCGTCGGTCTGAAGGCGAAACAGGTAGCTGCCGAGTCCCTCGGTCCGATGGACATGGAACGGCGTTCGATGGAAGGAAAATCCTGCCATGAGAACCTGGCAGGCGGGTTCGGTCGTATGCATATCGGCTGCTCCTTGAGAAAATAAAATAATGACCAGATTGTTCATGTTTCGATTATATTCTTCATTTTAATACAAAACGATTTGTAATACCATGAGTTCGAGCCAACCACGAGCAAGCGAAAGCGAGAGAGTTTCCGAGAGGAAAGCGACTCGGCAATCGACACGAAGGAGTGGTGTTCTCATGACACGCATGAAGGCCGGAATCGTAGGATGCGGCAATATCAGTGCCATATACTTACAGAATCTCGCGGCAAGCGAATGGGTCGAGGTCGTCGCCGTAGCTGACCGTTTCATCGAGAAGGCGCAAGAACGGGCTTCCGAATTCGGCATTGGAACCGCTTGCACGGTAGAAGAGCTTCTGGCCGACGAATCGATCGAGGTGGTCATCAACCTGACGATCCCTGCCAGCCACGCTCCGGTGCATCTGGCCGCTCTCGAAGCCGGCAAGCACGTCTACGGCGAGAAGCCTCTTGCCGTTTCGCTCGAAGACGCGCGCCTTATCCTCGACGAAGCGAATCGGCGGAACCTCAGGGTCGGCTGCGCGCCGGATACGTTCCTCGGAGCCGGCGTCACCACGGCCCGGCGGGCGATCACGGAAGGCTTGATCGGCCGGCCGGTCGCCGGTACGGCGTTCATGCTGGGCGGAGGACCGGAAGGTTGGCATACCGACCCCGAATTTTTCTACGCTTACGGCGGAGGTCCGATGTTCGACATGGGACCGTATTATCTCACGGCGCTCGTGAATCTGCTCGGCCCGATTCAGCGGATCGGCTCGTCGACGGGGATTCAGATTCCCGACCGCGTCGTCGGTTCCGGACCCAAAGCGGGCACGCCCATTTCCGTCCAGACGCCTACGCATCTGGCGGGCACGCTGGATTTCGCGGGCGGTCCGATCGTCACGATGATCATGAGCTTCGACGTGCGGGGCGCGACCGAACTGCCGAGAATGGAGATCTACGGGACGGCCGGAACGTTGTCTTTGCCCGATCCCAACTTCTTCGGCGGAGACGTCAGGCTGCGCCGGGCGGGTTCGGAGAGTTGGGAAACGTTGAAGCCGGTATTCGACAGCGCGCGGAACGAACGGGGCCTCGGCGTCGAAGACATGGTGAAGAGCATCCGGGAAGACCGGAGGCACCGGGCCGGCGGAGAACTGGCGTATCATGTGCTGGAAGCGATGCACGCCTTTATGCGCTCCTCGGCGGAGAGTCGGCATATCACGCTGGAGAGCTCGTACAAAGTTCCGGCCGCAAGACACGATTCGCTCAAATTATAATTCGAAGAAAAGGTGGATCTCACAATGGCTAAAGTAGGATTGCAGCTGTACACCGTACGCGAAGAGATGGAGAAAGACTTCCGCGGAACGCTCGAAAAAGTAGCCGCTCTGGGTTATAAAGGCGTGGAATTCCATACCTTTTTCGGTCGCGGCGCGGAAGAAGTCAAATCGATCCTCGACGAGCTGGGGCTTGTCGCGCTCGGTACGCATACCGGTTATCGGCAGCTGCTGGAACACCTGGACGAAGAACTGGCTTACAACAAACAAATCGGCAACGACACCCTGATCGTTCCTTACATGGTCGAAGAAGACCGCGCATGGGGCGAAGTGTTCGAGAACCTCAAAAAGCTCGGCGCCCGCACCCGCGAACAGGGAGGCGTGCTGTGCTACCATAACCACGACTTCGAAATGACCGAAGAAGTCGACGGCAAACCGGTATTCGACGCGATGTACGAAGCGGTTCCGGCCGAAGACCTGAAAGTCGAAATGGATACCTGTTGGGTGCATTACGGCGGTTACGATCCGGTCGAATACATCGAGCGTTACAAAGGACGCCTGCCGATCATCCACCTGAAAGACATGACCCGCGACGCCGACGGCAAAGCGATCACGGCCGAACTCGGCACGGGCGAAGTGAACCTCGCGGACATCGCGGACGCCGCGATCGAAGCCGGCGTGGACTGGATCGTCGTGGAGCAGGATTACTGCGCGGGCGGCAAGCCGCTCGAGAGTATCGCCGTCAGCATGGAATGGATCAAAAAATACGCAGCTGAAGGAGCAAAATTGAATGTCTAAAACGCTTAACGTCGCCGTAATCGGATGCGGAGGCATCGCCAACGGAAAACACCTGCCCGCCCTGTCGAGACAAGACAAAGCCGTACTGGTCGCTTTCTGCGATCTGATCGAAACCCGCGCCCAAGAAGCCGCCGATCAATACGGCGCCGAAGGAGCCAAAGTTTACACCGACTATACGGAACTGCTGAAAGACGAAAGCATCGAAGTCGTTCACGTCTGCACGCCGAACGATTCCCATGCCGAGATCACGATCGCGGCGCTGGAAGCCGGCAAGCACGTTCTGTGCGAGAAACCGATGGCCAAGACGACGGAAGAAGCGCGTTCGATGATCGAAGCGGCGAACCGTACCGGCAAAAAGCTGTCCATCGCGTATCAGAACCGTTTCCGCGACGACAGCCTGCATCTGAAAGACATGTGCGAAAAAGGCGAGCTCGGCGACATCTATTTCGGCAAAGCCATCGCGCTTCGCCGCCGCGCCGTTCCGACTTGGGGCGTATTCCTCGACGAAGAAAAACAAGGCGGAGGACCGCTGATCGATATCGGCACGCACGCGCTTGACCTGACGCTCTGGTTGATGGACAATTACAAACCGCAGAGCGTCATGGGTTCGACGTTCCACAAACTCGGCAGCCGGGAAAATGCGGCCAACGCGTTCGGACCTTGGGATCCGGAACAATTCAAAGTCGAAGATTCCGCGTTCGGTTTCGTCAAGATGGAGAACGGCGCGACGATCGTGCTCGAATCGAGCTGGGCGCTGAACGTGCGCAAATTCGGCGAAGCGCAGACGCTGCTCTGCGGAACCGAAGGCGGCGCCGACATGATGGACGGCCTGCATATCAACGGCGAGAACCGCAGCCGCCTGATCGAGACGAAAGTCGATTTCGGCTCCGGCGGCGTGGCGTTCTACGACGGCGGTTCGGAGAAAGCGGAAGACCGCGAAGCGCGTCAATGGCTCGAAGCGATCTTGGAAGACAAAGATCCGGTCGTCAAGCCGGAACAAGCCCTCGTGGTCACGCAGATTCTCGAAGCGATCTACGAATCGGCGAAGACTGGGAAAGCCGTATACTTCGACTAAGAAAATGGGTACAATTCGCTAGTCGGAATAAAAAGGAAAGAGGGGCTTTTTCGCACCTCTTTCCTATTCAGATCAGCGTCAAAATACGGATATAATAATCAGGGAGGTTCGGTTAGTGAAGCTTGGAGTATTCATGGTCCTGTTCAACGAACGGGGATTCGAAGAGGCACTCGATTATGTGGCGGAAAAAGGGCTTAAAGCGGTAGAAATCCCTACGGGAGGCCATCCCGGCAACGTACACTGCAAACCGGAAGAACTGCTCGCCGACAAGTCCAAATTGGACGCGTTCAAAAAGGCGGTCGAATCGCGCGGACTCATCATCAGCGCGCTGAGCTGCCACGGCAACCCGCTTCATCCGCAAAAAGCTCTTGCTCAAGCCGATCACGACGTGTTCCTGAAAAGCGTCGAGTTGGCGCAGCGTCTGGAAGTGCCGGTCGTCAACACGTTCTCCGGCTGCCCGGGCGATCACGAAGACGCGAAATACCCGAACTGGCCGGTCGCGCCGTGGCCGAACGACTACCAAGACATCTTGAAATGGCAGTGGGAAAACAAAGTCATTCCTTACTGGAAAGAAGCGGGTAAGTTCGCGCAAGACCGCGGCGTCAAAGTCGGCATCGAGCTGCACGGCGGTTTCTCGGCCCATACGCCGGCCACGCTGCTGCGACTTCGCGAAGCGACTTGCGAAGCCGTAGGCGCCAACCTCGACCCGAGCCATATGTGGTGGCAGGGCATCGATCCGGTCCAAGCGATCCGCATTCTGGGACGCGCGGGCGCTATTCACCACTTCCATGCCAAAGACATCACGATCGACCAAAATAACGTGAACATGCACGGTTTGACCGATATGCAATCTTATACATTGATGCAAGACCGCGCTTGGAACTTCCGCAGCGTCGGCTACGGTCACGACCTCAAAGTCTGGTCGGACATGATCAGCGAACTGCGTTTGCAAAATTACGATTACGTCGTCAGCATCGAACACGAAGACGGCTTGATGTCCGTAGACGAAGGCTTCGGCAAAGCCGTCCGCAATCTCCAGCAGATTCTTATCGAAGAGCCTGCGGGAGAAATGTGGTGGGTCTAAGATAAGCCAAACTAAACAGTCATAACTAAGGGGATACCGACAATGATCAACGTAACCATCTGGAACGAATTCGTACACGAAGTCAGAGACGAAGAAGTCAAAGCCGTATATCCGGACGGAATCCATAAACAACTCGAACGCGCCCTGATGCCCGAAGGATTCAACATCCGCACCTGCACGCTCGATCAAGACGATCACGGCTTGACGCGCGAAGTGCTGGAATCGACCGACGTCATGCTCTGGTGGGGCCATATGGCGCACGAGCTGGTCGACGATTCGATCGCCGAAGCCGTGGCGCAAAGAGTACGCGAAGGCATGGGCTTGATCGTGCTGCACTCCGGGCACTTCTCCAAGCCTTTCAAAAAGCTGATGGGCACGGGCTGCGATCTGAAATGGCGCGAAGCCGGCGAACAGGAAATTCTGTGGGCCGTCAATCCTTCGCACCCGATCGTAGAAGGAATCGGCGAGAACATCATCTTGGAACACGAAGAAATGTACGGCGAATTCTTCGATATTCCGACGCCGGACGAGATCGTCTTCATCAGCAACTTCTCGGGCGGCGAAGTCTTCCGCAGCGGTTGCACGTTCCGTCGCGGTTCGGGCAAAATCTTCTACTTCCGTCCGGGACACGAGACGTACCCGACTTATTACAATCCGGAGATCATTCGCGTCATCGCGAATTCCGTTCGTTGGGCTTATCCGTCGACTGCCGCAAAACCGGTATACGGCCATTCCCAACCTCTGCGTCCGCTGCACGCTCCGGAATTGGTCTGATTCGCAAAGGCTGTTCTACGGCAATCGTACACGGAAGAATACGTTGATCGAGGTAACCCGAAGTCGGACAAAAGACGCCGCTTTTTCGCTTTTAGCGAAAAAGCGGTTTTCTATTTATAATGAAAGAAAGCGTTCTCAAAAGCGAGGTTGCGCATTATCGCATTTGGGGTAAAATAAGAATAATACCGGTTAACAAGAAGGTAACGAGCGAAAAAGGGGGGATGGTTATGGAAGTCACGTTCGGCAGCGCGCCGGTGGCGGAAGAGATCATCAAGGAATGTCTGCATCGAGCCGAAGGTTATGACCTGGAAGGTTTTCTGCTCGGTCAGGGAGCCATCCCGGCCAAGATCATGCTTGTCGGAGAAGCGCCCGGAGCGACGGAGATCGTTGAAGGACGGCCTTTTACCGGGCAGGCGGGCAAGGTATTGGAGGAATATCTGGAGAAGTTGGGATTGACGAGAGAAGATCTCTATATCTCCAGCGCGGTACGAAGCCGTCCGTTCAAGGACAAAGTAGCGGCGGGCACGCCGGCCGGAAGCGCGCCGCGGATCAGCCGCTCGAACCGGACGCCGACCAAGAACGAAGTGCGGGCGCACGCCGCCATATTGGACGCGGAGATCGAGCTTGTCCAACCTCGTGTGATCGTTCCGATGGGCAATATCGGGCTGCATCGACTGATCGGCAGTCACGAGACCATCTCTTCGCTGCACGGCAAAGTCATCGAAGGACCGATTCTGCGGCTGGAAGATCCGAGCGATCCGCGTTCGGACTACGTATTCGGAGAACGCACGTATTCGATTTTTCCGCTGTATCACCCGGCCGCGGTCATTTATAACCGTTCGCTGGAGGCGGTTATCGAACGCGATTTGACGACGCTTCGGGATTTTTTGGCGACAAAAAATAATTCTTAAAAGCATTTTCTTTTTCTTGGAAATGTGTTAATATGAAATAAACTAACAAAACGTAAGCTTCTCTTCAGAGGGAATCTTCTAAGAGGTGATCATCTATGATAGAGCAAAAAAACGAGATTCAAATGCAGTTGTGTCCACGGTTCGAGAGCGCCTTTTCTTTCTTGGGCAAACGTTGGAACGGTCTGATCATTCAGACATTGATGAGCGGTCCTAAGCGCTTCAAAGATATTTCGAACCAAATCCCGATGATGAGCGATAAAATGCTGTCGGAACGGATGAAAGATCTGGAAGCCGAAGGCATTCTGGTGCGTCACGTTTATCCGGAGACTCCGGTTCGCATCGAATACGAATTGACGGAGAAAGGCCGTGCTCTTCAGCCGGTTATGCAGCAGATTCAACAATGGGCGGAGAGCTGGGTCGAATAGACGAAGCGGCATTCGCGGAGAACCCCTTTTGACAGGGGTTCTTTTTTTGCGCTCGATCCTCGATCGCCCTGCCGGATTCGTCTTCGCTTATTTGAGAAAAGCCGGTCGGATTTGTTACAATGAAGAAGATCGTGTTCAAGCAAGAACATCTGCCCGAAGCCGATACGCGGCTTGATTCGGGAAGGAAGGAACCGAAGCTTATGCGGACAAAAATCAGGCTTCCCGATCAGCGCATCCTGCTGTTCGCGCTTGCCGTTCTGCTTGTCGTTGCGGCAGCCGCGACAGCGCTGCTCGTTCGGCATCAAGACTCCGGAACGGCAGCCGGCAGCGATACCGAAGCGGGCAGCGGCCAAAACTTCAGATTGGTCGTTGACGGAGGCATCTATATGCCTAACGAGAACCGCTCGCTGGTCAGCGTCTACCGGACGGAGGATACGATTCGCGACGCTCTGGAGCGCAGCGGAATCGTCCAGTTCGATAATTACGGGCATATCGCTTCGGTTGACGATACGGAACTGCATTCCGAACTGGTCTGGGCGGTCAAGCAGAACGGAAAAGCGGTCGCGAACAACAATTACAGCTTGCGCGTGCAGCCCGGAGACGAGATCCTGCTCTACATCGAAGCGCCGGGGAACGAAGGGGAACCGGTCAATACGCTGCTGATCAGCGGCGGCGACGAACATGCCGGATTGGGAGGTTCGTATGCGCATCCTTACAAAGAAGGCACGATGGTTCGCGACGTTCTCAAAGCCAGCGGATTGGTGACGATGTCGGAGAACGATCGGGCGATTCGTCTCGTCAAGCCGAGTCCCGACGCGCAAGAAGGATACATGACGAAGCCTCAAGAACGCTGGGTTCTGAAGGTGAACGGGAAAGAATTGAATCCGGATCGCGGGTTGGATATGCAGCTTCAGCCGGGAGATTACGTGGAATTGACGCTGGAGAAATCCTGATCGACGGAAAAGAAAGATATGCGCTAATCGAACAGCAAAACGCCAAAAAGCCGGATCGCTCAGATCCGGCAAATTTCGTTGGGGCAAAGTTCGCAGTGGCACACTTCTTGCAGCATGCCGAGGTCGGTGATGACGATCATGCCGTTTTCGTATTCGACCGCGCCTTTTTTGCGCAGATCGCTGAGCATCCGATTGACGCTCTCGCGAGTGGCGCCGATCATGTTCGACAGGTCGGTGTGCGTAATTTTCTTGTTGATCAGGACGGTATCGCCGTGCTTCTCGCCGTACGTATTGCCCAGACGAATCAGCGTCGAGCAGAGTGCGCCCGGTTTGCCGTACATCATGAGATCGCGGAATTTGGTCTGCGTCAAACGGTGGTGAATGCCCATCCATTTCATGAAATCGATCGCGAAATCGCAATGTTGGCAGATCAACACTTCGAGATCTTTGTGTTCGATCACGCCGACTTCCGTGTCTTCGATGACTTCGGCCGTGAAACTGTGCTTGCTGCTGAAGAAAGGATCGGCCTGTCCGACCATGTCGTCGGACTGGTACATGTAAAGGATGAGCTCTTTGCCTTCGTCGGTCGATTTGGTCAGCTTAACCCGGCCTCTTTTGATGTAATACAATTTATCGGCAAGATCTCCTTCCCAGAACAAATGCGAACCTTCCGGAATATGACGGTCTTTCATCACGACTTCCAGACGTTTCATGTTTTGGTCCGAGAAGCAGCCGGTGTTCCCTCTATGATCGGTGGCATGGTGGTACTGGCTCATCGTTAACATCTCCTTTGCGCGAGCGCACACTTCGAATCGGTATTTATCGGACGTACAAAGCAACGCTTTTCGTTAATCAAATTTTAAATTAATTATAACCGAAAATTTCAAGTTTTTGGAGTATTCTGATCCGCAAAATAGTGTCGAAATATCAAACTTTGTGACTTTTTTCACTTTACATCTTTATCATGCAGGATGGAGGAGGTTTTGTCAATTGATATTACGCAATTTTTTGTATAAATTTTTAGACTTCTTTTCGGAGACTTTCGGCAAGTCCGTACGTCGCGGATTCGGCAAAAGAAAACGGAGCCGCGGAAGGCATTCGGCAGCATAAACGGGGTTTTTGGATCGAACGATTTCGAGGAAAAGCATCCGTAACACAGAATTTGAACTTTTTTTGTAGGGCGTGTTCCGCCTTGTTCCGGACGCCATTAATGAAGGGAAAAGAGGACAAACGCAAGCTCGCGGAAAAGGGAAATAGACGAAAAATATTTTGTGAAAATTTTCACTTCCCAAACCAAAAACGGTGTGCTATGATCAGTGGCGTAGAGAAAACAACGCAAACATCTCGAGGAGGATGAGGGAAATGGCAGTGAAAAATGAAGCCGCCCGTACTGTTGAACTTACCGCTGAACAAGAAATTCAAAAGCTGATCGATAAGGCGAAAAAAGCGCAAGAAGCATTCATGCAAATGGATCAAGCGCAAATCGATACGATCGTGCAAGCGATGGCCCTGGCCGGCCTGGACAAGCACATGTATCTCGCCAAGATCGCGATCGAAGAAACGAAACGCGGCGTGTACGAAGACAAGATCACCAAGAATCTCTTCGCAACGGAATACATCTACCACAGCATCAAAAACGATAAGACTGTAGGCGTCATCGAAGACAACGAATACGATAGCTTCCAGAAGATCGCGGAGCCGGTCGGCATCGTAATGGGCATCACTCCAGTCACCAACCCGACCTCCACAACGATGTTCAAATCGCTGATCTCGATCAAAACGCGTAACCCTATTATATTCGGATTCCACCCGTCGGCGCAATACTGCAGTTCGGAAGCCGCAAGAATCCTTCACGAAGCCGCAGTCAAAGCGGGCGCGCCGGAAGGCTGCATCCAATGGATCGACAAACCTTCGATGGACAAAACGAACATCCTGATGAATCACGACGAGGTAGCGTTGATCCTGGCGACAGGCGGCGGCGCAATGGTCCGTGCGGCTTACAGCTGCGGCAAACCGGCGCTCGGCGTAGGCCCGGGCAACGTACCGGCCTTCATCGAAAAAACGGCCGATATCGATCAAGCGGTAACCGACCTGATCCTGTCCAAATCGTTCGACAACGGCATGATCTGCGCGTCGGAACAAGCGGTGATCATCGAAGAACCTATTTTCGATCAAGTTAAAAAGAAAATGATTGCAAACGGCTGTTACTTCCTGAATAAAGAAGAAATCGCCAAACTGACGCCGAGTGCGATGAACGTGGAAAAATGCGCGGTCAACCCGGCGATCGTCGGACAATCGGCTGTCAAAATTGCCGAAATGGCCGGCATCACCGTTCCGGCTACCACGAAAATTCTGGTTGCCGAAATCGAAGGGGTAGGCACGAAATATCCGCTGTCCGCCGAAAAATTGAGCCCGGTTCTGGCTTGCTATAAAGTAAAAACGGCTGACGAAGGTATCGCTCGCGCGGCTGAAGTCGTCGAATTCGGCGGCATGGGCCACTCGTCGGCGATCCACTCGAACGACGACGCCGTGATCCAACGCTTCGCGAACCGCCTGCAAACCGGCCGCATTATCGTCAACTCGCCTTCGACGCACGGCGCGATCGGCGACATCTACAACACGAACCTGCCTTCGCTGACGCTGGGCTGCGGATCGTACGGCCGCAACTCGACTTCGTCGAACGTAACCGCAGTGAACCTGATTAACGTGAAAAGGGTGGCGCGTCGTACCGTGAATATGCAATGGTTCAAAGTACCGGATAAGATCTATTTCGAGAAGAACGCGACGCAATATCTGGCTAAAATGCCGGACATCACTCGTGTAGCAATCGTAACCGACCCTATGATGGTACAACTGGGCTATGTCGAAAGAGTGCAGCACTTCCTGCGTCAACGCCAAACTCCGGTCGCGATCGAAGTCTTCTCGGAAGTCGAACCGGATCCGTCGACAACGACGGTGGAACGCGGCCGCGCCATGATGGAAAGTTTCCAACCGGACTGCATCATCGCGCTGGGCGGCGGTTCGCCGATGGACGCAGCCAAAGGCATGTGGTTGTTCTATGAATATCCGGATACCGACTTCAACAACCTGAAACAAAAATTCATGGATATTCGCAAACGGATCTACAAATATCCGCGTCTGGGCCGCAAAGCGAAATTCGTCGCGATTCCGACCACTTCGGGTACGGGTTCGGAAGTCACTTCGTTCGCCGTCATCACCGACAAAGAAAACGGCAACACCAAATATCCGCTGGCCGACTACGAGCTGACTCCGGACGTAGCGATCGTCGATCCGGAATTCGTCTACTCGCTGCCTAAAGTAGCGGTAGCCGATACAGGCATGGACGTCCTGACGCACGCCATCGAAGCTTACGTATCGGTTATGGCGAGCGACTACACCGACGGTCTGGCGATCAAAGCGATCCAACTGGTCTTTGCCAACTTGGAAAAATCGGCGCTGACCGGCGATAAAGTAGCACGCGAAAAAATGCACAATGCTTCGACGCTCGCAGGTATGGCGTTCGCGAACGCGTTCTTGGGCATCAACCACAGCTTGGCGCACAAATGGGGCGGCGAATACCATACGGCGCACGGACGCACCAACGCGATCCTGATGCCGCACGTTATCCGCTACAACGCGAAGAAACCGTCGAAATTCGCTTCGTTCCCTAAATACACGCACTTCGTAGCCGACGAACGTTATGCCGAAATCGCCCGCATCTTGGGTCTGCCGGCCAGAACGACGGAAGAAGGCGTGAAGAGCTTGATCAAAGCGATTCGCGAAATGAACGAAAAACTGGGCATTCCGGCTACGTTCCAAGAACTCGGCTTCGATGCCAAACAATTCGAATCGCGCGTCGATTACCTGGCTGACCGCGCGTTCGAAGACCAATGCACGACGGCTAACCCTAAACTGCCGCTCGTAACCGAACTGGCCGACGTCTACCGCGACGCCTTCTACGGCAGATTCGAAGACTAAGATTCGCCAAGTCTCGACCGAACATGTTCTTTTGATTGGGATCACTCCTTGGTTTACTCTCGGCGGCGCGCTCACTTCGGTGAATGCGCCGCTTTTTTTCGCTTTTGATGCAGAAAGCAAGCAAAGAATAGGGAAATGGAAATCAGTCATTTTTTGCAGTGTTTTTCTGAAAGCGACTCTAAAAGTGATAAAAATCATAAAAAATCGTCTCAGTGTGACAAACCTCACAGTATCTCGAGAACGATGAGCGCATAATAAGGCCATGAAGGTCCCCAACACAACCTGAGATCAGCCAACACAGCAAGCCGAAGTCTTTCGATAAATGTGATATTTTTCACTTTGTTGGCAACTCACCGGCGACACGGGATCTGAAGTGGAGACACGGTATGCCTCTCTCAATCGTGATCTCAGTAAAACATACAAAATGGAGGTAATCACATGTCGGTTATCGAAAGAGAAATTACAGGCGCAAACGCAGAAGCTTGGAGAGGTTTTAAAGGCGGAAAGTGGACCAACCACGTTGACACCAAAAACTTCATCGACGAAAACCTTACCCCTTACACGGGCAGCGAAGAATTCTTGGCGGGCCCTACGCAAAATACGAACGATCTCTGGAAAATCGTTTCCCAGCTGTCCAAAGAAGAAAGAGAAAGAGGCGGAGTATGGGACGTTGACGTCAACACGCCGGCTTCGATCGTATCTCACGGACCTGGTTACTTGGATAAAGAAAAAGAACAAATCGTAGGGGTACAAACGGACGCGCCGTTCAGACGCGCGATTCAACCTTACGGCGGCATTCGGATGGTCATCGACGCTTGCAAAGCTTACGGCTTCGAAGTTCCGCAATTTATCGTCGATACGTTCACCAATATTCGCAAAACGCACAACCAAGGCGTATTCGATGCTTACACGCCGGAAATTCGAGCAGCTCGCAAATCCGGCATCGTCACCGGCCTTCCGGATGCTTACGGCCGCGGCCGCATCATCGGCGACTATCGCCGCGTAGCGCTGTACGGCGTAGACTTCCTGATGAAACAAAAACAGCGGGAACACAATGAAACGGTCGGCGACGGCATGGACGAGAACACGATTCGTCTTCGCGAAGAAATTTCCGAACAATTCCGCGCTCTGGGCGAATTGAAAGAAATGGCAGCTATGCACGGCATGGACATCTCCAAACCGGCAACCAACGCCAAAGAAGCTTTCCAATGGGTATACTTCGGCTACCTCGCAGCCGTCAAAGAACAAAACGGCGCGGCAATGTCGCTCGGACGCGTATCTTCGTTCCTCGACATCTACGTGCAGCGCGATCTGGCAGAAGGCACGCTGACCGAAGAAACGGCTCAAGAACTGGTCGACCACTTCGTCATGAAACTGCGTATCGTGAAATTCCTGCGCACGCCGGACTACAACGAACTGTTCAGCGGCGACCCGACTTGGGTAACGGAATCGATCGGCGGCATGGCCGTAGACGGAACGACTCGCGTTACGAAGAGCAGCTTCCGCTTCCTGCACACTCTGTACAATCTGGGACCCGCACCGGAACCGAACCTGACGGTTCTCTGGTCGGAACAACTGCCTGACGCGTTCAAAAAATACTGCGCGAAAGTATCGATCGAAACCAGCTCCATCCAATACGAAAACGACGACCTGATGCGTCCGATCTACGGCGACGACTACGGTATCGCCTGCTGCGTATCCGCAATGCGCATCGGCAAACAAATGCAATTCTTCGGCGCGCGCGCCAACTTGGCAAAAACGCTGCTGTACGCGATCAACGGCGGTAAAGACGAAAAATCCGGCGAACAAGTCGGACCGGAATTCCCGGCCATCACTTCCGAATATCTCGAATACGACGAAGTCATGAAACGTTATATCCCGATGATGGAATGGCTGTCCAAAGTGTACCTGAACGCGCTGAACATCATTCACTACATGCACGACAAATACAGCTACGAACGCATCGAGATGGCGCTGCATGACCGCGATATCCTGCGTACGATGGCTTGCGGAATCGCCGGCCTGTCGGTAGCGGCGGACTCCCTGAGCGCGATCAAATACGCCAAAGTCAAACCGATCCGCAACGAAAAAGGCATCGCGGTCGATTTCGAAATCGAAGGCGAATTCCCTTGCTACGGCAACAACGACGATCGCGTCGACCAAATCGCCGTTCAACTGGTAGAGAAATTCATGGGCATGATCCGCAAACACAAAACGTACCGCGACGCGATGCCGACTCAATCCGTGCTGACGATCACTTCGAACGTCGTATACGGCAAGAAAACCGGCACGACTCCGGACGGACGCAAAGCGGGCGAACCGTTCGCGCCGGGCGCAAACCCGATGCACGGACGCGACAAAAAAGGCGCGCTGGCATCCCTGAGCTCCGTTGCCAAACTGCCTTACGAAGAAAGCCTCGACGGCATCTCGAACACCTTCTCGATCGTGCCTAAAGCACTGGGCAAAGAAGAAGAAACGCGCAAATCGAACTTGGTCGCGATGCTGGACGGATACTTCGGCAGCAGCGCTCACCACTTGAACGTCAACGTGTTCGACCGCGAACAGCTGATCGACGCCATGAACCATCCGGAAAACTATCCGCAGTTGACGATCCGCGTATCGGGTTATGCGGTAAACTTCATCAAACTGACTCGCGAACAACAAATGGACGTCATCAACCGTACGTTCCACAACAACATGTAAGACCGCAAGATACTTCGATCGCGTTCGAGGCGGACGCGATCGGGGCATCAGGCCGAAGCTTCAAGATCTTCGGGCCGGCTACCTGTTCATTCACAATCAAACTTACGGCGCTCGCGGGAAGTGAGCGCCGTTATTATTGAAAGGGTGACAACGAATGAGTCACAAAGGACGCGTGCATTCACTGGAAACATTCGGGACGGTAGACGGCCCGGGGATTCGCTTCGTACTGTTTATGCAAGGCTGTTTAATGAAATGCCAATACTGCCACAACCCGGATACTTGGAACTTCGACGGCGGCCAAGAAATGACCGTGGACGAAGTATTGGCCGAGATCGAACCTTATCTCAACTATTATCGTTCTTCCGGCGGCGGGTTGACCATCTCGGGCGGAGAACCTACGTTGCAAGCAGGCTTCGTGGCGGAGGTTTTCAGCGAAGCGAAAAAACGTTGGAATCTGCATACTACTTTGGACAGCAACGGATTCAACAACGCGGAGAAATTGGAGTATCTGCTGGACGTAACCGACCTGGTTCTGCTGGACATCAAACATATCGACAACGACAAGCATAAAGTATTGACCGGGGTCAGCAACGAGCAAACGCTGCGCACGGCCAAATGGTTGTCGGATCACGGCAAAAAAATGTGGATTCGCCATGTATTCGTACCCGGCATTCACGAAGACGAAAATAATCTGCGAGACCTCGGCAAATTTATCGGCACGCTGAACGGCGTCGAAAAATTCGAAATTCTTCCTTATCATCAAATGGGCATTTATAAATGGAAGGAACTCGGCCGGGAATATCCGTTGGAAGGCGTACCTTCGCCCACCGAAGATCAAGTACAGCGCGCTTACAGACTGATCGAAGAAGGACGCAGAATGCAAACCGTATGATCTTTTTCAGGCATTAAACCTAAAATTCAAACTGCTTAATTTGTAAATATTTATTATTTGATGATTAATGCAGGTTAAAGTAGGCGGCTGTTCCTTACATAAGGAAGGCCGTTTTTTTATAATTCGCAGAAACTTTTACGAAACTTTAGCGTCTAACCCTATGTGCTTAATACCTTGCCCCACTAAATTTAAGGTTTACGTTCATCGAAAACTCGTACGGTTCAAGCGGGTTTTCGATGAACGTAAACGAACCTCTAAGGGGTCAAGGAACTAGCGAGAGAAGGACCAAATTCAGCTATAAAGGGAGTCATGAAATGAATCTGAAGAAAATCACGATCATCGCTCTACTCGTTGTCGTGCAAGCCGCAGCCGTACTGCCTTCGGCATCGGCCGCGTCGGTGACGTCGAGCGATAAAACGGCGGCTGCAGCGCAAACGCAGACCGCTGCCGAAACCACGAAATCTCAAACTGCCAATACCGCGACTCCGGGTACGACGACGGAGGTTAAATCCGTGCAAGGAGAACAAGCGCCGCAAGACGAAACGGAGGTTCCGGCCGAAGGGCAGCCGGCGGACGCGAATGCTCCGACGGACACGCAGCAGCCTCCGGTCGACGAGCAGCCGGCTGACGGGGAGATGCAGACCGACGGATCGACGGATCCGGTAATCGAAACGCCGCCGTCCACTCCGGTTCAGAATCCGAACCAAACGCCGACGAAAAATCCGACGACGAATACGCCTGCCGCTAATCCGTCCGCGACGCCTGCGATCGACTTCGCGGCCGCTACGGAAGGCAACGACAAGCTGATTTTGGTAATTAACGGAGATAAAATGTATCAGAAAGGTCAGACCTATACGGCTGCGCAGCCGATGACGGCCAAGAACGGCGTTTCGTATATCGCGGTCCGTTCGTTCGTCGATCGTGTAGGCCTCAAACTTACATACGACGCCAAAACCAAAGAGACCGTCATCAGCAAAGGCAGCGACGAGCTGCGTTTCAAACTCGGTACCGACACTTATACGGTCAACGGCGTGCCGACCAAAATGAAAGGCGCTTCGTTCCAGCAAAAAAATACGTTTATGGTGCCGCTGACTTCGATCACGCAAGCGCTCGGCATCCCGTATACGATCGATTACAAAGCCAAAACCATTACGCTGACGATTTCTTCGAAACCGGTTGCTTCTTTCACCGTGGAACCGAAAAAAATCATCGCCGGCGAAACGATGGTAACCTATAACACCAAATCCGAATCGCCTAGCGGTTACGAGATCGTCGACGAGCGTTGGGAAGGGCGTCAGGACGTGTTTACCGATCCTGGAGTCTACACGGTCTCGTACTCCGTTCAAGATTCCAAAGGGCAATGGAGCGATCCGTACACCCAGACCATCACGGTAGAAGCGCCGAACGTTCCGCCGGTCGCGCAGTTCACGACGGACAAAGAAACGTACCGGATGGGCGAACCGATCACTTATACCGATCAGAGTTACGATCCGGACGGCGTGCTGCCGGAAGCGAACAGCCGCGTATGGGAAAACCAGAAGGGCGCTTACTTCACGCCGGGTCCTCAAACGATCACGTTGACGGTAACGGACGCGGACGGCGCCAAAGCCACCGTTTCCAAGACCATCACGATCACGGACGAAATGCTGTATACGCAGGACGAATATAACCAATTGTTCGTTCCGGTCGGCAGCAAATTCCTGTTCGACGGTGGATCGGTGCCTCCGATGCACAAGATCGAGCATTTGGATACGATGGAAGACGTGACCTTGTATCGCAGCAACAGTCCGGAGTCGGTCTACAACACCGGCAAACTGTACGAAGATACGTTATCCGGCAAAGTCCGTTTCATGATTCACCATGCGAACTACACGAAACAAAAAGTAACGATGTACGTCGTGGCTACGAATAACAATGCCACGCCGACGACGATCGAAACGTTGGACAGCGGCTTCGGCGGACCGAGTCCGTTCGCGATGGCTGCCGGCAAAGTATCCGTGCAGCGTTACCATCAAGCCGTGATGGACGGCAGCAAAAAATCGACGGTAACGCTCCAGCCGGGCGAAAGCAAAATTATTCTGACCGAGCTGAACGCGATCCCGATGGCGAACGAAACGGTCATCTCGCTGATTGCCGACGTGAACTCTTCCCAACCGATCACTTACAGCACGTTGATGATCGATCCGAGCCTGGACCCGATCCAAGAAGCGAAGAATCTGCCGGTCGTTGCGCGCGACGGCGTGCACAACCGCGGAACGTATCCGCTGGCGACGAAGATCTTCCAAGTGTTCGAACCGATCGGCGGCTCGACGCCGAGCAAGTTGGTTCTGGGCGATAACAGCAGCGACCCGAACCTCACCGGTACCGATGCGCCGTTCAATACGGTAGAATCGAATGCGGGCAACTTCGGCGTTCTGTACAAGATTCATCTGGAAAGCGTCGCTCCGAACACGCTGATCACGTTTAACGGCCGCGGCGGCAAATACTTGGGCTGGATCGTGGTAAACGGTCAGCTCGTGGAATTGTCCGCGCAGAGCATGGGCTTGGTCGGCGCGGGATTGAACACGTCGAGCGAAGCGGGCGTGATCTACCGTACGGGCAATACGTCCGAAAGCGTCGATCTCGAATTCACTCCGGCTCCGGGCAGCAACCTGTCCGTCAATCTGCTGTTCACGCAGATGCCGGCACGCAAACAATAACGTCAGGCATGTCAACAAGAACCCGGTTTCGTTCGCAGAAACCGGGTTCTTGCCGTTCGCGAGCGGCGCATATGCGTTTCATTGACTCTACGTTCGTTTTGGGGCATTATTAATGAAGGGCATTACGAATAAGCGATGCTTTCAAGGAATAAGCCGGACACGGCAGGAGGCGAGGTTTGACCGATGCTTTCGATGGAACGCATTATCGAGATCATGGCGGAGCAGGGACTGCGGATTACCGACCAGCGCAAGACGCTGGCGAAATTGTTCGCCGAAGCGCCCGGCTATCTGTCCGCCAAAGACGTTTATGACTATATGGGACAAAAATACAAAGGGCTCAGCTTCGATACGGTATACCGCAATTTGCGCGTGATGCAGGAGTTGGGCGTGTTGGAGCAGATCGTGTTCGAAGAAGGCGTGAAGTTCAAGCTGCATTGCAGCGAAGACCATCACCATCATCATATGATCTGTTTGCAGTGCGAGAAAACGTATCCGATTACGTTCTGCCCGATGCAGTTGACGGAATCGCCGGACGACTTCCAAGTCGTGAAGCACAAATTCGAAGTGTTCGGCTACTGCAAAGATTGCCGCGAAGAAGCGGCGAACGAACCCGTCAAATCGGGCGCGGGAAAGCGTGAAACGCGATGAAAATCGCGCGGCGCACCGTTCAAGGACCGATCCGCTTTTATCGCAAGTTCATTTCGCCGCTGACGCCGCCGAGCTGCCGGTTCGTGCCGACCTGCTCGGCTTACGCGTTAGAAGCGATCGAAGTGCACGGCGCGGCCAAAGGGACTTGGCTTGCGGCCAAACGGATCGCCAAATGTCACCCGCTGCACGCGGGCGGCTACGATCCGGTTCCTCCGCGCGCGGAGCGAAAAGGGAAGCGCGGACTTGAAGAAGAATCGCCGGAGGTTCGCGGCACGCAAGGGTAATCGGCTTGACACTGCGGGCTTTTTTTCTGTATATTTTCTGTAGGCAATCTAGCGATTGCGATCCGATATTAAATCAACAGTCCGAAGAACGGAAGAGTAGAAGGAAGTACCAGTCTCAGAGAACCGGGATAGATGCTGCGAACCGGTCTGGAAAAACCTTCGAATATGGTCCGGGAGGAACTTTGCGCAAGCCGCGATGCGGTCGGCCCCGTCGATACGCGTTCTGGAAACAGGACGGCTCGTTCGGGTTATCGATCCGCGGAGGGTGAACGCGAAGCGTGTTCCAGCGTTAATGGACGGTCGAATGTGACCGGCAGAGCCTTCGATTCGCGAGAACGAAGGGAATGTGGGTGGTACCGCGCGAGCTTACGGCTCTCGTCCCATTGGTTAATGGGGCGGGAGTCTTTTTGATGTTTTCCGCTCCGACGAATATTTTTACGAGGAGAGAAGAGAGCATGACGGACAACAAAACTTTTTATATCACGACGCCGATCTACTATCCGAGCGGCAAGCTGCATATCGGACATACGTACACGACGGTGGCGGCCGACGCGATGTCCCGCTATAAGCGGCTTCGTGGTTACGATGTGCGTTTCTTGACCGGAACGGACGAACACGGCCAGAAGATCGAGCAGAAAGCGGCCGAAGCGGGCCAGACGCCCATTCAATTCATCGACGGAATCGTCGAAGGCATTCGCAGCCTGTGGGATAAGCTGGATATTTCGTACGACGACTTTATCCGCACGACCGAAGAGCGCCATATCAAAGTCGTTCAAGACATTTTCGAACGATTGCTGAAACAAGGCGATATCTACAAAGGCGAATACGAAGGTTGGTACAGCATTCCGGACGAGACTTATTATACGGAATCGCAGTTGGCCGACGTCGTGCGCGACGGGAACAATAAAGTGATCGGCGGCAAAAGTCCGGAGAGCGGACACCCGGTCGAACTCGTCAAAGAAGAATGTTATTTCTTCAAAATGAGCAAATACGCCGATCGTCTGCTGAAATATTACGAAGACAATCCGGAATTCATTCAGCCGGAATCGCGCAAGAACGAGATGGTCAACAACTTCATCAAGCCGGGTCTGGAAGATCTCGCCGTATCGCGGACGACGTTCAAATGGGGCGTGCCGGTCAAAAGCGATCCGAAGCACGTCGTTTACGTGTGGATCGACGCGCTGTCGAACTATATCACGGCGCTCGGTTACGGATCGCAAGACCCGTCGCTGTTCGAAAAATATTGGCCGGCGGACGTGCATCTGGTCGGCAAAGACATTCTGCGGTTCCATACGATCTATTGGCCGATCATGCTGATGGCGCTGGATCTGCCGCTGCCGAAAAAAGTGTTCGGCCACGGTTGGTTCTTGACCCGCGAAGGCAAAATGTCCAAGTCCAAAGGCAACGTGATCGATCCGGTGAAACTGATCGACCGCTACGGTCTCGACGCGCTGCGCTATTACGTCCTGCGCGAAGTGCCGTTCGGTTCCGACGGCCAATTCACGCCGGAGAGCTTCGTGGAACGGATCAATTCCGATCTGGCGAACGATCTGGGCAACCTGCTGAACCGTACCGTCGCGATGGTCGACAAATACGTCGGCGGGGAAGTACCGGCTTATAACGGCCGAGTGACGCCGTTCGACGCGGCGCTGGAAGAAGCGGCGGCTGCGGCTGTGGACAAAGTCGAGCAGGCGATGGACGGCATGGAGTTCTCCGTCGCTCTGACGGCGATCAGCCAATTCGTCAGCCGCACGAACAAATATATCGACGAGACCCAACCGTGGGTCATCGCCAAAGACGAAAGCCGCAAAGCGGAATTGGAATCGGTCATGCTGCATCTGATCGAAAGCCTGCGGATCGCGTCGCTGCTGCTTCAGCCGTTCTTGACCCGCGCGCCGAAGCTGATCTGGACGCAGCTCGGCATCGCCGGCGACGAAGCGGCCGCTTGGAGAGAATGGGAGACCGCCAAGAATTTCGGCGTGATCGCGGCGGGAACCAAGCTGCAAAAAGGCGATCCGATCTTCCCTCGTCTGGACGCGGAAGTCGAAGTCGCCAATATCGTCGAATCGATGAGCGGCGGTACGCCGGTCAAAACGGAAGAAGCGCCGAAAGCCGAATCGGCGGCGGTCGAAACGCCGGAACCGAAAGAAGAGATCGGCATCGACGACTTCGGCAAAGTGGAACTGCGCGTGGCGCAGGTCATCGCTTGCGAGCCGGTCAAAAAAGCCGATAAGCTGCTGAAGCTTCAATTGGATCTGGGCTTCGAGCAGCGTCAGGTCGTCTCGGGCATCGCGAAGTTCTATACGCCGGAAGAACTGATCGGCCGCAAGGTCATCTGCGTGATCAACCTCAAGCCGGTCAAGCTGCGCGGCGAAGAATCGCGCGGCATGATCTTGGCGGCTTCGCACGGGGATCAACTGACGCTCGCGACGGTTCCGGATTCGATGCCGAACGGCGCGATCGTGAAGTAATCGTTTGCTGCATAACGCTGTTCGTCAAAGGGATTTCTCCGCTAAGGAGAAGTCCCTTTTTGCTGTTTTCGCTAATCGTAAATATACCGAAAAAGGTTGACAAGGCCGCAGCGGACTCCTATAATCGATAAGGTTACGATTAGCGTAGAAGACGAGGATGCTAAACGAAAAGTCCTCTATATAAACCGAACAGAAACGGAGTGTACCGAAACATGAAACGCAGAACTCAAGCGGCGGCCCGCTTAACCGTACTCCTGTCGTTAGCTTTACTGCTCGTTCTGTCCGCCTGCGGACGCAGCGGAACCGGCAGCATCGTGGAAGGCAAAGTGAATGTCGTCACGACCTTCTATCCGATCTACGAATTCGCGTCCGCGATCGGCGGAGACGACGTCAACGTGATCAATCTGCTCCCGACCGGCGTCGAGCCGCATGATTGGACGCCTCGCGGCCAAGATATCGTGAACACTTCCAAAGCGCAGCTCTTTTTCTACAACGGGGCCGGGCTCGAAGGTTGGGTACCCGATTTTCTTAAAGGTCTTGATGCCGACTCCAAAGTCAAAGCGGTCGAAGTCAGCAAAGGGATCGATCTGATCACGACTACGGAAGACGACGGTCACGATCACGGCGCCGCCGAAGAAGATCACGATCATGAAGGCGAAGCACATGCGGATGACGCTGCCGACGCCAAACATACCGATCCCCATACGTGGGTCAGTCCCAAATCGGCGCTGATCATGGCAGGCAATATCCGCGACAGCCTGATCGAAGCCGATCCGGAGCACAAAGCGGGTTACGAAGAACGTTATGCGGCGCTGGCCGAGAAATTGAAGCAGTTGGATCAAGACTTTACCGACAAGCTGTCCAAGGTATCGAAAAAAGAAATCGTCGTCTCGCACCAAGCTTTCGGTTATCTGACTCGCGATTACGGACTCACGCAGCACGCGATCATGGGCTTGTCGCCGGACTCCGAGCCGCGCGCGCAGGATATGCTGAATCTGGCGAAGCTGGTCAAAGAAGACGGAATCCGCTACATCTTCTTCGAAGAGTTGGTGTCCGACAAACTCGCGAAAACGCTGGCGGGCGAAGCGGGCGTGGAGACGCTGGTGCTGAATCCGGTCGAAGGCTTGACGGAACAGCAGGCCAAAGACGGCGACGATTATTTCAGCCTGATGCAAAAGAATTTGCAAAATCTGCTGCTCGCCTTACAATAAGAAGGGGAGTTTAACGCAGCGAAACGAAAAGGAGGGATTGCCATGTCTGCCATTCCGGCGATGGATTGCCATCAACCGATGATCGAATTGCGGGACGTGTCCTTTTCCTATAAAGACCAGCACGTGATGAAAGACCTCAGCTTCAGCGTGAAGGAACGGGATTTCGTCGGGATCGTCGGTTCCAACGGAGCCGGCAAAACGACGCTGCTCAAGATGCTGGTGGGCCTGATGCCGCCGACGAGCGGAGAAATCCGTTTGTTCGGCGAATCGATCCGCAGCTTCCGGGATTGGGAACGCATCGGCTACGTGCCGCAGAAAAACGCGCTGAACATGCTGTTTCCGGCTACGGTGCGCGAAGTGGTCACTTCGGGATTGTACACCAACAAAAGCTTGTTCCGCCGTTTGAGCAAAGAGGCCAAAACCAAACTCGAAGACGCGCTTCAGGTCATGCGGATCGAAGACATCGCGGACAAACGGATCGGACGGCTGTCCGGCGGGCAGCAGCAGCGGGTATTTCTCGCGCGCGCGATGATCAACCGGCCGGATCTGCTGATTCTGGACGAACCGACGGTCGGGATCGACGCGGAGACGCAGGACGGCTTTTTCGAGTTGATCCGGCATATGCATCAGCATCACAACATCACGTTCCTGATGGTGTCGCACGACATCGACCGCTTGGAAGATTATCTGGGCAAGGAACCTCGGCAGCAGAACGGCAAGATCAAGTTTTTCGTGCGTCATTCGCACGACGATCTCGACTGCGGAGAAACGAATCTCAACCATTCGATCCCGCTCGTCGGGTCGGCGGAGCAAGGGTAAGGAGACGGTAACTTGGAAATTTTGTTCAGCGACTTTTTTCAGCGCGCTCTGCTCGGCGGTCTGCTCATCGGATTGACGGCGCCGCTGATCGGCATGTTTCTCGTGCTGCGCCGCTTGTCGATGATCGGCGATACGCTGGCGCACGTGACGATCGCGGGCGTGGCGCTCGGCTTTCTGATCAACGTGTATCCGCTTGTCGTCGGTCTGGTGTTCGCGGTCATCTCGTCGTTCGCGATCGAGAAGCTGCGCCGGGCTTACAAAGGGTACGCCGAATTATCGATCGCGGTGATCATGTCCGGCGGCGTGGCGATGGCGTCTTTCCTGTTCACGCTCGGACAGGGCTATAATACGGACGTCACCAGCTACTTGTTCGGCAGCATTTACACGCTCGGACGGACCGACTTGTATCTGGTAGGCGGCGTGACGGTCGTGGTGGTGGCGGTCGTCGTCTTTTTCTACAAAGAGCTGTTCCTGCTCACGTTCGAAGAAGACGCGGCGGCGGTCAGCGGGCTTCCGGTCAAACTGCTCAATATGCTGATTACGGTGCTCGCGGCGCTCGTGATCAGTACGGCGATCAAGATCGTGGGCGCTTTGCTGGTGTCGGCGCTGCTGACCATTCCGGTCGCGTGCAGCCTGTTCCTCGCCAAAAGCTTCCGCATGTCGATCGTGCTCGCGGTCGCCGTAGCCGAGATCGCGGTGATCGTCGGATTGATCGTGGCGGGCATCTGGAATTTCGCGCCCGGCGCGACGATCGTGCTGCTGCTGATCTTGATGCTGCTGCTTACGCTGACGGCTCGCAGAGGATATACCGTCTAACGGTTTATCCTCTTTTTTTATGCGGTAAACTTGCCAATGGATGACGAATAAAGGTATCATAGTAAGAGCCGTTTTTTGGATCGAAAAGGATCGGAGCAGCGAAGTCGAAGCGCGGCAGCGCGTGTCGTCCGGCGCTTTCGTACCTCGATCCAAAGGCGAAATGTTCATGTACGGGGATCATGATCGAGAGGAACCGCGGCAGCGGGCCTCATTCAAGGAAAAGAGGGAAGCAGATGCCAACGCCCAGTATGGAAGATTATTTGGAGCGCATCTACCAACTGATCGAAGAAAAAGGTTACGCCCGGGTATCGGATATCGCCGAAGGGTTGGAGGTTCATCCTTCTTCGGTGACGAAGATGATTCAGAAGCTCGACAAAGACGAATATCTGGTCTACGAGAAGTATCGCGGGTTGATTCTGACCAGCAAAGGCAAAAAGATCGGAAAGCGTTTGGTGGATCGGCACCAACTGCTGGAAGAATTTTTGCGCATTATCGGGGTGGAAGAGAGCCTGATTTACGCGGACGTGGAAGGCATCGAACACCATCTGAGTTGGGATTCGATCACCCGGATCGAGTCGCTGGTCGAATATTTCAATCGCGATCCGAAACGGATCGAGACGCTGCAAGCCATTCAAAGCGAAGGACCGAGCGAAAATTAGAAAAGACATCTGTGGCCTCGCGGCGCAGATGTCTTTTTGTTTGGCGAAGTACCGCTACAATCGGAAGGTAGGAAGCGTATAACCAAATAGAAGGCCGAGGAGGTGCAGATTGCGGCCGGACGAAATCAGAAGAAATGAGGGAATTCGCAAACATGAAATGGCGTCAAAGTGTTACCGCGCTGCTGGCTGCAATCTTGCTGCTGTCGGCATGGAGCGGATGGGGGACCTCGCGGGCAAGCGCCGCTTCGGTCATCTCGATCTATCTGGACGGGCAGCAAATTCGAGGGGATGCCGATCCTTACGTGGTCGCGAGCACGACGCTCGTGCCGATGCGGCTGGTCAGCGAGAATCTGGGAGCGCAGATCAATTGGTCGCAAGCGGATAAAGTGGTCACGATCAATCAAGGCGGCACGCTGCTGTCGATTCCGCTCGGCTCGATGACGGCTTACGTCAACGGCAACGCGGTCGATCTGCAAGCGCCGGTCACCAGCTTGAACGGACGAATCATGGTTCCTCTGCGTTTCGTCGGACAAGGACTGGGGCTTACGGTAGAGTGGAACCAAGCGGCGCAGACGATTACGTTGACCACGCCGGACGGATCGGGCGGCGTGCCGACGCCGGGCGTACCGGACAATCAGGGGAACCTGACGGCGCTGCGCGGGGCATGGGTCGCGACCGTGTCGAGTCTCGATTGGCCGTCCAGCAAAGACGCGGCGAAGCAGAAAACGCAGTTTACGACCCTGCTGGACCAGCTTCAGGAAACCGGCATCAATGCCGTATTCGTGCAGGTGCGTCCAAGCGCGGACGCGCTGTATCCTTCGTCGCTCGTGCCGTGGTCGAACGTCTTGACCGGAACGCAGGGCAAAGATCCGGGTTACGATCCGCTTGCTTTTATGATCGAAGAGTCGCATAAACGGGGCATGGAATTCCATGCTTGGTTCAACCCGTTCCGCGCAAGCACGGGAACGTCGACGGCCGGATTGGCATCGAACCATGTCGCGAAGGCGCATCCGGATTGGATCGTGAACTTCGACGGCAAACTCTATATCAATCCGGGCATTCCGGCCGCGCGGCAGTCGGTGATCGACGACGTGATGGAAGTCGTGAACAAATACGACATCGACGGCGTGCATCTGGACGACTATTTCTACCCGTACGGCGAATCGTCTTCGAAACTTTTCGGCGACGATGCCACCTACAAGCAGTACAACACGGGCGGCCTGAGCAGCAAAGGCGATTGGCGCCGGGCGAACATCAACGATTTCGTCAAAACGCTCGGACAATCGATTCATGCCGTCAAACCGTCCGTCAGCTACGGCGTCAGCCCGTTCGGCGTCTGGCGCAACGCTTCGACCGACAAATTGGGTTCCGATACGCGCGCGGGCGTCACCGCCTATGATACGACTTATGCGGACGCGCTGACTTGGATCAAAAACGAGTGGGTCGACTATGTCGCGCCGCAGATCTATTGGAGCAACGTCAACACGGCAGCCAACTACAAAAAGATCGTGGATTGGTGGGCGGACGCGGTCGCGGGAACGAAGGTCGATCTGTACGTCGGCGAAGCGGCTTACAAGGTCGGCACATCCGAAGCCGGCTGGAGCAGCGCTTCCGAATTGACCGACCATCTGGCTTATACGCTGGACCGCGAAGGCGTGGACGGCAATATCTTTTTCCGCGCGCAGTACCTGCTGAGCAGCAAAGTGCGCGGGGTGCTTCAAGAGTATTGGAAAGACTGAAGTCCGACCGGTATCCAAAAGCGAACGACAAAAAAAGAGAAGGCGGCGGGGCGACCCGCTGCCTTCTCTTTTTTGGTGAATCCGATCGTGATCGGCCGGAATCTTGCGGATTCCGACTTAATGAAACTTCGGGATATTATCGTCGTCTTTGCCTTTGCGGCCTTCGATGACTTGGAACGGATAATTTTTGCGTTTCTTGGCGGCGGGAGCCGGTTTGCTTCCGCGCGAAGCGGAAGGTTTAGCCGTTCCGCCGGACGAAGACATGCGGGCCAACTTCTCCTGCGTGCGCGCCGAAGGTTTGATCTTCGGCCGTTTGCCGCCGCCGGACCGGAAACCGCCGGGACGCCGGGAATTCGGAAGCAGGAAGTACAAAGCGGCGACGACGGCGACGATCCCCAGAGGAATCAGCCATCCCAAGGACGGATTCGTAATCATTCTGAATATTCCGAGCGCGGCAAGCACCAAGACGATAACGCCTAAGATTCCCGGTCTTCTCATAAGACATCAACCCTCCAGAGGATCGAGTATGGCGTCCGGCGCCGAAGCGGGAACGCCTTGTTTCTCGTATACGGCATCAAGCTGACGCATACGGTTGAACGAGGCAATGGATACTTCCACCTGTTCGTCGGTCGGTTCTTTGGTCGTGAGCAGCTGAAGCCACAGCCCCGGATATCCGAGGTAGCGCAGCACGGGCACGTCGCGCAGCATGTTGGTGAATTTCAAGAATTCGAACGAAACGCCCATGACGACCGGCAGAAGAAGCAGGCGTTGAATGACGCGTTCGGCCAACGAATCCCAAGTGAACAGCGAATAGATCAGCACGCCGATGATGACGGTCAACATGATGAAGCTGCTGCCGCATCGGTAATGCAGGCGCGTATACTTCTGCACGTTCTTCGGCGTCAGTTCTTCGCCCGCTTCGAACGCGGTGATGACTTTGTGCTCCGCGCCGTGATATTGGAACAGGCGCTTGACGATCGGGGTCAAGGAGATTAAATAGAGATAAAGCAGAAGCAGGACGAGCTTGATGCCGCCTTCGATCAAGGTGTGGTAGAACTGATGAGCGAAAGCTCCTTTGAACAGGAATTGTTCGACGAATACCGGCACCAGCGTGAACACGACCTTGCCGACGATGAAGGAGACGATCGCGGCCGCCGTCACGCCGATGATGGCGCCGAGGCTGAGCTTGGCTTCGCCTTTCTTGTTATTCGCTTTCAATTCCTCGCGTTCTTCGGGCGTCATTTCGTCGTCCGCGTAAGCGTCGAACGAATAGTTGAGGTGCTTGGAACCTTTTACGCTGGAATCGACCAAACTGACGATGCCGCGCAGCAGCGGAATCTTGCGCAGCGAGCGTACCCAGCTTTTTTCTTCGCGGGGCACTTCGAGAAAAGTGATCTCCCCGCTCTTGCGGCGCACCGCGGTAACGTTGACGTGCTTGCCGCCGAACATGACGCCTTCGATCACGGCTTGTCCGCCGTAGGCGACGGGAGCGGATTTTTCAGACAAAACTTTCACCTTCCTAAACAGTTGTGAAATGCTTCTCCGAGGTCGCGGCGATACCGAATGCCCGCCGGAGACATTTCTTTTTATTGTATCGGATTTTGCAAGCAAATACCAGCGAACCGACGGGCGGAGCCCGATGAACGCTTGCTCGGAAAAAGGCTTCTCATAGGGGGCGGGCGTGTGATAGAATGTACTGTGGTAATTTCGCTTGAGGTACTGGAAAATACGAACTGAATAGGTTCACCGGGAAAGAGGAGAAAATATGCAGCAGCGTGTAAACAAGTTGCGCGAAGCGATGGCTCTTCAAGGCATCGGCGCAATGTTTGTGGCCAGCGACATTAATCGGCGTTACCTGACCGGATTCACGGGTTCTGCCGGATACGTGTTGATCACGGAAACGGACAGCTACCTGCTGACCGACTTCCGTTATATGACGCAGGCGCCGCAGCAGGCCGCGGACTTCAAGGTGGTCGAGCATGCGCCGAAAGTGATGGAGACGGTCAAAGGACTGCTCGGTTCCGCGACCAAGCTCGGTTTCGAGCAGGAACATGTCACATTTGCGACCTATCGGAATTACAGCGAAGCGCTGCAAGGCGTGGAACTGGTGCCGGTATCGGGTCTCGTGGAAGGTCTGCGCATCTTCAAAGACGAGCACGAACTCGCGATCATGCGCGAAGCGGCGGTTCTGGCCGATCGGACGTTCAGTCATATTCTGACGAAGATCCGTCCGGGCGTCACCGAACGCGAGCTTGACCTGCAGATGGAAATGTTCATGCGCGAAAACGGCGCGACTTCGTCGTCGTTCGATACGATCGTCGCTTCGGGCGAACGTTCGGCTCTGCCGCACGGCGTAGCCAGCTCCCGCGTTCTGCAAGGCAACGAATTCATTACCTTCGACTTCGGCGCGCTGCTTAACGGCTACTGCTCCGACGTGACCCGCACGGTCGTGCTCGGCGAAGCCAGCGACCGGCATCGCGAAGTCTACGGCATCGTGCTCGAAGCCCAGCTTAACGCGCTCGACAAGATTCGCCCGGGCATGACCGGCCGCGAAGCCGACGCGTTGACGCGCGACATCATCTCGTCGTACGGCTACGGAGAGAACTACGGGCACAGCACGGGACACGGCCTCGGCATGGAAGTGCACGAGAATCCGCGTCTGTCCAAGCTCAGCGACGATATCCTGAAGCCGGGCATGGTCGTCACCGTAGAACCGGGCATTTACATTCCGGGCTTCGGCGGAGTGCGGATCGAAGACGACATCGTGATTACCGAAACGGGAATCGAGATCATCACGTCTTCGACCAAAGAACTGACCCTTCTGCCGATGGCATAAGGCAATCCAGAATTCACATCAGCAACGCAACCATTCCAAGGAGGGATCCTTCATGATCTCAGTCAACGATTTTAAAACAGGCCTTACCGTCGAAGTGGACGGCGATATCTTTACCGTAATCGAATTCCAACACGTTAAACCGGGCAAAGGCGCGGCGTTCGTTCGCTCCAAGCTCAAAAACCTGCGCAACGGCAACACCGTTGAACGCACGTTCCGCGCCGGCGAAACGATCGCGCGCGCTCAAATCGAAAACCGCGGCGTGCAGTACCTGTATGCAAGCGGCCAAGAACACACGTTCATGGACAACGAGACTTACGACCAATTCTCGCTGACCAGCGAACAGCTGGAATGGGAACTCAAATTCCTGCGCGAAAACATGAACGTGCATATTATCAGCTACCAAGGCGAGATCCTCGGCATCAATCTGCCGACGAGCGTCGAGCTGAAAGTCGTCGAGACGGAGCCGGGCATCAAAGGCAACACGGCGACCGGCGCAACCAAAAACGCGAAGCTCGAAACGGGCCACAACGTTCAGGTGCCGCTGTTCATCAACGAAGGCGACGTGCTGCTGATCGATACGCGCGAAGGCAAATACGTTTCCCGCGCTTAGGATTCGGCATATTTTTCGGACGCCTCGCGGCTTCGGACTCTCAGGCTTTCCGCCCGTTTTTCGGCGCGGAAAGCCTTTTTGCATGCGATTCGTGCAAAGCGCCGTCGGAAAGTGTAAACAATTAAGCGAAAAAACAATGGAAGCATCAAGCGTTTTCGTATTATACTCATTTAAAGCGATAAAATAGACCGGAGCCGTCCGAGCTTGGGCGCGGACCCGTACCTTGTCAACACTAAAGGGAGGAATACGTTCTCCTGAATCGCACCAGAAGCGCGTGCATTTCAGGAAAACGTAAACCTGTGATTAAGAGTTGAAAGGGGACCGGCTCCGGAAATACGCGGGGGAGTGAACACGTTTTGTCATTATTCGTCATGAAATTCGGCGGCAGTTCCGTCGGCGATACCGAGCGTATGCAGCGGGTTGCCAAACGCATTGCCGAGAAAAAAGAAGAAGGCCATCAATGCGTCGTCGTCGTGTCGGCGATGGGGGATACCACGGACGATCTGATCGATTCCGCGAAGCGTCTGAGCGACAAGCTTCCGGCACGCGAAATGGATATGCTGATGACGACGGGCGAGCAGATTTCGATCTCGCTGCTGTCGATCGCCATTCAGGCTATCGGTCACGAAGCGATCTCGTTCACGGGCTGGCAGGCGGGCTTCGAGACCGAAGCCGACCACGGCAGCGCGCGGATTCTGAATATTCGTCCGGACCGCGTGCTCAAAGCGCTGGACGAAGGCAAGATCGTGATCGTGGCCGGATTCCAAGGCATGAGCGCGGAAGGCGAGATCACGACGCTGGGCCGGGGCGGTTCCGATACGACGGCCGTCGCGTTGGCCGCGGCGATCAAAGCCGACGCCTGCGAAATCTATACCGACGTGGACGGCATCTACTCGACCGATCCGCGGATCGTCAAATGCGCGCGCAAGCTTCCGTCGATCTCGTACGACGAAATGCTGGAACTGGCCCATCTCGGCGCCGCCGTGCTGCATCCGCGCGCGGTGGAATACGCGAAACACAACAGCGTCCGCCTGATCGTCCGTTCGAGCTTTAATTATAATGAAGGAACCGTAGTGGAGGAGGAATCGAGCATGGAACAGGGAGTGGTGGTAAGCGGGATCGCTTACGACAAAAACGTGGCGCGGATCAGCATTCTGGGAGTATCCGACATTCCGGGCGTGCTGGCGGGCGTATTCGGCGCGCTGGCGAAGGAACGGGTGGATGTCGACATCATCGTGCAGAGCGGATCGCAGGACGGCAAAGCCGACTTCTCGTTCACGGTGAACGGTTCCGAAGTCGAACGGGCGCTGCACGTGATCGAAAGCAACCGCGAGCGCGTGCCTTACCGCGAACTGACTTCCGAATCCGACCTCGTCAAAGTTTCGATCGTAGGGGCCGGGATGGTCAGCCATCCGGGCGTAGCGGCGGAGATGTTCCGCGTCATCTCCGATCAAGGCGTCAGCATCAAGATGGTCAGCACGTCCGAAATCAAAGTGTCCTGCGTGATCGAGGGCGAGAAAGTCAAAGACATCATCGCGGCTCTTCACACGGCTTATAACTTGGATACGCAAGAACAAGCCTTCGTAGGCGGCCCGCAGGATCGGCGTTAAGCTTGCCCGAACCGGCGGATTCGGCCTTCCCGAAAGAGCGGTCTCCGACAGGAGAGGCCGCTCTTTTTATTTTGGCATGTTGTGATATAATACATAACGTTAGTCAAACGGCTTGCCTTGCGTTTTACGAAACGCTGCACGAACCAAGCTGCACAAGCCCGAAAATGTTAAGGAGCGTGCCCGAATGTTTAAAATAAGCGAAATCAAAGAACTGATCGAACTGTTGGACCGCACGTCGGTTCAGGAATTAGAACTGGAGGAAGAAGGCGCGCGCGTCGTGATCCGCAAAGGCGGCCGAGTCGACGCTTCGGTTCTTCAAACGCCTGTACTGGTACAGCAGCCGCAAGCTCAGGCCGTTCCTGCCGCGAACGTTCCGGCTGCCGCCGTTCCGGTCCAAGCTTCCGCTTCGGAAGAAAATTTACATAAAATCGTTTCCCCGATGGTCGGAACGTTCTATGCTTCCCCGTCGCCGGATGCGGACGCTTATGTAAGCGCGGGCAGCCGCGTGAACGAAAAATCCGTCGTCTGCATCATCGAAGCGATGAAGCTGATGAATGAACTGCTGGCCGAAGTCAAAGGCGAGATCGTCGAAGTGCTGGCCGAAAACGGTCAATTGGTCGAATACGGACAGCCGCTGTTCTTGGTCAGAGCGGAATGAGTCAATCGGCAGCGGAAGGAGGACGTATCGAGTTGGAAACGACAAAGTTCAATAAAATTCTGATCGCCAACCGCGGCGAGATCGCTGTGCGGATTATTCGTGCGTGCCGCGAGCTGGGAATCTCGACGGTCGCGGTCTACTCCGAAGCGGATCGCGATTCGCTGCACGTGCGCTTGGCCGACGAAGCGTACTGCATCGGGCCCACGGCTTCGAAAGACAGCTATCTCAACTTCACGAACCTGATGAGCGTGGCGACGCTGACCGAATGCGACGCCGTGCATCCGGGTTACGGATTCTTGGCCGAAAATGCCGACTTCGCGGAGATCTGCGAATCGTGCAATATCGCCTTCATCGGTCCTTCGCCCGAAGCGATCACCAAGATGGGCGACAAAGCCGTAGCGAAATCCACCATGCAGAACGCCGGCGTGCCGGTCATCCCGGGTTCGGACGGACTGGTCGAAGATCTGGAGCAGGCGGTCGAATTGGCTCGCGGCATCGGATATCCGGTCATCATCAAAGCGACGGCGGGCGGCGGCGGCAAAGGCATCCGTCTGGCCGAAGACGAAGACACGCTGCGTCAGCAGATCGTGGCCGCTCAGCAGGAAGCGGAGAAAGCGTTCGGCAATGCGGGCGTGTATCTGGAGAAATTCTTGACCGGCATGAAGCACGTCGAAATTCAGATCATCGCCGACAAACACGGCAACGCCGTGCATCTGGGCGAACGCGATTGCTCGGTGCAGCGCCGCCGTCAGAAATTGGTAGAAGAAGCGCCGTGCTCCGTATTGTCCGAAGAAGTTCGCGAAGCGATGGGCGCGGCCGCGGTGCGCGCGGCTCATGCCGTGAATTATTCCGGAGCGGGCACGCTCGAATTCCTGCTCGGCCCCGACGGGAACTTCTACTTCATGGAGATGAACACCCGCATTCAAGTCGAACATCCGGTTACGGAAATGGTAACGAGCGTCGACCTGATCCAGGAAATGATCTCGGTAGCCGAAGGCAATCCGCTGTCGTTCTCCCAAGAAGACGTGAAGATCAACGGCTGGTCGATCGAATGCCGCATCAACGCCGAAGATCCGGACCGCAACTTCATGCCGGCTCCGGGCAAGATCGCGTTCTACCTGCCTCCGGGCGGACCGGGCGTACGCGTGGACAGCGCGGCCTATCAAGGCTATAGCATTCCTCCGTTCTACGATTCGATGATCGCGAAATTGATCGTCTGGGCTCCGACGCGAAACGAAGCGATCGCCAAGATGAAACGCGCGTTGGCCGAGTTCGCCGTCGAAGGGATCGCGACCACGATTCCGTTCCACCAACGTCTGCTGAATCACGAGACATTCGTGCGCGGCGATTTCGACATCAAATTCCTTGAAGAAAACGAAGTCTGAACGTGACGAAGCCGTTTGTCACATTCGGCGGCAAATGATATATTAAGGAATAAATAATCCATAAGGTGGATGGTATCGATATGAGCAGCTTACCTACAGAGTTCGAACGAACGGAGATCGGCGAGATTCAGATCGCGCCCGAAGTGATTGAAGTGATCGCGGGCTTGGCCACGATCGAAGTCGAAGGCATCGCGGGCATGAGCGGCGGGTTCGCCGGCGGAATCGCCGAGCTGCTCGGACGCAAAAATCTGTCCAAAGGCGTAAAGGTCGAGGTAGGCCAACGCGAAGCGGCGGTCGACGTGTCCGTCATCGTGGAGTACGGTTCCCGTCTGCCCGAAGTGGCGGGCGCGGTGCAGCGCAACGTCAAACGTTCGATCGAGATGATGACGGGATTGTCGGTCATCGAAGTCAATGTACATGTGCATGACGTGCAGTTCAAAGCCAAGACGACCGAAAGTCGTTCCGACGAGCTGGAATTGGGCGTACCCCGGGTGAAATAACGATTCTTGACTAACCCCCGACCCGCAAAGTCGGGGTTTACTACCGTTTGGAGGGGGCTTGGCTGTAAGTGGCAAAAATTGTAGACCGCTTGCTGTTATTCGTATACAGCGTCACGATTCTGATTCTGAGCATATTGGCCATCCTCCTGCTCAGCCGTTCGATTTCGATTCCGGTCAACTTCAGCTTCGATTTGCGGACGCTGTCGATTCTGATCGGAATCGCCGCGATTCTGATTCTGATCAGTCTGCGCATGCTGTATATTTCGCTGCGCCGCAGCCGGGAGCATCTGCATTCGATCGATCAGCGGACCGATCTCGGCGGCATCCAGATTTCGGTCGAAACGATCGAAAGCCTATGCCTCAAAGCGGCTTCCCGCGTACGGGGCGTCAAAGATCCGCGTACGCGGATCCGGATGACGGAACCGGGATTGGAAGTGCAGATCCGCACGGTCGTCGACGGCGAACATTCCATTCCCGCCATGACCGAAGAGATCCAGCGGGGCATCAAAGAATTCGTTCAGGACATTACGGGCATTCCCGTATCGTCCGTCTCCGTCTACGTGGCCGGCGTCGCGCATCATCAGGCGTTCAAGAGCCGCGTGGAATAAGGGGGTACGGCGATGAAATGGAACGAAGTCTGGGCCGTTTACGGAGGACGTTTGACTTGGACGGCGTTCGGCCTGTTCTTCGGCCTGCTGTATCTGCTGGTCGGATTCTGGCATATGCTCGTCGTCGCGGCGATCACGCTGATCGGCTATTGGATCGGACGACGCAAAGACCTGCGTTCCGCTCCGCTTCTTCCGTGGAACGAGATCCGCGAGCGGCTGCTTCGCCGCTGGGGACCGTTCCGTTAAGATTCGGAAGAACGGAAGGAGCAGGAACCGGGCGGAGTCGAACCGCAATGTTTAAAAGTAAAGTTTCCGCCGTTCGGTCCTTGATCGGGCGGCGGCCGTTTCATCGATAAGCCAGCGAAGGCCTGTGAGACGTTTTTACGCCGGACATGAAGAATTGCTTACCGTCCGTCTTCGGTGCAAGACAGGCGGCGTTTCTTGCCGGAATGCGAGGGCGGAGCAGCCGATAGCGGCTGCTGTCCGGCCCGTTTTTCGCGGAAACTCGAGCTTTCGGGTGCGGGAGAAGCGTTTCACAGGTTTTTGCTTGTTTTGCGACAACGATTAACTGCGATTCACGAAGAAAAGAACAACAGATTGCGGGAGGGACCCATGAAAAGAAGATTGGGAAGAGAACTTGCGGTACAAAGTTTGTACCAGATGGAAATGAACGAAGTAGCGGCATTCGATGCCGTATCGATGCTGATCACCGAAGCCGGCGACGAAAACGAAGGCGAAGTGAAGCTGGAAGACGCCGACCGTTTGGCCGAATACGTGCTCGGCTTGGTCAACGGCGTATGGACGAACAAATCCGCGATCGACGACCTGCTCGGCGTCTATCTCAAAGGTTGGCAGATCAGCCGTTTGTCCCGCGTGGATCGTCAGATCCTTCGCTTGGCCGCTTACGAAATGATCTTCGCCGAAGACGTCCCGGCCAAAGTCGCCGTCAACGAAGCGATCGAACTGTCCAAACACTTCGGCACCGACGAGTCCGGCAAGTTCGTCAACGGCGTACTCGGCAAAATGATTCAAGACGTCGAAGAACTGAAAAAGAAGTTGAAGTAAGAACAGCCAGAAATAGAAATCAAGCAAAAAGCGATTATAGAAGCGAGGTATGGTTGATTCAAAACCACACCCCAAAAAAAGATTTTAGCCCGACCCCGCACGATTGTAACTGGCGGAGGGGAAGATTCAGTGAAGGAACGAAGTGACCGCCTTTGTAATCGGGAAAATTCCTTGTTTAAATCCAATCTATTTTCCCGATTACAACACGCGGCCGAAACGAATCTTCCCCGGAGCCCCGCACATCCCCCACCAAAGGAGAGATAAAATCATGACGACAGCCCAAATTATCAGCGGAAAACAAGTATCGGACGAAATTCGCCAGAACCTGAAAACCGAGGTCGAAGCCCTTGCCGAGCAAGGCTGCGTGCCTGGACTGGCCGTCGTGCTCGTCGGGGAAGACCCGGCCTCCCAAGTCTATGTGCGCAACAAAGCCAAAGCTTGCGAAGATCTCGGATACTACTCCGAAGTTCATCGTTTGGAAGCCGACACGTCGCAGGAAGATCTGCTGGCGTTGGTGCATAAGCTGAACGAGCAGGAGAACATCAACGGCATTCTCGTCCAGCTTCCGCTGCCGGGACATATCGAAGAAAAAGCGATCATCAACGCGATTTCGCCCGAAAAAGACGTCGACGGGTTCCATCCGGTCAACGTCGGCAATCTGGTGATCGGCGACGACAGCCTGCTGCCTTGCACGCCGGCCGGCGTCATCGAGCTGATCAAGCATACCGGAATCGAGATGTCCGGCAAACACGCGGTCGTCATCGGCCGCAGCAACATCGTCGGCAAACCGGTATCGCTGCTGCTTCAGCGCGAGAACGCGACCGTTACGATGTGCCACTCCCGTACGGCGAACATGAAAGAATTGACCCGCCAAGCGGACATTCTGGTCGTAGCCGTCGGCCGCGCCAACTTCGTGGACGCTTCGTACATCAAGCCGGGCGCGGTAGTCATCGATGTGGGCATCAACCGTCTGGAGACCGGCAAACTGGCCGGCGACGTCGATTTCGAATCGGCAAGCGCGGTATCGGGTCCGATCACGCCGGTTCCGGGCGGCGTAGGACCGATGACGATCACCATGCTGATGAAAAACACGCTCGTTGCCGCCAAGCGCGCGCACGGCCTTTCCTAAACGGAGGACTTTGCGATGGAGCAGCGCATACTGTCGATCCAGGAGCTGAACCGGTATATCCGCCAGAAGTTCGAAGCGGACCCGCTGCTGCCGGAAGTGTGGGTGCGCGGCGAGATCTCGAACTTTACGCATCATTCCAGCGGCCATATGTATTTCACGCTCAAAGATGCCGGAAGCCGCGTGCGCGCGATCATGTTCGCCGCGCATAACAAGCGGCTGCCGTTCATTCCGAGAGAAGGTACGCGGGTGATCGCGCAGGGCAGCGTCTCCGTGTTCGAACGGGACGGCCAATATCAATTGTACATTACGCAAATGCAGCCCGACGGCGTCGGCAGCCTGTATCTGGCTTACGAGCAGCTCAAGAAGAAGCTGGAAACCGAAGGATTGTTCGACGAAGGCGGCAAACGGAAAATACCGACCATGCCTCGCGCGATCGGCGTCATTACGTCGCCGACCGGCGCGGCCGTACGGGATATTCTGACGACGCTCGGACGGCGCTTTCCGGGTATTCCGGTCATGCTGTACCCGGCGCTCGTACAGGGCAAAGAAGCCGCCGCGTCGATCGTGCGCGGCATTCGCATCTTGAATCGGCTCGGAGAAGCCGACGTGCTGATCGTCGGGCGAGGCGGCGGCTCGCTGGAAGAACTGTGGGCCTTCAACGAGGAGATCGTGGCCCGCGCGATCTACGATTCGGCGATTCCCGTGATCTCGGCCGTCGGCCACGAGACCGACTTCACCATCGCCGATTTCGCCGCCGATCTGCGGGCGGCGACCCCTACCGCCGCCGCGGAGCTGGCGGTGCCGGACCGGCGGGAACTTCAGCAGCGCGTATCGCAGCTGCAGCAGCGCCTGCGCGGCGCCCTGCTGCGCCGCGCCGCGCAGGAGCGCGACCGGCTCGCGCGCCTGCAGCAGAAC